>VXML01000099.1 GCA_009841115.1 Gemmatimonadota bacterium | reverse complement strand
CGGGCGATCCTGAATTTCCTGCAGCGGATCGACTCCGAGCGAATCTGCATGCACGGGTTCCTGCTGGTGCGTCACAACAGAATCGCGGCTGAGGGATATTGGGCCCCGTGGTCGGCGGAACGCATGCACCGGATCTATTCGGTCAGCAAGAGCTTGGTCGCGTTGGCGGTCGGGATGATGATCGACGAAGGCCGGCTCACCCCCGACGATCGGGTCGCCGAATACTTCCCGGACAAACTGCCGGAAGGACTTCATCCGTGGCTTGCTGCCTCGACCGTCCGGGACCTCCTGACGATGGCGACTCCCCATTCGACAACCTCCTATACGCGCAACGATCCAGACTGGGTTTGGACTTTCTTCAACCGGACCCCCTCGCATCCTCCCGGAACGATCTTTTCGTACGACACTGCGGCAACCGTGGTGCTCACGGCTACGGTCGAACGGCTTGCTGGTATGCCCTTTCTGGATTACATGCGACCGCGATTTTTAGACCGGATCGGCTTCTCCGCTGACGCATGGTGTATCTGCACGCCCGAGGGAGTGTCGTGGGGCGGATCGGGGGTCATTTGTACGCTGCGCGATATAGCGAGAGTCGCACTCGCCTGCATGAACGGCGGCATGTGGGGCGATGAAAGAGTCCTCCCAGAGGCGTACGTGCGTGCCGCGACCTCCAGCCAGATCGACAACGCCATCCGGGGGAACTGCGGGTATGGATATCAGATTTGGCGAGAGCCAGAGAACGGATTCTCCTTCCGCGGGATGGGCAGTCAGTACGCCATCTGTTTTCCCGACAAAGAGTTTCTGTTCACGTGCATCGCCGATACACAGGGCGCACCGGCCGGCAGCGACATTCCGGTCGTGATGCGTGAAGAGCTCTACCCCCACCTATCGGACGCGCCGCTTGCCGAAAACCGCGACGCCCACGCGGAGCTCTGCGATAAGATCGAGCGGCTGGCCGTCTTGCCGATCCCCGGGGCCCCCGACGCAAGGGCGGCTTTGGAAGTCAACGGAGCTTGGTATGCTTTGGAAGACAACCCGATGGGGATCACGCGGATGCGCCTGTCCTTCAAGGAGGATGAAGGCGTCTGGGAGTACACCAACGGTCAGGGCGACAATGTGCTGCAGTTCGGTATCGGGCGCGTGCTGTCCGGCAAGTTCCCTCAACGCAACTACTTTGGCGAACAGATCGGCTCGGTCCCCGGCATTGAATACGATTGTCTGGCCTCGGCCGTGTGGGTCGATGAGCAGACGCTCAACATGGAAGTCTACATCACGGATATTTACTTAGGTGGGCTCAGGGTATCTTTCGCCTTCAAGGGGGAAGAGATCGGCGTCTTTATGACAAAGCAAGCCGAGTGGTTCCTGGACGAATTCAATGGATTCGCCGGAGGAAGGCGTCTCTAACTTGGCGTGGCGATATGGGCTAAGAGTTAAGGGATTCTTACTATGGCAAGTCAATTTCTCATAGATGGCGACCTGTTCGTCGAAGTGGTAGACAACAACGACGGAGGAGGCTTCCCGCAGAAACGGGTTGATGAACTCTCTCAAGCGAACCAGAAAGGTCGTTTTGACGACATCGCTTTCCCTTTTGAACGGGCGAACGGTTACAATGGCGTGCGCCAACTCTACAGCCGACGCGGCCCAGAGGAGAACATTTTCCGGTCATCTTGGGCAAGTAGCCTCAATTTTGAGTTCATCTACGACCGGTCCGGCAGGTCCATGATTCCCCGTTGGCTTGGCGGCAAACTCGGAACTCCGCCAACGCCAAGCCAACTCACTCGGCTCGATGACAGCTCGGTCCGATTGACGACCGCGATTCCCGAACCCCGTCGCATTGAGGTCAGCACGACCTTTACTCTCGTTCCACCGCATTACATTGATTTGGAAACCACATGCGTTGCCCATCCCGACGCTTTTGCGGGCGATTGGCTAGGGCTATTTTGGGCGAGTTATATCCACAACCCCGAAGACAAGACCACCTACTTCCTCGGTCGTCCTGACGAAAATAGTCCCGAGCAATGGATTGAATCGTTGATGGAACAGCCACTGAACGCGCGCGCCTTTGCGAGTGAAGCCGATGCGCTAGTCCACGGTGAACCCAATCCAGATGGCGGCTTGTTCCACAACATTCGCCCCAGCCGATATGTCCATCCGTTCTTTTACGGACGCTGGCGCAATATGATGCTCGAACTGATGTTCAAGAGCACCGAATCCCTGCGATTCGCGATTCAGTCAACAGGCGGCGGACTGACAAATCCAGCGTGGGACTTTGCCATGCTCATAAAGAATTGCCAACCATTGACCCACTATACCTTGAGTGCCCGCGTGGTCTTCAAGCCGTTTGTGAGCCGTGAAGACGCATGGGAAGAGTATCAGAACTGGGTGTATGGTTAGCTCCGTACTTCTGCCAGCGAGACCGTCCTGTGTTCCCTGGCCGAAACCGAGATGGCTGTGGCGATTTCGACGTCGAGCAGGGCATCTTCTGGGGGACTGCGGGCTTCGCGGCGGCTTTCTATGGCATCGAGGAAAGCGGCTGCCTGCCGAACGAACGGAGACGGCTCGCTCGCAAAAGCGCGCACCTCAGAACGGCCCCCGTGAAAAACGGTAATGGAATCCTTGCCGGGCGGGCTGTCGGCATTGGGCAGGATTCCGCCCTCGGCGCAGACAAATCGCGGCTGTGGGTCGGTCATGCCCTCCGGGCCGACATAACTGGCCGTGGCCGAGGCGAAGGCCCCGTTTTCAAATCCGATCAGGGCCCCGCATGTCTCCTCCACTACGCGACCGGGAGCCGTATTGCGCATCCGATTGGCCATCGCGGACACGGTGGTCGGCCTGCCGAGAATCCAGCGGACGGCATTGAGATAGCAGTAACTCATGTGGGTCAGCGGCATCCCCCCACTCGCCTCTTGGTCGTAGTACCACCCGTCTGGGTCCGGGTTCCATAGGGCCGTGGTCACGGCCATCACCGGTGCCCCCAGTTCCCCTCCCGCCACTAGGCGCTGGATCTCCTCCCAAGCAGGGTCGTAACGGCGCTGAAACCCGGCCTCGACAATCCGATTGTTCCGGGCCGCCGTTTCTGCGATCTGGTGCCCATTCTCCACACTTGAAGCGAGACATCCGCCCACGAGGAGGTCGTAACCGGCAGCCAATGACCAAATGGAGACCTCATCCTGAACGCGATGCGGAACCTCGATTAGGATCGCGTCTGGTCTGGCCTCCCCCAAGCGGCGAAAGTCATCGCAGAAGACGTCGCACCCCAACTCAGCCGCGCAGTTTTCAGCGCGCTGTGCGCGCCGGGCGGCGACGCCGCAGATTTCCGCACGGCCGGTGTCCAGAAATGCCTTGCCCCGCGCCCGGGCCATGTTCCCGGCTCCCACAATCGCTATTCGCTGTTTCGGCATTGTGCTACCGCTTCTGTTTTTGAGTTTAATCACCCCCGGATTTGCCGGAGGCTCCATTTCTTGAGAAACTTGGAGCTATGTCAAAACAAAATAGATATTCCCCAGAAGTTCGCGAGCGCGATAATGAACATCATCGGGTTGTATAACAGGAGGAGAGTATGGAATATGTCAAGTTTGGCCGTTCTGGCCTGAAGGTATCTCGCCTGGCCTACGGTTTGGGTCTGCGCGGCCAGGAGGACGCCGACGAGGCCGAGCGCGCCATTGAGCGGGCCGTCGAGTTGGGGATCAATTTCATCGACTGCGCCAATATCTATGGCTTCGGGGACGTGTACGAGACCCGAGGCACGTCGGAGCAGGTTCTGGCGCGCGTCCTCAGGCGGCATCGCGACGACCTTGTGGTCACCTCGAAGGTGGCCAGCCGCGTCGGCGACGGACCCAACGACGCCGGTCTGTCGCGCTATCACATCATGCGGGAGATCGACCGCACCTTGGCCCGCCTTGAGACGGATCACATCGACGTTTACATCCTGCACGCGTACGACGACGAGACCCCCCTTGAGGAGACGCTGCGCGCCCTAGACGACGTGGTGCGCGCCGGCAAGACGCGCTACGTGGGCGTCTCCAACTTCCAGGCTTGGCAGGTGCTCAAGGCGCTGTGGACGCAGGACCGCCTCGGGCTCGATCCCCTGATCTGCATTCAGAATCCCTACAACCTCCTCAACCGGGAACTAGAGCGCGAGATGTGGCCGGCGCAGCGCGACCAAGGCTTTGGGGTTATGACCTACAGTCCCCTCGGCGTGGGACTGCTCTCTGGCGTATATACCCCCGGAGAGCCGCCGCCGGACGGCACCCTTTACGCCTCCCGGCGCGTCGGCGACTTGGAGGAGGATCTCAACGAGGCGGCGCGCCGCACCCTGGAGATCCTGCGGCAGATCGCCAACGCCCACGGTCGCACCGTGGCGCAGACGGCGATCAACTGGGTGCTTTCCCACCCCGAGGTGACGGCGGCTATCACCGGCGGCGATACGGCCGCCCACATGGAGGAGAACGTCGGCGCGGTGGGCTGGTCAATAACGCCGGAGGATCGGGCCCGTCTCGACGAGGTCTCGGCCGGCCAGGATCGCGTCTTGGACGTCTGACCGCCGTCCTCAGTAGAAGACATCTTTCCAAAAAAACCCAGGGGAGATCAACATGCGACTCAAAGACAGGACAGCTATCGTCACCGGTGCCGGGGGCGGCATGGGCCTCGGCATAGCGAAATGCCTGACGCGCGAAGGGGCGGCCATCGTGGCGACCGACATCGACGGCGACAGGGCGCAGGCCACCGCCGACCAACTCGAGAGCGAAGGGGCCACCGCGGTCGCCATCACCGCGGACATAACGGACGAATCCGCCTGCCAGGACCTCGTCGCGCAGGCGATCGAGCGCTTCGGTGCTATCGACATTCTCGTCAACAACGCCGGCCACTTCGGCACCATCGTCGGCGCTCCGTTCACCAACTTCACCGGAGAGGAGTGGGACAGCAACTACGACATACACGTCAAGGGCCCCTTCTTCCTCTGCAAGGCGATCGCCCCGCACATGATCGAGCGCCGCTACGGCAAGATCATCAACATCTCTTCCGCCGCGGCCAAACGCGACCCGACCTTCCTGCCAACCTACGCGGCCGCCAAGAACGCGATGCTCAGCCTGACGCGGCTGACAGCCAAGGACCTGGGGCCGCACAACATCACCGTAAACGCCGTATGCCCCGGATTCGTGTGGACCAACTTCTGGCACACCCTGGCGCCGAAGATCGCCGAGGTGGATCCCACCTATGCCGGCAAAAGCGCCCGCGAGGTGTTTGACCTGTTCATTGCCAACTCGACGCCGATGCAGCGAGAACAGTCGCCTGAGGACATCGGCAACATGGTCGCCTTCCTCGCTTCCGACGAGGCGCGCAATGTCACCGGCCAGACGATAAACGTCAGCGGCGGCATGGTCTTGGACTGAACAACGCGAATGCACAAAGTACCCGCTGACTTGCGAGTGATCCTGATCGGCGGCTCATCCCACGTCGGAAAATCGACCTTGGCCGATTCGCTGGCGGGAAAGCTGGGGTGGACCCAAATCTCCACGGACAAACTTGCCCGCCACCCCGGTCGTCCATGGCCGGAACCAGTGCCCGACCACGTGGCCGAGCACTATCTCTCGCTGTCGGTGCGCGAATTGATTGAGGACGTGCTCCATCACTACAAGGTCAATGTGTGGCCGCAAGTTGAGACGATAGTCACGGAAGTCGCGACCGATACCTCCAAGGAGCGGATAATAGTGGAGGGATCTGCTCTGTGGCCAGAGTTTGTGGCGACGCTAGATGTTGCCAACCTTGCTGCTGTTTGGCTTACAGCGAGTGACGCCGTGTTTGAGCAGAGGATTCGCGCGGCAAGTCAGTATCGAACGAAGTCCCAGCGCGAAAGAGTGATGGTGGATAAGTTTCTGAAACGCAGCCTGCTCTATAACGCGCAGATGATGGATGCGATCAGGCAGCATGAGCTGGCGAGTGTGGACGTAAATGCGGCCAGCGTGGATGAGCTGACAGAGAGGTGTTCGTCGTTGCTGGGATTGGAGCACGATTGCTGCATGACGGACATTTTTTAATTTGTATATAATTGCTTAATTGTCCGGTTCTGGATATGTTCTTTGGTGATGGAAAGCGAGGAGCCATCTTTTGGGAAAGTTGGGATGCTTTCAATTGGCAGGCCTAGAATTATGGTTCAATTCCTCAGATCACGAACCTCCTCATTTTCACGCTCGCAAACCGGACAAATGGGAGATACGCGTCTTTTTTGGTGCGTGTAAACCCAAGAATCTAGCTTTTAATGTGAAGTTTCCCCCTTCGGGATCAGGCCCGTCGAGCAAAGAGCGACAGAGACTGTTAAGTCTAGTGCTTCAGCATAGAGACGCACTTTATGCCGAGTGGGAAGCCAAAGTGGATATAGGGAGCTAAAAATGGCGAAGGCTGCTGAAATGACTGTCTGGGCTCAAGACCTATTTAGCTATGACGTTATTCCGTCCTCTTTCTCCATTTTCAGGAAGCCGGATGTGAGCAAGGTGAACGCTCGGGATATTTTCGTATTAACTTCTGTTGCCGATCTGCCTACGGTAAGTGAGTTTGTCCGTGCTGCCAATCATCGAAACCACCTTCGAACCCTTTTTGTGCGCGAAGACGACAACGCTCAGTTTTTGCCGCAGATGCTTTACGAGGCAAAACTCAAAAGCAGCCGACATATTCTTGTGCATTCGACTAAGGATGTGCCAAAGCGCGTGCTAACGGCTTGGAGTCTTGGGTGTCCAGATCAACTCATTGCCGATGCACAGGTCGTAGGTGAGGAACTCTTTGTTATGGCGTGTGATCATACCTTATTCAGAGTGGGTTTTGCAGAAATGCCCGCCCTAGGGCGGATTCCACCCCAACAGCGTTCTTCATTTACTATCTCCAGTGAAGGCAGTTATATACACTGGCCTGAGGTTGATGTACACATTGACCTAGATGCTATTCGCTACCTAAAAGACGAAACATGGCGGGAGAAAAAGGATCGGGAAAAACTGATGTACGACCTCCGATTCGGGGAGGCCGTTGCCGCATTGCGCAAGCAGTACGGGCTTAAACAAGCCGAGATACGGGGACTTTCTGAACGCCATGTGCGAAGGATCGAAAAGGGGGAACGGACAAAGATTGATACGCTAGCTATTTTGGCAAGAAACCACGGAATATCCCTTAAAGAGTATCTCGATGAAATTGCCGAAATGCTCTCTCCCTAGGACTTTTCCAGCCGCGTCGATTTATTTTTTTCGATCCTTGTAGCGGCGGCCTCGGTCTTCGACGCGGCGCTCGCGCACTAATTCCATTACCGGGACGCCATAAGGGGTGTACGGAGCTGTTGGCAGCCGATCTTCGGAGTGGATCCGTGTGGCTAGCGCAACGGGCTGACCACTCCGCAGGTCGGGCGCTACCGGAAGCAGGAGGTTGATTGGTGAAGAAAATAATAGACGATCTGTCGAGTAATCCACTTGCATTCGTTCTTGATGATGGCTGGGTGCTCTACCATGGGACTTCTGAGTCGTATTCCGCTTCGATAGAGTCTTTCGGACTCGGACATCAGGAAGGGGTCCCAAGTTACTGGGACGACGTACAGTCTTTCATAACGTACTGGAAGATCTTCAAACTGGAATCTCCCGCCTTTGTCGCCCTAGCGGGATTCAGTCAGGATCACGAAGGTATCCGCGCCGTTTCTCTCGCCGAGACATTCGAGCGTGCAGCACGTTATGCCGTAAAAGAGCCTGGCGGTGAGACCATTGCGCTTATGCGTCGAGCCATTAGTGAGATTACAGAAGAAATCAGGAACCCGGAGCTTATCAAGACACGCCTACACGAGCAGCGCACGTGCATTTATCAACTAGCAGTTCGCAGTGGATTCGATAGCGAAGATTCTTGGGATGCAGTAAACGGCACTATTGGGCCGTCATTTCAGGATATCGATCAGGCGCTAAGTGTCCTTGAATGTCCGGAGGTTCTCTTCTCAGAACTCGATAAGTTCAAATCCTATAGTAGCGCCAGAGATAATAGCGTCAGAGAGCATCCTCCCGTTGTCTACGCAGTTCGCATTTACAGTGTGGACATCAGCCATCTTTCGATGAATCCAACTGGACTCAACTACCGTGGTGTGCTACCTCCAGAACGCCTTCTGGCTCGCGTTCGGATTTCTGACGACAGAGTCGTCCTCCAGCCTGGTGCTGTTAACCACGAACGCTTGGAAGCTAGGGGGATGTGGCGTAAGAGGCTAGGTCACTAGCGTGGGTTGGCATCATGAGGTTCCCAAAAAGGCTTCTTAATTCTCTTATACGTATACGCACAGCTGCGTACAGCCTCCTGATGTTGCTAATGGAAAGGCTTCATGTGCCGATTGTCACACCTGACCCAATACGAGGACGAGATGGGACGCGAGCATAGCATGATCTTCGACCTCCTGAACAAGGAATGGGCCCTTGCTCTCATCAGATACAAGGAGTTCCGGGAACTGTTCGGCGACGCGGATCGAGTCAAGCTCTTGAACGAGATCGGTGGCGGGTTGTTCTGGGATGTTCAGCAGATGTCTTGGGACGACTTGATGCTTCGCTTGACGAGGTTGACGGACCCAGAAAAGAGTGGGCGAGGAAAGGGAGAGAGGGAGAATCTGACCGTAAAGCAGTTGCCGGATCTCTGCAAGGATGCCGAGTTGAGGCAGGAAATCGAAAAACTTGTCACAAAAGCCGTCAACGCCACGCAGTTTGCCCGCGACTGGAGAAACCGCCGCATCAGCCATTCGGATCTCACTCGAGCAATAGACCCAAGCGCAGAGCCACTGGCCGAGGCTGACCTACAGAAGGTAAAAGCGGGACTGGATGCGGTGCATGCCGTCCTGAACACGATTAGTGTGCGTATGCTCGGCAACGGGGGTATTCGAAACGACGTTATCATCACGCCCCGTGCGCGCGCCATCCTAGCCTATGCTCGCCAGCTTGTTGATGCTGTGCAGTACGTCGACTCCCTCATTGATCCGAACGACACCGTGCCCTTCACCGACACAACAGCCGCAGCGGCTTTCCTGCGGAAGCTCGATCGCAGGCCAGAGTGGCAGGAGACGAGACAGGTCATCGAGTTGCGGGAAGCAGCCCGAAGGTTCAGATAGAGTGTATGGGCCGTGGCTCCAGTCGCGTCGGTTTATTTTTTGCGGTCCTTATAGCGGCGGCCTCGGTCTTCGACGCGGCGCTCGCGCACTAATTCCATTACCGGGACGCCGTAGCCGCAGCTAGTGCCGGTTAGTTCGACTTCAACTTCGATTACTTGGCGTTTGGTGCGTAGGTGTTCGGACTCTGTTTGTAGCAGCAAGGCGGCGTGAGGCGATTCTTTGAGCGGGGTGGCTGTGGCTTTGCCGTAGAGGCGGATGATGCCGGCGTCCTCCCCTTCAAAAGAGCAGACCATGACGGTGATGGGGCCACCGGCTATCGCATGGCGCGCTGTTTCGTTGCCGCTGCCTAGGTAGTCGAGGAAGGCTACTCGATTGGGATCAATCACGTGCAGCGGTACGCCACCCTTGGGCGAGATATTGACCGGGCCAATGCCTTCGGGACCGGGCGCGAGTGCGGGATCGGTGGAGGCGACGAAGAACAACGGCGCGTTGCGGATCAGCGCGGCTTGGTCGTCGGTGATGGAAGGATAGTAGGTGGCCATAGGTTTTTCCTCGTTGGAAGCTAGGCTGATTGTGCTCGCTAGGTGAGCGCCTCGTTGTATTGCAATTGATGGAGGCGGGCGTAGATGCCGTCTTGGGCTAGGAGTTCTTCATGGCGGCCCTCTTCGCGCAATTGGCCCCGGTGCAGCACGAGGATTTTGTCGGCGCTGCGAATGGTGGAGAGGCGGTGGGCAATGACGATGGAGGTGCGGTCGCGCATGAGTTTTTCCACCGCGTCTTGGATCCAGCCTTCGGTCTCGGTGTCGATGTGGGCGGTGGCTTCGTCCAACACCAGAATGTCCGGGTCGGCGGCTAGGGCGCGGGCGAGGGACAAAAGCTGGCGCTGACCGGCAGATAGGGATGCGCCGCGCTCTTGCACCTCGTGCTGGTAGGTGCTGGGCAGGCGGTCGATAAAGCGGTCGGCATTGACATAGCGGGCCACTTGGGCGATGGCTGCGGTCGATAGCTCAGGAGCACCGAAACGGATGTTGCTGGCAATGTCGCCGGCGAAGAGAAAGACGTCCTGCTGCACTAGACCAAAGCGCCGCCGCAACGCTTCCACATTCCACTCGCGGATGTCGATGCCATCGACCAATATCTGCCCGCGTTGAATCTCGTAAAAGCGGCATAGCAAGCTGATGATGGTAGTCTTGCCCGAGCCGGTGGCTCCGACTAGCGCGAGGCTCTGGCCCGGCTCGACGCAGAAGGAAACGTCGCGCAGGACCCATTCTTCATCTTCATAAGCGAACCACACGTGGCGGAATTCGATGGCACCGGCGATGCGCTCCCGATGCACGGGACCGCCAACCGGCTCTGGCTCGGCGTCCATCAGTTCAAAGATGCGCTCGGAAGAGGCCATAGCCATCTGCACGGTGGCGTATTCCTCGGCGAGGTTGCGGATGGGCATGAAGAAGCGGGGCACGTATTGCAGCATGGCCACCAAAACGCCCCAGGCGATTTCCTCGCGCAGCACTTGGCCGACGCCGTACCACAGCACCATTGCTATCAGGGCGGCACCACACAATTCCATGAAGGGGAAGTAGGCCGAGTGGTACAGGGTGCGCACCAAGCGGGCGTCGAGGTATTCGTCAGTGCCTTCATTAAAGCGGCGGGTGCTGCGCGGCTCGCAGTTGAACAGTTTTACGACTTCTATACCCGACAAGGTTTCCTGCAAATCGGCGCTGAAGCGGGCAAAGCGGGTGCGGGCTTGGCGAAAGGCTTGGTAGGTGCGGTTTTGCAGCCACATGGTGGCGGCAAAGGCCACGGGCAAAAAAGCGCAAGTGAGCAGACCCAATTCGACATCGAGATAGTAGAAAATGTAAAACAGGATGGAGGCGATGGTGATGGTTTCGGTCACTAAGGAAACCGCACCGTACGTGAAGAATTCGTTGAGCGCATCGACATCGCTGGTATTGCGCGCCATTAGCCGACCGATGGGTGTGCGGTCGAAGAATTTGAGCGGCAGGCGCTGTAAGCAGGTGAAAATGTTCAAGCGCACGTCGCGCATGGTCCACTGGCCGACCATGCTGGTGATCCAGCTCTGGGCGTAGCCAATGACGAATTGAGCGACCAGCAGCGCGGCGAAAAGCAGGACGAGGGAGCCTAAGCCATCCAAGTCGCCGGGTACGATATGGTCGTCAACGGCTATTTTGGTCAGCACGGGACCGGCTTGGCGCGCCAGCGAGGCCGCGAGAATGAGCAACAACGTCGAGGCCGCCCAAGGCCAGTAGGGCCGCAAGAAACCCAACAGCCTAGCCAGCAGGCGGAGGTCGATGGATTTTTTGTCGATTTCTTGCTCGTCGCGGATGGTCGGTGGCATTAGAGATCGCTCAATTCCTCGGTGAGGTGCTGGCGGCGGTATATGTCGGCGTATAGCCCATCGCGCGCGAGCAATTGGTCGTGGGTGCCCTCTTCGATAATGCGCCCTTCGTCGAGCACGATGATGTGGTCCGCAGCCATGACGGTGGAGATGCGGTGGGCGATGAGGATGGTGGTGCGCTCGGCCATGATGTCGCGCAGGCGCGTGAGGATTTGCTCTTCGGTGCGGGTATCGACGCTGGCCAAGGCGTCGTCGAGAATGAGGATTTTCGGTTGTCGCACAACTGAACGGGCCAAGGCCGTGCGCTGCTTTTGCCCGCCCGACAGAGTGACGCCGCGCTCGCCGACGATGGTTTCTAGCCCTTGGGGAAAGGTCTTGAGGTCTGCGGCTAGTTGCGCTACCTCGAGGGCGCGTTCGACCTCGTCCGAGGAGGCCGAGTCGAGGGCGATGTTGTCGCGGATGCTTTCGGAGAACAGGAAGGTGTCCTGCGGCACGTAGCCGATGGCGTCGCGAAAGGCGCGCAGTGGCATTTGTTCAATGGGTTTGCCGTCGATGAGGATCTGGCCCTCGCCGGCTTGGATGAGGCGGGGGATGAGCCGGGCCAGCGTGCTCTTGCCCGAGCCTACTCGACCGACGATGGCTAGGGTGCTGCCGGCCGGAATGTGAACGTCGATATCGCGCAGCACGGTTTGGCCATTGTACGCAAAGGAGGCGCGGCGAAATTCGATTTCGCCTTTGATCGCCAAGCCGTCGTCTTGGTACTGGTCGGGCTGGGGCTGTTCTTTGAGTACGGACTCGATGCGCAGCATGGAAGCCATGGCGCGCTGGTATTCATCGACGATGCGGCCCATCATCATCATGGGGCGGCTCATGCGAATCAGGTAGGCGTTGAAGGCGACAAAGGCCCCCAAGGTGAGCGTCCCTTCGACGACGCGGATGCCGCCCAGCCACAGGATGAACAACATGGATAGGCCGCTGATGAGGAAGGTGAAGGGGAAAAACGTGCTGTATAGGTAGATCAGGCTGCGACTGCGCTCGACGTACTCGTCATTGAGTTGGGTGAAGTGGTCGATCTCGCCGAGGCGGCGGGCAAATGCCTTGACCACGCGCATGCCTGAGAGATTTTCCTGCAAGCAGGTGCTAATGGCGGCAAATTGCTCTTGCACCATGCGATAGCGTCGGCGCACTCTGCTGCCCACGAAGCGCAGGATCACGGTCATAATGGGCATGGGCAACAGCGCGTATAGGGTCAGTTCCCAGTCGTACAGGCACATGGCTACCATGCTGAAGCTGAAGCCGAGGATGGCGCTTAGGAACATGCGGAAGCCGTGGCTGAGGTAGCGCTGCACGGCCTCGACGTCGTTGGTTGCCCGCGCCATTAAATCACCGGTGCGGGCCTGTTGGAAATAGCCGATAGGCAAGGTGAGCAGGTGGGCGAAATAGCGCTGGCGGATGTCGCGCTCGGCGCGGTACGAGGTGGAGGCCAAGTGCCAGCGCATGCCAAAGGCCATGCACCACTGCGCTAAGCCCAAGCCGACGATGAGGGCGGCGTAGTGCGTTAGGAAAGTCAGGTCTGGTGCGGCTTGATCTAGGCTGGCGCGGGCTTGGTCAATGGCGCGTTCGAGGATGAGAGGGATGGAGACGGAGACGAGTTGTTCGCCCAGCAAAAAGATTAGGCCGATGACTAAGGCCCAGCGGTAGGGACGGAGGTACGAGGCGAACGGTTTGAAGGGATTGAGACTCATGCGCTATTTGGTGGACCGCTAAGGCCCTACTTAGACTATATATATCCATAAACTGTGTCAAAGCAGGACGATTAGGAGACCAATCCAAGTGAACGCCTTTCGAATGACCTCCGACGAAATCCAGCATTGGGAGCGCGATGGATATTTTGTGCGCGAAAACGTCTTTTCAGACGAGGAAAACGATCATCTACGACAAGTGGCCGAAGACATTGTCGCCGGGAAGCGCAGAATGTCCATGGCCCACATTGACCGCAATGCCTTGGTCCGCGACGGCAAAGACGCGCGGTCTGGGGTCTATGGTATGCACAAGATCCATCATCCCAGTTGCTTCATCCCGGAGTTCCTCGCCCGCGTGCGCGATCCGCGCCTGACCGACCCGCTCGTCGATATTCTTGGCCCAGACCTTCTGGGCATCAACAATCTCTTCATTTGGAAAGCTCCCGAAATCGGCTTGGGCTTCCCTTGGCACCAAGACAAATTTTACTTTGGCAAGCGATTCAAAACAGCGACTACTGTCGGCACTTGGACGGCCATCGACCCCGCAGATCGCGAGAATGGGTGCCTATACGTGATTCCCGGCAGCCACAAACAGGCCATTGCCGAACACGACGATATTGAGGGGTCGCAGCAGACGGAATTCAAACTGGCCCGCAATGCCCGCGACGAGGACGGCATTGCCGTGGAAGTTCCACCCGGTGCGGTCATCTGGTTTCACTCTCATTTGTTGCACAAAAGCACCAATAACCACAGCCAGCGATTTAGACGCAGCTATGTGTCGCATTACTTAAGCGCACAAGCGGAATGGTATAATCCAGAAAAAGCTGGCAAAGGTCAGCCGATTATGTGGGTAAGGGGACGGACGTTTCCCGGGAAAGTTCGGGAGGTTACACGGGACGTTCTTCCCGTTCCCGACTAAGGTTGAGTCCAATGACTAAGTATCACGATTCCAACCGACGCCACTGGAACGAAGCTGCTAAGTGGTGGGAGGAGCTTCGCGACAAAGACGGATTGTGGCAACGTTGCCCCAACGAGCCTGATCTCGGCTTTGCTGGCGGCGCGCTTCAACTGATTCGCGAGGTTGTCGGCAACATCTCGGGCAAGGATGTGTGCGTCATTGGCAGCGGCGATAACTACGCGGCGTTTGCTCTTGCCGGAATGGGGGCAAACGTCACGTCGATAGATATCTCTGAGCAGCAGCTAGAAGTGGCCGCTAGACGAGCGGAGCAGCTAGGGTTATCTATCGCATTTGTGCAAGCCGATGCTGCCGACCTAAAGTCTATAGGAGACGAGGAGTTCGACCTAGTCTGTTCCTCTAACGGATTCTTCGTTTGGATTGCAGATTTGCACGCGGTCTTCAATGAGATCTTTCGCATCCTGCGTCTGGGGGGCCACTACGTCTTCTATGATATTCATCCGTTCCAGCGGCCTTGGAAAGATCAGATTAGACCGATTGAAGTTGAGAAGCCCTATTGGGAAACTGGGCCCATTGAGAATGAGAAGAATGGCACATTTGAGTTCAACTGGACACTGGCGGACATTCTCAATCCCGTGGCGACCTCGGGATTTATCTTGCGGCAAATTTTGGAGAGTCCTGCCGAGGATTCAAGATACTGGCAGGGCTCTTCATATCTGTCGGGGACTGACGAGCGTCTGTTGGACTGGAACGAGAATCCTCGGGCCGCACTGCCAGTCTGGCTCACGGTAGCTTTGCAGAGGCCAGCGCAATACGAGTAGAGAGTGTCCGGGGACATCGAATTTCAGCGCGTGTCGTCGCTTTCCAAATCGTCCAGCATCTGTTGTATCGTCACCTGTAGAGTAGGTAACTGCTCGTGCACGGCATTCCAGAGAATTTCGTGTTTAATAGAGTCATAGCCGTGGATGAGCCGATCCCGCATCCCAGCGATGGCCCGCCACTCCACTTGGGTATAGCGATTGCGCAGATCGTTGGGCAGGCGTTTTACTGCTTCGCCGAGAATTTCCAACGCCCGTTCTAGAGCCAGGGTCGCTTGCCAATCACCCACCAATTCATCCAGAGTTTTCCCCGCACAAATCTCCTGTGCCCGACCGGCATATTCCTCTATCTGCCGCAGCGTAACCCGATAGTCATGCTTGCTCATAGAGCGGCAGCATCTCCTGACGGACAAGGGGTTCTATCCACCGATTCAGTCCTGAAAACAGATCAACCTTGTGTCCCAAGATGGCTTCTAGCTCTTCATGCCATATAAAAAATTCCCAGCCCGGGGTCCGGCCAGGTAGAAACTCTACTAGCACATCTACGTCGCTGAGAACCGGATCAAAATCGTCCCGCAGGACCGAGCCAAATAGACTCAGTCGGCCAATCCCGTGCGTACGGCAGAAGGCGGCGATTTTTTTTCTATCGATGTTAATGGGTAGATTTTTAGTTGACGCCATAGGTCGCTCGTAGCTTTCTCTTCCGTGGCACTGACAAGTATGCAAGGCGGCGATTTTAGGCAGATTAGCCAGCGGCCGATTGCAGTCCCTTCCACGGCTTGATCTTCGCTAGATCGGCGGCGAGCGTTTCTTCCGCCACTTCAGTGTCGTGAGCTATCTGTGCTCTCAGCCAGTAGCCCTTGGAGAGGTCGAAAAAGCGACACAAGCGCAAGTCCGTATCCGCTGTAATGGTCCGCTTACCAGCTACAATCTCACTGATTCGCTGAGCGGGAACACCGATTTCTTTGGCGAGGCGATACTGCGAGAGTCCCATGGGGACCAAAAACTCTTCCCGCAGCAATTCTCCGGGCGTCACAGGTTTGAGCTTGGACATACTCTTTTCGCTCCTAATGATAATCGACGATCTCGACATCTTCCGCACCGGCAGCCGACCAGCGAAATCGGCACGAGCATCAACACCGACCCCGCACAAATCAGCCCGTAGTCGTTGACATCGCTACATTCGCTTGAGAAGCCGGTCGTACTCGTGATGTGGACCAATCCAGAACCACACGATATCGCCTTCATCTAGGACGCCGAGGGCACGATAGTCAATGCTCACGCGTACCGAGTACACCGGACGCCGCTGACTCACGCGCTTGAAGTCCAAGCTAGGATGACGAGGATCCGATACGAAAAACCGATAGGATTCGCGTGCTTGCCGTTGTACGTGTTCAGGAAGGTGACGATAGGCATCCCAGAAACTCGTCAGTGTAAACGAACGCACGCCTACAATTCTTCTATATCGAGAGGCTGAGTTCGTCCTGTTCGGTGCGCTGTCAGAGCCTCATCGGCTAGCCGCTCCAGCAAATCCTCTGATTCGGAACGGCTAAACAGCTCGGCCCATTGCCGCTCCGCCTCAAGTTCGGCTAGGAGGAAACGCGCAAATTTGTCCTGTTCCTCTTGTGGAAGTTTGGCGGCTCTCTCGAAAGCCTTTTGCAGAAGTTGGGTCATCTGTTTTTTACTCCTCGCTAACGATCCGACTTGCGCTTACGACGTTTTAGAGACCGTCAGTAAATCTCGGATAGTGTCGTGAATTTGTCCAAATGACACCTTACGTGCGCCCAATCGCTCCAGCGATGCAAGCCCAATGGTTTTTTGCTCTTTCGCCTCACGCTCCAACGCGGCGGTTGGGAGAATATAGAAGTCCCATTGGGACACGTCGAGGGGGTCTAAGGTCTCCTTGTCGCGGTGCTTATGCAGACAGAAAACGTAGATGTCCGAGTCCCGAATTTTCTCATCTGAGTGGGTGCTGGTGTCAGGGTTCCATGCGAAAGCCTGCCTAATGCTGAATCGCGGCGTTGATGCCTTTTTTTGCGCCCAATTCTGAATGTATGCCGATGACTTTACTTCAACTTTGATGTCAGCGGGAGTTTTAATGTCGTAGGAAGCCCACTCTGGCCTTCTCGTATCGTCCACCGACCCGATGGCGAGCGCAACGATATATTCGGCGAGAGCACCTCTCTGCGTGTTGTCGATTAAGTTCGATGCTGACCACTGCCAGAAATTCAGAACGGTATCTTCGGACCGAATGGGATTGCCACCTGAATGCAGCGGCTCGTCGCCGGTGAGGCGGCCCGGCGGGATGCGTCGCAAAGATTCATTCATATCTGTTACCCCTTCACCGCCCCTAGCTGAATCCCGCTAATAAACCACCGCTGAAAAAAGACGAAAACCGCGATCATCGGCACGAGCATCAACACCGATCCCGCGCAAATCAGCCCGTAGTCGTTGACGTACAGGTCCGACAGCTTGGCCAATCCCACCGGCAGCACCATCATCGAGTCTGAATCCGTCATAATCAGCGGCCAGAGAAAAGCCCGCCAACGCCCGAGGAAGGTAAAAATCGCCAGCGCCCCCAGCGCTGGCTTGGCCAGCGGCACCACCACGTGCCAAAACACGCCCCACGCCGAGCATCCGTCGATGAGCGCCGCCTCCTCGATCTCGCGCGAGATGCCCAGCAAAAACTGCCGCAGCATGAACGTCCCATAGGCACTGAAACACCCTGGCGCGATCAGGGCGAAGAAACTGTCCAGCCCCACTGGATGGCCGATATAGTGACTCTTTAAGTAGAGGAAACCGCTAAAAAAATCCGTTGCTAACACCGCGTTCAGCCATTCGGGAATCTTCTTCATCAGCACGAATTGCGGGATCATCAGCACGTCGGCTGGAATCATCATCGTCGATAGATAGCCGAGGAAGAGCACGTCGCGGCCCCGGAACTGCAAGCGGGCAAAGGCGTACGCCGCGAGTGCGCTAGTGGCGACTTGGACCACAGTGACGGCGGTGGCTATGAACAGCGAATTGGCGTAGTAGCGGAGGAAGGAGAAGGCGCTGAACACGCCGGTGTAATTGTCCGTTGTCCAGCGCGGCGGAATCCACCCGAGCGTCACATCGACGTTGTACTTGAAGGAGGTCAGCAGGGTCCACACCAGCGGCACCACCATGCCGCTGAGCACGAGGAGCAAGATCGCATAGATCAGGACTGTTGATTGGTACTGACGCCAGCGCGCCATTTAGACGGCCTCCAGCCGCTTGCCGCCGTAGCGCCAGTTGAGCAAGGTCGCCGCGAAAATCAGCGCGAAGAGCACCATTGAAATCGCCGCGGCGTACCCTACTTCTAGCTGCTCGTACGCTTGGGTGTAGATGTAGTAGCTCATGGTGGTCGTCGAGCCCTCGGGGCCGCCCCCGGTCATTACATAAGCAGCCTCAAAGCCGCCTTGCAGGCCGCCGATTATGCTGGTGACGAGGATGAAAAATGTCGTGGGCGCTAGCTGAGGCACGGTGATGTGGATGAGCTGCGACCACCAGCCCGCGCCGTCCATTTCAGCAGCCTCGTAGAGTTCGAGCGGGATGTTTTGCAAGCCGGCTAAGTAGAGAACCATGTTGTAGCCGCCGACGCTAGCCCAGATGAACATGATGATCAACGCGGGCTTGGCCCAAGAAGCGTCGATTAACCACCCCGGCAGGAGTGCGGCGGCCCGTTCGGGCGCGATGCCCAACACCCCAAAAATTTGCCACAAAAGTCCGTTGACGATGCCGACGTTTGGCTCGTAGGTCAGGAGCATTTTCCAGACCATATAGATGGCGATGCCCGTACACAGGTGGGGAATGAAGAATAGGGTGCGGAAGAAGATGCGGCCGGGCAGCTCTTTGTTTAACAGCACGGCCAAGAGCAGGGAGCCGACCATGGCGAGCGGGATGTTGAGCATCAAGAAGAGCGTGTTGCCGAGGTACTTCCAAAAGTACGGGTCACGCGCCACCCACTCGCCGTTGACCTTTTTGAAGAGTACTAAATCAGCAAAGTTATCCAGCCCGATGAAGACAGGTGCGCCCGAGGCGAGCTGATAGCGATAGAAGCCCATGCCCGCAGCCACGACGACCGGCCCAAGCGCGAAGATGAGAAAGCCGACGAAATTGGGCAGCAAAAAGAAGAACGCGGCTTTGTTTTGGCTCTTCATCAGGGGGTTTCTTCGGCGTAGATGCGCTGCAGATAGGTGTTGGTCACTTGGTGAGCTTCGGCGAGGGCTTCGGCCACGCTCTCGCGGCCGGTGAGGGCTGCGTCGAGTTCGTCGAGCATCCGGCGGTAGAGGTCCTCCCACCACAGCTCTTGGGGAAAGAGCCGGACATTGTAGTCCATCGAGCGCACGAAGACTTCTTCTTCATAGGGCGTTGACGCCCGCGGGTAGGTGTTGCGGGCCACCGAGCGCTGCGGCGGCAGGTCGCTGCCCAGCTTGGCCATCTTGGTCGTCGCCTCGGCCGAGACCATGTGCTTGAGTACATCCCAGGCGACTTCTGGCTCGCGCGTGCCCTTCCAGATCGTAAAACCGACGCTGGCGTAGCGCGTCTGGCGACCAGCCGGTCCTTGGGGAAAGAGCGCTGCGTCCCATTCGAAGCGGTCCAAAAGCTGAAAGGTCGGCAGCATCCACGGCCCCATGATGCCGATGGCAATGCGTCCGGCCTCAAAGGTGAAGGTACTCATGGCGTTGTCGCTGCGTACGCCGGGCCGAGGCGGGCTGACCTTGTGCTTGAAATAGAGATCGACGTAGAACTGCACCGCTTGGGCCACGCGCGGATCGTCGAGGTTGGAGACGTAGCGCCCGTTTTCCCATCGCAAGAAGTCCCCGCCCATGCTCCACACGTAGCTGGCGATGTCGTACGGGGTGCAGCCGTAAACATCTGGCAGGCCGTCTTGGTCCTCGTCGATGGTCAGGGCCTTGGCCTTGGTTAGGAGATCGTCGAGGGTCCAGTCGTCGGTGGGATAGCTGATGCCGTGGCGGTCAAAGAGGTCTTTGTTGTAAAAGCAGGTGATGGTGCTGCCTTTGACCGGAATGCCGTAGAGAGTGCCGTGGTAGGTGTACGCTTGCAGGCCTACTGGATAGTAATCGCCGGTGGCAATCTGGTCGCGCCGCACCAAGTCGTCGAGCGGCAGGAGCTGCCCGGTGCTAGCTACTTGGGGCATCTGCCGCCAATGCAGAACGCAGATGTCCGGGGCGTGCCCGGCGTCCATGCCCGTCAGCAGCTTTTGCACGACGCTGCGGCCGGGCACTACCTCTAAGCGCAGGCGAACTTCCGGGTGCTGTTGGCGATACTCGGCGGCGACATGGCGGTACAGCTCGGCCTCCTGCGGCGAGCCATACACCCACATGGTCAGCACCTCTTCGGCTGGGTACCAGTGAATGGAGAGGACACCCCAGAGAGTTCCGGCAGCTAGTGCCGCGACGATCCCTAAGCGAACAAACGACGGCAAGGCAGCGATCTAGCCGGCGGCGAATACTTTTTCTTGCAGCGGCTTTTGCAACTCGTAGATGCCGCCGCCACTGCGCGCTCCGGCTGGCATGCGAGTGCGAGCCGTCATCGACACGAGGCGGAAATCGTAGGTGGGTGCGCCGCGCAGAATGTTGGCGTTAAAAGAATCCCAATTGCCCACTCCGCCGAGCGGCCAAGCATCGACAGCCGCGTACTGGTACAGCAAGAGCCGTCGGGACATACCCGAGCGGTTGAGCGCCGAGCCGTGCAAAGTGCGGCTGTGGTGGATCGAAAGCGAACCGGCTTTCATCGCTAGGGGTACGGCTGACGAGAGGTCAATCTCGTCGCGCTCCGGGCTGATGGCCCCGATAAAGTAGCCGTCTTGGTGGTGGTCGAGGATCGGACCCCGGTGAGAGCCGGGTACTACCATCATGCAGCCGTTTTCTTGCGTGGCGTCGTCTAGGGCAATGCCCACGGCGCACAAGTCGTCGTTAGTGTGCGGGTAGTGAGCAAAGTCTTGGTGCCACTCGACTGGGCTGCCGCCATCGGCCGGCTTCATGTTGAGCTTGTCGCCTTGGGCGCGAATGTCTGGGCCGATCAGGGGCGTTAGAAGGTCTAGGATGCGGCTGTCGCGCATCAAGCCGCCGAAGAAGGGGTGATAACTCGCCGGTGCGCTCAAGCGGCGCACCTTGGGGTTTTCGGGGGTGTGATCTGGCTCTAGGTCGAAGTGCCCGCTCTGTTCGGAGACGTGCCGCGACTGCTCGACGAAGTCATCGACAATGGCGTGTGCCTCTTCCAACTCGTCTGGGCGCAACACATCCGCGACGACGAGATAGCCGTGTTCGCGGTAGAAATCGACCTGTTCTTGGGTGAGCATATAGCCTCCTAAAAATTCGGGCAGGCCCCGCACCTAAGGCGAGACCTGCCCGGAATGGTACTGCGATAAAAATAAAACTGCCTAGAACTGGGACTTGATCCGGCCCCAGCTATTTGCCTCGACGGACGTGGCCGCGCCCCAATCGATGTTGGGATCGGCTGGGGTTAGCAGCAGGTCTTGGCCAGCGTGGCAGCACGAGATCGGGTTGGTGCTCCACATGCCGATGCGGTTGTCGCCATCGCCTTCGCCGCCATCGACGTCGTTGACCGTCGCCGTGACGTGGATGATGCTACCCTCGGTCAGGTCGTGAACCTCAACCTGGTCCTCGGTGGCCTCTTCTGAGCGCGGCATCCGCTCGATCGGCAGGATGCGGATCTCATAGTCGTACGTGCTCTCGCCGAACTCGTCGCCGGTGAAGCTGTGGGCGATCTCGACCCACTGCGAGCCGCTGGTCAGCCAAGGCAGGTTGCGGTTGGGGCGGTACCACTCAAAGGTCTCCTGATAGACCGGGAAGGCGAACTTGTAGCTGAAGCTGGTCGCATCGTCGCCGGGATTCAGGTCGTCGCGGGCTTGGTGTGCAGCGTTGAGCTCGTACTCGACGCTGTCATCCCAGAAGAATTTGCCCGGATCTTGACGCTGAGTGATGTGAATGTTGTCGAAGACGCGGCTGGTGATGTACACGTTGTTCGTCGCGTCGTTCCAGCCCATGATGTGACGGATCTGCATCGAGCTGGCGTCTAGCCCGCCGCGGTCGACGTTCTCGCCGGCAAAGCCGTGGATCGAGAACAAGGACTCGCTGAAAATCCCGTACTGATCGAGGGGCACGGGTGCCCACTCGCCGGCGTTGCCGTCGATGACGGGCACGTTGGCATCGGGAAAGTTCACGGCGACCAACAGTTCGCCAGGCGGCTCGTGGGCTTGGGCGGCAACCACAAGGCC
The DNA here is from genome assembly GCA_009841115.1 of Gemmatimonadota bacterium. Classification (GTDB taxonomy): domain Bacteria; phylum Latescibacterota; class UBA2968; order UBA8231; family UBA8231. Next base: position 18,993 of record VXML01000099.1, on the reverse strand, counting down.
CAACGAGGCAAAAGCGGTGGTGAGAAACTTCTTCATGGTAAAGCTACCTCCACGAATAGGGTTTAAAGGAAAGAGAAGGTGCGGCAACTCGGCCACCTTCTCGATTTTGCTACGCGCGAACGCCCAATATACGCGCCCACAAAAGCGTACGTCAAGGCTTAAATCCCCGCGTAAATGGCGATGAAGGATTGGGTCTCGGTGCGCGATGGAGCGTCCTTGAAATTCTTGCGCTCTAGCACCAGCCCGAGCACGGTCTGTAGCTTGTAGCCTTGGTAGGCCGATTCGTTTTTGAACTGAACGCCCCAAGTCAGCGCCGTGAAGTCGTTGGCGTCTGCGTCGAAATCGTCGAAGATCAAGTACTCTAGGCCCGCTTGTAGCTTGGTGATCTCTAGGACGTCGGTGCCCACCAATAGCGAGAAGAGTTCGGCTAGGGTCGTGCGGCGCTCGTCCGTGAACAGGTCGCGGCTCTGTTTGATAAACTCGCTCTTCCAGCGCGGCTCTAGATAGAGGGGGCCAAACGCATGGCGGTAGTGGGCCTTGTTGATCATCCCGAAAAAGAAATCCGTCTCGGCTAGGCCCCAGCGCTGCCGACGCTCGGCGTCCATGAGTTGGTGAAAGACCACCCAGTTGATCTTGTTTTGTAGGCTCAGTGAAAAGGCGCGGATATTGTGGCCGAGGAAGAGCTGGTTGATCCAAGTGTCGCGGGCTAGCAGGGGATCGTCGATCTCGGTCAGCGTGCCGAGGCGCAAGGTGTTGTCGGGTGCCCACTGCAAGAGCGGGTCGGCGATGTCGTCCTCCACGCGCTTGGTCATGCCGAAGAGGCGCAAATCGCCGTAGCGCGCCCAGCTCCGGTCGAACCGCAGGAGTGCGTACGCGCTGTGGTTTTTCTGGTTGGAAGAGATGCGGTCCTCGCGCAGGAGGCCGGCGATGATCTTTAGCTGCGGAGCCAAATAGGTGCCGACGTACGCGTTGTAGCCTTGGTGGTCGCGCTTGTAGGGGTAATCCGGCTCTTGGTCGTTTTCGTATTGGTCGGTCCAGAAGTTGTTATTCATATCAACGCCAAAGAGGAATTCGGGCCGATCTACTGCAAAGCGCAGGAAAGGTTCTTCGTAGTCCGGGATCGAGTTGGTGCGCACGCGGCTGTCGTTTTGGTTGATGTCGGGGACGAAGTCGTTGTTTTGGTCCCAACCCGGAAAGACTTGGCGGTCGGGGAAGGCCCAGTCAGCGCGGAAAGTGTCTGGCACCCGGTCTTGGTCGTCGTTGTCTTCCACGAGGTCCATGAGGCTGCGGTCGTTTTGGTAATCGATGCTGCCATCGTCTCGGGTGACGAACGTTTGGGTGTTGTAGCGCGGGTGCATCTGATAGGCCTCGCCGTAGATGAAAAAGCGGGACCACTGGCGCGACAGATTGAGCATATAGGCCGGTGCGCTGCGCGCGCCGACAATGCCGGCTGCGGTCTGGTGTTCTTCGACGAGGATATTGGGATATTTGCGGTAGTTCCAGTTGAGGTCGTACTCGCCGTACAGGTCGAAGCCCATTACGTCAGTGGCCGTCACCGTACCGCCGAGGATGTGGGTTGCCGTCGGCAGCCCGGCTTCAAAGCTGATGACGCGCAAATTGGACAAGTCCACGATGTTGCCCGGCGCTTGCGTCATCAGCAGGAACACGGGCTCGCCGCCGCTGGTCTGCTGGTCGGAAGTCATCCAGACCTGATAGTCGTTGGCTACTACTAGCCGAAATTCCACTTTGACGATTTCGGTTTTGTCGGCCGCGGCTCGGTTGATGAAACTCGCACTGTCGAAGTCGTAGCGCAGGCGGATCTCGTCGTTGCCGTTGGCCTCGATATACCCCGGTCTGGGCGCGCCACCCTCTACCACGGGTTCAAAGCGGATCTCGCGGCCCGAATCCACGCGGCCATCCCGATAGGTGATGAAGATGTCCGATCCAGCCGGAAAATACGCTGCGCCACCCACGCCATCGTCGGGCGAGTCGTCCCGCAGCGCGATTTCGATGTGCGAGATGGTGCGATTCTGGCCTTGGGTCAGCGACCCAGTTACCCAATTGCTCAACAGAGCCTCTTCCGAGAGCGAATTGGCTTGGTGGGCGTTGGCAGTGTGGACGCCGAGTTCGACGAAATCGCCGATTTGCACCTCAAAGCGCCCCCCGATTAGGGTGGTGGAATTGGTGCGGCGCAGTTCTTGATTGGTGATGCCGCGCGGGGCACTGGCCTGTGCGTAGAGGAACGTGCCCCGGTACTTGTCCATGGCAAAGTCGAACTGTATGCCGTCGAGGCGCGGTTTGGACAGCACCATGGGCGTCAGGGTGGTGCGGAGGTCGCTGCTGATGGTCAGCGCGTACGCGTATTGCCCCTTTTGCTCCGAGGCCACGGCGACTTCGGAAAACCAGTTGCGGAAGCGCTGGGCCTCGAATAATACGGTGCCGAATTCCTCGGGGTTGGACTGGGATACATTGTATATCAGCCAGCCCTGATTGAGGAAGTTGCCAAAGGCGTCGTAGAAGTAATCCCCTTCGATGCTGGGACTAACATACCGCTGATAGGGTACGCGCGCATAGTTGGTGGCGCTCCACTGCCGCCAGTGGTGTTCGGCGACCAGCTCTTGGGGCACGTACCAGCGGCGCACCGCCGGATCGAGGGCTTCCGCGCCTGGGGAGGCCAGCGATTGCAGCCCGATTTGGGCCGCGGCCGAGCCGCCGCTGATGGCCCACAAAAGTAGGGCGGCTTTGCAGATGTGTTTAGCAGTTCTTGCCATTGCTCGCTTAGTAGGCCACAGCTATGGTGCCCGCGGCTGCTGAGAGGCCCTTATCAGTAGTTAGATCGACTTGGTAGAGGTACACGCCCGGGGCGACTAAATCGCCCTCGGTGCGACGGCCATCCCAAACCGCGGCAAAGCTGCCGCTGACGGCTGGCGTGGAGATCACCTCGCGCACCAGTCGGCCGGACAAGTCGAAAATCCGCAACGCAATCTGGCGCGGCGCGCCGATGTTGCGCAGATCGTACGAAATCATGGTCTGGTCGTTGATTCCGTCGCCATTGGGCGTCAGCGTCGCGGGATGCGCGGTGACTTTTCGCACCAGTTCGCCGCCGACGGGTGTGCGCACCGAGAGGGCGTCGCCGGCAAAGCGGAAGGTCGCGTTGCCGGGCCGGACTTGCTGTTTGAGTTCGGGCTCGGCGCTGTCGTACACCCAACCGGTGAATTCCGCGCCAAAGCGCAACACCTTGGCGTCGAAGACGACCTCGATGCGGCGCTCGTTGTCGCGCGGCGCGACAAACGGCTCAAAGCTAATGACGATTCGGTCTTCCTCTAGTTTGGGCGGGAAGTCGTCGATGATTTCCCGCCCATCGATCGCGACCGAATGCACGGCTTCGGCTGGGACTTGGGTGAAGATCTCCAGCCGGTCGAAGCCTCGGTCGCCGTCCTTGAGTACGGGCCGCACCACATAGGTGAAGGTCTGCGGCTCAAAGTTCTCGGTCTCAACTGGCCAGATCTCGGCGATTACGCTTTGGGCAGCGGGATCTTCGGCAAACAGCAGGGACATCTCGTCGATGCGCGGCGCTTTATTCCCGTCGGAAAACATGACCACTTCTAGCTGTAAGTACTGGCTGGGTCCGGGCGACAGGAGGGGCGTTCCATCCTCCCAGCCCGTTGCCTCTGGGTTGCGCAGCCCGGCCGCAAAGTCGTAGGGCGTTGACCAGAAGCTCCAGTTTTCTACGTCGTACGTCGCTTGAATCTGGCTGAAGCGGCCCACTTGGTAGGTCGTGGTGTACTCGTCTTTGGACACCCGCTCAAAGTTGCCGGTGCTGCCGATTTTCCAGAACAGATTGGGCTGTGGCGTAGAGCCGGTGCGCGTGCGCAACACGAGCCGGGTGCCCTCGGGCACCTCGCCTTGCCAGCGAATTTTGCTCCAAGCCACCGGACGGCCAAAGTCCAGCACGCCAGTGCGATAGGAGGTCTTGGTGACGAAGCCATCCCCGTACACCTCCATTTCGGCGATCTCCCAAGTGCGCTCGGGGTTGATCGGGCGAATGGCGACCCAGCGCAAGTCGCGCGTGGGAAAGCGCAAATCCACGACTTGGTCGAGGTTTTCAACGTTGCGCTCTAGGATGTCGAATTCTGGGTCGTTGGTCGAGGAGAGGGAACGGCTGATGTCTCGGTACCAGCGCCTGCCCGGCGCGCGCTCTTGGGGCGAGGCCATAAAAGGCGCAGTGTTGTCGGCGACGCCGATTTCGTACCAAGCCAAGTAGTTTTCCTCAAAGCCCGGGCGTGGATAGAAGCGAATGCGGTTGATCGGCATCTCGGCTCCCAAGTTGACGACCGTGTTTTTCACGTAGCCGATATTGAGGCCAGCTAGGCGCGGCGAGATATCGACTTGGCGCAAGGTCGCCGTTTCCGGGTCGCCGTCGATCATCACTTGCACTTCTTTGGCGGCCTCGCGGGTATAGCCGGTGGAGACGCTGGTGTAGAGGTTGCCGCCGCGCGGGGTCAAGTTCACGTCTAGCGCGAGGTTGACGGACGGATCGACCCATATTGGCCGGATGGCGTTGTCGTCGTAGGCGATCATGGTATCGACTCCCGCTTCCTCCGCACCGATGACAATGGGAAGCGTGCCCAAAACCGCGCCTTGATCGTCAACGATGGTGTACTCGGTCTGCGCGTCGGTGATCAGCCCCTGCCAAGAAGTGCCCGTCGGTCCGCCGATGTGAAACTCGGCCCGGCCCCACGCCGCGCTGGTGCAACAAGCCGCGATACTGAACCCCCACAATAAATTTCGCCCTAGCATGACCCTCATTCCTTTTTTAACCCCCCACGCGGTGGGGTAGTAGGGTGGAATCCCATAAATCACACAAATCCCATAAATCCTAGTACGCTACGCCGACGGTGCGCGTGCTGGCGCTAGCGCGAGCGTCGCCTTCGATGTTGAGTTGGATTAGATAGAGGCCAGGGGCCACGTTCTCACCCTGATCGTCGGTCCCGTCCCATCGCAGTTGAGGCAGGTTTTCCGAGCTGTACACGCCGCTCTGCCCTTCGATGTTGAAAAGGCGGCGCACCCGGCGGCCTCTTAGGTCGTATATATTGACCGCAATCTGCCCGCCATCGACCGCAAGGACCTCGCATTCCATATCCAAGACGTCGTTGATGCCGTCGCCATTGGGCGTGATAACCAACGCGGTGAGGTCAAAGCTGCCCACTAGGCTGCCGCTGTTGACGGCTGGGCTCAGGACGGTAGTGTCCGACTTAAACGAGATGTCGCCTTCGTCTAGTGCGGTGGCGTCGCCGGCTTGGACGCTCTGAAAGGCGTCTTCCTCCAACAGCAATCCCCGGCCCTCAAAAGCCGTGCTGTACGAGAGGATGCGGCTGACGAAGTGGATCTTCAACACGGTGTTGTGCGCGGCCACGCGAGGGAAGCGCACCGCAAAGCTGCGCTCGGAGATCGCGGTGATGGCCACGTCGCCCTCATCGACGACTGCGTCTTGCACTGCAAAGTCGTGTGCTAGGAGGGACTCGCCCTGCGCGTCGATGAGTTCAATGCGCTCGATGCGATCTATGCGGCTGCCGGTGACTAACTCAAAGCTGTCGAAGCCCTGCAAATCGCCGCTTTCCATCTCGGCGCGCACAGCATAGACAAAGGGAATGTCGGCGGCTGCGGGCACCTCGCGTGGAAAAATTTCGCCGACGAGGACATCGGCCAACGGCGGCGTTGTGAAGTCAAAGGAAAACTGCCGCAGAATTTTGGCCGACTCTAAGTCGTCGGACTGGAAATCAACCCGAAACTGGAAATAGCGGCGCGGCCCGGGCGAGAGGACCAATGCGCCTTCGCTGCTAGTGCCGGCAACCGGATCGTAGGGCGAGGTCCACGGACTCCAATTGGCCAAGTCGTCGCGCACGGGGCCGCGTTCCCACACATCGGCGGGGCCTCCCTTGGCCGGCAGGTCGAGGTACTCGTCGCGCAGGAGCGGCTGGTCGGGATTATCAACTGAGAACGCGATTTCTTCGGCGTCTTGCCGCCCCACTCGCTTGCGCGTATAGGCGAAGGGCGACGTGTCGCTGCCGCTGCGGGTGCGGATGTTCATCTGCACGGCGCTCGCCTGCCCAACCGTCTCCTCCAGCCAGCGCAAGCGCCCCCAATTGGCCGGGGTGCCCATGTCGATGAGCGGCGAAATGTACTGCACGGTGGGGAAGAAACCCTCGCCAAAGACTTGAAATTTCTCCACCTCAAAGGGGATGGATGAGGTAGCGCGCAGGCGGATGAAGCGCAAAAAGCGCGGCGGGTCGATCTCGATGGTGGCGATTGGATCGGTACTGTTGGTGCGCACCGCAAAGCTCTCCCATATGGGATTGCCGGCCTCGGTCAACACTTGGCCGTCGTTGACTTGCAACTCGAAGTTTTTGAGGAAATCCTCCTGAAAGGGGGTCGATGGCGACGGAAAGACCGTATTGCGCGGGAAGAAGCGAATTTGGTTGACGCCAAAGCGCGCGCCCAAATCGAGCACGAGCAAGGTGCCCAACACGTCCCGTCCCTTGCGCTCGAAGGCCCCGCCAGTGGGATCGGGCGACACGATCTGCACGAGGATGTTTTGGAGCTGGGCCTCGGCGAGGTCGAACACGGTCGGGGCACGGATGCTGCCGCCGCGCTCGGCGATTTCAGCGGCGAGGTTTTGCCCCTCTTGCACGCGGCGGGGCAGGATGCTGCTGGGAAAATCCGCGCTAGCGAAATCGACGAGATTGACCGGCGCGACGCCGATCTCGGTGATGTTGGGATCCAACGTGGAGCGGTACTCCGGCTCGATAGTTTGCACTGCGGTCCCGGCCTCCACGTCCCCCTCCCAGCTAATCTGGCCGTCTTGGCCGACGAGCAATACTTGACGCCCCTGCGAAGCGCCGCTGTGCAAAAGCACTGTCAAGCCTATGAGAAGCAAGCGCTTCATAAGTTTTCCCCGAGAATTTTTTCTGCCAATGCCTTCTGTTCTACTTCGATTCGCTGTTGGAGGTGGGCGCGCTGCTTTTCCCGCTGATAGCGTGCCTCGGCGTCTCGCGCTTCTGCGTCTCGCCCCAACTGACTGTATGCCCTGCTCAAGTGGCCTTGGATCCGCCAGTTGTGAGGCTCTAGTTCAGCGAGACGCAGCCAATGGGGCAAAGCCTCGTCGGGCCGTCCTTGCTCTAAGAGGACTTCGCCGAGCCGGAGCAGCCCCTCGCGGTGATCTGGCGCTAGCGCTAGGACTTGCGAGAGCAGCGGTTCGGCGGTTGCTAGCTGGCCATTGTGTCGCAAGAGTGCGGCGGCTTCCAGCCGTGCCTGCACGCCATAGACTGGACTGTCTAGGAGCTGGCGATAGGCTTGCTCGGCGGCTGCAACCTGCCCGCTGGCAGCGTAGGCGCGTGCCAGTTGGTAGCGCACCCGGCTGCTATCCGGGCGCAAAGTTAGCAGCCGCTCGTAGGATTGTATGGCTTCGTCGAGCGCGCCGCTCGTCAGTTGCGCATCTCCCAAGCGCCCGAGTAGGGACTCCTGTCCGCCCGCGACGAGTTGTTGGTAGATTGTGCGCGCTTGTTGGGAACGGCCCATCGCCATGTAGCGATCGCCGAGTGCCCGCTGCCCGCGTTCGTCGGCGGGCCAGTGCGAGACGAATGCGCGGCTGATGCCGAGTGCGCGCTCAGGTTTGCCGCTGGCGTCGTAGAGCGCCGCCAAGGCCCGGTACACATCCTTGTCAGTGCTGCCCACCGCCAAGGCCTGTTCGTACGCGGCGATCGCCGTAGCCGTCATGCCCAACTCCGCATAGGCGCGACCCAAATGGCGGTGCTGCGAGGCTTGCGCTGTGCGGTCCATGGCTGGCGTACTGGCGTTGACCAATCCTGCGATCAGAACCAATCCCGCCACGGTTACCCCCTTCCACGCCCAAGACAACTGCGCCAGTTGCCCGACTCCACTCACCGCAAAGAGCAAGAGCACGGGAACCAGCACCATGCGCGTCTCGGCATGGGCACCGTAGAGCGCCGTTCCGACCGCGCCGGTTGCGACAAACAGCAGGACGAGCAAAGCACCCCGCTCCCGCGTCGCCACGGCAAAACCCATGCCTAGTAGCGCGAGCGGCAAGACCAAGCCGAAGGGAAACGCGAGTCCCCATTTCCACAGCAGAGTCGCTAGGACGGCTGAATCGCCGCGCGCGTGGTACATATCCAGCGCAGGCAAGTGCTCCCCGCCGCGCACGAGGAGGTCGGGCGAGCCGCCGGCATTTGTAGCAATCCCCAAAAAATACCACAGCACGACCGCGCCAGCCGTCCCTAGCGCACAGGTCCAGCACGCCCGCTGTTTTCCTCCTATCCACAGCCACCACAGCACGACTGGCGCGAAAAGCGCGACTTGCGGCGCGGTTAGCAAACAAAGTGCGAGCAAAAGCCCGACTCCTAAAAACGCTTTCCCACCGCTCTGCTGGTCGGCCCACAAGAGCGCCGCTAACAGCAAGAGCACTAGGAAAACCGCGAGGACCGGTGGCAGCAAGGAGCCGGTGAAATAGACGGCCGGCCCGTATAGAGCCGCGCACAAAGCTGCGATTAGTCCCGTGCCCGGCCCCCAGAGTGCGCGACCGATGAGGGCCAATAGCGCGCAACTGGCTACGCTTAGCAGGACTTGGACGTAGCGAGGTGCCAGGCCGACGGCGACGAAGCCGCGCAAAAAGAGTGGATACAAGGGGCTGGCAACTGCTGCGTTGCCCTCCCCCCTAGCGGCCTCGACGTAGGGCCAACTCGCCGCTGTTGGCACCTCCAAGAAGGGGTCTTGCGCGACCTCATCCAAATAAGTCAGGCGGGGCCAAAGGGCCACGAACGCGATGCCGATGACGGCTGCGGCGAAGTTGTCGTTGCGCCAAATCACGCGCTATTCCAATCCCGCGTAGATCGTTATAAAGGTCTGACTCGTGTACCGCGCTTTGGTCTCTTTGAAGTCTTGGCGCTCGATGCGTAGGCCGGCTAGGGCGTGGAGGCTGTAACCCAAGTACTGAGACTGATTGGTAAACTGAAACGCGCCGGTAATGGAGTTGAAGTCGTTGGCATCGACGTCGAAGTCGTTAAAAATTAGATACTCGATGCCTGCTTGGAGCTGGGTGGCTCTCAGGAGGCGAGTTTCGACGACGGCTGAAAATAGTTCGTAGAGGCTGGTGGAATGATCTAGAGCGAAGAGGCTGCGCGACTGCTTGCGGAATTCACTCTTCCAGCGCGGCTCCAAGCTCAGTTGACCCAAGGTATAGCGGTAGCTGGCCTTGTTGATCACTCCAAAGAAGAAGTCCTGTTCGTCTAGCTCTAGGGCCTGCCGGCGGGCCTCGCTCATTAGCTGGCGGAAGCGCACGTAGTTGAGTTTGGTCTGTACTTTATAGGAAGCCGACTGCAAGTTGTGCCCCACAAAGAGCTGGTTGATCCAAGTGTCACGGGCCAACAGGGGATCTTCGACCTTGGTCAATTCGCCGCCGCGCAAGGTATTGTCCGGTGCCCACTGCAAGAGGGGATTGGGGATGTCGTCCTCCACCAATTTGCTCATTTCAAAGAAGCGCAAACGCCCAAAGCGCGGGGAGTTGTTGTCGTACGTCACGAGGGCGTAGGTGCTTTTGTTTTGCTGGTTAGACGAGATGAGGTCTTCGCGCAGTGCGCCGACCATCACCTTGAGCTGCGGCGTCAGGTCGGCACCGCCGTACACATTGTAACCGCGATGGTCGCGGCGGTAGGGGTAGTCTGGCTCTTCGTCGTTTTCGTATTGGTCGATCCAGAAGTTGTTGTTCATGTCCATCCCGAAGAGAAATTCCGGGCGGTCGGAATGGAAGCGGAGGAAAGGCTCTTCGTAGTCGGGCACGGCGTTGGAGCGCACGAAGTTGTCGTTTTGGTTGATGTCGGGCACGAAGTCGTTGTTTTGGTCCCAGCCCGGAAATACTTGGGAATCGCCCTGGAGCCAGTCGAAGCGCACGGTGTCGGGGAAGCGGTCTTGGTCGTCGTTGTCTTCGACGAGTTCGACGATGCCCTCACGCTCGCTGTCGTATTCGATTTCGCCCGTGCCCGTGGTGACGAAGGTGCGCGTATTGTAGAGCGGATCCATGCTGTACGCCTCGCCAAAGACAAAGAAGGGAGCGGCCTTTTTGGATGCGTTCACCATCCAAGCCGGTGCCCGGCGGCGACTGCCGATGCCGGATGTAGTGTGGTGCTCGTCGCGCAGGACATTGGGGTACTTGCGGTAGCTTACGCTCAAGTCGTATTCGGCGTACAGGTCGAAGCCCTTGTAGTCGCGAATTTCGATGTTGCCGCCGAAAATGTGGGTCGCCGTCGGCAGGCCGTATTCGAAGCGGACGGTCTGCAAATTGGTGATGTCTTGCACGTTGCCGTCGGCTTGGGCCACGAGCAGCAGCACGGCCTCCCCATCGCGGTTGACTTGGCGGTCGGACGTCATCCAGACCTGATAGTCGTTGCCGAGCACCAGCCGGAACTCGACTTTGACGATGTCCTCTTTGGGAAACGAGGCCCGATCGACAAAGGCCGGGCTGTCGAAGTCGTAGCTCAGACGTATCTCCTCGGGGCCGTTGGCGGCAATGTAGCCCTGCTGGACAAAGCCACCTTCGATGACTGGCTCAAACTGGATGTCTTTACCGGCATCGACGGTGCCGTCCTCGTAGGTGATCAGCACGTCCGAGCCGGCTTGGAAGAAGGCGGCTCCGCCCGTTCCGTCGCCCGGAGAATCGTCGCGCAGGACGATTTGAATCAGCGACACGGTCTTGTTTTGGGCCACGGTCAAGGCACCGGAAAACGGGTTGCCTACTAGGCGGTCTGAAAGCGTGTTCGATTGGTGAGCGTTGACCGCGTGCAGGCCCAATTGCAAGGCGTCGCTGAGCTGGTAGGCGAAGCGCCCGCCGAACAGCGTGGTGTTGTTGGTGCGGAGGACTTCTTGGTCTTCGGTAGTTGAGCCGCCTGGATTGCTCAAGCGCGAATAGATGAGCGTCCCTTCGTAGCGGTCGGTGGCGAGGTCGAACTGCACGCCGTCCATGCGCGGCTTGGAAAAGACCATCGGCGAGATCACCGAGCGCATCTGCGCGCTGGTCGTCAAGGTGTAGAAGTATTGGCCCTTGGCGTCTGAGGCGATGACCACGTCGGAAAACCACTGTTGGAAGCGGCTGGATTTGAGCAGCGAGTTGCCGAACTGCTGGGGCTTGCTCTGCGAGTTGTTGAAGATCAACCACCCACGGGTGAGGAAATTGCCGTACAGGTCGTAAAAGTAGTCGCCTTCGAGACTGATATCGACGTAGCGCTGGTAGGGATTGCGGGCGTAGTTGGTGTACTGCCACTGGCGCCAGTGGTACTCTTTGTAGAGCTCCTGCGGCACGTACCAGCGGCGCACGGCCGGGTCGAGGACGCCGAGCATGACGTCTGGACCTTGGGGCGCAAAGGAGGTCTCGTCTCCCTGTTGCAGCCCTAGGCGCGAGCTGTAATCGACTTGGCCGGCTGCCTCTTGGGCTGCACCGGCGGCAACGAGTAGCAAAACGAGGCTTAGTCTAGTAATAACAGTGTGCATGGCGCTCTCTTTTCGACCCTAATAGGCTACCGCGATAAGGTGGGATTGCCGTTGTCCGGCGCTGTCTTCGGCGTCGGCGTCCACGTCGATCTGGCAGATGTAAAGTCCAGGCGGCACGACGCGGCCATGGTCGTCCTTGCCGTCCCAGGTAAAGCGCTGGTGACCGCCTTGGGCCGTGCCCTCTAGCAGGCGCATGGGCCGGCCGTCGAGGGCCCAAATGCGGACGGCTGCCGGACGCTCGGCATAGACTTTGAACAGCGAGAACTCGATTTGGGCCACGTCGTTTACGAGGTCGCCGTTGGGCGTGAAAGGATTGGGTGCGACCGAGATATCGGCGACGATCTGCTCGGCACCGAGCGCGGCAATCGATAGGGTTTGCGACGGCCGCAGCGCGGTGGCGTCGGCCGCGTCGGCGGGCTGATAGGGCGTGCTAGCCGCTTGGTTTCGCACGGCTACCTTCAGCTTGGTGCCGTGGAGAAAGACTTTAGCCGCAAAGCGTAGGCGCACGAGTCGGCCGTGGCCGACGATCCACCCTCTGGCACGGCCTAGCCGGTTGTACTGGGCCGCGCTGAGCGTGTCGCCGGCCTCGTCAAAGAGAGTCTGGTTGCCCAGACCGACTACCTTGCGGAAGTAGCGTACGGGCCCTTGGGATTCGGGCGGCAGTTCGTCGTAGGACGCGCGATCGACTTCCACTAGCTCTTCTCCGGCAATGCGGAAGTAGCGCACCGCGCCGCGCACCGCGTCTGGGAGCAGGGCGTGTGAGGTTGCCGTCAGGAGTTGACCGTCGATGCTAGTGGGCACTTCCTCGCCATCGGCAGCCGTGCGAAAGTATAGCTGCGGTAGTGCATCGGTGTCGCTGCGGGCGACCTCTGGGAGGCGCACTAGGAGCGAGTCGCCTTGCAGCATCTGGCCGTCGGTGCTTGCGAGGTCCAAGAGCGATTGCGGTGCTCCAGATGCAAACTCCTCTTCGGTGCCTATTGCCACATCGATAAGCTGCATGTCGAGGCCTGGATCGGCGCTGATGAGCATCTCGTCGAATCCGAGGCTGCGGACCGAGGTAGGCCGCTCTAGGAACTGGGGTTGGACAAAGACCTCGAAGGTATCCAGAACCCCCACTTGGGCCTCGGGCGGCCAGACTTCGGCTCGCAGCCCGAGGGCGACTGGGGTGTGTAGCTCTACGGAGATGTTCTCTAGCGCTGGGCTAAGCTGGCGGTCCTCGCTGAGCAAGCGGGCTTGGATTTGCATAAACTTGCGCAGACTGGGCGACGTTACTGGGTCGCCGGGTTGCTGGTACTGCTGGCTCCAAGCACTCCAGCCTGGGCCTATTGCAAAGGACGTGTCGATTGGCCCTTTGAGGAAGGCGAGGAGCTTCTTGTGCTCAGCCGCAGTCTTTTCGATGCCATTGCTGTCGTAGTAGCGGATCTGCTGGATGAGTTGGTCGCCGGTGCGAGTGCGAATCTCGACTTTGGTGCCCGACGGCGTGTCGGCCTCCCAGTGGATACTGCCCAAGGTTACCAGCCCGGGCAGTTCGATTAGGTCGGATTGCAGCTCGACTTCCGCGGGCACGCCCTCGGCAAATAGCATGAGTTCGTTGAATTGAGGCCAGAAGCGGTCCGAGCGGTTCTCGGTGTCGCCGATGAAATTGGCCAGGGTCAACAGGTCGAGGAAGCGCACCTTGCGCACGGGATCCTGCACATCGTTGAGGTAGCCAAAGAATCCGTGATCGACGTTGGTTACTCGCTCCGGTGGGGTGATGGTGCGCCAGCGCAGCTTGCCTTGGGCGTCGCGTTCCCCGGTAGAAGACCGCATCTGATAGCCGCGGATATTACTGCCAGTGACGCGGATTTGGTCCAACCACACCGTACCGCCGATGTCGATGGTTAGCACGTTGGCACCTGGGTTGAGGGGGTCTCGGGTGGGTTGCTGATAACGACTGCTGATATCCCCGTCGAAAGCCGGTCCCGGCGTCTTACCGGCCGAGGTCAAGTCCAAGGTACCGCCACCTCCGACTAGGCCGAGACTGATGTTATCGCCCCAGCCCCACACTTCGACCTCGGCTAGGCGCGGCAATTCTCGGCGATAGAATTCTCGCCGCCCGCGGCGCTCCTCCTCCAAGGATTCGTAGGTCTCGGCGTCCACTGGCTCTTCGCGGCCGGCGAAGTCGCGCACGAAGTGAACGATGTCGCCGCGTTCATGCGTTGGCAGTGCCTCCCACGCAGCTTGGTCGATTTGTTCGGCCCGCCCGCCGCGCGTGTCGGTGATTACGATGCGGATGGTTTCGATGATCTTGCCGGTCCAAGCCGGGTCGGCGCTGCTTTGTCGCAGTTTCTTGACAGCGCTGATCCCGCCGGAAGGATCTACGAGGCCGGGGTTGACTGGGGCTGCAAGGGACGCTCCTCCGGTTGCGGCTGCACTTTCAAAGAAAAAGGCGCGCTGCTGGGTATTGGGCCCTTCGTGCGGGACGAACAGCTCGAAGTTGACCTTGCGGTCATCAGTAAGCGATAGCGTCTGATTCTGTGCCAAGAGGAGGAGGTACTTGAAGAACGGATCGCCTAGCTCCTCATCGACGAAGCGCACGGAAATGCCCTCTACGGGCACGGCCCGGCCCAGATCGACCTCGACCCACCACTGCTCGATGGGATCGCGCGGGTCTGGCTCCCAGAAGGTAGTGGGGTCGCCATCGACGATGTGGGCCGCCATCTCGATGTTGGAGCCTGCGCGGCTGACCCCGGCCCGCACCAGATAGTCGTACACGAAATTTTTCTGGGTGTCTTGTACCGGTCGGCCGAGCACATCTACTTTCAGGGTGCTATCCACATTGAGGATGCGCGGGTCTTTGTTGGTGATCACGACCGGACGGGCGATGCTGCGATCGGTGAGGACGTTGTAGAGCGAGCGCAGGTGCCGCGGACGCACCGCACCCGAGTTGTCGATGGTGGTTAGGTGTTCGGGTTTTTTCCAGTGCTCCCAGTGGCTGCGCCCGGATACGACAATGCGGTCATCGACGATGTCGTACCCTTGCTGGGCGCTGGCAGGCAGCCATGCCCACAACAGGCAGTACGCGAGGATACCCCATTTTATTCTTACCACGATGGCACCTCCTTACAGGCTCTCGGCGAATAAGGCGACTTGGCTTGCGCGCTCGGCGCGCAGACGTTGGATAAGCGCGTCCATGAGCTCGTTCTGACGCCTTGCTTCTAAGATGCCCCGCGCTCGCGCTCGCGCTTGGGCGAGGGATTGGATGTCGCCGCCTTCCTTTTGGCGCACTCGGAACACGGCAAATTGGTCTAGCACCTCTACTGGTCCGTCCCATTCGCCGATCTCTGCGGCAAAGGCCGCATCTACGAGTTGGGGATAGCGCGCCCGCACCACCTTGCGCAGGCGCAGCGCGCCGTCGTGCGGGTCGCCGTGGGTCTCTACGCCCGGTCGGGCCAACAGCTCGGAGACGGTGCTGCCGTTTGCAAGGGCTTCGCGCAACTTTTGGGCCTGCTCGCGGGTGGGCGCGAGGAGCTGGTTGATGTGGACGGATTCGGCCGTGCGGAAGCGCGTCTTGTTGGCCTCGTAGTACGCGGCGACTTCCTCCTCGCTGGGGATGGCCTTTGTCGCTGTTTCTACTTTGGTGAGCTGCTGCAAAACGAGAGCCTTGCGCTTGCGCTCGCGCCACTCGGCGAATTCGGCTTCTCGATCCCATCCGCGCCGCTGGGCCGCCGCGGTCATCAGATAGGCTGGCAAGAGCGCGGCGCGGGCCAATGAGACGACCTGCGCGCTGTCTTGCAACGCGCCCCGGAAGCCGATCGAGCGCAGATCGTGAAGGTATTCGCCCAAGGGAATCGCTCCGCCGTCAAAGCGGTAGAGGGGAAGTGCGGCGAGTGAGTCGGCGAGATTCGGCTCGGCCAGTAAGGCTTGTAGGCCCCCGTGGTCCAACTGGAGATTCAAGGAGCGGCTCAGGGTTTCTACTTCGATTTGCAGGCGACTCTGCCACTTTTCGCGGTGCGCCGCGCTGGCGGCTTCTTCTGCGTAGGAGGCCTTGTCGGCTGTTCGGTCTTCGACAAAGCGGTAGATTTGCCAGCCGCCTGCCAGTGGCAGCGGTTCGGCGACTTGGCCGACCGGCAGGGAGAGGAAGGTCTGCGGCGGAATGGCAAAGCGCTGGGCTTGGGTGCGCCCGATCCAACCGACGACTCCGTCGCCTTGGGGGGCGAAAAGGTCGTTGGCCGCAAAGCGCTGCGCTAGTTCGGCGAAAGGTTTGCCCTCGTGCAGGGCCTGCAATACGCGGTCCACATCTCGCTGCTGCCGCACCAAAATCCGCGCAAAGAGTCGCTCGCGGTCGAAGCCCATATCGACGAAGGTGCGCTCGACTTCTTCGGGCGTTACTTCGACTTGGGGCGCGAGCACTTCGGCTTGGTAGCGCTGGGAGAGCTGTTTGCGGACGAGGGCGTTTAGCTGGTAGCGGACCTCGTCGCTTTGCTCGATCCCCCTAGCGCGGGCCTCTTGCAGCAGCAGTTCCTGATCGACGAGGGACTGTAGGTGATCGCGCGCGTCCTCGCTCTGCAAGCCGGGCGGCAAGCGCTCAACAAAGCGCAGGTACTCGGCTTTGGTAAGCGCCACGTCGCCGACTTGGGCCACGACTGGGTCGTCTGGCGCGCAGCCGAACAGGGCCAAGAGGGCGATAGCGCACCACAGGGAGCGGGGAGTAGCGATAAACATGGTGTTTGACTTAACTAACGGCTAGGCGAGTGTCAAGTTTTTTGCCAACGGCTGAGCAGCAGCGGGAGGAAGGAGTTGTCCTCGTGGGACGGCACCATAGAACTAGCCATCAAATCCCAATGCAAAAAGCAACGCACCGCGCAATTCTTCCAGCTTCGCCAGAGAAAGAGATACAATTAAGGAGCCTATTTTGCCTTTGGACACAGTCTGGATGTGATCCAGATTGATCGCACATTCTTTGGGCATTCCGTCTCGTTGAGACAGCAGTACTTCTGAGGGAATGTCCCGAATGGTTGACGTCACCGGCGCTACGGTGATTTCGCCCAGATATTTAATCGCTGAATCCCTAGTGAGAATAACAACGGGTCGTCTTTTGTCTGGCTGGGCGAATCTGTACCAACGAACCTCACCTCGCCGCATCACTCAGCCCACACTTGCTCGTCTTCCCAGGGACTAAATTCGCCTGATTGAACCGGCTTGCGGGCATATCCCTCCCGGTGTTTTTGCTCCTTTTCTTTTAGTTCTTCATGTCTGAGAGCAGCGTATAGGGCCTCTCGCGCAAAAGCCGATCGCGTTGTACCTATTTTTTTTACGACCTTATCAACCGCCTCAATCAGTTTCTCATCGAGGGTCATTTGGACTGTTCTCATGTCTTGGTCTCCGGCATTGATTTCAACAGAATAGCTATTTTTATAGCTATAATCTATGCTACTTTACCTGTCAACTGTGCCCGGCCGCGTCGAATGGGCTATGGTATTCGGCCACAAACACGTGAAATGACGCCTTCAAGGTCAATACATGCGGATCACGTTGCCCGTCATTCCGGTGAAGCCATCCACGACCAACCACGCCCCGCCCGAAGCGAATTGCCCGAGTATCACCCCCAAAAAGAACCAGCGCGTCGCGCGGTAGCCGTTTGGCCCCATGTACTTCAAGACGACGGATTTAATCAGCCAAGCGAGAAAGATGCTGAACCAGATGTTGCCGAGGATCCAGGTGCCGCTGGCCACGTAGCCGATGGGATGGAGGGGCCACCATAACAAATGGTGGCGCGCCCACAGCAAGAGCGCCATGACCGCGGCCCCCACTCCGTTCCAGAGCCACCCCAGCCAATAGGGTCCGGTCGGCGTCTCAATGAAGCGGGCGGCAAAGCGAAACGGCTCCCAGGCGAAAAGCCCGGAGAAATACTGGCGGTGCAGGTTGAGCGCCCCGTACTGGTAGCCCAAGTTCAAGGTCGCGTAGATGGAGCCCAAAAGGCCGATGACTAGCGCGGTCGCTAGCATCGCGAGAATGCGCCGCCGCCCGATCTTGAGGCCGTGCAACATGCGGATGCTGTTGGCGCAGGGGGCCATCATAAAGACCAGCAGGTCTCCTGCCCAAGCGAGGGTAAAGCCCAGCGCCATCATTCCCGTCGCCCCCAGTGCCGACGAGCCGACGCCCGAGACCACAAAGCCCGCGCCCGACAGTCCTTCCACAGCCGACGAGAGGCCGGCTTCGACGATTACGCGGGTAAGGGCAAAGAAGATGGCAAACGCCGCGCCGAGAAACAGCACCACCGCCCACCAGGGCAAGCCCGTCTGCCCCAGCCACAAGCCCATGACGACCAACCCCACGGCCAAGCCAACCACAGCCGTCCGATAGGACAGCAACTCCCCGGCTGAACTGCCGCCGGCTTTGGCCTGCTGCCACACGGCCTTTAGATGGCCGCGCGCCGTCCATAGCCCCAAGACGACCAGCGCAATCATCGCGCCCATGCTCTGATGGCTCAACATGCCCGTGGTGGGGCCGGCATGACTGAAGGCGTCGAGCTGTTCAGTGGTGAAGATGCCCAGGGTCGAGCAGGCCCATTCTTGGGCTTTGGCCAACAGGTAGAAAAACCACAAGCTGCCGGAGATTCCGGTGTTGATAAAATAGGCCAAGCCCATCATCAGGTAGTTGAGCCGTATGCGCAGGACAACTGCGTCGTGTCCCAAGGCTAGCGGCAGGTTGAGATCAATGCGCGGCGCAAATTCGTAGTAGTGGCTAAAGGAGTTGATCGTGTTGAGGATCGCCGGCACTGCAAAGCCAGCCCACATTATTGGATTGCGCAAAAAGGGTTTTATGCGCGCGGGTCGCGGGCCGTCCTCTATCATCCCCAATGGCACTTGGACTAGCGGGTAGAGCAGCCGCTCGTGGTCCATCCATTGCCGCCGCATAATCACCATCGCGCAGATGAGCACGAGGTAGAAGGCGGCCATAAAGAGCAACCACCAGAAAAGCGGCTCGACCCAAGCTCCCCAGGGGATGGATTCGCCTCGGGGGAGTCCTTCGTAAAACTGCTTGATCGCCACTTCGTCTTGGACGACCAGCCAAGTGGGGATGTGGGGCACCAGCAGTTCGGCCCAGTTGTTTTCTGGGGTCGCGTAGTAGAGCACGCTGGAAATGGCGGGGAGCGCGGCACCGGTAAAGCCTCGCGACGGGATCGCCGTTGCCAGCATCATCATTGAGGTAATCAGCAGCAATTCGGCGCGGTTGAAGGCCCATTGCCGCTGCACTAGCCCCAGCAGCGGTTGCACCAGCGCGAGCAAACAGAAGAGCAGGAAAAAGGCCGCTGGCGTCGATGAGCTCAAGCCCAGCCGGGTGCCCTTGATCACGAATTCCCCGTAGGGCAGGCCGACGGCGATCAGGGCGCAGAGTCCGAGGCCAGTCAGCATCGCCGGCAGGCGAATTGCGGGGGAGGGCTGGGGGTCTGGG
>VXML01000025.1 GCA_009841115.1 Gemmatimonadota bacterium | reverse complement strand
ATAGAGTTGGTGCGGCGGGAGCTGGACCCGGTATTCATGACGGTCTCCTTCGTGGGGAGCAACGCTTTGGCGAACGAGTTAGGGCCCGACGGGGCCGGCGTGTACGTTACGCAAGTAGTTCCTCCCCCCGATGATGAAAATATCCCCGTGGTGGCTCGATACCACAGCGCCCTCTCCGAGTACGACCCCCAAGCGGAACCCGGGTTCGTTTCGTTGGAAGGTTATCTGGCCGGACGCCTAGCTGTCGCCGGTCTCAAAGCCTGCGGCCCCGACCTGAGTCGAGAGGGCCTGCTCCACGCGGTGCGAGATGCCGGCGCCATAGAAATTGACGGCATGCAGCTCAAATACGGGCCAGACGATAACCAGGGATCCGACGCCGTGTTCTTGACCGTGATTGGTTCGGACGGCAAGTACCACGGGGTCAAAAAACTTAGAGGCCCGTACTAAAGACTCTCAAAAGGTACCTACGGAGAACTTCAAGACCATGGAAGGCTTCTCGCTCCAAGATATAGTGGATATGTTTAGATTCGGTGAGCACGCGCATGAACTACACCAATCGCTGTTGACTCTCGGGATGCTCATCATCGTCGCCAAGTTGGCCGAGGGCGTTTTTCGTCGGCTGCGGTTGAACGCCATCGTCGCCTATGCGGCGACAGGTATGTTGCTTGGGCCGGTCATGGAACTGACCGGCGTCTGGTGGATTGAGTCTTCGCTGCACCTCGAGTTGGTTTTGGCGCTGGGGGTGTTCATATTTTTTTTCCTGATCGGCCTGGACGAAGTGGATATTTCCAGTTTCATGTCGTCCCTCAAAGGCCATTACTTCCTCGCGGCCGTACTGTCCGTGATCGTGTCACTAAGCATTTCGATGCTGGTCACTACCGATTTAGTTTTCGATTTCGGACTGAAACTGAATTTCACCGAGTCGCTGGCGTTGGCCGGCGTGCTGTCGATGACCAGTCTGGGCATCGTGGCCAAAGTGCTGACGGACGGCGGATACCTGAAACAGCCGGTTGGACTGCAAATTTTCACAGTGGTGATCATCGCCGAGTTGATTGCCCTGCTGCTGATCGGCTTCAGCATCGGCGAACACGCCCACCAACTTTCGCCTGTCGGCATCCTAATTTTGCTGGGCAAAGTGGCCGGTTTTTCGGTGGTGACTTGGGTATTGTCGTCGCGGGTGCTGCCGCCGTTGGTGGCGCTGTTGCAGCGGGTGATCCAGGTGCCGCAACTCTCCTTGGGTTTGCTGCTTGGCATGCTCTTCCTGACAGTGTACGGCGCGGAAGCAGTGGGACTCCACGGCTCACTGGGTGCTTTACTATTCGGGGCGTCGCTGTCGAGCCTTCCCTACCAAGTGCAGCGGGAGATCATCCCAGGGGTTCGCAGCGTAGCCGAGGGGTTTTTCGTGCCTCTCTTTTTTGCTTCCGCCGGATTGAGCTTCAGCTTTACCTTCGCAACCTTGCCGCTGGGGGCTATGGCGGGGTTGGCGCTGATCCCATTGCTCGGCAACTTCACCGGCGCTTTCATTGGCGCTTACGTGTCCCGCCTCGCCGTTCCCTACGCCGTGGCCACCGGGCTGATGGGTAAGGGGGTGGCTGAAATCGCGCTGCTGCTGGTTATGTGGAATTCTGGAATCATTGACGAGGTGGTTTTCTCATTCTTGGTGCTGGTCATGTTCTGCTACATCTTGTTCATGCCGTCGGTGATCAGCTTCGCGGTGAGCCGAGCTAGCCGCAGGACCGACCTGCCAGCGCAACTTGACGACATTCCATTGGGCATAGTCCGCTTCGCGCTGGAAGACATCAAGATTGATGACATTCTGGACCGCTCGCGTCGGCATCCTGCGCCTTCGGTTACAGTGCGTGATTTCACGGAGCGGTGGATCGGTCCGCACCAGCCCCACTACGTCGTGGCAGATAAGGGAGCGCTGGTCGGGATCGTGTCCTTGGAGATGCTTCGCTACTTGCCTAAGGACGCTTGGGGCAAGACCCAGCTCGACGCTGTGGTACGCCGCCAAACCCCATTGGCTTGGCCTGATGAGCAAGTCGAAGACGTGCTGCACCGTATGTCAGAGAATTCTCTTTCCGTCATGCCCGTCGTGGAAAGGGATTCGGAAAGGTTTTTGGGCGCGGTCACCAGCAGCGACATCATCCAGCTTATGACCATGGAGACTATGGGCGAGAGCAGACCGCCGCCCCGGCCGGCCAAGGCCTCGACGCGGTCTCGACAGAATTATTAAGGCGGAGAAAAGGAGAAATATGAAAATCACGGATCTGAAATGCGCGGTCATCGGCAACAACCCGGTGGTGCGCATCAATACCGACGAGGGCATCTACGGCCTCGGAGAAGTCGAGGCGAGCAAGTCCTATCTCAAGCCTCACGTGCTGTTTTACAAAGACCGCATCCTCGGCCATGATCCAACCGACGTCGAGCGGGTGATGCTCAATATCCGCCGCTTGGGCAGCTTCAAGCCTTGGGGCAGTGCGGTCAGTGCGATTGAGATGGCGCTGTGGGACATTGCCGGCAAGGCCGTGGGCGCGCCGGTGTACAAGCTGCTCGGCGGCAAGGTCCGCGACCGAGTGCGGGTGTACAATGGCGCGGTGCGCTTCCCCATGGAGGGTAGCTACTCGCCCGAGGAGGGTGGCCACTCGCCCGAGGACTACGCGGACAACATGCAGCGGATGATAGACGCGCCGCAGAAGTTTAGCATCATCAAGCAGGGCCTCGCCTTTCACGGCGGGCGGATCACTGAGTCGCCCAAACATTTCTACGGCACCCATCAAGCCGGCTCGTTCCACGCCAATCGCGGCCCCTTGAGCGAACGCGGCCTCAATTACATCGTCGATTGCATCCGCGCGATGAAGGAAGTGTGCGGCGACGAGGTTGGCTTGGCACTGGACTTGGGCCCGGGTATGCTCGTGCCGGATGCACTGCGCTTGGCGCGGGCGGTGGAAGACCTCAACGTGGCTTGGCTGGAGGACATGCTGACCGGCGATTACGTGCCTTACGTGTCGGCAGATCACTACCGCGAGGTCACGCAGAGTACCTCGACGCCGATCCACACGGGCGAGCAGATCTACTTGCGGCACAATTTTCAGGATCTGATCGAGAAGCGCGCCGTGGATGTCATCGGCCCGGATCCCTGCGACATCGGCGGCATTGCCGAGCTAAAATGGGTGGCTGAATACGCCGATATGCACGGCATCCTCATGGCTCCCCACGGCGTGCTCGACGGCCTGTTGGGTTTGGCGGCTTTGGTGCAGGTGGCAGCGACGCTGCCGCAAAACTACATTGCGTTTGAATATCCGACTGGCCAGCCCGAGTGGTGGTACGACATCGTCACGGGTTTGCCCGATCCGATTGTGGTCGATAGCCACATCGCCGTTTGGGACGCGCCCGGGATGGGAGTCGATTTAATTGCCGAAGAAGCGCGGCGCTATCTGCGTGAAGAAGACGCTGACTTCTTCGATCTATAGAGATAGAATGGAAGGGAAAGATATGCGTGCGGCCCAACTAGTCGCCCCGCGTCAGTGGGAAATCATCGAGACGGACAAACCCGAGCCAGTCGGCGATCGGATGCTGGTGAAAATGGAGCGGGTCGCGGTTTGCGGCAGCGACAAGCCGCCGTTTTGCGGCCCCCACAAGCGCTATCCGCAGCCGCCCGGAGCTACTGGGCACGAAGGTATGGGCGTGGTCGAAGCTTGCCCGTCGGGGCGCTATCGGGAGGGGGAGAGGGTGCTGTTGTGGGGCTTTGATCGTGGACTTTTCCAAGAGTACGTCCTCGCCAAGGACGATGGGGGCTGCATCCGCCTGCCCGGCGATTTGCCCGAGGAAAAGGTGCTGATGAGCCAGCTTTTGGGCACGGTGATCCACAGCTTCTACAAGCTGGGCAACATCATTGATCGCGATGTGGTGGTGATCGGCCAAGGGCCGGTGGGGCTGTTGTTTAACGCAGTGCTGCGCAACCTCGGCGCGCGCCGCATCATGGCGATCGATCCGCTGCCCTACCGCTTGGAGGTGGGCCGTCAGATGGGGGCTACGCATGCGATTTGCTCGGCATCCCAAGATCCGGTCGCTGCGGTCGCCGAAATTACGGGCAATGCTATGGCCGGGCTCGCAGTGGAAGCCGTGGGTGTCGCCGAGACGCTAGGCCTCGTACCGGACCTCTGTTGCCGCAACGCCGAGGTGATCTGCTTTGGCGTCCCGGACAAGGACCACATCGAGGGCTTGATGACGGTCAGGATGTTGGACCTGTTGCGCCAGGAATTGCGCTTGATTTTCTCGATCGGCCCCAATCCCGAGCGCGACTACCGGCCGGCGCTCGACTGGATCGCCCAAGGGCGCATTGATGTCGCGCCGATCGTCAGCCACGTCCTGCCCTTTGCCGAGATCCAGCAAGCCTTTGCCATGGCCTTCGACGATCCCGAGCCGCACCAGGCCCTGAAGGTCGTGCTCAAATTCCCCTGACCCTGCGCGGAAAGGCATCCCATCATGCAAGTTACTCAAATCGAAGTCCACGAGATCGCGCTCGCATATCACGATTGGATCGCCTACCCGCTCAACCACTACTACGGCCCCGCGCGCCGCGCGATCTACATCGCCCACACGGACGACGGCCGGATTGGTCTAGGCGAGAGCGGGAGCACCGAGCCGCAGGAGACCATCGACCAATACATTGGCAGCAATCCCTTTGACTGGATTGGCGACGAGACTTCGCTGGGGTTGGGGACGGCCATGTACGACCTAATGGGGCAGGCCGCCGGTGTTCCCGTGTATAAGCTCTTCGGCCAGAAGTATCGGTCGTTTGTGCCCGTAGGCGCTTGGACGGTATCGACCCATCCCGAGCACATGGCCGAGACCGTAACCCGCTATGCGGCAGAGGGCTACACGTGGCTGAAGTACCACCTCTCGCCGTTTGAAAACGTCTTTGACCAGACCGAGGCCATGCAAGAGGTCGCGCCGTCCGGCTTCAAAATCCACTACGACTTCACCATGCACGGCACGGACGACCACATGCCCGAGTTGGTGGAAAAACTAGCCGAATATCCGATTGCCGGTTGCTTTGAGGACCCGTTGCCGCCCGGGGACATCGAGGGCTACATCGACCTGCGCAAGCGGGCTAAGCGGCCCGTCGTCTTGCATCACTTCCCGCTGGGGGCCACCTATGAGGTGCTAATGGAGCCGGCCGACATCTACATGCTCGGGCACGCAAAAATCGGCGATGCCATGCGCCGCGCTGGCTTGTTTGCTGCGGCGGGTAAGCCTTTTATGCTGCAAAACGTCGGCGGTGCCATCACCCGCGCCATGGTCGTGCACATGATGGCTGCCGCGCCCACGGCTACCTTCCACTGCCACAATGATTACGAGGTCTGGCAAAGCGACGTGGTGGAAGAGCGGCTGGACCCGATCAACGGCTTTGTGCGGGTGCCGGAAAAACCGGGGCTGGGGCTGACTTTAGACCGGGAAGAATTGGAGCGGCTGAAAGCGCTAGAGCTACCTACACAAGACAAGTGGATCATCAAATCGCGCTTCAAAAACGGCACCCTCATGTACAACATCGCCGACCCGGCCAACTCGATTTTCATGGTGCGGCCCGACCGCAACCGCCTGATGCCCATGAGCTATGCCGCGCCCATTGAGACCGAGTATTGGGACGACGACGGGACGGAGGAGTACCAGGCGATGTTCAGCAGGATTGAGCGCGAGGGGATCGTGCTGGAGCGTTGAGATTACTCCTGCTCGCCCCCGTGTTTTCCGACGGGAGCTTAGCCGGTCCCTTGGGGTGTCCAGCAACTTGACAGAGGGCCTGACTGTACCTATCCCCTAATAAAGGTCTGACAACATGTATGAGTGCTTTGCCAGATCGCTGGGGATGCGGCTAATCGCATCCCTGAGAGCCTCATCAATGCTGAGTTGAGACCGTGGAGGATTGGGTACGTGCTGTTTAACCGGATGTTTCGCGAACGGGCGTTGGAGCACCGTGTGCGACAGGAGCCATTGGACGATCGGTTGCAGATTACCGCGCCCCATGAGTGGTTGATAGTGGCAGGGCTAGGGCTGATGCTCTTGGTGCTGATAACTTATGGGGTGTTTGTACGCGTGGAGCGCACCGCCTCCTACGCTGCGGTGCTGGTCCTTCCCGGGGAGCGCCATTACTTGGTTGCCCCGGTGTCCGGCACCGTGGTGGACGTTCTCGTGGAAGTGACCGACACCGTGGTACCAGGCCAGCCCATCGCCTACGTTCAGACTCCCGGAGGACAGCAGCGGGGGGCTATGATTGGGGAAATCATCAATGCACTGGAGAAGAGCGGGCAGTTGGAGGAAGGGAGCCGGAAGGAGTTGCTGCAAGCCCTGCTAGATGTCGGTTCAGGTGCGGAATCCGCGCCGGAATCGAAGATCGTCAGTCCGCATGGGGGCCAAGTGGTGGCGCTGGACCTAGCGCCTGGGCAGGCGGTATCCGCTGGTGCCTTCGTGGGGCTAGTACGCACGACCACGGCCGGCCAGCCAGAGGTTGTGGCCTTCGTTTCGCCTGACGACGCAGGGTAC
This sequence comes from Gemmatimonadota bacterium, assembly GCA_009841115.1. Classification (GTDB taxonomy): domain Bacteria; phylum Latescibacterota; class UBA2968; order UBA8231; family UBA8231. The sequence goes on along the minus strand of VXML01000025.1, from coordinate 34,900 downwards.
CTCAGAGTTGGTATGGAGGCGAGCGTTAGCGTTGGCAGTCTGGGCGGAGGAGACGAACGGGTCTTGCCGGGACGAGTGATAGACGTATCGCCGCGAGCGGACGCGCCGCCTAGGTGGCTGGCGGACCAAGGATTGGCCATACCGCAGCGACCCCATCAGCTACGGGTGGCCTTGGCGGATGACGAGCCGGACTTGCCAATGGCCGATGGCATCGGCGTATCTTTGCAGATTGTGCTCGGGCGCGAGTCCCTCGCATCTGTGCTGGTGTCCGGGAGCGGGGGCTGATGCGGCTTTCGTCCCCGGCAAGGCTGTGGCAGCAGCAGCGGGTGCATACGCCGCTAATGTTACAACAAGAGGAGACCGAGTGCGGAGCGGTCTCCCTCGGCATTGTGCTGGCGTTCTTTGGCCGCTGGGTCCCGCTGGAGGAGTTGCGCGAGGCATGCGCGGTCAATCGGGATGGCTGCGACGCCGCGGACATTACGCGCGCAGCCCGACAGTATGGGCTGGAGCCCGAGGGATGGCGGAGAGAGCCGGAGCAGTTGCGGGACATGGACCTGCCGCTGATCATATTCTGGGAGTTCAATCACTTCTTGGTACTGGAAGGGTTTCGGGGCGGAAGCTACTTGGTGAACGACCCGGCAAACGGCCACCGCGTAATTGACGACGAGGAATTTGATCGGGGTTTCACGGGCGTTGCGCTCAGCTTCCAACGCGGGCCGGATTTCCAGACTGGCGGTGCCCGCCCGGGCATCCTGCCCCGTCTCTGGCCGTGGCTCAGGGAGTTCACCGGGCCGCTGGCCTTTGCGCTGTGCTGCGGACTGCTGTTGTCGGTTCCTGTGCTGGCCCTGCCGCTGCTTCTGAGCGTCTTTGTGGACCGCGTACTGAGCGGCGAGGAGCCATCTTGGGCGACGCCGATCATTATTGGCTTGGCGGTGTCCGGCGCCCTGGTCTATCTGCTCACGTGGCTGCGCCAGCGTTGTCTCAGATTGCTCGCGATATGGCTGTCGGTGGACCATGCCGACCGCTTCATCAGGCACTTGTTCCGCCTGCGAATGGGATTTTTTACCCAACGGTTCTCCGGCGATCTGGCCTCTCGATTACAGCTAATTGACGGCATCTCAGTGGTGGCGACCACCCAGTTCGTCGGAGTCATTATCGAGCTGATCTCCAGCGCCGTGTTCCTAGCGGCGATGTTTATGTATGACTCGTTGCTGGCGGGCGTAGTCGCCGGCTTGGGAGCGGCCAGCGCGGTGATAATGCGCCTGATAACCCGGTCTCGCGTGGGTGAGAACCGCCGCCTACAGCGGGAGCAGGGCAAGCTGCAGGGCATAAGCATGTACGGGTTGCGGAGCATAGATACGATACAGGCGGTATCGGCCGAAAACGATTTCTTCGCCCACTGGTCGGGCTACCAAGCGCGGGAGCTGGCGGCTCGGCAGCGGTTTGCCGAGCTTGGACACGTGATTGCCTCGCTGCCCGGAATGTTCCTGATTGCCAGCAACGCCGCGGTCTTGGGTCTCGGCGGTTGGCGCGTCATGGAAGGAGACATGACGCTGGGCGTGATGGTGGGATTCTACGTTCTCGCCGCAAACTTCCTGCTGCCCATTGGCCGACTGGTCCAATTCGCGGATTTGTTCCAGATCCTAGAAGCCAACCTGCAACGGCTTGAGGATGTCTTGGACGCCCCCGAGGACCAATTTTTCCAGAAGCGCGGCGACCAACCTCCCCAAAGAGACGGGGCCTTCGCTAGACAGCTTCGGCTGAGCGGTCAACTCGAACTGCGCAACGTCCGCTTCGGATACAAGGCCAACCGAGAACCGTTGCTGGATGACTTCAGCCTGACCATAGAACCCGGTCAGCGCGTCGCCGTGGTCGGCCCCACCGGCTCGGGCAAATCAACGCTGGTCCAGCTAGTAGCGGGAATCCACCAGCCTTGGTCCGGTGAAATTTTGCTGGACGGCCATGCCCGCACCGACATTCCCCGCGATCTGATGACCAACTCCGTGTCGATGGTTGACCAGCGCATCTTCTTGTTCGCTGCGTCCGTCCGGGAAAATCTCACGATGTGGAATCCAGAGATTCCCGACCAGTGGGTGGTCGAGGCAGCGATGGATGCGACGATCCACGAGGATATTCTGGCTAGGGCCTATGGCTACGATTCTCCGGTTGAGGAGGGCGGGCGCAATTTCAGCGGCGGCCAGAGGCAGCGCCTTGAAATTGCCCGAGCCTTGGTTGGCAAGCCTTCCCTGCTGATTTTGGACGAAGCCACCAGTGCGCTGGACCCGGTGACTGAGATGCGCATCGACGACGCGTTGCGCCAGCGCGGCTGTAGCTGCCTCATCGTCGCCCACCGCCTGAGCACCATACGGGACTGCGACCTGATAGTAGTCCTCGACAAGGGAAGAGAAGCGCAGCGGGGCACTCATGGGGAACTGATGGCCCATACCGAGGGATTGTACTACCGGCTCATGAAAGCGGAGTAAGGGCTATGGTTGGCAGAATGCCGGAGGAGTCACTAGAGGACCAACTTCCAGAGCTGGTGGTGGCCCACGGGGAACGATTCATCGGCGGAGGCAACCGCCCGATACGCCTGTCGGATCTGGGCACGCTGTGGTTCGTCGCCCGGGGGTGGGTGGATGTTTTTGCAACCCAGCTTAGAGAAGATGGCGCGCCAAAGGATTTCAGGCACATGCTGCGGGTCGGCCCGGGCCGGCTGCTCTTCCCTGTGCCGGAGGGGGAGGGCCTGAGTGTATTGGTCGCCAAGGGGTTGCCCGAATCCGAGCTGTGGCGGCTCCCGCTCAGCGCCTTGACCGGCGCGGAGCTCGACTCCCAAATAGTCGAGCAGGTGGACACCTGGGTCAGCGAACTCTCCGAGTCCATCGTCCGCGATGTCACCTATCGTCCGCGCATTGACCAAAGCCTCGCCCCGGGGGACGCTGAGGAAGCTGGCGGCGGCGCTGCAATCTGTGCCAAGCATGGCGTGGTATGGGTATCCAGCCAAGATGGCGGCATTGACTACCTCGGCACTGAGGAGCCGGACGGAGCCGGTCTGGTCCCCGTCACCCCATTTAGCTGGATAGTCCAGAATCGGGCGGCCGCGGTGAGCGGAGTCGGCACCGCGGACCTGCAGCGGAAAGGGCGGCTGCTTGCGGCCCTTGTGGAGTTCAACGAGCTAGCGATGAGGGCCGATCAGACGAACCGGAATCTGCTGTTGGCCGACGTGTCCAACCTGCAGACCGCGAGTGCGCAGTATCGGCAAAGGAGCGAGGAACAGGCGCGCTCGGACCTGTTTAGCGTGCTGGGCGGTGCCCCGCCATCCCGCGCGGAGGGCGATTCAGTCCTGTTGTGCGCCTTGGAGCGGATTGGCAGCCATGAAAACATTCAGTTCCGCACCCCGCGCACGTCTTCTGCAGGGGAGACCACGCTGGAAGACATTCTCAACGCCTCGGGCGTTCGCTGCCGCCGCATTGCCTTGCGACAACAACAGAAGTGGTGGCTGAGCGACAGCGGGGCGATGCTGGCCTTTCGCCGGGAAGACGGATCTCCGGTCGCCCTGATTCCGGGAGCTTCGGGCCGCTATCGAATGGTTGACCCCCAGTCCTCGCGCTCGGTGTTGGTCAACGCCCGGCGCGCCGCAACCTTGGACTCAATGGCCTACCTGTTCTATCGCCCACTGCCCGAGGACCACGCGAATAACATTGTCCTACTGTTGGGTATGGCGTTCGACCGGGTATGGGGCGACTTGGTACGCCTGCTGGGCGCGGGGATTCTGTCGGGCCTAGCCACGCTGGTGCCGGCGGTATTGCTGGGCGTATTCGCAAGTCGGGTCCTGCCGTCCGGCGATTTGCACCTGCTAACTATGGTGGCCCTAGCCGTGGTGCTGTTTGGCCTGACTCTTGCGCTGCTGCAGATGGTGCAAGGGACCGCCCTGATGCGTTTGGAAGGCAGGGCGGCGGCGCGAATTAGTGCGGCGCTGTGGGACCGGCTCCTAGTCCTGTCCTCATCCTTCTACCGGCGCTTCACGGTTGGCGATCTGGGGAGCCGAGCCATGGGTTTCCTACATCTGCGGGACCAAGTGGCCGGCATAGTTGCCGGGGCGCTGCTATCGCTGATATTCCTCCTTCCCATCTTTGCGCTGCTGTTTTTCTACGATACCTTGTTGGGTTGGCTGGGGCTGGGGCTCGGGTTGATTTCCCTCGGTGTAACTCTCTATGTGGGTCTGCGGCAGATGCCGCACTATCGTCGGCTTTTGGCTGTCTCGCGCCGCCTCACGGGTGTGCTGCTTCAGCTAATCGGCGGCGTAGCCAAGCTGCGGGTCAGCGGAGCGGAAGCCTCGGCTTTTGCCATGTGGGCTTCCAACTACCGGGAACAGAAGCACGCCGAGATGCAACTGGGCACGCTGAACGAACACCTGATAGCGTTTACCTCGGCCGCGCCGTTCTTTGCCGTGGCAGCTTTGTTTGCCGCGGCTTTGCACCGCAGCGAGTATGGACTGGCGGTTGGCAGCTTTCTGGCGGTCTATGCCGCGTTTATGGTCTTCTACGGAGCAGTGGCCCAGCTCGGGTTATCCTTCTCTGCCATTGCTGCTATCCTGCCTACTGTGGAACAGGCGGAACCCATCCTAACCGAGTGCCCCAAGAGGGTGGTCGCCGATACCCTGATGCTGGACCTGCAGGGCGAACTGCGCATTGACCACGTGACATTCCGCTACAGTGAGGACAGTCCCCTAATCCTGCAGGACGTATCCCTCCACGCCCGTCCCGGCGAGTTCATCGCCTTGGTGGGGGAGTCGGGCTCCGGCAAGAGCACTCTGCTTCGCTTGGCGCTGGGGCTGGAAAGCCCGCTATCCGGCGCGGTTCACTACGACGGTCACGACTTGGAGCGGCTCAACCGGCAGGCCGTGCGCAATGGGGTAGGCATGGTGGTGCAGGACGCCTCGTTGCGCCCGCAGACGGTGCTGGACAACATCATCGGAACGGGCGACGACCTGACCGTGGAAGACGCTTGGCGGGCGGCGCGCTTGGCCTCGGTGGACCATGACATTGAAGCGATGCCGATGGGTATGTACACCATCACCTCAGAGGGATCCTCGGCGTTCTCCGGCGGGCAGACGCAGCGCATCATGCTGGCTGCCGCCCTAGTGAGAAATCCCAGCGTCCTGCTGCTGGACGAGGCGACCAACTGGCTTGACAACGAAACCCAAGCAAGGGTGATGGAGGAGATAGAAAAGCTCTCGGTGACGCGCATAGTTAGCGCCCATCGCCTCTCCACCATCCGCCAAGCGGACCGAGTCTATGTATTGCAAGGAGGCCGGGTGATCCAGCAGGGCAGCTTTGACGAACTCATGGCCGAGGAGGGTGTATTCCGCGACATGGCGCTTCGACAGATGACCTGACCCTGCCTTGGCTCTATACGGCTATACAATCCCGAGACGGATGCTGCCATTGACAACGATTGACAATCCCGTTCTGAATATCTGGTAGTGGTTTCGTTTGAAATTTAGGGTATGTAAAAGCGCTCCGATTTTCAAGATGAGTCGGGGCATTTTTCGTTTTTCTCTTCGTCTTTGGAAAAATCACACAAAAATCACACAAAAATCATACAAACGGTCTCTGTGATCACAGAGAATTCACGTTAAATCCTTATTTTATAATAAGGAAGGGCTACATCATAACTTGTCACCGGCTGCCGACGCAGCATAGACCCTAGGAGAGCACGATATGGCAACGCAAACTATGAGCGAAATGAAGGCCCGCATCTTGGCCAAGGCCGTAGCGGACGAGGATTTCAGGACGTGTCTGCTTGACGACCCCAAGGCCGTAATCTCGGCCGAGCTGGGCGTTTCCATCCCGGAAGGGTTCACCGTTCAGGTGCATGAGGACGATGCCACCACCGCGCACTTCGTTCTGCCGCTGTCGGACCGCCTCACCGAGGCGGAACTGGCACAGGCTGCCGGAGGCTGGAGCCCATCGAGCCCATCGTTAGGTCCATAGCAAACCCGGGCAGTGGCCCGCCCGGGTTTAGTGTCCAAAGAGGTCGGCCAGAATCCGGGGGCAGAGCGGCATCCGCTGGCGTGGCCTAGCCCAACAAAGGGCAGCCACAGGGACCGATCCCTGTTTCTAGGTATGTCTATCACTGCAAGGGCATTCCGCCGGGGTTGAGGATCTTGTTAGGATCAAACTCCTGCTTCCACTCCAACATCCTCGGCCACTGCTCCCCGTAGTGCTCCTGCCATCCTTCGCGGTCGAAGTCTAACCAGCCTGAAAGGTAGCGCTTGCCGCCCGCGTCTATGATGCGGCGGCTTTCCTTGGCTAGTATCGGCAGGATCTCTTCCAGCTCTGATTGAGGCGTCTCGATGAGGATGCCGTATCCCATCAGAAGCTCTCCGTCCGGGCGCATGAACAGCGGCGACTTGAAACGCTCGCCGCGGAAGGGACCGAGCATTATTCGCGCCGTCCGTGCAACGGGCCCCGGAAGCTGGTCGGTCACCTCCGTTATGAAGCCCGGGAAGGTATCCCAGGGCAATACCCCCTCCGTACCGGGATGCGACTGTCCCCAGTCATCGAACCACTTTAAGCCGCTGGAATGCGTTTCCTGTCCGGAACCCGGCTTGCCCCAGCCGCCCGCCCGATCGTAGGAGAAGGAACTCGTCTCCGTACGGGTGACAAACCCTAGAGTGGGATAATCGGAGCAGCCGCTCAAGTGGGTGTAGTGGAGATCGCCCAACATTTCCTCTTGGTCGGGCGGCTCCTCATCCCACTCCACGCTCAGAGACAACTCATAGACTCGATGGGCGAACAGTTGGCCGGATGCCATCTGCCACAGGTCGCGGGGAACGGGCAAGCACCATCCGTCTATATACTGAAAGCGCTGCGCACCGGCTAGGACCTCCAAGTCTCGCATCAGGACGCGGACGTCCTCGTAGAGGAGGGTATAAGTCCGCACATTGGGCAGCACTTGGCGCAGTTGGATGCAGGCTTCTGTAATCGCGCCGAACTGTCCCAATCCACAGCGGGCACAGTCGAACAGAGTAGAATTGATCTCGGGGGAGCAGCGCAGGAGTTTGCCATCTCCGGTTACAACTTCCAACTCGGTTACATTGTCCGTCTGTGAGCCGTACCGGTGGGAGGTTATGCTGAGGCCGGCCACAGAGAGGGTACCGCCTACGGTAACACTCAGATGGGTGGTAAGGGCCGGCGGCAAGTAGCCTTCAGAGTAAACCTGGTGGATTAGGTCGCGCCACCGAACCCCGCCCTGCACCCGAATCTCGCCGCCTTCTATCTCGCCGATCCTGTCGAGCCCCTTCATATCGACGAGGATTCCGTTATCGCTCAACGATTGGCCGTTCTGCGAATGGCTTGCGCCCTGAAACGTTACCGGGATACGCTCCCGATTTGATGTGCGAATAATCTCCACCACGTCCTGTGCTGAATGCGGGCGAGCTATGGCACGGGGTCGCTTTTGGACTGTGCGGCCGAAATCGCGACTGGCTTCTTCCAGCGCCTTGTCATCGGTTTCTAGGTTGGATAAATCTAGGCTACGCATTTCAGCACCCCTTCAGACTGCTTGTGTGAATCGTTAGCCATTGTGCGTAAGTAAAGTACGTGTGGAGGGCGTGCAGCTATGGAGCGGTCCGCAGCACATCCACAGCGGCGTACCCCTTGACGCGGACAGCGCCTCGGTCAATGACCAGCTTGATATGGTTGATGGTCTGACGAACTTTGTACACGCCATCTTGGCCAAAGAAGATCTCTATACCGGGCCATTCAGCCAGTCCGTCAGCCTTGGCCGGTAGGCACCACTCCTTCTCCACGAGCCGGTCGAACAAAAGTTTCCATCCGGCACGATCCGTTTGGTGCCACTCGATCGGACGAAACAGCTCTAGGCCAAGGCGCGGAGATACGCCTTGTGAGGTTACGTCGATGCTGAGTCCCGTCTGAGGTTTGACCAGCCCCGTTAGGTCCGACAAGGCGGAGACGGCCAGAGATGGATCGCCGTTCCACTGAAGCCGTTTCAGCATGCCGGCAACGTTGGCGTTGCCAACCCCCTGAATGATCAATCGGATTGCCCGCAGGTTCCTGCCCGGCATGACGCCGGCCTGCGCGACTATACCCGCGTCCGCCACAGCGGCTCGCACCCGATCCACTCGGCGTATATCAGCGACACCGCGCTCCCAACCCGCTGCCGACTCCAGCGCGGCCACTAGGGCGGTAGGCTCGTCGTGGAGCCTCGCCTGCTGCTGTTCCGGGCCGTCCAATGTTACTATGAAGATGCCTGGAGGGCTATGCTGCCCGGGAGGCGGCGTGGCCAAATCATATTCCAGAATTACCCCTGCTCCCGTCCGGGTGAACAATGACTGGGGGTCGCGGCCCTGTTCCCAGAGAAAGGGTCCGAAGCCCGGCCCTATCAATCCCGGAGCGGTCTCTTCCGTCTGTTGTTCGTAAAATGTGGCGAGTCTGGAGCGAGGCGCTAAGAACACGGCAAAGTCCGCCGTGGGACTGGGATCGCACAGGTCGAACTCAAAGCCAAAGCGGGATTCGGTCGTGTAGATGGGCAAGCGCGTTGTCAGCGCTTGTACCCGCTCCCAACCGGAGTCCCCGATCAGCGCGGGCGGAAATAGGCTGCGCAACTCCTCCAGCAGGCTGCCTAATGAACAGTACTCCGTCACGTCCCTACTTCCGGCACCGCGCGAATTTGAGCGCCGCTGAGTTCATGCAGTAGCGCAGACCGGTCGGCTGGGGGCCGTCGGGGAAGACGTGCCCGAGGTGGGCGTCGCACTGGCTGCACAGCACTTCGGTGCGCACCATGCCGTGGCTGGTGTCGCGCTTCTCGGCGACCTTGTCCGCGGCGAGGGGCTGCCAGAAACTGGGCCAACCAGACCGCGAATCGTACTTGGTCTCCGAGCTGAATAGCTCGCTGCCGCAGCAGACGCAGCGATAGACGCCTTGCTCCTTGTTGTCGCATAGCTCGCCGGTGAAGGCTCGCTCGGTGCCCTTCTGCCGAGTTACGTGGTACTGCTCTTCGGTGAGTTCCTGTCGCCACTCGGCTTCGCTTTTGACGATTTTTTTGCTCATCGCAGCATTCCTTTCTCTTGGGTCAGTCTAATCGGCCAACTCGGCGTATTGTCCGCCGAAGAAGATCAGCGGCGCGCCGCTGCCCACCTCGCCGGCGAGGCATTCGCCGATGAACATGTCGTGGTCGCCCGCGGCCGCGACGTCCACTAGTTTGCAGTCCACATAGGCCAAGGCGTCGGCCAAAATCGGCGCGCCGGTCTGGGCCACTTTGGTCGTTAGATCCGCAAAGTCCTTGGGGCCGCGCTGGGCAAAGCGCACGGAGAGGTCCTCCTGCTCTCGCTTGAGGATGTTGATGGCAAAGCCCTCGGCTTTTTGCAACAGGCCGTGCATGGACGCGCTTTTGTCAACCGAGACCACCACCAACGGCGGTGACAGGGACAGCGACATGACCGCGTTGGCGGTCATGCCCCACAGTTGGCCGTCGCAGGAGGTGGTTACCACGGTGACGCCGGTGGCAAAGCGGCCCATGATTTGCCGCTGTAGCTGAGGGTCAAATGCCATTGAGCGTGTCCTTTCGCTTTAGTTTAGTGCGTTCTGATAGATGCGGGCCGCGTCGTCCGCTTCCACTGCGACCGGATTGGGTTCGAGCAGGCGCTGGACGCTCAGGGCGCTTTCGACCATCTGCGGAATGTCGGCGGCGCTTATCCCGGCCGCGCTCAGCGAGCCGTAGGGGGTGTGCTGCCGCCGCAGTCCGTCGATCCACTCCGCGGCCAGTTCGATCCCTTCTTCACGGCTTTTGCCTCCTAACTCTAGCCCAGCGGCCCCCGCGGCAAAGTAGTATTTGTCGGCTACGGCTGGGGCGTTGTGCCGCATTACCCCGGGCAAGACGAGGGCCACGGCCGCGCCGTGCGGCACGGGTGCGCCGCGCTCAAAGGAGACCTTTTCGATTCCGTAGCCGAGCGCGTGGCCGGCCCCGGTGTTGATGGGGCTCAATAGCAATCCGGCGAGCAGGGCACAGCGCGCCATTTGATAGCGCGCGTCGGGGTCGCCGTGGACTACGGCTTGCACGTACGCCGGGCAGCCTGCGGTCAGGGCCGCCCGCGCTACGGCGTCGCCGATGGCATTGCTCTTGGTGGAAGCCGTGCATTCGAGGGCGTGCCCGAGGGCATCCAAGCCGGTGATCGCGGTCAATACCGGCGGCAGGTCTTGGTGCAAACGCGGGTCCACTAGCGCGGCCTTGGGCTGTAAATGGCTGCTGTACACGGCCTTCTTGCCGGTTGCGTCGGCGATTACGGCCACCCGGCTGACCTCGCTGCCCGTGCCCGCAGTGGTCGGGATGCCGACGAGTGGGGCCAACGGTAGTTTTGCGTACAGGTCGAAGCCAAAGTAATCGGCCACAGAGCCGCCATTGGCCGCAGTGCAGAGCGCGGATTTGGCCGTGTCCATGGTGCTGCCCCCGCCCAAGGCAACGGCCACGTCGAAATCCGCGGCTGCCAGCGCGTGCGCGCAGGCATCGACGCTCTGCACCGAGGGGTTGGGTGCGATCTCGCTGTACGTGCCTACCACATCTAAGTCGCTGAGGGCTTGGCAGACTAAATCGACGAGTGGGGCAATGCCCGGATCGTGGATGAGCAGCACCCGGCCCGCGCCGAGGCGGCCGCACTCGTCGGCTAGCTGCGACAGGGCACCTGCTCCGAATACGACCCGCCGGTCGCGGAATTCGAACATTTCTGCTAGCGCGGCACGCCGACTTGCTGCGGCAAAATAAGCGCTGTCCGATAGCAGGTCCTCGTTGATTTGCACACTGCCCATTGCGGCCTTCCTCTATGTGTTGACGCGGCGAATCGAGCCTTGTTTCGCGCGGGGGATTTGTGCAATATATACACGAAGCCGCAGCACTACAAAAACGGAGCTACCATGACCCAAGACACCACCCAGACGTATGCCGAGCAGGGCTTTCTCACGGGCATCGACCTGTTCAACGCCAGTGAGATCGATCACTTCCGCGCCTGCTTCGACGAATTGGAAGCCCGCGAGGGGCGAGAAAAGTGCCAGATCGGCCTGCAAGCCCGCCACTTAGACGAAGAATTCATCTGGCAGATGGCCACGGACCCGCGCATCCTCGACGCCATGCAGGAGGTCATGGGCGAGGACATTATGCTGCTATCGACGCACTTTTTCTGCAAATATCCCGACCCTGATGCCAAGCACTTTGTGGCCTGGCACCAGGACGTCACCTACTGGGGCTTAGAGCCGCCCGAAGCCCACACCGCTTGGGTGGCCGTGGATGCCAGCGATGTGGAGAACGGCTGCATGCGAGTCATCCCCAGCTCGCACAAAAACGGCATTGCCACTCACGGCGAGTCGGCCAGAGCCGGCAACTTGCTCAGCATCAATCAGGAAATTCCCGACGAGCTAGTCGATGATAGCCACGCCGTCGATTTGGTGCTTGCGCCGGGCCAGATATCCATCCACGACGGCCAGGTATTCCACGCCAGCAACCCCAATACTTCCAATCGTCGCCGCTGCGGACTGACGCTGCGCTACGTGGCCCCGCACGTCGAGCAGGTCGAGCTCAACTCGCTGGGCAACAAGTATCCGACCGTCTTGGTGCGCGGCGAGGATCGCTACGGCAATTTTCCCGAGCAGCACGTGCCTTTTGCCTCTACTTCTCGATAATTACATAGCCCGCCACACATAAGGAGACACAATGGCCCAGTACGACCGGATGGCCGTCCTCAACGCCATCTACGACACCGGGATCGTCCCGGTCTTTTACAACCAAGACCCAGAAACCACCATTCACATCGTCGAAGCCTGCGCCCGAGGGGGTGCCCGCTGCGCTGAATTTACCAATCGCGGCGATTTGGCCTACCACGTCTTCACCGAGACCGTGCGCCACGTGATGGCCGAGAAAATCGACATCATCATGGGCGTTGGCTCGATCTGCGACGCGCCCACCGCGGCCCTCTATATTGCCAACGGCGCGAATTTCGTCGTCGGCCCCTTGCTCAACGAGGAGGTCGCCCGCCTGTGCAATCGCCGCAAAATTGCCTATTCGCCCGGCTGCGGCTCGGTTAGCGAGATCGGTCAGGCCGAGGAGCTAGGCGTCGAAATCGTCAAGGTGTTCCCGGGCAGCGAAGTCGGCGGTCCGGCCTTCGTCAAATCCGTGCTTGGCCCTTGTCCGTGGACTCGGATCATGCCCACTGGCGGCGTCGATGCTACCCGCGAGAGCCTAGAGGCGTGGTTTACAGCTGGCGTTGCCGCCGTTGGCGCTGGCTCCAAGCTGATTACCAAGGAACTCGTCGCCGCCAAGGACTGGGATGGTTTGGCCGCCAAGGTGCGCCAGAGCGTCGATTGGATTCGGGAAATCCGAGCTGAAATGGCGGGATAGTCCAGCAGTCATGGCCTTGACGCAAGCGCAAAAAACCCACTTTGAGGAACAGGGCTATCTGTCCTATCATCGGATCCTCTCCGACGACGAATTACAGGCTCTGCGCCAGCGCAGCGAGGAAATTGCCCGGGGTCAAGCCGACCACGTGCCGCCGCGCTATGTCCAGCTGGAAGCCGCCTTTCGCGAGGAAGAGGACGCTGAGGTGGACCACCTCGATCAGGTGCGCAAAATGACGCACCTGTGCTATTTCGATCCCCTCTTTGAAGCCGTGGCCCGCAAGGCGGAGATCGTCGATGTCATTGAGGACTTGCTCGGTCCCAATATCAAACTCTACTGCGACCAATTGATGATGAAGGCGCGCTATTACGGCACGGTCACCGACTGGCATCAGGATTCCGTGGCGTGGCCCCAGTTTGCGCCGCAAGACCACGTCTCCTGCTGGGTCGCCCTCGACGACGCCACCGTGGAAAACGGCTGCATGACTGTGCTGCCGGGCAGCCATAAATGGGGGCCTATCAATTCGGCGCACAAAGCCCGCTTTTTGGAAAATCCCCTGATCCCCGAGCCTGTACCAGTGGAATTGCCGGCCGGCTCCTGTTTGTTCCACCACGGCCTCAACTTCCACCGCACGGGTGCCAATCCCACCCCTAACCGGAGGCGCGGCCTAGCCCTGCACTATCTCCGCTCGGAGACTATGTATCTCGGCTCTGGAAGCGAGGAGCAGCGCCTGATGACCGAGTGCGAAAAGCCGCGCGGCGAATTTCGCTTTATGTTGATCCGAGGACGCGAATTCGACGGGCGGGTGTAGCTATGGCTCTGTTCCTCTTAAGCGGTTGGCGACAAGTCGCGCATTTGCTAGAGGTAGTTCCGACGAGGATCGCCCGGCGGAGTCGAATCTGAGAAGTGCTGGCAGTCAAGCGCTATATCACAGCTTAGATCCTGACAGATGCTGACCAAACTTACCATCTGCAACTTCAAACGCTTCGGCGAAGTAGAAATCGAACTCGGGAGTCCGGTGGTCTTTATCGGTCCCAACAACTCCGGGAAGACCTCGGCCATGCAGGCGCTTGCCCTCTGGGACATCGGCCTCAAGCGCTGGAACGAGAAGCGATCCGGGAAGAAGAGTACGCCCGAGAAGCGCCCCGGAGTCACTGTCAACCGCCGCGATCTCGTAGCCATTCCGATTCCGGACGCGAATCTCCTGTGGCGCGGTCTGCATGTGCGAGACGTGCGCAGAGTCAACGGCCAGCAGCGCACCAGCAATATTCGCATCGACATTACCGTCGAAGGCGTGACCAATGACCAAAGCTGGAGGTGTGGCTTGGAGTTCGACTACGCCAACGACGAGTCTTTCTATTGTCGTCCGCTTCGTCTGTCTGACGGTAAAACCCCCGACCGCATGCCGGTGCCGGACGAAGCTGGAAGCGTCCAGATCGCCTTCCTGCCGCCGATGTCTGGACTTGCGGCTACGGAAACACGCCTTGATGCCGGTGCTGTCAATGTTCGGATCGGTGAGGGACGTACCGCCGAAGTGTTGCGCAACCTCTGCTTCCGGATTTGCGAAGGACAGCCGTCCTTGTGGAAGGATCTTGTTAAGCAGATTGAGAACCTATTCGGGTGGAAGCTCCGCCCGCCGCGCTACATTGCCGAACGCGGCGAGATCGCAATGACCTATCGCGAGCAGGATGCTGAACTCGATTTGTCGTCCGCTGGGCGCGGCTTGCAACAGACGCTGCTTCTCCTTGCATATATGTACGCGAATCCCGGCTCCGTCTTGCTTCTCGACGAGCCTGACGCGCACTTAGAGATTCTTCGTCAGCGCCAGATCTACCGTCTGCTCACTGATGTGGCGCGAGCAAGCGACAGCCAGATTATTGCCGCCAGTCACTCTGAAGTGCTGCTCAACGAAGCTGCGGACCGAGACTTGGTTATTGCCTTCGTCGGCCAGCCACACCGTATCAACGACCGCGGCAGCCAAGTCTTGAAAGCACTCAGGGAGATAGGGTTTGAGCAATACTATCAGGCGGAACAGACTGGATGGGTACTCTACTTAGAGGGTTCAACGGACCTAGCGATAATGCAAGCTTTTGCTAGACGGCTGAGACACGAACACGCGGTCCAAGTGCTTGAGCGGCCATTTGTGAAATACGTAGGAAACCATCCCCCGGCGGTTCAGAACCATTACCACGGCTTGAGGGAGGCTCTTCCCGCGCTTGGTGGAGTCGCTCTCTTCGATCGTCTTGAATCGGAGTCCTTCGACATATTCCCGGTCAAACGCCTAATCTGGGATCGCCGAGAGATCGAGAACTATGTTTGCTCACGAGCCACACTCGAAGCATACGCGACGGCGACGGCAACAGATGCTATGCCAGGATCGCTGTTCACGGCGGCTGAAGTGGGGAAGCGTCAAAATGCGATGAGCCAAGCTATTGAGGAAGTAGAGTCGGCCCTAAAGACTCTTGGCAAAGGATCTCCTTGGAGTGCCGACATCAAGGCCAGCGATGATTTTCTGGTCCCGCTCTTCGAGTCTTACTTCGGGAAGCTTGGCCTACCCAACCTGATGGCAAAGAAAAATTTCTACGAGTTGGCTGAACACGTCCCCGATAGCGAGATTGATCCCGAGATTAGCGAGAAACTGGACGAGGTCGTGCGGGTCGCGGAGAGTGCGACCCCTGCGGGAGACTAGGATTGCTCCTCAAGTTCGCCGTCTTGCCAACTTCAGGACCTGCCGATCACAACGATATCCAACACGTTTTTAACATCCCGAGAGAATTTTGTCGTTTTATTTTTTGCAGAAATCAGCGATATTCAACCCCTGTTGTTTGGCGACTCGGAAAGCGATTTGGCGATTGCGAGAGGATTGGCGATTGGCTATAGTATAAAATCGTTGAAGTAGGGTCTGCTCGATCAAAGGAGGGAGATCGATATGATTGGAAACTCGCGTGGCAGCGCGTTGCGGGTGGGTGGATTTATTGTGGCCTGCGGCCTCCTAATGGGGGCGACCGGGGCCTATGCCGCGAGCGGTGAAGAGTTGCAATTCATTCTCAACACCTTCTCGTTTCTCGTTTGGGGCGTGCTCATAATGTGGATGTGCGCGGGCTTTACCATGCTCGAAGCCGGGTCCGTGCGCACCAAGAACGCCTCCATGATCTGCCTCAAGAACATCGGGCTTTATTCGATTGCCGGGATCACGTATTACTTGGTTGGGTACAACCTCATGTACGTCGATGTGCAGGAAGGCTGGATCGGCACGCTCAAGTTTTTATATGGGCCTTCGGACAATGAACTCAAACTGTTGTCCGGTGAGGCCGCGGCCGCGGCAGAAGTGACAAAGGCCGGCCATGCCACCATGTCGGACTGGTTTTTCCAGATGGTCTTTGTGGCGACAACCGCTTCTATTGTATCGGGCACCTTGGCCGAGCGGGTGAAGCTGTGGGCGTTTCTTGCTTTTACGGTCGTGTTGACGGTAATTATCTATCCCATTGTCGGGGCTTGGACTTGGGGCGGTGGCTGGCTGAGTGCAATGGGGTTTCAAGATTTCGCCGGCTCTACCATCGTGCATTCGACTGGAGGTTGGGCCGCGCTCGCCGGCGCACTCGTCGTCGGGGCGCGGTACGGGAAATTTCGCGCCGACGGCAGCGTCAAGGCCACGGCACCTTCCAACATTCCAGCCGTGACCTTGGGCGTCTTCATTTTGTGGCTCGGGTGGTTCGGCTTCAACGGCGGCTCTCAGCTCGCGCTGTCGAGCGCGCTTGATGCCGTCGCCATGAGCAATGTGCTCGTGAATACTAACCTTGCGGCAGCAGCCGGCGTCATAGCTGCTCTCATCGTATCGCGGCCGATCTTAGGACGCATCGATCTGCTCGGCGTCCTCAACGGTGCGCTCGCCGGCCTCGTTTCCATTACGGCCGGGCCAGATATCGTCGATCACTACTGGGCGCTCATAATTGGTGCTATAGGCGGCGCGTTGTGCGTCGGCGCGATGAAGTTTTTGGAGGCCGTCAAGCTAGATGACGTTGTCGGTGCGATTCCGGCTCACTTGTTCGCCGGCGTCTGGGGGACCTTGGCGGTCTGCATTGCAGCCGGTGGCAACTTTGGTGTTCAGCTCATCGGGGTGTTGGCAGTGGGCGCGTTCGCGTTTGCGGCTTCGTGGCTTGCGTGGTTTGTTCTAGACAAGACAATGGGGGTGCGGGTGTCGCAAATCGTTGAAGAACTCGGCCAAGATACCGCAGAGCTCGGAATCGAAGCGTATCCTGAGTTTGTGCTCATGCCCGATCAGGATGACGTTGACCAAATTCGGAACAATTCTTAAAATCAGACAAAAACGGTGCATACCATTTAAAAAGGTGGGAGATCAAGTGAATACCGAACAGAAGGATGGCGTATTAATCGCCAAACCCGAAGGCCGCATCGACGGGGTCAATGCCCGCGACTTCCACGAAGCCTTAAGCTCGGCGATCGGCGATGACAACAACGCGGTGCTCGTCGATTTGGCGGCCATCAACTACATCAGTAGTGCGGGCCTGCGGACGTTTCTGCTGATTGCCAAAACGCTCCAGCAGCGCAGTGCTCAGTTTGCGCTGTGTTCGCTTTCGGAGCCGATACGGGAAATTTTCGAAATCAGCGGTTTTGACAAGATCATTGCGATCCACGCCTCCGAAGAGGAGGCACTTGCCGCGCTGTCGTAATTAAACTGAAGAAGGTGTTGTGGTCGCGTCTGAATCGGCTGGGTCCGCTTGCAGGGACGCCGATCTCTCTGTGGGCAGTTCGATGGTCATCTCGGTAAATTCGCCAGGCTCGGAGTGGACCTTGATGATGCCCCCGTGTTCGCGCACGATGTCGTTGGACAGCGCAAGCCCGAGCCCGGTTCCCTGATCGGTCGGCTTAGTTGTAAAGAATGGATTAAAAATTTTATCGACGACATCCGGTGGAATCCCATTCCCATTGTCGCGAATGCGGACTTCGACTTGATCGGGCGTTCGCTGGGTGCTGATCCAGAGCGTGGGAACGTAGTCGGATGCCGTCTCTGGGGAGTGCCGCTTCTCGTTGGTGGCGTAGCAGGCATTGCTCACCATGTTCAGAAAGACGCGAGCCAAATCCTGCGGGACCACCTCTAACTCTCCCACCTCCTCGTCTAAATCCTCCTTGATGTCGAGTTGAAAATTCGCATTAGTTGCTCGGGCGCTGTGGAAAGCGAGGCGAGCGTGTTCTTCGAGCAGGTCGTTGATATCTGCGGCCCGCGCCTCGCCGGATCCGCGACCCATCTGTAGCATGTCGCGGACAATGCGGTTGGCGCGGTCGCCGTGGTGGCGGATGCGCCCGAGGTTGTCGGTCAAGTCGCCCTTGATCTCGTTGAGTAGCTCGCGCTGCTCTTCGTTTATCTGTATGCCTTCTTCCTCTAGTACCTCTTGCAATTCCTCCAACAGTTCCTCCGAGACTTCCGCGAAGTTCTTGACGAAGTTCAAGGGATTCTGGATTTCGTGCGCCACGCCCGCGGTGAGTTCGCCCAGTGCAGCCAGTTTTTCGCGCATGACGATCTGATCCTGCGCTAGCTGCAAATCTGCGAGCACCTTTTCGAGCGTGGCATTTTTCTCTTCCAAGTCGGCGGCGAGCTTTTCCACCAAGTTGAGCCGCTGGGCCTCCAAAGAGTTATGGCGGAAAATTTCGAGGGCCGCGGCCATGTCGGCGACCTCGTCGCGCCCGGACATCTCGATTTTGGCCTCTAGGTCGCCTTCCGCCATGCGACGCATACGGTTCGACAAAAATTCGAGGCGGCGCAGTAGCACCCGGCCGACGAGCAGCCAAGCGATCAGGATCGCTCCGATGATGCCGATCGCGTTAATAGCGAGCAGGAGCTTGCGGCCAGTGAAGATGGCTTGGGTGGAGGTTTGCGTGGCTTCCTGCGCGCTGCCGCGGGCCGTATTGACTAGACCCTCGACTTCGGAGACTAATTCAATGGACAAGTCGCGGTTGCGGTCGAGCAGTGCTCGTTGCTGTTCAACGACCTGGAGTTCCAAGGCGCGCAGAGCGAAAATCTTCTCGTCCCCTCGGCCCAGGTCAAACAGACGGTTAAAGGTCTGGTCCAGCTCGCTATGCAAGTAGGCGCGCTCGATGCGGAAGCCAACCTTGGGTATCTGGCGGTCAGAGGTCTGGTCGAGCGTGCTGTGCAAGGGGCCTGAGCCGAGCGCAGCGAGTTTTCGTTCGATGCCATCGACTGTGGAGTCGAAGCGCTCCTGTAAGGGCTCTAGCAGAAGCACGTCCGATAGGTTGAAGGCACTGGCCAGCAGGCGCGTGGCTGTAGTGGTCCCTTCCTGCAACTCGGCTAGATCGCGATAGAGAGAAAGTTCGGCCTCTGAAAGGTGTTGAGCGCGGGGTGCGGGCGGTTTGCCGAGGGTGCGGTAGCCGGTCATTGCGTAGAATAGCTGATCGTCGATGGCCGGAATCAAGATGCCGACCAGTTCGTTTTGCAGTGACTCTAGGTTTTTTTGCAATCCACGGCTGCGCTCTCTGAGTTCAAAGCGCTTGGACACCGAAGCCTCAATCGCGTTGATGTTGGCGATGAGGGTGTCGCCGCGGGCGCGAATCCGCGCGAAGCGTTCCTCGGCTGCGCCCTGCTGAGTCAGGGCGGCCAATTGCTTTTTAAAGTCGTCCCGCTCGGCGGCGACTTTATCGGCGACCTCATTAAAGGCCATCGGCGTCTCGGCCGCTACCAAGCGCGGGGCTGCCGCAGCGAGGGTGCCGCTTTGCTGGGCGACCGCAAAAGCGGTGGCTATCTCCGGGACCGCCCGCTCGTTTACTTGCCTTTGGGCCTCGCCGACTTGGTCGAAGGAAAACCAAGCCACCAAGCTCGCCACCATGGTGAGGACTACGGCTGTGCCGATGCCCATGTAGAGGTGAAAGGCGATGCGGTGCCGGGCGGCGAGCAGGCGTTTTAGTAGGGCGATCATGGCTGCGGCGCGCTCTTCAAGGAGCGGATGGGACGGTATTGGCCGTCGCTGTCGAGCACGGTGAGGAAGACTGCGTCCGAACCCTGGTTATCGCCGTCTCCGTAGCGGAGATTGAACCCCTCCAGGTCGATGACCTCGGTGCGGCGCAAATTGTCTAAGAGGCAGGTGCGACTGACTGCTCGGCCGCAGCCGGTGAGGGCGGCGATGGCCAAGCGGCCGGCTAGGTAGCCCTCGAACGAGACAAAGCTAGGCTCTGCTCGCGGAGCGTAGGCGGTGAGAGCGCGGCGGTACGAGCCGACGATGGCCGGCTCGGCGGCCGTTGGGAAGGGCACGACCTGCGAGACGATCACCCCCGTGCCGGCGGGACCGAGTTCCCGCGCCAATGCTTTACTGCCCACGAAGGAGATAGTCACAAAAATGGGGGTGAAATTCGTCGCTTGCGCCCAGGCGATGAGGGTGGCGACCGGCTGGTAGGTGCCGACTAAAATCACGGCTTGGGGCTGGCCGCTGCGCAGGTCGAGCAGAGCGGTTTTTACCGCCTCGGTGTTGCGCGGATACACGCCGACCGCCACGAGCGATAGCTGGCGACGCTCTAGCGCGCGGCGCACGCCGCGAAATCCCTCCCGACCGAAGGAATCGTCTTGGTACATGATGGCAATGCGCTTGATGTCCAAGTCTTCAGTCAGGCGGGCGACGATTTCTTCGGTTTCCTGATAGTAGGAGGCGCGCAGGTTGACCACGCCGCGCCACTTGGGGTCGCGGAGAAAGCTACTGCCCGTGAAGGGAGCGATGTAGGGGACGCCAGCGTCCTCGGCAATGGGAACAGTTGCGCGCGCGGTTGGGGTGCCGACGGCACCGATCAGCGCGAAGACCTGCTCACCTTCGATTAGCTGGCGGGTGTTGTCGATAGCGGCTTCTGGCTCGTACCCGTCGTCGAGCGACACCAATTCGAGTCGTCGCCCGTGGACCCCGCCCTGTTCATTCACCTCGCGGAAGGCCGCCTGCATCCCGAGCCGCATGTTCCGACCCAACTCCTGGGCTGAGCCGCTAAAGGCGGCGGATTGGCCGAAGAGAATACTCCGATCGGAGACGCCGGGCTGTCCCTCGCCAAGCGCAGCACCCGCAATCAGCAGCGCGGTCGCGCATTGAGCAAGCGTGCTACTCAACTATCCCTCCGCTTGACCAAGGTCAGGCAGTTCTTGTTTTGCTGTCGCTGGTAGCGGACCTCGTCCATCATGGTGCGCACGAGGTAGATGCCGAGGCCGCCCACGGTGCGGTCCTCAACCTCGGCGTCCAAGTCTGGCTCTGGAGCGTCGAGCAGCGGATTGAAGGCGTGTCCGTCGTCCTCGATCTCGATGGTGATCGCCTCGTCCTCTGAGGAGATGACGATTTTGATTTCGTGGGTTTGGTCGTCATTGTGCCCGTAGTTGACGATGTTGACCCCCAATTCCTCGACGGCTAGCCCAATCTGAAAGGTGACGTCTGGTGACCAGTTTTCTTCCTCCGCTAGTTCCTCGATAGCGGCGTTGACCTTGTGCAGTTCGTCTAGTTCGGTCGCGATGAGCAGCGATCTTTGAGCACTCATTGGTCTGTCTCACTGCGGCGAAGCGTCAGGCAGGTGACGTCGTCAAATTGCGGGGCATCGCCGGCAAAGGCCTCGATCGCGGCAAAAACCGCCTCGTTGGTAGCGCGGGCGTCCAGAGGTGTCCCGTTGGTGAAAATCTCGCACAGGCGCTCTAGCTCGAACTGGTCGCCTTGGTCGTTTTCGGCCTCGGTGACGCCATCGGTGTACAAGACGACGCGGTCGCCGGGTTGCAGGAATATCGAGCTTTCCTCGTAGGTGAAACTTGGTACCACGCCTAGCGCTATTCCGCCGGTTGGCGGAATCACGGTCGAGCTACCGTCGGCGTGGACCACGAGCGGGGTATTGTGCCCGCCATTGGCATAGGCCAACTCGCCGGTTCCTGGATCGAAAGTCGCGTAAAAAACGGTCACGAACATGGCGGCGTCGTTTTCTTCTTGCAGCAGTTGATTTACTTCGCTCAACACCTGGCCCGGCGAATCGAGGCCAATGGCCGAGCCTTTCAGCAGGGTGCGGCTCGACATCATAAACAGGGCCGCGGGCACTCCCTTGTCCGAGACATCGGCGACGACGAGGCCGATGCGGCCGTCTTCGAGGGACAAGACGTCGAAGAAGTCGCCGCCGACATCGCGCGCGGGCTTCATGCTGCCGAAAATTTCAAAGCCTGAACCCGTGGGGAAACTGGTGGGCAAGATGGACTGCTGCATCTTGTTGGCCACACTGAGTTCGTTTTGCAGGGCGACCAATTTGTCGCGCGACTCCAGCGCCTCGCGCCACAACTCTAGATGGTGCAAGGTGCGCTGGATGGTCACCTTCATGTCCTCGAAATCGATGGGCTTGGTGATGAAGTCAAACGCACCCCGGTTCATGGCCGTGCGGATGTTCTTCATGTCGCCGTACGCCGAGACGATGACCGAGCGGATGTTGGGATCTACCTTGGGGATTTGCTCTAGCAAGGTAAGCCCGTCCATTCGGGGCATGTTGATATCCGAGAGCACCATGTCAATGTCTTGCTCTTCGCTTAGCACTTCTAGGGCTTCAACGCCGTTTTGGGCAAACATAAAGCTGTACTGGCCCGAGCGGATCTCGCGGCGCATGCGCTGCCGTACTAGGTGCTCTAAATCTGGCTCGTCATCGACGACGAGGATCTTAGGTCGTATTATTGCCATTTTTCTTTCCCCAAGTTTGGGTTAGCCTAACGCGGCTGTCAAACGGTTAATTGCCCGGTTCTATCACTACCTTCATGGCTGCTTCGCCGCCGGTAATGTCGAGGCCCTCGCGGATGTCGGACAGCGGTAGCCGATGCGTGATAAAGCGATCCAAGGGCGCGACTGTGCTACGCAAGAAAGATAGCGCGGTCTTGAACTGCATGGAAGGATAGGCCCACATGCCGCGGATGTCCAAATCCTTGAAACAGACGATGTGCGGGTGGATTTCCACTGCCCCTGGATCGGTGAAGTGCCCGACCTCTACGACGATGCCTCCCCGGCGCACTAAGTCGAGCGATTCCTTGAAGGCCACGGGGGCACCGGCTGTTTCAATGACGATATCGGCTCCTACGCCTGCGGTCATGTCTTGGAGGGCTAGCTGCCGTTGCTCAGGGCCACCTTCTCCCATTGCGAGTACTTGATGAGCGCCCATGGAGCGTGCGAGTTCCAGCCGGGCCTCGCTCAGGTCGCCAGCGATAATCAAGTCGGTGCCTATATGGCTCAGCACTGCCACCACGAGTTGGCCGATGGGGCCGGCTCCGAGGACCAGCACGGATTTGTCGAGGCCCAATCCTTCGCCGATGTGTGGGATGCCCGGCCCCAAGGCGCGCTCTACGGCCCGGGTGGCCACGGCTGCTGGCTCGGTGAGCACGGCCCATTCCGAGGGCAGGTCGTCGGGAATTTTGAAGAGCCACGAGTGGCCCGTCAAATGCAGGTATTCGGCAAAGCCGCCGCGCGGTATGGGTGCTATATCGGCGCATACGAATCCATACACAAAGCGATTGGAGCACAGGGTGGGCCGCTGGGGCATGTGCAGACAGTAGTAGCACCGCCCACAAGCCCGCGACGAGGGCGTTGTCGTCACGCGATCACCCACTGCTACTGGGCCACCCACGATAGCCAAGCTATCGGCTGCGGCCGGGCCTATCTCTTCGATGGTGCCTACTAATTCGTGGCCGGGTACCACGGGAAACGGCAGGGCCATGTGGCCGGCGAACATGTGTTTGTCGCTGCCGCAGATGCCGGTGCGCTCGATCTTCAATAGGACTTCGTCGTCGCCAATTTGGGGTTTGGGATACGAGCGCACGGCGATCTGGCCTGGGCCGGTCATAATCGCCGCCTGTATCTGACTCATACTTTTTTCTCCTCTGCGATTCTAATAGCCAATGCTGCGCAGGTACTGGCGGTTGATTTGCATCTTCTCGGTTTCGGGCCGCTGGGTTTCTCCGGGGCAGACCGTGATCCAGCCGGTGTATTCGGCCTCCTGCAATGCCGCCATAAATGCCGGGTAGTCGCACATGGGGCCTTCGCCCAGTTCCACGGTCTGTCCGTCCTTGAAATCGTGCAGATGCACGTACGCGATCCGCGCGGCGAAATCACGCACAGCGTGCACCGGGTCGTAGCCCCAATGCACGGCGTGGGACATGTCCATACAGAGGCGACACGCGTCTAGGCGACCCATGAAGCGCTTCCACTCGTCGGCGCTATCGACGAGGTGATTGATATGCGGATGAAATGTAACCACAACACCCAAGTTTGCGCCGTACGCGGCCAGGTCCTCGTACGCGGCTGCCATCTGGTCCAACTCTGCGTCTGTGCCGTTGCGGCCCTCGCGCCCCGGCCCTTTGGTCATAAAGGTCTCGACCCCGAGTTCGGCGGCAAATTCGATTCGCCGCTTGTTGATCTGTTGGCTCGGCCCGTCGAGGTCCAGCGCGACATTCGGCCCGCAGACGGCGGCCACTTCCACGCCAGATGTCTCGCAGAGCCGGCGCACGCGCTGCGGCGTGCCCAGCCAGTCGAGCGGTTGCCGCGCCTCCCAGCCATCCCAGCCAAAAGTTCGCAGGGCCTCTAGCTCTTGGGCTAGGTCGGGTGCGCGCCAGAATAGGCCGCTGTACGCCAATTTATAGCTCATTTCCTACGCCTGCCTACAAAGGCTTCAATGTACCCAACCGCCGAAGTTGGGGCAATGGCCCGTTGCTGGTATGAGCGGTTTCTCACCCTTGAGAAAGCCTCTGTAAAGATATATAATATAGATATGAATAGACGTAATTAAGGAGGTATCCTAAATGGGCGCGAAATCCCACATCGCCAAATGGGGCACCAGCTTGGCCGTTCGCATCCCCAAGCCCATTGCCGAGCAATGGGGCGTTTGCGAAGGCTCTGCCATCGAGATAGTCTCGCACGGCGACCAAGTTGTGATGAGTAAGAGGACCTATGACTTGGCCGACATGCTGGACCAAGTAACGGAAGACAATCTTCATCCCGAGTTGGGTACCGGTCCGGCCCAAGGCAACGAGGCATGGTAGAGCCAGCGTATGTTCCAGGTACAGGGGACATTGTGTGGCTTACCTTCACACCTCAGGCCGGGCATGAACAAGCTGGGCGTCGTCCCGCCCTAGTTTTGAGTCCGCGGAGCTATAACGAGAAAACGGGTCTGGCACTGTTTTGTCCCATTACGTCTCAAGTCAAGGGCTACCCCTTTGAGGTCGTTCTTCCTCCTGCTAGTGCCGTCACGGGAGTCATTTTGGCCGACCAGATCAAGAGCTTGGACTGGCGGGTAAGACGAATCGACTTTGCGTCTCAAGCCCCATCGCACGTGGTGGGTGAAGTTTTGGAGAAGCTGACAGTCCTTCTCGCGGGGTAAGAGCGCGGTTCTCGGAATCAAGCCCATTCAAATACCACGCCCAACGCTTCTTGTGGATTGTCAGCGAGCATGTCGTAGGTGGGTTGGCAATCGGCGGGGTTGGCGACGTGGGTGATTAGATCTTCGATAGGCAATTTGCCGGCGGCCATCAAGCGCAAGACTAGGTCGCGGTCTCTGGTTTTGCTCCAGGGATAGTAGATGTGGTTGTCGTCTGGGGTTTTGGGCTGATGCGCGCCGAGGATGGCGATTTCGCGCTGGTGAACTTCGGGTAGAAAACTTACTTCGACGGTGCCGCGCGGAGACCCCAGCGCGACTAGACGGCCCCCTAGCCTCGGCAGGGTCAGCGCCATGGGATAGACTGCGGGGATGCCGGTTGCTTCGACGACTAGATCGACGCCATCGCCCACGCAATGATGGCGCACGGCTGCGGCGACATCGCCAACGGTGTTGGGATTGATGCAAATATCCGCACCGCGGTCTTTGGCTTTGTCCAAGCGGAAATCGTCTAGATCGATTGCAATGACCGGGAGGGCACCGGCCAAACGCGCAAAGGTCGCGGCCAATTGGCCGACAATGCCCATGCCGGTGATGGCAACAGTCTCGCCCAACTCAGGACGGCCAACCCGATGCCCGTGCAGGGCAATAGCGCACATGACCATGAATGCCGCGGATTGGGGCGAGACGCCGGTGGGTGCTTTGCGGAAATTGCCGATCAAGACCGCGTGGCTTGCGTGGTTGCCTTGGCCAGCAATGCGGTCGCCGGGTTGTATCCCCTGCACGTCTTTGCCGACTTCGAGCACCACGCCTGTGTTGCAGTAGCCGGTGGAGCGCGGAAATGTTATTGCACTCGATGGTTCTCCGCCGTGTGCGTAGCCGTAGATTTCTGTGCCGACGCTTACGGCAGTGTAGTCGTTTTGCACCAAAATGCCGTGGTCGGGCACGCGCGGCGGCTCAAAGTCCGCCAATTCGATCCGCCGGATGTCTGTGCATATTAATTGCTGTGCTTTCATGGTTATCTCGGCTCTCAGCAGTGGTTGGTGAAGCGGCGTTGGTCTTTGTGCCGGAGATGGTGCATGTCGAATTCTGGCGATTCGTTTGCCGCGATTGAATCGAGGAAGTCGAGAGCCACGCAAATGGATTCGAGCAAGTGTTCTGCCATGCCTCGGGTGAGGTTGCTTTTGACGACAATGCGGAACATACACGATTCCGCATCCGCGTCGCAAAAAATAGGGAGTTGCTCGCCCGACAGGGGATGTTCGAATTGCATTCGATAGCTGCCTACATACCAGTGATGCTGAGAAAGCACATGCTGTAGGGCAACATCGTCGTAGCCCAACTCGCATGCTGGATTTAGCCTTGCCGTCACCACCGGCAGGCATCCCTCGTCGCCGTGGTCGAGCATTGTGAAGCGAGGTTTGCCGGCGTGGGTCATCGCCCGCAGTCCGTCGCGCAGAAAACGAGCGTTCTCCATCATGTTGTCGCAGCATTGGCGATAACCGGACATGCCATAGTGCAGCAGCTTGTAGTACTGATCGTAAACCCCCGCCGCCGGCCTAGAGAAATTCAAGGTATATGACTCTGCTTTGCCCCCAAGATAGCTCACGGAAATGGCGACGTGGTCGCTCAGGTCGGCGCGATGCCGCCAGACGATCCAACCCGTGCCGCAAATGGATTCGCCGTACTTGTGCCCGCTTGAGGATATCGACAGCACGTTGCTGACGCGGAAGTCCCACAGAGGCAGGTTGTCTTGGAAAGGCGCGATGAAGCCGCCGGATGCGGCATCGACGTGGATGCCGACCTGATAGCCTCTTTCAGCGTTGACTTGGTCGATAACATCGCTCACTGCTTGGACTGGATCGTAGTGCCCTCCATAGTGATTACCCATGATGCAAACCACGCCGATGGTCTGATCGTCGATCTGCTCGCGAACCTGTTCTGGGTCCAACGTGAATGTTTTCACCGACGGCTGGATCAATCTTGGTTCGACATCCATGTATTTGAACAACTTTTCCCACGCCGCCTGAAAACAGGTAGTGATGATCAGGTTTGGCCGTGCGTGCAGGATTTGCTCCACTGTTTTCCCTTGGCGCTTGGCGTACCAATGGCGCCAGCGGAACTTCAGCGCCAGCCCGGCGAGCAGGCAAGCCTCGGTGGAGCCGACGGTGCCCGCACCTGGGAAGACGCCGTAGTTTTCGAACTCTGGGTCTTGGGGGCAATGCCATAAGTTGGCGACCATGTTGACGGTCGCGTCGTGCAGTTTATACGACTGGGGATATACTGTCTGGTCGGCGAGGTTCACCCGTAGACCCATGAGGGCGATGGCTTCCTCCTCTTGCTCAAGGGCGACGTTTACGTAGGAAGAGGTGTTTAGCCGGTGATCGAAATCGAGCGCATGGGCGTTTTCCACCATCAGTTTGACGGCCTCGCGGTCCAACCCGGTATCGGGAATGCGCTGCAGGTTGAACCAGTCCTGTTGAACTAGGGGAGACCAGTAATAACCGCTTCTACCCGCCTGCGCCTGCTCCAACTTTGCGCGAAGCTGCTCTACTTCTTGCCGTAATTGAGTTATTTCGTCCGTCATGAATGCTTTCACTCCTCGTTCTAAACGGTTAGCCTAGCGTCACGAATAGGCGATTACCAGTTCGATTCCTTCAATGCGCAGGCAGGCCTGACCACTGATGCTATCGGCCATCTAGCGCACGTATATAGGCCTCAGCTTGCGGCCATTCGGTGACGTTGGAGCCGTAGATTTTGCCGAACTGGGTGAGTCGGGAAAAGGTTTCGTCGCCGCGGCCAATGGAGTTGACGAACACCTAGACATTGGTGCTGACGATCTCCTCGATGTCTCGGCAGGCTTGATCCGGCGTGATCGGCGGTTTGAAGGCGATGAATGTCGTCGAGTCGCCGTCGGAATTGAAGATCAGTCGGGGAGGTTTGGACGGCTCTTGGAATCGCCGAGGTTACTCATTCCAATGCTCCTTTTCAGGGCAGCATCGGGAATGGGAGATCCCTACTCATTGGCCTTACGCGCCGGGGACTTGCCCGCAGGCGTAAGTAAGCGCTCAATCCGTTCGAAACCGGCATATACCAAGTTCAAACAGGCCTCCCCTGCGCGATCCATTCTCTTATAGCCTGCAGGAGCTCGTTCGTCGGATAATCTTGGATATCTTCTTCCGAGAAACCGGCGTCCAGTTGGCGTTTATAGTGCCACTCTTGAAAGTCGCTGTAGGCGTTCAGGATTCTGGTCGCTCCGGCGGCTTCCTCACCTGACTCGCTGACAAGCCAATTGCGTACCTTTCTAACTGCCTTCTGATGATTGCCTTCGTGAGATTGGATGTCGAAACCCGAGAGATCAGAAATCGCGGCCAGATACCTGTATTCCTTTTCCTCCAGAACAAGACTCTTTTTTTCGCCTCTTTTCCCACCAAAATACTGCCGGCATCCATAATCTATTCCAAGTTCAAAAGGCATGTTCAACCTGAAGTATTCTCCCTCTTTTGTCGCCTGACATCTACTCAGATCGTGTATGGAATATTTGGAGTCCTTTATTAAGTCCCGGATTTTTTCTATCCTGCTTTCCAGAGAGTCACTTCGTTCCGTTGAAATCCTGGGATGAAAATTCAAATAAAGGATGCAGAAGAGAATAGCTTGTAAAATTGGTTCATAGTCTTCATCAAAAGGGCAATTGACAAAGACACATCTCTCGAAAGGAAGCTTGGGCAATTTCTAACCCTTCGGAGGATACGGATCTCTACCGTATGAATTGCGCTCCCTGATTCGTCCATCGCGGCCATGGATGTACAGTTCCACATGTTGGTTTCTAGCAATTTGTATGGCCTTCTCGACGGCCTCTCTCTGAGTGTTGTAAATTCCCGAAGACCTAGATGATCCCGTGCGCCTCACACTCCATTTTCCATCCTTGGGTACCACGTGCAGATTTTTCCTAGACATTGGTTATCTCCTTTGTGTGCAGAGTCATCCCCGGCATGCGCTCTCGTTGCTCTGTGCCGGACGGCCGCTACTTACATATTTCGCACGTAGTAACAGACTCCGATAACCATAACCAAATGTCAAGAGGGGTGCAAAATACTGGGGTGGCGGACTTTCAGCACCCGGCTCAGTCAGCGGCGTCCGGGCCCCAGATCGCTATCGGATTCGCCGGGTCCGGATCGACGGGCCAAAGCCCGCGGCCGCTTCCCGTGAACGGGATGGATGCGAAGTCCAGGGTGCAGATCCCGGGGCCGTCGAATAGCAGGCCACGCTCCCAGGGGGCGTCGAAGGCCGCCATCCACCCGGTCATGTTTTTGGCCATGACTGCGAGGGCGGCATCCGGCTGCAGCCCGACGCACTCGTAGAAGGCCGGATCCGGGGTCAGGGCCGGGTACGAGCAGGCGACTAGTTGGATCTGCCCCGACTCTATGACCGCGGCTTCCCCCATCGAGAAGGTCTGGCCCGTGTAGGCTCCGCCTCGGGTCTTGTAGTTGCCCTCGCCCGTCCAGATCACGCGCCCTTCCCAAGAGATCGGCGGGTCGCCGGTGGTGAAGCGGATCGCCCCACGACGGGCCGCGGCGACGGTGCTTGGGTCGACCACCCAGAGCAGCACCTTGCCGGGCAGCTCTTCGCGGAGCGGCAGCAGTCGTCGCAGGGCCTCGGCGCTGTGGCCGGGGGAGCCCCCGGAGGTCGCGTCTGCGGTGTCGACCAGCACATAGGGCTCTGGATCCTTGCGCCGGAGCCTTTGCAGGATCTCCGACCAGGGGATGAGTGGGCTTTTCCAGTGGTGTCGCTGGGCGTACCACTCGTCGGCGAGTTGCTGTAGCTCATCGAGGGGGACGCCGTCCCCGGTGGCGGTGACGACTACGGAAGAGCCGAGTTCGTCGATGTCCATCCAGGGCTGCACCGGCAGGATGCAGACGTCGAGGACGTCTGCGTGCCGCCGTTCCAGTTCGCGGGCGCGGGTGAGCAGGTCGCACAGGTGGCCCGCGAAATGGGTGCTGTCCGTCGGCGGCATCAGGGTGGATACTTTGGCTGCGGCGCGAGTAAAGGGACCTGGGTGCAGGGCCAAGCGTGCGGCGCGCTCGCCGGTGGCGGTGAAGTCCATGTGGGGGAAGGTTCGGTACGCGGTGACCGCGTCGGCGTGTTGCAGCATGCGGCGGGTGAAGTTGGCGTGCAGGTCGAGGGAAAGCACGACCCGGCCGCGGTAGCCGAGATCGGTGCGCACCTTTTCGAGGAGATACCCCTCGGGATCGTCTTCGCCGTCGGCGGCCGCGGCCCCGTGCAGGTGGAGGATGAGGACGTCGAACGGCATCGCGGAGGCGACCCGGTCGAGCAGGGTGTTGCTGATCTCGCGAAAGCAGGCGGCGCTCAGGCGTCCGGCGGGAGAGCCGCAGAGGGCGGTGAAACAGGGGGTGGTTTCCCAGCCGGCTGCGGCCAGCACTGCTAAGCTGCCGTGCATCTGCGAGTCGGTTCCGGCGGCCCAAGCGCGCACCTGGGCTTCGTCTTCGAGGAAGACGCCCCCTTTCTTGAAGAGGTCGATTTCCGCTAGGCCGGGGGCGAAGGTGTTGCTTTCGAAGATGAACTGGGCGAGGGCGGCTTTCATCGGATGGCTCGGGTAATGGGTCGTAATCCCAGCGGCTTTAACATATCCAATGCGGAGAAGGTGGGCCAACCGGAAACCGGAGCCCGGTCTCAGGGTCGCTTGCAGGTCACAGATGCCTGACGGCAGGGGCCTAGGCGATTATCCGGCCTCCCCTCCAAAGCTACTTTTCCCCAGGTGGTCAGAGGCGGTTGCCGAATCGCTCCGCCAGCCTAGAGTTCCACCGGCCCTAGCAAACCGGAACCGCGACATCCTGCAGAAAACACTGCCGACCACGAAAGGAGAGAGCTGTGCTGATTTTCGATGGCGACCTGCGGCATGCTGCTCGACACGACGCACATTGCCGCCCGCAGTTTCTGGGAAGTACTCGACCATTACTCCGGCCCGATCTTGGCGAGCCATCAGAGCTGCCGCTTTTCTACAATGGAAACTAATGGTTGTTTTGATAAATTTTCGTTCTATATGTTAAACAAAAGTATGAATAGTATCCTCATTTATTAAGAACATTATGTACCTAATATACCTAAGCTATTGATTGATAATATATCTAAGTCGTTCACGAGATAATCCGCAGATGAACGCAGAATATACTTGCAAGACAATCCACATTTTTAATTTTGATTTCAGTTACCCTATTGATCATAGTTGTATGTAGCAATCCGCACCGAGGATTCCCTAATTCGCCTTTTGGATCAATTTCACCCACGGTCCTTTTCCTCCAATTCTGGGAAGAATCCATAGAGTGGACACCTTGCGCGTTCCAGTATCGCTCGTAACGCTTCTTTGTTTCCTGGCGAACTTCCCCGCCGCCGCCTCTACCGAAGATGCCGCCCTGTATGCCCATGCCTGCGCCGCGTGCCACGGCGCAGATGGACGAGGGCGTTCGGTGGAGGACCGCGGTTTCGAGATTGAGTTGCCGGACTTCACGGATTGTGAATTCAGTTCGAGGGAACCGGATCCCGACTGGTATGCGGTGGTTCACGAAGGGGGCCCTGTTCGCGCCTTTGACCGGATGATGCCCGCGTTCGGAGATGCCCTGTCTGAGGAGGAGATCCACGCCGTTCTAAGGCACGTGCGCACCTTTTGCAGCAACGACGACTGGCCGCGAGGGGAGTTCAACGTACCCAAACCCCTGTTTACGGAGAAGGCATTTCCCGAGGACGAGATTTACTTCCAACTGTCGGCAGATACGGGCGGCAGCAAGGCGGTTGAATTCGAAGTGACTTACGAAAACCGGTCTGGTCCCCGGGGAATGATGGAAGTCTCCGTACCTGTGGGATGGCGCGATTCCCCGCAAGGAGACGGTTCGAGCTACGGCCCCGGTGATATCGGGCTCGGCTACAGGTATGCCTTGTATCACAATCTGGAACGCGGGAACGGGTTGAGCATAGGCGGGGAGATGATTCTGCCCACCGGGGATGAGGACGAGGGTTTCGGGTCGGGGTCGACCAGACTGGAACCCTACGTGGCCTACGTCCATCTCCTCCCCGGGGACGCCTTCTTCCAGGCCCAAACCTTTGGTGAGTTTGCAGTGAGAGGGGAGGCCGAAGACGAACTTGCACTGCGCGCCCTGCTGGGAAAGACCTGGACTCGGGGGGAGTTTGGCCGTGCCTGGAGTCCCATGGTGGAAGTACTTGTTTCCCGCGAGTTGGCCTCCGGGTCAAAAGCCAACCTAGATGTGGTCCCTCAAGTCCAGGTGGCTCTGAATACACGTCAACATATACTGCTCAATTCGGGGGTGCGCCTGCCCCTCCAGAACCGGCAGAATGGGGATACGCAATTCGTCGCCTATCTCTTGTGGGACTGGTTTGACGGAGGTTTCTTCGATGGCTGGTAGACGCGTCCGTCGGATGGGTTCCGGGCTCGCAATGGTCGTTGCCATGTTTTCGGGGAGCTGGGCTCTGGCTCAACCCGTGGACCATGTCACGTTCGCGAGTTCGGATCAGTGTATTGCCTGCCACAGCAATCTCACCGATGCCGAGGGAGGGCCTGTGTCCATCGGGCATGCCTGGCGCGGCTCCATGATGGCCCATTCTGCGCGCGACCCCTATTGGCAGGCATCCGTACGGCGGGAAGTAATCGACCATCCGGAGGCTCAGGCGAAAATCGAAGATACCTGCTCCACCTGCCATATGCCGATGGCGCGAGTCCTTTCCAAGGCTGACGGGGGGCTGGGAAAGGTGTTCGAACACCTCGAGGCTGCCGCACGGGGGGAAGAGAGCGCAACGCTCGCGCTGGATGGGGTGTCCTGCACGACCTGTCATCAGATACAGGCAGACAATTTCGGGATGGAGTCCAGCTTCGATGGCAACTTCGTTATCGGGCCCTGGTCCGAGCCCCGGATTTTCGGACCGTTCGAGGTGGAAAACGGACTCCGCCGGGTCATGCAGTCGGCAACCGGATTCAGTCCCGACAGCTCCTCTCACATTCAGGAATCCGAGCTTTGCGCCACATGCCATACCCTTTTCATATCGAGTCTCGATGAAACGGGACAAGAGGTTTCGAAATTCCCCGAGCAGGTTCCTTACCTCGAATGGCAGCACAGCGTTTTCGCCGAAACCAGAAGCTGTCAGGCGTGTCACATGCCGGAGGCTGCGGCCGCGCCGATATCCTCGGTGCTTGGCGAGTCGAGAGAAAATGTCTCGCAGCATGTCTTTCGCGGAGGCAACGAGTTCATGCTGCGTCTCCTAGACAAGTACCGGAACGAGCTCTTGGTAACAGCGCCTTCGGCCGACCTTCAGCGTGCGGCTGCGGCTACTAGGGACCACTTGCAGACTTCCACGGCAGAGCTCGGGCTGCTTTCGGTCGTTCGGGAAAACGACCGCTTCGAGATCGACCTGGAAGTGAAAAACCTTGCCGGCCATAAACTGCCGACAGCCTACCCCTCCCGCAGGATGTGGATACACCTTCAAGTGCATGATGAGAATGGGCGCCTTCTGTTCGAGTCCGGGGCCATGCGTCCCGACGGCAGCATCGAGGGCAATGACAACGACGCGGACCCGGGACGTTTCGAGCCGCATTATCAGGTGATCGACGACCCCGGGCAGGTGCAGATTTATGAACCCATTATCGCGGACCGCTCGGGGAAGATAACCACGGGCCTGCTCCGCGCCGTCAAATACGCCAAGGACAATCGAGTTCTTCCGATGGGGTTTGACAAGGGTTCCGCGGTCGAGGCCACCATGGTGCACGGCAAGGCGCGCGTAGATGCGGACTTCGTTGGGGGTAGCGACACGATACGGTACTTTGTTCCGGCAGAGACCAATGTTAGGAGGGTTAATGTTCGGGCGAGGCTCATGTTCCAGAGCATCGGCTTCCGGTGGGCGCACAACCTTTCCGCCTACACGGCAAGGGAAACCGAGCGTTTCGTGGGTTATTTCAGGGAGAATGCTTCGACTTCGGCAACCGTACTGGCAGAAGTCTCAAACTAGGTTTAGCGGCCAAGGTTCGTGACATGACGATGGAAAAATAAAGTGACGCGCGATACTCCGAACCGTGGAGCCGCGGACTGCGGCTTGGTGGCTCGTCTGTCCGAAGACGCGCTCAAGGTGAACCGCTATTTTCCGACGCTCATTTTTTCTCTGGAAGTTCCGAGCAGCGAGATCCTGAACGCCCACCTGATCGAGGCGATCTACGCCGAACGAGAACGCGACACAACAGGGGTGCGCAAGTCGAACTTCCCGGAGTTGGGGAGTTGGCACAGCCACGTTAAGCTGCACAAGGACGGCACGTTTGCGGGATTGGTTCAATACGTCGATGCGACCTCGGCCATGATGTGCCGCGAGCTCGGCTATCACAGGTCCTATCAACTGAGAATCGGCACCATGTGGTCGATCATCAATCCACCGGGTAGCTCGAACCGGGCCCATATCCATCCCGGCTGCATCTGGAGCGGCGTTTACTACGTCCAGGCACCCAAGAATTCGGGTGGAATCGAGTTCATCGATCCGCGCACCCAGAACCTGATGAGTTCTGTCGAATACATCCCCGACACCAAGCGCCCACGAATCTGCTGGACGAAGGTCCAATACAAACCCGTGACCGGAAAAATGCTGATCTTCCCGAGTTGGCTGTACCATAGCGTGGCTCCGAATCGATCCAAGGCCAAGGGGAAGGACGCCGATCGGATCATCGTGAGCTTCAATCTGTCTCAGAAAAGGCGCAGATAGTTTTTCTGTTATTTACATTCACAGGGAAGGAAATAGATATGAGACATCTACGGCGATTTATTTCCCTCGTGGGCATAATGATCTTGATGACTTTGGGTCGGCCTTCCTCTCTTTACGGGCAGAGTGTAAAAGACACGCCGTTGGGTGACCAGACCTCGCCTCTCATTAGAAGCGAAAGGAGCATCGACTCATTCAGCATCAGTGCTTCCAGTGACGACGATGATGACGATGACGACGATGACGATGACGACGACGATGATGACGACGACGATGATGACGACGATCATGACCACGATGAGGATGAGGTAGACGAGGAGGATGAGCGAGAAGAGCGAGACGAAAACGAAGA
>VXML01000039.1 GCA_009841115.1 Gemmatimonadota bacterium | reverse complement strand
GCGACTGCATATCCTGTATGGGCAAGTGCAAGTACGCCATATCGCGCGCCGCCACCTCGCCCGCCGGCAGGGCATTCGCGGTCAGCGACACAATCGCCCTTACGCCCTGCGCCGCCAGCAAATCGAGATCGTCCTCCAGCCGCTCGTCCCCCTCCCAACCACCAATCTGCCCGGCACCTGCCAACCGGCCTTCTAATAGCCAGCCAAAGTTGAACACCATACTTAGCGGCCTTCATAGGCTGCCTGTGGTCCTTCAACCCAGCTTTCACCCTCAACCCCTACTTCCCTCTTCCATATCGGCACGATCTGCTTGAGCCGATCAATGGCGTACTGACACGCAGCCAGCGCCTCGGCTCGATGAGGACTAGCGATGGCAATTAACACACTGATCTCCCCGATTTCGAGCTTTCCTACGCGGTGAATCATCCCGACGTCCACGACGCCCCACCGCGCCTTCAGTTCTTTGCCAATCTCCGCCATCTTCTTCTCGGCCATAGCCGGATAGGCTTCGTACACCAAGTACTCGGTTTGCTTATCCCCGGAGTGATTGCGCACCACGCCGGCAAACGTGGCCACCGCGCCATTTTCATCGCGCACCACGTCGGCAAACAAATCGCTGGGTTCAATTGGGTCTTCGGTAATTTTGAACACGTCAGCCCCCACTTACAGGCGGAATAAGGGCTACTTCGTCGCCGGCCTTTAACGCGGTATGGCTCCCTGCGTACTCGGAATTGACCGCAATCGATAACACCTGCTGCACCGCGGCCAGTTGCGGATATGCGGCCACGAGCTCGCGCTGCAAGTCCGCGACCCGATAGCCTTCGGCGATCTCCCACTCACAGCTTCTGAGGCCTACGGCATCGCGGCAGGAAGCAAAAAATAAGACCTTGATTTTCATAGCCAAGCGCAAATAACGCCGCAGCCTTACGCAACGAGCCACGGCAAAAAAAGGAAATGGGACCCCTCATTGAGGCCCCATTTCACTCACTGATTGCTGCTGTTGTCCCGCGGAGAAAACTACCTTAGCAGCACCATCTTGCGCTTAGCTACGTAGTCGCCGGCGTGGAGCAAGTAAAAATACATGCCGCTGGCGACGCTAGCGCCGCTTTCGCTCCGGCCATCCCACACGGCTTGGTACTGACCTGCGGCCAGCGCCTCGCCGTCAACCAGCTTGCGCACGACCTGACCCGCGATGTTGTAAATCGTCAGGGAGACGATCGCATCGCTGCTCAGAGCGTAGGGAATCGTGGTTTCCGGATTGAAAGGGTTGGGATAGTTCTGACTCAGCGAGTTAGCCAACGGCAGGGCGGCTAGCGGCTTAGCAGCAGCCCAAGCCGCGCTGAAGTCAATCGCCAAGTCGAGGGCCTTGCCGGCCGCATTCTCCGTGGCGGTACTCGCCGTAATGCTGAGGAAAGACACAACATCGGCGTCAACCTCAATCGACGAATTGCCGTGGGTATCGGTCGTATTGCGCACGAACGCGCTACCATGGGGGGGAATCGTGCCAATACCGAGCACGGACACCCACTCCGTGCTCCGGTTATACACATCCCACAAGATGAGCTGGCCCTCGCCGGGCTGACCCCAGAGATTGGTGAAATTGACCGAGTACGTGATCTCGCCGGGGCTGTCGTCATCAACAGCGCCCACATCGGCCCCAGAAGTCAACGCGTTGCCAACCAGCGGCGCGGTAGCGACCAACACTGGATCCGGCCGGTTGAGGTGCATGCTGCGACTCAACAACTCGGTGTCTAAGTAATCGCGCATGCCAGACGACGGGCCGAGGGACACGCTGTGGACCACAATCTCCGCCTCCATCTCCTCGGTAAAATTGTCCGAGGTGACGAGGGTGAAGGTTCCCAGATCTTCATCACCATCTACGGCATTACTGAGAACGACTGCGCCGCCCCGCACCTGATTGCCGGAGACTTCCACGCCCGGTGCCGACAGGATAAACGCAGAGGAACCCGAAAACGTAGTAGCCTCCAGATCAAAGGCATCGGCGGGCGACACTGTCACGATGGCCTCAACTTGCTTCACGCCGGCTAGCCCGGCTGCGGACAGCACGACTGGGATTTTCGCACCCGGACCCGCGACTAGCTCGTTGAGGGCCTTGTCATCGTTATTCAGGGAAACCTGCGAGACGAACATCAACTGATCGGGGTCTGGCACCGCCCATGTGGCGTTGAAGTCAACCGCCAAGTCAATGGTGTCACCGGCCGGATTTACAGCAGTCGTGCGCGCCCGGACGTCGAGCGAAGTCGCAGCTGCCTTTAAGTTGCCTTCGGCGTCAAACTGTACCGCCGCATTGCCGTCCCCATCGGTCACATTCCGCAGGCATACGTACACGCCGGAGGGAACCTCGCCGACACCGAGCAGATAGACCGACCGCGAGCCGGTATTGGTGATGTCCCAAGCAATGGTCTGGCCCTTGGATGGAGCACCATCATCGGTAAAATTGACCGAAAATTCGATCTCACCGGGGCTACCATCCGCGGCCGCACCTGTGCCGACCGAGGAATAGGCCGGGTTAAGGGTGAGCTCTGAGGTCGCCAACATATTCGGCGGGGGCACGGCCCAATTGACGATAAACAACCCATCGACACCAAGGACATCCCGGTCCACAGATGACGACCCAAGGGACACGCTGCTCACCACGATCTCGGCTGGAGAATCCCTAGTAAAACTACTCGACATAGTGAGGGTAAAAACACCCAAAGCACCATCGCCATCTACCGCCTCGCCAAGACTGGCTACACCGCCCTTGATCTGGTCATCCCCTAACAATTCCACGCCAGACCCAGGCGAAAAACCAAAAGCCGGGGTAAAGGTCGTCGCCGCTAGATCAAAGGCGTCCGCAGGCAATACCGTCAGGATAATTTCAACCTGCTTTACCCCGACCATTCCAGCGGCCGACAGTGGCACCTGCACTTGCTCACCAGCATCGGCGGCGGCATGTTCCCCATCGAGCGAAATGACGACATTTGCGTTATCCCCGGCGACAGCGGCACCACAGAGTGCGAGCAACAGGGCGATGGCAAGAGGAAACGTCTTGCGCACGCTGTTCTGCATAGTTGCTTCTCCTTCTATTTATAACCTGTTGATTTGATAGTGAAATGGGACCCCAATCTGAGGTTTGAGGTCCCATTTCACTAACTCGCTGTGCAGTGGGTGTTACTTGAGCAGCAGCATCTTCTTGACTTCGAGGAAATCACCGCCCGCCTCCAAGCGGTAGAAATACATCCCCGACGACAAGCTGTGGCCGCTGTTGTTCGTCGCGTCCCACTCCACGACGTAGCGACCCGCATTCTGATGCTCGGCTACCAGCGTCCGAACCGGCTGACCCAATACGTTATACACGGTCAACTGCACGTCCGCCGCCTGCGGCAACGCATACTTGATCGTCGTCGCTGGGTTGAACGGGTTCGGATAGTTGTTCGCCAACGAGAATACCTCTGGACGCGTCTGCAACTGCACTGGAGCCGGCAGCGCCAAGCGGTTGAAGCCAAACGCGCTGTCGTATGTCTGGTTATCGGTGATCTCGATGACCGTGTTCTCGATCTCCGTCGTCGGACGGAAGACCAAGCTCAGCATCACCTCGCCGTCGGAGACAAGGTCTCCGTGGGCGGCCACCGTCAACACACCGGCTTGGTCAGCCAGCACCTGCGGCGTGGCCAACTCGCTGCCACCCAGCGGCTGATCGGTCAGCACCTGGACGAACTCCAACTTGTCGGCCTCATACTGCACCTGCAAGCCGTAGCCCTTGACAGCGACGAAGTCCGCCAAGCGCACGTCGAGGACGAAGTCCTCACCCACGTTCGGCAGAGCCGTCCGCGCATCCAGATACATCCGCGCATCCGCATTCAGGCCATCAAGCATCGGCACGCGCTTGCCAGCGGCAGCTATGCTGCGACCAAAGTTATCGGCAAAGACGAAGAAGTCGTCGAAGTCGATCGCTTCGCTCGGCGCGAGGTCAAACGCCGGATCAAACCCAGCGTCTTCTGCCGTCAAGCCGAAGTTATCGGCGAAGATGAAGAAGTCGTCGAAACCAATGCGGTTGTCGGCACCGAACAGACCGAAGAGCGCGCGACCTTCGCTATCCACCACGCTGTTGCGCACGGCCATCGCCGTCTGTTCGATATCGGAACCCGTCTCGTTGTCCAAGTCGTAGGGACGCACCTGATAGGTGTAATGCACACCGTTCAGCGCCGTCTCATCGACAAAGGACGCGACACCAGCATCAACCTGTGCGATCAGGGTGAACTCATCTTCACCCATAGCGCTGCGATAGATGCTGTAGCCATAGACGCCGACGACAGGCTCGACCGCGGTCGGACCAATGGCCCCGGCAATGACGCCCTGCAAGAGCTGATCCGAAGGCGAGAGCGTCCACGTCAGGGCGATGCGACTGCCCTGATCGTTGGGCGCATCCAAGACGCTGAGCGACGGCACGGCCAACGGCGCGATGTCGTCGATAGCGCGAACCTCATCTTCCGTCATGGTAACGGCCGAGCTAATCACACTTCCTCCGATTAGATTCAGCTTCGGAGCCACGCCCTGAGCGTAGGCGAGAGCTTCCGGCAGCAGCGAGGCGAACACCGGCCCATTACCGGCCTGCGCCGCTTCCCTGCTGGCCGTCATCGTCTCAGCCATCAACTCATAGGGATTCTCAGCGTTGACGAACACGGCCTTAGCAGCACCGTGCGTGGTGCGACCGCCGCTCTCGGCGGCAATGCCCCAGCGAGTGGAGACATTGTCGAGCGTAGCGACGATGGCGACACCTCTCGCCACTCCCGGCACCGCATCAACCATGGCCCAAGGAATCATTTCATTGCCCAGCACGGGCAGGGCGCGGAAGATGCGATAGCCGTCGATCGAGTCATGCTGATCGGACAGTTCCCAAGACAGCATTACGAAACCGCCTTGGTCACCCTGGCCGTCAGCACCCTTGTAGTCTTCGGCGACCAGATTGCCAGGAGCATCCAGCGGAGGCAGGACCACCGACACGGGAACCGGGAACTGACCGGTAGCACCAACGGCGTCCGTAACGGTGAGGATAACTACAGCCAAACCCTCGTCCGTAGGCGTACCCGAAATCGTCCGCGTGGCTTCGTCAAACGACAGACCCGCAGGGAGCCCCGACACGCTATAGGTCTTTGGCGCTGTTCCACCCGGGACTTCCGGCAGCGTCAGTTCCACCGGCACGCCAACGGTGAGTAGGAGTGCTCCTTCGCCATCGTCCTGCGCCGGATTAGCTTTGCCGGCATTGAACAGACCGAACATCGCGCCAAGGTCGCCAAAGTCCAGCATCGGGTTGACCGTGATGGAGAAGGTCAACGAGACGCTTTCATCGCCAGCCGTGGCCGTGTAGGTGACTTCCGTGGTTCCCTCCGCTTCGGGCGTGCCCGAAAGCGTCCGGGTTTCCGCGTCAAACGACAAGCCAGCAGGCAACTCGGAGACGCTATAGCTGATGTCGCCCGAACCTCCCGCCGCTTCATCCAGGACTACATCGTTAATCGCCGTACCAGCCGTAGCGGTGATGTTGGCGATCATGGCTCCTTCGGCGAACGCCAACGGATCCATCATGTCATCGTCCATCATCGCTACGTCGGAGATGGTGATGAGGCCCGTGCCGTCGGTCAAGCCCTCGATCGCACCATTCAGCGTGATCGTCTCATTGCCCTCGTCCGCCGTGTCAGCGGTCGGATCAATGAGCAGGTTGATCGAACCCGAAACCTCACCCGCCGCAATCGTCAGAATCGGATTGAACAGCGCTGAGTAGTCCACATCGCGCGTGGCTTCCGAACCCTCAGCCACCGATATGGTGACCGTCGCGTCGTCGTCCAGCACCTTGCCGTCCAACGTCGCGGTGATCGTGATCGAAGTCACATCGGCGTCCTCGCTTACTGTGTGCGGATCAGCCGACAGTGAGATGGACGTGCTCGCGGTTTCGTCGTCGGCGATGGTGATATCCGCCGAAGCCGAACCACCCGAGGCCGTCGCATAAACACCAAGCACCCGATTGCCGTCCACATTCATATTGTCGATCGGCGTGAGCGTCATCGACGTGGTCGCTTCGGTCGCGCCTTCGGCAATGGCGACGTTGCCGTGAATCGTGGCGGTGAAATCATTGTCGCGGACGGCCTGGACGCCTTCGCTGGGAGCACCCAGCGTGAACCGGATCGTCTCGGCCTCCGGAGCAGGTGCCGACAAGGTAGCCTTGATCGAGATGGAAGCCGACTCGCCGCTTTCGCGGATCGACGTGCGACTCACCGTCACGCTTTCGACCGAAGTCGTCGGCGGCTCAGCCTCGGCGATTTCGATGTTGAACTTCGTCGCCGCACTGCCTTCGGCATCAATGACCGTGTAAACCACTACGGTCTTGCCAACCGTCGTCGGCGTACCCGAAACCGTCCGCGTGTCTGCATCAAACGACAGACCCGCAGGCAAGTCGTTGGAGACGCTATACGTGCGGTCGCCTTCACCGCCGGTAGCTTCTGGCAACTCGATGTCCTCAATCGCCGTGCCAACCATGCCGTCATAAACCGTGGACGACAGGTCAACATCGAAGCCAAGGGCACCCGGATCGGCGGCAGCCTCCGCCGCGTCCGCATCTTTCAGCACGACAGCAACGGCCGAGACCAAAACGTCATCATCATCCACATTTTTCGTGAACGGATCATTTTTCACCGAACCGATCCAGACCTTCTTATCGCCACCACCCCTTGCTTCGATAGTAACCGTCGTCGAGCCGGAGGTCTGCTCGGCTGGAATCGTCAGCGAACGAAGGACGGCTTCGTACCCATCCTCGCCATCGCGCGTGGCGGGTTTATCATAGTCATCACCAGAGACAATGACCAAGG
This sequence comes from Gemmatimonadota bacterium, assembly GCA_009841115.1. Lineage (GTDB taxonomy): Bacteria > Latescibacterota > UBA2968 > UBA8231 > UBA8231. The sequence continues at coordinate 34,873 of VXML01000039.1, read as the reverse complement.
TGATCTTCTGGTCTTCGTCAAACACATTACCATTTAGAGTACCGGTGATCGTAATCTCCTGCTCGCCGGTTCCGGCCTTGATCTCACCTGGATCCGCCGACAGGGTTATCTTAGTGGTAGGCGTCTCGTCGTCGGCGATCGTGATAAATGCATACTGAGGAACCGTGCCAACCCGGGCTTCCACCCTGAAAACCCTGTCCTTATTCTTCGCTCCGTTGTCGAAAATGGTCAGATTGAGCGTCGTCGTCCCCTTTGTCTGACCGGCCGTAATGGTGAGAGGGTCTACGATCGCCGTGTAATGCGTTCCACGCACCGCGGCCTCCTGCACATCTGTATCTGCGTCATCAGGCAGGTGATCGCGGACAAAGAACCGCACACGCGCGTCGTCCGGTAAAGCGTTCTTTATCTCAAGATCCAACTTGACCGACACCTCCCGTGAGCCTTCCTCCTGACCAACAACGGACTCGCGGATTGTACTCGGTGTTGCCTTTAGGCCCTTCGAAGCCGCAATGGCACCCGCATCGATCTGGAAGTCAGCTTGGACGATAGTTAGCTGGTGAAGGACAACAGATTCCTTCACTACCTCTACGTAGTCCTCTGCATCACCATCGCCGTTTAGGTCGAGACCATCGTTGGTCCCGTCACCATCTATGTCGATCGTAGCTTCGTTATACGCCCATTTATGGGGAGTCAGAGCAGTGACGGGGGGGTCTGCGGCAGGATCGGCGGCTCGACCAGCGGTACCACCCTCATCCCCATCGTGATCAAACTCCTGGACTGGGGCGACTGTGATATCACTCGTCACGTCCAATCCCAATCCTTCTGCGTTTTGAGAGATCGTTATAGTAGCACCCGCAGTATACGGTTCAGGAGTAGTGCCAGAAGCGGCTCCTTGTGCTGTCCAACTATCCCTTGTATCCCCATCGGCGTTTAGGTCGGTACCGCTGATCATTAACTTCTTATCACCCGATATCCCGAGATAGCCAATTCCAGAATTCTTGGGAGTGATGGTGATATTCGTTGACCCCGATGGCTTTCTCCTTGCAATGCTTAGAGTACTCACGTCTATATCGTAGTCCTCATCGCGTTGCGCCTCGCGGTAGCCGTCCTTTGCCACTGTTTCAGCGGTAGGGACGACTTGTCTCAACAAAAAAGACAGGGTCTGATTTCTTACCAATGCCCCATCCAAGGAGCCTGTCACCGCGACAGAGGTCGCCTCCGCCTCCTTGCTTACTTTACCCGGATTAAGCGCGAGCCTGACCTTCTGACTCGGCTTGTCGGTGTCGAGCATCGTAATGACCTTCGGTTGCTCCGTGACGTTTGTCCCCGCACCAGCGTCGCCCGTGAGGGTAATCGTAAGATCTGTATTGGGGATCCGATCCGCTCCCTTGTAGGGGTTATCCCCCGTCGTCACAGTAGGATCATTTTCGTGATTTGTCGGGATGGGGGTAAAAACGGACTCTACCGAAACCTCTTTGTCATCCTTCCCGATCGCGATAGAAGGTAGCGTCATGGTGAAGCGACGACCGAAAGCTGTCACCTGGACACCGTCGACATCGGTATTTATATCAGTCAGAGTAGCAGTCTGATCAGCATCGGTTATCACAGTGACCTCAGACGCTGCCGTCAACTGCACAACCCGAGCACCTATAGCCTTATTGTCACCTGCAGCGTCAAAAGTCTTGGCTGTCACCTTGATAGTGACAGCACCGCCATCCTCGCGGATCTCTTGCACGTCCGCCGATAGCTTAATCGTCTGTGCCTGCGCTTCCCCGGCCCAGCCCAGCACCAAACCAAACGCCAGCAACCAAGGCACGTAGGCCAAGCGCCGGATTAACGACTTCGTGTGTATCATTACTCAACCTCCCCAGGGAAAGCGTCCCTGATTAAGAAAGTGGTATAAGAAGATGGATTTGCGTTAAACCCACTTAAACTGCTCGTTTTTGCGTTTTTCATACGCCCCCTTTCGCGGCTTTTTCGTTCATAACGCTGACGCGTTATCCTATACAATAGAGTTAATTATACCGAGAAAAAATAGAAGTGTCAAGAATTAATTGCCCTTTAAATACCTTAGCCAAAACGCCCTTTATCCCCTGTAAAGACAATGCCTTTTGCAACGGCGCGGGAGCGCTGGCACCCTATCACCACAAGCCGTCAGCGCGGCGAAGATTATAATGTAGGGGATAATAAAGCGGCCTGTCAAGAGGTACGCCGGGGATGTTCGCCAGCCGGGCGTCCTACCGCTTGTCCACGAGCCGCAATGCCAGCGGCCTTGGAAGTTCACCTGCCGTTCACTCCTGTGACTCGTACGATTCAGACGCCTCGGCCACGCGGTCGCCGCGCTCCACCCGGTAGGAAAGCCCATCCCGAATCGTCTCCAGCACCCCATTCATCCGCGCCTGCTCCTGCTCCAACCGCCCCAGCCGCTCGGGCAGCGTCTCCAGCACCCCATTCATCCGCGCCTGTTCCTGCTCCTGCCGCCCCAGCCGTTCAGACAAACGCTCCAACTTCGCGTCCTGCTCATCTATCCGCTTATCCAACCGATCTGAAAGCGCCCGCATATCGGTGCGAATACCCCGCGTCGTAGCCAGTATTAACCCCGCCAAAGCGATACCGACGCTCGCCAACGCGATACCGATGCTTACAATAGTCCAATCTATCGCGCCACTATCCATAACAAACGCCCTTCAAAGCTATCGTCGGCAAATATCACCGACCTTCAATCGTTTGTCAACCATCCCGCCGCTGCCGCCACGCCGCCACCACCACACCCACAACCACCACCAACCCCACCAATCCCGCCCCCCGCGCCCAAGCCAACACCGGCGAAAAATAGCGCAACTCCACCTCGTGTTCCCCAGCCGGCAACGCCACGCCCTTCCATATATAATGTACACGCAACATCTCGGCCTCCTCCCCATCCACCCACACCGACCAATTCGACTGGTAATTCTCCGACACCACCAACACCCGCGCCCCCTCACTCTGCGTCCGCACGCGAATCACCCCCTCCTTTGGATCGTACGCCAACCGCTCCACCCGATCCCCCGCCCGATCCCCCGCGCCATCGAGCCGCACCGCCGGCACCTTCTCCAACAAAGCCACGCCCTGCGGATCCACCCGCCCACTCAACAGCCGCGCCAAGACCGCCTCGCCACTATCCAACACCTCCGCTTCCGGCGCAAGGTAAAACCACGGCAACGCCTGCGGATTTTCGTACAAGCGATAGCGCGCCCCGTCAAAGCGCAGCGGATACGCCGCCATATCCAATTCTAGCGGTTTAGGCACAGCCAAGTACTTCCCATTGAGCAAATTCAACAGCGATTGAAACCCCGCCGACGGCACACCCGAACGCAAAAACTGCTGCACCAGCGGCTCAAACTCCTTCAGCATCCGATCGTAGCGCCCCACCGTCAGATCGTGAAAACCCGTAATAGACCAAACCCCGTGCAAGTGATACCCCGGCTCCTCCAACACCCGAAAACTAGGCAAGGGCAAGACGCGAAAAAGCGACTCGTCACTTTGCAAAAACTGCACCGCCCGCGGATTCTCCCGGCGAATATCCGCATAGTGCCCCGGATCCCGATAGTGCAAATAAACCCGATCGACGCGCCACGTATCAAACAGCGTCACCGCGCACAAACCCCCCACCAACACCGTCGCCGAAAGCTGCCTCCCCAGCCGCAGAAAGAGCAACGCCAATCCCGCACCCAAAGCCACCACCACGTACCAACCGCCGCGTGCGATCCAATCGTAGCTCCCAGCCAACACCGCCCGCTTCTGCGGCGCAATATCTCCGTAAAACAAATTTATCCACGCATCAGTCGCCCCCTGCGGAAAAAGCGCCACCAGCAAAGCCAGCGCCGCGAGGACGCCGCCGACATACGCCAAGCGGCCCCGCAACAACGCCCGCTCATCCGCGTCCGCATCCAACACCTGCTGCAACCCCAACCCCGCCATCGCACACCCAGCAAACGCAAACACAAACGACCCCATGCCAATGGCGCGCTGCACATCCGCCCCCGGCAGCAAGTGAAACGCCAGCCAATGCACGGGCGTATGCTCGCCCAACACATACGCCAACGCCAGCACAAACACGCCGCCCAACAGCGCCACCTGCGGTCGTCGCCGACACTCTGGCACCATCAACAGCGCCAATAGAACGGCGAGCACACCAAAGTACTCGGAGTTAATTTTAAACGCATTGCGTCCCCAATAGCGCGAGCCGCCCTGCACCAGCACATCGTCGTACCCCCCGAACTCCGGCACCACCAGCGACGCCACTTCCTCGGGATGCAGCGACCAACTCCGCGCATACGCAAGCTGTTCCTCCGCCGTCTTACCCCCCACCTCATCGCCCGTAGCCCGCTTGGACTCAGCGCGAGTGTACATCATCACCGGAAAAGCCCCCTCGGCCCCCAACGCCAACCCCAGCACCACCGCACATATAAAATGAATAAAGCGCCGAACGATAGACCGCTCGCGGCGCATCTGGTACAACTTAAAGAGGAAATAGACGCCCAAACCCAACAGCGCGAAGTACGTCATCGGCGGATGCGAGTAAATACACATCCCAATCAACACCCCGACCGCCGCCCAATAAATCAGCCGCATCTGCGCCAAAGCTCGTTCCAACGCCCAAATGATCCACGGAAACAGAGCGATGACCCCCATCTTGGCATAGTGCCCAGCCAACGGAAACGCCAAAAAGGTCGGCGCAGACATAAACGCCACCCCACCCCACAGCGCAGCGCGACCACCCACGTGAATCTGCCGCAAGTACGCGTACATCCCCAAACCAGCGACAAACATCGTCAGGATATAGCGCCAGCCAATATACCGCTGAAAGCTCGTAAAAAAGTACAGGACGTAGGCCGGAAAGTACTGAGGGCGAATCGCCTCGGACTGGGGGAAGCCGCCCATCTTGGGATCCCACATCGGCTGGTCCACAGTCTGCACCTTTTCCCAAAAGCTCAGATCCGCGCCCTTGTGATAGTCCGTCCCCACATCCATACCAAAGACGATCTTGTCCGACAGCGGAAACTCGTAGAAGTACAGCAAACTCAAGGCGAGAAAAAAGACCAGCGGAAAAAGTCGGTGATTCCACAAAGGCGACCTCTCGGCCTTTGCCGGCGCTTGGGTTTTGGCGCGTTTATTCTTTTTAGCCATAGAATCCTTCCAGCGGCCTAATCTCGTCCCATTTCTTCAACCGTACGCAAATACACGCTCTCCAAATCCTCGGCCAACCGATCCCAACCAAACCGCCCGGCCCACGCCCGACCCGCTGCCCCCATAGCCTGACGCTTGGAGTCGTCAGCAATCAACGCCCGCATCCCCCCCGCCAAAGCCCCCACATCCTCCGGCGGCACCAACACCCCAGTCTCGTCGTGGCGCACAGCGTCCCGCAAGCCGTCAATATCCGTACCCAACACAGCTTTCCCAGCCGCCGCAGCTTCCACCGCCACCATGCACCAACCCTCGTAGCGCGACGGAACGCAGACCATGAGCGCGCGACGCAAGAATTCGCCTTGTCGCTCCTCGTCCACATTCCCGATAACCTCCACGCGGCCTTCCAATCCCGCCCTCCGCGCCAAGTCGCGTACCTTAGTGAGTTGCTTCGGAGTCCCACGCCCAGCTAACTTGAGTCGAATATCCGGGTGCTCGTCAGCAATCTCGGCAAACGCGGCGATCAACAGGTCGATCCCCTTGGTGTGAATATCCATGCGCCCAAAGTAGAGCAAGTACGGCGCTTCCTCGGGCACCAGCGCAAAAAAGCGCCGATCGACACCACTATACACCAGATCAACCTCCGCGTCGTGCGCCCGCCGCTGAACGCGCGCTTGCACGCTAGGAGCAATCGTCAAAATCCGACCATAAGCCCGCAGGGCGCGCCGCTCGCACAGCCATGCCACGCCGCCCACCAGCGGATGCTTGGCAAGGGCGTGCCATCCCATGAAGTGATAAAACAACAGCAACCCCTGCCGCCGCAGTGTCGCCGGAACGCGCAAAGGCGCAAACGCCGAAAACTCATTGATCCACAAATCCCACTCCAGCCGCTGCAACTGCGCCACGGCTTTGCGGCAATATCCCAGGCGGCTCAGGGCATAGCTACGAGCCGAGCCAACGCGCAACAGACGCAGGCCGTGCCGTTCGGTTTCTAACTCAGCTCCGGGGAACAGGCCAGTGACGACGGTGATCTCGTGGCGGCTAGCCAAGCGGCGGTACAGTTCCATCGCCCGCACCGCACCCCCGCCACCCAGCCACGGATTGTCGATGTCGTCGTACATCAGATGGCAAATTTTCATGGGCGAGTGCCCGAGCCTCAGAGCACGCCCTTGGTCGAAGGAATGCCCTGGACCCGCTCGCTTTGCTGCGCAGCCATGAGCAGGGCGCGGGCGAACGCCTTGAAGAGTGCTTCAATGCCGTGATGGGCATTGTGGCCGCGCACGAGGTCGAGGTGGAGATTCATCCGGCCTTGATCGGCCACCGCGTAGAAAAACTCCCGCACCAAAGACACATCCAGCGCGCCGACCCGCTCTTCGCTGAAAGCTGCGGCAAAGACCAAATAGGCCCGACCCGACAAATCCACCACCGCCCGCGCCAGCGCCTCGTCCATGGGCACGTAGCTGTGGCCGTAGCGCTGGATACCGGCCTTGTCTCCGAGGGCTTGAGCAATGGCTTGGCCGAGGCAGATGCCCACGTCTTCCACCGTGTGATGAGCATCCACGTGCAAGTCGCCGCGACATTGGACTTCTAGATCGCACAGGCCGTGCCGAGCAAAAGCGTGCAGCATGTGGTCGAAGAAGCCAAGGCCGGTGTCGGCGCGGCACTGGCCGCTGCCATCGAGGCACAACCGCAACTCGATCTCAGTCTCAGTCGTCCGACGCACAATCTGCGCCGTGCGTTGATCTGCGCTCATGATGCGGTCCCCTGTTGGCGGATGCGGACGGCTTGCGCGTGGGCTTCAAGGCCCTCGGCTTGCGCCATGCGGGCGATGTGCTCGGCTGTGTGGGCCAAGCGCTCGGGAGTGTACGCGATGATGCTCGTCGTCTTGACGAAATCGGCCCACCCCAGCGACGAGGCATAGCGAGCCGCGCCTTGCGTCGGCAGTACGTGGTTGGTGCCAGCGAAGTAATCGCCGACCGGCTCGCTGGCCGCCGCGCCGAGGAACAGCGCGCCGCAGTGGCGAATGGAATCCACCCAGCGCCACGGGTCGGCCACCTGCAATTCGGCGTGTTCCGGCGCTAGGCGGTTGAGCAATTCAATCCCCACTTCAAGGCTAGGCACCACGACAATCGCGCCGTATTCTTCTAAAGCGCTATCTATAATTGAATAACGCGGGAGCGCTGCTCGTTGCGCTTCAAGCTCCTCCTGCACGCGGCGCGCCAAGGCCGCGCAATCCGTGATGCACACGCACGCCACTCCCCAGCCGTGCTCAGCCTGTGAAAGCAAATCCGCAGCTACCAAGCGCGGGTCGGCTCCCGCGTCGGCGAGCACCACAATTTCCGACGGGCCGGGCAACAGCGCGATGCCCACTGTGCCGAAGACCTGCCGCTGCGCAGCCACCGTATAGGGGGAACCCGGACCGACGATTTTGTGTACCGGCGGAATGCTCTCCGTGCCATACGCCAGCGCACCCACGGCCTGCGCTCCACCCACGGCGTACACTTCGTCAATACCCAACAAGCTCGCGGCAGCCGCAATCGTCGGATGCACCTTGCCGTTTTCCATCGGCGGCGAAACCACGCAAAGCTGGTCCACGCCAGCCACTTGCGCGGGCACGGCTGTCATCAGCAAGCTCGAAAACAGCGGCACCTCGCCAGCCGGCACGCACAATCCCACCCGCTCGATAGGCGTAATTTTCTTGCCCAGCACCACCCCGTCGCCGTCTTCGACAAACCAAGAATTGAGCTTTTGCCGCTCGTGGAAGGCGCGAATGTTAGCTATCGCCGCCTCCATCGAAGCGCGCAGGCTCGGGTCGAGCGCAGCCTCGGTCTCGGCGAGCACAGACGCTGATACCCGAAACTGCTTAGGGCACACTTCCACGCCATCAAAGCGCTGGGTCAGCGCACACAGTGCGGCATCGCCTTCTTTCCGCACCTGCCGCAGAATGTCCCGCACCGCGTCCTCGACTTCGGGGTCGGATTCGGGGCGGCGCGCCAGCAGGGCAGCGAGCGGGGCGGCGAGCGGCTCGGAGGGATAGGACGCAATGGGTACCATCAATACACGACCTTGTTGAGCGGATATTCGATGATACCTTCGGCCCCGAGCCGCTTGAGCTGGGGGATCAACTCGCGCACCACGCGCTCGTCGGCGACAATTTCCAGTGCCACCCATTCGTCGTCCATCTGGCTGGAGACTGTGGGCGTGTGCAGGGCTGGCAGCCGGGCGATGACGCGGTCGAGCTGGGCGCACGGCACGTTCATTTTGAGGCCAACCTTGTGCTCGGCTTCAAGTGCTCCCTTGAGCAGCATCAGCAAGTTCTCGGCCTTCTCCCGCTTCCAGCCATCGGCCCACGCGGCCTTGTTGGCGATCAAGCGCGGCGTCGATTCGCAGACCGTATCGACAATGCGCAGCCGGTTGGCCTTGAGCGATGTGCCCGTCTCGGTTGCCTCGACGACCGCATCCACTAGCCCGGGAATGCCGGCCTTGACTTCGGTCGTGCCCCACGAAAACTCCACCTCGGCCTCCACGCCGCGCGCCTGCAAGAAGCGGCGCGTCACGCCGATCAACTCGCTGGCTATGCGGCGGCCCGCGAGGTCTTCAACGCATTGGATGGGCGAATCCTCGGGCACGGCGATGACCCAGCGCAAGGGCCGCGCCGTGCTCTTGCTATAGGTCAGTTCGCCAATTTCGATCACCTCTGCCTCGCTTTCGAGAATCCAGTCTCGGCCCGTCAGGCCCACATCGACGACGCCGCGCGCTACGTACTGGGCTATTTCCTGCGCCCGAAACATCAGGCCCGCAAGCTGGGGATCGTCGATGTCGGGCACGTACGAACGCGGTGCGAGCCGCACGCGATAGCCAGCGCGGACAAACAGGTCAAACGTGGACTCCTGCAAGCTCCCGGAAGGGAAGCCGATCTTCAATTCCTTCATCTCGCTCCTAACTCAGTTTGTCTCATCGCTTCTGCTACTTCAGGGCTTAGCTTGTACAGGGCTAGCCTCGCCGCGGTTTGGTCTTCTTCCGTGCCCTCGCGCATTAGCTGCTGCAAGTGCGGCACGGCCCGCTTATCGCCCATCTCGGCGAGGGCGTGCATGGCCTTGCTGCGGATGCTCTGCAACTCGTCGGCGTCGAGCGCGACCAACAGGGCCTCGTAGATGGCGTTGCGGGCGGGCCGACGGAGCGCTGCGCTGCCGATCTGGCCGAGGGCCTGCACCGCGACATAGCGCACCTCGTTCGAGGGGTCCACTGACATGCGAATGACTTCTTCCACTGCGTCGCGGTACCCGTAAGCGCGCAGGCTCTGCAAGGCGGCGACCCGCCACTTGGGCTTGGGGGCACGCAAGGCTCGGCGCACCACGCGGAAAGCCGAGTCGCTCAAGGCCGGCTCAGCTTCGTACGAATGGCACGACCCGAGCGCGCCGAGCACGTATTGGCGCACTTCCACCGTGGGATCGCGCGCGTACCTGAGTAGCGGAGCAAGCGCGTTGGGCGAACCGATCTCGCCCAATGCCCACGCCGCGGCCGCCGCCACCCGCGGCGACTTGTCTTTTAGCGCCGCGATCAACGTTGGCACGGCGCGCTCGTCCTTGAAGCGACCCAACAGTTGTATTACCTCAAACCGCACGCGGATGTACTCGGAGTCGGCTTCCTCAATCAGCAGGGGAACGACCTCGTCGGCGTCGAAGCGGATGAGCTGGTTGGCGGCTTTGACGCGCTCGGCTTTTTGCAGACTTTTGAACTGCTGAATATACTCTTCCGGCGTGGGTCCCCCACACGCGAGGCCCAAGCCCGCGCCCATTAGCAAGGCCCCAAGGGCGAGCCGCGCACTGCCACGTTTTTGCTTGTCGAACAAAGTGCCCGCCATACCGCTTTTTCTTTTAATCAGGTAGATATTTGTGGAACCGTCTAAGGAATTTGCGGAGGCTGATTCTTATTTGAGAATGTATGGTAAAGATAAGAGCCGTCTATAACCTCGTCCACTGCACCCTTTTACCGTTTTTGACAACGCGCCTAGGGACTTTTATACTTTTTCAACCCCTATTCCCAAGGAGGTTTCCCGTGAACTTGGAACTCATTTACTGCTCTGCTTGAGGCTACGAAACCAAAGCCGCCAGTTTGGCGGAACAGCTACTCGTCGCCTACAAGACCGACATCGCCGCCTTCTCGCTAGTGCCCTCAGACCGAGGGCGGTTTGAAGTCAGCCTCAATGGCGAACTGATCTTTTCCAAGCTGCAAGAAGGCCGCTTTCCCGACGCCGGCGAAGTCAAGGCCCGACTCGACGCCCGCCGCTAAGCCCGCCCACGCCTTTTACCATTTTGTCTAGGAGGATCCGCTTTGCAGTACTGCCGCTTGCTCAGTCTCGCTCTCGCGCTTTTGAGTGTCCCAGCCCTCGCCCAATCGCCCGAAGCCCTCGACTACTTCCGCACAGGCTACGACTTGGTTAAGAAGGGCAGTTTCCGCAACGCCGTTATCGAGCTGGAAAAGGCCGTGGAGGCCGATTCCACCTACGGAAACGCCTACTACGTCCTCGGCATTTCTTACAAAGCCCTCAATGAGTACGACAAAGCCATCGCCAGTTTTACCGCAGCCCATGCCCTCGGCACCAAGCCGGAGAAGGCCGCCAAGGCCCTAGCCCAACTCTATAAAAAGGCCGCCCTCAACAGCTTTCGGCAAAAGAAGTACAACGAGGTCATCACCTATTTTACCGATAGCCAAAAGCTTGGCGTACTCGACGCCCAATCGCTCTACATCATGGGCCTTTCCTACAGCGGCCTGCGCGAGAAAGACAAAGCGGCTATGGCCTATGCCGAGGCCATAACAGCCGATCCCACCGACGCCAGACCCTACAACGCCCTCGGCGACATCCAGCGCCTCAACCGCGACTACGGCAAATCCGTCGTCACCTACCAGCGTTCCATAGAAGCCGACCCCACGTACATGGAATCGTACGGCGACTTAGCGCGGGTGAAGTTCAATACCGACGATATAGAGGGCGTGGTGCCGCTTTTGCAAAATGCCCTAAAGATCGACGACACGTACGCCGAAGGGCATCGCTTGCTCGGCATTGCGCTCAACCAGCTCGGCCGTTTCCACGAGGCCATTGCCCCGCTGAACAAGGCCGCCGATCTAGACAAAGACTACTGCGAGACGCATTACCGGCTGGGCGAAGCGCACTACGGCATGGGCAACTTCCGCCAAGCCGTTGAGTACGGCCGGCGCGCCACGAGTTGTCAAGCCGACTACCGAGCCGCCGAAGTGCTGCTGGGCGACGCGCATTTTCAACTCGGCCAACGAAAGGAAGCGCGGCGCTGGTACAACCTTGCGGTGAACGACAGCCGCTATAAGGACTACGCAGCGAGCAAACTGGCAGAGATCGACGAGCAGCCCCAATAGCCACAATGGCGCTGCTTCTGGCCTCGAACAACGCCGGCAAGCTGCGCGAAGTCCGCGCCCTACTCGCCGATATCGCGGTCGTCGCGCCGGCCGCGCTGGGCCTTGAACTCGACGTCGAGGAAATTGGCCAGACCTTTGCCGCCAACGCCCAGCTCAAGGCTCGCGCTTATGCCGCGGCCAGCGGCCAGATCGCCCTCGCCGACGACTCCGGGCTCGAGGTCGATGCCCTCGGCGGCGCGCCCGGGATCTACTCGGCTCGCTACGGCGGTCCCGACCTCGACGATGCCGGCCGCTGCCAGCTCTTACTCACCCGGCTTGCACCCTATCCCGAACCAGCACAGCGCCGTGCTAGGTTCCGCTGTGTCCTCTGCGCAGTAAGTCCCGATGGCCGCCACTGCCAAACCGAAGGCACGTGTGAGGGACTGATCGCCCCAGCCCCAGCCGGCACCAATGGCTTTGGCTACGATCCGGTCTTTTTGGTCCCCGCCTACGGCAAAACTATGGCCCAGCTCGACCCGCAGGTAAAAAACCACCTCAGTCACCGCGCCGAGGCACTATCAGCCATGCGCCCGCTCCTCGCCAACACCTTTCCCGAACTAGCCTTCGCCCGCTAATGTTTGGTCCGTTTTCCCAATACGTCCACCCCTATCGGGGTCATATCCTGCTCGGTACGCTCTGCATTGGGCTGGGGCAGGCGGCGACCGCACGCATCCCGCTACTGGTGGGCGATGCCGTCGATGCGGTCTCCGCGCCGGCTACGGCCTCCGAGGAAGTCGCAACCTACGTCTTCTACATCCTCGCCTACGCCTTGGGCGTAGCCCTGTGCGGGTACGCTATGCGGATATTCTTAGGCCGCGCCGCCAATCGCATCGAATACGACATCCGCATCGCGTATTTTGCCCACCTACTCAAGCTGCCGTTGTCGTACTACCAGCAGCGCCGCACCGGTGACCTCATGGCACGGGCGACCAACGATCTGCACTCGGTGCATCTCTTTTGGATCTATGGCATTCGCGGCATCGTCGATACCGCCTTGGGTCTGACCTTCACCCTCGCCTGTATGTGCTTGCTCGACTGGAAGCTAGCTCTACTGGTGCTGTTGCCCATGCCGCTTTTTAGCATTGTGATGATCCGCATCGCCGCAGTCATCAACACCCGCTACAAGGCCATCCAAGATTACTTCGGCCGCATTAGTACCTTCATCCAAGAAAACCTCTCCGGCATCCGCGTGGTCAAGGCGTACACCCAAGAGCCCGCACAAAACGCCGCATTCGACCAACTCAACTTGGCGTACCTCGAAAAAAATCGCGCCTATATCCGCACCCGCGCCAACTACCGACCGCTGTCCTACGTCATCGCCTCGCTCTGCTTGGGGCTTAATTTGTGGCTGGGCGGGCGCGCAGTCATCGACGGCGAACTCAGTCTAGGGGCCTTCGTGGCTTTCAACGCCTACCTGACCCAACTCATCCGCCCGATCATGTACATCGGCTGGGTCATCGACCGCGCTCAGCGCGCGCTCGTGTCCATGCAGCGCATCAACGAAATCCTCGCCGTCGAGCCTGAGATCCAAGACCACGCCCTGCCCCCAGCCAATCCGCGGCCAATCGCCGGGCACATCGCCTTCCGCAAGCTCAGCTTTTCCTACGGTGAAGAGCAAGTCCTACATCAGATTGATCTCGAAATTCCCCAAGGCACGACCCTCGGCATCATCGGCCGCGTCGGCTCGGGCAAGACGACTCTAGCGCGCCTCGTGCCGCGCTTGATCCAAACCGAGCCAGGCCAGCTCCTCATCGACGGGGTGCCAATCGAGGAATGGCCCCTAGCGACTTTGCGCGACGCCATCGGCTACGTCCCGCAAAATCCCTTTCTGTTTTCCAATACCCTCAGCGCCAACCTCGCCTACGGCGCAGACTCGGCCGCCGAAGCCCAGATCCACGCTGTGGCCGAAGAGGCCCAGCTCAAAAAGGACATCGACCAGTTCGACGAGGGCTTCGACACCCTCATCGGTGAACGCGGCGTCACCCTGTCCGGCGGCCAAAAGCAGCGCGCGACCTTGGCCCGCGCACTCATTCGCCGCCCGCAGATCCTCATCCTCGACGATGCGCTCTCCGCGGTAGATACCCACACCGAAGAAGCGATCCTCGACCATTTGCACGCCCTCATGCAGGGCCGCACCACCCTCATCATCGCCCACCGCATCTCGACTTTGCGCCACGCTGACCGCATCGCCGTGCTCGAAGACGGTCGCATCGCCGAACTGGGCACCCACGCCGATTTGGTCAACAGCGGCGGCTTCTACGCCGAGTTGTACCAGCACCAGCAGCTTCGCGCCGAGCTAGAAACGCTGTGAGCACCGAACTCAACAAAGAAGAAGAAATCCAAGAACGCGCCTTCAATTTGGGGCTGACGCTGCAACTATTGGGGTATCTCAAACCTCACCGAGGGCACGTGATCCTCGCCTTTGGCACCATTGCCCTCGCCGCCGGCTTCGGCCAGGTCGGTCCCTATATCACGCAGGTAGCGGTTGACGACCACATCGCCGTCGGCGACTGGGCGGGGCTGCGGTGGATGATCGCGGCCTTTTTTGGCAGCGTCGCCGTGCAGTATGGCGCTCAATACGCCCAGACCTTGGTCACCGGCATGATCGGTCAGCGCGTCATGTACGACATGCGCCGCGACCTATTTGCCCACCTGCAAAAGCTGCCGCTGCGCTACTTCGACCGCACGCCGCTGGGCCGTATTATGACCCGCGCCACCAACGACATCGACGCCCTCAACGAGTTTTTCAGCGAGGGCGTCGTCTCGGTTTTTATGGATTTTTTTACTTTGCTGGCCATCGTCGGCTTCATGGCCTATATCGACTTCGAGCTGGCCCTGATCTGCTGCACAGTAGTCCCGATCATCGCCGTCTCGACCTTCTACTTGCAGGGCCTCGCCATGCGCGCCTATCGCGAGTTGCGCACGCGCTTGGCGCGGCTCAATGCCTATTTGCAGGAGAACATCACCGGCATGGAGGTGGTGCAGCTTTTCAACCGCCAGCAACGCAATTTGCGCGACTTCGACGCCGAGCACCTGCCCTACCGCCACGCCGAGGACCGCGAAATCCACTGCTTTGCCGTCTTCTTTCCCCTCACCGAATTACTCGGCACGGTCGGCATGGCGTTAGTGCTGTGGTACGGGGCCTCGGACGTGATCGACTCCCGCATTGAGCTGGGGGTGTTGGTAGCCTTTCTCCAGTACATCCGCCGCTTCTTCCGCCCAATCATGGACATCTCCGACCGCTATGCCCTGCTGCAGAGCGCCATGGCCGCGTCCGAGCGCATCTTTGAGATGTTGGCCGTCCCCAGCGAACCCACCGGCGGACCGCAGCGCAAGTTGCCCGCAACGAGCCGAGGCGGGCAGATTGAATTCCGCAACGTGTTCTTCAAGTACGATCCAGCAGCCGAAGACTGGATTCTCAAGGATGTCTCGTTTGAACTACGGGCCGGGCAGAGTATGGCGATAGTCGGAGCTACCGGCTCGGGCAAGACCACCATCGTCAGCCTCCTCTGCCGCTTCTACGACATCCAGCGCGGAGAAATCCTCGTCGATGGCTGCGACGTGCGTCAGTGGCACGCGGCCGAATTGCGCCGCCGCATCAGCATCGTCCAGCAGGAGGTCTTCCTGTTTTCAGGGAATATCAGCGGCAACATCCGCCTCGGCGACGACGCCATCGACGACGCCCAAGTCGAGCGCGCGGCCCGCTACGTCAACGCCGCGCCCTTTATCGAACGCCTCCCCCAAGGGTACACCCACGCCGTGGCCGAAGGCGGCTCGACCCTATCGGCCGGCCAGCGCCAGTTGTTGGCCTTTGCCCGCGCTCTCGCCTTCGACCCGGAAATCCTCGTCCTCGATGAGGCCACCTCCAGCATCGACACCGAGACCGAGTTGCTCATCCAAGACGCCATCGCCAAGTTGATGAGCGAGCGCACTTCTATCGTCATCGCCCACCGCCTCTCCACCATCCGCAACGCCGATCAGATCTTGGTGATGCACCGCGGCGAGGTGCGCGAGCGGGGCCGCCACGAGGAACTACTGCTCCAAGACGGCATCTACGCGCGCCTCTACCGCCTCAACTACGGCCGCTCTTAACGCTAGGCCGCCTCGTCCTCCTGTGGGGCCTTCTTTTCGAACCGCGCCGTCACCCCGTTCACAGCCTTCACCACTTGGTCGCGCGTTTCTTCGGCTTGGTCCTTGATCAAGCGCCGGGTGTCCTCACCCTTGTTCGGGGCCAGTAACACACCCACGGCTGCGCCGACCGCGACGCCAGCCACAAAACCGGCCAAGAGACACGTCATGCCGTCGGTCGAATGGTTGTTCCTGGGATAGATTTTTTCGTAGAACATAACAAAGCTCCTTTAGCTTATGGATGTGATTGCTATCTATTAAAGAAAATAAAGTGTGTTGAATAAAACCAATGCAATTTTTATACTTTAAGGCTAAATCCTTCCTCCTTCCCCCCGCCAACGCTGAGAGGACTTCCATGGCCCAAGTCCTGAGCACCCCTTCGCACAGCCTCAAAGAATTTCGCATTCTGCCAGGGTACACGCCAACCGACGGCAACGCGCCCAACACATCGCTCAAGACCCGGCTCTGCCGCAAGGGAGACGACTTTCTCTACCTGCACGTTCCCTTTCTCAGCGCCGCCATGCAGGCCGTGACCGGCGGCGAGATGGCCATTGCCTTGGCCCAGCTAGGCGGCATCGGCATCCTGCCCGTCAGCCAGCCCATTGACGAGCAGTGCGCCAAGGTCGGCCAAGTCAAGCGCTTCAAAGCCGGTTTTCAGACCGATATTCTCACCCTAGCTCCCGAGCAGCCCATTGCCGAGGTAGTAGAGATCATCCATCGCACCGGCTATACGACCTTTCCGGTCACCACCAGCGGCCAGTTCCACGACCAGCTCCTCGGCATCCTCACCGACAAAGACTTCGACGAGCGCCGCGACCTCGACTGCCAAGTGGCATCCCGCATGAAAACCGACGTGCAGGCCGGCCGCGAAATAAGCGATCTCAAGGCCGCCAACGAGCTGATGATCCGCTACGGCCGCGGCTTCCTGCCCATTTTATCCAAGGGAGGCGTGCTACAAGCGGTAGTCTTCAAAAAGGACCTCGACAAGCACCTGCGGCACCCCAACGAATCCATCGACCAAAAGAAGCGCCTGCTCGTCGGCGCGGCCGTCTCCACCCACCCAGAGGACCGCGAGCGGGCCGAAGCCCTCATCGCGCACGAAGTGGACGTTCTCATCATCGACGCCTCCGACGGCCACACCGAGTACCAGCGGCAGATGATCCAATTCCTCAAGGAGCGCACCGACGCCCCGGTCATCGGCGGCAATGTCGTCACGGCAGAGGGATTTCGCTTCTTGGCCGAGGCCGGTGCCGACGCCATCAAAGTCGGCATGGGGATCGGCTCGGGCTGCATTACGCAGGAAGTCAAGGCCACCGGCCGCGGCCAAGGCACGACCTTGATGGAAATCAACGCGGCCCGCAACCAATGGCAGCAGGATGGCAACGCCTACTTGCCCATCATCGCCGACGGCGGCATTTCAAGCCCGGCCGAGATCGCCGTGGCCATGGCCTTGGGTGCCAACGCCGTGATGATGGGGAGCTTCTTCGCTGGCTACACCGAAAGCCAAGGCAACCTCGTGCGCACCGCAGCCGGCGACGTCGTCAAAGAGTACTGGATGGAAGGTTCGCTGCGCGCCCACAACATGCGACGCTACGCGCAGACGCGAGAGAATTTCTTCGAGGAGGGCATCTCCGGCTACGTGCCCCACATCGGCTCAATGCACGACAAATTGCCGATCCGCATCCAAATGCTGCGCGCCACTCTCGCCACGGCCGGTTGCCGCACCATCGACGAACTACACGAAAAGGCCGTGCTCGAAATGCAGTCGCCCACCGCACTGATGGACAGCCAGATCCACGACATCGTCCCCACCCAAACCGACCAACAGGTCCTCTAAGGCTATGCGCGTACTCATTACCAACGCCGCTACCTCGCTCGGCCAAGCCCTAGCCGCTGGCCTCGGCGACGCACACCAAGTGCGCTTGACCGACCCCGAGCCTAGATTCGGGATCCAATGCAATCTGGGGCACGGCCCAGAGACCGATGCGCTCGTCAAAGACATCGACATCGTCATCCATCTCGCCTCTGCGCCGCGGGCGGGCGACGGCGAGATCACTTGGCTGGATCGCAATACGCGCGGCACGTACAATCTGCTCTTGGCCGCGGCTGCCGCAGAGGTCGAACACGTCATCCTCTTGAGCACCCTCGACCTTTTCGCCCCTTACGAAGAAGACCTCACCGTTGACGAGACTTGGAAGCCGCTGCCCTCCTGCGCGTCAGCCACCCTCGGCGCTCACCTAGCCGAGTTTACAGCCCGCGAATTTGCCCACAGCCACGAACTCCACGTCACCATTGCCCGCCTTGGCCACCTCGTCCGCGCCGAAGAGGTCGCCGACCAGCCCTACGATCCCATGTGGCTCGACGAGCGCGACGCCGCCCAAGCCGTGGGCCAGCTTGTGCAAAAGAGACCCGCCGGCCAGTACCGCGCCATCCACATCCAGTCCGCTGGGGCACGCGCCCGCTTCTCCGTCGAGCACGCCAAGAGCCATCTATCGTTCGATCCCCAATACAACTTTGAGGCCAATCCATGAAAGCTCTGCTCCTAGGTGGCAATGGCAAGCTCGGTCCGCACGTGGTCACACAACTCCAAGACACCTACGAGTTGCGCATCACCGACATCATGCCCATCGACAGCCCGCACGAGACCATGCAGGTAGATGTCTCCGACCTCGATCAAGTGCGCCGCGCCACCGAGGGCACCGATGTAACCATCAACTGCTCGGTGTTGCGCCCCGACCGCAAGATCGCCTTTGACGTCAATACCACCGGCACGTACAACGGCATCCGTGCTGCGGTCGAAAACGGCCACTCCCGCTTCATCAACACCGGGCCCCACTTCACCCAAGCTGGCCCCTCGTACGAACACTACGATTTCGACATCAACGAAGAAGTCCCCCTACATTCGGGCGTCGGCCTCTACGCCCACACCAAATCGCTCGGCCAAGAGATTTGCCGCGTCTTCGCTGCCAACCATCCCATCCACGTGCTCACCACCCTCTTTTTGAGCTTTCGCGACGCCGAGCCGTCAGCCGAGCAACTCGGCGGTGGCACCAATCCCTTTTCCGTCACCTTTCCCGACGCCGCCCGCGCCCTGCAAAAGTGCCTAGAGGTGGACTTGGCGTCCCTGCCTTCGCGCTGCGAGATCTTCCACATCACCACGGACACGCCCCACGGCCGCTACAGCAACGCCAAAGCCCGTCGGCTGTTGGGCTGGACACCGCAAGACCTGCTCGAAGGCTACTGGCGCAAGCCGCAGGGCTAGCCAATGCCCACGGCCTCCGCACAGATATTCGACGGCCCAAGCCATCCGCTCCGCTGCGAAAACCTTCCTCTACCCGACTCACTTGCGCCCGGTGAAGTGCTCGTCGAGATCGGCCTTGCCACGATCTGCGGCTCCGACCTCCACACGCTGTCCGGCCTGCGCACTGAGCCTACGCCCTTGATCCTCGGCCACGAAGCCGTCGGCCGCATCGTCGCCTCGCAGCGCCCAACTTTCGCGCTGGGCGACCGCGTAAGCTGGAGCATTGCCGACAGTTGCGGCACCTGTCTGGCCTGCACCGAACATCACCTGCCGGAAAAATGCGCCGCGCTCTTTAAGTACGGCCACGCCACGCTCACCGACGGCAGCGGCCTCAACGGCTGTTACGCCACCCATCTGCTCATTAGACCCGGCACCCACATCGCCAAGGTAGCAGACCGCTTGCCCGACTCCGCAGTCGCTCCGGCCAACTGCGCCTTGTCCACCGCGGTCAACGCCATCGCCGTGCTACCCGCCCCCTGCGACAAGGTTCTGGTCCAGGGCGCTGGTCTGCTCGGTCTCTATACGTGCGCCCTGCTCGCCGAGCGCGGCATTGAGCAAATCTACTGCACCGACATCGACGCAGACCGCCTAGCGCTGTCCAGCGAATTCGGCGCTATACCCGTGACCGATCCACCACCGGAAGGACTCGACGCTGTTTTTGAAGTCGCCGGCAACGCGGACTTGATTCCCTCGGGGGTCGCAGCCCTGCGCCCGGGCGGCACCTACATCTTCGTCGGCATGGTCCACCCCGACACCCGGCTAGAGCTGACCGGCGAACAGGTCATCCGCAAGTGCCTGACGATCCGCGGCGTCCACAACTACAGCCCACACCATCTCGACGAGGCACTCGCCTTTCTCGCCCGCACCGTCAACCGCTATCCATACTCGTCGCTGGTCAGCGACCCCTTTGCCCTCGCCGAGCTAGAGCAAGCCATCGCCTTGGCCAAAACCCGCCAGCACATCCGCGTCGCCGTTGACCCCAGCGCATGATTCAAGTCAATGACCGGGGCTATCGCCCGCGCGACAAAACCATCGTCGGCATCTGCCTCGACGGCTGCTCCCAAGCCTACCTCGACGAAGCTGCCGCCCAGATGCCCAATCTCCGCTCGATCATCGAGCGCGGCGTCCACGGCCAAGTAAACACCGTCATTCCCTCCTTCACCAACCCCAACAACGTCGCCATCATAACGGGTGCGCCGCCGGCCATAAACGGCATTCCCGGCAATTTCTACTACGACCTAGATGCCGAGGCGGAAGTGATGATGAACGATCCCCGCTTCCTGCGCGCCCCGACGATCCTCGCCGCCTTCCATCAAGCCGGCCAACAAGTCGCTACCATCACCACCAAGGACAAGCTGCGCCTGCTCTTGGCCCACGGCTGGCACGGCATCAATTTCTCCGTCGAAAAAGCGCACGAAGCCAAGCTGGCCACCCACGGCATCGCCGACGTCCTCGACCTAGTCGGCCGGGAAAACCCCGGCATTTACGATCCCGAAGCCAGCGTGTACTGCATCGAAGCCGGCGCGCGCCTACTCGAACGCCACGACCTCGACCTGCTCTATCTTTCGACGACCGATTTCGTCCAGCACAAGTGGGCACCCGGCGAGCCAGAAGCCAACGCCTTCTACGCCCGCCTCGACCGCTTTATCGGCGCACTTGACGCCCAGGGCATTATCTTGGGCATTACCGCCGATCACGGCATGAACGCCAAAACCAACGCCGACGGTGCCCCCAAGGTGCAGTTTATCGAGACCCAACTCGTCGCCGCTGGCATTGCCGAAGCGAGGGTCATCCTGCCCATCACCGACCCCTATGTCGTCCACCACGGCGCGCTGGGCTCCTATGCCACCGTCTATCTCGACGACGTGCACACCGCACGAGCCGCTGCGATCCTCCGCGCCATCCCCGGCGTCGAACAGGTACTCAGCCGCGAGCAAGCGGTCTCCACCTACCAACTCCCTCCCGACCGCATCGGCGAACTGGTCGTCCTCGCCGACCAAGATACCGTCCTCGGCCGCACCCCCGACTGGCACGAACTCGCCGACGTCGCCGAGGGCCTGCGCTCACACGGCGGTCTGCACGAAAGCGTGGTGCCCATGATCTGCAACAGGCCGCTAACCGACCAATACGCCGAGCTATTGGCCTCGGGCCGAGCGCGCAACTGGGATCTTTTTGACTTTCTTTGCAATGGAGTCCTAGCCTGATGCATCCCCTTTGCGCCTATCTATGTCCATCTGCGTTCATCTGCGGATCACCTTGTAAATTGCGGTAGAATTGCTATATGCCCGACCTCAAAGCAGATATCGCCGTAGTCGGCGCTGGCATCGTCGGCTTAGCCCACGCCCTTGCCGCGGCCAAGCGCGGCCACCGCGTCGTCCTCTTCGAGCGCACTCCCCAAGCCCAAGGGGCCTCTATCCGCAACTTCGGCATGATCTGGCCCATCGGCCAAGCCCCCGGTCTCATTCACCAACGCGCCCTCCACACGCGCCAGCTATGGCTCGACCTCGCCCCCAAAGCGGACATCTGGTATGCCCAGACCGGCTCCTTGCACTTGGCTTATGCCGACGACGAGTGCGCCGTGCTGGCGGAGTTTGCCGACCGCGCCCCGGCCCTCGGCTACGCGGTCGAACTGCTCGACCGGGACGCCGTACTCGCTTGTAGCCACGCCGTGCAGCCCGCTGGACTCAAAGGCGGCCTCTGGAGCGCGACCGAACTCTGCGTCGATCCCCGCGAAGCCATCGCTGCGCTGCCGTCCTACCTAGCGCGCGAGTACGGCATCACCCTCCGCTTCTCCTCCCCAGTCCACCACATCGACCTGCCTCGAATCCACACGCCAACGGAAACTTGGTCCGTTGACCGCGCCATCGTCTGCAGCGGCACGGACTTTGAATCGCTCTACCCCCAACTATTTGCCAACAGCGGACTCACTCGCTGCAAGTTGCAGATGATGCGCACCGCGCCCCAGCCCGGCAATTGGCGTCTCGGGCCGATGCTCGCCGCCGGACTTACGCTGCGCCATTACCCGGCCTTCCAGTGCTGCCAAACACTGGCCGCCTATACCCAGCGCATCGCCGCCGAGCGCCCCGAATTCGACCGCTGGGGCATCCACGTCATGGCCTCGCAAAACGGCCTCGGCGAGATCACCATCGGCGACTCGCACGAGTACGACTGGGTCGTCAACCCGTTTGACAACCCCACAATCGATCAACTAATTCTCGACTACCTCCAGACCTTCCTCGCCGCTCCAGTTCTGCACATCGCCCAGCGCTGGCACGGCATCTACGCCAAACACCCTGAGCAAGCCACTTTCATCGCCGAGCCAGCCCGTGGCGTAACCATCGTCAACGGCATCGGCGGCAACGGCATGACCACTGCTTTCGGGCTGGCCGAGGAGGTCTTCGCCGAGTGGGAGTGAGCCAATGAGCCTCAAAGAGCGCGTCTATCACTTTATCGAGCCAGACGTTGAGCCGGGGCGCTTCGTCGATGTGGCCATTATCGTCCTGATCTTGCTCAACATCGTCGCCTTGATCCTCGAAACCGTCGAGCCTATCTACAATCTCAATCGCGCCGCCTTTGAACTTTTTGAGGATTTCTCACTGACCGTGTTCGCGGTCGAGTATCTAGTGCGCCTATGGGTCATTACCGCCAATCCTCGGTTTTCGCAGCCCATAACCGGGCGTATTCGCTTTGTCCTCACGCCTATGGCCATCATTGACCTCATAGCCATCCTCCCCTTGTTCCTGCCGCCCATGAGCGTAGATGCGCGCTTTGTCCGCGTGATACGCGTCCTGCGGATCTTCCGCGTCCTCAAACTGGTGCGCTACTTCCGCGCCCTGCGCTTGCTCGGCCACGTCATCGCCGATCGCAAGGAAGAGCTGGTCAGCATCTTCTTAGTGCTCCTGATCCTGTTGGCCCTCTCCTCGTCGCTGATGTATTTCGTCGAGCACGAGGACCAGCCCGAGGTCTTTACCAGCATCCCGGCCACCATGTGGTGGAGCATCGTCACCTTGACCACGGTCGGCTACGGCGACACCTATCCGATCACCGCCCTCGGCCAGACCATTGCCGCGGTCATCGCCATCTTGGGAATCGGCATGTTCGCGCTGCCGGCTGGCCTGCTCGGCGCGGGATTTGTCGACGCCCTAGCAGCTCACCGCTCAGAAGACTCAGAGCGCCGCTGCCCACACTGCGGCGAGCTGCTAGACCAATAAAAAAGCGGCCGAGGCAAAAGCCCCGGCCGCTTCGCTGCTCTCATCTTTTGCGCCGTCAATCAAGCGGCAGCTCCACTCGCCGCCCTTCCGCCATGCTGATCTGCACGGCCTCGGTAAACTCCATGTACTTAACCCCGTCGGCAAAGCTGGTATGCGTAACGGCCCGGCCGTCGCGGATGGCATCGACAAAGTCCTCTTCCACCTGCCAGCCGTCGCGCGGATGCTCGGGGATGTCGAAGGACTGGTACTCGTCGTCGCCCTCGCCAGCTATCCATATCCCACTCTCGTCCATCTTAAACGAGCCTTTGGTGCCGTAAAAGGCAAAGGCAAAAGAAGGGCCTAAGCGAGCGACGCTGCTCAAGTGATAGACCGCGGTCGCGCCGCTTTCCATCTCGGCGACAATACCCAAGCTCTCCGGCACATCGGCCGGTGCTCTCTGCCCGGTCTCCTCGTCGAGCCGCTCGGCCGTAAACGTCTTGCCGTAGGCTATCACGGCCTTTTCGTGCCCAGCATAGCGCCTCACCGTCTCATTGCCAATGCCCATCACCATGATATTGTTGCCCGACAGATCGCGGCGCTGCCGCCAGTGCAAAGGCGCATCTGGGTTGTAGCCGCCAGAGAGGCCGGTGAAGTGAATTTCCAAAAGGTCGCCGAAAAAGCCGCTGTGCAGCTTGTCGAGCAAGAGCGGCTCAGCCGACAAGTAGAAGGGCGCCGGCACGATCATTGCCACCTTGTCCGTTTGCTGCGAGGCCGCGTACATCTGCCGTGCCTCAGCCAAATTCATGCACATCCGCGCCTCGGTCAGCACGTGCTTGCCCGCTTCGAGCCCAGCCAGCGTCATCGGACAGTGCATATAGGGCCACGTGCCAATGCAAATCGCATCCACGTCGTCGCTTGCGATCAGTGCTCGCCAGTCCTCAAAAACCTGTGGGATGCCGTACTCGTCGGCGATCCGTTGGCCCGATTCGCGCGAGCGGTTACAGACCGCAGTTATCTCGACTCCGTCAATACCCTGAAAACCGGGGATGTGCTGTAGGCGGGTATTGGCCCCCGCGCCGATTAGGCCGATGCGAAGCGTCATAGCAGTTTTCCTCCTGTGTGTTTGTCTTCCTAGGTCGCATCCCAAAGGTCGCCTAAGCTAGCCGCCCCCCTCGCGCTTGTCAACGCCACTCATAGAGCGACTTCCGCGCTAGCTGGTAATCATCGGCGGGCCGGTCAATAGCCGTCGCTCCGCCCGAGGCTACCTCGATTAGACGACCGCACACCGGCTCGTACGCCGCTCTAGGTGCCACCGCGCCCTTGGCCACCAAGATGCGCTGGTGCTCGGGTTGGATTCCAGCGCAGGTAATTTGGTGAATGCTGTTGGGACAGGCGCGCTCGCTGTTGAGCAAGAGCAACCCTTTGCTCCCGGCCTGTTCGACTTGTACAACCGCAGTCGGCCCCTGATTAAAATAGCGTCCCCCACCGTGCCGGCGCTCGCGCTCTTCGTACGAGCCATCGTGCAGCGTCCGCACCCGGCCGGCGATTTCCAAGGTCGGCCCGTGCATGTCGTCGGTCTTGCCGCCCACGCTGAGCTGTACCTGTCCGCCGACGCCAGCCGCAAAGCACGCCTGCGCGCTTTCGGCATCCCAGACCGACACCACCCAGCCGTCTGCCCCCTGCGCGAGCAACTGCTCCAACACAAACGTCGAATCCCCGGACGAGCCGCCGCCAATGTTGTCGCCCATGTCGAGCAGGCACACGGGCGTCTCTTCGCTCGCCAAAGCCAATCGCACGGCCTCGGCCGGATCGGGCACCGAGGGCTTTAGCTGGTCGCGGATGGCCCACATCTGCTCGCCCAACCGTTCGGCCTCGCGCCGCGCCCTTTCTTCGTCCCCATCGGCAATCACCACCACCGACGGTCCCATGTAGGGCACGTCCGCGTATTGATAGCCCCCGGCGATACTACACCCGAGGATCCCCGCTTGGGACTCCAACTCAATCGCCGCCTGCATCAGCGGCTGCATGGGCGCGACGCTCGTATTGTGGAAGTAGATGTTGAAGAGCACTTCCGGTTTGACCAGCGCCATCTTGGGCTGGATCTCGCCGCGAATCTGCCGCGTCAAAATGGACGCGGCCTGCAAGCCTCGTTCCCGCTGGTCGATGTGGGGATTGGTCTTGTAAATGATCAAGGAGTCGGCCGCATCTACCAGTTCCGGAGGCACGTTGGCGTGGTAGTCGTGGGTCACGGCGATGGGCAAGTCGCCCACCAGCGCGCGCACTCGGCGCACGGTCTCGCCGTCGGCTTGGGGGAATCCCTCGGCGACCATGGCCCCGTGCAGTGCCAACAGCACCCCGTCGAGCTTGGGGGCTGCCTCAAGTCCGCTGAGGATGCGCCCGACAAAGTGCTCGTACGTGTCCGCAGTCACCGGGCCGCCCGGCATCGCCGACGTCGCCAAGAGCGGATAGAGTTCATAGCCAAACTCCTCAGCCCCGGCGATATAGCCGGCAATCTCGTGGAAAGTTCCCTCGTACTGGCTAATCACATCCGCACCTTCACAGACCCCGAAGTCCTCCAACTGCGTCGGCTGCGAATAGAACGAATTCGACTCGTGGGAAAAACTCGCTGTTGCAATGCGCATTCGGTATCACCTTTCTAGCGAACAGATCGCTCTGCCGCCTCGCTTGTCATGGAATATAATGCTATCTTTCCCAAACGCTTATGAATCGTTGGCAAAAGATATTCACGTATAAAAAGACCAAGCGCCTGACGCAAATGGTCGCCTGCGGCGGCTGAGCTTCCAAGCTGCGCCCCGACCAGTTGCGGAGCGCCCTGGCAGGTCTGCCAGCAAACAGTGATCCCAACCTGCTCGTCGGCTTCAACCTCGCCGACGACGCCGGCGTCTATCGCCTCAACGAGCGCGAGGCCCTCGTACAGACCGTCGATTTCTTCACCCCCATCGTGGACGATCCCTATACCTTCGGGGCCATCGCCGCGGCCAACTCGCTCAGCGACGTGTACGCCATGGGCGGCAAGCCGCTCACCGCGCTCAACATCGCCGGTTTCCCCGCCGACGACCTCGATCCCGCAGTGTTCAACGAGATTCTGCGCGGCGGCCAAGCCAAAGCAGCCGAAGCTGGCTGCGCGCTCGTCGGCGGACACACCGTACAAGACCCAGAGCTCAAGTACGGCCTCGCCGTCACCGGCCTCATCCACCCCGACCGCATCTACACCAACGCCGGTGCCCAGCCTGGCGACCGCCTCATCCTCACCAAGAAACTGGGCACCGGGCTAATCGCCAACGCCTTCAAGGCCGATCACCTCGCCGAAGCCGACCTCGCCGAAGCCGTGGAATCCATGCTCGCACTCAACAAGGAAGGCACCGAAATCCTGCCGGACTTCGCCGTCCACGCCTGCACTGACATCACCGGCTTCGGCCTTTTGGGGCATGCCGCAGAAATGGCCGAGGGCAGCCAAGTGGGGATGATCTTTTACGCGGCCCAAGTTCCAGCTTTAGCACACAGCCTATCACTAGCCGCCAAGGGACTCGAAGGCGGCTCCCGCGACAACCAGCTTTTCTTAGAACCCAAAGTCACCATCGCCGACGGCGTCGATCCAGCCCGCGCCAATCTCCTCTTCGACGCCCAGACCTCCGGCGGCCTGCTCATCGCTGTAGCCGCAGCCGAGGCCGAGGCCCTCCTCCACGCCCTCCAACTAGACGCTGCCGCCCTCGTCGGCGAGGTAACCGAAGAAAATCCCGGCCGCATCCTCGTCGAGCCGTGACCGCACCTGTGCCAAACCATCGCCCCCGCATCCTTTTCCTCGCCCGCCGCTACCCGCCCACCATCGGCGGCATCCAGACCCACTGTCACGCACTCTATACCCGGCTGGTCAAACAAGCCCAAGTCCATCTCGTTGCGCTGGGCCGCCAGTCGCTTTTGCACCTAGCTTGGTTCCTCCCCTATTGCTTTGTGGTCGCCTTGTGGGCCGTGCTCTTTCGCCGCGTCGATGCCGTATACTTCGCCGACGGGGTCTCCGCGACGCTGGCTCCACTCTTGCGTCCTTTGGGTCCAGCGCGATTCATCACCACCGTCTACGGCCTCGAAATGACCTACAAAAATCCCCTCGCGCGTGCGCTGATGCACTGGGGAGTCCGCGCCTGCGACAAAGTCGTCGTCATCAGCGAACACAGTCGCCGCATTACCGCTGCCAGCGGCGTCCCCGAGGCCAAGTTGGAAATCATCTACTTAGGAGTGGAGCCGCTGGAGTTGTCACCAGACGCGCTGGAGACAGTCAGAGCGCGTTTCGAGGAGGAACACGGACTGCGCTTTGGCCAAGACCGCATCCTACTGCTTTTCGGCCGCCAGGTCCCCCGCAAGGGCATGGTCGAATTCTTGGAAAAGGGGATGCCCCTACTCGACGCGGATATCCGCCTCCTGATCTGCGGCCCCCTCGGCAGCGCAACCGCGCGCTTGCAGGCGCTCCGTTGCGAACAGAGCTTAGAGACCCGCGTCGTCCTGCTCGGGCCAGTCCCCGACGAAGTGCTGGCCATGCTGCGCACCAGTTGCGATCTTTTCTTGATGCCCAACATCCACATACCCGGCGATGTCGAAGGCTTCGGCCAGACCCAACTCGAATGTATGTACGCCGGCACCCCGGCCGTGGCCTTTGCCGTCGATGCCCTCACCGAGAGCGTGCGCGAAGGCGGATTTCTCGTTGACCCCGAGGACTACCCGGCCTTCGTCGAACAAATTCACCGCTTCTTCTCCCTCAGTCCAACGGAACGCGCCGATCTAGGCCGCCAGTGCCGCGCCTACGTCCAGCGCGAATACGCTCAAAAAAAAATCGCTACCCAATACATGAATCTATTTACTGGAAGGATCTAAGCATCATGCACTTTACCGAACTCGATACCCCCGCCCTCTGCGTCGATCTCGACGTGCTAGAAAAGAACATCCGCGACTTGCAAAACGCCTGCGACCAGCTCGAAATCAGCCTGCGCGTCCACACCAAGACCCACAAGACGCCAGCCATTGCGCGCATGCAAATCGCCGCGGGGGCCATTGGCATCGTCAGCCAGAAGTTAGGCGAGGCCGAGGCCATGGCCGACGGCGGCATCCAAGACATCCTGATTCCCTACAACATCGTCGGCCAGCCCAAACTAGCCCGCCTGACGCGCCTGATCCAAAGCGGCAAGAGCACTCTGACAGTCGCTGCCGACTCCGCAGCCACCGTTGACGGACTCTCACAGGCCGTCACGGCCGCCGGTTGCCGCATCCGCACAATCGTCGAGATGGACACCGGCGGCGGCCGCGTCGGCACCCAATCGCCCGCCGACACCCTCGCGCTGGCCCAGCACATCGACCAGCTACCGGGGCTAGACTTTACCGGCGTGATGACCTATCCCAGCAGCGAGCGCGCCCGCCCCTTCCTCGACGAAGTACGCGAAGGGGCGCGCAAAAGCGGCCTACCGCTGCACATCATCAGCGGCGGCGGCACCGGCAGCGAAGCCATCTCCAAATCCCTCGGCTGCACCGAGACCCGCATCGGCTCGTACGCCTATGAGGGCATGACCCGCGTGGGCAAGCGCGACGACCTCAACCCCACCCGCTGTCCGCTGCGCTTGGTCGTCACCGTGGTCAGCACCTCCCGCCCGGGGCAAGCCATCGTCGATGCCGGCCAGAAAGCCTTCACCAGCTATCCGCCGACCCCTTATGGCTACTGCATCGAGCAGCCCGAACTTTTTCTCAAAGGCATGTCCGTCGAGCACGGCCACGTCGATACCACCGCCGCAGACCGTCCAGTCAACGTCGGCGATATCCTCTCTTTCATCCCCCTGCACGGCGGAATGACCACCAACCTCCACGACCGCCTCTTCGCCCTCCGCAACGGCGAGGTCGTCGAAGAATGGGCAGTCGCCGGCCGCGGCCGCGGCCAGTAGAATTAGGAATTACGAATTGGGGCGGGGTAATTCCTAATTCCTAATTCCTAATTCCTAATTACCTCAAACGGAAGGACGCCATGGAAATCCAACCCCAACCGCAGATATTCGACGTCGATGAGCAAAACTTTGAAGAGTTAGTCCTCCAAGGCTCGCAGGAGCGCGTCATCGTCGTCGATTTTTGGGCCCCTTGGTGCGGCCCTTGCAAAACTTTAGGGCCCATCCTCGAAGACGTCGTCACAGCACTTGGCCCTAGCGTAGCCCTAGCCAAGATCAACGTCGATGAAAACCAGCAACTCGCCATGGCCTTTCGGGTCCAAGGCATCCCCGCAGTCAAGATCGTCAAGAACGGCCAGCTAGCCCAAGAATTCACCGGCGCTCTGCCCAGAGAGCAGATCGAGACCATTCTCCGCCCTTTGGTCGCCGATGCCCCCATCCCCGAAGCTCAAGTGATCGACCAAGCCGACGACTTAGCGGCCACTGGCGACTTCGACGCGGCCGCCCACCAGTACGAGCAGGTGCTTGAAGAAAATCCCACCGACGGCCCCGCCCTCCTCGGCCTAGCGAAGATCCACCTGCAGCAGGGCCGCTTCGAGACCGTGCAAGAGCTAGTCAATCTCGTCGAAACGGACACCCCCGAATACCCACAAGCCCAAGCGCTACTCACCCAGATCGAGTTTGCCCACCAGTGCCAGCAGGCTGGGGGCCGCGCCGCCTGCGCCCAGCGAGTACTCGGCCAGCCAGACGACCACGAGGCCCGCTACCTACTCGCCTGTTGCGCAGCCTCCGAGGGCGACTACGAAACCGCGTTGCAGGAGTGGCTACACATCGTGGGAAAAAAATCGAACGGCGACCAAGCCGCCAAGGACGCCATGGTCGCCGTCTTCCACCTACTCGGCCGCGACAATCCGCTGGTGGCCGACTACCAGCGCAAACTCTACCAAGCCCTGTACTGAGCGCGCCGTGCAGATTACTCGCCTCGAACGCACCGTCTGTTGCGTGCCCTTTCTCCCGGGCATCCTGCCCCCGCCCGAGTACGACGAGCCCGCGCCCGGCTATCCCGAGCCGCTCTCGGCCCGGCGTCAAGACGTCCTCAGGATCCACACCGACCAAGGACTAACCGGCCTCGGTATGAGCGGCCCGTACTACGGCGACCGCGCAGAGGAACCGCCCGATCTGATCGGCAAAGATCCCAACACCTTTGAGCCACGCGCTCTGCGCGGCGGTGGCTGGAACATTGCCCTCCTCGACCTAATCGGCAAAATGATCGGCTGGCCGCTATGCCGCATTTTCGGCGGCAAACTACAGGACAAAGTGCTAGTTGACTACTGGATCAGTCGGATGAGCGCCACGGATTCCGCCCGCGCAGCCCAACGCGCCATCGAGCTAGGTTTCCACGGCATCAAGATGAAGTGCAAGTGGGAAGATGCCAACATGGAAGACCGAGTCCGCGCCGCTCTCGAAGTCGCGCCGCACCTGCGGGTAGTCCTAGACCCCAACGAGCGTTTCTACAACCTCAAAAACGCCCTCGACCTAGCCCGCCGCCTCGACGGGCTCGACGTGGTCTTCGAAGATCCCTTCCCCAAAACCGATCTCCACGAATATCGCCGCCTCAAGGAAGAAACCAGCGTCCTCGTCGCCCCCCACTTCCAAAACCCCCGCCAGATCATCGACGCAGTGCACCTCGAAGCGGTTGACGCCTTCAACGTCGCCCCCTCGGATTGGGATTTTCTCGACATGGCGCGCATCGCCGCAAGCGCGGACATCCCCGTGTGGCAAGCCTCCAATGTCGATCTGGGGATTTTCGACGCCTTCCGCCTCCACGCCTCAGCCGCTGCGCCCAACTGCACCTTTGGCTCCGACCTCTGTGGCAACTTCGCGCACGAGCACAGCTTGCTCAAAGAACCGCTGGTCCAAGACGGCTACGCAATCGTGCTCACCGGACCGGGTTTGGGCGTGGAATTGGACGAGGACGCCGTCGCCCGCTACGCCATCTCCGCGCAGCACTGGCCCGACTAGGCCGGAACCAGCGCCTCTGCACCAAAGATCATCGGATAGCCTTCGCCCGTGCGCACGGAACGCGAGGCCCCGTCCATATAGGCGATGCTAAAGGCGCGGCGCGACTGACCCGTCGGATTGATCCCCGAGCGGTGCAGCAGCAGGTTGTTGAGCAAAATCGCCTCACCCGCCTCGGCTTCGAGGTCGATTTCCGCGCCCGGCGGCGCGTATTCGGCTAGTTGTTCTGCCGAAGGAAAGTGCCCTTCGGTGATCACCCCGTGCTTGTGGCTGCCGGGCACCACCTGCATACAGCCATTTGCCACCATCGCCGGATCGATCGCGGTCCACACCGTGGTCGTCGGATTGTAACCCACCCCCCAACCCACACCCACGTCTTGGTGCCAGGGCAGTATCGTGCCCTTTTCCGCCGGCTTGTTCATAAACATCGCCCGGAAGATCGACACGTCCTCGCCGATATAGCGCCGGGTGATCTGGCGGAAGAGCGGGTGCTGCATGTAGGCCAGATAGACGGGGTCCTGCTCCAAGCCCATGATCTTGCGGTACTGGAGCGTGGTGCCCTTGTGGCCGGCAGAGACGACGGGCATCTTCGCGTAGTCGGCGTCCTCCCCGTCGAGTTGAAACTCCATCTCCGGGTAGGGGATCTCGCCGAGCATGATCGCGTCGATGCGCTCCTGTAATTCGGCCAAGCCCGCGTCGTCGAGTACCTTGCCGAGCCGCACGTACCCGTACTCCTCAAAGTGGGCGTGCTGTTCGTCGCTATATTCCATTAGCTATTTCCCTCCGTTTCCCTAGAAATGAGCAATGTTCTCCCCTGTGTCAAATTTTCCTACCTTTCTCCCGGCTCATCCGCTCCGCTCCCAACGAGGAATTCACCATGCCCACAGATAACACGCCCTTCCCCGCGTTGACCCCATCCCAACGCCTGCACCTCGAAATCTACGGCTACGTCATCCTCGAAAAACTCCTGACCGAGGCCGAAGTCGCCGCGCTCCTAGAGATTATCTACCAGATCGAAGCCGATTTTCAGCGCACGGGCCAACTCCCCGGAACAAACTGCCATTTGTCCAGTTCAACTCAGGAGTTTTTCCGCATCGACAATCTCCCCCATCTATCCCCATGCTTCTACGAATATCTAACCCATCCTAGAATTCTGGGAATGGCCGAGGAAATAGTCGGCGGCACCGTTCGCCTAGAGCAGTCAGACGCCCACATCCGGCGGCCGGGTGGAGAGCAAAAGTATGGCTTCCACCGGGGTATCAATCCGGCATATTCCCACACCGGTAACGGCCTCTATCACTTCTCCTTCGTCAAGGCGCTCACCAATCTCACCGACCTCGGCCCCGACGACGGCGGCACCACCGTTATCCCCGGAACGCACAAAATCCCCCAAGAAGTGGACCGCCAAGCGATTGTCGACGCCGCCTTGGACGACTCCGCACTCGTCCACCAAGTCGAAGCACCGGCGGGATCAACATTGCTCTTCTACGAGTCCCTGATGCACTCTTCCGGCATCATCCGCTCGCAGCGGGACCGCGTCTTAATTCTCGGCGGCTACACCCCGACGATGTTCCAAGCGTGGAACGGCTACGACCCCGATCCCAAATTCGTCGCCGGCTTACCTGAAGAACGGGCCGCCTTGCTCACCGGCGGGGACAAATACGGCTGGCAGCGCAAATCGCGCGACTTAGCCGCACCCGCAGAGAGCGTTTAAACGTCAAAGGAATTGCACATGCAATACGGAAACCAAACGCGGATTTGGTGCTCTTGGCTTTGTTGCGCTTTGCTCTTGGCGTGCGGTAGCACCGAAGACCAAGCGGGACAAGAGCCAAGTGTGCGGCAAGTCCCTCGCGACCGGACGCTGATCCTCGGGTTGACCCAAATGCTGGACTACGACGCCTTCAACCCCTTTATCCCCGGCATGGTGTCTTCTACAGGATCCAATTTTCTCTTCGAGCCGCTCTATTACTACAATGCTTACAGCGAAGAAAACAACCTCATCCCCTGGATCGCGGAAAGCCACCAATACAACGAGGATTACACCGAAGTCACCATTAAAATCCGCGACGGAGTCCAGTGGAGCGACGGCATGCCGTGGACGGCGCGCGACTTGGTCTTCACCATCAACATGCTCAAGGCCCATGCGCCGGAACTGCTGCTTTCTACCGATATGCAAACTTGGGTCGCCGAGGCGGTGGCCGTGGACGAGTTGACGGCGCGCATCACACTGAAGGCATCCAATCCAAGGTTTCTGTTTTCGTACTTCACCGATTGTTTCGGCAATGGGGTCCGCATCGTCCCCGAGCACATCTGGAAAGACCAAGACGCCAAGACCTTCAAAAACCTCGACCTAGCCAAAGGCTGGCCGGTGGTCAGTGGGCCTTATCGCCTGGTGATCACCGCTCCCGAACAGCGCGTTTGGGATCTGCGGCCGGACTGGTGGGCGGCTGGATTGGGGTTCCAGCAACTGCCCAAGGTGGAGCGCATCATCTATCTGCCCTTCGGCAATGAAGCCAAGTGGTCCCAGCAACTCTTGGCCAACGAGATCGATTCGAGCATCGACTTGCGCCCCGTCAATATCAAAACCGTTCTCGAACAAAACCCCAATATCTCCACCTGGACAGGCAGAGAAGCTCCCTACGGCTATCTGGATTGGTGGCCGCTGTCCCTCGGTTTCAACAATCTCGAAGAGCCCTTCAGCGACCCGGAGATCCGCTGGGCCATCAACTACGCGATCAATCGCGCCCAAGTAGTTGACGTCGGTTGGCAGGGAGCGGGCAAGTTCACGCTCTATCCCTATCCCGAATTTCCCCCGCTAATGCGCTATATTGACCAGATCCAAGATCTTCTCGCGCAATATCAGTTGAATACCTACGATCCCGCCCGCACGGCGGAGATCATGCAGCGCAAGGGATGGCACAAGGACGAGGACGGGTTTTGGAGCAAGGACGGGACGCGATTCAAGATAGTGGTCGATGTCTTTCCCAACCTCTTCCAAGACTTCACGCCGGTGCTGATCGAACAATTGCGCCAAGCCGGTTTTGACGCCAGCTTCCGCGCCACCAACGACGCCTATACCCGCATGACCCAAGGCACGGCCCGGGCCTTTGTGATCGGACACGCAGCTTCGGTGCGAGATCCTTATTTCACCTTGCGCCTCTACCACAGTCGCTTCGTGCAGCCGACGGGGACGGCGGCCGAGTACTTCTGGCGTTGGAAAAATGAGGAATTCGACGCGATCGTCGATCGCATGGCCGAGGTCGCGCCAGACGACCCCGAGCTAGTCGCGCTCTTCCGCAAGGCGATGGATATCTGGTTCCGCGAGCTGCCTTCGATCCCCCTGATCCAGTGGTATCACCGAATCCCCCACAACGAAACCTACTGGAAAAACTGGCCCACGGCCGAAAACCCCTACGTCAACAGCGCCTATTGGCACCGCACCTGGCTACTTGTCTTACTCAACCTAGAACCCACATAATAGGGGATTGCAAATTCGACTCCATACCAACGAAAGGAATCACCCATGCAGAAATCCGATCCATTTGAGCAAGGTCTCGCAGCCGGTGAGGCCGCGGCTTCGGCCGCCGGAGGCGCATCGCAAACATCGGCGAACGGCGGGCGCATGTACGTGCGCACACAGAGCTTTGGGTCAACCGATGCCGAGTTGCGCTTTTTGCAGCGCTGTGGCGTGCGCCACA
>VXML01000004.1 GCA_009841115.1 Gemmatimonadota bacterium | reverse complement strand
CTCAGTGCGCCCGGCTCCCACCAAGCCGTACAAACCCAAAATCTCGCCAGCGTAGAGCGAAAAGCTCACTTCGTGCGCCCGGCCCGACGCGTACATCCCCTCCACCCTGAGCACCTCCCGCGCCCGGTCCACCGCTGGCATGCCAAACGAAGCCGTCTCCGCCCTCCGGCCGATCATCATCTCGATCAGCTCGGCGCGCGGCAGCCCAGCCAACTCTCTCGTACCCACGTGTCGCCCGTCTCGCAACACGCTGACTTGGTCGCCGATTTGATAGACCTCGTCGAACTTGTGCGAGACAAAGACGATGGCCACGCCCGCCTCTTGCAACTGGCGCAAAATGCCAAACAGGCGAGCTGCTTCGTGCTCGGTAAGCGACGACGTCGGCTCGTCTAACAGCAACACCCGTGCTTCGGCCGACAGCACCCGGGCAATCTGCACGAGCTGCTTGTGCGCCGCGCTCAAATCGCCAATGGGCATTTGCGGGTCAATGTCCAACCCAACCCGCGCCATCGCCGCCCGCGCCTGATCGTCGAGCCGCGGCCAGTCGAGGCGACCCCACCGGCTGAAAGCGTCTAACTTGTCGAGCATGATGTTCTCGGCGACGCTGGCCTCGGCCACCACCTGGATTTCCTGGTGGACGAGGCCAATGCCGCGGTCGAGGCAGTCGCGGCAATTGCGCACGCGCAGCGGCGCACCGTCGAAGAGCATCCGCCCAGCGTCGGGCTGGTAGATCCCAGTGACAATTTTGAGCAGGGTACTCTTACCCGCGCCGTTTTCGCCGACTAGGGCGTGAATCTGGCCCGGCTGGAACGAGAGCGACACGTCGTCCAGTGCCCGGACGCCGGGAAAACGCTTGCTAATGGATTGTAGTTCGAGCACGAATCAGCGGGGTGGGCTGAGGTACTTGGTCTCCAACTCACCCATAATCCGCGTGGTGATGGCCCTGACCTCGTCCTCAAAGGTATCGACGTTATCCTTAGTCACCAGCACCGTACCCGAGTTGATGAAGTAGCGGTCGGGATTGGCCTGCCAACCGTCGAGCAGATAGCTCAGGAGGGCGCACGTGATGTAGCCGTGGCCATAAGGGTTTTGCGAGACGGTCGCGTCGATGGCCCCCTGGCGGATCGCGTCGAGCACTACCGAGTCCGTGTCGATGCCGACGAAATGGATGCGCTTGTTATCCGGGGTTTGGTTCCACTCCGATAGGATGGTCGCCGCAGCCACGGTCGGCGTGTACCCCGTGCAAATTACGCCGTCGATCTCCTCAATCCGCGCTGAGAGCGCGTCCTGGATCTTGGCGGTGCTGGTCTCAATCGACTCCATACCGGCGATTTCCTGGACGATCTGGACCTCTGGGTATTTGGCCACCGCCGCCTCGACGCCTTCTTTGCGCAAGATAGTATTGGGGTCTTCGACCAGTTCGAGCACGTTGAGGATATTGCCCTTGCCGCCCATAAAGCCGATCAGTGCCTCGGTGGCCTCCATCGCCGCCTGCTTGACATCGGTCGCCACGCAAAACGACGCGGGCGTCGGCAGCGTCGTCGGCGCTCCATAGCTTACTACATAGGCCCCGTTTTGCACCAATTCCTCGTAGAGTCCATTGGCGGCACTGGCGTCGGCTGGGTAGAGCGAGAAGCCCTTGTAGCCCTGGGCGGCCAGCGGCTCGACGTTGGCGTTTTCGTTGTCTTGAGTCCAGTTTTGGCCGATCTGGCGCTTGATCTTGATCCCGGTGTCGCGCTCATAGCCGATCACCCCTTTTTGCACCTCTTCGACATAGGGGTGGACCATCAGGGCGTACCAGACGATTTTTTTCTCTGTAGGCTCGTCGCCCGATTCGCCGGACCCACCGCATCCGGCGGCAACGAGTGCGATAACCCAAATTAGTAGCAGACGCATGCAGACCCTCCACCGCCCATGCTCAGTACGCCACAGAGACTGTCCTGAGTACGTACACATCTTTGACCTGTGCTCCCTCGATATCCGTATCCACGCTCAACTGCACCAAATACAGACCCGGCGGCACCATGCGCCCGCCGTCATCCCGGCCATCCCACTCGATCTCATAGGTACCGGTGCTAAATGGGCGCTCTTGCGCGAGACGCCGTATTTGGCGGCCTCCCAAATCGTAGATCTCGGCAGCCACTGGACTATCGTCGCCGACCCGCACGACGTTGAAGGCAAAAACCGTGCGGTCGTTGATCCCGTCGCCGTTGGGCGAAAAGGCATCCGGCAGCACCGCCACATCCGTCAGCAGCGCGTTGTGCTCCACAGTAGCAACAATCGTCGTGGTGTTGCCAACGACCTGCGTTAGGGCCTCCCCTGGATCGATCCGCTGCCAAGTGCCGCCACCGTCTGCGCTGGTGTTGCGCAGAGCCGCCTGTAACACCGCGCCGGTGACAAAAAGCGCCGTCTCAAAATCCAGCCTCAGCACTTCCGTCGATCCATTGGGCTGTATCGCATCAAAGCGCACGTGCAGCGAGTCTCGGCCCGTAGGGATGACCTCGACCCCGGTCAGCGCGCCTGGGCTTGCCTCGCCGTCGAAATCGGCTGCCTGGCCACCGTAAAGTCCCACCATATCCAACTCCATGTTCGACGGCGCCAACAACAACAACTCGTCAAAACCCGGATCGCGGCGGTCGAATTCTGGCCGCACATAAAGCGAGAACTGCCGTTGTACCCCGAGTTCGTCCACTGCGAACGGGCCGATCTCTCCCAGCAGACGCTGAGCCACGGGATTGGCAAAGTTGAGACGGACCGAGCGCAGTGTCGGGCTTAGCTCCGGGTCTTCCGACAGCAAGGTCGCTTGTACTGTCAGGAACTCCCTCGGTGAGGGCGAAGTAATCGGACTGCCCGCCGGATTCTCGTAGGGCGCACTCCAACTGCTCCAGTCGCTGCCGGGCACTTGATCGGCGACGATGTCACCCCTGAACAACGACAGCAGCTTGTTGTACTCGCTTTCGGTCACTTCCGTGCCATCTTTTTTGAAATAGTGCAGTATCTCGCCCAATTCATTGCCCGTGCGAGTCTGAATCAGCACTTGGGTGCCGGGGGGAGCGTCGGCATCCCATTCAATCGACAGCAAGTTGCGGCTGCCGCCCAAGCGAATTAGGTCCGACCGCAGCGAGACTTCCGGCTGAAAGCCTTCACCGTAGAGCTGCAACTCGGATATGTCCGCCGTGCGGGCACCAATGGCATTCAAGGTCCACTGAAAGCGGCCATACCGCGCCTTGATTGGCTCAAAGTCGGTACCTTCGACGCGGACGATAGGGCGCGGGCTTAGCTCCGCCCTAGTCGTCCATTGGATGCTTCCGTCCGGGGCCAAAGAGCCGTCCGAAAAGTCCATCCGATAATTTGGGAACAAGCTGTTGTTGTAAATCATGCGGAAGGCGTCGATCCAATAGAACGAGCCCAAATCGAAGACCAACTCCAACTCGGGATCGGCCACCGCCGTGGAAACCCCGTAAAAGATGCGATTGAAGGTCGCCAAGTCCCCATCGATGAACTTGGTCAGGGCCAGTGGCTGTTTTGCATTGGTAGAGATGACGCCGCCGCGGGCGAGAATGCCGGCGGTTAGTTCGTCACCTTCGTTCCATACTTCTAGCTCGGCCAAGCGGGGCAATTCCCGGCGAAAGTAGCGGATGCCCCCCCGGCGCTCCTCATCCAATATGTCGTATAGGTCTTGGTCAACGGGTACTTCGCGACCATCGGGCTGGCGCTTGAAGTACTGGATCGCGCCGCGCGTCTCTTCGCTGAGCGCTTCGTATTCATCGGCCGCGACTTCCGTGCCGAGCATCCCGTCGGTATCGGTGACCAAAATTTGCACAAAGCGCACGGCTGCGGCCTGCACGGTAGGCTCTTGGTTTGTCAGATCAACCGTAAATACCCGCTGGCTCTTATTTTTGCTCAAAGTCCGCAACACGGTCTTAAAGGCTGGATTTTCGCTGTTTTGCAAGCGCGCCGGCTTCAGGCCGTCGGAGATGAGCACTTCGAAGAGAAGAAAGGGATCGCCCCTGCCCTCCTCGACAAAGCGCATTACAAGTTCTTTGGCAAAAACCACGCGACCCAAATCGATCACAAACCACCACTGCGAAGCTAAGTCTCTGTCGGCCGAAGGCGGATCGGGCTGCCAGTAGGTGGTGATGTCGCCGTCGAGTAGGTTGACCACATCGGCGACATTGGAGCCGCCCTTGATGGCATCGGCGAGAACGATCTCGTCGGGCTCTTTGCCGCCGAGGGAGGCGGGCGGATGCAAGCGCAAATAATCGGCAATGTCGAATACAGCATAGCTATTGTTCGCATTTCGCCGGGACCGCCAATCTC
>VXML01000103.1 GCA_009841115.1 Gemmatimonadota bacterium | reverse complement strand
GGTGAGTACGTCCAAGGCAAGATCAACACTCCAATCGAGTTTTAAAACGGTCTCTCAGAAAATGGAGCTTCGATTTCAAAATACCAATCCATAACATCTTCCAAATTTCCGACAAGTGGCAACTCCTCGACAACAAAATGTTCTTTGAACTCTTCCCATTGTCTTTTAAGCTCATCAAGGCACTGTTTCTCCAGCTCGTCTCTTGAGGGCAAATCACCCAGTGGAAGAGAATTAATCGGATGAATTTTATGAGCTTCTTTTACTTTCTTAGCAGCCTCTTTGGCTCTGTTCTTGTATTTACGAAAAAGTTCTCGCTCCATTATTTCGGGAATTAATAACCTCAAGTCGTCTTTCGCAAAAGTATCCTTAAGTTGTCTGAAATCTCCCGTATCTAGCATTAGGTTATTTCTAACGATGACCTCTGTATCAATATATAGATTTGTGGGGACATGTCTCATAATGACGTGAACAACTTACTATACGACTAGCTTCATAGCTTGCCCATACTTCTCTTCCAATTGGCCCTTGAGTGTATCGCAATAGGGTTTGTGAATCTCAATGCCGATAACGCGGCGGCCTTTATCTAGCGCAGCAAACGCCGTCGTGCCCGAGCCGATAAACGGGTCTAGCACTACGTCTCCTGCATCCGTGAAAAGGTCTATGAACCACTCAGGCAACCAATAGGGAAACGCAGCACTGTGTTGCCGATTGCCGCATTCAGTGGCGCGGTGGAGCACGTTGTTGGGATATACTTTATCGCGATCTAACCAATTCGCGACCTTTTTGCCGAAGCCGCTGCCTACCTTGGATTCGTCGCGGGAGCGGTCCGTCTCGCTCAAGGTGCGCATGCGGCTCTCGTACCAATCGCCGACGGGAACCATCACGGCATCTTGGTTCATCTTGAACTTGCGCTGTAGGTTGAATTGCAAAAGCCGCTCCCACGCATCCCGAAACCGGTTGGGCCACTTGCCGGGATAACAGTTTTTCTTGTGCCAGATAAACTCTTCCGTCCACAGCCAGCCCCGCTCGCGCATGGCCAAGATGAGTTCCAGCACATAAGTATGCCGCTCGCCTTTTACGACCCGTTCTTTAATGTTTAAAACAAACGTGCCCGTCGGCTTCAAGACCCGCTGCAACTCATCGGCGATGGGCAGAAACCACTCCACATAGCCGTCCGGCGTTACCCCTCCATACGTAGCAGACCGTTGATTGGTATAAGGAGGTGAAGTAATGACCAAGTCCACCGAATCCGCCGCAATATGCTGGAGCTGTTCCGTGCAGTCTCCAAAATACAACGTCCACTTTTGCATGGCCTTTTCCACGTCTAACTAATGGCTCGCATACGGATCGGCTGCGTCGCGCATCCCGTCGCCGACCACGTTGAAGGCCAAGACCGCGATGACCACGAAAAGCCCCGGCAGCAACAGCCACGGTGCCATGGCCACGGCCTGAAAGTTCTGCGCCTTTTGCAGCAGCACCCCCCAGCTAACCACGGGTGCCCGCAGCCCAATCCCCAAAAAGCTCAGCGCGGTCTCGCCGAGAATCATGCCCGGCACCGCTAGGGTAGCCGACGTGATCACGTGGCTGAGGAACGACGGCAGCAGGTGTTTGAAAATGATCTTCAACTCATTGGTGCCCGACAGGCGAGCGGCGACCACGAAATCCTCGTCGCGCAGCGATAGGAAGCGGCCGCGCACCACTCGCGCCAACCCAGTCCAGCCCATCAGCGAGAGAATGATGGTGACGCCGAAGTAAATGTGCAGCGGCGGCCAGTGCGCTGGCAGCGCCGCGCTCAACGCCATCCACAGCGGTAGCTGCGGCACGGCCATCAAGACCTCAATGATCCGCTGCACTACCACATCGACCCAGCCGCTGTAATAACCCGCTACCCCCCCGAGCAGGATGCCGATGAGGAAGGTCAGGGCCACGCCGATTAGCCCAATGGTGAGCGAAATACGCGCCCCATGTATGATTCGGCTGAACAGGTCGCGGCCCAAGTCGTCGGTGCCAAAGAGGAACAACGGCCCACTGCCCGCGCTGAACAGGTGCAAGTCCGCGTTGAAAAGTCCCCAGAATTCGTAGGCTGGGCCGCGCGCGAAAAAGCGGATCGGATACACGGTCTTGGTATCGACGAGATACTCGCGCTGCCACGGGCCGGCGGCCGTGTCTTGCCGCACGCCGTGGACAAAGGGCCGCCAGTGAAAGCGCCCCTCGCCGTCAAAGAAGCGAATCTCCTGCGGCGGGCAGAGGACGTATTGGGCGTGGCGCTGGTCGGGCTGGTAAGGCGAGACAAACTCGCACAGGGCTGCGAGGCCGTAGAGCACAATCAGCACCGCGCTGCCGGCCAGCGCCAGCCGATGGCGGCGGAAGCGCATCCACATCAGACGCCACTGCGAGGCGTCGGCTAGTTGAGTTGTGGGGCGATCTTCACTCATAGCGGATGCGCGGGTCGGCAATGGCCAAGAGAATGTCCGACAGCAGGGTGCCGATCACCGTCAGGACGCTGAGCATGAGCAGGAAACTGCCCGCCAAATACATGTCTTGATTGCGGAGGGAGTCGAGCAGCAAGGGGCCGGTCGTGGGCAGGCTCAACACCACGCTGGTGATGGCCGAGCCGGAGATCAGGTGCGGCAGCATCCAGCCGACCGTGCTGATAAAGGGATTGATGGCAATGCGCAATGGGTACTTAATCACCAAGCGGACCGGACCAAGGCCCTTGGCCAGCGCCGTGGTTACGTAGGGCTTGCCTAGCTCGTCGAGGAGATTGGCGCGCATGATCCGCATCAGCCCAGCCATGCCGGCCGTGCCGATGACCAAGGCCGGGATCCACAGATGCCCGAGCAAATCGCCGAACTTGGCCAAGCTCCACGGCGCACTCGCGTACTCGGGGGAAAACAACCCGCCCACGGCTATCCCAAACCACTCGTAGCCCAAGTACATCAAAACCAGCGCGAGCAGGAAGTTGGGCGTCGCCAAACCGACGAAGGCCGCGAGAGTTGCCGCGTAGTCGAGCGCCGAGTACTGGCGCAGGGCCGAATAGACGCCTACCGGGAAGGCTACCAGCCAAGTCAACAAGGTCGCGGTCGAGGTAATCAGCAAGGTGTAGCCAAGCCGCTCCCAGATCAGGTTGTTGACCGACTGGCCGTACATTACGGAATAGCCCATGTCGCCTCGGAGGAAGCCGCCCATCCACTTGAAGTATTGGATAACCATCGGGTCGTCGAGGTGGTAGCGGGCGCGCAGGGCGGCGATCTGTTCCTCGGAGATGTCTTGGCCCTCGGCCTGTAGCTCTTGCAGGCGCGACGTGATGATGTCCCCGGGTGGCAACTGGATGACGACGAAGACCAGCACCGAGACGGCTATCAGGGTGGGGATCATAATCAGGACGCGGCGGATGATGTAGTTGATCATGGGTTAGTGGTTAGTGGTTAGTGGTTAGTGGTTAGTGGTTAGTGGGGACTGGTCACTGGTCACTGGTCACCGTCCACTGCTAGATACCAAGTCTCTGGATAGTAGGGCCAAGACCAGCGCGAGTCCCACCCCCAATAGCCCTGGCGCGGGACATTGCGCAGCCGGTTGCTAACGATGACGGGATGTGGTCCTAAGCCGATGATGCCGAGCGCCCATAGGTTTTCGGCTTGGCTCTGGAGAATTTTTTTGCCCATGGCGATGCGCTCTTGGAGGTCGGATGTGCGGCGGAGCACCTCCCACCAGGCGATTAGTTCCCGGACCTCGCCGGGCGGCATCCAGCCACGCGCTCCGTCCGACCGGTACCACCGCGACCACTCCGGCCATTGGGTCACCTCCTGCCCCACGTGCATGGGTACGTACCAAAAAGGCTCGATGGGAAAGAGGATGTCGGCGTTGCGGTCGGCGTGCCAGATGCTCATGTCCATAACTCCGCCTCGGGTGCGGATGCCTTGCAGTGCGCCGCTTATTTGC
This sequence comes from Gemmatimonadota bacterium, assembly GCA_009841115.1. Lineage (GTDB taxonomy): Bacteria > Latescibacterota > UBA2968 > UBA8231 > UBA8231. Next base: position 38,391 of record VXML01000103.1, on the reverse strand, counting down.
TTGCGGTTGATGTGCAGCCCCACTTCGCGCCAGTGGGCGGTCACCAAGTCCACGGTAACTTGCTTCGGCGTCTCCCCGATTGTGTACTCCAGCGTGATTTCGAGGGGGCGGCCATCGGGATGGTCGCGTCGGCCGTCGCCGTTGCGGTCAATCAGCCCCATTTCGTCGAGCAGGGCGCGGGCGCGTTGCGGATCGTACTCGGCCCAAGCTGCGGCAAAGGAAGGCTCAAAGTAGCGGCTCGAAGATACGACCGTCAACTGGCGTGGAATCCCCTGCCCGTAATAGGCGATGTCGTTGATCTCGGCGCGGTTGATGGCCAGCGAGAGAGCGCGGCGAAAGCGCACGTCCTGAAAAATCTGCCTGAGCCGCTCGTCGGGGTGGGTCATGTTGGGCATGAAGGTCACGTCCGAGCCGTAGGGACGAGGCCAGAGGTAGGTCTCGTAGCTGTTGTCCTGCTCGAAGCGCTTAAACAGCGGGATGTCGGCGGTCTTAAACTGCCGCCCGGCAAAATCGACCTGCCCGGTAGCGGCCTTAGCTGCCATGATCTCGGGACTGTCAACCCGCTGGACTTCGAGGTAATCGATATAGGGCAGTTGATTGCCGGCAGGATCTACTTTGGGGTAGTAGGGGTTGCGGCGGTAGCGGACGCGCGTCGAAGTCTTGCTGACCACCACATAAGCGGTCTGCACCGGCTTGTAAAAGACCATTAGGTCGCGGGTGTTGATAACGGATTGGAAGTAGGTGCGCCAGTCTTGCAAGCCGAGTTCCTCTGCTTCGCGCTCTAGCTGATCCGCGTCAGTAAAGTCGGGGTGATAGCGGCGCATAAAGTGCGCTGGTGCCGACAGATGCGAGCTGTTGTGGGCAAGGTGCTTGACAAAGAGCGGCATCGGCTGGGGAAAGTGATAGCTAAAGAGGTGGGGGCCGTGTTTTTCGATGCGAGCTCCCTTAAAGCGGGGCGACACCACGGGCGTGAGGTTTTTGTTCATGTGGACGCGATCGAACCAAAAGACAAAGTCGTCGGCCGTCACAGGGTGGCCGTCAGACCACTTGTGACCGGGCCGGAGGAAGACCGTCAGGGTCTGCGCGTCGTTGTGGTACTCGACCCGCGCGGCAAAGTTGGGCAGGGTTAGCTGGAGTTGCGGTCCTGGGCGCAGGGTTCCTTCGGGTACGTTGAGGAGCTGTTCACCGGCGAGGAACAGCCGCGCGGTGCCCCCGTAGGTCCCAATTCCATTAATCGGCTCGACGACAATTGGGTCGTCGGGGAGCCGCTCCTCTACCGGCGGCAACTCGCCGCTGGCCACCAGTTCGTCGAGCATGGGCGACTGGCGAAAGGTCGTCAAGCCGACTTCCGAGGCCGTGCGCGGCGGGTGGAACCAGCTTTCGGGCCACGCGGTGCGCGGGATATCGCCCTCGGCGGATGGGGATGCCGCTTGACTTTCTCGGCCGCATCCTATTAGGACCACGAGTATTAGCAGGAACCCGGCCTGCACTCCGTTCATCAAAATTATACCACCCAGAAAGAGGCTCGCCGCCTGAGAACGGCTAATAATCAAAGGCCAAAAAGTCTAAAGCGATTCCGACCATTGCGCCAGAGGGCGCGACGACCTACTTTTTTTAGGCATTAACACGCGAGGAGATGGCGATATGAAAATGCTAATGTGCGTAGTCAGGCCCAACGCGCTAGACGCTATCAAGGAAGCGTTGAGCGGCTTGGGCGTCCAAGGCATAACGGTTAGCGAAGTCAAGGGTTTTGGCCGCCAAAAAGGTCATAAGGAGATATATCGCGGTGCCGAATACGTCGTCGATTTTACTCCTAAACTTAAGGTCGAAGTGGTGGTGCGGGACGATCTCGCCGAGCAGTGCTTGGGCGCAGTGCGCGAGTCGGCGCGGACGGGCCACATTGGCGACGGCAAAATTTTCATGCTGTCGGTGGATGAGGTAGTGCGGATTCGCACTGGAGAGACCGGCGACGCGGCTATTTAGCGGGCGGGACGTCCTTTAGGGCAATAAGTAGAAAAACAACAACTAACCCCAATGCGGGCGAGGGACGTGGTTCCCTTGCCCGCATTTTTTTTGCAAAAAGTGCTTGACAAAATTTTTTGGTACTGTATTAATGATTTAAGACAGTAAATCACTTGTATAATCCGGAAAGACGCTCATGGCTAAACGCGAGATCGCACGGGGAGGGGATGCGCTGCATCTGCGCCTCGATACCGCTGGAGGGGTGCCGATCTACCTGCAACTGATCGAGCAGATCAAGTACCACATCGCCACCGGCACCCTCAAAGCCGACGACGAGTTGCCATCGGTGCGAGCCGTGGCCAGCGCCCAGCTAATCAACCCGAACACCGTTGCCCGCGCCTACCTAGAATTGGAGCGCGAGGGCGTCATCTACAAAAGGCGCGGCATGGGAACGTATGTCGCCGAAAAGGGGGTTTCTATGAGTACTGAAGAGCGGCTGAATATCGTTCGCAACCTAATGGAAAAGGCACTGGTGGAAGGGACGCAGCTTGGGCTGGACGCGGCGAGCCTGCGCCGAGTGTTTGAGGAAACCCTAGAAAAATTCAGCAGCCAATAGGAGAAGCAACTATGGCAGCAGCGGCGATTGAAATCACAGGCTTGGTTAAAACCTTTGGCAAACACCGAGCGATAGATGGGCTGGATTTGGAGGTACCCCAAGGCAGCATTTTCGGCTTTCTCGGGCGCAACGGGGCCGGCAAGACTACGACCATCAAAATACTGATGAATATGCTCAAACCTACGGCCGGTGCGGTGGAGGTGCTAGGCCAAGCCCCGCACATCCACGAAAAGGAGCTCAAAGAGCGGGTGGGCTACATCTCGGACAATCCGGTGCTGTACGACTGGATGAAGGTCGAGGAGGTGGCGTGGTTTGCCGGTCAGTTGTATCCGCGCTGGGATCAGCAGAAGGTCACCGCGCTGATCAATCACTTCGGTCTGGACCCCAAACAGAAGGTCAAGCACCTATCGCGGGGCATGAACGCCCAACTCAATCTGGCCTTGATGCTGGGCCACGACCCGGAGTTGTTGATTCTCGACGAGCCGGCTTCGGGGCTGGACGTGATCGTGCGCCGCGACGTGCTCGAAAGCATCATCCAAGTCATCAGTGCGGAAGGTCGGACAGTGTTTTTCTCGTCGCATTTGGTGCACGAGGTCGAGCGGGTGGCCGACCAAGTCGCCATTATCGACCAGGGCAAGCTCTTGGTTTGCGGCGAGTTGGACGCAGTGCGGCAGCAGGTTAAACGGGTGCTGGTGCGGACTGAGGACGCGGTGGATTTTGCCGGGGTGATCGGGCTGCGCGGCGTGCAGGGCGAGGGCCGCCAGCGGCTGTTGACCATTTTCGACTACGGCGACGAGGCCAAAGCGCAGATCGAACAAGCAGGTGGACAAGTCGTGGAGATAATCGACTTGAGCTTAGAGGAGAGTTTCGTCGAGCATGTGACGCCGCAAGGGGGGCTTCCATCGTGAAGGTTTGGCGCGCATTGCTGTGGAAGGAGGGCCGCGAGGAGTTGCCGAAGGTGCTGGTGGGATTGGGACTGTGCGCGGTGGTGGTGGCGTTGCGGCAGAACGCGGAATTCAACGGGGAATTCGTCCGAGACTTCGAGGGGTGGATTATGAGTTTTATCGTGGTCTGCGGCGTCGCGTTGGGCATGGGTTTGGTCGCCAAGGAAAGCAGCAAGGGCACCTTGTCGTTTTTGTCGGGCAAACCCCTATCGGTCGTGGAAGTGTTGCTGCCCAAGTACGTCGTCGGCGCGGTGGCCCTGTTGGTGCTGGCCGCCGGGGCTTGGGTGACGGTGTATGTGGACTTGGAGGGGTTGGCGTCTAAGGGATTTAGCATCTACAGCGGTGGTGGTGCTTGGTACCCTTCTGTAAAGCGGATCGTCGAGGAGGTAGGCTATGTCAACATGTTGCTGGTCTCCCTTATGTCGGGCTTGATCGCCTACAGCGTGATCTTCGCCTGCTCAACAGTGGCCGACCACCCGCTCAAAGGGGCGGCCTTGGGCACTTTGCTGCTGATCGTCTTGGTTCCATCGGCCTACAATGTGCTCAAGTATTTCCCCGCGCTCGAGCCATTCTTCTCCCCCGATCCAGGAATCAGCTTCCGGGGTACGGTAGTCCGCATAGTGGGCGATCCCTGGGGCTATCTGGTGAGGTTAGGCGCGACAGCGGTAGTGATGGCGGCGGGTGTGGCGATTTCCATAGCGCTTTTGCGCCGTTTCCGTGGGGTCAGCATCGGTTGGAAGCCCATTGTCATTGGTTGGCTGGCCCTGATCGCTTTCATAATTGCGATGGATATGACCTCTGAGCCGAGACCGCCGAGACCGAGGCCGCTGAGTGTGCTGACGCCCGAAGAGGGAGCCTATCTCGACTTGGCCGTCGTCGGAGATCGGGGATATATGGCGACTGAAGGGGGCTTGGCGGTCGTGGATTTGCGCGATCCTACTAAGCCTGAGCTACTAGCTGCTGTGGAGGTGCCGCAGTGGTTGATGAGCCGAGTCGCGGTTGTGGATTCGCTGGTTTATCTACTCGGACAGCGCAAGGGCTTGCCCGCCGATAGCCTCGGCATCGCCGTGTTCAGCCTCGGCGATCCAGCCCACCCAGTCTTCAAAGGGTATCGGATAATTGGCGACGACATAGAGAAATTTTGGGGCTGGGATCGCTGTGGCGAAGGGCTGATCCTCAGTGGGCGTTGGGGCGACAAGTTGGGAATAGTGTCGTTTGCGTTGGATGCGGAAGGGTTGCCAGCACGGGCGGACGAGTTGGTTGTCGAGGAGCTACCAGAGGGCTACAAGGATGACTTCGGAGGCTGGTGGGAACATAAACTGTCCATGCACGTACACAACGAGCGGATATGGGTAGGATACAGGGATGGCTTTCTCGCGGTGGATGCCCGAAATCTAGGGGAACTGCAAGAGACAGTGCGAGTGGATATGGGCGACTACAATAGTGAGTACGACTCGCACAAGAGCCGCCCGATAGCCCGTGAGGGCAATACACTCTACGTCCGACGGTACTGGCCCGGAGACTTGGTCGCCTTCGACATCACCGATCCGAATAGACCACGTGAGATCGGGTACTGGTTTTTTGACGCTAAGAATACGATAAAAATAATCGACGACTGGGTGTACAGTACGGCAGGGAATGGGTTGTTTGTCGATCGGTTGACCGATTATCACGCCTACGAGGACATGGGCTATTGGCAAGTACCCGACGAGCTACGGTCTTCTTCTTCTATCAGCCGTAATTGGAAACGGCTCCATCTCGTCCGCGACCATTTCTACACTCTGATCGGGCGTTCGCTCATAGTGTTCTCGCCGGAGCAGATCAAAGGAGGCCGGCTGTGAGCACTTTGTACGCGTTACTGTGGAAAGAGGGCCGCGAAATCCTGCCCAAGGTATTGGTGGCCGTCGCGCTCGCCGCAGTGGTTTGTCTGATGCGGAACAATGCTGATTTCAGCCGTAGCTACGTAGCAGGTTTCGAAGAGCTGATTACGGGCGGTCTGATGGTGATGGCGGTTGTGCTGGCCATGGACGCCATCGCCCGCGAGCGCAGCACGGGCACTCTATCCTTCCTCCTAGACAAGCCGGTGGCGGGCGCGACAGTGCTGGCTGTCAAGTTTTTGTTAGGGCTTGGCGGCCTGCTGTTGGTCGCGCTAGTGGCTTGGGCGACGGTGTACATAGACTTGGCCAGTCTTGAGGTAGAACGCGAGTACTTGGCATATAAACTGGTCACCGTACAGAGCATTGACTATGCCTCAATGGTCGCCCTGTCGTTTACTCAATTCTCGCTGCTCTATGCCCTAGTTTTTATCGGCTCGGTGGTAACGGATCATCCCTTCAAGGGTGTCGCCGTAGGTGTTGCGCTGGCCGTGGTGTTGGGGGTTTTCCTCACAGGCCCGGCAACAGCCATTTTTCCGATCCTCAATCGCTATCCACTCGTCGCAAGCGGCTTGGATGACCAAGGGCTTTTGGTACGCTTGGCGACAGACTTCGCTCGGTTTTGGGTGAAGGTCTTAGCCAATCTGGGTTTGACAGCGGTGGCACTGGTGGTGGCGTCGGTACTTTTGCACCGCTACCGCGAGGCAATGCTCTCGTGGCGCACGGTGGCGATAGGGTGGGGTGCGATCATTGCTGTCGTCTTTGTGACTTTCTACGGGGGACCTCTCGCCAACCAACAGATGCCTGCTGGGGTGCTAAAAGCCCCTGATGAGCAATACTATGGGGACCTCGCTGTCAAAGGCGGGCTCGCCTATATGACCACTGGACAAATTGGTATTGCCATCGCCGACTTGAACAACCCGCAGCAAATGCGCCTGCTCGGCAGCACTAGACCAGAGTCCCACGAGTTGTGGAAGGGTGTCAACGCAATATGCGTAGTTGATTCGCTGGCATATCTCGTCGGGTGGCGCAAAGGACTGCCTAGCGACAGTCTCGGGGTGGTCGTCTTCGACGTCAGCGACCCGGCTGCGCCCGCCCTCAAGGGTTACCGTATGTTCGCCGCCATTAAAAGGAAAAGGTTTCGCTACCACCAGTATTGGGGAGCCACAGACGGCGGTTTGCTCCTCGTCCGGGAGCGGGGCTACTCCTTGGTTGCCGAGGCTTTCGCTCTCGACGCAGAGGGAATGCCGGTGACAGGCGATGAGCGGGTGATAATGCCCATTTCCGACCCCGTGGACGATCCCCACAGGTGGAAGCACCGGTGCCATGTAAGTGTGCGTGGAAGCCGCGCCTACATTGGGACTGAAAGCGAATTAGTGGTCATCGCTGTGGCCGATGCGCACACTTTGCGCGAGACCGGGCGACATACTATAGAGTCCTTCCGGCCTCAGTCTTACTACGATCCTAGACTGGTAGCCACCGATGGCGACAAGCTCTATGTCGAGCGCTTTTGGCCACACGAGTTGGTCGAGTTCGATATCTTCAATCCCGATCAACCGCGCGAAGTAGGATACTTGCCGCTGCCTCGGAGCGACGACATTCGCTCTTTGCAGATTGTCGATGGAGTAGCCTACAGCCGAGGGTACGGCCTAGGAAAGTGGTCGTCAGACCTTAGAGTAAAAGCGTGGACGATAGCCGAGTACGGGGCACTGATCGAAAGCTTTTCCTTCGAACCCGACAGGAGCATTGGTGCCCTATCCGTGGCCAATGGGTATCTCTACGCGACGAGTAGTGATGGGCTGCTGGCGTACCGTTTGGACTAGGAGTAAAATTAAGGGAGGCCGTGGGGACGACGGAGTTCCTTTTTTGAGAAGGTTTTCGACCAAGGAGAAGGCCGATGAGACTATACCTTAGCATCCTCGTCGCTCTCATCAGCACAGCGAGCGTGGGGCTGGCCCAGGCACCACGCGCCGCGACCATCACGGGAAAGATACACAACCCTCCAGCGCGGGAAATCGAGTTTAGCTACCGATCCTCACTGTCGCCAACAAGGTCTGAACTGCTCGTCGTGCTGGACAGCGAAAATCGCTTTGCCTGCACCTTTCCGGTTCCCCAAGGGACGCTCGTCATGGGAGGCTACAAAGACTCACAACCTCCCAAGTGGAAATGGCTGGAGGGGCTGCGATCTTTCGTCTTTGGGCCGCGCGCTCGGTTGATCTTCTTTGTCGAACCGGGGGACAGTCTGCACATCGAGATGAACGAAGGCCGTTTCTCCTCCTCCCTTGAGTTCAGCGGCCAAGGCGCGGACAACAACCGCTTCATAGCCGAGATTCTGCCTGACTACTTCGCCTTTCGCCTCGACTACGAAGGGTTGGCGTTGGAGGATTTCATTCGCCAAGTGGATCAGCGGCGACAGGATGAGTTTGAGTGGCTCGCTAAGGGGCGTGAGAAGTATGAGCTTTCTCCAGGTTTTATCGACTATGCGACAGCTCGCTTCAACTACGAGTGGGCCAAGCAGATGATTTCCTATCCGACGAATTACAGATTTGCCAATGACCACGACAACAGGGACATCACCCCGGAGTACTACAATTTTCTTCAGGACATTCCCTTGGTCGATGAAAAGGCCATTGGCGTGAGCGAATATCGCACGTTTCTGACGCGCACCTTGGGTTGGGAGTTGGACAAGGTGGCTCTCAGGGAGCTTAGAAATCCCACGCTGTCCGATCGGTACGATCTATCGGGGTTGGGATTGTCGGAAGCTGCCCAGACCCATCTCGATTCCCTATACGAAAAGGATGGCCGAAAACCTAGCCTGTCAAAAATGGTCGATTTGTCGGCGTTGGGTTTGTCCGACTCGGAGCAGATCCAACTGGACTCCCTGTACGAACATCGCCGCTCGCTCAGACTGTCCGAAAGATTCGATTTGTCGGAGTTTGAGTTTTCGGCAGCCGCCATAGCCCAGCTCGACTCGTTCTACGAAAGGTCGGGTAAATCCTTTGGCATTGCGAAGTCAAGTGGGTACGAATCGTCTAGCATTGATACGCTGGGCACGAAGGTGGTGTTCCACCTACCTATGGAAGAAGAGCTTGAGGGAACGGGCGAGAAAGTCCCGCTGTCTGAGCTACTCGATTGGTCGGAGTTGAGTCTATCGGCCGCTGCCGTGGCTCGCCTCGACTCCCTGTACGAACATCGCCGTCCGCTCAAGCTGTCCGAGAAACTCGACCTAGCGGAATTGGGTCTATCGGAAACGGCTCAAGCTCAACTCGACTCCATCTATGCCGGACCTTGGATGCGCAGGGTTAGTTACGGCGGGAAACGATACGATCTAGCCAAGCAAAAACTGGACGGGAGAGTACTCTATTGGTTTCTGGCCGGCGAGCTGATTAATGGGTTTGAGCGCGGACACACAGACTTTGCCTTGGTCCATGAAAGGTGGGAGGAATTCAAAGAAACCAACCCCTATCCAGAATACAACGAAGCTATCGAGGCGGCATTGACCAAGGCGCTAGTTTTACAACCTGGGCAACCCGCGCCCGACTTCACGCTCGACGACCTCGATGGCCAGCCGGTATCGCTGAACCAATTCAAAGGGAAGGCGATATTCATTGATTTCTGGGCGAGTTGGTGCGGTCCGTGTATCGGCGATTTGCCCGCCCTGCGAAAAATCAAGGCCGAGATGGTCGAGCAGCCGGTCGTCTTCCTCAACATCTCGTTGGACGACGATGAGGCAGCTTGGAGAAAAGCGATTGCCAAACACGAGATCAAAGGCGTCCATCTGCGGGCGGCTGGCTGGGGTGCGGACGTAGCAAAAGCCTATAGCATCAGTAGTTTGCCTTCGTATTACGTGGTGGATGCACAGGGGCGGATCGCGGAACGGCTGCGCGCAGTGTACGATACTCAGGGGATCGTCGCCAAAATCGCGGAGAGCACCAAAGCAGCGGGCGGCTAATCGCCAGACTAGCCGAAGTACAAGCAAAGGGGTCGGGATTGCTCCCGGCCCCTTTTTGCGCTATCATCAAAATTTTTCCCAATAACGAAAGTCAACTCACATGACCACCGCGATATTTGCCGGGCGCACTGCCTTGGTAACGGGCGGCAGTCGCGGCATCGGTCGCGCCATCGTCCAGATGCTGGCCGAGCACGGAGCCAAGGTCGCCATCAACTACCAACACAATGCCGAGGCCGCGCAGGAGATTCTGGCGCAGGTCGAGTCGTGCGGCACCGAGGGCATGGCTGTCCAAGCCGATGTGTCGCAGCAGGCAGAAGTCGAGCAGATGATCGCCCAAGTGCGCGCGGCATTCGGGCCGGTCGAACTGTTGGTCAACAACGCCGGGATCGCCTATACCCAGGAACACGGCGAGTTCGGCTTTGCCGAGTGGGATAGGATGTTTGCGGTCAACGTCCACGGGCCGTTTTTGACCACTTGGGCCGTCAAGGACGAGATGATCGCGCGGCGCTTTGGGCGGATCGTCAATATCTCCTCGCTGGCCGCTTGGCTGCTCAAACCGAACATGATCCACTACGCCACGACGAAGGCAGCAGTCATCGCCTTCACCCGGCAATGTGCCCAAGCGTTTGCCGAGCACAACGTGCGGATCAACTGCCTAGCGCCGGGGCTGACGGATACTGAGCTGGCGCGCTCGGCCAACCCCGATCAAGTCGCCGAGCTCATCGCCAGCACTCCGCTGGGACGAATGGCCGATCCGGCGGAGATGGCGTCGGTGGTCCGCTTCTTATTGTCCGAAGAGTCCAGTTTTATCACCGGACAGACGATTACCGCCTGCGGCGGACGGTCGTAGGTAGAAAGGCTATGTCGATGCACAGTGAAATATACGCGGCTTACGGAGCGGCGCGCCCCCGGTCGCAGGAGTACTTTGCCCGCGCCTGCAAGACGCTCGGCGGCAAGGTGGGACACGATCTGCGCTACGCAACGCCGGTGCCGCTCTACATCGAGCGAGGGGCTGGTGGCCGCAAGTGGGATGTCGATGGCAACGAGTACATCGACTTCCTGCTCGGCAATGGTGCCCTGCTCTTGGGGCACGCGCCCGCCGAAGTCGTAGCGGCCATTGCCGAGGCGGTGGGGCGCGGGACGCACTTTGGCAACGACCATCCACTGCACATCGAGTGGGCCGAGCGCATACAGGCGCTGGTTCCCTCGGCCGAGCGCGTGCGCTTGGTCAATTCGGGAACGGAGGCGACCCTGCTGGCGCTGCGCTTGGCGCGGGCGTTTACTGGCCGCCGCAAGATCCTGCGCTTTGCCGGCCACTTCCACGGATGGCACGACGACGTGATGCGCGGCGTGCAGCCGCCCTTTGACGCGGACGGCTCGTTGGGCATTCCGCCGCAGGTGCGCGAGCACGTGATCTGCGTGCCAGCGGGGGATGTGGATCAGGTTGCGCGTGTCCTTGACGCTGACAGCGATATTGCGGCGGCGATTATCGAGCCGTCGGGAGGGTCGTGGGGAAGAGTGCCCTTAGCGCCGGAGTTTTTGCGCGATCTGCAAACGATGACCAGAGAGCGCGGGGTAGTGCTGATTTTCGACGAGGTGGTCACCGGTTTTCGCTTTAGTCCGGGCGGTGCGCAAGTGCTCTACGGGCTGCGGCCGGACCTGTCTTGTTTTGCCAAGGTGGTCGCCGGTGGCATGCCCGGCGGGGCCGTGGTGGGACGGGCGGACATTATGGAGCTTTTCGACGTGACGGACGACGCTCGCCCGCGGGTGGCGCATCAAGGGACTTTTAACGGGGCACCGCTTTCGGCCGCGGCTGGGATCGCCGTGCTCAAGCGCGTGGCCACGGGCGAGCCGATAGACCAAGCCAACGCCCGCGCCGCTGGACTGCGCGCCGCTTGGGACGAAGTACTGGAGCGCCGAGGTATCGCCGGGTACGTGTACGGGATGTGTTCGACGTTTCACGTCTATTTTGAGACCGATCGCCAGCGCGTGCAAAAGGCTCAGAGCCGGGCGGATTTGCACACGACCGAGGCCGAGCGGCTCAAGGGGATGCCGGGGCAGTTGATTGAAGAGTACCAGCGCAATCTGCGCTTTTACGGGATCGATAACATGAGTTCCACCGGGGGCGTGCTCTCGTCGGCACACACAGCTCAAGATGTCGAGGAGGCGACTGCGGCGTTTGATCAGACGGTTGAGTCGCTGTTGGCGCAAGGGTTGATTCTGACATTGTAGCACTGCGGCCTTGCCGTATGGCGCGGTCGGCTATAATTTTTGGTTACAATCCCTTGACATTTTGCCGCGAGGAACGTCTATGGCCGAAGTCGTTCGCCACAACTGTGGTTTGACCGTAGCCCACTCTCTGCACGACGCCTACCGCTTTATTCATTCACTACAGCATCGGGGCCGAGAGGCGGCCGGTATTGCTGCAGTAGGCGATGGCCGCATCGACGTGATCAAGTGGAAGGGCGGGGTCTCGCGCTTCGACGTAACCGACCTCCACAAAATTTTCCTCAGCCCCAATTACCACACCTACATGGCCCACGTGCGCTACGCCACCCGAGGCTCAAAGGACAAGATCCTCGAAGAGGCGCATCCGCACGTCATCGGCGGCACGGTCGAACACCGCGACAACCACATCCTGATCTGGGACTGCGACGTGGCGGCCGTCCACAATGGCCAAGTTGATCGGGCCTTCTTCCAAGACTCGGCTTCCTTGCACCTGTATTCGAGCTGCGATACTGAAGCTCTGCTCTACCTCTACCGCGAGCGCGGCGCGCACAACTTCCTCAAGGAAGTGCCCGGTGCCTATACTCTGGCCATTGCCGACAAGCGCGAGCGCGACGTGATCGCAATCCGCGATCGCACTGGGATCAAACCCGGGGTGCTCGGTTGGAAGGACGGCAAGTACGTGATGGCCTCAGAGGATATCGCCTTCCGCAAAAACGGCGGCGAATACGTCGAGGATTTGGAGCCAGGAGCGATCTACTCTCTCACGCCCGAAGGGAACTACCACAAGGAAGTCGTGGTCTCGACCAACCTCGCCTATTGCTTTTTTGAGTGGAACTACATCACCGACCTCGACTCGATCATCAACGGCGTCAGCGTGCGCCGCATCCGCGAATCGCTAGGGGAGATACTCAGCGAGGAATTTCTGCCGCCCGACGTCGACTTGGTCACGTATTTGCCGCGTTGTCCCGAGGTGGCGGCCCGCGCCTATGCCAAGCAGGCGGAACTGCCCTTTGAACCCGTGTTCTACAAGATGCGCGGCGAGCGTTCGTTCCAAGGCTCGACTGCTGGCGAGCGCAAAGAGTCGATCGACCAGAACCTGCACCTTTTGCCCGGGATGGCGCAAAAGCTCAAAGGCAAGACCGTAATCCTGATCGACGACAGCATCATCCGCGGCAACAATTCCAAGCGCGCCTGCGACCTGCTCTACGAGGAAGCTGGCGTCGGGCAGGCTTATCTGGTGAGTTACACGCCGCCGATTGGCATTATTGGCGATGATGGCGTGCCGAGGGGATGCACCTTTGGGGTGGATATGCCGCCGGACCCGCCGCCGGGCGACGAGTTTATCGCGCGTGGGCGCACGGCCGAGGCCATTAGCGAAGCGATGGGGATGCCCGTGATTTACTTGTCGCAGCAGGGGATGCTAGAAGCCTTTGCGCGCGCTGGCCTGCCCGAGCTCGACTTGTGTACGTACTGCATTGGCGGGCGCATGCCTTTTGAGGCGGCTGGGTCGCTGATCCAAATTGGCGACAGGCCGCAGCTCGATTTGTGGCGGGCCTGACAGAGAGACAATTTGTGTAGCAGGGCGGGCGGGGGTGATTCCCTCGCCCGTATTTTTTTGTCGAGAGTTGGCCTGCTAATCCCGTACGACGGCCAGACTATGCAACGCCGTCTGACCGTCGGCTTCTAGTAAGAGGTGATAGACGCCGCTGGCGACGAACTTGCCGGCGGCGTTGCGTCCGTCCCACGGCACCACGTGGTTTTCGCGAGCGGCGCGGGGACCTAAGTCTTTCCACCAGACCAAGTCGCCGTTGGTCGAAAAGATGGACAGGCGGGTTTGGGCGCTAGGGAAGGCCAAGTCGAAGACCAGGTGGGTCTGCCGGTGTTGGCCGAGGCGGAAGGGGTTGGGGTAGCTGGGGTCGAACAGCGTGGCGAGGGCCGCCTGCGCGTCGGTCAGATCGGGGTCGAATTCTACGGACACTTGGTACGGATAGGCCACGCCGTGGTCTTCGGCCGAGGAGATGACTAAGATGACCTCTTCGTACTGGTCCCAGTCAATGACGCGGACCGTCGGCTCTGCAACCGGCCGCACCGCGATGCTGTCGGGAGCGATTAAAAGCAGATGGCGACGCCAAGCACCACGGGAGGACTCAAAGGCAAGGGTAACGCCGCCTGGGCGGAGTTGCGGCGCGAGGCGCAGATAGTTGCTGCCGGTGGCGTCGAGCAGGCTCGAATCGCGGACGACTGTCTTGGCGGCGACTGCGAGGTCGTGGGTGGGGACGAGCGGATACTTGTCCCCTTCGGCGTAAAATCCGCGGCGATGGCGGCGGCCGGTGAAGTAATTCCAGACGGCAAATTCGCCAATAGCGACGCCCAGGCCACCCGGCTCAACGCGGCGGATGATGCGATCGAAGTGATCGAGGTCGGCGCTTTGGCGCTCCTTGAGTTCTTCCCAGATCAGGCGGTTGAGATCGCGGCTATAGTGCTGATCGAGGAAGTGGGAAAAGATCGCGGTGCCGTAGATGTGGCTGCTGCCAGGACGACCAGAGTTGAGGGCGCGTTGGGGGATGCTCAGGAAGTGCGGCAAGTACTGGAGATAATCGTCGATGTGCGGATAGGACACTTCCTCCATCCAGGTCGAGGTCGATTCCTGCCACCAACTGCCATCTCTCCCTGCGTAGTAGCCGAACTGAATGGCGTGGCGGAACTCGTGGGCGATGGTCACGCGCAAGGCGTCTAGTCCGCGAGTCTGTACGTAGCTGGAATCGGTGAAATTGTTGTCGATTTCGAGGTGGCTGTGAGTGACCGCGTTGGACGATCCGGGATAGGTGCAGCCGTAAACGGGACGCACGTTTGCACAGCCTCGGTGCGCTATGTCTATAACGTAAACGTCGTATTCGTCGCCGCCGCCCAAACCGTTGTCCGATGGAGGCGGGTTGTAGCCAAGCTGTTCTACTTCCAACTCCCAAGTGCTATCGAGGACGGTTGCGGCTAGGTCGATGTAGTCCGGGATGCCGTTGGCATCGCCATCGGTAGGATCAACCGCGTCGTCGCCTTCGGTGTCGTAGTGGACGCGGAAATGACCAGAGGGCGTTAGCAAGCTGTGCTGAGTGCTAGGTCGGCGCTGCACGAGTTTTAGACGTTGGTGCTCGGTACTAAGCTCTGAGGCCGCGTCCATAGCTTGGAGCACGTAGGGGGTGCCGCAGCGCAGGGCGGTCGGCGCGCTTTCTGCACGAGTGTCTACCGTGCTAGGGCCGAGAGACAACAGGACGACGATGAGCAGTTTGGGTACGATGGCAATACCTTCCCGCTCCGCGCAAAACCCTTTCATCGCTCTGCTCCTTTTCTTGCGTTAGACCGCTATTCGTCCCCCAGCATTTCGACCCAGCTTTCGGGATCGTCGCCGTCAATTCCGACGATCAATTCCAGTGTTTGTTCCATCCACAAGGTGTCCCCCGGCATCAGTTTGCTCAGCGGGCCGACGTTTTCGATTTCGCCGAAGCGCGGCTTGCCGTCGAATACCTCAGACGTGGAATTGAACATCGTCACCGTGCCGCCGTCTTCGGGATATTCGGCTTCGGCGACGTGGGCGACGGTGGATTTGAGCGCGGTCCCGTTCCAGACGAAGGCGATCCAGCCCGCGTCGCCGTTGGTGCCGATTTTCTGCCAGCGATTGCGCGGCTCTATCCGATAATCCAATGCCAGTGCTTTAGGTCCCGAGTAGATGCCAGGCTCATTGGGGTCGGTATTTGGCCAGAATAGCAGACTGCGACGGCCCTCTGTACGCCAGGGAGTGACGCCGACGCCCGCATCGGGGCGGATGACGTTGAGGGCCCAGCAGGCGATGCGGCGCGGTTTGTCGCGCATGTTTTTGAAGCCGTGGCGGATGTGGAGTACGGGTCGCTCGGCGTCGAGTGCGATCTCCATAGTCAAGCGCAAACCCGAGCTGTCGTCTGGGGCGGCGGTGAGGAGCACGGAGCGCGCGCCGGTCATCTCTGCGGTGGCTAGTTGCAGGGCCGGCAGCCCGGATTCGGGAATCTGGGTTGGCTCAAAAAACCACGAGCGCACGCCGATATATTCGTATTCGCGATAGACGTGGAGGGGGTTTTCGCCGCCTTTGAGGCGGAAGGCGAGAACCCGCGGATAAGGTGCGGCGATGGCGAAAGCCTCGGCGCGGTCGTTTTCGAGCCAAAAGCCAGTAAAGCCTTCGTACTGGTCGGTTTGGGCGGCTAGGGGCAGGGCGGTCAAGAGTAGAACACAGCAGGCGATGCGCATGGGATTCCTCTGCTTTAAGGGTAGGAAGGCTAGCGGTGAACGCGTCATCGTCGGCCAAGGAGTTGTCACTGGCCAATTAATTTTGCATGATAGGCTCTTCGAGTGTGCCCGTCAACGCAACAAAGGAGAAAACCAATGATCGTCGAAGAAGTACGGCTGTGGAAATTGACTCGTCGCCACGTGCGCGAGCGGCTGGAACAGGGCCTGATCAAGGGGGCAATCCTGCCCACTGGTAGCACCGAGCAGCACAACGAGCACTTAGCCATGGAGCACGATACCGCCAGCGCGGCGCATGTGGCGCACCAAGCGGCTTTGCAGCTCTATCCGCAAGTGGTGGTGGCCACGCCTCTATCCATAGGCATATCCGAGCACTGGATGGAGTTCCCCGGCACCTTGAGCCTGCGGCCAGAGACCTTCTTTGCCGTGGCCTACGACGTGTGCGAATCGCTCAAGCGGCATGGGGTTGAGCACGTCCTGATATGCAATGGCCACGCCGGCAATGGCCCATTGGGCGGCCAAGTCGAGGAATTCAGCCAGCGGCTGGACATGGATGTGCAGTTTTATTCGTATTGGGCGGCGTATTCGGAGGAACTGGTCGCCGAAGTGCTGGAATCCGGGGACTGCCCGGCGCACGCGGCCGAGTTTGAGACCTCGTTTGCCATGGCGGCGTTTCCCGAGAACGTGCAGTGGAAAGGGGTCGATTACGAGGCAGCTAATCTCCAGATACAAAGCGAGAGCTACGCGCCGCGCGACCCGAGATACTTCGAGGCGGGCCGCGACTTGGCCACGCCCAAGAAAGGCCGGGTGATGGCCGATGTGGCCATTGATTGGGTCGCCGCTAAGATGCAGGAGATGATCGGCGAGTGAGCGCGCCGCCGATCAAACGCAAAAAGCCGGTACCCCGAGGGGCACCGGCTTTTTTGTGCGGTTGTTGAAAAAGGATACTACTGAGCGGCCTTGATCTGGCCCCAACTCACGTCCTCGACCGAGGTCGCGGACTCCATCTCCGGCAATAGCTGGTCCAGCAACACGTCGTTGGTGGCGGTGCAGCAGCTTTCCGGCGACATGGTCCAGAAGCCCTGATAGCTTTCGAGTGCGCACTCGGTGCACGGCTCGTCGAAGTCACCCACAGTCACGGATGTGTGGATGATCTCGTCTTCCGCGAGGTCGAAGATCACGGCTTGCTCTGGGGTGGCCGACTCGTCGTTGGGCATCGAGATGATCGGCGTGATAGCCAGTTCGTAGTAATAGGTGCTCTCGCCGAACTGCTCGCCGTCGTAGCCCCAGCCGAAAGTGATAAAGTCGCTGCCATCTACGAACCACTCCAGCGCCCGCACCGGGCGGTAGAACTGATAGGCACCTTCTACCGGCGGCACGGCCCATTTGTAGCTAAAGTTGTTGGCCGGCTCGCCTTCGAGGTTGTGCTCCTCGGTCGGCGTGTGGTCGGGGTTGACCTCTACTTCCCAGGCGTCGTCCTGCCAGAAGGCCGAGGGGTTTTCGCGGTCCAGGTTG
Source organism: Gemmatimonadota bacterium (assembly GCA_009841115.1). Classification (GTDB taxonomy): domain Bacteria; phylum Latescibacterota; class UBA2968; order UBA8231; family UBA8231. Next base: position 21,030 of record VXML01000103.1, on the reverse strand, counting down.
TGGACATTGTCGAAGACCTCGGTCATGTAGTAGAGCTTATTCGCGTTGTCGTTCCAGCCGATGAGGTGGCGGATGTTAATGTCGCTAACATCGATCTCGCCACGGCCCACGGGCTGGATGTCGGCCACCGGCGAATAGAGACGGTCGTTGCGGATCGTGTACGGATCGATCGGCACGACGTCCCAGTCCGACAAGTCGCCGTCCATGGTGGGGACGAGATTGTCGGGGAACTGCACGGCGAAATAGAGTTCGCCGGGAGGCGCATGGCCAAAGGACGTACCGCACAAGCCCATGACCAAAGCTGCCGCTAAAACGAATTTGGTCCGCTCTTTCATAGCGAAAACCCTCCCTCCTTAGGAGAAGTGAAAAATGCTGGTAAAACTTGTACAAAAAATACAGCGCGCTCGGCACGCGCTTAATGCCCAATGAATAATCAACTCAACGCCGTTTGTCAATAAGCGACTGAGAGGATGCCGGCGCGTTCTTCCTTCTCTTCTAGCTGCAGCCGCCAGATATAGGTGCCCGGGGGCACGAGCTGCTGAGCGGCGTCGCGGCCGTCCCAGCGATGGGCGAATTCGCCGCTGCGCGCGGTTATGGGCGGCAGCTTGACTACGAGTTGGCCGGCGAGATTGTAGATCGCCAGTTGCACCGGGCGGCTAGCCGTGACTTCGCGCAGCTTATAGGCGATTTCCACGGTCTCGTTCACTCCGTCGCCATTCGGCGTAAGCGGGTTGGAAGTCACGGTAATATCGACGAGGAGCCGGCCGCCGACGGGCGTGCTGACGGCGATGGCATCGCCTGAAAAGCGAAAGGTGGCGTTACCTGGACGAACTTGCTGCTTGATCTGGTCGGGGTCGTTGCTGTCGAAGACCCAGCCCGAAAACTCAGTACCAAAGCGCAGGACCGGCACCACAAAGCTCACTTCGAGCTGTTTGAAGCTATCGTCTTCGCCTTGCAAGCGGGGGAAGGACACCACGAAGTGGTCGTCCTGTATCTCTGGAACAAAGGCGTTCAAGTCGAGTTCGGTACCGTCGCGTTTGACTGCAGAGACGGCTTGGACTTGGGCATGGGTGCGGATTTCCAGCCGGTCGAAGCCGGTGTCGTCAGCGGTAAATTCCGGCCGGATGACGTAGGTAAATTCCGTGGGCGCGAAGGAATCGACGGCAATGGGCCACACTTCGCCGAGGATTTCTCGGGCAGCCGGCGCATCGCCGAATTGGATCGTGAGTGAGCGGATGCGCGGCGCAGTGGTAAAGGTAGAAAACAGGCGAAAGGCGAGTTGGATGTAGCGGCTCGGCCCGGGCGACAAAAGCGGCGTGCCGTCGCGCCACGCTTCAGCCGGCTCGTCGCTGTCGCGCAAACCCGCGGCAAAGTCGTAGGGCGGTGACCAGAAGCTCCAGTTGTCGGTGTCGTACACGGTGGGCAGGCGACCGGACGGGTCGAGTTTTTCGTATTCTTTTAAGGTGATCGGACGGATGTCGCCGTTGATGTTTTCGTCGAAGTAGAGGCTGGGGTCGGGCGAGTTGCCAGTGCGGGTGCGAACCTCGATGCGGGTGCCCTCGGGCACGTCGGCGTCCCAGCGAATTTTGCCCCAGTTGATTGGCTGGCCAAAGTCGAGAATCTGGGTAACGAGGACGGTCTCCTCGACAAAGCCCTCGCCGTACACCTCGAATTCGGCGACCTCCCAGTCGCGCAGGGGAAAGGCTTGGGCGGTGATGTAGCGGATCGACTCGGTGGGAAAGCGCAACTCTACTACGGCATCGAGATTTTCGCGGTTGGATTCGATTACAGTAAGCGCGGGGTCTTGGTTGCGAACCCAGCGCAGGCCCTTCGTGACGCGGCTGACTCGGTCGCAGGGGCTGTTGGCAAAGCGCACGTTGTTGTCGCCTTTGCGCAGTTCGTACCAGGCGAGGAAGTTGGCGGCGAAGCTGTCTTCGCCAAATGCCTCTAGGGGCGGCTTAGGCTCAGTGAGTTCCTCGATGAGCAAGATGTCGTCTTCTCGTCCGAGGCGGGGAAAAAAGCGGATGCGGTTGACTGGCACAGCTGTGCTAAAGTCGATGACCACGGAGTTTTTCCAGCCTTCGCCGGTGACCCCGGCGACGATTCTGCCGCCGCTGAAGATGCCTTGGCCTGGGGTGAAGCGGCGGAAGTGGGCTGTGGTGAAATCGCCGTCGAATTGCTTTTTCACGGCGCGGATCTGGTCGTCGCGGGCCGAGCAGCCGTCGGTCGTCTGGATTTGGCCTCCAGTGTACGGCAGTAGAGTGTTGATGTCCGCAGCATTGGGGTCAATCAGGGTTAGGTTGACCGCCGGGTCAATGAAGCGCGGCCCAATGGCGTTGCCAGCAAAGTCGATGAGGGTATCCGCAGCCGCACCGTGGGGCGTGACGCCCACGGATTCGGTGCCCACGAGTTGGCCCTCGGCATCAAACAGCCAGTACTCGCCGGCTCCTTCTTCAGACAGCAAGCTGGGCCAAGGATTGCCCTCGTCTCCCCCGACGCGAAACTCCCCGCGGCTGTGCGCCGGCGCAATCGATAGGACGAGCAGGAAACACGAAGCAATGATGTACTGCATGGCGTCTCTTCCTTGAGATGTTGGTAATATAAAAAAAGAACAGGTCGATTTGGCAAGTTAAGATATGCACATGGCGCACCTTATTTAACTTGATTTATGCCTGTACTTTGATTGTTTTATGCAGCAAACCGCACGGAGGATGGACATGAAAGCGCATTGTGCCGCGGCCAGCCTCGTCTTAGTGCTCTGGCTGCCGAGTGGAAGTTGGGCTCTCGATACGGTCTCGATAGGGGAGGGCGGCGAGTTGGACTGGCAGGGTGAAGGCGAGGCCGTCGTCACCACCATTGACGCCGAGCACCGCTCGCCCTTAGATCCCAACAATCTGCTGGTGGGCAACGCACCTGGCGACTTAATCGAATTTGCACGCGAAGACTTTTCCCACAGCATCCTGCCTCTGCGCATTGCCGAGGGAGAGAACGTGGCCGTCGGCACTATCGAACGCGGCGGCGATATAGATTCGCCCAATGTCTTCGACTTCAGCGGCACGTTCAAGCCGCTCGACTTGGAGATGATGCTAAAGGAGTTGCTCTCGGACGAGCCGGGCGGCGAGCTGTTGGCCTTTGAGCGCAAGAATCAGAATTCCCTCGGCATCCTAGTCCTGCTCAATTTAGGAGCGCGCTTCGGGGTCGAGCGCATACGCATCTATCCGCGCAATACGGTTGTGCCCTCGCCCTCGACCCCCTTCCAAAACGACTACCTGCGGGCGTATGAGCTTTTTACCAACGACGGCCTGAACCTGACCAGCGAGGACACGCCTATCTGGAGGCCGCTGATCGCCGAGACCGACAACCAGGTCGCGGTTATCGACGTGCCGCTCGACCCGCCGCGCTATGTTCAGCACCTGCGCTTGCGGGCGACTTCGCCGGTAGATTTTGAGATCGACGAGATCGAGATTTTCGGCAAGGGCTTCCTGTCGCGGGCCCAGTACGTCTCGGACATTTTTGACGCCGGACAACCTGCCGTGTGGGGCACCTTGCGCTGGGTGGAAGAGGTGTTGGGCGATCCGCGTTTCTCTAGTGCGCAGATCCGCACGCGTACGGGTACGGATACCTCGCCCTTTGTGTACACCCGTCGGTTGCGCGGCAAGCAAGACGCCGAGGACATTCCTTTTTCGCTGGAAAATCCCGGAGAGGAGATGGGCCTAGCCGAGTATCGGAAATTTCCCCAAAAGGCGGGTCAGACGCCCATTACCGATGCCGCAGGCCGCGAGTGGATGGCCGGGGCTGTGACCGACGACCTGATCAATTGGAGTCCCTTTAGCACGCCTTATCCGGCGGACGCGGCCAATGGCCCGGGCCGGCCCATTGTCTCGCCCAGCCCGCGCCGCTACATGCAGTTCGAGGTGGTTTTCAATAGCAGCGACCTAGAGGCCGCGCGAGTGATCAAGTCGCTGAGCTTCGACTTGTTGACGCCGCCGTTTGCCGACGCCTTGGTCGGCGAGGTTTTTCCGCGCGAGGTACAGGTGTCTGAAGAAGTGCCCTTTACCTTTGCCATGCGCGCTGCTATGGGCACGGACGGCCTACGCGGCTTCGACATCATTGAGATCGACACGCCAGCGCGGGTGTCGAGTATCGATGCGGTGCAGATTATTGATGGCGCTGGCGCGGTCGTGGCCGAACACCAATTCGACAGCCTCGACGCGGCCGGCGAGGAGTTCGCCATTGCGGAGGTTGCCGACGACCGTTTTGCCGTGCGCTTCCCCGTGGTTACCGACGACCAGACTCAGGTGCAAATTCGCTTCCAAACCAACGTGCTGACGTACAGCACCAACTTCACTGCGGCGGCGCGGCTTACGACCGAGCCGGGTGCCGCCCAAGTCATCGACCCAGGCAATGTGGCTTTTTTGGGCGAAGGCGATGAGGACGCGTTTTCCGGTACCACGGTACTCAGCCCATCCGTATTGGCCGAAGGGCAGCTATTGGGCGAAGTGCAGGCTGTGCCCAACCCCTTTACTCCCAATGGCGATGGCATCAACGACGAGGCGATCATTCTCTACAACCTGCTGGCGCTGAGCTCCCCACGGCCGGTCGAAGTCGCGCTCTACGACTTGAGCGGCCGGCGCGTGCGCGTCCTCTTCGCCGGTGAAGAGGCCAACGGTCGCTACACAGACAAGGTGTGGAACGGCCGCGACGACCAAGGCCAGCTAGTTCCCCCGGGCCTGTACGTAGCCCGCGTTTTTGTCTCCGGGGATTCAGGTGACGCCGAGCAGAGTCGCGTCGTAGCGGTCGCGTACTAACTTACCAATCTCTCCAACCGATTTTGCACAGCGAGCAGCACATGCCCGAAAACGGCCCAGCGGCTCGCGTTGTTCATCGAAAAGTCGCTTCCTGCAGGTCAACCGCCGAAAATTTGTTCGATCTGGGCTTCCATTTCCCGCCGCGCCACCTTTTCTATGCGATGGGCGCGCTGGTTGCGGCTAAAGGCCGCGAATTGGGCGTCCGCGTCGGCTTGGCGTCCGGTGCGTTGGTAGAGGTGCCCAAGGAACAGATGCGCTTGGTAATCGCGCGGAGCGATCTGGAGCAGATGCTCAAACAGGGGCACGGCTTCTGCATAGCGGCCTTGGCGGGCATAGAGCATACCCAAGCTCCAGTGGGGATGCGCGGCCTTGGAATCGAGCGCGCTGGCGTGGCGCAAGAGCTTTTCGGCCTCCGCTAGTTGGTCTGTCTGCCCGAGGGCCATGCCCGTCCCTTGTTCGAGTTGGATGAGCAAGTCGGCGAGGCGGGCTGGGTACTCGGGCACGTGCGGCTCGCGCTGCACGAGTTGCTCTAACTCGGCAATGGCCTCGCGGTTTTGTCCCTGCTCCGCGTACAGGCGGGCTAGTTGATAGCGCACCAGCGTCGAGTCTGGGTTCAGTTCGAGCGTGCGGCTATACGCTTGGGCGGCGCGTTGGGGTTGGTCTGCCATCAGGAGGGCGTAGCCAAGGCCGCCGTGCGCGGCTGCCCAGTTGGGACGCGCCGCTGCGACTTCGGAGTACGCAGCCGCGGCCTCGTCGTAGCGCCGAGCGAGTAGTGCGGTGTGGCCAAGGAGAAAGCGCACATCCGCGTCGTGGGGCTGCGTCTTAAGGTAGCGTCGATAGAGTTCAAGGGCCTTGCCATAGCGCTCGGCCTCGGCGTGGAGTGCCGCGAGCGCGAGGAGCGGCTCGGCGAAGGTAGGGTCGCGGTCAATGGCGTGGCGGTAGTGGCGGGCGGCGTGGGCCGGCATGTCCCGTTCTTCGTACGCGTAGCCAAGATAGTAGTGCTCGTGGGCATCGCCCTCTCGATCCATCGCGCCTGTGGCCACATTGCAAAAGATCAAGAGCGCGGCAACGGCGACGAGCGCGGGCCAAGGCCGCTGCCACAGGACGCGCACCCCACAAGTCGCAAACAGCAACAGCACGGGCACGGTCGGCAGACGATACCGCCCGGTGACGAAAAACAGGACTACGGAAAGCGCGTAGCAGGCCACAAAGAGCGCCAGCAAGCGCCTTTCGGGAGACTCAGAGGTTCGCAGAACGGCAAAAAGTCCCAAGAGCGCCAGCGGGACGATCAAACCAAAGGGAAACGCCAGCCCCTTTTTCCACAGCAGGAGCGACAAAAGCGAAGAGTCGTTGCGGGCGAAGTAGAGGTCGCGGTTACGCGGGATTTCGTCGCCGCGCAGAAATAGGTAGCCCTTGTACGCCAGCAAGCCCGTGAAATCGAGCGGCTCGGAGGTTATGTATTGCCAGGATTGGGCAAAAAAATAGCGCGACTTAGCCGAAGGCTGCTCAATGCCGGCGCGGCGCTCGGGCATTTCCACCAGCTCGACCCAATCTCGCCCCGGGCGAATGCGGGTCGTTTGCTCGTAGTCGGCGTTATTGCCGATGTAAAAGTTGATGCCTGCGTTGTGCGAGATGAGCACTAGATCGCCGCCAACCGCCCAGTTGCGATACGCAACCGGCGCGATGACCAGCGCACAGCCCAAGAGCAGAAAAGCCGCCGGGCGAAGCCGCCGCTGCCGCCAGTAGAGATAGCCCAACAGCACGGGCGCAAAGAGCAGCACGTTGGCCACGGCGAGCGCGGACAGGCCCAGCAGCACACCGGCGGCTAGCCAGCGAGCCCAACCGCCTTCGCCGATTACGAGCAGCAGCACGAGCAAGTTGAGGCAACAGGCCAGCAAGGTTGGCAGCAACTCGCCGCCAAAGTAGATGAGGGGACCGTACAATGCCGCGGCAACCCCCGCGCCGAGTCCAATCCCCGCGTCAAAGACCCGGTACCCCAACAGGCAGATGAGAACGCAGACGAGCGCGCCGATGACGGCTTGGATGAGTCGCGGCAGGTAGAGGTCATCTCCGGCGAGGGCAAAGAGTCCGCCGAGCAGCACGGGGTAGAGTGGCGGTTGCCAGAAGGGCGCGGGCCGACCCGCAAAGGAGACTTCGCTGAAGTAGCGCGCTTCCTCGGTATAGGTGCGGGCATCGACGACGGGCGCGGTAAAAAGCGGGCTGACGCGTATTTCGTGGAGGTAGTACAGGCGCGCTGAGAGGGCGAGCGCAAAGACGGCCACTACCCCCATGAACATCCAGCGTCTAGCCATGTAGCAATTCTACATCATTCATAACTGCTGTTACGCATCCGGGTAGGGGGCGGTTTCAAACCGCCCCCTACTGCAAGCCCGCGTAGATCGAAATAAAGATCTGGTTAATAATCACCGCGTCCTCGCCCCGTGGCTGGCGGCGGTCGATTTTCATGCCCGCATGGGTTGTGACCTTGTAGCCGAGATAATCGGAGATATTGGCCAACTGCAAGGCCCAGACTAGGCCGTTGAAGTCGTTGGAGTCGCGCTTCAGGTCGTTGAGGAAGGTCATCTCCAGCCCGCTCATCAGGGTTGTGTGGCTGAGCAGGGGAAAGCCGAGGATGAAGCCGCCGATCTCGGCCAGTTCGGTGCGTTCGTCGGCTGAAATCAGGTCGCGGCTCTGACGGCGGTACTCGCTTTTCCAGCGTGGCTCTAGCCACAGGTGCCCAAAGTCGAAGCGGTAGCTGATTTTGTTGATTAGGCCAAAGAAAAAGTCGCGCTCGCGCAAGCCCAACAGCGCGCGCTCATTGGCACTCAGCCGCTGGTGGTACAGATCGTATTTGAGGTAATTGGCCGTCAGCAGGCCGCGTAGCTTGTAGTCGTGGCCGACCCACAGGCTGTTGATCCAAGCGTCGCGAGCGATAAGGGGATCTTCGACTTTGGTCGGTTCACCGGTGCGGATATTGGCGTTGGGCAGCCACTGCAAGAGGTCGTCGGGAATGTCGTCGGTCGTGGATTTGAGCATCTCGAAGACGCGGAAGCGGCCCCAATCAGGGGTGTCGCGGTCCAGGGTCAGCAAGACGTAATTGGCGTGGTTTTTTTGGATAGAAGAAATGAGACCCTCGCGCAGGACGCCGACCATCAGCCGCAACTCCGGGGTGAAGTGGATGCCGCCATAGGCGTTGTATCCTCGGTGATCCTTCTTGTAAGGGTAGTCGGGCAATTCGTCGTTTTCAAAGCGATCAACCCATAGGTTGTTGTTCAGGTCGATGCCGAAGAGGAATTCGGGCCGATCGACGTTGTGGCGCAGGAACGGCTCCTCGTAGTCCGGAATGAGGTTGCTCAAGAAGCGGTTGTCGTTCTGGTTGAAATCCGAGATAAAGTCGTTGTTCTCATCCCAGCCGGGGAAGACGCTCGGATCGCCGACCTGCCAGTCTTTGCGCACGGTGTCGGGAAATTCGTCTTGGTCGTCGTTGTCTTCGACTAGCTCGACGACGTGGATGCGTTCATCCTCGTAATCGATAAAGCCATCGCCTTGGGCAGTGAACGTGCGGGTGGAGTAGCGAGGATCCATGCTGTATGCCTCGCCAAAGAAGAAAAAGGGAAACGCGACCCGCGAGAGGTTCATCATCCACGCGGAGGCGGCGCGGTCGCCGCGGATGCCCGAGAAGGTGGTGTGAGTCTTGGCGACTACATTGGGATACTTGGTGTAGCTGTAGCTGAGATCGTACTCGCCGTAGAAGTCGAAGCCGAGGACCTTTTGCAGCTCTAGGGTTCCTCCCCAGATCTGGGTGGAGGTCGGCAGGCCGTAGTCGAAACTGACGATCTGCAAATTGGTGTTGTCTTGGACATTGCCCTCGGCTTGGGCGACGAGCAAAAGCACGGATTCGCCGCTGGCGTTGAGCTGGCTGTCGGAGGTGACCCAGACCTGATAGTCGTTGCCCAACACGAGGCGGAACTCGACCTTTTTGATTTCTTCTTTGGTGCCCGAGGAGCGGTTGACAAAGGCCGGACTGTCAAAGTCGTAGCGCAGGCGAATTTCCTCGACGCCGTCGGCCGAAAGAAAGCCCTCTCCCACGAGGCCGCCCTCGATGATCGGTTCAAAGCGAATGGCCTTGCCGTTGTCTTGCGTGCCGTCGAGATAGGTGATGATGATGTCCGAACCAGCGCTGAAGAAGGCCGCGCCGCCGACACCGTCCTCGGGACTGTCGTCGCGCAAGACGATTTCGATGATCGAGACGGTCTGGTTCTGATCGACCGATAGCTCGCCGGTGAAGGGGTTGCCGGTAAATCCGTCGATGAGGGTGTTGGACTGGTGGGCGTTGACCATGGTCAGTCCCAAGGTGGCGAAATCACCCACCTGTGCAGTGGCGCGACTGCCGAACATGGATGTGGCGTTGGTGACCAAGCTCTCTTGATCGTTGGTTGACGTGCCGCCGGGGCGGCTGATGCGCGAATAGATTAGAGTGCCTTGGTATTTGTCGGCCGCGTAGTCGAATTGAATGCCGTCCCAACGCGGCTTGGAGAAGGTCATCGGCGTCAGGGTCGAGCGAATCTTAGTGCCGGCTGTCAGGGCGTAGTGGTGCTGGCCCTTGGAGTCGGCCGAGATGACCAAGCCGCTAAACCAGCCCTCGAAATTTCTGGACTTCAGCACCGAAGAGCCAAACTGTCGAGGCTGGGTCTGCGAGTTGTTGAAAACCAGCCAGCCTCGGGTGATGAGGTTGCCGTAGAGGTCGTAGTAGTAATCGCCTTCGCGGATGGCGCTGACGTAGCGCTGGTAGTGATCGCGGGCGTAGTTGGAGTATTCCCACTGCCGCCACTGGTATTCGTTAAAAAGCTCCTGCGGCACGTACCACCTGCGCTTAGCCGGGTCGAGGGCGCCGAACAGGACGCCGGACCCCTGTGGTTCAAAGGAAACCACCCCACCCCTTTTGACCGTGCCGAGGCGAGCGCCGTATTCTTGGGCGTTAGCAGCAACACTGCCGAGCCATAGGATGGCTATTGCCGTCCAGAATATCCATTTCCGGTTCACTGCGATCCCTCCTCAGTAGATGCACCTGATGGTCAATGATAATCGGCCCTAGGCATTCCAGCAATAACTAGTAGGCCACGGCAATAATACGAGCTTGGGTTGTCGGCTGTTGGGTGGCGTCGGCGTCGAGTTGGACTTGGCACAGATATAGCCCGGGCGGCGCACGGCGGCCGTGGTCATCGACGCCGTCCCAACGCACGGTGGTGCGGCCGCTTAGCACCATTTCCTCGCGCTGCCAAATCCGTCGCCCATTGAGCGTATAAATCCGCACTTGGAGGCGGCGGCTGGAAGTGAGCTTGAAGATGTCCAGCGCGATTTCCGCCGAGTCGTTGATCCCGTCGCCGTTGGGGGTAAAAGGGTTGGGCCCGACTGAGAGACCATGAACGAGATCGCTGTCGATGGGGACGTTGATTGAAAGCGTATTGCTGGCGACTCCTTCGTCGGCGTCGCCCGCTTCAACGGCCTGCCATGCCTCCTCGGCGTCGGCGCTTGCTGCATGGCGGACGAACAGGCGCAATGTAGTGCCGTTGAGAAAGACCGGTGCTGAAAGGCGCAAGCGGAAGCGTTGGCCCGGCCCGGTTACCATGCCGCGCTCGGCCGTGGCGAGGCGGTTGTACGCGCGCGAGTCGAGCGAGTCGCCTAGCGCGTCAAAGGGGAACTGAGCGCCGTCGCCGCGCAGAATGCGGAAGAAGCGGACGGGACCTTGCTCCTCGCCGGGCAGGTCTTGGTAGCTGGTTTGGTCGATCTCGCTGAGCTGGTCACCATTGCGGCGGAAGTAGCGGATGGCCCCCCGTTCGTCTTCGTCGAGGGTGCCGTACGCCGCGCCCGTAAGCGGCAAGCCGTCTTGGGTCACAGGCACCTCTTCGCCTTCAAGGGTAATGCGATTGTACGTGCGGCTGGCTGCGGGCAGGATGTTGAGCGCGTCGTCTAGGCGCACCCAGATCGAGTCGCCGCCGTTGGCCAAAAGCGCGGCTTGCGTCTGGTCGCTGGCTGTGAACACGCCGCGATCGGTCCCAGGGCGAAAGACCTTTTCGCCATCTGGGCCGCTGATGCCAAGCTCCAAGAGTTCGAGCTTTTCCGAGGCCGGCATGGTCAGCAGAATCTCGTTGAAGCCAGAACTGCGCGAGGCCGCAGGCGACTCGATGAAGTAGGGCTGAGCAAAGACGTCAAAGGTCTCCCGCACACCGGAGACTTCCACCGAGGCCGGCCACAGCTCGGCCGCGATGCGCTCGGCCACGGGATTGAGCAGTTCGACCGCGAGCGAGCGAATCGAAGCTGCGGCCTCGCGGTCGGTGGTAATCATCTCGACTTGGAACTGCATGAATTTGCGCAGGCCGGGGGAAGTGACGATGTCGCCAGGCTGCTGGTAGGCGCGGCTCCAAGGACTCCAGCCGCTGGTGGACACGAAGGTGGTGTCGGCTGGCCCCTTGAGTCGGGCCAAGAGGTTTTTCCAAGCGTCATAGGTGATTTCGTTGCCTGTTTTGTCGAAGTAGCGAATGACCTTGCCCAGCAGGTCGCCGGTGCGGGTGCGGATTGCGACGGTCGTACCTGGGGGTGTCTCGGCCTCCCAAGTAATGGCCCCGAAGTTGCGCGCCCCAGGCAGCGCAATAAGGTCGGAGGTCAGCACTACTTGCGCTGGGTAGCCGGTGGAAAAAAGCTGGTACTCGGCAATGTTCGGCCCGGTGTTGTACCCGCCTCGACGGCGCGGGTCCGCCGAGATGATGCTTATTTCGAGAAAGCGAAGCTTGGGGCTAGGCTCATAGGTATCGAGAATGTGTTCAAAGCGGTCGCGGCTATTGTCCTCGCGAAAGCGGGGACTGAGGCGCGACCACTTGATCTTGCCGCGCGTGTCGCGCGAGCCGTCGGAGCCTCGGATCAAGTACCCGTCTATATAGGGCCGGGGCCGGGTCGAGGAAATGCGCATGGCGTCGAGCCAAAACGACGCGCCCATATCAACGGTGAGCACGCCGCGGTCGATGGTCGGCGACCAAACGAGGTGCAGGAAGTTGGTGTTGAAATCCGCGTCGAAAGCCGGTCCTGGTATGAAACCATCGCCGGTCAGGTCGAGCTGGCCGCCGCCGGCCACCAAGCCGCTACTGATGTTGTCGCCAAATCCGTACACCTCGATTCCGGCTAAGCGCGGCCGTTCGCGCCGGTAGTAATCCAAACGGCCTTGGCGCTGGGGGTCGAGGCTTTCATAGATCGCTTGCTCGACCGGCTCTTCAAAGCCCTGTTCGTCGCGGATGAAATAGATGATCGCGCCGCGCTCGTCGGCTGGCAGGGCCTGCCATTCCTCTTCGCTGATGCGCTCGCCGCGCTCGCCGCGGGTATCGCTGACCACGATGCGGATGGTCTCTACCAGCTTGCCCTGCCAGCCGGGGTCGGCATTGAGTTGTTCGAGACCGATGCGGAAGGTGCGCTGGTCGCGGTTGGGGGCTTTGGTGTTGGCGATGCGTTCAAAGGTGATTTTGTCGGCGTTTTCCTGCACCGGCTCTTGGTCGGGCGCGGCGAGGACGCGGAACTGGAAGAAGGGATCGCCCAACTCTTCCTCGACGAAGTGAATGACGAGGGAATCAACCGCCACGACGCGGCCTAGGTCTATTTCGATCCACCAGTCGTCGATCGGTGCCTGCGGGTCGGGCTCCCAGAAGGTGGTTGGATCGTCGTCGAGGATGTTGGCGGCTGCGGCCGCATTCGAGCCGACGCGGCTGATGCCCGGGCGAAAAAAGTAGGAGTAGATGGGATTGCCCTTGCGATCGAGGATGATCTCGCCTTTCACGTCGCGGGTCTGGGTGCTATCGATGTTGAGGATGGCGGTCTGGTTGCCGCGGCGACGCAGCTCGGGGATGGGGCGAGTAAAGGTCTCTAGATCGTCGAGCAAATTGAAGTGCTCGCGAAAAAAGTGCGGCTCGACCGTGCCGTCCGGCAACACCTTCACGGCGTGGGTGGGGAGCTGCCAGTTGTGCCAGTGCGCGGCTCTGTTTACTACTACGGAGCGGCTGGTGACGCGGTGGCCCTTTTGGGCGTCGGCTGCGATCAGTGGTGCCAAGCAGAGGACGAGAAACGCTAAGAGTTTCATGGTGGCCTCCTGAGCATCTGGTAGTGCGCCTCGCGTTGTGCGATGCGGATGCGGCAATCGACGGGCAGATCAAAGAAGCGCTGTGGGGACTGGCCGGGCCAGAGCACGTGCAGGCTATCGACGCGAGTGGCCGACCCCAGCCCGAGGTGCAGGAGTGGCTCGTTGCTGCTGCCGAAGCCAAAGCCGCTTTGGCGCTGGGCGCGGATGGTGCGGCCGGCGGCAAAGGCGGCGACGCGCGTGCCGATGGCGCTGCGATTGGCACGCGTGCCCACGAGTTCGATGGATAGGTAGTGCTGCACCGGACCGTCGTTGCGATAGAGCGCGTTGTCCCACGTGTCGGCGTCGTAGTGGCCACCCAAGCCGGCGTAGAGGTCCAAGTCGCCATCTCGATCGAAGTCGGCGAAGGTGGCCCCGTGGCCCTTGCCGAGGCTACCGGCACCCGCAGTGGCCGTGATGTCGGTGAAAGTTCCGTCGCCCATGTTGCGGTAGAGCGCGTTGGGTTCGAGGCGGGCCATTTGCGGGCCGCCGTTGGCGAGGTAGATATCGACGAAGCCATCGTTATCTAGGTCGCCAAGGCCCGCGCCCATACTGCCGAAAGAGCGCTTGAATCCCGCAGCGACCGCGATGTCGGCAAAGGTGCCGTCGCCGAGGTTGCGATAGAGAAAGGGCCGATTCGGCTCAATGGCCTCACCGGTGACCATGCTGTTGAGGACATCGGGAAAGGCGCTCATAGTTGAAGCAAATAGGTCGAGATGACCGTCGTTGTCAAGGTCAAAAAAGAACGCCACATACCCGCCTTCCACTGGAAAAAGGACTCCAGCGTGCTCGGCCACATCGGCAAAGGTGCCATCGCCGAGGTTGCGATAGAGGCGGTTGAGCTGGCCGATGTTGACCGCGTACAAGTCGGTCAGGCCATCGCCGTCGAAGTCGCCAGCAGCCGTGCCAATGGTCTGGCCCGAGTCGGCGACTGCGGCGGTGGTCGCTACGTTGAGGAATGCGCCGTTTTGCTGGTTGTGCAGGAGGGCGTTTGGCGCGCCCGTACCGGTGACGCCGTTGGCCACGTATAAATCGAGGTATCCGTCGCGGTCGAAGTCGAGCCAAGTGGCCGTAAAGCTATCGCTGGAGTCGGCTAGGCCCGCGGCGTGCCCCATGTCGATAAATGCACCCGAATCGTTTCGGTACAATGAGTTGGGTGCCCGGCCCTCCCAGGCGTCGCGGCTGACAAAGAGGTCGTCGTCGCCGTCGTTGTCAAAGTCCGCGCTCGCCGCAGCCCAACCGCCGCGCGCGTCGGCGAGCCCTACCGATTGGGCGACATCGCGAAATTGGCCGCCGTCGTTGCGGTAGAGCGCGTGTTCGACTTGGATGCCAACGCTGAAGAGATCAAAATCGCCGTCGCCGTCAAAGTCGAGCCAAGCACTGCCGCGGCCGCGGTCTTTCTTGGCCACGCCGGCGCGCGCGGCCACATCGACAAAGCGCAAGTCGGTTGCTGCTGGCACGGAGGCGCGCAGGGGAAAGCGATAGCGCGGCAGCAGCGCCGGTGCATCTTCGCCCTGCCGCTCGTGGGTCAGCTTGAGCAGCCACAGAGCCTCTAGGCGGTCGAGCGACTCCAACAGATCGACCGCTTTTTCGAGCCAAGGTCGCGCATGGTCGTCCCCCGCCCAGAAAGCCGCGGTACCGGCCAAGAGATAGGCGTGCCCATCGTCTGAATAGGCGTCGAGTAACGAGCGGCTGCGTTCCAAGGCTGCGGGAAAGCGGCCGAGGCGCATCGTGGCTTGGAGCAACAGGTAATGCGCGTCGCGGCGCTGGGGTTGGGCGGATAGTGCTTCGCTGCACAGGGCCGTGGCTCGCTCGAGGTTCATGGTGGCAGCGGCCTGCAAATACAGTTCGGCCAGCAGCAGGCGGCCGTCGAGCGAGTTGGGGTATTGGTCGAGGATCTCATTGACGGCGAGTTCGGCTTCGCGGGCAAAACCGCCAAAGGCGAGGAGCCGCGCTTCGAGCAGGCGGGCTTCTGGTCGCTGGCGCGCTGGTGTCGGCAACTCGTCGAGCAGGCGGCCCGCGCTCTGCCAGCGGCCTTGGCGGATCATGGCTTCGCCGAGGCGGATCTGGGCAATCGCGCTGTCGGGTGCCAAGCTGACGACGCGCCGGAAGAGGGCCTCGGACTCGGAGAACTGCCCTTGGTGCAGTAGGCTCAGGGCCTCGGCATAGACGCGGTCGCTTTCGGCCTCGGGCGGGGCTTGGCAGCCGAGACAAAGGCCGGCCAAGCACAGGACGCGGAAGGAGCGGATCATGGCCGTTGGTCCAGTTCGCTTAGCTTAGCCCGGGCGCGTTGGTGATCTGGGGCGAGGGCGAGCACCTTTTGCAAGGCTTGTCGCGCTTGTTCCCGCTGTCCTTGCTGCATGAGGATCAGCGCCAGCCCGTAGTGCGATTCCGCGTGGTCTGGGTCGAGGGCAGTGCTGCGGGCGAAATGGGTGTGGGCATCGCGGTAGTTGGCTTGGCGGACGTAGGCTAACCCGAGGGCGTAGTGGGCGTCGCGGTGATCGGGATTGTGGGCAAGAGCTTGGCGCAGCGCGGCGACAGCTCCGACAAAGTCGCCGCTTTTGAAGCGCGCGCGGCCCAAGCCATAAGCTCCGGCAAAGGAGTCTGGATCTATCGCCAAAGAGCGCACAAAGTGTGTGGCAGCTTCTTTGGACATTCCCTCGTGTAAGTACAGGTCGCCTAGCATGATGTAGGCGTCGCGGTGATCGGGGTTGCGGGAGAGGACTTGCGCCAGCGCGGCGCGGGCGTCGGCGAAGCGCTTTTGCTGTGCGTACACAGTGGCGAGGCGCAGGCGAATTTCCACCGAAGTAGAGTCGCTGGCGAGGGCGCGCTTTAGGGAGTCGATCGCCTTGTCCCACGCGCCTTGGCGAATGTAAATGTTGCCCTGATTGAGGTGGCGTTCGGCCGCGCTTAACTGCTGGAAGCGACCCTGCGCATTGCGGGCGTCGTCGGGGCGGTCGCACGCGGCGTAGGCCTGGGCCAACAGGTAGTGGGGAGCGGGGTTGTGTGAGTCGCTGGCGGCGACGCGCTCGAGTACGGGAATGGCGGCTGTGGATTCTCCGAGGCGGATGAGTAAGCCGCCCAAGCCGAGGCCGCCTTGGACGTGGTCGGGGTCGCGGGCGAGCAGGTCGGCAAAACCCGCGCGCGCTTGGGATAATTGCTGGTTGCGCACGAGTAGGTCGCTGTGGTAGTAGCGGGCCTCAAGGTGGTCGGGCGCGAGGGCAATGGTGCGTTTGAAGGCTGTGAGTGCGCCGGCAAAATCACCCGTGGCGCGGCGCACTTCGCCTAGGTAAAAGTGATATTTGGCGCGTTCGGGTGCGAGGGCAATGGCCTGCTCCAGATGGGCCGCGGCCTCTAGGTAGCGGTGCTGGTCGCGCAGCACCGCGGCGAGGGCAAAGTGAGCGCGGGGCTGTACTTCGACGAGCTCAGTCGAGTCGTCGGGCGTCAGGGCCAAGGCGCGTTCGAAGGCCGCGATGGCAGCAGCGGGTTGGTCGAGCCGCGCGTGAGCTAGGCCCTTTTGAAAATGGGCGGTGCTCGACGCGGAATCGAGCGCCACGGCTTGGGTGAGTTCCGCTAGGGCGCGGGCGGGCCGGTCCTGTTGCAAGAAGAGCGTGCCGCGCTGGAGCAAGCGGCGGGCTTCTGCGGGATGGGCCGCGTCTTGCGGGTCGGGTTGGTCGGCGCAGGCGATTGCGCCCAAAATCAGCAACAGGCGCACAGTCATCGTTCAGGTGCCTTGGACCAGCGAATCCGGCAGGGCGGCCTTGAGTGCGCGCTCGTCGATCTCGACTCGGCTCTGATAGCGCTGGCGCAAGTCTTTGACGAAGCTGGTGAAGGCCGCGTTTTCCCGCTCGCGGCGCAACAGAGCGCGGGCGCGGCGCTGGACCTGCTCGTACGGCTCGACCTGGCCGGGGTTGCGTCCTTGGACGCGGAAAATGGAGTACCCGTCGCGCACCCGAATCGGTCCGACGAGTTGGCCGGGTTCCGCGGCATAGATGGCCGGAACTAGGCGCCGATAGAGCTTCTCGTCGCGCGGATGGAAGTGGAAGCGAGCTTGCGATTGAACGGCTTGGGCGCGCACGCTGCGGTCGGCGAGATCGACAAAACTCGCGCCAGCCGCGAGTTGGTCGCTGAGCCACTGGGCTTCGGCCGGACTGGACGCGAGCAGTTCTTCGACCTCGACGGATTCTTCGTGATAAAACATGTCGGGATGGCTGTCGTAGTAGGACCACACCTCGGCGTCGGAGAGCATTTCGATGGCTGCGAAGCGCTCGCGCACGGCGTTGAGCAGCGCGTCTTGGTAAGCTCGCTTGGCTAGCCGTTGGACTTCCGGGTCGTCGTACAGGTCCTGTTCTCGGGCGGCGCGGCGCTGGAGGAGGGGCCGCAGCACGAGCCTGTCTAGCGAGGTGCGCGCGCGCGTGCTGTCTTTGAGGCTGCGCTGGGCATTGAGCCGTCGCAATGCCTTGTACGCCGCGGCGACTGTGGCTTGGCCCTCGGCAAAGGTGTAGAGCGGTGCAGTGCACGTGTCGAGTAGTGCGCCGTCTTCGCGTTGGGCTGCGCTGAGCATGAGTTGCAGTCCGTCGCGGTCGAGGGCCGCACTTGCCGCTGCGCGCAGCGACTCAAAATGCTCGGCCTCAACTTGGGCTAAGCGCTCGCTGAACAACTGCTCTTCAACGAGGGGCCGGTAGCGCTCGTAGGGCGTGTCGCGGTCTTCGGTGAAGCGGACGATGTGCCAACTAAGGCCAGCGCGCAAGGGGGCGGATATTTCTCCCAAGGGCAGCGTATTGAAGATCTCGGCCGGGATGTGCAGACTGGGCGCGGCCTCGCGGCCAATAAAGCCCAACTCACCGCCCTGTTCAGCCGAGCGCTTGTCGAGCGAGTGGGCGCGGGCCACTTCGGCAAAGGGCTGGCCGGCGTCGAGCGCAGCCACGGCCGCTTCGATTTCAGCGCGGGTGTGGACCAAGATTGCGTTGAGCTTGCGCTCGCGGTGGTAGCCCTCCTCGGTAAAGACGCGGCGCACGTCTTCTTCGGGGACTTGCACCTGAGCGGTTATGTTGCGCGCCCGGTAAAGGGCAATGACTCGCGCATCCACGGCCTCATCAACGGTGCGTTTTACCGATTGTAGCGTATCCAGCCCGTGGACGAGGGCCTCTTTGAGAATGAGTTGGCGGTCGATGAGCGATTGGACGTATTGCCGCCGCGCTGCGTCACCGCCTTCGGGGTTGCGCAAGCCTGGGGGCAGCTTTTCGACAAAGGACCGCA
Organism: Gemmatimonadota bacterium; assembly: GCA_009841115.1. Taxonomy (GTDB): domain Bacteria; phylum Latescibacterota; class UBA2968; order UBA8231; family UBA8231. The sequence goes on along the minus strand of VXML01000103.1, from coordinate 2,805 downwards.
GGCTCTCTCCTGAGATGGGCACTTCATCGACTCGCGCTACGGGCGCATTCGTTTCCTGCGAGCAGGCCGCGAGGGCGGTAGTGATAGCAAGGATGTACAGAGGACGCATAGATTTTTCCTTCTAATATACAGGTGTTCGGTTGCCAACCATGCCGGTGAAGCCATCCACCACCAGCCACAGGCCGGCGGCGACGAACTGGCCGAGCACGATCCCGACGAAAAAGGGGCGGGTGAGGAGATACGTGCGGGGGCCGCCGTATTTGAGGACGGTGATCTTGATGAGCCAAGCTAAGAAGATCGAAAACCAGATGCTATTCATTACCCAGCCGGTGCTCACGGCAAAGCCGAGCGGGTGAAAGGGCCACCACACGAAGAAGTGGCGGGCGGTCATCAAGCCGCCCATGATCAGGGCTCCGAAACTCGTCCACAGCCACCCAGCGAGGCTCGGCCCCGTGGGATTGGCGAGCTTTTTCGCGGCAAAATCCGAGGGGTATCTGGCAAAGCCCGTGAAGTACTGGGGATGCAAGTTGATCGCGCCGTCGCGGTACGCGAGGTAGAGCATGAACCAACAGGAGACTACGAGGCTGATGAGTATGGCCGCGACAATGGCCCAAAAGAGCCGGCGCCGAGTGCCGTTGATCACACTGCCCAAGCGCAGACTGTTGGCGAGGGGCGCGGTCATAAAGACCAGCAGGTCCCCCGCCCAGACCAAAGAGTAGCCCGTGGCAACCATGCCCTGCGCGCCGAGCGCGGGGACCCCAACGCCGGAGACAACAAAGCCGGCTGGGACCATTTCCGGGGTTACAGTGGGCATACCCGCCTCGGCGATAACGCGCGCTAGGCCGATGAATATGACCAGCGACGAGAACAGGAAGAAGGGCACAATCCAAGCCGGGATCCCGCTCTTCCACAGCCAGAAGCCCATCGCGCCAACGCCGACGACGAAGAGCCAAAACGCGGCCCGATAGGAAAGAATCTCCGCAGAGTCGTCGATCCGGTCGTCGCCCCACAGGGCCTTGCGCAGGACGTTTTTGAGGTGGGGCCGCGCCGTCCACAGCCCGTAGAACACCAAGACGATGAGCGCGCCCATCATCTGATGCCCCATGATCGCGCCCACCGGCCCAGACCCGGTCCAAGGCCCCAGCTCCTCGGGGCTGAAGATGCCGATGTAGCGGAAGATGCTTTCTTGGATTACGTGCAGCAGGTAGAAAAACCACAGGCTGAAGGCGATATTGGAGTTGATAAAGTACGCAAAGCCGAACATCAGGAAGTTGATGCGGATGTTGAGCGAGGCCGTGCGGCTGAACAGTTCGACGCTGGTCTGGAGGGCGAGGGAGGGAACGAAGTTGAAGTAGTGGTGCAGGGCGTTGGTGCTGTTGAACAAGAAGGGCAGCAGCAAGCCGCACCACATGATGGGGTTGCGAAAAAAGGGTTTGAGGCTTCTTTGCTTGCCCTCGTCGTCTTGGATCATGGCGAGGGGGACTTGGGCCAGCGGAAAGACGAGGCGCTCGTTGTCAACCCACTGGCGGCGCAAGATGGATATGGCCGCGATAATGGTTGCGTAAAACGCCGCGTAGAATACAAACCAGCGCCCGAGCGGCTTGAGCCAGACATCGTAGGGGATGGCCGAGCCTTTGGTGCCCTCGTAAAATGCCTTTACCGCGACCGGGTCGTACACCACCATCCAATCGGAGAGAAATGGGTGGACTACATCGGCCCATTGGTTTTCAGGAGTGGCGTAGTAGAAGGTGCCGGTGATCATGGGCAGCAGCATGCCCACCACGCCGCGCGTGGGGATGGCCGTGGCGACGGCCATCATGGCGAAGATGACGACCAACTCGCCGCGCCGAAAACCCCAGCGTCCCAAGGCGACTTGGATAGTCAGCAGCAGGACGAATAGCAAAAAGAACGCGGCTGGCGTGGCCGAACTCAGCCCAAGGCGCGAGCCTTGGATGACCATGCTGCCGTAGGGAATGCCGATGGCAATGGCCAAGCTCAGCGCGGCACCGACGAGGATGCTCCGGCCCGTAATGGCGGCCGACGCCTTGTCAGAAGAGTCGATTTCAGCCATGATTTTTAGGTGTTGATGGACGCGCAAAACAAAGTAAAAACAATAAATAAGGCAAAAGGTCGAGTCGTTGCTCTACTAGTTGGTTTGTCGTTCGTCGTGCTCTTTGAGGCGGGCTTGTGGCTGGTGGGCGTCGGGCCGGACGACACCCTTTTTGTGGCTAGCGACTCGTCCTATCGCATTAACCCGCAAGCTGCGCGGCGCTTTTTTCCCCGCCAGTACGTGCGCTTGGCTCCTGGGCAGGATCGCTTTGCCCGCGACAAAGACGCACGCACATTTCGCGTGTTTGCGCTGGGCGCTTCGACTCTGCTCGGCTTTCCCAACCCCGCCTATACTTCGTTTCCCAACTTCTTGCAACAGATGCTCGCCGATGCGTATCCAGCGCGCGAGATTGAGGTCGTCAACTGTGGCGTCACGGCCATCAATTCCTTCGTAGTGCGCGAATTTGTCGAAGAGGTGGTTGAGCACGAGCCGGATCTGGTCCTGATATACGCTGGTCACAACGAGTTCGTGGGGCCGTACGGGGCCGCGACTCCATTTGTGCGCCTGAGTGGCAACTGGTACTTCATCCAGTTGCAGATGTTTTTGCAGCGGACCAAGACCTACTACTTGCTCGACAGTCTGCTGCACTATGTCGTAGCTGTACTACGCCCTGCCGCACCCGCCGAGTCCTTTGGCGTCCACTTGGTGCAGCGCGAGATTTACTTGGAGGACGAAGCACACCGGCAGACCGAGGC
>VXML01000003.1 GCA_009841115.1 Gemmatimonadota bacterium | reverse complement strand
ACTCGATGACGTAAATGCGATTGCCGATGATCTCTGCGTCGATGGGATTGGAAAACCCGCCGACGATGCGGGTGACGCGCGCCTCGTAGTTGTCGCCGACTTTCGCTAAGTCGAGGTGCAGCAGGTCTTCACTGGGGTCGTTGAACGGTCCAGCAACGTCGTCGCCGTCGGGATCGCCCTCGGTCCAGCTAAGCACGAAGCCATCGCCTTGAAATGGTTCGGCGAGAGCATTATCTGCGTCGAAGACCAACCCTAAAGGGGAACGATGCGCGGTGAAGGTGCCGAAGCGGACGCCCTCTTCGCTGGCGTCCTTGATTTGGCCATCGGCTGGATCGCGGTAAGCGTCGGCGTCCGGTCCGAGGTTGATCACTGGCTCGGTGAAGTCGCGCGGCGGTGGTGGGTACGTGGGATCGTTGTGGTAATAGCCTTCGCGCACGGCCGTAAACCTAGCGGGGAGAAGGAAATCACTGGCTGGGTCGTAGTCGGGAAATTGCTGCGGGGTGTCTTCGAGACCCATGCGCCAGGGAAAGCCATAGTGATGGCCTTCACGCAGCCAGTTGAGTTCTTCGGCCATGTCGCGATCCGGCCCGTTTTCCGTGGCGAAGAGGTCGCCGTTGGGCGCGAAGGCGAGGTCGTAGGCATTGCGCAAGCCCTCGGCATAGAGGAAGCCTTGGGTGCGCAGGGCGTCGCGGTCATTGGGCAGCACGAGGTCGCGGGCATCGGTCGGAACGCGCAAGACGATAGCTGTGAGCGCGGTTTCGCGCAGGTCGGAAAACTGCCTGTTGCCGTCTTGTATCTCGCCGTGATCGGTGCGCGAGCCGCTGTTAATAAAAAGCGAGCGATTATCGGGGCTGACGACTAGCCCATTGACCTCGTGGTTGAAGATGCAGTCGCACCGCTCATAGGGTGCGGTTTCTGCGAGGGTAAACCAGGTGCGCTCGCCACTGCTCGGATCGACTGCGCCCTTGGTGATGGTGGCGATATTGTAGCTGGATAGGTCGATGCGCTTGAGGACGTAAAAGGTGCCGGCGTCGTCGATAAACAGGGCACTCGGGCGGCTGAATCCGTGGTCGGCGGCCGTGTACACCGTACCCGATGGCACGAGAGTGATGTCGCCGTTGGTCTTGAGTGCGTAGCGGATATCGGTCGTGGGATCGCGGCCGAGGCTGGTGGCGGCGAGGATGTCGTCGATGGGAACGTCAACGGGCAGGTTGTCTGGGTCGAGTTGTTCCCATTGCCGTTCGCCGGTGTCGGCGTCGAGTAGAATGCCGCGGGTGAGGGCAAAGTGGCCGCTGTCGCGGGGGCCGCGGCGGTTTGATGCAAGGTAAAACGAGCCATCTGGCCCAATGGCAAAGCCCGTAAAGCCGCTGCGGATGCCGTGATCGGCCCTAGAATATGCGGGCGTGTGCGCGGCTGCCGCTAGATCGATGCGATCAACCGCGCCGTTTTGCCGCAAGGTGTAGAGCGTATTGTCGCGCGGATCCTTGGCGATGCGCACCGTGTTTCGGGGGACGTTGAGGATGCGGCTGATTTCAATGTCGTCGCGGGTGGCTTGCGGGTCGGCATAGGCGGTGGAGCAAAGGGCTACGAGGACGGCGAATGAGAGACAACGGGCAAACATGGAGTCCTTTCAGAGATAGCGGGACGGGTGTGAAGAGGATTTAAGATAGAAGGTTTCGCTGCAATGACAAACATCGGTTTCAAAGATCATTCAAGCGGCTTTTTCGCAAACTGCGGACGTAAGCATCGACATCGGTCATATCTTTTCTGTATTCAGTGCTTCCACCGCTTGAAGTGTTGGCAGAACTGTTCGACTTAGAAACGGAGCTAATAACCCTTTGCCTAACAGGTCATTCGCACGTTTATATCACGCAGCCTCGTCGATGTGGTCGCCGAAGAGGGTATGCGAAGTGGTGCGGGCGATGCGGACGGCTACGAGTTCGTTGCTTGCTGCCGGTTGTGGAAAAATCGCCGTCTTGCCCTGCGGGGTGCGGCCGTAGTAGCGGGGCTGGCCATCGGGGGCTGGACGCTTGGACGGGCCTTCGACGAGGACTTCGACCGTGCGGCCGACTTGCTGCTGGTTGATCTGGCGCGAGATTTCCTCTTGCAGGGCGATGATGTGCTGGAGGCGCTCGCCTTTGACGGCTTCGGGGATGTCGTCGGGCAGCTTCTTGTGGGCGTACGTACCTTCACGCTCTGAGTACTTGAACATGAAAGCCGAGTCATAGCGGATCTCTTCCATTAGATCGCAGGTCTGGCGGAAGTCCGCGTCGGTCTCGCCGCAAAAGCCGGTGATGATGTCGGTCGTCAGGGCGAGGTCGGGCAGGGCGGCGCGCAGCTTGTGCACGAGCTGTCGGTATTGATTGACGGTGTACCCGCGACGCATGCGGGCGAGTTGTTCGTCCGAGCCACTTTGGACCGGCAGGTGCAGGCTCGGGCACACCGGGCCGACCTCGGCCATGGCTTCGATCACGCGGTCGGTAAAGTCAACTGGATAGGGCGAGGTGAAGCGCACCCGCTCAATGCCCTCGACTTGGCCGACTTGCCTCAAGAGATCGGCGAAATCCACGTTGCCGGCGCGGTAGGAATTAACGGTTTGCCCAAGTAAGGTAACTTCCTTAAACCCCTCGGCAGCAATGTGTTGGACTTGGCGTACTATCTCATAAGCGGGTACGCTGCGCTCTCGGCCGCGCACAAAGGGCACAATGCAGAAAGTGCAGAACTTATCGCAACCACGGATGATGGTCACCCAAGCATTGGTGCCGGTTGTGCGCTGGGGGTGGACGCCGCTGTAGTTCTCCGAGCGGTCGAGCCGCACGTCTAAGAGCGCGTCGTCGCTGGATTGGGCGAGAAGTTGGGGCAGGCGGCGATAGGAATCCGGCCCCATGACCAAATCGACGAAAGGAGCGCGGGCCGGCAGAGTCTTGCTCAGGTGTTGGGCCATGCAGCCGAGGATGCCCAAGGTGAGATTGGGGCGATGGGCGCGGAGGCCGTTGAGCTGGCTGACGCGGCCAATAACCCGCTCCTCGGCGTGCTCGCGCACCGCGCAGGTGTTGAGCAGGATGATGTCGGCCTGCTCGGCTCGCTCCGTAATCTGGAATCCGGCGTCGGCGAGGATGCTGGCCACCAGCTCGCTGTCGGCCACGTTCATCTGGCAGCCGTAGGTCTCGATGTACACGCGGCGGCCCGCTGGACCGGGACGCGTTGCCACGGGCTGGTATTCGGTCGTCTCAAGGAGAGGCAAGTTCATCGGCGCACTCCAAAAGTCAGCTCTTCGCGGGCTTGCTCGATTTGCACGTCCACGAATTCGTTGGGCTCAGCCGGGCCGGCGAAGAGGACCTTGACGTAGTTATCGCTCAAGCCGATCTGCAAGCCGGTGGCCGGGTCTGAACGCCCCTCGGCGAGGACTTGGAGCGAGCGCCCGACAAAGCGCTGGTGGAAGGCGAGTCGCTTGGCTGCGCCGAGGGCGATGAGCGCTTGGCTGCGCTCCTTTTTGACGCTAGCGTCCTGATGCTCGGGCAGGCGCTCGGCCGGGGTGCCTGCACGCTGAGAGTACGAAAAGACGTGGAGATATGTCAGCGGCAGGTCGGCCAACAAGGCGCGAGTCTGGGCAAAATGCGCGTCGGTTTCTCCGGGGAAGCCGACCATGACGTCGGCACCAATGGCGCAATCGGGGATGCGACTGGCGATTCGCTCGACCCGCTCGGCGTAATAGGCGCGGGTGTAGCGTCGTCCCATGCGCTTGAGAATGTGGTCGTCGCCGCTTTGCAAAGGCACGTGGAAATGGCGGCAGATAGCCGGGGAAGCTGCGGCTTGGTCGATCAGCGCGTCGGTGACGTAACCTGGCTCAATGGAATTGAGGCGAATGCGCACTAGGCCGTCGATTTGCTCCAGTACTGCGAGCAAATCGACGAGGGCTTCGGGCTGGCCTTGGTCGAACCCGTAGCGACCCGTGTGGACGCCGGTCAGGGCGAGCTCGCGGTAGCCAGCTTCGACCATGCGTTGGGCTTGGGCGATGACTTCGGCGGCTGGGCGACTGGTGCTGTGCCCACGCACCGCTGGGATGATGCAATAGGTGCAGTGTTCGTCGCAGCCGTCTTGGATTTGCAGGCTGCCGCGCGTGCGACCTTGGGGCACCGCGCCGTCAATGGCGAGAAATTGCTCAGTGCGCGGCCTCGTTGCCGAGGGCGCGGGGATCTCGGCGCCCGCTAGATGCGATTCGAGCAGCTCGACGAGTTGGGCCTTCTGGCCGTTGCCCACAACCAAGTCGGCACCGGCCGCAGTGAGGTCTGCTGGCCGCCGCTGGGCATAGCAGCCAGTGGCGACGATCTCCGCGCTTGGATTGCGCCGCCGGGCGCGGCGCACGGCCTTGC
>VXML01000063.1 GCA_009841115.1 Gemmatimonadota bacterium | reverse complement strand
TCCTGGTCATCGATGCTGACAATCCGCCCCTGGCGATCCGGCCCCTGGCGCGATTCCTGGTCATCGATGCTGGCGATCCGGCCCCTGACACGATTTCAGCGCTAACGTACACAATAGCAAAAGCGCCGCATTGCCCGGCGCTCACAATTTGAAAATCACCACTTGTTTAAGTCAGTCCGCTTCGAGATCGCCTAGCCGTTCCGCTTCCCGCAACGCCTCGGTCAAATTATCCCGCGCCTCTTCCAGGTCATCAGCCGCGTCCGCTATCACAGTCAGAAACTTGGACAGCGCCGCCAGCAATTCAGCGCCGGCCAAGCAAAAGTCAACATGCGTAGACTTAATCTGATTGTCGCTGTCGCGCTCATTCATCGGCTTTACCTTTGTCGGCAACATGGTAATCAAGCAGAATTCCGGATGACCTCAATTTGCCTTTGTAGTACATCAATTCATCTGCGACTTGCTTAACTGAATTTGTTAGCCTCTCAATTTTTCTAGCATCCTTTTGAGCAGACTCAAGCCAAGCTCTTTCAAGCAATGCCACAGTGTCGTAAGATACCCTATGCACGTTCAAGCAATATGAGCCAGCATTTTCGGTGTACATCAAAGTCAATGCGTCCACGCACTGCTTAAGATTTGATACCAATATCTTTGGATCGCTAATATCGGTTTCACCAATAAACAGCGTAGTCGCTGCAGCGAGAAAATCGCACACATGGCGCATGGCCTCAAACTCCAAGTCTTGCAGCGACTTTCCTTCAGTTGTACTTTCCCGAAAACTGGCTTCCTCCGCGAGCGCCGCATAGCAACGTGACCGCGTTGTATCAATGTACGGATCGGATTGCCCGGCCACCGGGAGAATTGCTGCAGCTGCAGCAATTGAGAAAACCGCCAGCGCCAGCGCGATCAACTTCGTCATCAAATCTTCCCAAACTGGCGCAGGCCCGCCAGATAATCTGAGAACTGCTGATTCTCCAACTGGCCCGCCGGATTGAAACTGAACTCAGCCGCCCGGCGATTCTGCGCAACGTCTGCGATACCAACCAAAAATACCGATACCGGATTCGCTTTTGAGTGATCTGAAATCGCCTGCGCAATGCCCATTGCATCGACGCGCAAGCCGCCGCCCGCGCCCACAAAACGATCCGAAAAATCCACTGTCACCGGCTGACCGGCATTTCCCAATGGCGCGGCGATAGTATCCGCCGGCGTGAAAGCGCCGCCAATGTTCGTGTTGGCCCCTAGGAAACGCGCCCGCTGGCCGGCGCTCAGGCCGCCCGTATTGCCCAAGATCGCATCCGCCCGTGTCTGCGCCGCCACTGGAAACAGTTCCAAAGTTCGACGGTTAATCGCCTCAGTCAGATCAAGAAGAGCCTGCAATAATTCTTGATTTGATAACAGAGACAAGTCGCCAAATATCTCGCGCGTAACACCTGCAACTTCCAGCGCCACCGCCCTCGCGATTAGTGATTCAGCCTCACCCTCGGCATATTGACGGCCTCTGTAGGCCTGATTCACACCACCGGGAGGCCCTGCTACATTTGTCAGACTTGGACTACTGTAATCGTAATCTGAATCTGTCCCTCGGAAAGTGACCGGATTCTCACGCGCATTTATTGTTTGCACGGCCAGCTGATAGGACTCTTGATACGAACGCCTCTGCAGCTCACCGGGCCGACTTGGATCGTAATACGGCTCGCTATAGCGTTCAGTGAGAGTTCGCAACTCAGAGTTGCTAATCAACTCCGTTGTGATCAAATTTGCCAGCGCCGCAGCTTCACCACGCGTCGCCTCAATTTGAGCGCGAATACGATCAAACACATCATCCGTTGTATCGCCCAGACCGCCAAAGGCTTCACTCAAATTCCCAGACGCCGTGCCTATGCCGTCGATTAAGTTGATGACATTTTGCGCGGCTTCTGGCAGTTGCTCGACAAGAGGGGTTGTCCAACTGACAACACTTTCGCCTACGCGATTTCCGACGCCTTCAGCCACGCTGCTGATGATATTGAGATTGTGCTGCCATGCCTCGGCTGCTTTCGCTGATGATTGATCCACCACTAGACCATATCGCTCGGCTTCGTCGCCAAGCTCTCGAATGCGCCCACTGCCTTCCTGCAGCAGAGGCAAAATCCGCCGCCCGTCGTCGCCGCCAAAGATCGCGTCCACAAGGTTTGTGCGCTCCGAGTGATTCTCAATCTGCTGCAAACCATCAATGACCTGAGTGAAGATATCGCTGACGTTGCCAGTCCTGATATCATCCGCACTGACGCCAACATCTCGGAATGACCGGGCCAGGTCTTCATTGCCGCGCAGCACTTCACCCTGGCGATTGTTCAGCTCCACTAGGACAGAATCCAAGTCGTCGCCTTCCAAGCCCAGCGACCGCCAGGCATACAGCAGCCGCGACACTTCCCGCGCATTAGCCCCGGTAGAGCGCGTCATGCGATTGATCTCAGTGGCCGACGAAATATAGTTGCCTGTCATCCGGCCAACCGCCGCCGCAATGCCCGTCGCCCCGGCAATCGCGCCCGCCGGCGAAAATGCGAAACGCGCGAAACCGCCCAAAGCGCCGCTGATTCGATTCACCGGGCCAGTCGCCCGGTCCTGCGCTTCAAAAGCCAATCTAATCTCGGCTGATATTTTTCATCAAGTATGCCGACATACAAACAGCCGCTATCATCCACTGTCACCGCCAACGCGATATCGTTTCTGACTTCAGTCATTCGCATTCGTGTTACTCATTTCTGCGCTGATTTCGCCAGCTAATTCAACTCGCAAGTCGCCATAAACCGCCTCAAAATCCACGCCCTCGGCTCCGCATAGACGCTCGAAAAACTTGTCTACCTTTGCAAGATACAGCGTCGGAGAAACTGAGTCATCATCAACTTGCGACACCAGCTCGGCAAATTCCGCCTGAAACTCGGTAGGTATCAATCGCTGTAAATTCAATTATGCACTCGCTCCACAATGCGGGCACTCACTCATTTGCCGCTTTAACTTACGATTTTCATGCGACACCTGATTCAGCCGCGATTTCAGATTTTCGTAGCCCTGATTCCGTTCTCGCAACTCTGACAACACCTCTATCGGAACCATTTCATGGCCCGGTAACACGCCAGACTGCGCGTTATCAGTTTCGGACGATTCAGCCGCTAGCGGCAATGGCAAAGTTTCAGTTGCAACTTTTCTTTGCCATTTGCGCTTCATACCTGGCGGCAAATGCCTATGCCGCCAGGTCTTCACTCGGCCATAATTCAAGCCCGCCGCCTTTGCAAACTCACTAATGCCGCCATGCTCTACCGCCGCGACTGTGCTTAATTCCGCAATATAGGCGTGATAGTTGTCTGTCACCGCGACTTTCAAATCGTCTCTTTGAACAGCCGCCAATTTTGCCTTTGCCACCGCATCATCAAAGCCAATATCCGCATCGTAGCGCAATTGATCTTGTGCTTTCAAAAGCGATGCCAAAGATGGCGCCTGCTGAATTTGCAAGTCGTCTTTGTGCGCCATTATCCGCCACCTTCCAACGGCAACTTGGCTTGCCCGCGAATATGATCGGCAACCTCATTCACCGCCGCTTGATCGTAACGATTGATTCGCTTGACTTCCTTAATCGTTTTGCCCGGTACATGAATGCAAAAGCCAAGCGTCGGCCAACTGTCATCGTATCCAACCGGCCCCGAATGCTCCATAATACGCGCCGCCTGCGCGTCACCCGGCCCGACTTCGGCAAAAATATGCGGAATCCCAAGCGCAGACAATTTATCAGACAACGCCTCGGCTGCTGACTTGCGCTTGAACTTCAATATGGCCACGCGCTCTTTTGGTATACTCTTGGAAGTTGCCATGTCTACCTCACTTAGACTTGGTGATTAGAGGTGGCTGTTTCAGCAGCCACCTTGCATTATAACAGGTATCGCCATGAAAGCCAAACGAAAACGCGCAACCCTGGAAAGCCGACGCACCGCCAACCGCGCCCGCTACCGACGCCACAAGCGCCGGATGAAAATGCAAGTCAGAACCGACTATGCCCGCCGCCGCTATCATGGTGATCTAAGTAAAGAATTTGTCGCCAGCCTATTTGAACGCCAGCGCCAATGCTTCTATTGCGGCATTGAATTGACCTCGGATAACGCCAGCCTGGAACACATCCGCCCGGAACTAGGCAACGCCCCGGATAACATGACTGTCGCCTGTATCCCGTGCAACTGCTCAAAAGGCGCGGATACCCCGGAACAATTCGCTATGCGCCTTGCACAACGCGGAATCCACCACGCGCTTTTGCCCGCTGATACGCCCGTACAAAAACGACTGATTTAACCATATCCCGCCGCCGCAAGCCTCTCTATTCGCCCCCGGCGAATGTAACAATTTCAGCGCAACCTAGACGTGCAAAACAGCGCGATTTTATCAAATTTTCAGCTTTAGAACATCTGAACTAGGCCGCAACCTCTCTTTTTTCGCCCGGCAGACGTAACAATTTCAGCGCCACATTAACGCCTCAACAGGCAATCCGCCCCTGGCGACCGGCCTCTGACACGATTTCAGCGCCGCCAGCTCGCGGCCCCTGGCGCGGTCTCTGGTCATCGATGCTGGCGACCGGCCTCTGGCGCGGTTCCTGGTCATCGATGCTGGCAATCCTGCCCTGGCGACCGGCCTCTGGCGCGATTCCTGGTCATCGATGCTGGCGATCCGGC
>VXML01000079.1 GCA_009841115.1 Gemmatimonadota bacterium | reverse complement strand
TACCGGAGACCTATCGCTTGCGCGCCCCCCTGTCGCCGCACGAGGCGGCCCGGCGAGAGGGCGTGCAGATCGAGATGAGCCGCTTTGCGCTGCCCAAGCAGGAGCGCTTGATCGTCGAAGGGGCTGGCGGGGTCATGGTGCCGCTCGACGATCGGCATCTGATGGTCGATCTGATGGTCGCGCTAGGGTTGCCGGTGCTGGTGGTGGCGCGCAGCGAATTGGGCACCATCAATCACACGCTATTGACGCTGGACCAATTGCGCCGCCGAGGTTGCCCGCTCTTGGGCGTGGTGGTTAACGGTCCCCCCAACCCAGCTAACTGCCAAGCTATCGCTCACTACGGAGAGGTGCCTGTGCTGGCTGAAATCGACCGCCGGGTAGACCTAGCACCTGCCAAGGTCTGGGCGCTTTTTGATCGCTATTTTGGCTGCCATGCCTGAGCGTACTTCTCACGTGTGGTCGCCTTTTACCCAGATGAAGGCGGCGTTGCCGGTGCAGCAGGTGCGGGCTGGTCGCGGGGCAGTGCTAGAGTTGGAGGATGGACGGCAGATTCTCGACTGCATTTCGAGCTGGTGGGTGACTTTGCACGGCCACGGCCAGCCCGAAATCGCTGCGGCGGTGGCTGAGCAGGCCAAAGAGCTGGAACAGGTAATAGCGGCCGGGTTTACTCATCGCCCTGCCGAAGAGCTAGCCCGGCGGCTGGTAGATGCCTTGCCCGCGCCGCTGAAGTGGGTTTTCTACTCGGATGACGGCTCGACGGCCGTGGAAGTCGCGCTCAAGCTGGCCTATCAGTTTTGGCGCAATCAGGGCGAGCGAGATCGCACGCGCTTTCTGCGTTTCGAGGGGGCCTATCACGGCGACACGCTCGGGGCGATGTCGGTGGGGGAACGCTCGCTTTTTACGCGCCCTTTTGCCGACTTGCTCTTTTCGACGGATGCCGTGCCCTTTCCGGCCACTTGGGAAGGCGATGGGGAAGTAGAAGCGAAAGAAGCGCAGGCACTCTCGCGGCTGGAGGAGTTATTGGCGCACCATCCTAGCCAGTACGCGGCCATGATACTCGAGCCGCTGGTGCAGGGTGCTGGGGGTATGCGGATGTGCCGCCCGCACTTTCTCGCGGCCGTGCAGACGCTTTTGCGCCAATGCGACGTGTTGGCCATCTACGACGAGGTGCTGACCGGATTTGGGCGCACCGGGGCGCTCTTCGCCTGTGAGAAAGCCGCGACCCAACCGGATATCATCTGCTTGGCCAAGGGGCTGACCGGCGGCTTTCTGCCCATGGCGGCCACTGTTTGCAGCGAGCGGATTTTCGCGGCTTTCTATCATGACGACCCGGATAAAGCCTTCTATCACGGGCACTCCTATACGGCCAATCCCTTGGGGTGCGCGGCCGCGCTGGCTTCGCTGGATCTGCTCGCTAGCGAGCCTTTCCGCCGCCTAGAGTCTTGGCAGTGCGAGGAAGTGGTGCGCCTGCGCGACCACCAGCGGCTCAAGCGGGTACGAGTGTGCGGTACGATTGTAGCGGCAGACGTGATAGCCGCGGGCGAGGAAGGATACTTGCACGAGGTGGGGCCGCTGCTGAGGGAGCGATTTTTGGCGCGGGGATTCCTGCTGCGGCCGCTGGGCAACAGTGTGTACGTGCTGCCGCCCTATTGCATTGAGCGATCTCAGCTAGCTTCGATCTACGACTACTTCTGCGAGCTGATCGACGCGCTCTGAAGCGCTTTGCGGCGGCCGCGCTTCTAGGTCGAGCAGGTCAAAGAGAGCTTGGTCGGCGTCGGTGCCAGGGTGGGGAGTAGTCAACAGGCGGTCGCCTGAGAAGATGGAATTGGCTCCGGCCAAAAAGCACAGGGCTTGTTCGGCTGTCGAGAGCTGGTCGCGACCAGCCGAGAGGCGCACCATGGCCGTGGGAAAGAGGATGCGGGTGCAGGCGATCATGCGGACGAGCTCCCACGCGGTCACTTTTTCGCGGTCCCCGAGGGGCGTACCGGCGATGGGTACTAGGGCGTTGACCGGTATGGATTCCGGCGGCGTTGGTAGTTGCAATAGCGCGCAGAGCAGGTCGATGCGGTCGTCTTCGCTTTCGCCCATGCCCAAGATGCCGCCGCAGCAGACCGAAATCCCGGCGCGGCCGACGTGGCCCAGGGTTTCGATGCGGTCGCGATAGGTGCGAGTGGAGACGATTTCGGGGTAGTAGTTTTCCCCGGTGTCCAAGTTGTGGTTGTACGCGTGGAGACCGGCTTCCCGCAACTGGCGGGCTTGGTCGGCGGTGAGCATGCCCAACGTGCAGCAGACTTCCATGCCGGTGGCAGCGACCGTGCGCACCATGTCCAACACGCGGTCGAATTCCACGCCGTCGCGGATTTGGCGCCAGGCCGCGCCCATGCAGAAGCGCGTACTGCCCGCGGCTGCGGCGCGCTCGGCGGCTTCGCGCACGGCATTTAGCGACAGCAGGTCTTGGCGTTCGAGGCCCGTATCAAAGTGAGCCGACTGCGAGCAATAGCTGCAATTTTCAGGACAGCCGCCGGTCTTGATCGACAGCAGGGTACAGACTTGTACTTGCCGCGGATCGTGGTGCTCGCGATGGACGGTTGCGGCGCGATATATGAGGTCGAGTATGGGACTTTTGTAGAGGGCGGCGATTTCCTCGCGCGTTGCGGGCGCATTCAGGCTCATAATTCCTCGATCAGTTGGTGAATGAGCGTCTAAAATCCGAGGTTTCACCCAGTTTGGCAAGGTCTAGCCCGCATCTGCCGCGCAAATGTCTTGCTCCATCGCGTTTCTTGGCTTTTATTTTTAGGCTGTTTGCGGAGGGAAACGGGCTGGAAGGCGCGCCCGCGCTTTGATATCTGGCCGATTATGAGACATAAAAACTCTTCAGTGGCGAATTAGTGTCGTATTTTTCTTGACAGGTGGAGCTAGCTGGCTTAAACTGGCCAGTTTAGTGATATTTACTTTTGAAAGGGGATGGCGTAGCACGCATAATGGCCAGTAGCAAAATTGCAATAAAAAAAGGATTGGACCTGCCCATTGCTGGTGCGCCGGAGCAAGTGATTGACGATGGCCCAGCAATTGGGAAGGTGGCCGTCTTGGGACCGGACGTCATTGACCTGCGGCCGACGATGGCCGTAAACGAGGGCGATTCGGTCAAAAAAGGGCAGTTGCTCTTCGAAAACAAGAGGCTCCCAGGTGTGCGCTATACGTCGCCGGCGAGCGGCAAAGTGATCGCCGTCCATCGCGGGGCCAAACGCGCCTTGCTTTCGGTTGTCATTGAGGTCGCTGGAGACGAGGAAGAGCGCTTTGAGCAGCACACGCGCACGGCACCTGACCAACTAAGCCGCGAGCAGGTGCGCGAAACCTTGGTGGCGTCTGGCCTTTGGACCGCGCTGCGCACGCGGCCCTACAGCAAAGTGCCCCTGCCCGACAGCGCCGCACCGCACTCGATTTTCGTCACCGCAATGGATACCAATCCCCTCGCAGCCGATCCCCAAGTTGTGCTCCGCGAATACGAAGACGACTTTGCTCGGGGTTTGACTATACTGGGCAAGCTCACCGATGGGCCGGTCTATGTGTGCAAGGCACCCGGTGCGAGCATCTCAGCCGACGGTGCCGAGGTCGTCGAATTTGCCGGTCCGCATCCCGCGGGGTTGCCCGGCACCCACATCCACTTTCTCGATCCGGTCGGCGCGGCCAAGACCGTCTGGTACATTGGCTACCAAGACGTGATAGCCTGCGGTAAGCTCTTTGCTACCGGCTCGTTGTGGACCGAGCGCATCGTGGCTTTGGGCGGCCCCCAAGTGGAGCAGCCGCGCCTGTTGCGCACCCGCCAAGGGGCCTGCCTGAGCGAGCTGACGGCGGGCCAGCTCAAGCCGGGTGAGAATCGGATCATTGCCGGGTCGGTGCTAGCGGGTCGGGTAGCGTCTGGTCCCTTGGACTTTCTCGGACGCTATCACACGCAGGTCTCTGTACTTGCCGAAGGCCGCGAGCGCGAGTTCTTAGGATGGCAGAAACCGGGCGTCGATAAGTTTTCCATCAAGAATGTCTTTGTCTCCAAGCTGCTGCCCAGGCGACTTTTCGATTTTACTACTTCGACCGAGGGCAGCGATCGGGCCATGGTGCCAATCGGCTCGTACGAGCAGGTGATGCCGCTGGACATCCTCGCGACACTGCTCCTTCGCGCCATCATCGTCGAGGATACGGACCGCGCCCAAGCTCTCGGCTGTCTGGAACTGGACGAGGAGGACTTGGGGCTGTGTACTTTTGCGTGTCCCGGCAAGTACGAATACGGACCCATGCTGCGGCGAAATTTGGACAGAATCGAAAGAGAAGGATAGACGCATTCAATGAAGGTGTTGCGAGATCTGCTCGATCAGGCCGAGCCTCTTTTCCACAAGGGGGGGCGGCTGGAAAAGTTTTACGCTCTATACGAGGCAGCCGATACATTTTTATATACGCCCGGTCGCGTCACGGAGGGGCCGACGCACGTGCGCGACGGCATTGACCTCAAGCGCACCATGATTACGGTCGTCGTCGCGCTCGTTCCCTGCATCTTCATGGCCATGTGGAACACGGGCTATCAGATCAATTCGGCCATGCAGCAGATGGGGGCCACCACAACGGGCGAATGGCGCGGGATAATCATCGACATTCTCGGCATCGGCTACAATCCCGGTAACCCGTTGGCTAACGTATTCCACGGCTTCCTCTATTTCTTTCCGGTCTTTTTGGTGTGCAATATGGTGGGTGGTCTGTGGGAGGGGCTTTTCGCGATGGTTCGCAAGCACGAGATCAACGAGGGCTTCTTGGTCACGGGCATGCTCTTTCCCCTGACCTTGCCGCCGACCATTCCACTGTGGCAGGTAGCCATCGGCATCAGCTTCGGCGTGGTGATAGGTAAAGAGGTTTTCGGCGGCACCGGCAAGAACTTCCTCAATCCAGCGCTGACCGGGCGGGCTTTTCTCTACTTTGCGTATCCCGTCGAGATCACTGGCGATGCGGTTTGGGTCGCGGTCGATGGCTTTACGTACGCTACCCCGCTAGGGGCCGCGGCGGCCGACGGCATGGCGGCCGTTACCAATACGGTGACTTGGATGCAGGCTTTCTTGGGCACGATTCCCGGATCTATGGGAGAAACATCGACCATAGCCTGTCTGATCGGCGCGGCCATCCTCATCGCGACTAGGGTTGGCTCTTGGCAAATCATCGTCAGTATGACGGTGGCGACGGTCGTCTGCGCCGAGTTGCTGTACGCGATTGGCAGCGATACCAACCCGATGTTCCAGATGAACGCGGCTTGGCATTTGGTGCTAGGCGGGTATGCCTTTGGTTGCGTCTATATGGCGACGGACCCGGTGTCGGCGTGCATGACTCCGGCCGGTCGTTGGGTGTACGGGGCGCTCATAGGCTTTATGACCGTGCTGATCCGCGTGATCAACCCGGCCTTCCCCGAGGGCGTAATGCTGGCCATTCTCTTTGGCAATGTCTTCGCGCCCGCGATCGACTACGTGGCAATACAAGCCAACATTAAGCGCAGGCTGGTCCGCACTGCTGTCAGCTCTTAGGAGAGATAGACAAAGTGGCTAACGATTCAGTAAGTAGAACATTCGGCGTGGCGCTCGGCGTTTGCCTTGTCTGCTCGGTGCTGGTATCGGCGGCGGCGGTGTCGCTGCGGCCGACCCAGGCGGTCAACAAGACGCTCGACAAGAAGCGCAATATTCTGATGGCCGCGGGTCTGCTGAAGTCCGGCGAGGTCGCCAGCGGCGAGCGCATCGATGAGTTGTACCAAAACATAAATACTCGCGTCGTCGATTTGGCGACCGGGGAATACGTCGATGGCGTGGACCCGATTGAGTACGACCAGCGGCGGGCGGCCAAAGACCCGGAGCAGAGCGAGGTGGTACCGGCTGATGTGGATATTGCCAACGTCAAACGCCGCGCACTCCATGCCTCGGTGTATTTGGTCTCGCAGAAGGGCAAGATTAAAAAGGTCATCTTGCCCGTCCACGGCTTAGGGTTGTGGTCAACGCTCTACGGCTTTGTGGCTCTCGATGCTAGGGACCTCAATACCATCCGCGGGCTGGTGTACTACGAGCACGCCGAGACTCCGGGTTTGGGGGGTGAGGTCGATAACCCGAGTTGGAAGGCCCTGTGGGACGGCAAAAAGGCCTTTGACGAAAGCGGTGCCGTGCGCATTGAAGTGATCAGGGGCAAGGTCGTCCAGGGACGGCCCGAAGCCCAGTATCAGGTCGATGGGCTGTCGGGTGCCACCATTACCTCGCGCGGCGTCAGGGACATGCTGCGCTACTGGCTGGGTGCGGAAGCCTTTGGGCCGTATCTGGCCAAGCTCAAAGAACGAGGAGTTAGTTAAATGGCTGACAAACCAAGAGACGTCCTCTTCAGGCCGCTCTTTGACTCCAATCCCATTGCCTTGCTGAGCCTCGGTATATGCTCGGCACTGGCGGTGACGACCAAGCTGGAGACCACCGTCACCATGTGCTTGGCGGTCATTTTCGTGCTCTGTTGTTCCAACATGGCCGTCAGCTTGATTCGCAACTTCATCCCGGCTAATATCCGCATTATCGTGCAGATGACGATCATCGCCTCGCTGGTGATTATCGTCGATCAATTCCTGCGCGCCTATGCCTTTGATATTAGCAAACAGCTCTCGGTCTTCGTCGGCCTGATTATCACCAACTGCATTATTATGGGGCGGGCCGAGGCTTTCGCCTCGCAGAACGGCCCTGGGCTGAGCTTTCTCGACGGTTTGGGCAATGCCTTGGGCTACAGCGTCATTCTGCTGGTCGTCGGCATATTGCGCGAGCTATTCGGGTCGGGTTCGCTGTTTGGGGTACCAATGTTTGCATTGGCCGCCGAAGGAGGTTGGTACGCGCCCAACGGCCTGATGCTCTTGCCGCCGAGTGCGTTTTTCATCATTGGCTTTTTTATATGGGCGCTCAGGAGTTGGAAGAGCGATCAGGTCGAGGAGGAGTAACCGAACATGGTCGAAGCCTATCTGAGCATATTTATGAAGTCCGTGTTCGTCGAGAACATGGCGCTGGCCTTCTTTTTGGGGATGTGTACTTTTCTAGCGGTCTCCAAGGAGGTGCCGACGGCGTTTGGGCTTGGGATCGCCGTAGTCGTGGTGCAGACGGTTACCGTCCCGGCCAACAACCTAATCTACCAGCACTTGCTCAAAGAGGACGCGCTGGCGTGGGCGGGTTTGAGTGGAGTGGATTTGACCTTTGTGGGGCTGATTAGCTACATCGGCATCATCGCCGCCATGGTGCAAATCCTCGAGATGTTTCTCGACAAATTCGTGCCGGCCCTCTACAATGCGCTGGGCATCTTCTTGCCCTTGATTACCGTCAATTGCGCGATTTTAGGCGGTTCGCTGTTCATGGTCGAGCGCGACTACAACTTAGGTGAGAGCGTGGTCTTTGGCTTTGGCTCGGGCTTTGGTTGGGCGCTGGCTATCGTCGCGCTGGCGGGCATCCGCGAGAAGATGAAGTACAGCGACGTGCCGCCAGGGTTACGCGGCCTCGGGATCACCTTCATTACGGTGGGTCTGATGTCTTTGGCCTTTATGTCCTTTTCCGGTATTCAGCTATAGAAGGAAAGAGCACCTTATGACTGAAGTTATTTCCGGCGTCGGCATGTTTACCGGCGTAGTGCTGGCCTTAGTGACCATAATCTTGGTAGCCCGCTCCCGGCTGGTGCCCAGCGGCAACGTGCGGATCCTCATCAACGACGACGAGAGCAAGGCCCTTTCCGTTCCAGCAGGGGGCAAGCTGCTCAACGTGCTGGCCGACAACAAGGTCTTCGTGTCTTCGGCCTGCGGTGGCGGTGGCACCTGCGCCCAGTGTAAGGTGAATATCTACGAGGGTGGTGGCGATATCTTGCAGACCGAGACCAGCCACATTACCAAGCGCGAAGCGAGCGAGGGCGTGCGGCTGTCCTGTCAGGTCAACGTCAAGCAGGACATGAAGATCGAAGTGCCGCCCGAAGTGTTCTCGGTCAAGAAGTGGGAGTGCGAAGTCGTCTCCAATGACAATGTGGCGACCTTTATCAAGGAATTTGTCGTCAAGCTCCCCGAGGGCGAAACGCTGGATTTCCAGCCCGGCGGCTTTATCCAGATCGAAGTGCCGCCCTTTGAGTGCGACTTCAAGGACTTTGAGGGTATTGACGAGCGCTTTCACCCCGATTGGGATCGCTTCAACGTCTGGGACTTCAAGCTCGTCAATACCGAACCCGTCTTTCGCGCCTATTCAATGGCCAATCACCCGGCCGAGGGCGACATCATCATGCTCAACATCCGCATCGCTACCCCGCCGCCCGACCGCGAAAAGGGCGGCTGGATGGACGTGCCGCCCGGCATTGCCTCTTCCTATGTGTTCAGCCGCAAGCCGGGCGACATGGTGACGATCTCGGGGCCGTTCGGCGAGTTTTTCATCCAAGAAACCGACCGCGAGATGGTCTATATCGGCGGTGGCGCGGGCATGGCACCTTTGCGCTCGCATCTGTACCACCTCTTCCACACGCTCAAGACGGGGCGCAAGGTGTCCTATTGGTACGGGGCGCGCAATCCCAACGAGGTCTTCTACGAGGACCACTTCCGCAAAATCGAAGAGGAGTTTCCCAACTTCACCTTCCACATCGCCATGTCCGAGCCGCGGCCAGAGGACAATTGGGACGGCTATGTGGGCTTTATTCACCAGGTGGTGCACGACCATTATCTCAAGGATCACCCCGCTCCTGAAGACGTCGAATATTACTTGTGCGGCCCACCGCTGATGCTCCAATCCGCGCTTGGGATGCTCGACGATCTAGGTATCGAAGAGGAAATGATCCGCTTCGACGAGTTTTAAGTCGGGAGGAATGCAGGATGACTATAAGCACGCTTATTGCTGCTTTCGCTGTTTTTGGGCTAATCATGGCCGCCATGGCCGTCGGCGTGATCTTCAGCAATCGTCGCCTCCAAGGCTCGTGCGGCGGGCTGGGCACTATGCGCGATGCGTTGGGCGAGCCTATGTGCGAGTGCGGTCAGGCCCCCGGCTCGTGCGGGGAAGCCGAGTCGAAGACGAACTGAGCACTGTCGGCAGCTTTGATATAGCGGCGGGCGGTGGTCCGCCGTTTTTCTTTGCTCGTAGAAATATGGTCGCTAAAAAAAAGACCGGGGCGTATGCCGAGATCGGCCCTTACGTCAGTCTGGGGATTCAGTTCGCGGCGACGATCCTGATCTTTGTGTTTCTCGGCTGGTGGCTCGACGACAAATTTGCAACTACGCCGCTCTTTCTCGTATTGGGCACCCTGCTCGGCGCGGGAGGCGGGTTTTACAAACTCTATCGGACGCTGATGGACTTAGATGAGCGGCGCAAGCGGGAGGACGGACCGTGAATTGGGACAGCATCGCCGCTGGCTTGGCGGTTGCCGGGGTCAATGGCGCGCTCGCGCTGGCGGCAATTCGCTGGGGATGGGGCAAGGGCATGCAAACCTTTATAATCGCCTTTTTCGGGGGGATGATCGCGAGGTTGATCGCGGTGGCTGTCTTGTCGGTAGTGGTGCTCAGATGGGCTGATATCCATGCCGAAAGTTACTTCGTCGCGCTAGTGGCTGCGTACTTGCTTTTTCTCGCGTTTGAAATTTTTTACGTACTCAAGTTACAAGGCCGTTCAAAGCCCTAGAAGCGCCCGTGAGGTGTTGACAGAAATTTACAGCCTAATTAGTTTATTTGGTTGGTTACTGCGACAGATTCCCCTCCGAATTTTAGATATCTCACAAGGCAGTACATGGCTGGCGAAACGCAGGCGGCTAACGCCGCAAATGCGCAAGTGGACATCATAGGGCACATTTTAGATAGCCCCTATATTGAATTGCCCTTTGTCGATTTTCATCACCTGCTCGCAGGCAAAGTTTCTCTTCCTTCGCTAGAGCTTTTCGGTATCGACCTCTCCATCACCCGGCACGTATTGATTATGTGGGTGGCGAGCCTCCTGCTCATAGTGCTCATGCTCAGGGCCTTCCGCAAGCCGCGCACCGTGCCTTCGGGTCTGGCCAATTTCTTTGAGGCCATCGTCCTCTTCCTGCGCGACGAAGTCGTATTGCCCATCATGGGCGAGGACGGCAAAAAGTATCTGCCTTTTTTGCTGACGCTTTTCTTTTTTATTCTGTTTTGCAACCTGCTAGGGTTAGTTCCCTACAGTGCTACAGCCACTGGTAACATTAACGTCACGGCTGGCCTAGCCCTGTGCTCTTTTTTGGTAATGATAGGGGCCGGCATCGCCAACAACGGATTGTTCGGCTACTTCAAGAGCCTGATCCCTTCTGGAGTGCCGCCAGTGCTGCTCATCATTCTGATTCCCGTAGAAATAATTGGTTTGTTGGTCAAGCCCTTTGCTTTGTGCGTGCGTCTTTTCGCCAATATGACCGGCGGCCACGTGGCGATTTTGGTCTTCTTGGGTTTGATCTCCATTTTGCAAAGTGAGTGGATCGCCATTGGATCTGTGCCCTTTGCCGTGGCGATTTACATGCTCGAAATTTTTATCGGATTCGTCCAAGCTTTTGTCTTTACCCTGCTATCGACGGTCTTTATTAGCATGGCTGCTCATCCAGACCATTAGCAGGGGTTCACACCGTTCACAAGAGGGAGTATTTGGCTATGGAATTTGCGTATATGGGTGCCGGAATTGGCATGGGGCTTTGCGCTATTGGCGCAGGTTTGGGCATCGGCCTGCTGGCCGGCAAAGCATTGGAGGGCGTCGCCCGCCAGCCCGAAGCCGTAGGCGATATCCGCACCAATATGATCCTGACGGCCGCTCTGGTCGAAGGCGTGGCCCTGATCGGCGAGGTATTTTGCCTGCTGATCGTGCTGACCAAGTAGCGCAAGCGCTATGTTACTCGATCCCCATGTGGGGCTCATAATATGGACGATCATCACCTTTTTGGTGGTGCTTTTCGTCCTCAAAAAATTCGCTTGGCCCCACCTTTTGGCGGCCCTCGACGAGCGCGAGCAACGCATCAGCGACGCGATCTCCGCGGCTGAGCAGTCGCGCCAAGAGGCCGAAGAGGTCTTGCGCGAGCACCGGCAGAAGCTCGCCGCGGCAGATGAAGAGGCACGGCAGATCGTCGCCGAGGCCCGCGAGGCTGGGGCGAACGTGCGGCAGACAATCGTCTCCCAAGCGCGGGAAGAGGCGGAGCGGATGCTGGACCAAGCGCGGACCAGCATCGAAAGCGAGAAGCGCGCTGCCATCGCCGAGCTGCGTCGCGAGACGGCTAATCTCGCGGTTCAAGCCGCTGGTGCGCTGATCGACGCCAATTTGGACGACGAGAAGAACCGGGGTCTCGTCGATGACTTTATAGCCAGAATTCCCGAATCCAATTGAACGCCATCGCGCGAACAGGACAATGAACGCACCTGAAGTAGTGCGACGCTACGCGGCTACGCTGCTGGAGGCCGCCGATGAAACGGGCGCGACCACAGCGGTGCAGCGCGACGTCGAGCGGCTTTTGGAGACCGTGCGCCAATCCGGCGAGTTGGCCGAATTTTTAGCCAATTCTCTAGCCGATAGCCAAGCGCAAGCCAATGTCTTGCGGGAGCTCTTCAGTGGTAAGGTCGAGGTGCTGACCCTGAATTTTCTCCGGCTCATGGCAGTTAGGGGCCGAGCTTCTATTATCGGCGCAGCACTCGAAAGTTTTCTCGGTCAGGTCGCCGAGCGCGAGGGCATAATCAGCGCTGAGGTGCGCTCGGCCGTGGCGTTGAATGAAGAGCAATACCAGCGCCTGCGGGAGCGCTTAGAGCACCGCAGCGGCCGCACAGTGCGCTTGGATGTCCAAGTCGATGCCAGCCTGCGGGGCGGCGCGATTGTCCGCGTCGGCGACACCGTATTCGACGGCAGTGTGAACACCTATCTAGAGCGCCTACAAGCGCGTCTGGCCGGTTAGTCAGTAGGAGGATTTATGGCCACCGAAACGATGGTTCAGCCCGATGAGATTTCCCAAATTCTCAAGCAACAGCTACTGGGCTTTGAAAAAGAAATAGACGTATTCGAGACAGGTACCGTGCTCTATGTAGGCGATGGCACGGCCCGCGTCCACGGTCTGAGCAATGTGCGGGCCACCGAATTGGTGGAATTCCCGCACGGCATTATGGGCATGGCCCTCAACCTCGAAGAAGACAACGTCGGCTGTGTGCTCTTCGGCGAGGACACCCTGATCAACGAAGGCGACCAAGTAAAGCGCACCGACCGCATCGTCGAAGTGCCAGTGGGCGAGGCCCTCCTGGGCCGGGTCGTCAATCCCTTGGGCATGCCCATTGACGGCAAGGGCGACATCCAAGCTGACGAGAGCGTGCCGGTCGAGCGCAAAGCTCCAGGCGTCATCGACCGCCAGCCAGTCTTCGAAGCGCTGCAGACGGGCATTAAAATCATCGACTCAACCGTTCCCATTGGGCGCGGCCAGCGCGAGCTGATCATCGGCGACCGCCAGACGGGCAAGACGGCCATTGCCGTTGACACCATCATCAACCAGCGCGACCAAGACGTCAAGTGCATCTACGTGGCTATCGGCCAGAAGGCCTCGACCGTGGCCAAGTTGGTGGCCGAACTAGAGGCTAACGGTGCCATGGAATACACTATCGTGGTCTCGGCCACGGCGTCCGATCCGGCACCTTTGCAGTTTTTGGCACCCTATGCCGGTGCTTCGATGGGCGAGTACTTCCGCGATAATGGTCAGCACGCTCTGATCATCTACGACGATCTATCCAAACAGGCTTGGGCCTACCGCGAGATGTCGCTGATCTTGCGCCGGCCCCCGGGCCGCGAAGCCTATCCGGGCGACGTGTTCTACTTGCACTCGCGCCTGCTGGAGCGCGCCGCCAAGATGAGCGATGAGAAGGGCGGCGGATCGCTGACGGCCCTGCCGATTATCGAGATTCTCGAAGGCGACGTATCGACTTTTATACCCACCAACGTCATCTCGATTACCGATGGCCAGATCCTGCTCAAGCCCGAGTTGTTCTACTCGGGCAACAGGCCGGCCATGGACGTGGGTGCCTCGGTGTCGCGCGTGGGCAGCGATGCCCAGACCAAGGCGATGAAAGCAGTGGCCAGGACCATCAAGGGCGATATTTCGCGTTACAACGAAGTCAAGGCGTTCGCCCAATTCGGCACTTCGGGCTTGGACCAAGCCACGCGCAATCTGCTCAACCGCGGCGAGAAGCTGATGGAAATCCTCAAGCAGGATCAGTTCTCTCCGCAGTCGCTGGCCGAACTGACGGTTTCGCTGTCGATTATCGACCACGTACTCGATCTGCCCACGGCCGACCTAGGCCGCTTTGAGGCCGAGTTGCTGGCCCACATGCGGGATCGCCAGTCCGAGCTTATGCAGGAGATCTACGAGAGTCGCGATTTGAGTGATGAAACTAGGGAAAAGCTCGACGCGGCGATCGAAGAGTTCAAGGGTGGCTTCCGTCCCTCTACGGGAGCTGACTAAGCAGTGGCTACACTTCGCGAACTCAGGACGCGCGTCGCCAGCATCACCAATATCCAGCGCGTCACCAATGCCATGCAGATGGTGGCAGCGGCCAAGATGCGCCGTGCTCAGGCGGCGATTTTAGCTGCCCGGCCGTACGCCCAGCGACTGGACCAAGTCCTGAAAGCGCTGCACCAGAGCGTCGATACCTACGAGCAGCCGCTCTTTGCGGTTCGCCCGGTCCAGCGCGTTGCGCTGGTGGTCATAACCTCCGATCGCGGCCTCTGCGGTGCCTTTAACACCAACATGTGCCGGCGTGTTCAGGACGAGTTGGACGAGTACGTGGACGCCCAACCTGAGTTGATCACCATCGGGAACAAGGGCTGGGACTTCTTCAGCCATCGCGGCTACTCAATCTCCCGCCATCACGCCGATGTGTTCAACCAGCTCGAGTTAGTTCGCGTCGTGGATATAGCTCAGGATCTAACGAGTCGCTTTGTCGCTGGCCAGACCGACCGGGTGTTGCTCTGCTATAGCGAATACTCCTCTGTTACTTCCCAAGTGCCCACCGTCCGCCAGCTATTGCCCATCGCGCCCGAGGAGGAAACAGGTGAGAGTGCCAAGTACGACTTCGAGCCATCGCCCGAGGTCCTGTTGGGCACTTTGGTTGAGCGCCAGATCAACTTCCAAGTATGGCGTGCTCTGCTGGAGTCGAATGTGGGCTTTTTCGCCGCCCAGATGATGGCGATGGACAACGCCACCAAGAACGCCAGAGACATGATCGAGGATCTGACCCGCGAAATGAACAAGGAGCGGCAGGCCTCGATAACCCTCGAATTGATGGACATTATCGGCGGTGCCAATGCTGTGGCTCAATAGCGCTGTTTACTACGCGAGGTAAAAATGAAAGAAGGAACGATCAAAGAAATCATCGGCGTCGTCATTGATGTCGATTTCGCCGGGCAGGAACTGCCGCCCATCTACAACTCCTTGGAGGTGGTCGCAGAAGACCGCCCAAGCCAAGAGCGCCTAGTCCTCGAAGTACAGCAGCACTTGGGCGAGCACGCGGTGCGCTGTGTAGCGATGGATTCTACCGACGGCCTGCGGCGCGGTGCGCGGGTAGTTGATAGCGGCGGTCCGATCCAAGTTCCAGTGGGCGAGGAAGTGCTCGGCCGCCTCTTCAACGTCATCGGCGAGCCAATCGACGGCAAGGGTGCGCTCAGCAGCGAAGCGCCCCGGATGCCCTTGCACCGTCCAGCCCCGGCCCACGAAGACCAAGTCACCGCAGACGAAATGCTGGAGACCGGCTTAAAGGTCCTCGATTTGATCTGCCCCTTTGCCCGCGGCGGCAAGCTGGGGCTTTTCGGGGGTGCTGGGGTCGGCAAGACGGTCATTCTCACCGAGCTGATCAACAATGTGGCCTCTGGGCACGGCGGTTATTCGGTCTTCGCTGGCGTAGGCGAGCGCACGCGCGAGGGCAATGACTTGCTGGGCGAGTTGGAAGAGTCGGGCGTCATCGACAAGACGGCCATGGTCTTTGGGCAGATGAACGAGCCGCCCGGTGCGCGCCAGCGCATCGCCCTCACCGGACTGACCATTGCCGAGCACTTCCGCGACGAGGCTGGCCAAGACGTGCTGTTCTTTGTCGATAATATCTTTCGCTTCATCCTCGCCGGGGCCGAGGTCTCGGCTCTCCTAGGCCGCATGCCCTCGGCCGTAGGGTACCAGCCGACGCTGGCGACCGAGATGGGTGCCCTGCAGGAGCGGATTACCACCACCAAAACCGGCTCGATCACGTCGGTGCAAGCCATTTACGTGCCAGCCGACGACTATACAGACCCGGGCGTGGTCTCGGCCTTCGCTCACCTCGACGGCCGCATCGTGCTGGAGCGCTCCTTGGCCGACCAAGGGCTATACCCAGCGGTCGATCCCCTCGCCTCCTCGTCGCGCCTCCTCGATCCGCGCGCCGTCGGCGAAGAGCACTATCAGGTTGCCCAGCGCGTCCAAGAGGTCTTACAGCGCTACCGCGACCTGCGCGAGATCATCGCCATTTTAGGCATTGACGAACTGTCGGACGAAGACAAGCTGATTGTATCGAGAGCGCGCAAGATTCAGTTCTTCCTCACGCAGCCCATGCACGTGGCCGAGGCATTCACCGGCAAGCCGGGCGAATACGTCAAAATCGAAGACACGATCCGCGGCTTCAAGGGGCTAGTCGATGGCGAGTACGACGACGTGCCCGAACTCGCCTTCTTCCTCGTCGGCAATATCGAACAGGCCCTCGAAGCGGCCAAAGACCTTTAGTCCATGCCTGCCTTCGCCTTAGAGGTTGTCACGCCAGAGCGGGTGGCCTACTCGGGTCAGGTAGCCAGCCTGCAAGCACCCGGTAGCGAGGGGGGGTTCGGCGTCCTCGCCGGACACATCCCGCTTTTGACCTCGTTGCAGATCGGACGGTTGCGGTTTGTCGAGGAGGACGGCAATGAGGTCCAAATGGCCATCAGCGGCGGTTTTGTCGAGGTCGGGCGCGAGCAGGTTGCGGTGCTGGCCGAGACGGCTGAACGCGTCGAGGAGATCGACGTAGCGCGGGCCGAGGCAGCGAGGCAGCGAGCCGAGGAACGGTTGGCGCGGGCGCGGGAGGAGCGAGTTGACGTAGCGCGGGCCGAGGCAGCACTGGCGCGGGCGATCAATCGCATTCGCATCGGTAGCTGATTTTTACAGGGAATACCTAGAAAGCAAAAGGCACTTGCGAACGCAATCGCAAGTGCCTTTTGCATGGACCAATGGTAGGCCGACCGCAACCCTCTTAACTCCTCGGGTATTCGAGTAACTGAATCGATCAGCTACAACTAGCTGACTGCGTCTATCCCCCCACGTCGCGCCCATAGACCGTGCGAATCACGTCCTCGATGTCGGGATCTTGGACGGACACGTCGCGCACTGGGTAGCGGGCCGACAGTTCCGAGATCAGCGCCGACGCAGATACCTGGCTCCGCGCAAAGCGGATGCGGACAACGCTGTCTCGCCGTTCGAGGATCTCTGCGTGGGCGTGGACGAAGCCAGCCAGCGGCTCGTCGGCACCGGGTTCGCATTCGACGATCAGATAGCGGTGCGGGGTAATCGAGTCGATGAGCGCCGCCAGAGGCCCGTCTTCGATGATGCGTCCCTGGTTGATGATGATGAGTCGCTCGCAGAGCTCTTCCACGTCGTCTAGGTCGTGAGTGGTGAGCAGCACGGTGGTGCTCCGGCGCTGGTTGATGTCTCGGATGAAGGCCCGGATCGCCGCTTTCACCTCGATGTCCATGCCGATCGTAGGCTCGTCGAGAAACAGGATGTCCGGCTCGTGCAGCATGGCACCGGCCAACTCCCCGCGCATGCGTTGCCCCAAGGACATCTGCCGCACCGGTGTGTCGAGGAGGTCCTCGATACCGAGGACCTCGCAAAGTTCGGCTAGGCTCCGCTCGAAGTCGTCGTCAGCAATGCGGTAGATCCGCTTGAACAGCTCGTAGGACTCGCCGAGGCGAAGGTCCCAGTTTAGCTGACTGCGCTGGCCGAACACTGCACCGATGCGCTGGACGACCGCCCGCCGCTGCTTCTGGGGAGAGAGGCCGACGACGGAGACGCGCCCAGACGTGGGATAGAGGATGCCGGAGAGCATCTTGATCGTCGTCGACTTCCCCGCGCCGTTGGGGCCGATAAAGCCGACCAGCTCGCCTGGCTCAATCGCAAAGCTCACGTCGCGCACCGCGTGCACTTCACGTCGGTCTGGCCGGAACAAGCCCTTCACCGCACCGGCCAGCCCCTTTTGCTTCCGGGTCACGCGGAAGGTCTTGCAAACCCTCTCTAACTCTATATGTGCCATGGTTTACGATCCCGCGCTTTCGTAGCGGCGAAGGCCGGCGGCAAAGACGGCTAGCGCTAGTACGAGCATGGCAGCACCCACAGCGGGAGTCCACAGGGCCACATCGAGGGGCAAAGAAGTGTTCGCACTTTGGCCGAGGAAGTCGCAGGCGGGGTAGAATCCGATGAAGCCGAGGGGCAGCACAAAGGTCAGTAGCGCCTGCAGGGGCCACGGGTACACGGTCAGCGGGTAGAATGTGCCGCGCGCCATCAGTTCCATGCTGGCGTCCACGAGGGGCTGGCTCCGCATGGTCCAGAACGCGATGGAGCTAATGAGGGTGAGGTAGGACCAGTAGATCAGAGTCCCACCGGCAATGACGAGGAGTACCTCGGCGACGTGCAGCGGCGTCCAGACAAAGCCAGACAGCCGGGCCCCGTAGAGGAAGTAGCCCATGCCGATGACCAGATGTACGAGGCCGACTACGTTGATTCGGTTACAAGAAAAGTGGAAGGTGATCTCCAGGGGTCTGAGAAGCATCAAGTCGAACTCGCCACGCGTGACAAAGCGATCGATCTGCCGCGACTGAAATGACAGGATGGACATGACGCCACGGCTCATCAGGCTCAACCCGTACAGGAAAGCGAGCTGTGAAAAGGTCCATCCCGATAGCGGCTGGAACCGGTCGACCAGCACCTTCAGGGCGACGCCAATCCAGACGTAGTTGAAGCCCAAGCCAAGGCAGATGCTCAGCAGCGAGAACGGATACTCCAACGCCCGCTGCACCGACAGGCGGCCGTACAGGGCTGCAACGGACAAGTGATGACGCACATCGGCGATCACAGGCTACCTATCCTCCCTGCACGAAGACCCGCCGCTGGGCGCGCGTCCAGACGAAACCTACGAGCAGGGCGAAGACCGCGACCCAAATGGCCTGCACGGAGAGGATATGGACGACCTCTTGGGCAGAGACGCGGCCGATGTAGATCTCCAGCGGTGCTTGGAACATGTACTGGAAGGGCAGCCACCGCGATGCATCGGCGATGAGGTCGGGGAACAGCCACATTGGCACCAATCGTCCCGACAGAGCGAAGACGAGACTGGTCTTCACTGAGCTCACATCCCCAAAGTCAGTGACCCAAAAGGCCGTCAGGCCCACTAGGACGCTTAGCAGCCACAGCAGCAGGAAGCTCAGCGCACAGCTTGGCAGAAACAGCAACCACGCTCCTATCCCTGCTGGCAGCGGGGGAGCTACAAAGAGGAGCGAGATGGCCAGCAGGGGCAGGGCGAACTGCGTGACTGCCGCTAGTGAACGCCCCACATCTTCGGTCATCCAGTACCAGACGAGGTTCACTGGCCGGATTAGGTCGAGCGCGATCTCACCTGCGCGGATCTTGCCGAAGAGTACGTTGTCGATGCTGATAGTGAAACATGCATTCATCAGCACGGCGACGACGGAGTAGGTGACCATCTGCGCCTCAGTGACTCCGGCGACTTGGTCGATCCCGCGATACGCGGTGCGCCAGAGGAAGACGGAGCCAAGGAGGAAAAACAAATTCCGCCCAATGGAGGACAGATACTCAAAGCGGTAGGCCAGCGCGTTGAGTAGTTGGAGCTTTAGCAGGTAGGTGTATAGGCGCATGAATGGTTAGATGCGGCTTGATGCAGAGTAAGCCAAGATCGACGTCAGAAATTAAATCTGTAGCTCAATTTCGTCAGCAGTATCCGCTCTGTGGTGTCGGCTCGATGTTCGTTATAGGCGATGTAGAATCGGCTGTTGTTCGGGCCGAAGGTGTAGCTAAAAAGCAGGTTGAGATCGACGGTGTCCCGGTGGAAGCTGCGCTGAAAAAAGCTGCGGATGAACAGATCCCGATGCAAAAAGTACGTCGTCCTCAGCAGCATGGTGCGCTTCACCTCGTCTAATGCACCGGAGGGGAAATACTCCCAGACAGATTCCGTACTAGAGTCCAAAAAGAACCCCTCCCACAAGTCGAATCGCAGCGTCCCGGATACGCGGCGGATGTCGCCGAGGTATTCGTCTGCAAAGTCGTACTGATCCCGCAGTTGACCGGTGAGGCGGAGCCGGTACTTGCGTCCGTTGCCGGTGTCAAAACCAGCATAGAAGGAGTCGCCATTGTACTTTTTTTGCTGCCACCGCAATTGCCAATTCTCGTGGCTGAACCACGCCCGCGAGTCATCCAGTCGCCGTACGTACAGATCGATGTTGCTCCATTGCCATTCCCACCCCTCTTCGTTGGTCCGCCGCTCGGCGACAAGATCCTGCCCTAAATAGATATTTCTAATGCCAAGGAAATCGGGACGCCAACCGTAGCTTCCATAGAGGCCGAATTCTCGCTCGCCAACATCGGCATCGTGAGGGATGAAGCCGATTTGATCTACGTTGAACTTAGGCTCGATCCAAGAGCCCCAAACTCCGTAGGGGAAGCGATCAGAGTTATGCCTAAAGCGACCGCTGTACATTTTGTTGTCTTGGTCCGTGTCTGTACCAAAACTCATGGCCGAATTGAGGAAGAGCTTATCGTTGTCGTTCAAGCTCAAGACGAGATCACTGCCCACCGCCTGTTGCCCTAGCGGACCATCTTTCCCGACCGCCAAGGCACCAATCGAGGAATTGACTCCTACATCGCGCTTGAGGCGCAGGACGCCGAAATGCGGAGGGTCGCCCCCTCCATCCGACGGCCGGTTCCGCGCTGCGATCATGCCGATGCTGTTCTTGCCGATCTTCCCCGTTATTTTAGCGCCAGCGTCTGGATCGCTAATGCGACGACTGTAGAAGAGATCCATTGCCGTAAATAGCCTCTGACCTTCGAGAAAGAAGGGCCTTTTCTCTTCTAGGAACAGTTCAAACCTCGTCAGATTTATCTGGTTCTCGTCAGCTTCTATATGGGCGAAATCTGGGTTGAAGGTGGTGTCTAAGGTGAGGTTGGAGGCAATGCTGTATTTCAGATCGAGCCCAAAATCGCTGGACCAGCCTTCTGTGGACCGACTCCCCACATTGCCGTAGCCTCCGGTTGCATAAGGCAGTACCTCTAGGTGAAGCCCCGGTTTTATGTCTTCGAGTCCATGGAGGTGGCCGGCCTTGGACACTTTCAGGAGATATCGGTCGTCTCTTGATATGAACGCCCAGTTGCTATTTTCCGTATAGGTCCGTTCAATGCGCTGGACGTTTATGCCCCACGTATGCTGATCCAATTCGGGAAACCGCAGCGTCTTGAATGGGATGGCGATCTCGGCACTCCAACCTTGGTCGTGGATATGGGTTTCAGCTTGCCAAATGCCGTCCCAACTCTGATCGATTCCACCCCAGCCGCCGGACCCGTCATTTTCAACGCGAAAATCGTTCTGGACGCCGTAGGCGTTTATATAGAATCCGTAGGCACTTTGATGGTCGTGATAGGTGTCTAAGACGAGACCAACGAGGTCTAACGGGGAAAACGTGCCGTCCCGCTGCATGATGCGTCCTTTTATATTCTTAGGCTCCGCATCCATCATATTGAGGCCGATGTACAGATAATCGGCGTCGTAGAGTACGTGTATAAAGGTTTGGTTGGTCGCAGGGACGCCTTCTTTGGGTTCGATCAATATGAATCCCGTCGCCGGCGTAGCCCGCTTCCAGTCCGCATCGTCTAGGATGCCGTCTATGGTTGGCCGGAGGTTAGTCCTGAAGGCCCACACTTCCTTTTCGCTGGGCTTTTCGTGGGCCGGGACAGATGACGCAACGACGAGCGCAGCCCCTATCATCCAGAGTAGCCATAGGCGGGTAGGGGTGCACTTGGTCGAATATACCGTGCTCATTATCGCCTTTCAATTGGGTCAAGGTTGCCGAGGGTCTGTCCGTTCCTAGCGGGCAAATTGCGAGAGTCCATCCGCCACCAGATCACACGATAGGGATTTGTGCCTTCCCCGGACTTACAACGGAAGAGGGGGCGTTTAACAATGGCAAGTATTTCCTTGGTGGATCAGCAACCGGCAATCGTGATCACCCTTATAGTTGCTTTTAGGAGACAAAGGTAGCCGAAGTTTTCGCGGTCGTAGCTTAAATTGTCTGGAGCTAACCAAATCAGGAAGGCTTGCTCTAGCTCCGGCTACTCCGCATCAATGGCTGCGTACCACGCGTTGTCCCGATTGCGTCCGTTATAGACCGTTGCTTGGCGAGAAATTCCCTCAAACGACCTTGGCCCGCAGTCCGTCGAGGTGCCGCAACACGAAGCTTTGCACGGCCCCGTATTCGGCTCCGACCTCATGCGGTATCTGTCTGAAGCGCGGCACGACACCGAACTCTTCCAGATCACCGGCGTGATAACGCGTCTTGAACTCGGGGAACTTCAGCCCGTGCGCCGTCGATACTACGACAACCTTGTCTTTGGGCGCGATGACTTTCTGCGCCACCAGCTTGAACAATGCTGCTAGGGCTACGCCCGTATGCGGACAAGCGAAGAGCCCCGTGAGATCCGCCTTGGCTGAGGCGTCAGCCAGCTCATCTTCGCTCGCGCACTCGACGACGCCATCAAAGGTTTTCAACACCCGGATAGCACGCTCCCAGCTAACTGGGGCACCGATCTGGATCGCGCTGGCCAACGTCTTGCGAGCCCGCTGCGGCTCGAACGTCTCGAAACCGCGCAGATAACTCTGGTAGAGCGGGTCAGCATGGGCCGCTTGGGCGACGACGAGGCGCGGCAACACTTCAATCAACCCCATCTCGCGCATTTCGAGAAACCCCTTACCCAGCGCGCTGATATTGCCGAGATTGCCGCCGGGTACGACGATCCAATCGGGCACGGTCCAGTCGTCCTGTTGCACCATCTCTACCGCTACGGTTTTCTGGCCTTCGAGCCGCAGCGGATTCATTGAATTCGCCAGATAATAAAACTGTTCCTCGTTGCTCAACGCCTTGGCCAGCTTCATGCAGCCGTCAAAGTCGGTATCGAGAAACAAGGTCAGCGCGCCATTGGCCAATGGCTGGACCATCTGTGCCGCCGTGACTTTGCCGCGCGGCAACAGCACCACCACCGGAATCCCGGCCGCCGCGCCATAAGCTGCCAGCGCCGCCGAAGTATCGCCGCTGGAAGCGCAGACCATTGCTGGCACCTGCTGCCCCGTGGCGATGATCTGCTTGACTATCGAAACTAGGACCGTCATGCCGATGTCCTTGAACGACCCGGTGTGACTGTCGCCGCATTGTTTAACCCAGAGATCCTCTACGCCGAGCTGCCGCCCCAACCGCTCGGCCCAAAACATATTGCTGCCTCCTTCATAGAGCGAAACCACATTCTCATCAGCCACCGCCGGGCAAACCATTTCCTTTTTCCCCCATACCGAGGAACCATAGGGATAGTGGGTGCGCATATAGCGGCGGTCGAAAAGTGCCCGCCACTTGTCCGGCTCCAGAGCCTTGAGCGCCGCCATATCGTGCCGGACTTCGAGCAAACCACCACACGACTTGCAGCGGTAAACGACCTCGGTCAGCGAGTAGTGCTGGTCCGGGCAGTGCATGCA
The DNA here is from genome assembly GCA_009841115.1 of Gemmatimonadota bacterium. Taxonomy (GTDB): domain Bacteria; phylum Latescibacterota; class UBA2968; order UBA8231; family UBA8231. The sequence continues at coordinate 159,430 of VXML01000079.1, read as the reverse complement.
CTGGAACCAGGCCCGGTAAGGCACCGCTGTTGAATCGGATATTTGCGTTGCTAAGACCATTGAATTCTCCTTGTATCTTGAACCAGACCGCGCAACTCGTTGACATAGACTGCTTGTTCTAGCTCCGGAAAAACTGCGCTCACCTCTGGCCCCAGATGCAATTTGCCTTCTAGCCCACAGGCGACCTCCCGTGTCACGGCCATACCGCTCTTGCTATGGCGGCTGGCCCAGTTCATCGTTAGGAAAGCAATATTGACGGCTTCGCCCATGATATCGAGCCGCTCGTAATCGGCGTGGCCGATCGCTCCTAGGTAAACCGAGCCGTAACTCAAGCCTATTTCGAGGGCTTCCGCGGTCATCTCACAGGCCAGCAGCGCTGCGCGCACGGCTCGTTCCTGCTGCCCTTCTCCGGCAAAAAAACACAGGCACTGGTCGCCCAAGTATTTGACGGGCACGCCGTCGTGGTGCAATACTGCTGAGGTCACAGCGGCGAAGACCCCGTTGGCCCAGGCGGCGAAATTTCTGGGATCCAAGTGCATTGATTTCTCAGCGGCCCCCTTGACTCCGGAAGTGAATACCGTGGCCTCAAAGACATCGGGCTGCTCGCCCCAAGTATGCAGAAGCCAATCCGTCGAGACCCCCAGCAACCGGGCCAACGGTCCGAGCAAACTGATGTCCGGGGCGTTTTCCCCCCGCTCCCATTTCGACACCGCTTGCGGGCTTATTTGGAGGGCGTGGGCAATATCCTGCTGTTTGAGCCCGCGTTTTTCGCGTTGGCGGCGAATGCGGTCACCGAGGCCTTTTATAAGGAGCATAGTCGTTATTGTATTATTGGATGGGGTCAGAATATCGACAGCGGATATTGTAGCCACAATGAAGCAGTAGTTGAATCGGATAACGGGCTAGTTGAGACCATAAAGTCGTCGAGAGTACTACTCTAGTGGGTATTCCCGCACCGCGCCCGGTGCCAACTCAACGCACTGCCAATCGGTCGTTCCCGCCATGCGCCACTCCAGTGCTTGCCGCTCCTCGCCCCCGTTGTAAAACAACACTGCGCCCGGTCCACTGACCGGCGGTTGCACAAGCGCTAGGATCTGCTCGGGCAAATGGCCTGCGGCCCACTCGACTAGCGGCACCATCGCGCCCTGTATCTCGCGCGTACCCATCAACAACGGTCCGTAGCAACCCGTCACCGCTCCGCAGCCCCAATTGCGCCCGTGCCCCGCGGCCACCGAGCAAATCGCCCCGCCCATATCGGCGTGTTCGCGCCCGCCGCGCAACACCCGCCGGGCCATTGCGAATTTAGCCGCCGCCGCCCCCAGCGCCCGCCGGGCCATGGTCCATTCGCCCGTCAATTGATACCCCAGCGTCAATGCCGCGGTGCTCGGCTCGCGCGAGGGCTGCACCGAGCCATCTTCCGCCCAGTGGCCCCAATAGATCATGTCACTGCGTTTGCCCACCCCCGGCTCGCGACGCTTCCGCTCTTGGGGAAAGATCATCGCCCACGGTGCTTGCGGCTCGGCGGGTTGTCGCGCCAGCACCGCGCACATTGCGTCGTCCAGCGAAGAATCGGCGAAGGTCCAGCGATAGTAGGCGAGCGCGGCCGCGGCCGGGTCCGCGTAGGGATCGAGCAATTGGCCGATTAGCGGCTCGACGATTCTCTTGGCCGCGCGGCGAAAGATATCGTCGCCCTCCAGCAAAAAGAGATCGCCCAGCGCGTAAACCGCGCCCGACGCCAGCAGATTTTCGATGCCAGCGAGCGGGTCGCCGGCGATGTGGTGGTTGTCGCCGGCCATGGCCCGCTCTGCGCGGGTCTGCAAATCCTCCGGCTGCAATCCACGCCCGTCCAAATCCCACAACACGGGCATCGGTCCGTCCGCCGCCAGCAACCGCTCGGCCCGCTTGCGCCCATAGCGCAGCGCCCAGTCGCGGTAATGCGCCTCGCCCGTGACGCGCCAGGCGGCCAGCGCAATGTGCAAGAAGCGAAAGTGCTCGGCCAACTCGCGGGCGCCGTGCGCCCCACCGACGGTCCGCGTGCCGATCCAGTAGCTCAAAAAGACATCGCGCGTCCAGTCGTACCAAGCGGGCACATCCTCGATCCAGTTGCCGATGTGGTGCGCTGCGTCGCCGAGCAGGGCGGCGGCTTCTCTGTCGTCGGGAAAGAGTCCCAGATAGCGGGGCAGAAACAACAGAAAAGGCTCGGTGCCGTGGTGGGCTTCGGCCTCGGATTCGTACCCGTGCAGGCACTCGGCTCTAACCCAAGCCTTGAGGTCGTTGGCCAGCGAGCGAAACCGCACTGTGATCCGCTCGTCGCCGCTGACCAGATAATGCGGAAAGAAGGCCAGCGCGAAATTGGCTTCGTCCTCGCCGCCTTGATTTTTGTCCGGCCCGTCGCGGCGAATGCTCTGCTCGACCCACAGCGAGAGTTCGCGCCGCAAGGCCACATAGTGCGCGTAGGTCTGTGACAATTCGTCGATCATGGGTCTGAATGTATCAGTTACAAGGTCTCGAAGACAAGCCTTGACACTAGCCTCTTCGATTGGGAGTATGATCTACAGATTACCGTAACGCCCGCCCCCCTTTGGGGACAAGGCACCTCCGTTCTAGGACGGGGTAGCGCCCCGATAGAGACAAGGAGCAACCATGCCAGACATCCGATTCGCCCAGCTCTCCTTTTGGTTCGGTCACGCGCACGGCATCTGCAACGCCGCGCAGAACCACGACAGTGTCGATCTCATCGCAATCTGGGACGCCGACGCCAAGCGCGGACAGGCCGCGGCCGATCACTTCGGCGTCGAATTCATCCCCGATCTGGATGAGCTTCTCGCCCGTGATGACATCGATGCCGTCGGCATTGCCTCGGAAACCCAGCTTCACGGTGAACACATCATCCGTGCCGCCGAAGCGGGCAAACACTGCATGGTCGAAAAGCCGTTCACCCGCACCCCCGAGCAGGCGGACGAAGCGATCGCCGCGGCTGAGAAAGCAGGCGTCCAAGTCATGCCCGTCCACAACCTGCGCTTCTCCCCTGCACATGAGCGCATGAAGGAAATCGTCGATTCCGGTGTGCTTGGACCCATCACGCAGGTGCGGCGGCGCCACGGGCACGACAAGTACAGCGCCCAGGGTTTCGATGCACAGAGAATCCAAAACGACCCCAGCGATCCATGGTTCGACGCGGATGCGGAAGGCCGTAGCTCGCTTTACCACGCTGGTTCCCACTCCGCTTTCTGGATGCAGTGGATGTTCGGTATGCCCGAGAGCGTCGTTTCCCTGGGCGTCTCGAGCGTCAAAGGACTCCCGGTCGAGGACAACAATGCCGCCGTCTTCCGCTACGCCAATGGTCTAATCGTAACTCTCCATACGAGCGAGACGGAAACTCGGGCTCCCCTAGCCACAGAGATCTACGGTCACAAAGGCGCGTTAGTGCAGGTCAGGGGCGACCATCCCTCCACCAAGCTAGATTTTGGCGATCCGGCCACGCTGATGCTCTACACAAGGGAAACCGAGGCTTGGCAACCCTTGTCAGAATTCCACCGCAGCTTCGTCCCACCGGGATACAGCGTGTTCAGCAAATTCTTCGACGCCCTAGCCAACGGGGAGGAGATGCCGATCACAATGTATGACGGTAGGGAATGCGTTCAGATTCTGGCGGCGGCGGATCTGGCGGGGAAGGAAGGGCGGCAGGTTGAGCTGTTGGAGATAACGGGCTGAGGCTGCAACTCGCCTGCATCATCTAGGTGGCTCATACGACAAGCCCCCGAGGAGACGATCCCCGGGGGCTTGTGTTAAACAGCAAACCGCTAAAGTTAGCGGCGAGAAATATGGTAGCGGCGAAGGGACTCGAACCCCCGACCCATGGATTATGATTCCACTGCTCTAACCAACTGAGCTACGCCGCCCAAACTTATTTAAAAGCTAGACGGCGGGAGGGGCTTTGTCAATAGGACTCAGAAGGCGAACAGGTCTTCCAAGCCGAGTTCGACGATCTCGCCCTGCGTCGCTAGAGCCTCTAGGTCCATTTTGCTCTTGTCGCCTGTAATCGAAATCAGCTTGGGGCGTCCTTGGACGTGTTGGCGGTAGAATTCGAGCACTTCGTCGAGGTCGCTGGCTTGGAGTTGCTCAAAGCGCCAAGAGCGCGGGTCGCCGGTCAGCCCTTTGCGCTCCCAGCCGCGTACGGCCCCCAGTATCGAGCGGAAGCCAAGGCGTTCAGTGCGGTATTTGTTGAGCACTGAAAGCTGGGCGGCGGCAAAGCGCTCGGGCGAGGAGGGAATGTCGTCGAGCAGGCCGGCGAAGGCTGCAACCGCTTCGGGCGTCTTGTCAGCTTGCGTGCCCATGCCGCCGACCATGTAGTTGTAATCGGCTTTGTCGCGGCCGTTGAAATAGAGGGCACCCACCGAGTAGGCCAAGGCGCGCGCTTCGCGAATCTCTTGAAATACGATGCCGGCCATGCCGCCGTAGAAGTAGTCGTTAAACAGCTCTACTGCTGGCTCGAGCGCCGCTTGGTAGGGCACATCGACGTATTCGATCCTCACTAGGGCTTGGGCCATTTCCTTGTCGAAGAAGTAGATCTGGGTTTTTTCAGGCTGAGTAAACTCCAGGACCTGATAAGGCGGCGGCTCGACCGGAGACTCAGGTAGTGGGTAGTGTTGGGCGAGGATGGCCTGTACGTCTTCGATGGTTTGCGACCCGGTGTAGCTGAGGGTCTGGCGATAGGAGAGCAAGCCGCTCAACAAGTTGAGCAACTCCTCGCGCCCCAGTGCGCGAACTTCCTCGTTGGAGGGGACCCGGCGGTAGTACGCCATGTCGCCTAAGCGGTGGTAGCGGTAGAGGGCTTCGTGGATGGTGCGGTGATCCTTGAGCGCGTCGTCGCGTCGCGCGATAATGATGGATTGAAGCTCGGCGAGCGTGGCGTCGTCCGTGGTCGGGCCGTGCATTAGGTCGGATAAAAGTGCAAGCGATGCGGCGAAGTTTTCATCGAGGCCCGATATGGAAATCGTGGTCTCTTGGTCGCTGACATTCATCCTAAAATCGGTGCCCAGCTTGTACCACTCCTTTTTCAGCTCTTCGGAGGTAAAGCGCGGGGTGCCCGACTTGTCGAGCAGTTCGCGGGCGACAGGCAAGCGTTTTTCGGTTAGGGAGCCGATGTCGATTGCGATGGAAAATTCAAAGAGGTCGTTGAGCGGATTGCGGGTGTAGTAGAGCTTGCTGCCACCCGCCAGTTCGCGAGTGGTAAAGTCGCGCTCGGGCACGAGGTACGCTGGCTCGACCTCCGCAAAGGGCATAGCCATGACTTCGGCGAAAAAGGCCGATTGGCGCGAGGCGTCGATGTCGATTTTGTCGATGGGCGGCTTGGCGATCTCGGGTATGTCCTGCTCGCCGTCGCGGCGGTAGCCAGCCACATACGCGCCGTTGAAGTACTTATTGGCGGCTTCGACGATGTCTTGTTTGTCGATCTCGGCCATGCGGTCGAGGGCGCGCACTGCGTGGCTCCATTCCTCAAACCCGAGATACGAATCGCGCATGGAGCTGACCCGAGAATTGTTGTTTTCCTGCCCCTGTTTTACGCTCTTCTTGAAATCGGTGACAATGGCCGGGATGATCCAATCCTCGAATTGCCCCTCCTTAATCAGGTCGATCTGCTCCAAGAGCAGGGCCTCGACTTCCTCAAGGGTCTGGTCTTGTTTGGGAATGCCCCACAAGTACTGGGCACCATAGTCGTTGAGTAGATAGGGATAGGAGCCGGCTTCGCGCACCTTCTGCTGCTGATTGAGATTGAGGTTGATCAGTCCGGCTGTGGCGTTGTCGAGGATCATGTCGAGGATTTGCAGCGTCTCGGCGTCCTCGTGCGAGCGCTCGGCCGTGCGAAAAGCCAACAGCACGTATTCCTCGCCGGGATAATTGACCTCGATCCGTTCTGCTCCGTTGATCGCAGGTTCTTTGTAGGTGGGGAATGAGGGCAGTTCCCTGCGCTCCCAGAGAGAAAATTCGCGGTCAATGAGCTGGATGGTCTCGTCGATGTCGATGTCGCCGGAGATGAAGATCGCCATGTTGTTGGGCACGTAGTACGTGTTGTAAAATTCATACATGCGCTCCAGCGAGGGATTTTTCAGGTGCTCTACTGTGCCTAGTGTGGTGACGCGGTAGGGATGAATCTTGTAGAATTGCTCTTGGACAGCCTTGTGGATGACGCGGCTCTTGTTGTCGAGGGAGCGGTTTTTTTCCTCATAGACGGTTTCCAACTCGGTTTGGAAGAGGCGGAAGACCGGCTCGTGAAAGCGCTCGGACTCGACCTTGGCCCATTGGGCTAGGCGATTGGCCGGCAGTTCCACCTTATAGACGGTTTCCTCGACCCAAGTATGGGCGTTGAGGCCGCGCTCGCCCATTGCGGTGTAGAGTCGGTCGAGTTCATTGGGAATGGCGTAGGCTGCGGCGAGTTGGTTTTCGGCGTTGATCTGCGCGTAGATGGCGGCCCTTTTTTCCGGGTCGGTCTCGACAAAGTGCTGCTCGTAGAGCTCCTCGATACGGTCGAGGTGGACCTGTTCTTTTTCGTAGTCGAGGGTGCCGATTTTTTTGCTGCCTTTGAAGAGCATGTGCTCTAGGTAATGGGCAATGCCAGTGGCGTCTTGGGGGTCGTGCTTGGAACCGGCGCGGACGGCGATTTCGGCGTAGAAGCGCGGCTCTTCTGCGTTATGGGTCAAATAGACTGTCAGGCCATTATCCAATTGGTAGATATGGGCCTGCATGGGGTCTTTGGGGTCCGGGCCGTGGAGTAGTTTGTACTCCGCGGGAAGGGCCTCGGCTACGGCGAGAAAGAGAAGCGCGTATAGCAAGGGCATAATTGATCCTTTGTTCGGAGTGTGAGGTGTATAACGGAGTTATCGGAAATACGAGAAAGGAGTGAATTATGGCAAGTCCACAAGGGAACGAGCGACGCGTTGGGTTGGCACGTTTTTTTCTTTGTCATACTTAGCGCACTACAGCGCGCCAATGATGTGGTCTTTGAGTAACGAGAAGTGGGCAAGATAGAAACACTACAGACATGGGGTCGCGCCCTGTTGGACTTTGCCTATCCGCCGCATTGCGCGGTTTGCGAAGCGGACATTGAGGCCGCCGAGTTGCTATGCGGATCGTGTTGGGCGGAGATTGTGACGCGCCGCTCGCATCCTCAGACCGAGGATGGAAGCCGTGCGTTTGAACAGGTCGTCTCTTTGGGGCCTTTCACCGGCGCGCTGCAACAGGCCATTTACGCGCTTAAATTTCGCAACCAAGTGCGGCTAGGGAGGGCGTTGGGCGAGCGCATGGGGCAGTGCTTGGCCGAGCAACTCGCTCCGCTGGACTGTTTGTTGCCCGTGCCCTTGCACCCGGCCCGGCAGCGGGAGCGCGGATTCAATCAGAGTGCGGAAATCGCCGCTGGGTTAGGGGCCGTGTTGGGCGTACCCGTGTGCCACGGAGTCGTGCGGCGGCGAAGAAATACGCGGCAGCAAGCCCTCTTGTCGGCAGAAGAACGCCGCGCCAATCTCCTCGGAGCCTTTGCGCCTATGGCCGCGCTGCCTGCAAGCGTTCGGATCGGGATAGTAGATGACGTATGGACGACCGGGGAGACCATGATCGCTTGTGCCCAAGCCGTGGAGAGCGACCGCCTGTGGGCCGTTGTTCTAGCGCGCTCGGACGCGGGCGATCTATTGACCTAATTCTAACAAACTCCTACATTTAGACGTTTTTGGAATCCCCCGTACTCCAAGCTGTACTCAAAGTTGGCCGCGAGCCAAGGAGTCCGAATATTATGGCCGAAAAGACGATCGGCATATTGACCGGAGGAGGCGACTGTCCGGGTCTCAATGCCGTCATTCGCGCTGTGGTGCGCAAGGGCATTACTGCGTACCGATATCGCTTTCGCGGCGTCCTCAAGGGCTGGAAGGGGATGATGGAGTGCGACTGGGAGCCGTTGGGACTGGAGGAAATTTCCGGTATTTTGCCCAAGGGCGGCACCATCCTCGGCACGTCGCGCACCAACCCGTTCAAAGAAGAAGACGGCGGCGAAATCGTCGTCGATAATATGCGGCGGATGAAGTTAGACGCGCTGGTGGCCATCGGGGGCGAGGACACGCTCGGGGTAGCCAACAAGCTAGCGGGCATGGGCGTGCCGGTCGTGGGCGTGCCCAAGACCATTGACAACGATCTGAATGGCACGGATTACACGTTTGGTTTTGACACTGCGGTCAATATCGTCACCGAGGCCATCGACCGAATTCACACCACGGCCGAATCGCACAACCGAGTGATGGTCATCGAGGTCATGGGGCGGCACAGCGGTTGGATTGCCCTGTACGCCGGCTTGGCTGGTGGCGCGGATATGATCCTCATTCCCGAGCAGAAATACACTATCGAGGAAGTCGTCGGCACCATCCGCAAGCGACACGAGCGCGGCAAGGACTTTTCGATCGTGGTAGTGGCCGAGGGAGCGCAATTGGTTTCCGAGGAAGGCGGGGAGAAAGAGTACGTGGTCTCCGAAGGAGGACTCGACGAATTCGGCCACGTCAAGCTGGGCGGTGTCGGCCAACTTGTCGCCAACGCGGTCGAAGAGGCGACGAGCTACGAGACGCGAGTTACGGTGCTGGGTCACTTGCAGCGCGGGGGGACGCCCACGGCCTTCGACCGCGTCTTGGGCACGCGCTTTGGCATTGCTGCTATCGACTTGGTGCACAAAGGCGACTTCGGCAATATGGTGAGTCTGCAAGGCAATGAAATCGTGGCGATTCCACTGGCCGATGCAGTCAATCAGCTCAAGGTAGTTGACCAAGAGCTATACGACCTAGCGACGGTATTCTTCGGTTGATAGCATGGCTAAGCGCACCATCAGGGATATCGATGTCGCTGGCAAACGGATCCTCGTGCGAGTGGATTTCAACGTGCCGCTTGACGACGAGGCCGGCCGGATCGTCGATGACACGCGGATTCGCGCCGCTCTGCCAACGATCGAACACTTGTTGGCGCAGGGTGCGTCCGTCATTCTGATGTCGCACTTGGGCCGTCCCCGTGGCCAGCGAGTGCCCGCGCTGTCGCTGGCTCCGGTAGCCGAGCGCCTGAGCCAGTTGTTGGGACGCGCGGTGGACATGGCTCCAGACTGCGTGGGTGCCGAGGTCGCAGCCCAAGCCGCTGCCTTGCAGCCAGGGCAGGTCCTGCTTTTGGAGAATGTGCGCTTCCACCCGGAAGAGGAGCAAAACGAACAGGCTTTTGCCCAGCAATTAGCCGGGCTAGGCGATGCGTATGTCAACGACGCCTTTGGGGCGGCGCACCGGGCCCACGCTTCGACCGAGGGGGTGCCGCGCTGTATGGGCGCGGGGGTTAGCGGCCTGTTGATGGAGCAGGAAATCTCCTATCTCGATGAGGCCCTGCGCCGTCCGCAGCGGCCATTTATCGCCGTTCTGGGCGGGGCCAAGATCTCGGGCAAGATCGAGCTGATTGAGCACTTGCTCGACCGAGTGGATGCCCTGCTCATCGGCGGCGGTATGGCCTATACCTTTTTCAAGGCCATGGGGCTGGAAATCGGGGATTCGCTGCTCGAAGAAGACCGCTTAGACACGGCGCGGCAGCTATTGACCCGAGTCGAAAAGGGGGGATTGGATCTCCAGCTTTCTGTGGATTGCGTAGTCGCCGACCGCTTTGCCGCCGACGCTCAAGCGCAAGTAGTAGCCCGCGACGCCATCCCCCTCGGTTGGCAGGGCATGGACATCGGCCCCCAGACCCGGCAGCGCTATGCCGACCAGATCGCCCGGGGCGGTACCATAGTGTGGAACGGTCCCCTCGGAGTGTGCGAGATGACGCCTTTTGCCCAAGGAACCCAACAGATCGCCCAAGCCCTAGCGGCTGCCACCCGCGAGGGTGCCGTGAGCATTATTGGCGGTGGGGATACGGCCGCGGCTGTAGCCCAGGCCGGATTGGCCCAAGCGATGACTCATATTTCTACTGGGGGTGGGGCTTCGCTGGAGTGCATGAGCGGGCGGGTCTTGCCCGGGGTGGTGGCCTTGGACGACGAGGAAAGCTGAAATGCGCCGACCCATTGTAGCTGGCAACTGGAAGATGCACAAGACTGCTGCTGAGGCCGTCGAACTGGTCGAAGGGATCAAGTCGCTCGTCGCGGGACTCGACGTAGAAATAGTAGTCTGTCCGCCGTTCACCTGCTTGGAAACTGTGTGTGCGGCCCTTGCTGACAGCGCCATTGGGCTGGGGGCCCAGAACATGCACTGGGAGCGGCAGGGAGCTTTCACTGGAGAAATATCCTCCGACATGCTCTTGGCGGCTGGTTGCTCTTACGTGTTGTTAGGGCACTCTGAGCGAAGACAGTTTTGCGGCGAGGACGACTCGCTGGTCAACCGCAAGCTAGCCTGCGCCCTTCAAGCCGGCCTGTGTCCAATCGTCTGCGTCGGCGAGACCCTGCAAGAGCGCGAAGCGGGCCGAATTGAAGAGGTCGTTCTTGGCCAAGTAGGTGGTGCTATAGCCGGGATTGAGGCGGGTGCCGCTAGCGCGGTAGTGTGGGCGTACGAGCCGGTTTGGGCGATTGGCACTGGTGTGACGGCGACGGCTGCACAAGCCGAAGAGGTGCATGCAATGATGCGCCACTTCCTCGCTGGGCACCTGGGAAAAGCTGCCGACGAGGTGCGCATCCAGTACGGCGGCAGCGTCAAGCCCGAAAACGCAGCCGAGCTTTTTGCCCAAGCCAACATCGACGGGGGCTTGATCGGCGGTGCTGCGTTGGACGCCGGGCAGTTTGCCGCTATTGTGAAGGCCGCCCTTTAACCTTAAATTTATATCAATTAGGAATTGGGGTGGAGGTAACTCTTAATTCGTAATTACCAAAACTTGGAAGCCATCACAAGATTATGTTTGAAATTCTATTTACGATTTTTCACGTGCTGATTTGCGTGCTCCTAGTGGTGACCGTGCTCTTGCAGGCGGGCAAGGGGGGCGGCTTGGCTGGATCAATTGGTGGCGGCTTAGCTTCTTCTTCCGTGTTGGGCGGCCGTACCGCAGCCACGTTTCTGACCAAAGCCACGACCGTTTTGGCTACGGCTTTTATGCTTAGCTGTTTGGTGCAGTCGGTGGCCTTTCAGACAGCCGAGACTACCCCGACGACGGCGACGCAACGGACGATGGCCGAGGAACAGGTGCCAGCGGTGCCCGCCATCCCGGAAGCAGAGCACCTGCTGGGCGAGCAGGAAGAGGCCGCTGAGACCTCGACTGCTGAGGAGCCACCGGCCGAGGCTCAGTAGCGGGCCAAACTAGTTTTTGCCGAAGTGGTGAAATTGGTAGACACGCTGTCTTGAGGGGGCAGTGCCTTACGGCGTCGGGGTTCGAATCCCCGCTTCGGCACCATAATGTAAGTTGATAAAGGGACTGTAAGCGTACAGTCCCTTTTTTTGTGCGGAGCGGACGCTAGCGGAGTGGAATGGCCTCGTCAATAAGCAGGATGGGGATTTCGTCCTGGATCGGATAGAGGTACGCGCCATCTGCGCGCACTAGGCCGCCGTCGATCTTGCCTTCTACGGTTTTGCCGGCCCTATTCTTGACTTCCCCGCGTGCAATGCGGCTGTTGAGCGCGGCGATGAGGTCTTCCTCGGCGAGCGCGACCGGCTCTTTAGTCTCGGGGCAGGCGAGAATTGCCAACAGCTCTTGGTCAATCATCTGATATATCTCCTCGGTGAAAAATTAAAGATAGACCGGTCTATTTTTAGCGACAAGTTCGCCGTGCAGGTGGTCTGTTTTGTCAACGGTGTATAACAAATTCTCTTTTTGTAAATAAAATAATAATAAAATGTTATAAAAATGGCCTCTTCTGTGGGATATTGACATCCCCTTTTGAATTGGCTATGCTTCACCCGAGGCGATGCCCTTCCTAGGCAGTCTGGCCCGTTGTTCGGCCGCATTCTCTAAGTTCAAAGATTTTTACTAGCGCATACACGTAGCGGAGGTGATCATGGCTTCGGCTGGTTTCGTCCATTTACACGGTCACAGCGAATACAGTCTGCTCGATGGAGGGTGCCGGGTCGGCGAGATGGCCGAGTTGGCGGCCGAGCAGGGAATGTCTGCCTTGGCTGTCACAGATCACGGCAACCTCTTCGGCGTCATTGAGCACTACAAGACCTGCCAAGACGCTGGTATTAAGCCCATCATCGGCTGCGAAGTTTATGTGGCGATTGATAGCCGCCACTTGCGTCAAGCCGCTCGCGGCTTAACCCACGGCTCCAATCACTTGGTCCTGCTGGCCAAAAACGACACCGGATACCGGAACCTGACCAAATTAGTCTCCAAAGGCTATTTGGAGGGCTATTACTACAATCCCCGCATCGACAAAGAAATTCTGCGCCAACACGCCGAGGGACTAATCTGCCTGTCGGCCTGCGTCAGCGGCGAAATTGCCCATCTCATTCAGCGCGAAGGCGTATCTTCGGCGGAACGAGCCGCCCGCGAGTACATGGACATCTTCGGCGACGACTACTATCTAGAGATCCAGCGCCATGGCATCGACATCGAAGCAAAAGTCAACGACGGTCTCCTGAAGTTAGAAAAAAAGCTGGGCCTACCCTTGGTTGCCACCAACGACTTCCACTTCCTGCGCGCCGAAGACCACGCGGCTCACGATGCCCTGATCTGCATCCAGACCAACAAGAAGATCGCCGAGACCAACCGCATGTGCTATCCCGACGGCCTCTATATGAAAACGCCCGAGGAGATGTACGAATTGTTCGGCGATCTGCCCCATGCCCTAGAAAACACCCTCGAAATCGCCGAAAAATGCGATGTGCAGTTCGAATTCGGCGACTTTAAGCTACCCACGTTCCCGAAGCCCAAGGGATTTGACGACGACGGCCAATATCTCACCCATTTGGCCAACGAAGGGCTCAAACGGCGCTACGATCACATTGACGATAAGTTACAAGAGCGCCTCGACTACGAACTAAATGTCATCATCCAGATGGGGTACGCTGGCTACTTCCTCATCGTGTGGGACTACGTCCACTTTGCCCGCAACAACGGCGTTTCTGTAGGCCCGGGTCGCGGCTCGACTGCCGGCTGCCTAGTCGCCTATGCTCTAGGGATCACCAATACCGATCCCATCAGGTACAATCTGCTCTTCGAGCGCTTTCTCAATCCCGAGCGGGCCGCCATGCCCGATATCGACATCGACTTTGCCGACACGGGCCGCGACCAGATCATTCGTTACGTCATCGACAAGTACGGCGAGCACAACGTCTCCCAGGTTATCACTTTTGCCACCATGGGTGCCAAGGCCGTCATCCGCGATGTTGGCCGCGTTTTGGGTATGGATTTTGGTGAAGTAGATCGCATAGCCAAATTGGTGCCCAATGAACTCAAGATCTCCCTTGATAAAGCCATCGACACTGTCCCCGAGCTCAAGCAGATGGCCGCAGCCTCCGACGAAAAAGGCCAGCTCATCGCCCACGCCCGCAAACTCGAAGGACTCTCACGCCACGCCTCGGTGCATGCAGCTGCGGTCATTGTAGCTCCTTCGGACCTAACCGATTTCGTTCCCCTGTACAAATCTCCCAAAGATGGCCGTATCTCCACCCAGTTCGATGGCGAGACCTGCGACGAGCTGGGTCTGCTAAAAATGGACTTTTTAGGGCTTAAGGAACTCTCCCTCATGGACGAGGCCGTCCGCCTCGTCCGCCTCCGCATCCCCGACTTCGACCTAGAGAAAATTCCTTGGGACGACCGGGCCACTTTCGATTTGTTCGGCCGCGGCGAGACCATCGGCGTGTTTCAGTTTGAAAGCAGCGGTATGCGCGAGTACTTGAGTCAGCTCAAGCCCGATAATATCGAGGATATCATCGCCATGAACGCCCTGTACCGGCCAGGTCCCATGGAGATGATCCCGCGCTATATTGCCCGCAAGCACGGCGAGGAATCCGTGGCTTACGATCATCCCGCGCTAGAGCCGATTCTCGCCGATACCTTTGGGGTACTGGTTTACCAGGAGCAGGTCATGCAGGTGGCCCAAGCCTTGGCCGGCCTGTCGCTGGGTGAGGCCTATATAATGATCAAGGCCATCGGCAAGAAAAAGCCCGAAGAGATGGCCAAAATGAAAAAGGCCTTCATTGACGGGTGCTTGGCCAATGGGGTAGATCGCAAGACTGCGGACAAGGTTTTTGCTGCGGTCGAAGTATTCTCGGGCTACGGCTTCAACCGCTCGCATTCGGCTCCTTATTCGGAAGTCGCCTACAAAAACGCCTATCTCAAGGCCAACTACCCCAAGGAGTATATGGCGGCCTCGCTGACCATAGCGCGCAACAACACTGATACGCTCGCCGTGCTTTTGGATGGGTGCCGCCGCATGGAAATCCCGGTCCTGCCTCCAGATGCCAACGAGAGCACGCTCAACTTCACGCCAACGGACGAGGGCATTCGCTACGGCTTGGCGGCGATCAAGAACGTCGGCGAGGGCGCGGCGCAGAGCATAGTCGATACGCGGATTGCCGAAGGCCCTTTTACGACCCTCTTCGAGTTTTGCGAGCGCATCGACTTGCGCGCGGTCAACCGGCGCGTGGTCGAGAGTTTGACTGCTGCTGGCGCATTGGACAGCCTTGAAGGCCATCGCGCACAGAAAATGGAGGCGCTAGAGCTGGCGTTAAAGGCTGCGGGTAAGGCCCAGGAAGACCGCGAGAGGGGGCAGATCAGCCTCTTCGATGGCGGTGGCTCGTCCGAACTTATAGTGCAGGAACTGCCCGAGGTCGAGGAGTGGTCCGAGCGCGAAAAGCTGGCCAAGGAACGCGACCTGTTGGGCCTTTATATCTCCAGCCATCCACTCAAGCCCTACGCCCGCGATCTCAAAAACTTCGCGCGACCCCTAAGCGAGATAGATGGACAACTCGACGGTGCGCGGCTGCGAGTCGGCGGCCTAGTCGAGGAGGTGCGCAAGTTCGACCGCCACGGCAATTCCTTTGCCTTTGTCACGCTCAAAGACCTCAACGATACGGGCGATATCGCGTTTTTCGCCGAAGCCTTCGCCCGCCACCAACAGCTACTCGTGGAAGGCGAAACCATCCTCGTAGAGGGCCGCGTTTGCGAGCGCAACGGACGCCTGAGTTTACAGGCCGACAGCGCGCTGCCCCTCAAATCGGCGCGAGCGGAACTGACTGAGGCGGTCACTGTGTCGCTGCCCTACCATAAAGTGGGCGACCCCTTGCTCAGGCGATTGCGCCAACTGTGCGAGCGCTACACGGGCGATTGCGAGTTGTGGCTCCGGCTCCAAAACGGCGGCGAGCAGGACATGATGGTGCGCTCAAAGACCATTCGCGTCAATCCCTGCGACGATTTGCTGATCGGTATTGAGGAACAGATCGGCCCCCACTCCATCTGGCTACAGCCCAAAAGGCAAATAGCCATGCCCTCCTCGGCTACTCCAGTTAAGTACAGAGCGTAACTATGCGCGCAATGGCGATCAAAGGGCTTGTGAGCGGGTTGGCACTGCTAGCGTTGGGCTGTGGCTCCTCCGAGCCGCAAGGGGACAAGCTCTTTCCTCCGCAGGCTGCTAAGTGGAGCGACTATCAGGGTCAGAGCTTGGATTTGCGCGATTACGAGGGCAAGGTAGTCTTGGTCAACTTCTGGGCGACGTGGTGCGGCCCGTGTCGCTACGAGATCCCAGCCTTAGTCGAGATGAGCAATGAGTACGATCCCGAACAAGTGGCGATCATTGGCATTTCTCTAGATCAAGGTCCCCCCGAGCACGTCCTACCCCTGATAGGCGAGTTCGTCGAGCGCTTGGCCATCAACTACCCGGTGGTTCACGATGGCCAAGCCGAGTTACTCCGCGCCTTCTACAAAGGAAATTTGGCGCAAGTAGGCGTGCCGCTCACCTTTATTTTTGATCGCCAAGGCCGCGTGTACAAGAGGCACATGGGCGTGCCGCGCGACAAAAGTGGTCGACTCAACCCCCGTGGGGTATTCAGCGAGAATATCGGGATCTTGTTGGCTCGCTCGTAGGACAGCGGCATATAGCAAAAGAAGGGATGGTCCCATGCGGACCATCCCTTCTTTTGCATGTAGGTGATTGGGCGTTGCTTAGTAGTTGGAGTAGTGCTCCGCTAAGACTTCCTCGCCGTGGCGCTGGACCAGCACTTCTTTGAATTTGGCGATAGAGTCGCCAGTGCGCAGGTGCGTCAGCATCTCGCTCTTGGACATGACCATCAGCGTGCCATTTTTGTAGTCGGGGAAGCGACAAAAGCTGAACTCAACTGGCTCGCCAGTGACGCAGCAGGTGTCTTCCATTTCCAACTCGATCTGCGTGCCGGGATCAAACGGAAATTCAGCGTTGTCGTCGTCGCCGTTGGATTGGACTTTTTTCGGCCTTGCCATGCTGTTCTCCTTGTGAGATGAACTCAAAAAATAAGAAAATGCCGCCGCTGAGCAAGTTCAGTACGGCAAATCGGCAAAGCGCGACAGCACGTCCGGCCCGTCGTGGGTGACGGCCACGGTGTGTTCGTATTGGGCCGAGAGCTTGCCATCGGTGGTGACGGCCGTCCAGTCGTCGTCGAGTACGCGCGTGTCGTGCGCGCCTTCGTTGACCATCGGCTCAATGGTAAAGACCATGCCGTTTTGCAGGCGGCGACCCGTGCCAGCCTTGCCGTAGTGGAGCAATTGGGGTTCCTCGTGGAAGTTGCGGCCAATGCCGTGGCCGCAATACGTGCGCACGATGGAAAAGCCGCGCGCTTCGACATAGCTTTGGATGGCGTGGCCAATGTCGCCGAGGCGTCGTCCCGGCGTGCAGAAGGCCAACCCTTCCTCCAAGCTCTGGCGCGTGGCGTCGAGTAGGCGCTGGGCCTTGGAGGTTACGCAGCCGACTTTCATGGTGACGTTCATGTCGCCGTGAAAGCCATCCTTTTTAACGGCAATGTCAACGGCGAGGATGTCCCCTTCTTGCAGGACGCGGTCTCCGGGAATGCCGTGGACGACTTCATCGTTGACCGAGACGCAGATGCTGCGGGGAAAGCCGCGGTAGCCCAAGGCACTGGCGACTGCTCCTTGGCTGCGGATGTAGCGGTCGGCTATTTGGTCGAGGTGGAGGGTGGTGACTCCGGGTGCGAGGGCCTCTTCGACGCGGAGCATGGCTTCGGCGGCGATGCGGCAACTAGCGCGGATGCGGTCGATTTCCAAGAGAGATTTGAGATGTACCATATAAGGATTAAAAATCGGGCATAGAGCGAAAGAATGTCAAGCTCTTATACCTAGCGACTATGAAAACGTAACCAGCTAGTGACCATGAAAAACGGAAACGTAACTAGCTAGCGACCATGAAAACGCCTCGCATATCTATACTACTGCCCGTGTTCAATGCCGCCGCCACGCTGGCGGAAACTTTGCAGAGCATTCAAGCGCAGAGTTGCGAAAATTTTGAGGTCGTGGCCATAGATGACGGCTCGGAGGACGGGAGCGGGGACATGCTGTTGGAATGGAGTCGCTGCGATCGCCGCTTTAGGGCGTTGCTGTCCGATCACCAAGGCATTGTCGAGGCTCCCAACCGAGGCTTGGCCTGGTGTCGGGGCGCGTACGTGGCGCGCATGGACGCCGATGACCGGATGCACCCCGAGCGTTTGGAAAAACAACTCGCATGGTTGGAAGGGGATCCTGGCTTGAGTGTCGTGAGCTGTTTGGTGGAGATCTTTCCGCGCGAGGAGACTGGGGAGGGGATGTTGGTGTACGAGGCTTGGTTGAACGGCTTGGTGGATAGCGCGGCGATTGAACGAGAGTTTTTCGTCGAGAGTCCCATCGCCAATCCATCGGCCATGATGCGCCGCGAGGAATTGGTGGCCTTAGGAGGCTACCAAGATCGGGGATGGCCGGAAGACTACGATTTGTGGTTGCGCTATCGGGCGGCGGGCCGGCGTTTTGTCAAGGTGCCGGAGGTCTTGCACTACTGGCGCGAACACACCGATCGGGCGACCCATACCAATAGCCGCTACTCAGTGGAGAATTTTCTCCGCGCCAAAGCGTACTATCTTTGCGCCGGGCCGCTACAAGAGCGGAATGGGCTGGCCGTCTGGGGTGCGGGCAAGACCGGCCGTCGGCTCGCCAAGCACTTGGAGCGCGAAGGCCGCGCTCCCGATGTATTTATCGATATCGCGCCCAAGAAGATCGGCGGCACCTTGCGGCGCAAGCCCGTGATCGGACCGGATGACTTGCCGACGTGGTGGACGCGCCACGAGCGACCGATCCTCTTGGCGGCCGTGGCGTCGCGAGGGGCGCGGGCGCTGATTCGGGAGGCGTTGGATGAATTGGGATTGGTAGAGGGGAATGACTTTTTATGTGTAGCTTAACAAGAAAGGAAGCAACATGACGGTGCAATACTCGCTCAACACATCGACGATTCGCCCAGCGTCGCTGATGGAGAAAATCCGCATTGCCGGGCAGACTGGCTACCAAGGCATTGAGCTGTGGAACGACGACTTGACCGCGCACGAGCAGCAGGGCGGTTCGCTCGCGGATGTGCGACAGGCACTAGCTGACTATGGGTTGGCAGTGCCAACGGTCATTGCACTCCACGGCTGGTTGGGGGCTGAGGACGCGGTGCGGGTGCAGGCATTGGAGGAAGTGCGGCGGCGGATGGCGCAGGCCGTAGCAGTGGGGGCCGAGTTTATCGTCGCTAGCCCGCCGCGAGACCCCTGCGACCTGAGCCGAGGCGGGGCCGATTATCGCGAATTGCTGGAAATCGGCAAAGAAATCGGCGTGCGGCCGGCGATGGAATACCTAGGCTTTGTGCAGAGCGTGTACACCATAGACCAAGCTTGGCAGATTGCCGAAGACGCCGACCATCCAGATGCGAGTTTGATCATGGACCCGTTCCACATTCTACGCGGCGGCGGCCCCATTGCGAGCATCGCCAAGGTGCCTGGCGACAAGGTCGCGGTCTGGCACTGGAACGATGCCCCAGGCGACAAGCCCTTTGCCGAACAAAGCGACGCCGACCGGGTGATGCCGGGCGATGGGGTTGGACCATTGCGCGAGATCGAGCGGTTGGCGCAAGCGCAGGGATACGAGGGGTTTGTGTCGCTGGAGCTGTTCAATCCGGAGCTATGGGAGCAAGATCCAACGGACGTTGCCCGAATTGGTCTAGAGAAGATGAGGGCGTATTTCGCTGGCTAAACGCAGCTTGCCCCGCGTTAAAGCCCTAAAATCTCGCGCGTTCTTCGCGGCAGCGTGCGCCAGTTGGCGATTAGATAGCGGTTGCCATCGACATCCTCGATGATGGCCCGGCTGCCGGAAAGCATGCGCACATTGGTGCGATAGCCGCGGATTTCGAGTTGACGGGGGCCGCTGGTAGTTTCGATCTGGCCACGCAGCACCCCGAATTCCTCGTCGAGGCTATTGAAAGCGAGGACCTGCGGTTGAAAGTAGATCTTGTCGAGTTCGTCTCGTAGGGCTTGGCGGCTTTGGTCGTCGAGCTGCTGCGGGTCTTCGATTGTGCCGAGTTCTTGATCTTCGGCGGCAAAGACGCCGATGTAGCGGTCGGATTCTTCTAATGGGAAGGCGCGGCGGATCTTAAGATCGGTGTACTCCTCGCCATCGAGCTTGAGGATCAAGCTACCGCGCTCAGAGCGGCTGAAGCGCATCTTTTGCGGGTCGAGCAGAAAATCCTCGTACGAATAACCGCGTGTCTCGCTCATAGCACCCGCACTTTCGCCATTTCGGTTTGCATATCGACTAGTCGGCGATAGACGCCGTCCTCCTTATTGAGCAACTCTTCGTGGGTGCCGACCTCGGCGACGCGCCCTCTTTCCAACACCAGCAGTCGATCGGCGTTTTTGAGGGTCGAAAGCCGGTGGGCGATGGCAAAGGTCGTGCGGCCAGCTACTAACCGTTCGAGTGCCTCTTGGATTTCGTATTCGGTCTGGGTATCGACCGAGGCGGTGGCTTCGTCGAGGATCAGGATGCGCGGGTTGCCGATCAGGGCGCGGGCAATGGAGATGCGCTGGCGCTCGCCGCCGGAGAGCCGACCACCGCGTTCGCCGACTTGGGTGTCGTAGCCATCGGGAAAATTCATGATGAACTTGTGGGCGTTGGCCGCACGAGCTGCCTCGATGACCTCTTGGCGCGTCGCGTCGGGGTGGCCGTAGGCGATATTGCTAGCGATGGATCCTTGGAAGAGCAGCGGCTCTTGCAGGACCACGCCGATTTGGCCGCGCAACGCCTGCTGTTTGAGCCGGGTAATAGGCTGGCCGTCGATGCGGACTTGGCCGTCGGTGGCGTCGTAGAACCGCGAAATGAGGTTGACCAAGGTTGACTTGCCAGCGCCGCTGGGACCAACAATGCCAATCATCTCGCCGGGTGTGGCCTTAAAGTGGATCCGGTCGAGAATGCGCGCCGAGCCGTCGTAGGTGAAGCTGACGTTGCGGAACTCTACTGAGCCTTCAAGCACGCCGGGATCTATGGCGTCGGGGTCGTCTTGGACTTCGGGATCGGTGTCGATGATCTCGAAGACGCGCTCGGCTGTTGTTGCCGCGGTCTCTAGCTGCTCGGTGAGGTTGCATAGCGAGCGCACCGGCGCGTAGAACATCATCATATAGGCGATAAATGCTTGGAGGTCGCCGAGGGTCAGGGTGTTGGAGAGCACCCGATTGCCGCCGAACCACCAGAGGATGATCGAGCCGACCGAGGTGATAAAGGCGATCGTCGGAATGTAATAGGACCGCATCTTGAAGGCGGTCATCCGCGATTCGCGCAGATCGACGTTGCGCTCGTCAAAGCGATCGAGCTCGCGGTTTTCTTGGGCAAACGCCTTTACTACCTTGACGCCAGGGATGGAGTCGGCGAGCATGGCGTTGAGGGTGGCAATGCGACGCCATATCCGATGGAAAACCCAGTGGATGCGGTTGCGGTAGATAATGGTGCCGATGATCATGAAGGGGATTGGAATCAGCGACAAAAGCGCCAATTCCCAATTCATTACAAATAGCATCGCGCAAATGCCGATGATGGTCAGCCCGTCAATGACAATGTCTTGGAACCCCGAGGTGATAAAACTGCGCATGCGCTCGGTATCGCTGGTGACGCGGGTCATAATTCGACCGGTGCTGAGCGTGTTGTAAAACGTCAGCGACAGCAATTGCAAATGTTGGAAAATTTGCATCTGCAAATCGTACACAACGCGCTGGCCGAGCCACCCCAAGGCGTACATCCGCACGCCGCTGATGATGCCGCGGCCGAGATAGACGCCGAGCAGGCCGAGTACGACCGACAGCAGGAGTTGGACGCTCTCGGCGGAGGGCGTGGTCGCCTCGCCCTCGGCGATGCCCGCAGCTTCGTATTGGACGATGACCGGGACGATGACATCGTCGATGAGGATGCGGTTGAGCTGGGGTGGCAGCAGGCCGATGACCGTCAGCACAATCGTCAGCGTAAACCCGATCAGTGCTTGGGTTTTATAGGGCTTGATATAGGAAAACAACCGCCAGAAGGTCTCGGTCTGGCGCAGGCAGTTGGGGCAGACTTTGGAGCCGGAGCGCAGGGCGCGGCCGCAGGTAGGGCAGTGCTCTACTACTTTGACCGGATCGACCTGCGGCGGCCCGTCCTCTTCTGCGTCTTCGTCCTCGACTAGGCCGGCGCCTTCAATGGCTTGGGGGACGCCGGAGAATTTGTAGTACGCACTCTGCGAAAAGCGCAGCAGCTCGACGGTTTCATCCTCTAGCTCGACGACGAGTGCACCGCTGCCCACGTAGTTGCGGGTTTGGATGCCTTGCACTTCGTCCAAACCGAGGCGCACGGTCTCGGGTGTATCTGCACCATTAGGGTGGAAGACGAGTATCCGCTCGTCCGTGAGAGCAAACCAAGAGTCGCCGTACTGCCCGTCGGGGCGAATGTCAGCGGCGAGGAGGACCATGAGCAGCTCGCCGGGTTGCAATTCGCTACGGATATGGGGCAATAGGCGTTCGGGTATAGGTTCGACTAGATCCAAAACGGCCCTATATATTTGTTAAACAGCGATTTGTATTGGGGAGGAGTGAGGCTCCAAGGAAGGGCAGAAAGTTGTGTGGGTCTCACTATGTAAAAGTTAAGGGATTTTAGCAAAAGGGCAAACGCGGTGTACCCGAAGTGAATGATGGGTTTGCCCGGTGGTTGTTTAATGATTGTATTGAAAGCAAACAAAAAGAGGAAGGCTATGACTATTAGCCGAGAGGAACTGAAAGAGCGGTTGGCTCAATTGCCTCGGTTGCAGCTAGCGTCCTTGCCGACGCCCTTAGAGGAACTAAAGCGCCTCAGCGCTCACTTAGCTGGCCCGCAAATTTGGGTCAAGCGCGACGATTTGACTGGCTTGGCTTTTGGCGGCAACAAGATCCGCGAGTTTGAATACCAAATCGCCCAAGCCGTAGAGCAGGGCTATGATGTGTTGGTGCACTCGGCCGCTGCCCAGTCGAATCAATCGCGGCAGACGGCTGCGGTGGCCGCAAAGTTGGGGTTGTCTGCGGTAGTAGTCGGTCGCGACGATGCCCACGCTCAGACGCAGGGGAACCTGCTGTTGACCCACCTCTTTGGCGCGGAGGTGGACTTGCCAGCACCCGAGGAGCAGGCACAGGCAGTGGCCGCGAAGATGGCCGCGCTGACCGCGGCTGGGCACCGCCCCTTCCACACCAGTTCGGACGCGCGCATCTTCCGCAGTGTAGCGTACGTCGATGGGGCGTTAGAGCTTTTGGCTCAATGCGAAGAACAGGGCGTTGCGCCAGCGGCGATCTATCTGTGTTCGGGGGCGCATACCCACGTTGGATTAGTGGTGGCGTTCAAGGCGCTGGGAGTCGATATGCGGGTAGTGGGCATCAGTCCCTCTCCGCGCGACGATCGCGAAGCCGCTGAGGGGCACCTTGCCTTAGCGCGTGAGTGTGCTGCGGTCTTGGGCTTGGACCTCTCGCTGAAGGTGGAGGATTTCGAGAGTTACGCCGCGTTTGTCGGCCCGGACTACGGCGTGGTCACTCCGGAGGGCCGCGAAGCTCTGCACCTGTTGGCGCAGCAGGAAGGGCTGTTGCTCGATCCGTCCTATACTAGCAAGGCCATGGCCGGGCTTTTGGCGCACGTGCGCGCCGGTTGGTGGCGTTCCGAGCAGAGTCTTATCTTTCTCCATACCGGCGGCACGCCCGCGCTTTTTGCGTACGCCAAAGACTTGGGCTATTAACTAATGCAACTTCCCACACCTGACCCCACCCGCTTCAAGCGGCGCGGTGACCTCATCAGCCTCTTGCTCGAATACCTGCGCACCGATCAGATCATTCACCGGCGCGAGGACGTAGTCGCCTATGAATGCGACGGTCTGTCGGCGTATCGCCAGCGGCCCATGTTGGTCGCCTTACCGGATAATACAGAGCAGGTCGCGGCCGTGCTCCGGTCGTGCTCCCAACTCGACATTCCCATCGTCCCTTGGGGAGCCGGCACCGGGCTTTCAGGCGGTGCCCTGCCTAGGGAAGATGGAGTCGTGTTGAGTACGGCGCGGATGCGAGCGGTACTCGACATTGACTTGGAAAACCGGGCGGTGACCGTGCAGCCGGGCGTGACCAACCGAGCTGTAACCGAAGCGGTGGAGCGGAGCGGCTTCTACTACGCGCCCGACCCCTCGAGCCAGATCGCCTGCTCGATTGGCGGCAATATCGCCGAAAATTCGGGTGGAGTACACTGCCTCAAGTACGGCACGACGACCAACAACTTGCTCGGCTTGGAGGTAGTGTTGGCTGACGGCGAGGTCGTGCGGGTCGGCGGCAAGGGCATGGACCAAGCGGGCTACGATTTGCTCGGGTTGCTGACGGGTTCGGAAGGGTTGTTGGCCATTACCACGGAGGCCACGCTGCGGGTCTTGCCCAAGCCAGAAGTGGCGCAGGCTGTGATGGCCGTGTACGATTCGGTCGCCGCGGCCGGGCAGGCCGTGGCCGAAATCATCGCCGCGGGCATGGTGCCGGCCGGCATGGAAATCATGGATCAGCTATCTGTGGAAGCGGTGGAGGGTTTTGTCGGCGCGGGCTATCCACTCGGGGT
Source organism: Gemmatimonadota bacterium (assembly GCA_009841115.1). Taxonomy (GTDB): domain Bacteria; phylum Latescibacterota; class UBA2968; order UBA8231; family UBA8231. Next base: position 135,400 of record VXML01000079.1, on the reverse strand, counting down.
CGCGGCGCTGTTGCTGGTCGAATTGGACGGGCCGCAAAGCGAGGTCGAGTGCCAAAGCCGCGTGCTGGAATCGCTCTTGCGGCAGACTGGTGCAACCGAGCTTTCCCGCGCCACAACCGAGGCCGAGCGGCAAAAGCTGTGGGCCGGCCGCAAAGCAGCTTTCCCAGCGATGGGTCGGATTAGTCCCGACTACTACTGTATGGACGGGACCATCCCGCGAGGTGCGCTGCCGCAGGTGCTAGAGAGAATCGGCGAGCTGTCGGCCGCGTATGGCCTGCGGGTGGCCAACGTCTTCCACGCGGGCGATGGCAACCTGCACCCGCTCGTGCTGTACGACAGCAATGTCGAGGGCGATCTGGAGAGAGCCGAGTCGCTAGGGGCCGAGATCCTGAAGCTCTGCGTCGAAGTGGGGGGCGTGTTGAGCGGGGAGCACGGGGTTGGCATTGAGAAGCGGGATTTAATGCCGTGCATGTTCAAGGACGCGGATTTGGACGCTCAGGAACGAGTCAAGGCCGAGTTTGACCCGCAGCAGGTATTGAATCCGGGCAAGGTGTTTCCCATCTTGCGGCGGTGCGCTGAGGGCGGGGCCATGCATGTGCATCGAGGCGAGGAAAAGTTCCCGGAGTTGGAACGGTTCTAAGGCGGCGAACCTGCCGCCAATTACAGACGCAAAACTCACGGAGGAGGCGATGCATGGCTACGGCTTTTGCCTTAGTGGGCGACCGCTATCACACGTCTGATTACATTCGCACGGCTTTGGGCCGCACCTTGGTCCAAGGCATAGGATTATCCGTTGATTTTACCGACGAGATCACCCTGCTCAACGCCCAACATCTGTCGAGCTACCGGCTGCTGATTGTCTTCCGCGACGGCATGATCTGGCCCAATGGCTATGGCATAGAGGCGGCGTCCGTCAGCGAGCCGCCCGTTCAGGCTGAGGAATCCCGTCCCATGCAGTGGATTACCGAGGATCAGGGTCGCGCCGTGCGGAGCTTTGTGGAAGCAGGTGGCGCGGCTCTTTTCTACCACAATTCCACGTACATCGCTCCGGGCAGCAGCGACTTCCGCCACGTGCTAGGTGCCGCTACGCAAGGCCACCCGCCAGTGCGTCCCTACCGCGTACACATCACGCGCACAGATCACCCCATAACGCGCGGCGTGGAGGACTTTGTCGTCGAGGACGAGCAGCACTTCATGCAGTACGACAAGGATCCAGCCCATGTCTTGGCCGTCAGCATCAACGACGACGGGCACGCTTGGCAGGATTTGGGCACCACGTGCGAGGCGGCGTGGGCTTATGATTACGGCGCGGGCCGCGTGTGCTATTTATCCCCAGGGCACACCATCCCCGCGCTGTGGAACCCGTCCTACGAGAAGTTGCAGCAAAACGCCGTGCGCTGGCTGCTGCGCGATGAATTGTAGAGGTGCTCGGCAGCTAACGTATTCTGCCAACCTTTCCCCAAGACAGTGGCGATTGATGAGGAACGCGTCGATTGGTGGAATCAATCGCTCGGCAGTGTCGATTCCAGTGGAATGGCTTGTCCCGCTTCCAGCACCGCGCCGACCTCGCCGCGCAGCCGCTGTTTGAGCGTGGTGTAGCGCTGGGCGACCTTGTCGTTGGCAATGGCCAGCTTGAGGGCCTTGGGGGTACCGACGATGACGATCATTTGCTTGGCGCGGGTGATCGCCGTGTAGAGTAGGTTGCGCTGGAGCATCACGTAGTGCTGCGTCGTCAGCGGCAGCACCACCACGGGAAATTCCGACCCCTGAGAGCGGTGGATGCTGATGGCGTAGGCGAGGGTTAGCTGGTCGAGATCGACCTGATCGTATTCCAAGGTGTAGTCAAAGCGCACGTAGAGCACCTGCTTTTCCGCGTCGAGCCGCTCGATCGTGCCGATGTCGCCGTTAAAAACGCCCTTGTCGTAGTTGTTTTTGACCTGCATGACCTTGTCGCCCACCCGGAACTCGGCCCCGCGATGGCTGTGCGCTTGGCCGTGCGGGTTGAGGCGCTGTTGCAGCCGCTGGTTGAGATTGAGCGCGCCGGTCTCGCCGCGGTACATGGGCGCAAGCACTTGGATGTCGTTGCGCCGGTCCCACCCCCGATAACTGGGCAGCCGCGTGGCGCACAACTCCTCCACCTGCTCGACCACCCGCTCTGGATCGCCTTCTTGGATGAAGTAGAAATCCGCGTCCGCTTGATTTTCGACGATGGGCATTTCGCCGCTGTTGATGCGGTGCGCGTTGCGGATGATGTGGCTTTTTTGGGCTTGGCGAAAAATCTGCGTCAGACGCACCACTGGCACTGAGGCGGAGTCGATGATGTCGCGGAGCACGTTGCCCGGCCCCACCGAGGGCAACTGGTCGATGTCGCCGACTAGTACCAGCCGAGCGTGGTCGGATAGGGCGCGCAGAAGCGCGTTCATCAGCACCACGTCGATCATGGAAGCCTCATCAACGATCAGCGCATCGACTTCGAGGCGGTCGTCGTAGCCTTTTTTAAATTGTCGCTCGCCCGGCTGAAATCCTAACAGCCGATGAATGGTCTTGGCCTCGCGCCCGCTGGCCTCGCTCAGCCGCTTGGCAGCGCGGCCCGTAGGTGAGCACAGCGCGACCTTGAGGCCGCCTTTTTCCAATAGGCGCAAGATGCGCCGCGTGACCGTGGTCTTGCCGGTACCAGGCCCGCCCGTTAGCACCAGTACCTTGCTGGTGGCGACCAGTTCCACGGCCTCTTTTTGTGCCGGAGCCAATTCCAGCTCGTCTTCTGCTTCTGCGGGTACGGCCAATTCTTCGGCTGGCGTGCCCAAAAGCCGCTTTAGCGACGATGCGGTGCCCACTTCGGCGCGGTGGAGTGGCGGCAGATAGTAGCGCAGGTCTTCGGTGACCACGCCGTCAGTAGCGCGTAGGGCCTCCAATGCCGGCGGCAGCAGTTCGGCGTTGATGTCCAAAATTTCGACGGCGCGCTCCATCATTTCGACGGCTGGCAGGTACACGTGGCCTTCGTCGGCTGCTTCGGAGAGCAGGTAGCGGATGCCAGCCTGTACGCGCTCGGGGGCGTCGCGGCCCAGACCCAAGCGCTGGGCAATGCGGTCGGCTATGCGGAAGCCGATCCCGTCCACATCGCGCTCTAGGCGATAGGGATCGCTGCGCACCTTTTGAATGGCCTCTTGGCCGTAGGTCTTGAAAATTTTTACCGCGTAGCCAGTGGTAATCCCGTGCGACTGCAAAAAGACCATCACGTCTTTGATTTGCCGCTGCTCGTCCCAAGCCTCGGCAATCAGCTCGACTCTCTTTTTGCCCAGCTTGGGCACTTCCTCTAGCCGGCGGGGGTCCGCGTCGATGATGTCGAGCGTTTCCGCGCCAAAGTGATCGACGATGCGCTTGGCCGACCGCGGCCCGACACCTTTGATCAAACCGGATCCGAGGTACTTTTGCATACCTTCGAGGGTCGAGGGATAAACGGCCTTATAGTGCTCTACCTTGAGCTGTTTGCCGTATTTGGGATGATTGGTCCACACGCCTTCGACTTCGACGCTCTCGCCCTCTTGGATGGAGGCGAGCGTCCCAACGATGGCGATCCGCTCCCGCTGGCCCTCTACTACTAAGCGCGCAATGGTATAGCCGTTTTCCGGGTTGTGGTAGGTCAGGCGATCTATAAAGCCCTTATACGATTGGTTCATGTGCTGCGCTCACCATACGAAAGCACTGTACAGCAGGGCCATACTCCCCGCGCCTAGCGCGCCGCCCGCACCGATCTGCATGGGAGTATGCGCCCGCAAGTAAAGCCGCGCCCAAGCGACGGCCGGCCAACTGAGCAAGAAGGGCCACGCCGCGCTGCCGACGCTGATCAACAATACACAGGTTGCCCCTCCGACACCAGCCGCGTGAATACTGATCTTATAGGAGCGATTGATCCACCAGACCAAGAGCGTATTGACGACACAGGACGCGGCCGTGACCAGCATCAGGGGTGGGGCTCCGATCACGTAGAGGGCCGCACTCCCCAAAGCGTAGCAAAGAGCGCCCAGCAAGAGCAGGGTAGCGCGCTTGTTGCGGTCGTCTGTATAGGCTTTGTCGAGATAGCCCGAGAGCACTAAGTACCAGAGTAGCAACCCGGGTACCACAGAGAAGGTGACGATCGCCACCGAGCCGGCGAGCCAGTCGCCCAGCACGTGCGCTTGAACGCCGAAGACCAAGAGCGCCAACAGCGCGGGATTGAGCAAGTGAGAGAAGAAGTGTGCGACTTGGTGCAGACGAAAAAAGGGACGAGCTAATTGCTCGCCCCTGTTTGTTTCTTTTGCCATTTTTTTCCGCTGGCTGCGCCGCGGCCGGGCGGCTTCTCGTCGCTTTCTAACACAAAACCGATAAAGCGCTTCTGCCCAAGGGTTTTCAAATACTGGAGCAGGGAGACCTCGGCCTCCTTGCGATTGAGCTGGTATTTGTCGCTGAGTTCTTCGATCATCCTGCCGACCGAGTTGCGGCCATTGCACATCCGCCAGACCTCGCTGCCGACCTCGTCGAGGGTGATCTTGCGCTGTCTGGGGATGTAGAAAAACTTGGACAGCAGCCGCACCTTCCAGGTGTCTTGGCGCTTTATTGAGACCTGGACCTCGCCGTTGTCGTTGTTTTCCCAGCGCAGGGACTCATTGCGCGTTGGCCGCGACGCCAGCATGGCGGCTCGGCTCAGCTTGGGTCCCTTGTTTTTTGATAAAATGCCCATCTACTACCTTGGCGACTAGATCGTCTGCTGCGTCTTTCTTGCGGTAGAGGTGCTCGATGATCGCGATTTTGTCGATGCTGGTATCGCGCCAGACGCGCCCCCGCATATACAGGCGCGGCCTCGGGTTTATAAAGGGCAGGGGACGCAGTAGCTGACGCCAGCGGCTGCGCGGCCGCCCCTCGACGCGAATGCCCTCGTGTTCCTGCACGGCTTCTGGAGTAATGTCCACCACGAAGTCGCGCAATTGCTTTTTAAAAAAGACCGGATACCAGTCTTGAATATGCGCGTCTTTGAGCATGATCCGGGCCATGCTTAACCGATGCACCTTTAAAACTTGTTTGCCGAGGGAAAACTCGAGCTCAATGTGACCCGACTTGAGGGAATGGCTTTGTAGCTTGAGGTCGTTAGGTGCAAAAAACCGCAAGCCGTACACACTCCACAGATGCGCGTCCTCGGCTTCTTGATCGACGAGCGAGCTAAACACGGCCTCGGCTTGCTCGGGCAAAAACTCGTCTAGCTTGGCCAGCACTCGCAGGAGCACTACCCGCCCAGACTCCAAGGCAAGCGCTAGATTGTACGCGCGGAAGTCGGCCTCCCAGATGAAGACCTCGTATTCGCGGCCTTCGAGGAACTTCTTGTTCTTGAGGAATCGGGCGCGGCGCTGAACCTCAAAGGGAGCATCGACCTTTTGGGCCTTCTTTTGCAGGTTGGCCAAGTAGCGATCTACCAACTCGGTCAGACGCAGGGCCTCGCCGCGGCCTTTGAGCCGCCGCCATTCGATTTCGGCGCGCACGATTTCGGCGTCGTCGAGGCGGGCATAGCCCTTTTCAAAGTCCCCGTCAACTCGGCCGAGGTTCCAATCGTCGGGCACGGACATCCGCAGTCCTTGCCAAGCGAAATCCACCCAGTCGCTCATGTTAGAAGATCAACACGGAGACTGATTTCTGGATCAGGGCGATCCCCACCGACGCCATCCCCATCAACGCCATGCCGCAGGCGAAGCCCACCGCCAGAACCGGGGCAAACTGCCGCCACTCCTGCCGCCCGTACTTGTTCCAAAAGTAGTAGCGAGCCAAGAGCGCGCCGATGATCTCGGTCACCACGTAATGCGGCAGAACCGTCAGCGAGCGCACAAAGCCAAAGATCAACAAGATCGGCAGCCCAAGTATGGAGAGCAGAATGAAGCTCACCAGCCCGAAGCCGGCACCAAAGGCGATGACCTCTAGTTTCAGCGCCCTAAAGAGCCAAGGCACGTCGGAGGAGCGCTGAATCCAAGAGCTAGTAAAGAGCGGATCGGTATCGACCTCAAAGTAGAAGGACCACCCCGCTGGTACGGCTCGCTCGGTCTGCACTTCGAGGGTTGGGCGGGGTTCGCGAATGATGGTGTCCATCGCTGGCCCCAGTGGCGCAATCGCCGGCAGGCCCTCGACCACTTCCCCTTCGGCTAGCTGCTCGTCGCGCAGGTAGCGCTCGGCAACGATGTCGGGTGCCCCTTGATCGAAGTACGAGTAGAAAACTTGGGTCGGCATCCACGGGCCGACTTGACCGCGCTTGCCGTTGGAGTCCAGCCACTCCTGATCCACTAGCCGCACTCGCCAGTACCACCATTCGTTTTCGATCAGGTTAGCCGGAGTCCATCCCGCCCGATCTTTGTCGATGGCCAGTTCGCTGCGCATGGTGCCGGTGATAAAGAGGCATTGCTGGTAAGCGCGAAGACGCCACATGAGCTGGGCATAGGGGTAGGAGGCCGACGGGATCGGTGCCAGTTTCCAGATATAGGAGCCGTAGAGAAAACTGGTAAAGAGCACGATGGGTACCATGAAAATCTCGGCGCGGATGATGCTGGTAAACTGGGTGCCGGTCAATTCAATTTCGCGGAACTTCTGGGTCTGGGCACCGTAGTTGCCCAAGGGAAACGGAATGAACCAGATGTCAACACCGCGATACCCAGAGAGAATAATCGTGGCCTCGCGCACGAAGGGAACGTCCACTGTCTGTCCTACCATCCCGACTAGGCGAGCGTTGACGAAGGACTGAAAGGGCGTGAATACGAAACCAAAGAAGAGGAAGAACCATACGAATTGGGCAATGCCCGGCAGCAGCCAAGCGGCGATGCCGATCAGGCCGGCCGTGGCCAAGGCGTATAGTGCCAACGCCACCCAGATGGGGAAATCGCCGCGGCCGGCGGGGGTGGCGAAGCCGCGCTTGGGACTGCCATCATCCTTATTGCCGTTGTTAGCCCTAGCCCTGCGCACACTCTGAACTATCTGATAAATGCCGATGACGGCGATGGCGAAGGTAGTGCCGAGGCCGAAGCTCATCCAGAAATCGACGTAGTTGACGAAGTAGGTCTCGATCGTGCCCATGCCTTGCTGCCACAAGTTCAGGTATGGCCCTTCGTCCGTGCGCCACGAAGGCGTCCAAGTATAGAGCAGCGGGTTGGCAATGGAGGCGACGAGTACGCCGATAAAGGTGCCAACCACGCCCCAGAACGGCACCACTAGCCCGGCAAAGATCGGGCCTAAGTGCGCGGTAAATCCCAGCGGAGTGGCCGGGATGAAGTTGCCGGTGACTTGGGTGAAATCGACAAAGGGAATGGGTATGAGCTGGATCGGCTCGGTCAGCAGTGCGCCAGTAATCGCCGGCAAGGCCACGTAGATTGTGCCAAAAACCAAGCCGATCATCGCCCCTGCCGAAAATACCCGCCAGCGCCACGTCTCAACCCCTTGGGTGGTCTCGGCCAGTGCCGTAGCTCCTTGGGCGTTTACGGGCGCGAAGGGAAAGGGCAGGCGCTCGTAGTCGGAGGTGAGCCGGAAGAGCGCGTACGACATGGTGAACCAGTTGATGCGCCAGATGATCATCCCCAGGACTAGGAGTACGATCGGCATCGCCCAATCCGAGTGCAGGAAAGTCCGTTCGATGATGGCGGAGGAGTCGGGCTGCGGTGCTACCCAGCCGGGGATCAGCTTGGCGATGCCAAACTGCTTGGCCGCTGGCGATTGCACCAAGTACTGGTTATAGAGCAAGCCTTCAAAGGCACCAGTCTCAGCGGCAATCAGCGAGCCGGCCACGTAGAACAGCACATAGACTTCTTGGCGCCGGAGGGAGGAGAAGGAACGCTTGGTGATTTCGGCGAAGAGGATGATGGTCACCCACTCGGCCGCCGCCCCCAAAGAGCCGCCGATCATCAGGCTCAAGTACATATTGCCCGGCACCATGATGAAGGCGACGAAGAGCACGCCGAGGATGGCCTTGATCGTAAAGCCGTTCTCGAAGCGGTCCGGGACCTGCATCAGGTCCCTATATTCTTCGATCTCTTGGTTCGGGTTTCTGTTTTTGCTTCCGAGCACTCGCTATCCTCCCTTACGCCGACACTTCGCTGCGCAGTCCTTGTAGAATTTCCACGCCCTGTTGGCGATAGCCTTCCTTGGCCTCGGCATCCACCGTGCGCCAGATGAGGAACTGTTTGCGGATGACGTTCATAAAGCGCTGGTTGACCCTCCGCCACGAGGCGTCCTCGCCGCTGAGTCGCTTGATTTGCAGGCTGATCGCGTAAATGTTGTGCTCGGCCTCTGGCATGGCCCGCACGGTGACGTGTTGGCTGACGCCCAAGTCGAACGGAGCCAGCCAGATATTCATGTCGATAATGTATCCTTCGCCGTTGGGCGTTTCTTCGCGGCTTAGCTGGGCACCGTCGGTGTAGAAGGTGCCGATGGACTCCTCGCTGTAGGAGTCGAAGTAGCCGATGAGGAATACGCTCAAGCCCAAGACCTCGTGACCGCTGACTGTAAAGGGGAACTCGAAGTCCCACTGGTCGCCGTCGGGCGGTGGCAGCTTCCACTTGCGGGTCACGTCCGGCACGGCCATTTGCGAAGCCTTGCGCGCTGGATAAATCGTCGAGAGCATGACCACGGCCATCACTAGCATACAGGAGAGCACCGCGGCCACCGAAGAGTAGTTGAGCGTGAAGCCACCCAAAAGGTCAAATTCGATGAGCACTTTGGCGATTACTTGACCGCTGAGATAACCGGCGACCACACCTAGCACCGAATAGACGCAACTCTCGGCGATAAAGAGCCAAGAGATGTGGCCGGGGGCTAGGCCAACCGAAGAGTAGATGCCGATTTCGCGGAAGCGCTCGTACACACTACCCATCATGGTGTTGAGCACAATCAGCGAGGCGATCAGCATGGGGATGAACAAATTGCTCATCCCGGAAAAGGAGGTCATGCCCAGCGATGAGTAGATCGACACCTTGATGTATTCATCGCCGGCCTCCTTGACTCCGGCGAACAGCGTTACCGCGAGGCGCGAGAGGAACTCCTCGACCTCGCCGCGCACATCGCTGCCCTCGGGGAAGCGCACGGCTACCGACTGTAGTGGGTTGCCGCTGCCAACGTTGCGCAGCGTGTGGTAGGGAATAATCAGGGTGTTGGCTGGCTCTATGTGGACGAAGGGTTTGATGACGACCTTGGCGTCCTCCAGACCTTGTTTCTCGCGCTGTTCTTCTTCGGCTATTTCCTGCACTGCCTGACCACCGGTGACAGCGAAGTCGGCTGGCGTCAGAATCTCGTCGTCGAGGTCTTTGAGGTCCTTCATGCGCTTGGAGTCGATGACGCCCACCACCGTGAACAAGTCGCCGAAGACCCTGACTTGCGCTTGGCCAACGTCGGCCAAATCGACATTGAGATGGGCTTCCTTGACCATGTCGATGGGCAGGATACAGGCCTTGTCCTCGCCCGGCTCAAACCAGCGTCCGGCGACTAGGGCTTGGTTGAGTCGAGTGACTTGAATCTCCTCGGGCGCTAAACCTAGGACGCCGAGCGCGTTATGGGCCTTTTCCCCGTGTTTTATTTTAATGTGCGCTTTGGCCTTGTTGCTGTACCAACTGCGCGGCGCGACCGCGGCGCGATCACCGAAATTGCTGCGGGCGTATTCGAGGACTGAATCCTCCATTGGATTCCACGCCTTGCTGCGGATGAGGATGCCCTCGTAGAGCCCCTCGTTGTCACGGCTGATTTGATTGAACCGCAAGCCCGTGCGGATGGAGGTGAAAGAGAGCACCGTAAACGTCAGCAGCAAGAGCGTGGTAAAGGTGAGGACCGTACGCGTCTTGCGCCGCTTCATATTGGAAATCCCGAGCTGGAAGGCCGTCAGCGAGGCCGAAGAGCGGCTGACGTCCGTGTCGTGGATTACGGCTACTTCGGTGCGCAGTTTCTTCATCTGCTCGTTAAAGCGGCCGGAGATGATCGACATCACCAGCACTGCCAAGGCGATGATGATAAAGGCCAGCAGAATGACGAAGGGATTAGATAGCTGAAAGGCCGGATGCACCAGCCACAACACGATCCAGATCGCTAGGAAAACTCCGGCAAAGCCGATGATCTGATTGCGGATCGTGGCGGCCGTAAAAATGAGCCGCTCAGTGAAGAAGGCGCAGGGAATGACGAGGGCCATGAAGAAGATAATGCCCTGAATGACGTCGTTTTGAGTGTCTTTGACGTCTGGATAAGCGCGCGACTCTAGCCCGAAGGCCGCGCGCGTGTGGCGCACGAAATCGCCCCAGCGCTGCTCGGTCTCAGCCGCGGTGGCTTGGGCCAGCTCGGCTTCGGCGCGATAGTGGAGGTCGTTGAGGCGCTGGTTTTCAATGGCAAAGCTCCGCAGCTCGCGCATTCGCGACTCGTCGAGATTCCACATGTCTTGGGCGGCTTGAAAGGTCGTGCGGGCAAAGGAAGTACCGGGGCGAATCTCAAAGCCCTCGCCCTCGGCTTTTTCCTTGTCGGTTACGCTGGTGGCGTTGAGCAGGAGCGAGCGGAATCCCAGTAGGCCAGCACCGAACCCCATCTTGATGTGCGAACCGGGCCGTGCGAAGAGCACCCCGACCGGCTCGTTTTGGGCCGAGGGGCCTTCGCCGATGGTATAACCGTACTCTACAGGTGGGCCGTTCGTTTCGTCGAAGACCTGCACGTTGGACAGCTTGGTCAAATAGCGTGGATCGACGATGTCGAAGAAATTGTAGGGCACGCAGGGAAAGAGGATGACCATCCATTGCTTGTCGCGCCAGTCCATGGCGACCCGCATGGGGTAGCTTTCGTCGCCTTGCACGCCGCGGTCGGGGGCGTAGGTGATGCGGCCGGTAATCGGGTCCATGTAGTAGCCCTCGATCTGCACGTTGTTGACCCGCACCCGATTTACGTAGAAGGCCCCCTTATCATTGACGACTTCGTAGTACTCGCCGCGCACGCCTTTATACGACTTTTTCTTGCCGTTGCGCACCACGGCTACGGCGTCTGCACGCGGCAAGTCGGGGATGATGCTGCGGCGCGGAAAGACCATAGTCCGGCCGCGCAGCGAGCGCAGCGTGTCGCGCAAGCGCATCTTGAAGTCCGGGAACAGCTCTGGGTCTTCAAAGGCCATTTCGAACATGCCGGCGAGCACCCGGATCTGTTTGGCGAGATTGGCGTAGTTGACGTGCTCGGCCCGGTCTAAGGGCGTATCGACGAGGAAGCGCGCGTCGTTGACAGTGACAAAGGCCAATGCCGGCGTACCAGTCGCCAATACCAATTCGCTGTTGACCGATATTTCGCCTGGTACAAAGGTCTGCCAACTCATCCCGCCTTCGGGGCTGATGCCATTGACCAGCACGTCGCGCTGCTGGTAGCCCAACTCGCGACTGATCTTGCGCGCATAACCCATAAAGTTCTTGCCGAAGGGCGCGAAGTAGCGCTTGTAGTAAAAGCTGGTATTGCTATTCCACACTCCGAGTTCATCGGTCTGCGACGAAAGGTCGAGGCTGATAAAGAGCTTGACCGCGAGCGAATCGACTTTGGGATCAACCCAAGTTTTGTAGAGCGCGAGGCGCAAGTCGTCGTCCGAGCGCAATTCGTCAACCAGTTCGCGGCGATCTTTGAATTGCTCGTCGGCGAGGTGTAATGCGCCTCCTTCTTGGCTCAGTAGCCCTTCGGCAAGGGCAGCGTCGGCAACGCGCGAGACCAAGTCGGTGTGTCCTTCGGCAACGCCCCGCACGAGGGCTTCCTTACTGGTGAACTCCTCCTCGCCGATGGCGTAGTGGATGCCGTCTTGGGCAATCATGTTCCGCGCAAGTGCAGCATCGACGACCCGCCTCACCAGCATGTGCTCGATAAAGGGATCCTCTTTGCGCAAATAGCGTTGGATGAAATCATCAACCCCGCGCAAGCCCAAGTGGTGGGCCGAAGTGGCGAGGAATACGACCGTGCGCGCCGGTGGATTTTCGCGGAAGTAGCGCGCCAGTTCCAACAGCGCAGTAATGCCGGAGGCTTGCTCGGCACCTGGGGCAAGAGCCGGCACGACGGACATGGCGTCGTAGTACGCTTCCAGCACGATCACGTCCTCTTTTAGCAAAGGATCGTATCCGGGGATCGTGCCGAGGATATTCCAAGCGGGACGCCGCTCCCAATCCATGCGGTACTGTAGGTGGAGCATCTGCTCGCCCTCGGTCGCCAATTGGCGACGCAAGCGCTGACCGACTTGGCGATTGACCCAGAACCTCGGCAGGTCGAGCGGCATAGTGAGAAATTTCTTTTCGCCCTCCAAGTACACGGTGGAGTCCGGCTCGATAAAGATGATGGCTTGCGCCCCGAGGTAGGCGGCATTGAGCCAGGCGTCGCCCGAATTGAAGTCCATCAGGGCCACAGACCCTTCGACTTGATTGCCGTCCATGTCTGCGTACTCACCCGCGCCAGCGTCGATCAAGCGCTTGGTCATCCCCCCTTCGGGCAGCGTCGAAGTTTTGACGAGATTAGGCCACAGGCCGTGGATTGGCACTTGTTCGTCGCTGCCAACTACTTGCAGAAATCCGCCCTTATCGATCGGAATAGAGACATCGTATTCGTGTACTGTGACGTCGTCGAGGCCGATGGCGCGGAAGCGCTCCTGCACGATCTGGGCCGCTTGGTCGGCACCTCGATAGCCGGCGACTCTAGATCCCAAGCTGGCAAAGGTGTCCATCGTTTGCTGCACGCGCTCGACCGGGGCCGTGCGCGCCAACTCGGCAAAATCGACTTCGGTCCAAGCCGGTGCTGCGCCGACCAAAATCCAGCTAAAGACCATCCATCGCATCGCGAACTTAGGCATAGTTGGTGCCTTTCTCAGATCCAGAAGACCACATTGTCGGTCATGCCCGTAAAAAAGTCGATAATCAACCAGAGCCCCGCGATGAAAAACTGGCCTATGATTAGGCCTAAAAAGAAAGGACGCGCCCGGCGAAAAAGACCAGGACCGCCGTATTTCATCGCCAACAACTTTAAGAGCCAAGCGATGGCAATGCTAAACCACAACTGGTCCATCAGCCATACAGCACCAATCGGGTAGCCGATGGGATGCAGAGGCCACCACAAGAGCCGCTGGCGTGCCCACATGAGCAGGGCCATGATGCCCCCGCCGACAAAAGTGTGAATCCAGCCATCGATATTCGGCTCGGTGGGTGCGCTTAACTTGGTGGTAATATAATCAAAAGGGGCACGAGTTCCACCTCCAAAAAACCACGGGTTGAGGTTGATGCCGCCGTATTCGTAGGCGAGGTACAAAATCGTCGCGACCGAGCCGACGATGCTAACAACAATCGCCAGCAGTATGTACCAAAAAAGCGGGCGCAGCCGCGGCCCTAGTCCCTCACCCAACTTGAGACCGTGTGCGCAGGAGGCCATGACAAAGGTGCGGATATCCGCCGCCCACACGAATGTGTATGCGAGGCCGACTATGCCGGCCGGGCCGATCGCCGAAGAGCCTACGGCCGAAACCAGGACCGTTGGAGAGATCATCGGCCCGACCGCTGCGGCCACGCCTCCTTCTACTACCACTCGAGTTAGGCCGACGAAGATAAGGATGGCCAGCATCAGGGTCAAAAAGGCCGCCCACAGCGGCAAGCCAGACTGCCACAGCCAGATGGTCATTACTGTGACGCCGGAGAGCCAAGTTAAGACCGCCGTCCGATAGGAGAGCATCTCGCTGTTGTCGTCGATGCGGTCGTCGCCCCGGAATGCCTTGCGCAGCACGTCTCGCAGGTGCTCGCGGCCGACCCACAGGCCGAAGGCCACTAGGACGATCATCGCGCCCTGTCCCTGATGGGCGAGGATCGGCTCGCTAGCAGCGCCGTAAACGAGCTTTTCAGTGCTGCCAACCCCTAAAACTCCTAGCCCCCCTCGGATCAGCTTGGCGATGGTGTTGAAAAACCACAGGCTGAAGGCGATGTCGAGGTTGATCAGATAGGCGAATCCGATCATGGGAAAGCTCAGGCGAAAGATCAGGCTGACGGTGTTGCGCAGGATCGGAATCGAAGAGACGAGCTGGATGGCGGGGATGAAGTTGAAGTACGCGTGTAGGGCGTTGAGACTACTGACGAGCACGGGTAGGGCAAAGCCGACCCACATGATTGGATTTTTGAAGAAAGGACCTAGGGCTTCTCCGCGGCCTCCGCTCTGCACCATGGCTAGAGGCACTTGCACCAGCGGATAAACTAGCCGCTCCCGCTCTACCCACTGGCGGCGCATAATGACCATAGACGAGATCATCACCAAGTACAGGGCTACAATCAGAATGGCCCAATAGCACAGCGGGCCGCTCCAGGCGGCCCAAGGCACCCCAGTGGTGCGCGGCGCTCCTTCGTAAAACCACTTGATCGCCTCGGGCTCCTGCGGTGCGATCCACTCGGGAAGGTGCGGCAGGATGAGCAAGGCCCACTCGTTTTCCGGGGTCGCGTAGTACTGGGCACCGGTGATGATCGTCAGCCAGTACTCACTGAGGCCCATCGTGGGGATGGCCGAGGCCGTGAGCATCATAATGTACGCGACGATTAGCTCGCAGCGCCCGAGGGCCACAGGGGCGGCAAAGCGCGTCAGCAAGGCGTTGAACAAGCCCGTCAACAAAAAGAAAAGGAACAGGGCACCCCCGGCGCTGAAATCAATCGACATGTAAGAGCCGCGGATGACCATGTTGCCGTACGGTGCTCCCACGGCGATGCACAGCGACCCTAGGGTGCCCGCCACCAGCGCTTTGACACTGAAGATCGGTTCGGTCTGCAAAGTAGGCTTTTGGGGGAAGTCCATGGAAACGATCTAAAGTCTATACATTTATACCTGACTTTGGTCCAACCAGCCTATTTTCGCCAATTGTTCCAAGGTCCACCAAGCCAACAGGCCGATCGCCCCTCCGCTCATCAGAGCGCTGAACAAGGCCAACGGCAAAAGCGCGAATAGACCGCTGTGGCCGATGTAGCCAGCGGCGAGAACGAGTTGGCTGAGTTGGTGCGCCAACGCGCCCCAGATGCTCAGACCCACGACGCTGAAAAGCCGCGCTCCCATGCGGCGTACCGCAACCATGACCAGCCAACTCGCCAAGCCAGCCCCGCCGCCGATGACAAAGGCCGGACCGGCAAATCCCCCGCTGAGCAAGCCGCCGACTACGAGCTTGATGGCACTAACGGCCAATGCCGGGCCGCCGCCAAAGCTCACTAACGCGACTAAAACCGGCAAATTGCCGAGTCCCAACTTCATCCAAGGCAAGGGTTTGGGCACCAGCGATTCAAAGGTGAAGAGCACAATTGCCGCACTGGCCATAAGGCCCAAACGGGCCACGTCTCTAGGGCGCGCAAACATCAGTGAATCATCGCGTCTATGGGCGCGGCCCCAGCGATCCTCAGCACTAGGCCATTGGGCACGCACGCGGCCACGTCGCCTGCCCGCTGTATCCAGCCCCGCCGCATGCAAATTTTGTGGACGCAGGGTGCGGAAAGTACGCGCGCACCCTTGGGGCCGATCTCGATCTGGCTCGCGCCCAAAGGTCCTACAACCGGCAAGACCCCGTAGTTGGAGAGGGCATGCGTGGCGGGCGTGTCTCCGGCCAACTCGACGATGAGCACGCCGCCAGCTTCGGCTGTATAGCGGCCGTAGAGTATCAGCCCGATCGCACTCAAGCCCACGACGAGCGCGAGGATTTTATCCGCTCGCGTCAGCACCGGTGAGTTTTTGGCATTTAGCCACCGCATCCTACGTCCCTTTCTCTTCCCATTTTAATTCAACTTCTGCCGCGCGTGCAAACGAGCGTGAAACTTCTGCTTGGATGTATTTGTCTGACGTGGCACAGTGTTTACCAGAAAATGCTTCATTTTATTCCAATATCTTGTATAGCCGTTTCGAGCGAATGATTAATAGTTACACTATATGTAGTATTATGTAGTAGTATGTGTAACGTCAGTCCTTGTTTTTTTTCTCTATGCTTGTTTATATTGACGAACGGATAGATAGCGAAAGATCCCATGACTGAAACCATTCCCACATCTCTTGTGGACCTGCCAAACACCTACTTGGACGAACTTGTCGAGCAGGGGGGCGACGAACTGCGGCTACAGATGCTGCTGGTTGAGGTCTCCTCCTGCAACGACCAAGCCGATTTTGAACTACTCAGCCGCGCCTACTACTTCGCCAAGGAGTATCACGAGGGCCAGATCCGCAAGTCCGGCGAGCCGTTTCTCGCCCATTGCGTCGAAGTGGCTCGGCTGCTCGCCCAATTGGGCTTGGATCACACCACAGTTGCAGCCGGACTGTTGCACGATGTCGTTGAGGATACACCGGCCACGCATGAGGAGGTTGCCAAACAATTTGGCGAAGAGATCGCCGAACTGATCGCCGGAGTTACCAAAATCGATCAGATAACCCACGAAAGCCGCGAGGTGCGCCAGGCTGAGACCTATCGCAAGATGCTGCTCTCTACGGTCAAGGACATCCGCGTCATCCTCATCAAGCTAGTCGACCGCCTGCACAACATGCGCACGCTCCAACACCTAAGCCCCCAATCCCGCGAGCGCACGGCACGGGAAACGCTCGAAGTGTACGCGCCACTGGCTCACCGCTTTGGGTTGGCGCGGATCCGCTGGCAACTGGAAGATCAAAGTCTCAAGTTCCTCAAACCCAAAATTTACCAAGAGTTGCGCGAAAGCGTTGCCATGACGCGCCAAGAGCGCGAAGACTATATAAAAGAATTCAAGGTCCCAATCGAGGAGTGCCTGCACGACAATGGCATTAAAGCCGAATTTACGAGCCGTGCCAAGAACTTCTACAGCATCTACAATAAGATGAAGGCGCGCGGTAAACCCTTTGAGGAAATCTACGATCTACTGGCCATACGCATCATCACCGGTACCGTGCGCGAATGCTATGATATCCTCGGTCTGATCCACGACATTTACAAAGCCATTCCCGGGCGCTTCAAAGATTATATATCGACACCCAAGAGCAACATGTACCAGTCGCTACACACGTCGGTGTTCGGTCCCAAAGGCCAATATGTCGAAGTGCAAATCCGCACCACGGAGATGCACCACACGGCTGAAATCGGCATTGCCGCCCACTGGCGCTACAAATCCAACGACACGAGTCCCAGTGATTTAAACCAACACATGAGCTGGTTACACCAAGTCATCGACTGGCAACAAGAGGCAAGGGACTCGGTCGAATTCATGGAAAACCTGAAGACCGAACTCGCGTCTCCGGACGAGATATTCGTCTTTACGCCTAGAGGCGATCTACATCAGTTACCCAAGGGAGCCACGCCGATAGATTTCGCCTTTGCCATCCACACCGACATCGGGATACACTGCGCGACGGCCAAAGTAAATGATCGAGTTGTACCGCTAGGCGCGACTTTGAACAGCGGCGAAACCGTGGAGATCGTCACGGCACCACAGCAAAAACCCAAACTCGCTTGGTTGGACCAAGTCAAGACCGCCAAGGCTCGCCAAGCCATCCGCCGTTGGCTACGGGAGGAGCAATACGACCACAACGTGCGCCTTGGCAAGGAGGCGCTCGACAGGGGACTAAAGTCCTATCGGCCCACCGACCCACCCGACCTCGATGCCGTGGCTGAGGAGTTCGGGTTCAGGGCCGTCGAGGACTTCTACGCGGCTCTCGGCAACGGGGACCTGTCAATCGGCAAGGTTATCAGCCGAATAGTCCCGCTCAAGCCCATGCGGCGCGCGATCCGACCCCAGGACCGCAGAGATATTCGCATCCAGGGGATGCAAAACCTGATGATCCGCTTTGGCAAGTGCTGTGGTCCCATCCCGGGCGACGAGATTGTCGGGTTAGTTACCCGAGGCCGTGGCGTTACGGTCCACCGCACCGACTGTCCCAACATTGGCCGGATTTCCGCAGAGCCGGACCGCCTGCTCGCGGTCGAGTGGGAATTGGAAGACGAGCCGGCCTTTACCGTTCAATTGCGCACCCGTAGTTGGGACCGCACGTACTTGCTCGCGGACATCGCGAAGGCGATCGGTGACGCTGGCTCCAACATCCGCGACACCGCTACCCTCACTGATGATCACATCGTCGAACAGGACTTTTGGATCGACGTCGTTGACAACGAACAGCTGCGCCAGGCCATAGACCAAATCGAGCAGATCGAGGGCGTTTTGGAAGTACAGCGCGTGGATGAGCCTGCGAGCAGTTAGTCGTGTCGGATCTGTTCCGCCCCAATATCGCCCGTCTGCGCGGGTACGTCCCTGGCGAACAGCCCCGCGAAAAGGGCTACATCAAGCTCAATACCAACGAAAACCCCTATCCACCCTCTCCCTTAGTGCTAGCGCGGCTGCGCGAGGCCTGCTCCGCTGATCTGCGCCTCTATCCCGACCCAGACGCTTGGGCCTTGCGCCGCAAATTGGGCGAGGTATTCGCCATCGCCCCTCAGCAGATTATGGCCGGCAATGGCTCAGACGAGTTGCTCAACGTCATCATCCGCAGCTTCGCCGGCGAGGGCGACAAAATCGCCTATCCCCATCCCACGTACGGCTACTACAAGCCGCTGATCGACATCCAAGGAGCGGAGGCGGTTCCGGTCGAGTTCGGAGAGGATTTTTCCCTGCCCGAGGGCCTAGCTGTGTCCGGAGCCCGCATCACCTTTCTCGCCAATCCCAACGCGCCCTCGGGTACCCTTGTGCCCTACGACGAGGTTGCCGCGCTCTGTGCGCGGGTTGACGGCGTCTTGGTCGTGGATGAAGCGTATGTCGATTTTTCGCAGGGCGGCTGCATTCGGCTCATCGAGCAACACCCTAACGCCATTGTCGTGCGCACCATGTCCAAATCTTTTTCCCTTGCCGGTATGCGCATTGGTTTTGCCTTTGCCCCGGCCGCGCTGATCGAGGGGATGTGGAAGGTCAAGGACCACTACAATCTCAATCGGCTGAGCTTGGTCGCCGCCGAGGCGGCTATAGAGGATATAGACGCGATGCACGCAAACGCCGCCCGCGTCTGCGCTACGCGCGCGCACCTGTGTGCTGGGCTGCGGGCGTTGGGTTTTTACGTGTGGGATTCGCAGGCGAATTTCGTGCTCGCTAGGCTCGGCGAGCGCTGGACCAATAACACCGCTGCCGAACTCTACGCGCAGCTCAAGGAGCGCCGAATCTTGGTGCGCTATTTTGCCACGCCGCCGCGCTTGGCCGATTGCCTGCGGATCTCGGTGGGCACGGATGCAGAGATCGCCGCATTGCTAGCGGCCCTAAAAGAACTGTCACCCGTTTAAGCGCTCGGCAATGCGCGGGGTGCGCCCACCGCGCTGGTGCATACTGGCGATCATGTCTCCTAAGAAGCCGATGGAGAAGCACTGAATGCCGACGATGATCAGCAGAATGCCCAGCATGAGCAGAGGATGGCGGTTTTGAATGTTGCCGTGCTCGTAGCGCAGCAAGGCCACATAGGCGCAGATGACCGATCCGCAAAGCGTGGAGATGAGCCCTAAGCTGCCGAAGACGTGCATGGGCATGGTCATAAAGCGCACGACGAAGGTCACGGTCAGCAGGTCTAAAAACCCGTTCAGCAACCGCTTGGTCCCGAATTTGGAATGGCCGAAGCGGCGGGGATGGTGTTGCACCGGGATCTCGCCGACTCGATAGCCCATCCAGTGGGCAACGGCGGGCAAAAACCGATACAATTCTCCGTAGAGATAAGGCAGCACATCTTCGGCTACTTCGCGCCGATACGCCTTGAGGCCGCAGTTGAAATCGCGCAGGCGCACCCCGGAGACCAGCGAGGTAATCCAGTTGAACAAACGGGAGGGGAGGGTCTTGCTCAGAGGGTCGCGGCGCTTGGCCTTCCAGCCCGAGACCAAGTCGCAATCGCGGTTGAGCTCGTCCAGCAGCCGAGGGATTTCACGGGGGTCGTCTTGCAGGTCGGCGTCCATGGTGACGATGACTCGGCCGCGCGCCTGCTTAAAACCAGCGGCGAGGGCTGCGGCCTTGCGGTAGTTGCGGCGGAAGCGCAAGGCGCACACCTGCGGATGCTGCTTGGCCAACTCGCCCAAGACGGCAAACGAGCCGTCCGTGCTCCCGTCGTCCACGAAAATGGCCTCCCAAGACCATTCCACAGTCGCCAGAGCACTCTCGATCTGGACCCATAGATGAGGCAGGCTTTCCTCTTCGTTAAAAACGGGAATGACGAGGGACAGAAAAATCTCCTCTGACGCTTCTTTTTTTTGGCCCATGGTCTCCTCTCTTGCAAGCAAGCGCTTCCACAATAAAACAATCGCCGATTACTAAACACAAACCGGTCGATTCCCTTGACACCTGAATCGCCCCAACGGTATATACGGACATGCAGCTTCCCTCAGGTTCCCACATTCATCTGATCGCCGCTTGCGGCACAGCTATGGGGTCTTTAGCCGGTATGCTGCGCGAGCAGGGATATCGCGTCACCGGGTCGGACAGCCACGTCTATCCGCCGATGAGTACCATGCTTGAGGATTTGGGGATCGACGTACGGGCTGGCTTCTCGGCGGATCACCTAGTGCCGACGCCAGATTTGGTCGTCATTGGCAACGCAATCTCGCGTGGCAACCCAGAAGCCGAGGCCGTACTCTCGCGCCGGATCCCGTACTTGTCGCTGCCGGAAGTGCTGCGCGATTTCTTCATCCGAGGCAAGCGCTCGGTGGTGGTAACTGGAACCCACGGCAAGACCACCACTACCGCGCTCATCGCCCACCTCTTCACCGCTTGCGACTTAGATCCTTCCTTTCTCGTCGCCGGGGTGCCGCAAAACTTCGACCGCTCCTACCGGCTCGGTCAAGGCGCGCACTTCATCGTCGAAGGCGATGAATACGACAGCGCCTTTTTTGCCAAGTGGGCGAAGTTTTTCTACTACCTACCCGAGGTGCTAATCGTCAACAACATTGAATTCGACCACGCCGACATCTACCAAGACCTTGCCGAAATCGTCAAGGCCTTCCGTCAGCTCGTCAACATGGTGCCGCAAAACGGTTTGATTCTAGCCAACGGCACCGACCCGAATATCGCCGAACTCCTCCCCGCCGCGCTGGCACCGGTGGAGACTTTTGGCCTTGAAGAGGGCGCATTTTGGCGAGCCACCAACCTTCAGGCCAGTGCCGAGGGGACGCGCTTCACCTTGTGCCGATCGGGGCGGAAGGTGGGGGTTTTCGACTTGCCGCTGAGCGGCGATTACAATGTCTGCAATGCGCTCGCCAGCTTGGCCGCTGGTTTTCATGCTGGCCTGACTGCCGGCGATCTGCGCGCGGCCCTAGCCAACTTTGCTGGCGTCAAGCGCCGGCAGGAGCAGCTTGGCCTCATTGACGACGTTCTCCTCATCGACGACTTCGCCCACCATCCCACTGCGGTTGCCCATACTCTAGAGGGACTGCGCCGATCCCATCCCGGACGCAGGCTCATCGCGGTTTTTGAACCGGCCAGCGCAACCAATGCTCGCGCTATCTTTGAGGATCGCTATGTCGAAGCCTTCGCCTTGGCCGGTGTGTTCGTCGCAACCGCAGTCCCCCGTCCCGAGCGCGCCCGGGACGACGAGCCGTTCTCGCCCGAGCGCTTAGTGGCGCGTCTCTGCGCCACCGGCAAGCCAGCGCACTACCTCCCCGACGTCGAATCAATGGCCGCTTTTTTAGCTGCGGAAGCCCGCCCAGGCGATTTGGTGATTTTTATGAGC
Source organism: Gemmatimonadota bacterium (assembly GCA_009841115.1). Taxonomy (GTDB): domain Bacteria; phylum Latescibacterota; class UBA2968; order UBA8231; family UBA8231. Next base: position 113,710 of record VXML01000079.1, on the reverse strand, counting down.
AACGGCGGTTTCGGCGGCTTGCAACAGAAGCTGTGTGCGGCACTCACAGCCCGCGCACCCTGTATCGACTAGGTGTCAGAACTGTTGCCGAATAGACGCACTGAGTACGGGTAATACGCGCAGTGTGAATTTTGTATTTTTATATTTTACAATATGTTATAGAAAGTAAAAAAAATATAGGCACGCATATTGCATTGAGCGCATGGCAATTGCCATCTCACCCTAACCTGGAGGCTGCCATGCGTCCTTTTATTGCCTTTATCTTTTGTGCTCTCGCCGCACCTGTCACGGCCCAACCCGGCCCGGTCGTCATATCCGAGTTGATGTGGTCGGGTAGTACGGCATCTACTGCCGACGAGTGGATCGAACTCTACAACGCCAGCGATGCGGCGATTGATCTGACCGGCTGGACTCTGACCTACCGCAGCGGAGACGAGGACAAGGTGATGTTCGTTCTCGACGCTGGGGTGATCCCCGTCGGACAGACCTTTCTCATCGCTAACTACGCTGCCGATCACAAAAACTCTCTCCTCGCCGTCGAGCCTCAGCGCGTTGACGCCGCCGTTTCGCTACCCAATACCAAGCTGCTCTTACAGCTATACGATGGCGACCCGCAGGCTGGGGGCCAACTCATCGATGTGGCCGACGATGGCCGCGGGGCTCCTTTCGCCGGTGACTCAGCCAGCAAAAGCGCCATGGTGCGCATCGCCTTTGACCAGTCCGGCGACCAGCCCGAAAGCTGGGCGACGGCAACCGAACAAAGCGGCTGGGATGCGGGTGCCAGCGAGTTGGGTACGCCGGGATCCATTCCCGCGTACCTGCTCCCGGATGGGAGCGAAGCGCCCGAGCTCGTCATGGGAACGAACATTTTACCGATGTCTTGGGCTTCAGTAAAACAGCATCTATATCCGTAGCGCGGATTGCAGAACAAAGGGCACCTACTTGTGGGTAGGTGCCCTTTTTATCGCTAAAAAAAGGCCATGGAAGCTGAGATGCGCTTCGCACGGCCTTTGCTTAATGGTGGGCAATCGCAGATTTGAACTGCGGACCTCCGGTATGTGAGACCGGCGCTCTAACCAACTGAGCTAATCGCCCAAGAGCATTTTTTAAATTAGCCTCCAACAGCTACTGAGTCAATGTCCGTTGTGCCCGGCGGTAAAGTGGAATTTTAGCAAGGTTACTTCAGTCGCCGAAGGGTGGCCCTCGCGCAGTCGGTACGCTCGGTCGAGTTTCAGCCCCTGCCAGCGCTGCGCCTGATGGGTCGCCGGCCAGATGATTTCCACAAAGACCAATTCCGTGGCGTCTCCCAGCCCGAGGTGCGGCGTGAGCGGGTTGGCTCCAAAACTGCCGCCCGAGCCGATGAGGTGGTGAATGTCGCGGGTGCTGCCGTCTGGTTGCTGCACGCGCACGCGCACGCGGCCGCCAATAGCACCTCGGTTCGACTGCACACCTTGGGGAAACAGCCGCAGCCAGCGGTTGCCGTGTCCGGGATTTTCGTAGAGCACGTTCTGATAGAGGTCGCCTTCAAAAGCACCGCCCATGACCTCAAAGACGTCTTGGTCCCCATCGTTGTCGAAATCGGCAAAGGACACGCCGTGCCCTTTCTGCACGTTGCCGAAGCCGCCTGTGGTGGTGACATCCAAAAACCGCGTGCCACTGTCGTTGTGCAACATGCGGTTGGGCGTGAGGGAGCGCAGATCGGGAATCCCGGTGCCGACGTAGCAGTCGGGGAACCCATCGTTGTCCAAGTCGCCGTAGTTGGCACCCATAGCTAGGATGACTTGGCTAAAGCTCCCCAGTGCTTCGGTGACCTCGGTGAAGGTGCCGTCGCCGTTGTTGCGATACATGTGGGCGTGATCGGCGGTAAATTCCTCGCCAAGGTACGCACGCGCCATGTCGCCGAGGTCGTTCATATTGTAGCCACCGGCGAACAAGTCGAGCCAGCCGTCGTTGTCGTAGTCCCAAAACCAAGTGGGAAAGCTCTCGTTCGGCCCCGGCGCGACGACCGCCGCGGCAAAGCGCCAGCCCGCTGGTGTGTCGCCGAGGTTGCGGTAGAGGACATTTTCTTGGTAGAACTGAGATACGTATAGGTCAATCGAGCCGTCGTTGTCTATATCGCCCCAGGCAACGCCCTTCACAAAGCCCACGTGATCGACGCCGACTGCGGGAGCCACATCGACAAACGTGCCGTCCTCTTGGTTGCGAAACAACTGGCATGGATGGGGCTGCTTGCCGGACTCGTTGCCGACAAACAGATCCAACCAGCCATCGTTGTCGAAGTCGGCAAAGGCTGCTACGTGGGTCGGGTGCAAGGAGAACAAGCCGGTGCGCCGCGTCACGTCCACAAAGGTGCCGTCGCCGTTGTTGCGCAACAGAGAGTTGGGCATACGGCCTTCTTCTCCCATCCAAGCACCGCGCAAAACGAGCAGATCGACATCTCCGTCGTTGTCGTAGTCGGCCTGTTCGAGGTTGATCCCCCCGATTTGCCCGGTCAGCCCGGCCCCTGTCGTGGCCTCGGTAAACGTGCCGTCGCCCTCGTTGTGGAAGTAGCGCAGTGGATCGCGTAGCCCCCACGAGGAGACCGCGATATCGAGCAGGCCGTCGCCGTTGAAGTCCTCGACTGCGCTGCCGCCTGCTAGGCCTATAGCCGCGACTCCGGCCGTCGGTGCCACGTCGCGGAAGCGCTGGATTCCGCTGCTGTCGCCGTCGAATACGCGCGGGGGAATGCGCCAAGATTCTGGCACCCCTTCCGGGTATTCGCCCAAGGTCATGTACGCCAAGTTCAACAGCCAGCGCGTTCCCAGATCGCTTGGGCGTTTGCTCAAGTTTATGGTGTAGTGCTCAATGGCGCGACGGGAGCCTTCCTGCAAGCGGTGGATACCGTCGCCGCGGATCGGCAGCAAGCAGGAATCCGTGGTGTGGTTGTGCAGGCAGTTTTCTTGCTCACCAAGGCGCAGATAGGCGATGGCGAGCTGGTCGTGCAGCATGTAGACGAAGCCTTCGGTCGCCGGCACCTGCCCGGCCTCTACGGCCTCTAACACGCGCTGCATCTCTTCGATGCCCGCGCGCAAATCTCCGGCCCGCACCCGCTCTTGGGCAATCCGCAGGCGCATGTTCAGTCGCTTGACCGCGCTCATCGGTTGCCCCAGTAGAGAACTAAGGCCCTCGACGCGAGCTCTGTTCAGATAGATGTTGGCAATGGGATCGGCCCGCTGGGCGAGGCGCGCCAGCACAGTCGTCATAAAACGCGAGTCCCCGCGATCAACGTCGGCGTCCGCTTGCCCCAAGACGGCTGTGGCCCATAGAAGGACGGCTATAACGCTTTGCATAAGAAAAAACGGCTACAAAAATTGGCTGCCCAATCCTCGTAACCGCGCATGTGGAAAAAGTAATGGTGGGCCCAGTAGGACTCGAACCTACGACCGACGGATTATGAGTCCGCTGCTCTAACCAACTGAGCTATAGGCCCCGTAACGTTGTTAAAAACCTAGGATTTTTCCTAAGTAGGTCAAGAGCTTTGTTGGGCCGCGACCGCTTGGCGCTCTTGATTGAGCGCGACGAGTTCGGCGCTGAGGCGTGCAATTTCGCCGTCGTCGGATGCCGTTGCGAGAGCCTGACGTGCGTTGTCGATGCGCTTTTGCAGCGCATTTTTCTGAAAGTAACGCAAATAGTCGCGCCATTGCCGCTCGAATTGTTCCTCGTCGAAACCTTGGGCCGCGCATTGAGCGACTAGGCGTACGAGTGCGTCGTCTTGCAGCTCACTGATGAAAATGCCAAGGTCGATGGCTTTGCCGTGAGCATGATGGTTGAAGAGGGTGCGACACAGGGCTTGAGTACGGGCGTCGCTTAGCGAGTCGGGGGCGAATTCCCGGACGGTTTGGGGGATGAATTGCGGGAAGTTGAGCAACAGCCCTATGAACTCGAGCTCGTGGCGCGGTGGTGCGGGCGTGGCTGTCGGGGATGGCTCGGCAACTGCCTTGCGCTGTTGTTGGGGACGGCGGATGGAGGCTTGCAGATCGTGGCGCAGGGATTGCTCGTCAACCGAGAGGCGCTCGGCGACTTCCCGCAGCAGTAGGTCGCGGCGAACCGCATCGCGGGGCTTGGCTAGGAGAGGTTTGAGCCTTTCGACAGCACGCGCTTTGCCTGCGACGCTGGAGAGATCGTGCTGCTGGGCGAGTTGTTCGAGGTAGAAATCGAGAACCGACTGGGCATTTTCGGCTCGTTTGAGCAGCTCGTCCGAACCGTGCGTTTGGACGAAGGTATCGGGGTCGTGCTCGGAGGGCAGCGAGACGACGCGAGCGTCTAGGCCAGTACCTAGGAGAGCTTCGCAGGCTCGCATGGCGGCTGTGGAGCCGGCCGCGTCGCCGTCGAATAGCAGCACGACTTGGCGGGCATAACGAGCCAACAGGCGGCAGTGATCTTCGGTCAGGGCCGTGCCGGAGGTGGCGACTACGTGCTGGATGCCAGCTTGCGCTAGGCTGATGAGGTCCATGTAGCCTTCGACGACTAGTGCAGTATCTTGGCGGCGGATGGCGTCGCGGGTGTCGGCTAGGCCGTAGAGTACTCTCCCCTTGTGATAGATGGGCGTTTCGGGCGAGTTGAGGTATTTAGGCTCTTGGTCGGGCTGGAGTGCGCGCGCGCCGAAGGCAATGGTCCGATTGGAGAGATTGGCGATGGGAAAAGTGACTCGGTCGCGAAAGCGATCGTAGTGTCCGCTGCCTGTGGAGCGCGGCAGGGCCAATCCGGCCCGCTCCAAGATCTGGGGATTCAAGTCTCGGCGACCGGCGACTTTGAGCAAGGCGTCCCACTCCGGCGGCGCGTAGCCCAGGCCGAAGCGCTCGATGGTTTCGCCTGTGAGGCTGCGCGTCTGCAAATACGTGCGGGCATTAGCGCCGACATCGTCGTTGAGCAACAGATGGTGAAAGTACTTTCGCGCTAGGTCATTGGCCCGGTAGAGGTTGTCGGCGGCCTCGGTCTCCTCGCGCGATGGCCCCGAATGTTCGGGCAGGGCGACGCCAGCGCGATCGGCGAGGAATTTGACCGCTTCGACAAAAGTAACGCGGTCGATCTCCTGGATGAACTTGAATACATTACCCCCGACGCCACAGCCGAAGCAGTGGTAGAATTGGCGGTCGGGGTCAACGCTGAAGGAGGGGGTTTTTTCCTCGTGAAAAGGGCAGAGACCGGAGTAGTTGCGGCCCTTCTTGACGAGCTGGACGTGTTCGGAGATCAAGTCGACGATGTCGGTGGCGTCGCGGATACGTTGGAGGATGTCTTCGGGGATACGTGGCATTGCTAGCAGGGGGCTTTTTTTCTATATTAACAGCGCCATTGAGCAAAATATGGTGGCCCATTAACCGGGTCAAGAAAATCAATTAGTGCGTTAATTCCTTGAGTTTACAGCGAACTGTTGGTATTATTAATAAGTTAAACGCTTATTCATGGCCTATGCTGGGGCCAAATCAGAATTTGACCCATTGAGCATTCAGAGGAGGAATCAGATATGTCGAAAGGCATAAGGGGAGCTATCGGGAGTTTGGCCTTGTTGGGACTCGGCGTTTTTCTGTGCGCGAGTCCGGCGGCAGCACAGGTGACGGTCTCTGAGTCGGCAGCGGATACTGACGACCTTGCACCTAGCCCGGTTGGCGGAGTACAGGCTGAGTTCAACGAAGGTGGAAGGAGTATCAGCATCTCTTGGAGCTTATCCGTTGACGATGCTGTGCGCCAGGTCCCGACGAGTAGCGACTTTACGACGGGTGGTACCTTTAGAGAAGTCAACGATGTGGCTGGTTACAATATATGGCGTCGTCTCGCCGATGGCTCCGGTAGCTTGGCAATAGTCGGCACCGTCGGTGCCGGCGTGACGTCCTTGGTTGATGCCTCGATCGATGTGAGCGCGGGGAGCAGGCGATATTTCTATATGGTCTCGGTAGTCGATGAAACTGGCAACGAGAGTGCTCCCATCGAGTCTGCCGAAGTCAGGAACATGTTGCTCCTTGGCGACTTTGACTACGACGGCGATGTGGACCTTTTAGACTACGGCATTTTTCAAACCAACTTCGGTCAAGCCGAATTCGACCCAGCCACGGATATCGACGGCAATGGCGTGGTTGACCTCGATGACTTTTTCCTTTGGGCCGATAACCTCGGTGCTGATTTGTACGAGTAGGGACCGGTCGCAATATGGCTTTGTATTTCATCTTTTCACAAGGAGTATAGTTCGATGAAAGGGTATATTCGCATCGTCGCACTAGCTGCTTTTTGCGCAGCTCCCGCGGCCGCTCAGTTGACTACCTCTGAGCCCGTAGCTTCCGTCGATAATATTCCTCCTGCACCTGTGACTGACCTACAAGCCACAGCCAGTGATGCTCCATCCGTGGCGCTTTCTTGGATGCTATCGACAGATGATGCTCGTTCGTTTACGACCTTTGGGGGCCAAGTGGTGCCTACGGGCGACGTACACGGCTATCGCGTGTACCGCACGGATTATTTCCCTCCTGTGGATGATAGCGGCGAGATAGTACTCGGCTGGTTTACGCGCGAGGGGAATAGGGTTGACTTTGACGATTTCTTTCTCTTAGCCGATCGCTTCGGTTCTTCTGACGCCAACGCGGATTTTGAGTTGTTTTTCGACATAGTGCCCAATGGCCAAATTGATGTCGATGATTTTCTGCGCTTCGCCGATGATTTCGGCAAGGCCGTAACTCAGGAACAGGGCAGCGAAAGGTTGGTTGCCACGCTGGGGCCAGGTGTCTCCGAATTCGTCGATAGTGACGTCGTCAGTGGAGCCTCCTATGTCTATGACGTGAGAGCCTTTGACGGCGACAACGAAACTGGCGTTGTCGCACCTTTTGCTTCCAATGAGGATATAGCTCGGATGGCGATGGCCGTTGGTGTCGATCAATAAGGGCACGAGAAGTTACAAGTTGCAGAGATAGGACGCCTTCTCGACCAGCGGGCGTCCTATTTTTTATATAGTATGCCTTGACAAAAAAAGATATTATCTGTATCCTTTAATCTCTTTCGCATCTCTCCTTTCCTAAACTAAATACCTCAGCGGTTTATTCCGCTTGAAACCCCACTCTCCTTTTAGATATTCTTCGCAATAGACCTTCTGTAGCTATTAAAGAATTTTACCAAGGTACGGCATACCTTAGGTAGGTTTTAGTGTTTTAGCAGTACTACCGCATGTACTCCAATCCTCGTAATAGCTCTAGGTGCTTACAGTGCCCTAGCTCAATCGAATATTCCCTTTGTGTTCCTGCACTCTAACCGCAAGAAAGGTTGCAAGGAAGAGATGCCGCCTCTCAATAGAACGCAGAAAATGAATATTGTCGAACTCCAGCGCATGAACATCTTGGATCTCCAAGAGCTGGCCAAGAAACTGGAAGTTGTAGATTGCACCTCTTTGCGCAAGCAGGAGTTGATCTTCTCCATCCTCAAGCACCAAACCGAGCGTAGTGGGCTGATCTTTGCGCAAGGTACTTTGGAGGTGCTGGACGAGGGGTTCGGCTTTCTTCGCTCGCCGAGCTATAACTACTTACCTGGTCCCGACGACATTTACGTTTCTCATTCGCAGATTAAGCGATTTAGCCTGCGCACGGGCGATACGATCTCCGGTCAGATCCGCCCGCCTAAAAACGATGAGAAGTACTTTGCGCTGCTGCGAGTCGAGGCGATCAACTTCGACGACCCAGAAGTCACCAAGAACAAGACGATCTTTGAAAATCTGACGGCCTTGCATCCTACGGATCGCTTCAAGTTAGAGCACAATCCCAAGGACATGACGACGCGGATTCTCGACTTGCTCTCGCCCATCGGCAAAGGACAGCGTGGCCTAATCGTTGCGCCGCCCTTCACTGGCAAAACCATGCTGTTGCAAAAGGTTGCCAACGCCATCACAACCAATCATCCCGAAGCGGTTCTCATCGTCTTACTTATTGACGAGCGCCCCGAGGAAGTTACCGATATGCTGCGTTCGGTGCAGGGCGAAGTCGTTAGCTCGACCTTTGATGAGTCGGCTACACGACACGTGCAGGTGGCGGATATGGTGATCGAGAAGGCTCGGCGTCTAGTCGAGCACAAGCGGGATGTGGTCATCCTGCTCGATAGCATCACGCGCTTGGCACGGGCCTACAATACAGTGACGCCGCACTCGGGGCGGATCCTCACCGGTGGCGTTGACTCGACAGCTTTGCAGTGGCCGCGCCGTTTTTTCGCCGCCGCCCGCAATCTCGAAGAAGGCGGCAGCCTGACGATTATCGCTACGGCTCTGGTAGAGACTGGAAGCCGCATGGACGAAGTGATCTTTGAAGAATTCAAAGGCACGGGCAATATGCAGGTGCAGCTAGACCGCCGATTGAGTAACCGCCGCGTCTATCCGGCCATTGATGTAACGGCGACGAGCACCCGCAAAGAAGAGTTGCTGCTGACGGAGTTTGAATTAAACCGCTCGTGGGTCCTGCGCCGCATACTCAATCAGATGGGAGTCGTTGAGGGCATGGAGTTCCTCCAAGAGCGCATGCAGGGCACGGAATCCAACGAGGAATTCCTCAAGGCCATGAATGACTAGTCTCCTTGTCTTTTGAGTTTCAAGCCTCTATTTTTATTGACTCGATAGCCGAGTTTCAATCCCCAGAAAGCAGAGGAGTGTAAAGGTGCAAAAAGACATCCATCCCGAGTATCAAACGGTTATCTTTCTCGACACTAGCTGTGACTACAAGATACTGTCGCGCTCGACTATGAAGTCCCAAGAGACGATGGAATGGGAAGACGGGAATTCCTATCCGGTAATCCGGGTCGAAATCAGCTCGGCTTCGCATCCTTTCTACACCGGCAAGCGCCAGCAGATCATGGATCGCGGCGGGCGCATCGACCAGTTCAACCGCCGCTACGGCAAAAGCGAACAGCAAGCCTAACAACCCATTCCGTGCGAAAAGGTGGTAGGACGCCCTTCCGAGGGCGATCATATCGCCTTTTTCGTGTACGCGAGTCCATGGACAGAGAACAGCTCACGCAAGATCTGCCAGTCGGCGGTCAAGCCGTCATCGAAGGGGTGATGATGCGCGTGCCCGGCAAAATCGTCACCGCGGTGCGGGCGGCTGATCGCCAGATCGTGGTACGCGAGGAAGCGTACGATTCTCTGGCGCAGCGCTATCGCCTGTTGGGTCTGCCCGTATTGCGCGGAGCCCTATCTTTTTTTGAAATGATGTTGATTGGGCTAAAGGCTCTCAATTTCTCGGCCGATGTCGCCAGCCAAGGAGAGGGGCAGGTCGAGCGTCGGCAAGATAGTTGGCGGGAGCAATTGGCCTTGTGGGTGACGATGATTTTTTCCGTGGCGCTGGGCGTGGGCCTGTTCTTCTTTTTGCCGCTGCTAGCTGCCCAACTCGTGGGCTTACAGGAGAACGCGTTCGAATTCAACTTAGTGGCCGGTGCGGTGCGGGCGACGCTTTTGATCCTCTATCTTTGGGCGATAAGCCAGTGGCGAGAAATCCAGCGAGTTTTTCAATATCACGGTGCCGAGCACAAAAGCATCTTCACTTTAGAGGCCGGTGCTGAGCTGACGGTGGCCGTGGCGCGGGGCTTCGGTCGGCTGCATCCGCGCTGCGGAACTAGCTTCATGCTGATCGTAGTTCTCTTTGCGATTTTGATCTTCGCCTGCGTGGATTCGCTGTTCCCGCTCGTCTTTGGGCATACGCAGAGCCTTTTTGAGCGCTTTGCTACCCATTTTGCGGTGCTGCCCTTTATCGCGGGGACGAGCTTTGAGTTGCTCAAGTTCTCGGGCAAGAAGCGCAATGCCCCGCTGGTTCGGTTGCTGAGCGCCCCAGGGCTGTGGTTGCAGCGTATTACGACCCGCGAGCCAGACGACGACCAGTTAGAAGTCGCCCTATACGCGCTGCGCCGCGCCCTAAATGAAGAAGTCGAGGCCAATCCATCGTGTTAGATAAATTGAACGAATACGAGCAGCGCTATGAGGAGCTAAGCGCGCTTATGGCCGATCAGGCCACCAGCCAAAACCCGACTCAGTACCAGAAGCTGGCGCGAGAAATGGGCGACTTGCAGGAGGTGGTGGGTTTGGCAGGCCAGTACCGCGCCGCGCTGGAACAGCTTGCAGAGGCTGAGGAAATCATCGCCGATGGCAGCGATGCAGAGCTAGTCGAATTGGCCGCGGCCGAGCGAGACCAACTAAAAGGAAAAGTAGCGCAACTAGAGGAAACACTTAAAGTGCTGCTGATTCCCAAAGATCCCAACGACAGCCGCAATGCCATCGTCGAGATTCGCGCTGGCACCGGCGGCGACGAAGCTGGGCTTTTTGCCAGCGACCTGCACCGCATGTACCACCGCTTCGCCGAGCGCAAGGGTTTGAAAACCGAGGAGCTTTCGTCCAGTCAGAATCCGGCTGGCGGCTTTAAGGAGGTGGTGTTTGTGGTCTCGGGTGCGGATGCCTTCGGCCAGCTCAAGTTCGAGAGCGGGGTACACCGCGTGCAACGGGTTCCCAAGACCGAGGCTTCGGGCCGGATTCACACATCGGCGGCCTCGGTGGCGGTTTTGCCCGAAGCCGAGGAGGTAGAGGTGGAGATCGCTCCCGACGACTTGAAAATCGAAGTGTACCGCTCTAGCGGACCGGGTGGCCAGAGCGTCAACACTACGGATTCGGCCGTGAAAATCACCCATACCCCAACGGGTATTGTCGTCTCCTGCCAAGACGAGAAATCGCAGCTAAAAAACAAGAACAAGGCCTTGAAGGTCCTGCGCGCCCGGCTCTACGACAAATTGCAGGCCGAGCAAAAGGCCGAGCGCGACGCCGCCCGCGCCGGCCAGATTGGCTCCGGCGACCGCAGCGTGAAAATTCGCACCTACAACTTTCCCCAGGGCCGGGTTACCGATCACCGCATTGGTTTATCCCTCTATCGCCTAGAGGAAATCCTCGACGGCGATTTTGAAAAATTCGTCGAGCAATTGGCCCTCGCGTCTCAGCAGGACGCGCTGGCGGCAGACCGATGAGCGGACGCTCTTGGCGGCTGCTCGACATCCTCGAAAACACGAGCCGTTTCTTCGCGTCAAGGGGCTTGGAAAACGCCCGCCTGCAAGCCGAGCTGCTGCTGGCCGCGGTACTCGGTGTCAAACGCCTCGATCTCTACCTGCAATTTGAACGCCCCCTGCACCGCAGTGAAGTGGACCGCTACCGGGAATACGTGCGGCAGCGGTTGCGGCGCATGCCCGTGCAGTACATCACGGGCGTGGCCGCCTTTCGCCATCTAGAGTTGGCCGTGACCCCCGCAGTGTTGATCCCGCGCCCCGAGACTGAAGTACTCGTCGATGTGGCCTTGGAGCTTTTGCCCGAGGGTGGCCGGGTTCTCGACTTGTGTTGCGGCTCGGGTGCGGTCGCCCTGTCGCTGGCCCAAGAAGTACCTACGGCAGAAGTGGTGGCGGCTGACGTATCGGCGGCTGCTTTAGAAGTGGCAAAGGCCAACGGCCAGCACTGTGGGCTAGCTGGGCGCGTCGAGTGGCACTGCGGCGATCTGTTCGTACCCTTCCGTGGCACCGAGCCTTTTGACCTTGTCGCGGCCAATCCGCCGTATGTGAGCCGCAGCGATTTGGCGGGACTAGCACCGGAAGTGCGCGACTACGAGCCGCATCTCGCGTTGGATGGAGGAGAGGACGGCTTGGCGTACTATCGGCGCATCGCGCAGGAGGCTGCGGACTTTATTCGTCCTAGAGGTCATCTGCTACTAGAGGTAGGAGACGGCCAAAGCGCGGCCGTGGAGGACTTACTTGCGCGGTCTGCACGCTTGACAGAGGTTCAAATAAGACCGGACTTAAACCAAATTCCCCGAGTCGTTGTCGCGCGCATAGCTACTCAGACTAGTTGAGGCATGGCCAAAAAGAACCGTTCCGCTTACGTCTGCCAGTCCTGCGGCCACAGTGCTGCGCGCTGGTTTGGGCGCTGTGTGGCTTGCGGCGAGTGGAACACCTGCGTCGAAGAGCGGCCCCAAGCACCCGACAGCCGACGCGAACATCTAACGGTATCGCCGCGCTCCCAATTGCAGCCGATTACCCAAGTCGATGACCAAGACCACGAGCGGCTGCAAATCGGCATTTCCGAATTCGACCGGGTCTTGGGCGGCGGCATCATGCCCGGTTCGGTCGTCTTAGTCGGCGGCGATCCCGGCATTGGCAAATCGACGCTCCTGTTGCAGATGGCCGGACAGTTAGCGGCCTCTGATTTTCGCATCGCGTACATTTCCGCCGAGGAGTCGGCCGCGCAGATCCGCCTGCGCGCCGGGCGCTTAGGCGCGTTGTGCGAAAGCCTGCACGTAATGGCCGAGACCAGCCTCACGGCCATTCTCGACCAGTTGCAAGCCGCCAGCCCGCTGGCCATCATCATCGACTCGATCCAGACCATTTACATGCCTGAGTTGGAGAGCGCGCCCGGCAGTGTGACCCAAGTGCGCGAATGCGCGGCGCGGCTCGTCTATTTGGCTAAAGAGAGCGGCATTCCCACATTTTTGGTGGGGCACGTGACCAAAGAGGGCACGGTCGCCGGGCCGCGAGTACTGGAGCACTTGGTCGATACCGTGCTCTATTTAGAGGGCGAGCGGCATCATCACTTCCGCATCCTCCGCGCCGCCAAAAACCGCTTTGGTTCGACCAATGAAATCGGGATTTTTGAAATGCGGGACCAAGGGCTAATCGAGGTCGCCAATCCATCCAAAATTCTGTTGGCCGAGCGCGCCGAGGGCGTGTCGGGTTCGGCCATCGTTTGTAGTATGGAGGGCACGCGGCCGCTCTTGATCGAAATTCAAGCCCTCGTCTCGCGCTCTAGTTTTGGTTATCCGCAACGGGTTGCCACCGGCATCGACGCCAAGCGGCTCTCGATTATTATCGCGGTGCTCGAAAAGCGCTGCGGCCACGACCTGTCGAGTGAGGACATTTTCGTCAATGTCGTAGGGGGCATTCGCCTCGACGAGCCAGCGGTGGACATGGGGGTAGGGCTGGCGATTGTGTCGAGCTTCCGCAACAAGCCCATTGACGCGCAGACCGTGGCCATTGGCGAGATCGGGTTGGGGGGAGAGATCCGGCCGGTGAACCAGATTGACCGGCGAGTGGCCGAGGCGCGGAGTTTGGGGTTTGAGCAGTGTTTGGTGGCGAGGAGCAATCTGCAGGGGTGGAAGCGACCGGAGGGGATGGAGGTGGTCGGGGTAGGGGGGATGGAGGCAGCCGAGGCGCTCGCCTTTGGCTCAAGCTAGCCCCTTTTCTTCACAGCGCTGTTTCGCGCAGTTACCAGTTTTTGCTTTTCGCATCCTTCTTCTCCTTTTTCTAACATATTATTAAACAATAAATTGCGCATTTTTTTGCCGCTTGGCACAGTATTTGTTATAAGTAGGTAGAGCAGTTTAATCTGTTTCAATTAAAAAATACTTGACACCTGAACATTGATTCACTATTTTTTTGTTCAGGTTGTTCAGGTGGCGGTGTTAATGAACACTCATAGAACACGCGAGGAGGAAATCATGGTAGCGGGCAAAGGCAGGATCATTGCCAACGGCAAACCCTTAGGCGAGGACAAGAACAAGGCCATCGACTTGGCGCTCTCCCAGATCGAACGGCAGTTTGGCAAAGGGGCCATCATGCGGTTGGGCGAGTCGGCGGCAATGGACGTCGATGTCATTTCCACGGGGGCCATTTCGCTAGACGCGGCCCTCGGGGTCGGTGGGGTGCCCAGAGGTCGGGTCATCGAGCTTTTCGGGCCTGAAGCCGCAGGTAAAACTATGCTGGCGTTGCACATCGTCTCTCAGGCGCAAAAGACCGGCACGGCGGCTTTCATCGACGCCGAGCACGCGCTCGACGTAAATTTTGCCCGTCGGCTGGGCGTCGATATCGACAATTTGCTCGTCTCGCAGCCGGATTCGGGCGAAGAAGCCCTAGAGATCACGGATACGCTGGTGCGCAGCGGTGCCCTCGATCTCGTCGTGATTGATTCGGTGGCAGCGCTGGTGCCCAAGGCCGAGCTCGAAGGCGATATGGGCGACTCCCACGTAGGGTTGCAAGCGCGGCTGATGTCTCAAGCCCTGCGCAAGCTCACCGGGTCGTCGCAGAAGTCGGGGACTACGGTGATCTTTATCAACCAGTTGCGGATGAAGATCGGCGTGATGTTCGGCAGCCCCGAGACCACCACCGGCGGTCGTGCCCTAAACTTCTATTCCTCGGTCCGTCTCGACATCCGCGGCATTGGCGCGATCAAGGACAGCGATGAGATCATCGGTCGTCGCACTCGCGTCAAGGTAGTAAAGAACAAGGTCGCCCCACCCTTCCGCGTGGCCGAGTTCGACATCATGTTCCGCGGCGACGACGTAGGCATATCGCGCGAGGCCGATCTGCTCGACTTGGGCGTCAACGGCGGCTTTGTCGCCAAAAGCGGCACTTGGTTTTCCTATGGTGACGAGCGGCTGGGCCAAGGGCGCGAGAACGCGCGCATCTTCCTCCGCGACAACCACGAGGTCCGCACGCGCCTAGAGACCGAAGTGCGCCAAGCTCTCAACATGAAGGTCGCAGAAGTGCCCGAACCAAAAGAAGCAGAGGCCGAACTGGCCTAGCCTCTACGCTCTCGCGGGTCGAGGTGCCAAGGCGGCTTTGGTGACCCCACGCCAAGGCGGCCACAGCGCCTCGCACCCGCGCGTACTCCTTAACTCCCCCAAGGAGGTGGAATCATGCAGACTGCCAGACTAAGCCCCGCGGCCATCCCCTTGCAGGCGCGCATTGGGCAAGCCCGCTCTTGGGCCGACTTGGAGTTGTTGTGCGAGCACATCGACGCTGCCTATCAGCGCGGCGAGCTAGATTCGTCCAGTGCCGACGAACTGAGTGCCTTGGTTGCAGCTACCGCCCTGAAGGTGCCCGAGCAACCAAGCATCCCCGCTGAGGCGCTCTTAGGTCGGGGGCCGGAAATCAACACTCGTCAAGCCGCCTGACCAAGCCGCGACACAACCCGCCTTTAGGGCGGGCTAACATGGGCATCGGAGCTTTTGCTCCGGTGCCTTTTGTTTGCAAAAAACAGTCCATGCCGTATAATCAAAGGCATGCCTCGCAGTCCGTTGGAAACCCCTGCTTTAAAAGTGCTGATCGAGCGCCAGCAAATAGAACGGCGCATCGGCGAGTTGGCCCAAGAACTGGCCGCCGACTACGCTGGGTCGTCTCCCTTATTTATCGGCCTCCTCAACGGAGCAGTGCAGTTTATGATGGCCCTGATAGACCGCTTGCCCGAGGAATTGTTGGCGCGGTTGGACTACGATTTCGTCGGTATTTCGAGCTATCAAGGCACGGAGAGTACCGGACAGATCAAGTTGACCAAAGACCTCGTTGTCGCAGCGGCCGGACGGAACGTCCTAATCGTCGATGGTATCGTCGATAGGGGCCGATCCCTAGATTTTGTGCTGGCCAAGATAAAGTCGCAGCAACCCCTTTCACTTAGAGTATGTACGCTGCTGGACAAACGCGCCCACAGGGAATTTCCAGTGCCAATAGATTACTGTGGTTTTGAAATTGAAGACGAGTTCGTCGTTGGCTACGGTATGGATTGCGACCTGCGCTACCGCGCCCTGCGCCACATTGCTGTAATCGAACACGCCAGAGGAGAACCTTAGCAATGGCCCCCAAGAAAGTCTTAATTACCGGCGTCTGTGGATTGATCGCCGGAGCCGTGTATCGGCATTTGCGCACCCAACCCCACCGCTATGATCTCTATGGTCTGGCACGGCGGTCCCAACTTTCGGAGCGGACGTCTAAAGACGCAGAGTTGGGAATTCCCGAGGAGAAATTCATCCTCGCAGACCTGACCGACTACAACGCGATTGCCGAGGCCGTCGCGGGCATGGACGTGGTCGTGCAACTGGCAGCCGATCCGCGGCCAGACGCTAGCTGGGAGAGTCTGCTCGGTAGCAATATCGTTGGGCCGCGCAATGTGTTGGAGGCTGCGTGTCGCACTGGCGTCAGGCGCGTGGTCTTCGCCAGTTCGATCATGGTGTCTTGGGGTTACCAGCAGGAGGACCCGTACAAGGCCATCTCCGAAGGGCGCTTTGACGCGGTTGATGCCGGTCAGGTAGAGATAGTGACGCACGAATGGCCGCATCGGCCCACGGGCCTCTATCCAGCGACTAAGATTTGGGGCGAGGCACTAGCGCGTTACTACGCCGACGTGCACAATATGTCGGTACCCTGTCTGCGCATTGGCTGGGTCAATGCCGAGGATCATCCGCGCGACGAGCGAGGCGGGGCCATCTGGTGCAGCCAGCGCGACGTGGTTCAGCTCGTGCAGCGCGCCATCGAAGCTCCTGCGGACTTGCGCTTTGATATTTTTTACGGAGTGTCCAACAACCGCTGGCGCTGGGTCGATATCGACCATCCCCGCCAAGTCTTGGGCTATATCCCCGTAGATAGCGCCGAAGAAAAGTTAGGGCTGGCCTGAGCCAAAATGGGCCGAGAGCCTAAGACCAAAACGGACCTATTGTCCGTCAAGCTGTTCTTCGTCGTCCTAGGGGCTATTGTCGCCTACAATGTCGTCAATTGGATGCGCGGCGAGCCGGAATGGGAGGAGCGGCTCTATGAGCCAGGGGCTTTCGCAGTGCAGACGGCTGGTCGGCCCAATTTGCGCAAGCTGCGCGAGCCGTTATCCTTTGGCGAGGTAGAGTTCCAATACCTGATGTTCGAGCGCGCCGACGTGCAATACGCCATTGCCTACGGGGATGTGCCCGAAGCCGTCCAAGCCGATAGCGCGACTGCTGCGCGCCGAGATGCCATCTTGCAGAAGGTGGAGGGAACAATCCTGTCGGAGGCCGCCGTTGAAATGGACGGTCATCCCGCACGGCAGACGCAGATACAAGCTGCCGACGAAAGCCTCTTGCGATTGCAGAGCCTACAAGTGGGCCAGCGGCTCTACAGCTTGATGGCGGTCGGAGCACCCTACGCGTTTGACGACCCCTCGGATATCGAGCGATTTTTCGCGTCCTTCAGACTTGTCAAGCCCTGATGGTCTCCGACAGAGGTACGGCAACCGACCTGCCGGTCCTTCCTGCCTCGTGAATCGCCTCGACCACTCTTAGAGTCTGTAGTCCGTCGCGGCTGTGTGGGTCCACACTGGGTGCGCTCTCGATGACTTTCTTCCCTTGGATCACATCGACGAAGTAACCCGTCAACGATCCTTGATGAGAGGGGTTTTCGACAGGTTCCCATGTAGAGGACTGCGCCATTGTGAAAAGCAGATTGCGTTCAAGGCGGAAACTCTTTCGTGCGCTGTAAACCGTGACCTCATCCTCGTATTCGTCACAGTTTTTGATACACAGCAGGTGCGCACACAATCCGCCAGAAAAATCCAGCCGCACGTCGACAAAATCCTCAACTCCACCTGCCTCTTCATAGGCAACGGTCCCAGCGACGGCCACGATACGCTGTCCGACGAGCCAAGGCAGTACATCAAGGATATGTACCGTCCGCGTATGCAACATACCGCCGTCTGCCAGATTGCCGCCGGCTCTGCGCTGAACCGCCGTCATGTACTGAATATCATCGGGACTAGAGGCTAACTGACTGCGTACATACTCTGTGCTCGCCATGAAACGCCGCGTGAAAGCTGTCATTAACAGACATTCTTGTGACTGGCTGAGAGTGGTCAATTTTTTGGCGTGTGCTACGGTGACTGTTGTCGGCTTGTCAACGAGAACGGGTATGCGCCGTTCTAGCGCGAGTTTGCATTGTTCATAGTGATATTGATTTGGGGTGCTGACGACGACACCGTCCACGAGATCGGGGTCAAGCAGGTCGCGGTAATCCCGACTCGTCTGGCTTGCACACAGACTCTCCGGCAGGTTGTCCAGACGATCCTGCGAGATGTCACATACTGCTGTAATCTCCACGTCCCTCCGCTGGATGAGATTCGGAATGTGATAATTAGGACAGAAACGTCCTACTCCGATCAGGCCGATTCTAATCTGTTCCATGAAAAGTCTCCAGGGGACTGTTTGCTTGCGGCCACAATACTGTGGCCGGACTGCTAGCAGTCTGTTTGTTCATTTTGTCAGCATCGGTTTTCGCAAAGTGAAAGACTGGAAGTGCACGCCCTCGGGCTCGACTACGTGGAAATCCAAGACATCGAAATACTCCCGAACGTATCCATGCATCTGATCGTCGGTTCGAATAGAAAAAAATCGAGGAGGCTCGTGCCAGTCGTTAGGCGCTTCGCCCTCAAACGGGTCACCCCCGTACACGCCTAAAAAAAAGAGACCGCCTGGAACTAAGACGTTTCGGATAGCAGCCAGTACGTCAGATAAATTGACATTCGGGACATGAAGCAGGCAATTCATTGCATAAACTGCGTCGAAAGAACTCAGGGGAAAGCCCAAATTTAGAAAGTCAGCCGAGTAAGCCACGAGACCTTTAGCGCGGCAGCGCGCGACCATTTCCGGTGAAAGATCAGTCACAACTGTTTCTAATCCACCTTTCTGGAAAAACAAGCCATCCTGACCTGTCCCGGCACCGATCTCCAGAAGACTCACCTTGCCCTCGGTGCGTACGATACTGAGAAAGTCTGCACGCTCGGTCAGCTTCCACGGAGCTTTCTCACGCTGATCGCGGTCTTCTGCGCTACCGTCGTAGGCTACTTGAAGACGAGCGACGACATCTTTGTACTCGAACATTGCTTTCATTGGTCTTTTAACGTTTCAGCAGCAACGAGAGCGCGATGGTGCAGGGGTAGAAAAACGTCCAACGCCAACTCCGCAAGGACTCCTTCAGGTTGAACCAGTTTGCGCGTCAGTCTCTCGTGTTCGGGACCCCACTCATTGAGCTCGATTTTCGCCAGCCAGATGGAGCGAACCAGCACTAATTCCCCGTTCAGTATGCTACAGCGACGGGCTGCAGGCGGATCTCACTGCCCTTATCCGTCTCTACTTCCACCCGCGCCAGATAGATGCCAGGGCCGACTAGTTGTCCGGCTCCATCCCGACCGTCCCAGCGGGCCGTATGGTGCCCCGCGGTCTGAGCCTCTGGCTGCGCCTGCCATACCCGCCTTCCGTTTAGGGCATAGATGCCGACCTTCACCACGGACGCCTGCTGCACCCGGAACAAGGTATACTGGATGAATAACTGGTCGTTGACGCTGTCCCCCTGAGGGGTAAAAGCGCGGCTCCCCACCTCGAGATCCCCCAGAACTCCCCTTGCCGAGGAGGCCGACGCCACCACCACCAGTTGGTTGGAACCAAGCTCCTCGCTGACATCACCGCCTTCGACCCGCTGCAACAAGCTCTGTTCCCCGCGGTTGAAGACCTCCCCTCCGAACTCGCCGGCCTCGTCGTAGAGCACCGTTTCCAGCCCAATGCGCAGCCGCTGATCGCCCGCCGGACTCAAGCGGCGGGGCAAAAATACAACAAAACCGCTTCCCTCGTTCACGATGCTGTCCGGTTCCACGGCGCTTAGGGGCTCACCTATCTCCAGCCAGCCGAACTCCGCTTCCGCCGGCGTCATGACCCGCACGACGTCGAAGCCGGTGCGGTCCGCGCTGGAAAATTCAACGCCAATATCGTATACGAACGACTTTTTCTCGCCCGTCGGCACGCGCACTCGCCCGCCCTGCGGCTGGTGATCTTCCTCCAGGACCACCTCGCCCACGACCCGATCCGCCAACAGCGGCGCGATCTCGATCTGCAGCGAATCCAGCCGGGCAAAGTCAAAGAACGCATCCGTCTTTAGCTGCACCCGCAACTGAAAGTAGCGTCCCCACGGCAGGCGCGGGTGCTGCCCCGACTCCTCGAGTGGCACCGACCAGAAACTCCAGTTTTTCAGATCCGCGACCACCGGCCCGCGGAATCCCACCGTCGGCACTGTGGCACCGCGCGCCTCCAGTCTAGATATGGAACTGATCAAGGTCGCCCTCGGCACGGAGGAAGTCAGCCGTTCCCACTGTTTCTTGGTCACCTCCACGTGGGCTCCCAGATCGTCAAAGCCGAAGTAGGCCGTCGGAGTGTCGTCGCGACCCGTCCTGATCTCTACCTGGACGCGAACCGGACCGTCCTCGAGGGCGACCAACTGCTCCCCGTCCTTGCGCCACTTGCTCACCTCAAAGACCACTCGCCCGAAGTTGACCTCCCGCCCGAGGTCCACTATCTGCGACTCCCAGGTCGCCGTAGGCGCAAAACCCCGGCCGTAGACCTCCATCTCCGCATAAGCCGACTGGACGACGATCGGCTGACCATCCAAAGTGAGTCCGTCGGGGACTTCCAGCAGGCGCAAATAGCGCAAATTCTGTAGCGGAAAGCGGACCTCGGTGACGCTGTCGCGGTTGGCTTGGCGGTAGGTTAGCTGATTTTCCAGCGGGCAGCAGAAGCCCGCCCCGCGCCATCTGAAGCCCTGCGCCATCTCCTCTTCCATTATACCTCCCTCGTCTTGGCGGGCTGTCAGGCTGAATGATTTGAGGACATAGTTGGGACGAAAGGGCTGGTCGCTGTCGGGGCTCATCCCCTCGGGAGGGTAGAACACAAAGCGCTCCACCGGCACCTGCGCGCCCATATCTATCGTGTAATAGAAAGACGACCCCGATGGGGGGCGGCTGCGCGGGTCGGCGACCTCGTCCCTGCGCTCGACGTAGGTGGCGGGATCGCCGTCGACGAAGACGAGGAGGTTGGCCTGGTACAAAATGCCGTAATTCCCCAGGTTCTCGTCGCGGCTCTTCAATAGAAAGTTGCCGTGTCCCAGCCACAAACGCGGATGACCCGGATGGTAAACCGGGTCGAAGGTGAACCTGAAGGGCTGCCAGGGTCCCAACCGAGGCAAGAGGTTCTCGTCCGGCTTGAGTTCGAAAGGCTGGAGCGCCCCGGCGGCGGTCGAGTCGTCCGTCATCGAGCTGAAATCCGCTACTTCCGTCCAGGAAACGCCGCCCTCTCCTCCGACCCGCCACCAATTTTCTTGGGCCGCCCCATGGCTGCAAAACCCTGCAATCCCACCCAGCACGGCAAAGGCCAAAATCGCCACTTTCTTAGGCTCATGTTGTTTCTGCTTCATCAGACTGCTTCTTAGCGGGTAAGAAATAGTCTCAGCCTAACTGGAGCAAATCAGGTACGTCATGATTGCACCGATCTTGGGGCCGCACAGCGGCGTGTTAGCTTGCATTCTAGGTTCGTGATCTGATTGCGGCAGCAGAACGCTGAATCTCTTCAAGGATGAATGCCAGGAAGGCGAGCGTCGTCATCTTCGAGTGGAGCTAGAAACAGCGACGTTCCCTTTTCGATCTGTGGATAGTGCGAGGTATTTGTCGCGCTGTGACGAAGCGCAGAAGCAGGAACATAGATCGCTTCAATCTTCTCGGCCCAAGGGGAGTTGCTGGCAGCGAATTGGGCGTGGACATGTTGCAAGGCAGTGAAGCGATCAGGATCAATTTCTGTAGAGGTCACGACAACAAAATCAATATCGCTGCTGCGCGGGTTGAAATCGCCCAAGGCGAGAGAACCGACCAGATAGATGCCCACGAGCTCGCTGTCCAAGAGTGCTTGAAGCTGCGAGCGGAAGTGGTCAAGGACAAAATTGATGTCGGTAAATGGGGTAGGAGCTAGGCGATGGTTCATTGGACGTTTCGCCGACGCCAATCATTGAGCAGAATGGAGAGCCACGTATCATACTCAAATCTTGATCGTTGGTCCCCAATCACCAGCAAAATCCTTCGTCGAGCTATTAGAGAGATTAGTCAAATTCTTTCCGTCGATATCTATTCGGTAGATTTGCTGGCGGCCTTCCCAGTCGCCTGTGAAGCTGATCGCCGAGCCATCTGGTGACCATGAGGGTTCCATAGTGCCGCCCTCAACGTTGGTGAGGCGTCTAGGATCCGACCCATCCGCTCTCATGACGTAGAGTTGCGGTCTTTTGCCATCGCGGTCCGACTTAAAGGCGATCCACTTGCCGTCCGGTGACCAAGCTGGATCTTCATCGTTGCCCTGAGAAACGTGCAACCGTTTTTGCTCGCTTCCATCCGGTTTCATCACATAAATTTGTGTCTTACCATCGCGGTCAGTCGTGAAGGCAATTTTAGAGCCATCTGGGGAAAAAGTTGATTCCAACTCATACGCCGGATGATTGGTCAAATTCCTCTGGTTAGAACCGTCGCTGTTCATGGCATAAATCTCGACGTTGTCGTGACGATCCGTGCAAAAAATGATCGTCTGGCCGTCGGGCGACCAGTGAGAACGAAGGTCAGGGGCCGAATTGTGGGTCAGTCGCCTCGGTTCGCTTCCATCGGCGTTGATTACGTAAATTTCGCCCTTGCCATGGCGTCGGTCGCAGTAGGCGATACGCGTGCCATCGGGAGACCAGCTTACGTGATCTTTCTCGTAATCCGGGGTGCGCGTGATGTTGGTCTGATCTGTTCCGTCCTCATTCATGGTAAAGATATCAAAGAGTCCATCCCGGGCTCTCACAAAGGCAATTTTGGAAGTTTCCATAGCTGTAACCCTTTCGACCAATCAGGCGAAATCTCAGGAATCCACAAGGCTTTTTAATCCACTTTCCAAGTCATCCAGCCATTGCGGCGTTTTGGGGTGAAAGACTCCCAGCACTTCCCAGAACCAGCACAAACCGGCGCCCATGGTGGCCTGTCTGACTTTAAGGTACGTCTCATCTGGTTCTATCCGCACTCCACCTGCCTCCGCATACCCAGACCAAAACTCCTGCGGATAGTGATCGCGACCATAGATTTCTTGAGGTTCTCGGGTAAAATTTGCTGCGACATGCAGTTGGTCGTGTAGAAGGTCGCCAGTCGCTCCATTCTCAAAATCGTAAATGCCGACTATATGGCCATCATCATCAACCAAAAGATTGTGTATAGTTGCATCTCCCCATAGAAGCCCTTGAGGACTCGGATTCGGCACGACATCAATCTTGTCCAGAAGATCTTCGATAATGGGCAACTTGGCTTGACAATCTTCTGGCAGGTCAGCTACCAAGTCCTGATTGTAGAGGAGCTTTCTCCGTATGTCTTCTCGCCATTGGGTCACATCCTGCACGGGCAGAAGACCGTCGGATACGCTCTGTTCATTGATGGCAGCGACCACTGAGCCAAATTCTTTGAGTAGGCGACACCGCCGATCATCGCTAGTACTGGGCCTCTCGAAAAAGTCTCGTCCTTGAGTACCGGGGAGCAGACTAGAAACCAGATAAGGATATCCGAACACATCGGTGTCTTCGCATAATACACTGATCTCCGGGACGGGCAGGGTAGTTGTATCGCGTAACAATGCGGTAATATTGAAATCGACCGCTAGCGAGAAGGCTTTTCGATACTTGATCTTGATTATGTAGCTGCCGTCGCAACACACGGCCTTGTAGACACAATTGGTTGGATTTGCTTCAAGTTCAGTCCATTCGCTAACCGAGCCTAGCCCCTGTCTAGCAAAAGCCACTGCTCCCTGCTCGGCAGTAAAGGTCGGCTTTGCCTTGGAGGCTTCTATAAATGCTTGCTTACTGATCGCCAAATCTACGCTCTGATATACTGTAATTTTCTTGATGTGCTAACTGATGTGCACAAGGATCTCATTTTTCGCGTAACGGTCCGCCGGTTTGCGAACGCCGAGCTTGTCGAGGCGTTGCCGAAGGCCGGGGCGGCGCAAAACGTGCTGTTAAATGAAGTGGGCTTAGGGTGATAGAATCAGATACCTTTCACCTGGGTCGTCCTTGGCCGACTCATGATCCCAGTCTGTGAATCCCAAGTTCTCATATAGCTTTGCGGCAGTCTCATTCTCTTGTCGGTGGCTCGTGCCGATGATCTCGACCTCCGGATGTAGTTTCAGTCGCCGGATGACTTCAACCATCGCTGCCTTGCCATAGCCTTTGCCTTGGTGCGCCTTGTCAATCATTAAGCGCAGAATAAACCCAACAGAATGCTTGATTTCATACATTGTAAACCCCACCATGGTCGGATTTTCCTCGTAGTGAGCCGACGCATCATGAATTCCGAATGGATGAAGGGTCGGATTTACGTAAGCCTCAGCTAGTGACTTCACATTGCTGGCAACGAAGTCCTCCTGATCACGAGCTACGGTTAAAGCAATGCACTCGTAGATGTTCTGGTTGTCTATTGGCCTGAGTGAGACTTGTGCCATCTTAGCCCATTTCATTTAACGGTTGGTGCACTTGTGAACTTGCTGCAAGCAAGTTAGGTCGAGGGGCGTCAGGCCCAAGCCACAAGTGCTGCTGTTAGCCGAAGATAAAATCATGCAGGTCGAGGCTGCCAGCCTAGGCTTGTTCGCGCCATATTCGCTTGGCCAACATGAACCTAGGCACTTTTGAAGCGTTCTGAGACCGAGCGTGTACGATCAGCGGATGGCAGAGTACGGCATCGCCTAGCTCTCCTGTAAGTTCAACAACCCTAACCTTTATATTCTCAATTTCTGCATTCTGCTTCATCAGACGAGCAACTCGTTCGTTCATCGGTCCTGTGTTGTTCCGTAGATCCACCAGCCATGGGTGCGCTTTGAAGAACGTATTGTGGCCCCCCTTAGCCTCTACACCTCGGCGATGATATCGCAAGAGGAGTTTATGGGCTCCCTCCAGAATAAGCGTTCCACCCCCCTGCGGTAAGACGTGGGACAGAAAAATAAAGATGAACAGACCTTCTTTCCCATTTATGATTTCCAACGGATCTGAGTCCCAGTGCCATCCCGTCGGAATATTCCACATATCGGGGGATTCAGGCATCGTGTGGAGCAAAGTGCCCCAGTGGGTGGGTGATTTCCAACTAGGACCTAGGAGCTGGGTGATCGCATATGTGATCTTCTGGTCGCCAATATTCCAAAGGTCTCGGTTCGCTTGCAGTGTCTTGATGAGTCCTTTTGTCGGGCGATTCCAGGTTGAGGGATCTTCGCGATCGAAGCCATATCTCTGCTCAAGTATTTCCCATATGTACGTCATCACGCGGTGAGTAAGTGTGCGATCAAAAGCCGATTCGAGGCGGACGTACCCGTTCAGATGGAAGCGTTCAATGTCCTCTTGAGAAAGAATTTGATTCATCGATGAAGTCACATTTCCTTGGGTATTTTCGGCTAACGGTCCGCGCGTTCCCGAACCGCGCAGCGGTTGGGCGAAGGCCGAAAGGCCGGAGCCGGGAACGCTGCTGTTATACGATTGCCACCACTAATACTTATAAATGGTCAGTGTTTATCCCAGTCGCATGGAACAAGAGGGACTGGCCAGTCGGGATCTGGTTGCCACCCAGACCAGTCCTCAAAGAATGGCCAAGAGCGATTCTTGAGGGCTTCTCCGACGGTGTTGGCCTCCGACTTAGCAAATGAGGCCTCATCAGCAGATACAATGCCTTCATCCTGAGCCCATTGGAGCTCGTCCTCATCTTTTAGGCACCAAGAGGACAGATCGTCAGCGACTGTCACATCCAGAATCAGGTCCCGAGTATCGAACCCGATGGGCGTGCGAACCCACTCCGCTTCGAGGTTTACATACCATCCCGCGAAGCGTTGCTGATCCGGATCCCACGAGCGAATAACGGTGTGACCGGATCCCATCTTGTGGAGGTGCAAATTGCTTCTGCCGGTCCATTCTCTATCTGAGTAGCCACCGTCCCACCCATCCGGAAGCATGTTTCTTCCGCCTGGGCCACCTCGTTTCCCGGTCCGTTTTTTGCAGATGCTTCCCGTGTGCTGGAACAGCCCGATCACATCATCGTCGTCGCAGACTATCGTAGCAGGAAAGACATAGCCGACATTCCCTTCCGGAAGCGAGCGCCATACAACCTGGTCACCTCGACCGAATGTCCTCATTCTAATCTCTGTGGATCTGAGCAGGCTTTCGTATAACGTTCTGGCCTCTTGCGAACCCACCGAGCGCAGCGAAGGTGGGTTGCAGGAGGCCGAGAGAGCGAACGCGACTGGAGCGCGACGGGCAACACTGGGTGCGCGTCAATTAATTCGAGTATTCGAGTTTTTGACTTGCTCTGGTAACTTTTTATCGGCAAACTGGCATTCTACCTGTAGGAGGCGCTTTCCGGCATAAAAAAGAGTTGATATGGAAGAATTACAGGCACTGTTGCGGCAAGCGCAAGATGGCGACGTAGATGCATATGGCCAGCTTGTCCGTCGCTTCCAGGATATGGCTGTGGGATATGCTTACACAGTACTCGGCGATTTTCACCTGGCAGAGGATGCGGCGCAAGAGGCATTTATTGAGGCCTATCACAACTTGTGCAAAGTCTATGGACCTCGCGCCTTCCCTGCTTGGCTGCGACAGATCATTTTCAGACAATGTCAACGACAACGCCGGGGTAAATGGGGAGCGTCTGTGATCCTGGGGATAGAAGATGATCTGGTTTCCGAACAGCCCAATCCTGAGGCAGTGGTCGCCCGGCGCGAGATGCAGTATAGACTGCGATGCGCCATTGCCGACCTTCCTGAACACCAGCGTCAAGTGATCGCGCTCTTCTATGTCTCAGAGTATTCACACAAAGAAATCGCTGCTTTTCTGGATGCGTCTGTGAACACCGTAAAAAAACGGCTGTACGATGCCAGAAGGCGACTAAAAGAAAGGTTATTGATCATGGTGCAGGAAGATCTACGAGAAAAGCGTCCCTCCAAGGATGAAAGATTTGTTGACAAGGTATTGCAACTCATCGCACCCGATGAGAAAGAACATAGTGAAGGTATTTACAAGCTGTTAGAGAGACCGAATCATCCATTGACCTTGCAGTGGCGGCAGGGCCGAATGTCACAGAGCCACTTGGACTGGATGACTTCACGGATTGGCTGTCTCGATGGCGAGGTGGTGTCGGTTTTCGGCGTCTACGATATTTCCGTGCGGATTGGAACCGCTCGGGTGCGCACCGCAGGTATCAATCTGGATGCCACGCATCCAGACTACCAGGGGCGTGCACAGGAGCTGAAGGAGAAGACCGCTCTGGCCTCTATTGAAGCGATGCGTGCTCAAGGATATGATCTATCCATTACGTTCGGGGAGGAAGTGTTCTTCTCCGGCTTGGGTTATGTTTTCGCTTGGCGAGAGCTGGGATGGGATGTTGACACCGACGAGTTGCCTTCTGAACCTCCCGACTTTGAACTCCACGATTTCACACCAGATCACCGGGAAGATTTGGCAGAGCTTTACAATCGGGAGAACGAATTGATTACCGGTACAGCAGTGAAACCGACCTATTGGCACAATAAACATCCGAGCCAATTTCAGGGGTGGTTCTGGACCAATTCCAAGGGTAAGCCTGTCGGGTATATATCGGGCGGTGCAGGTATTAAATTCCATCTGGATTTAGATTATCAAGTGGATCTAGATCGAGGGGAGATTACCGATGCTTTGCGGCATCAAATCAACGAAGGCTTTAAGGGAATCCGGGGACCGCTCAGTCCATATGCGGTATGTGCAGTACAGGTAGAAGGTAACCGATGGCTGATCGTGGACGGAAAGGGAACACAGCGAAAGCAGCGCAGGCATCTGGTTGTGAATGCCGGCGATAAACTGAATGTCTACCTGCGCGAGCGCAGTTTGTTTTGGGTGGACGAGTCCGTCGGTGATCCAGAACAGAGAATACAGGTGTTGGGAAAATTGGCACGCCAGTTCTATTGTGACGCCGTATATTTCGATCGTCTGCCTTATAAGAGTGTTTTAGGCAAACGGTTGCGGCAGATGCATTCCTGTCAGATACAGCCAGACTCCTGGGGCGGATTACGTGGGAGTCGTGCTTATGTCATCCGCATTATCAACTTACGGTCCTTGTTCGAAAAGCTGACGAACGAGTTGTCGCGGAGACTCCGCAAGTCTCCGCTCGCAGAGTGGAGCGGCAATCTGATTATATCAAGTGGAGAGGAAGAAATAATGCTTGTCATCGATCGCTCTGATGTGAAGGTAAAGTCCGGAGGCACGGCGGAGAATTCGATTCGAGGTGGACAGGAGATTGCGCAGTTGATCGTCGGGACGGAGACGGCGGATGAAATTGTCGAGATGAACCAAATCCGGCTCAGTGGCAAGGCACAACAACTAATTGAGGTACTGTTTCCAGCACAATATCCTCAGATGGAGAATCAGGCCCTGTGAGATGGAATTTGTTCAATCAGATGCCGTGCCTCCTCGCTTAGTGACCAACGTTCTACTTTAAGAGTTGCCAGATCGATATGCTGCCCCCATACTCGTCTAAAAAATGGGAACTGTTTCACCCAAAGCGGTAAAGGTATGAATTGATCTCTTTCCATATCACCGGCCAACTCGGATAGTGTAATACGTGCTAATGAGGCTTTTATACCTGTTTGACTGGTGAATTCTGTTCGAAGATAGGCATCCACATCTGCTGCTTCTCTGCTATCAAAATCATCCTTGACAACCGATAGGAGATCAACATCGCTTGAAGGGAGTTCGTCTTGAGTGCCGAATGAACCACATAGGTATAGCGCAATCAAGCCTTTGTCTTTTAGTCTGGCAACCACTTCGGCGACAGAGCGATCCAATACGGTATCTGTCATCTGTTCCATGTTCATGAAGTTTCCAATTCTCTTGGCCAAAGCCAATCCAGCAATGCTCCAATATCCTTAATGTCTGGAGCATTCTCTGATTCAAGGAGCGTAGCCAACTTAGGGGCTGCTTCCCAACTGTGTAGGAAAAAGGCCATCAGTCGGCGACGGTAATTTTCGTCTATTTTGAGGGCTGATTGGTACGGAGTTAGGAAAGCGATCAATGCTTGGACATCTCGTTCGAGTGTCTGAAACCACAGGTCTGTCCAATCGTATTCAGGTGGGGCTGCCAGCGCATTGCCCATATCAATGATTCCCGAAACTCGCCAATGACCAGCCTGCTCTTCCACATAAATATGGTAACACGTCAAGTCACCGTGCACCAAAACAAGGGGAGTATTCAGATACGTATCCACCTCAGTAGAACAAACAAATGCACGCAGTTCTGATTTAAGGCAAGAGGGGAAAGAAGCGGTCTGTCCAAGATTTTCAATGAATTGGTGCCGCCGATTTTCATAAAGCGTATTCCAGGCCCCATATGCTTGTCCAATCTGAGATTTGCCGGAAAAATAACTACCGTGAAAACGAGCCATAACCGTGCCTAACTGGGTTGCAATATTGACGAGATCGCCAGAGCCAAATCTTCCGCGAAGCTCATCTAAAGGCATGCCCGATACCATACCCATAACTATATAAGGACAAGAGAGCAAACCGTTAAGATCGCCGACGGCTAACAAGGGGGGGATTGGCAGGGCCGGGGTTGTCGCTAAAATGCGTAAAGCCCCTTCTTCAACGCGGAAAGAGTCTTGTTGATCCGGGGCGTACAATTTTACGACGTAGTGATGATCAAGTAGAAAAACAGCGTTGTTAGAATGAAAATCCGTCCGTATCGATCTATAGACTATACCTGCACGATCGCATATCTGCTGAATAGCTGGTCGCCATATATCTTCTTCTTTGACAACCTGTCGCCACCGCTCTGGACCCGTAGAATTCGCAAGCATTTATTTGTCAAGTGCGCTGAGAAACAAAAACAAGGGGATAAAAAGAAAGCCCCTGAAAAGTCAGGGGCTTAGAAGATGGTGGGCAATCGCAGACTTGAACTGCGGACCTCCTGCATGTCAAGCAGGCGCTCTAGCCAGCTGAGCTAATCGCCCTCGTGTTGTCTAATTGCAGACGGGTCAATAATATATCCCAGCATACTAACTGCGTCAAGATTGCGCGAAGAGGAGAGGAAAATGCCCACTACCTACCGAGTTGGACTCATCGGCTGCGGACGCATGGGTGCTACCATTGACGACGAAGTCAAAGGCGGTCCCAATGCCCAGCTCTTTTTGCCGTATTCGCACGCGGCGGCCATCGTTGCCTGCGAGCGGATGGAACTGGTCGCCGTCTGCGATCCTATCGAGGAGAAGGCCGAACGCATTCGCGACCGCTACGGTGCTCAGCGCGCCTATGCCGATTACAGGGAGATGATCGAGCGCGAAAACCTCGACGTGGTCAGCATTGCCACCCGGCCGGGTCCGCACGCCGAACAGGTGATTTTCGCTGCCGAAGCTGGCGTCAAAGGCAT
Source organism: Gemmatimonadota bacterium (assembly GCA_009841115.1). Taxonomy (GTDB): domain Bacteria; phylum Latescibacterota; class UBA2968; order UBA8231; family UBA8231. Next base: position 83,650 of record VXML01000079.1, on the reverse strand, counting down.
CTATTGCGAAAAGTCGCTGTGCAACGCCGTGCACGAGATGGACGCCATGCTGCAAGCCTGCATGCCTCGGGGCGTCAAATTCAACTACGGCACACAGCGGCGTTATGCAGCGCTCTACCGCGATGCGCGCGCCATGATCGAGCGCGGCGACATCGGCGAGGTGCAGGTGGTTGTGGCAAACTGCGGGATCAGCGTGGCGCAATGGGGGCACACGCACGCGGCGGACATGATGCTCTTTTTCGCGCTGGACTCGGAGGCCGAATTCGCGCAGGGGACGGTGCAGGCAGAGGCCGCAGATTGGGAAGGCGATCGGCTGACTATAGATCCGAGGATCAGCAACGGATACGTAAAGTTCAAAAACGGGATTCACTCGTACTTAGTGGGCGCGCCCGGCTGGGAATTTGAAATCAGCGGCACCGAGGGCACGTTGCGCACCCTGAGCAATGGGATGGGCTATAGCCTGCGCCAAAAAGACGAGCACGGCGAGTTGCGTCCGGTGGATGCGCCCGAAGCTGTCATTGAGAGCGGCACGCTGCGCGGGATGGAGGACATCGTCCGGGCAATCGACGAGGACGGCGATACTCAAGGCAATCTAACGCTCGCCTGTCGCAGCCAAGAGCTAATTTTTGCAATCGTCGAATCGCATCGGCAGGGTGGGGCGCGGGTGGCTTTGCCGCTGGAGAACCGGGCCTTGTCGATTGCGCCAGATCACTACTAATGCCAATGCAGATCAGCATTGTCTCCTACGAGAAACACCGCAATTCAGCACTAGAGGCCGCCGAGCAAGAGTATATCAAGCGGCTCTCGCGGCAGGCACGGGTCGCGCTCTGCCCAGGCAAGGCGCGAGGCGGCCTGCCGGACCGGCTGTTGAAAGGGACGTATGTAGTTGGGCTGTACGTGGAAGGAGAGCCGTTCACTTCTGAGCAGTTGGCGAAACGGCTCCAGCGGCTGATGAACCAAGGCCGCTCGCATCTAGTGTTGGTAATAGGAGGGGCTGAGGGAATGCCGGCGGAGGTAGAATCTCAAATACAAGAGCAGTGGTCGCTGTCGCCGCTGACTTTTTCTCACCAGCTAGCGCGTCTGCTGTTGTTGGAGGCTTTGTATCGGTCCTTTGATATTTTAAGCGGCGGGCGGTACCACAAATAGCCGCGCTTAAAAATACGTCATCAGCTTGTCCCAAAGCCCCATGCGACCGATGCTCTTTTCAGCGTGGATGGGCACCACGGCCAGTAGGCTGTCGCCCAGCGAGACTCGCAGCTTGCCCAGTTCAGTTCCGGCCGCGACCGGCGCTGGAAATTCCTCGGGTAGCTCTAAGTGGCGGACGATCTGTTCCTTCTGTTCGGGGGTAAGCACGGCGACTATGGTGTCTTGGGCCAAGACGCGCACCTCTGGCTCTATTCCCCAGTTGAGCGCGACCTTACCCATCAGCTCGCCGGTTTCGACGATGGGCACGCGCGAGAAGTTTTCAAAGCCCCAGGTTAGCAGGCGGCGAGTCTCTCGGTTGCGGACGCTCACGGAGGAGGCTCCCAAGATCACAGAGATTAGGCGCATGTCGTGGCGCATGGCCGTAGAAACGAGGCAGGAGCCAGCGCGCCGCGTATAGCCGGTTTTTAACCCGTCAAGACCTTGGAATCGCCCCAGCAGCTTGTTGGTGGCGCGAAGCGTGAACTTGCCGTTGCGGAAGGGTTTGCGGCGGGTAGATGACCACTCCAAGGCCTCCGGGTGGCCCAATATGAGTTCGCGGGCGACTTTGGAGAGGTCGTGGGCCGTGCTTAGGTTGCCCTTACCGCGCGGAGTGTTGTCGAGGCCGTGGACATTGACAACACGCGTTTTATGCATCCCGAGGCTTTGGGCGCGCTCGTTCATCAGCCTGACAAAGCCGGTGGTCGAGCCGCTGACGTGCTCGGCAATGGCGACGCAAGCATCGTTAGCCGAGGAAATGGCCGCGGCCTCCATCAGTTCCCGCAGTGTAAAGATCTCACCCCGCTTCAAGAAGACCTGAGAGCCGCCGGTGCGTGCGGCGCGACGGGAGACTAAGACCGAGTCTTCTAGCGAGATTTTGCCAGCTTTGGCCAATTCCAAAACCACGAGTTTGAGCACCAGCTTTTGGGTGCTGGCTGGTGAGCGCTGTCTATCTGGATGATGGGCAAAAAGGACGGTACCGCTTTCGGCTTCGAGCAAGAGGGCAGCGGCATACGGCGGCTTTGAGCCGGGGTCGAAGTCGACAGCTTGCAATGGTACGCAGAATAAACATACGGCAACGCATAGCGAACGAATATACATTATTTCTCTCGCTCAAAAAGCTAATAGGGATTATTGGGGATGGGTCTAAATGTAATAATTAAGGCACGTTAGGTCAATCAAGATGTTGCTCCGCTCACTCGAACAAAGAGGGGACGTTATTTCGTCCTTTTAGTCAACGAGTGTTTGCTTAGGGGGACCAACAGCGTAATTTTAGATCTAGAAAGGACGAGCTATGACTACGGCAACTATACCTCAACTCACGTATAGCGGCAAGCCGATCGCCATGGAGCAGGTGGGCGAACTCCGCCGCTCGGATGATGTAATTAATGATCGAGACGCGCTCTGGGGGCGGATGGAAGAAGACGGATATTTGTTTTTGCCGGGGTATTTGGATCGGCGCGAGGTGTTAGCAGCGCGGGCCGAATTGTGCGATCGCCTCTTCAAGGCTGGGGTGCTAGACCCGACGCGGCCACCCATGGAAGGCGTAGTGGCCACGGGCAAGAAGATCAATCCGGCGGCTACAGGCCCTTTTATGCCAGTTTTAGCGCGCAACAACCCGCCGCTGGACAAGGTCCTCCACGACGGCCCGATGATGGACTTTTACGAATTCTTCTTAGGCGGCCCGGTTAGGCATTACGACTACACTTGGTTTCGCGCCAAGCAGCCGGGCACGCACACGGCGACGACCCCGCATTGCGACATTGTCTATATGGGCCGAGGGACCAAGGCGCTCTATACGTCGTGGACGCCCTTCAGCGACGTGCCCTACGAGATGGGGGGGCTGATGGTGTTAGAGGGGTCGCACAAGAACGAAGCCCTGAAACAAGGCTACGGCCAGACCGATGTGGATGCGTTTTGCGAAAACGACGGCCCCACTGCGCGCCAAATCGTCGAGGCTGCTCAGCAGCAGGACCGCGAGTTGACCCAAGAAGAACGCACGCAAATTCGCTGGAACTCGTCCGGGGCCTACTCGCACGACGCGATTGCCGTGCGCGATGAGCTACAGGGCCGCTGGCTGACGGCCGAGTACCAGATGGGGGATTTGCTGGTCTTCTGCATGTACCTGTTGCACGCCAGCTCAGACAACCAAACGGACCGCATCCGCCTGTCTTCCGATACGCGTTACCAGCGGTCCCACGAGCCAATAGACGACCGCTGGATCGGCGACGATCCGCCCGCGCACGGCATCCGCGCCAAGCGGGGCATGGTGTGTTGATCAGTTGACGGACGGGTCTTTGGGGAATACGGAGATGGGGCGATATTTGCCCCCCAAGGAATACATCACGGTTTGCCACATGGTTTCAGACGTGGACGCAAGGACTATTTCGGGTTCGCCTGGGGCCAAAAACCAAGTACCGGCACTAATTTCGGATTCGAGTTGGCCTGGCTCCCAGCCGGCATAGCCCAAGTAGAAACGCAGCCGCGGCGCGTCGGGTCGGAGGATGTCAGCTTCAGCGTACTTGGTATCGAGGTTGCCACCCAAATAGAGGCCGTCGAGGATTTTCGTCCCCCCTTCGACTAAGCCATCGAGTCGGTGCAAAAAGAAAAGATAGCGCTGATGCACTGGCCCCCCCTGATAGAATATCCGCCCCAACTCTGCACACGCATCTTCGCCGCCTGCGAGTTGTTGCAGGGAATCAGTCGCATAGCGCCGGATTCGCTTGCCGAGGGGCTGGTTGAGCACCAAGCCCATCGTGATGTCTGTTTCACTATAGTGGGTAATGAGCACGACCGCACGGTCGAAGGCGAGTGATTCGAGCGCGGGCGTGGCGACCAACAGGGTGCCGGTTTGGAGCGGTGCAGGCATGACAGGTAGCAGGTGTAGCGGGTGCCGCTGTGAACGATAACAAAGATCGCGCGGCGAGACAACCTCGCTTAAGGATACACCAAGTAGCGGCGGCGAATAGCGTCAAAGTCTCGGCATGCCTCGTCCCAAGCGGCTTGCAACTCGGAAACTTCTGCGCCCGCGTCGAGTGCGCGGCGGATCTGGTCGGTGCCGGCGAGGCGGTCGAAGTTGTGGATGCCGCCGGTCGGCACACGCCAGGCGAATTCGCGCAGATAGAGCCGACGCACGGTCGCGAGCGCCTCAAAGCCAACGCCGACAGGCTCAAAAGCTGCGCGATTGAGGACGTGGACTTGGACGCCCTCGCAGGTCTCGCCCGCGTACTTGCTGGCCGTCGGCTGAAAAAATACCGGGCGGAAGCCCACCCCGGGCAGCGCGCGGCTATTGAGCGCATCGGCTAAGCGCGCCCCGTCGATAAACGGCGCGCCAAACTGCTCAAAAGGCTTGGCCGTCCCTCGTCCCTCAGACACATTGGTCCCCTCAAAGAAGCAGGTTCCCGGATAGATCACTGCCGTCTCTGGGCTGGGCATGTTGGGCGACGGCGGCACCCACGGCAGGCCGGTGTCCTCCCAGTAAAAGGAGCGTTGCCAGCCCTCCATGGCGACGACGTGCAGGTCCGCGCCGATTCCGTATTCCTCATTGAAGAGCCGGGCGAGTTCGCCGATGGTCAGGCCGTAGCGCACTGGAATTGGGTACTGACCGACGAAAGAGGCAAACGCCGGGTCGAGACAATTTCCGGCAATGGCTTGGCCGTCAATGGGATTGGGACGGTCGAGGACGAGAAAGGGTATGCCCGCTTGGGCGCAGGCGGCCATGCTCAGGCTCATGGTGTAGAGATAGGTGTAAAAGCGCGCGCCGACGTCTTGGATGTCAAAGAGCATCAACTCGACGTCGGCGAGCATGGCGGCATCTGGGGCGCGCACTTGGCCGTAGAGACTGTAGGTGGGCACGCCGGTACGCTCATCGGTAGAATGGGCGATGTGTTCGCCGTCCTGCGCTGCACCGCGGATTCCGTGCTCTGGCCCGTACAAGGCGACGAGCGTACAGAGATCGGATTGGTGCAGCCGGTCGGCGGTGGATTGCAGGTGCGCATCGACGCCTGAGTGATTGGTAATCAGGCCGACGCGCCGACCGTGGATCAAGTCGGCGGCCGCGAGCAGGCGTTCGCAGCCGAGGACGACGCGGCTCATGGCTCGGGCACGAGCGCGGAGGCGCGCTGGACGCGGCGAGCAAAGTACTGGTAGAGGATGCTGCCCGCATAGACGCCGTCGCGTGCGACTGCTGTGCCGCGGCTTCGACCTGAGCTCAGCCGAAGGATGGCTTGGCTTTGGCGGCGGCGGCGATAGATGTTGCGTGGATGCACAAGGCACCAAAGCAAGGCCGCACAAGGGGCTGATGCACTCGACCATTGGCCTCGGCGGAGGTAATAGAGCACGGCCAACACCTCCAACCACAGGCGCAAGGGCAGCAGCCACAGCAGGCGGCGCAGTCCCGCGTTTTTGCACAGCGTGATGAGGCTGTTGCGGTGGTTGAAGTACGTCTTGCGGAAGGTGGCCGGAGGCTGGGAAAAGCCCGAGTGGTGAAAGACCACAGATTGCGGCACGGCGCGGATCTGGTAGCCAGCAAGTTGGAGACGCCAGCACAAGTCGATTTCTTCAAAGTGCATGAAGTAATCGGGGTCGAAAAACCCGACTTGGCGGGCTGCGGCAACGCGGAGGAAAAGGGCTGCGCCGCAGGCCCAAAAGAGCGGGACGGACGCATCGTATTGGCCCTCGTCGCGCTCGCAGCGGTCGAAGAGCCGCCCCCGACAAAAGGCGTAGCCCAAGGCGTCGATATAGCCGCCAGCTCCACCTCCGTAATCGAAGCGGTCGGGCGCGCTGGCCGAGCGCAGCTTGGGCTGGCAGGCGGCGATCCGGGGATCGCTGTCGGCCATGGCGACGAGGGGAGCAAGCCAATTCGGCTCGACGCGGGTGTCGTCGTTGAGCAGCACGGCGTAGCGGGTGTGGGCGGCTGCCAAGCCGCGATTGCAGGCCGCGGCAAACCCTAAGTTGCGCTCGTTGGGCAAAATCTCTAGCGCGGGAAAGGCGGCTTTGGTCCGCTGCAAGCTAGGCGCGTTGCCGCCGTCGTCAACGACGAGCACACAGACGGGGTAATTGCTGTGTGCATAGACCGAGGCCACGCAGTCGTAGAGCACGTCTGCGCGGTAGTGCGGGATGACGACGGTGACGGCCTCGGTCATGGAGTGGTGGATTGGCGGAGGATGCCCTCGGCCTCGACCAACTCCGGCCGCTCGCCGTACTGCTCTTTGTATTGCTGGAGAACGGCCAGTGCTCCGGCAACATCGCCCTTGGCTTGGAGGGTGGCAGCCAATTCGTAGTAGCCCTCCCAGCGTTTCGGCGCGAGGGCGATCGCTTGATGATAGAGGCCCACGGCGCGGTCGTAGGCCGAGTAGGGTTCTTGGATCAGCACGCCGGTCAGCGCGATGATATTGTCGTAGGTGGCGGCTGGCTCAACGCCCACGCGCTCGATGAGGAACTGCACGGCGTCGTGGATGTGCTCGATCGCGATGTCGTGCTGGCCGAGGGTGCTGAAGTAATCGGCTGCCGCGTAGTGGTTTTCCCAACTCATGTAGATGTTGTCGCGCGCCCACTGCATGAGTTGCGGCACCTCGGCTGTGCGCCCCTGCTCCTCGTAGCTGCGGGCCAATTGCAGGACGCAAGCCCAGTAGTTGCCCAAGAGGCGCTCGGAGTTTTCGTCCTTGTATAAAGACGGATCGGTGAGGCCGCGGAAGCGGTATTTTTTGAGCAGATTGCGCTCTAGGGCCGCGTCATCGACGCCGTCTGTAGGCTCGGGTGAGACTTTTACGCTCATGCCGACCATCGTCAGGTAGGAATCGAGGTTGAGCAGGTTGCTGGTGGGAACAGTAATGGCAAAGTGGATGGGTTTTTTCCACTCGTTCCAGGCCAGAATCTTGATGACCATGACGTCTTGGACGCGGAGAATTGGGTACTCAGGAGGCGCGCTCACTTCTACGTCGATTCCCAGTTTCTTTAGCTCCGGTGGCACTTTAGGCTCGGGCCAGTAGCGCTTGTAGAAATCGACCATCTGCGTGTCAGTGAGCACTGAGTCGATGAAGTCGTCGGTGTAGCGGATGTCGATGCGCGGCTCGCGGTCGCGCAGTTGCTTGATGTACCAGTTGGTGTTCAACAGGCTCAAGTTGACCACTCGCACATCGCGCCGCAATCCTTCTACTTCTTGCAAGAACCACAGCGGAAAGGTGTCGTTGTCCCCGTTGGTGAACAGGATGGAGCCTTCCTCGCAGCTCGTCAGCATGTTGTACGCGTAGTCATAGGCGATATAGTCGCCCGTGCGGTCTTGCACGTGATAGAGCCGCGCGGCCACCCCGGCCGGCAGCAGCAACCCCGCCGCGGCCACGGCTAGCACGATCGCCCGATGTTTTCCCCACTGCTGTCGCACTGCCTCGACTATGCCCAACCAGCCCAACCCAATCCACAGCGCGAATGCCAAGTACATCCCGCCGAACACGTAGTGTCGCTCGCGCGGCTGCGGATCGGGCATGTTCAGATACAGCGACAGCCCAAACCCCATCACCAAAAACAGCAGCAACACGCCCCCGAACCGCCGCCAGTCCCGCCGCCCGTGCCACCACAGCCCCCACAGCCCCAGCCCGTACGGCACCAGTGAAATGGACACTGGATCCGGCATATTTATGGTGGCCTTGCGGAATACCTCGACCCGCTCCAATAGCGGAAAGGGAAACTGCTGAAAGAAGTACTTCATCTGCTGGTCCCAGAACTGATAGGTGCGGCTCGCCCGCGCCGTCAGCATGGTAGTAAGCATGCTCTCGGTGCCGTATTGCTCGCGGTTGAGGAACTTGAGAAACGCCAACCAGGTCTCTGGATCGTTTTCGTCGATGGCTGGGTTCAGGCCGGAGCGAATGTACAGTGCGCCATAGGTGGAATAGCCCAGCGCGAACAGCACGAGGACGCCTAGCAGGAGGAAGAACAACCGTCGGTCGCGGCCGTACAGGTACGCTAGTAGCCCCACCAGCCCCAGCACCATCACCCCATTCCACTGCGCTCCCGGCCCCAATGCCATCAGCGCCAGCCCGCCGAATACGCCCCAGCCGACCAGCAGCACGATCAGCCGTTGCAACTGGCGGTCGGCAAACCACGCCAACAGCATGAGCGATGGAATCGTCAACAGACACAACAGATGCACGCCGCCGCCGAGGCCGAACAAATACGCCAGCGCTAACAGCCAGCGATCGTTGGCCGCCCCAGCGCCGCTGCCTTCCCAGTAGAAAATCAGCCACAGTCCCAGGCAGGTGAACAAGATGGAGTAGCCGTACACCTCGGCTTCGGAGGCGTTGTACCACTGAGTGTAGGAAAACGCCAACGTCAGCGCGGCCACGGCTCCGCCGGCGAGGACGCCGATGTCGCGGGCGTCGCCCAGCGGTTGCAGAGGCTGACCGCCCAAGGCCCGCCGCCCTAGCGCGACGGTCGTTAGATAGACGCACCAGATCGCCAGCGCGGACGTCAGCGCGGACATGAAGTTGACGCGGATGGCCACGTCGCCGATGGGGAACAAGGTGAAGACTCGCCCCAGCAGCACGTACAAGGGAGCGCCCGGAGGATGGGGCACGCCGAGGATATAGGACGTGGCGATAAACTCGCCACAGTCCCAAAACGACACGGTCGGCGCAAGGGTCTTCACGTACATCCCCAGCGTCAGCACGAAAATTCCCACCCCGAAAGCCCGGTGGATTACAGCGGAATTAGGCATTGGCAAAAGTCTTAGGTGAATGCGCGGGTAACAATCTAAACTTTAAATATAAGAAATATAAGATAACGTGAGCTTGGGTTACGCGGCCTGTGCTTGGGGTTAGTCTTCCGTGGCGTCGTCTATGGCTTGATAGGCGACCAACTCCCAGCCGTGAAACACCATCGCCAAGCCGATGTGTCGCACCGACGGATAGCGGTGTGCCAACGACGGGTCCGCCAAGTAGCTGCGCAACTGAAGCACGGCCTCCTGTATCCTGTCCGCGACGACGGATTCGTCGAGGGATTCGCTCCGTTTCAGATACTTGAGTTCGAGCACGTAGCCGAACTGCATGTCGGAATACTGTGCCACGAACGGCTCCAAGTACAAATCCGCATACCCTTTGTTGAGTTCGTATTCCGAGTGCAGTAGAAAATACTGGGATAGGCTCAAGTGGGCGGCGACAAAGCCATGCACGACCTTTTCGCCGTCCATGTAGTCGCGGATGCCGGTTTGTTCGGCTAAGGCGTCGCGCAAAAAGTCCAACACGGGCTGCCAAGCGCCGTCGTAGGCCATTTCTTGAGCCAAGCGGAAAAAGGTGTACACATCAACCGAGAACACCCCCACATCATCGTACGCATCGCGCAGGTAGCCGTACATCAGTCGCTTGACCGTTTGATTGGGAATGCCCAGCCGGGGCATCCCGCGCTCTACGGCGCGAATGCTGAGCAGGCCGAAGTAATGCAGCAGCGACAGGAAGTTTTCGCGCTGGTCGAGCCGGTCTAGGGGAAAGCTGAGTTGAATGTTGCTTTGGATGCTCTGCTCGCCGATGATGTGGCGCAGCAGGTCGAAGTTGCCGTTGAGTTGGCGGTTGACCGTAAGCAGGTGGCGCAACTTGCCGTAGTCGATGCGGACGTTGGTATCGATCAACTCGTCTGGCATCCCTCTGTTCGGTATGGACTCATCGAGGAAATAGAGCACCATGTCGGTGTTGTAGAGATCGTCTTGGGCACTCTTGGCGAACCGATAGCCATTGTACCATTCCCGCATCACGTCTAGCGCGGCTTCGACATCCTGATTGAACACGCCGTGATCGCGGTACAGCTCCAGTAGCTCCCGGACCTCTTCGTCGGTGAAGCCGAGCATGTCGTTGAACTTCGGGTGCAAGCTGATGTTCTTGCCGATGTTGAAGCCGCTGGTGACGTCGTCCATGGTGATCGGCGACACGCCGGTGATGAACATGCGCTCCAAGCCGCCCTCGCTGTACCCGGTCCCGTCCTTGAGGGTGGCGAAGAAATTGCGATAGAAGCCGCCGCCGTGGGTGAACGCCTGATACGCCTCCTCACCGTGATAGGCCAGCACGGTGTTGGCGAAGTTGTCGTACTCGTCGATGAGCACGTATAGCGGAATGCCGTGATCGCCGGCATACACGAATAACTCGTTGAGTTGGCTATTGACCGAGTCCGACGAGCGGATGTGCTGCCGCGCCGCCTCGGGAAACAAATCCGCATTCCGCTCCAGCGTACTGCGGATTATCAGTTGACAATACTCTTCAAAGCGCTGTCGCAAGGTTTCCAAGGTATCGTCGAACGCCGAAAAGTTGAAGCGCAGGATGACGTAGCGATGGCGACTTTCGGTCGGCTGCCGCCCTAGGTCCGTGCCGCCGAAGACGACCTCAAAGTCGTCGGCGCGGGTGCGGCTGTAGTAATTGTCCAGCAGCGACACCCAGCAGGACTTGCCAAAGCGACGTGGGCGAATCAGAAAGACATAGCGTTCCTCTTCTAAGTCGTGGACAAAGCGAGTTTTGTCCACGTAGAGCCAGCGATTCAAGCGGATACGCTTGAAATCGGCCTCTCCATAAGGAATGCGCGGGTAGGAGGAACTAGGCATTGGCAATGATCTTAGGTGAATGCGCGGATAAACGATCTGTTAAATAGTATAGGAGAATTTCGCGGGTAGGAAAATTTTTGCTTGCTATCTTGTTTGGAGGATTGTGTAGAAGCGCTCCGATTCTCAAGGGGAGTTGGGGTGCTTTTTGTTGTGCTGTTCGTCTGCGGAAAAAATCACAAAAAATCACGAAAGAATCATAACAACGGCCTCTGGGATCACGAGGAAATCACGTTCGTTCCTTAATTATAAAAGGACTGTCTTTTAGGGCTCATCGTAGAGCGCGTGGCGCACTTTATTTTCAAACGCAACTATTACCGAGGATTTATGAAGTCTTTAGTGGTATGTCTGGTTGGCCTGTTGGTTTCCGTTCACGCGAGTCCGGTATCGCCGCCGGTCCTTTCGGGGCAGGTGCGGCTGGCGGACGGGTCGCCGGTGGCCGATGCGCGGGTGGTGCTGTTTGACTCAGCCGATCTGGCCAAGGGGCCGGTGGGGCAAGCCATTACCGACGAGGCGGGGCAGTTTGCCCTGCCGCTGGCGGCGAGTGCAGCTCAGGTGCTGCCGCAGGGTTTTGCGCTGGGGCTGAACTATCCCAATCCGTTCAATCCCTCGACGATCATTCCCTATCAACTGGCGGCTCCTTCGCCGGTGCGGTTGGAAGTCTTCAATATCCTCGGTCAGCATATGGCGACGCTGGTGGATGGGGAGCAAGCGGCCGGGTCGTATCGAGCGCGGTGGGATGGCACGGATGCGGCGGGTGGTGCGGCGGCTTCGGGGGTGTATTTCTACCGCTTGACAGTGGCGGGAGCGCATCAGACGGGACGGATGGTGTTGGTGGATGGGCAGGTGGGCGTGCCGACTGGGGGGCCGCGTGTTGCGGCGGTGCCGCTGGCGGCGGGTTCGACGGGGACGTATGGGTTGGTGGTTTCTGGGGACGGGCTGGTGGCGTATGTAGATGCGGCCTTTGGCGTTGAAGCGGGACAAGGGCCGGTGGACCTTGTGGTGGAGGCAGAGCCGCCGGGGCGGGGGAAGGCGGTGATGCCGACGCTGGCGGGGATGCTCGGCGATGTGGACAACAACGGCCGGGTTGACATGGACGACGGGCTGCTGGTGGCCATGCACCGGGTTGATCCCTCCCTTTCGCTGCCCAACTACGGCCAGATTGGGCTGGGCGATGTGGATTGCAACGGTCGAGTCGAGCGTACGGACGCGGCGTTGATTGCCACCTTTGTTGCCAATCCATCTGCTTCGGCGGTCTCGTCGCTACGCATTGGCCAACGAGGCGGGTATTCGCTCAACCCGGTTACGGAGATGGTCTGGGCGTCGATCCTCGGCACGGAGCAACAAGACGCCACCGTGGCGCGGCTGCTCGACGAGGTGCCGGTGCTCATAGCCGGTGTGTTCGACATCGACGGACGCGATCACCTCTACTTAGGGATCGACCGCGACTACTACAACCGCCACGGCGGCGAACATATCTACAACACGCTGAAAGAACGGTTCCCCATCACGCCGCTGTTCGTCGAAGCCTCCGACGGGATCCAGCGGGAGCCCGTGCCGGGGTCGCCAAGTGCCAAGCGAGCAACCGACGAACCAGAAGAAGCATCCGAGAAGGCGTCGAACGAGGACGGGGGCCTCAACGACCTGTTCTCTTTATTCGATGCCCTGGACGACGAGACGGAGGGCCCAGACCTCGCCGTCACCCGTACGACGGCCTCCCCGGCATCGGTGCAACCGGGCGATACCCTGACCGTCCGCGCCCACGTCACCAACCTCGGCACCGTGGATGCGCCATCCGCCAACGTACACGTGTACCGACACACGGCCACCACAACCGACCCGCGCCGCATCGGCACGAGAGAGCCCAACGCCACCGTCACAGGCACGCTCTTGGCACCGAGCGCGTCCGTGACCGTCACGGTGCAAACCACCGCGCCAGCCGTCTCCGCAATAACGACGTATTACTACTACGTCTGCGTGGACGCCGTCGAGGAGGAGCAGGTCCATAACAACTGTTCGGGGACGCCTGCGATTGTGACGGTGCAGTCCGACTCGGCTACCCCTGACGAGGTCGTCACAGCGACACCGGACGACGAGCCGACCGAAACGCCGGACGACGAGCCGACTGAGACACCGGACGACGAGCCAACCGAAACACCTAATCTCACCATCTCCTCCCTTTTCATATCACCGGACCGGCCGGAATCAGGAACAGCGGTTACCGTCCGTGTCACCGTTGAAAATGACGGCACTGCATCTGCAGGGTCAGAAACAATCCGCCTCTATCGGCACACGTCCCGAACGTCAAACCCGACAAGTGGTGTTCGCCTTGCAACAACGGCAACGACCGGATCTCTTGCGCCGGGAGCGCAGGTGACAAGAACAATCATCGCAACCGTACCGTCAGTAACCACCGATACCACCTACTACTATTACGCCTGTGTTACAACGGCAGACGATGAAGTCAACACTGATGACAACTGTACCGGTCCTGCTGAAATTCGAGTATTGGATTCAATATACCCACCTCGTCCTGCACCACCGTATAACGAATGTTATTCCGGACCCCAGCAAAAAGCACCCTTGGGAGGTGACAGCATTTTTGTTCGCCATATTGCAGAACAGTATATTGGGAACTGTGGAACTATTACCCTTGGCGGTCTTGAGACCATTGATGGAGCAAGAGGGTTTATAGTATCTGGTCACGTCGTTGCCGAGGATGACATAAGCTCTGAGACAACGGATATATTCCTCGGATATGGTATAGACGAAAATGCTGATATTAAAAATCTGCTCGGCAAGGTCCTGAAAATGCCGTCGAGACGAACAGAAGGAGGAAAAAGTATCCTTTCTGTAGATGCGGCATTCGCTAAATACCCGAACCCCTATACACTAGGATGTTCATTGACGTGGCAGAAAGGAGATGAGTCATTCTGTCTTGATGACACAGATAAAGATGATTACATTGACCGAATCAGTCCACTTACTATCCGAGGAAGAGAGGGTGATATATACAAAGTAATCGGCTCAAAACGACCAACAAAAGGTCTCAAAGTAACATTTACTGGGGCTTCTTCCGGACCGAGCAAAAAGACATTCACCGTTCATGAAAGAATATTAGTAATGGTGGAGGAAGGCCACAGTTACTTTTACGCTGCCGCTCCCTATGCCTCTATTCCTGGTGATAGTGGGAGTCCCTTCTATACCATCCCAGACACAAACGGAAATGTTCACATTGTCGGCATAATAAGTGGATCATTTGCTACCGACAGCTTAGGTGCAATAGCAGTATTTTCTCCATGGTATGGCGTAACTGAAGAATTTAACTTGAAGCCGATTTCACCATAATTCTCTTCACAAGGAACACGAGGGAGTGATAAGGCCACGTGCGCAGCAGAAACGGTAAGCAATGAGGAGTTCAGTGCCTCATGTCCAGCCGGACAGGTGCGAGCGCACATAATCTAAGCCACATCCCCGGTCCACATCTCACGCCGCGTCCCGTCGTCTTCGCGCAACAGCATTTCCCGCGCCCGCCCGTTTAAGCCATACCGCCGGGAGAGGTTGTAGTTAGCGTCTTTTCGCCGCACGGCATTCGTCAATACGCCGTCTCCGTCTCCATAGAGAAAAGGATTATAAGGCTTTATGCAGTTTCTACTGATCTGCTTGGTTGGCTTGTTGTTTTCTGTTCACGCGAGTCTGGCCTCGTCGCCGATCATTTCGGGTCAGGTGCGGCTGGCGGATGGGTCGCCGGTGGTGAGTGCACAGGTGGTGCTGTTTGACGTAGCTGATCTACGCCGAGGGCCGGTGGGGCAAGCCACCACCGACGAGACCGGGCAGTTTGCGCTGCCGCTGGCGGCGGGAAGTGCGGCTTTGGTACTGCCGCAGGAGGTTGCGCTGGGAGCAAACTATCCCAATCCGTTCAATCCCTCGACGATCATTCCCTATCAACTGGCGGCGACCTCACAGGTGCGGTTGGAGGTGTTCAACATCCTCGGCCAGCGGGTGGCGACGCTGGTGGATGACCAGCAAGCGGCCGGGGCGTATCGGGCGCGGTGGGATGGCACGGATGCGGCAGGTGGTGCGGCCGCTTCGGGGGTGTATTTCTACCGTCTGACGGTGGATGGCGTGCATTGGACGGGCAAGATGGTGCTAATGGATGGGCAGGCGGGGGTGCCGTTGGGTGGGGCGAGCGTGGCGGCGGTGCCGCTGGCGGCGGGATCGTCTGGGAGGTATGGGTTGGTGGTGTCGGGGGACGGGTTGGTTGCGTATGTGGACTCGGACTTTGGTGTCGAAGCAGGTCCGGGGCCGGTGGATATTGAACTGGCGGCACAGCCGCATGGGTGGGGGAAGGTGGTGGCGTCGCTGGAGGGCCTGTTAGGCGATGTGAATGCTGATGACCAAGTGGACCTAGACGACGGGTTGCTGGTGGCTATGTTGAGTGTTGATCCCGCCCTGTCGCTTCCCCACCCCGGCCTGATGACGTTGGGCGATGTCAACTGCGATGGTCGGGTTGAGCTGGATGACGCAGGGCTGTTGGCCGCCTATGTGGCCAATCCGTCCGATTCTGAGGTCTCGTCATTGCGGATAGGGCAACCGGGTGGGTATTCGCTCGATCCGGTGACAGAAGTGGTGTGGGCGTCGCTTTCCGGCACGGAGCAATCCGACCCCACGGTGGCGCGGCTGCTCGACGGGGTGCCGGTGCTCATCTCGGGGATTATGCCGGATGACGATGGCGCGGATCGGCTGTACTTGGGCATTGACCGCGCCTACTGGACGGCACAGGGCGGCAAGCAGATTTACGAAGCCCTGAAGCAGCGCTTTCCGGCCACGCCGATTCACGTGGAGCCGTCGGTTGGGGTTATTCGACAGGCTGGCAAGGTGCGGCGGCGGCCGGCGACGACCGCGCTCCGGCAGGTGGCTCCGGTGACGCGCTTTGGGTCGCCGATGTCCTTTGCGGACTCGCCCAACGCCGCGTTGCCCGATAACGGCAAGGCGCAGCAGGGGGTGGGTAGCATTACGGTGCCCGAGGACGTGACGGTCGGCTCGGTGGCCGTGACGGTGGATATCACCCACCCCTCCCGAGGCGATCTGAAGGTTGATCTGGTCGCACCGAGTGGCGCGGTGGTCAACCTGTTCGACGGAGTGCGCGAGGGGACTGATCCGGCCGATAACCTCGTCGGTGCGTTGCCGATTAGCACGGAGTTGCAAGGTCAGGCGGCGCAGGGTACGTGGCAGCTTCGCGTGGGTGACTATGAACGGGGGGATGCCGGGACGCTGAATTCTTGGACGCTGACCGTGACCCCGGCACAGGAGGTCCCCGAAACCGAAGAGTCGGTCAACCTGTTCTTGGAGACGTTTCAGGACGGCTTGGGGGCATGGCGGACCACGACGTGGGAAGCGGCTTCGCTGTCGGCGGCGGCGACGGTTCCGGGCGAAGGACCGGGCAACATTGTCGCCCAGGCCGAAGGCTGCACGTTTTGCCTCCTGACCCTTGAGACGCCCGTTGACCTCTCGGCGTATGATTCGGTCACCCTCTCCTTCTACCGCTGGATGGATCCGGGTATGGGGAATGGTGAGTTCCTCGGCGTTGATCTCGGCAACAACGGCTCGTACCGCCGTCTGACGAACTGGGACAAGCGGCATGCGGACGGTCAGTGGCACTTGGAGACGTTCACGCTGTCTGGCGACCAGATCAGCGACCGCTTCACGCTTCGGTTTTTCGGCGTCACGCAGAACGATTTCACCACCGTCGCGGTTGACAACGTGATGATTGCGGCTGGACCGGGTTCGGTGGTGGTAACACCGACTCCGGCCACTCCAGAGGACGAGCCGCAAGAGGGGGAAGGACCAGATCTGACCGCGGCCTTCTCCCGCTCGCCGCCGCGACTAACAACATCAGGCAGCCTGCTCACCTTCTCCGCCCGTATTGCGAACACCGGGGACACTGACGCAGATACTACTTGGATTCGTCTCTTCCGGCATACCAGAGCAACGACAACACCACGAGACGGTGGTATCCAGGCCGCACGATCTCTTCTGGCACCTGTGCCGGCAGGATCTTCTGTTGTCAGACAGCTCAAGAGCCGTGCACCGATGACACCCGGAACCTACTCCTTCTACCTCTGTGTTGACCAGACAGACGATGAAGTGGATGCTACCAACAACTGTACATCCGCAGCACAGATTGCTGTGCGGGCAACAGAAGAGGAACCAGAGATACCAACAACTACTGACTTCTCCTTTACCGACATCTCCGCAACACCACCGTCAGTGCAATCAACTTACGCAATCACTATCACTGCAACCGTCACTAACACCGGCAGTGAAACAACCGACGCACCTATTACGATCTACCGACACACCAGCACAACGACAACACCACGAGTCGGCGGCACCAGAGAACCGAACACTGCAACCACCGGCCCTCTTGCACCGAACGCGTCCGTTACCATCACCAGTACTCACGAGGCACCGACGGTGACCAGAACCACTCAGTACCACTACTACCTCTGTGTGGGCACTGTCTGTGCACCAAGCCCTGCAGACGTCGTTGTCCGAGTCAAACCTGAGGAACGGGATCCTTCTCTGCGTGGCTGCTGGTATGCACCGGAACAGAACACTCCTATGGGTGGTGATGCGCTATTTAACCAGAAGATTGGGAGTGGAGACACCGAAACATGCACCACTATCACCCTCGGCGGCGTTGAGGACACTGACGGCACCCGCGGCTTCATCGCATCCGGCCACGGTGTCGCACCGCCAGTTGAGACAGATGACGGAAGGTGGCTTGCTGACTACTCCATCACCGACATCCTGATCGGACACAGTGAAAACTTCTGGCCACAATCTATCAAATACTTCCTCGGCAAGGTGTACCGGATGTCACCGTTCTACCTGGAAGAAGACAGCCGCTCCATTGCTGCTGATGCCACCTTTGTCGCCTACCCCCGTCCACAGACACCCGGCTGCTCGCTTACCTGGAGCAGTGATGGTGAGTCATTCTGCCTTGACGAGGATGGTGACAGCGAACAGCTTGAACGACTGGTTCCCCTTACTGTCCGGGGTGCAAACGGAGAAACATACAACGTGGTCGGATCACAGGCAGTGACTGAAGGACTTGAGCTGCAGACATTCGGTGCCGCCTCCGCTGTGCCGGTCCTGAGTGTGGCGAAAGAAGACAAGATTCTATTTCGTGAGGAAGACATTGAAGGTCGTTACCACAAATACAGTAACTACGCATCTTTCACCACTGATGATCATAGAACCACCCCAGGTGACAGTGGTGCTCCGGTCTACACCCGTCCTGACGAAGATGGGAATGTATGGATTGTGGGAGTGCACGAAGGAATACTCCCTGGTGACAGGGGGGTGATATTCTCCCCCTGGCAAGCCGTTAAGGACGCATTTGACCTGGTGCCGATTGGCACTCCCGCTCCTGATAGCCCCGCAGCGGAAGACGAGGAAGAGTTGGCGGATTTGTTTTAACTCTTTGATTGAGCCGAGCCACTTCCCTTCCCACCGGTTCGAGGCCGTTACCTCTAGCAGTGCCGAAGAGCATCGTGTCGCCGGTTGAGCTAAGCAGTCGCCGCTGGCGGCTCTGTCTTCTGGTCAGCCAAACAACGGAAGGGCAATCTGGTACAGATGATCGCCGGCTCATATCCTCTATCTCGAAGAATGCCTCAATGCCCGCCCACCCGTTTAAGCCGTACCGCCGGCAGTCTTTTCAGTCGCTGATTGAGCGGATCCACTTCAATGCCCACCGATTCGAGGGCCGTTACCCCCAGCAGCGGCTCGGCGTCCGCGTTGCCGAAGATAATCGTGCCGCCGACGAATTCGCCCATGAATTCGATTTGCCCGACCCCGATGTCGAGCTTGAGTTCGGTCCCATTGGCCAACTCGTATGTCCGCTGGCCTTGCGGCTCAAGGCCGATGGCTGCGAGGTGCTGCCTTGGGACGAGGCAATCCGTCGCCCCAGTATCGACCAGAAACAGTCCTTCCCAAGTGCGGTGCGGCTCAGCCGGATTGCGAATGGTTACGGTGACTTTCAAGAGTCCCTTTTCCTCACTACTCGTTAGAACTTCCAAGACGACGCCTAGCACGTCAACTTCACTGGGTAAAAACCTAGTCCACTAGTTCGGCCGTGCCCCAAGTGCTCGGATCGCGTTCTACGCCCATGTCCGAGATGGACGACCAAGACTGGGTGCCGTGCTGCGCGTCGTGCAACAGGTACGCAAACCCTACCCGGCTAAACTCCCTCGGCGCAAAACCATTGAGACCCGCGGCCGGCAGTTTGATCTCTAGCTGATAGCTCCGCTTGAGTCGGCGTAGGCCGGTCTGAATCGAGTCTTCCGGGCAGGGCGGTGCCTGTTCGCGGGCGTCCTCAATGGAAGTCTGGCGGGCGATGGGTTGCTTGCCGTCCTTGCCGCTGCCGCCGGGCAAGACGTAAAACCGGTGGCAGAAGCGGTTGGCGCGGTGCTCCTTGACGTCGCGGGTGTCGATGAAGAGTTCGAGGCTGTCGCCGGCAGCGGGTTGGAGCGGATTGAGCTTGTAGGTCGTCTTGCGCTTGACCTCACAGGCAACGTACAGGCCGCTGTCGTCGTAGGCCATATAGACCGAGGCAAAAGGCTGGTGGCCATCGACGGCCATCAGGTCGGGCACCTGCTCTGCGTCGTCCCAATCGCGCAAGTTGCCGTCGATCTTGGGCGATTTCTCCCGCCGAGGGCAGCGAAAGGAGAACTCGAAAAAGGCGCGTTGGGGCAGGTACAACTCGCTCATGTCCGCTGCGCCTTTTTGTCGCGCTGCAGCACGTCGGCGAGAATGCGCCCGGTGTGCGATTGCCGGCTCTGGGCGACTTTTTCCGGCGCACCTGCGACGACGAGCATCCCCCCTTGATCGCCCCCCTCTGGCCCCAAGTCGATGAGGTGATCTGCGGTCTTGATGACATCCATGTTGTGCTCGATGACGACCATGGTGTTGCCGGCATCGACGAGGCGGTGGAGCACGGCGAGCAGGCACTCAATGTCGGCTAAGTGCAGACCAGTGGTTGGCTCGTCGAGGATGTAGAGGGTCTGCCCGGTGTCGGGGCGGCACAATTCCGCGGCTAGCTTGAGGCGCTGGGCTTCGCCGCCGGACAGGGTGGTGGAGGACTGTCCCAAGGACATGTAGCCCAAGCCCACGTCTTCCATGATTTGCAGGCGCTTGCGAATGCGGGGAATGTTTTCGCAGAGGACGAGCGCATCGCGCACCCGCATCTGCAGCACGTCGGCAATCGAATGCCCCTTGAACTGCACCCGCAGCACTTCGGGCGTGTAGCGCTGGCCGCGGCAGTGGTCGCATTCGACCCACACATCGGGCAAGAAGTGCATTTCAATGCAGCGCTGCCCAAGCCCCTCGCAGGTCTCGCAGCGGCCCCCGGGCTTGTTAAAACTGAAGCGCCCGGCCGCAAAACCGGCGACCTTGGCGTCTGGCAGGTCCGCGTAGAGCTGGCGCATCAGGTCGAAGACGCCCATGACGGTGGCCGGGGTGGAGCGCGGGGAGTGGCCGATGGGGGTTTGGTCGATGTGGATGACCTTGTCGATGTGCTCAACCCCGTCGATTTGGTCGTGCTCGCCGACTGGGCGGTTGGCCTTGTGCAGTTCGTTGGCCAGCGCGTTGAAGAGCACGCTTTCCACCAGCGAGGACTTGCCCGACCCCGAGACGCCGGTGACGCACACGAGGCGGCTGAGCGGGATGGGCACGTCGATGTTTTTGAGGTTGTGCTGGCGCGCGCCGCGCACTACGAGTTGCTCGCGGCGGCTTTTGCGGCGGTTGGTCGGAATCGGGATGTGCAATTCGCCGCGCAGGTACGCGCTGGTGAGCGACTGTCGGCCGTTGCCGAGTTGGCTGGGTATCCCGGACGCGACGAGGTTGCCTCCCTCGCTGCCCGCACCTGGGCCGAGATCGACGATGTGGTCGGCCTCTTCGAGGGTGTCGCGGTCGTGTTCGACTAAGACGATGGTATTGCCCAAGTCCTTCAGGGAGTTGAGGGCTTCCAACAGCCGGGCGTTGTCGCGCGGATGCAGGCCGATGGTCGGCTCGTCGAGCAGGTAGAGCACGCCAGTGAGGCCGGAGCCGATCTGGGAGGCGAGGCGGATGCGCTGGGCCTCGCCGCCGGACAAGGTCGCGGCGCGTCGCGCCAAGTCGATATAACCAAGGCCGACGCGCTCTAAAAAGCCGAGGCGCGTGCGGATTTCCTGCAACAGCTCGCCGGCGATGTCGCGCTCGCGCTCGTGCAGGTGCATATCGCGGAAGAAAGACAGGCTCTCGGCGATGGGCAGGCGGGCGACTTGGACGATGCTTTTGTCGCGCAGGTACACGGCGCGGCTGTCGGTCTTAAGACGGCTGCCTTCGCACGCCGAACACGGGACTTGGCCCAAGAGATGCCGGTGTCGCTTGCTGGTGCTCGCGTACTCGTCGAGGGGCGGCAGGACGCCGGTGTAGCGGAAGCTGAGGTTTTCTACGGTCAATTGCTGCTCGGGCGCGCCGTAGAGCAGGGTGCGCCGGGCCTCGGGCGCGAGTGCGGCATACGGCGTGTCCAAGCTGAAGCCCAAGGCTTCTCCCGCGACCGAGAGCAGGCGGTCAAACGCCGGGTCTTGCACCGCTCCCCAAGCGCGGATGGCCCCCTCGCGTACGCTGAGATGCGGTACTACGATCCGCTCGCGATCAACACCCTGCCCTAACCCCAATCCCTCGCAAACTTGGCACATGCCTTGCTGGTGGTTGAAGGAGAAGCACTGCGGCGATAGCGGCGAAAAGGCCCGGCCACACTCTGGGCAGGAGTAGCGGCGGCTGAAGCGTTCCTCGGTTTCGTCGTCGGGCGAGGCTACGACTAGCTCGCCACCTCCCAACTCTAGGGCGCGCTCGACGGATTCGGTGAGGCGGCCGCGGTCGCTGGCGCGGACGGCGAGGCGATCGACGACGAGTTCGATGCGGTGGCGATGGCGGCGCTCTAGTTGGATTTCTTCGCGCAAGTCGTGGACTGTGCCGTCGATGCGGGCGCGGAGGAAGCCATCGCTGCGGGCGCGCGCCAACAGGGTCTCGTAGCCCTCGTTTTGGCGCGGCTCTATGGGCGCGAGGATGAGGATGCGGCGGCCAGCGGGCATCTGCGCGATGCGCTCGACCATTTCCTGCGCGGTCTGCGTGCCGGCCGGCACATGGCAGCGCGGGCAGTACTGGGTGCCTAAGGCCGCGTACAGGGCGCGGATGTAGTCGTACACTTCGGTGACCGTGCCGACCGTGGAGCGGGGGTTGCGGCTGGGTGCTTTCTGCTCGATGGCAATGGCTGGCGACAGCCCGGAGACGCGCTCGACCTTGGGCTTTTGCATTTGTTCGAGAAACTGCCGCGCATACGCCGACAGCGACTCCACGTAGCGCCGCTGCCCCTCGGCGTACAGGGTGTCGAAGGCCAGCGAAGACTTGCCCGAGCCGGAGACGCCGGAGATGACCGTTAGCTGGTCGCGGGGGATTTTGACGTCGATGTTGCGCAAGTTGTGCTGGCGCGCACCGAGGATCTCGATCTCGCGGATCCAGCCATTGCCCTCGCCGTGGCCGTTGGTCGCTGCCGCTGGGAGTGCGGCCCGCTGCGGCTTGAGCACCTCTTTGAGCGCGTGGCCGGTGTGCGACTGCTCGTTTTGGGCCACGGCTTCCGGCGGCCCGGCCGCGATGATCCAGCCGCCGTCCTCGCCTCCTTCGGGGCCTAAGTCGAGGATGTAATCCGCGGTCTTGATGACCTCCATGTTGTGCTCGACGACGACGACGCTGTTGCCTTGGTCGGCAAAGGTGTGGAGGATGCGCAGTAGCTTATCCACGTCGGCAAAGTGCAGGCCAGTGGTCGGCTCGTCGAGGATGTAGAGGGTGCGGCCCGTGCTGCGACGGCAGAGTTCCTTGGCCAGCTTAATGCGCTGGGCCTCGCCGCCGGATAGAGTAGGGGCAGGCTGGCCGAGCTTAATGTAGCCGAGGCCCACGTCGTACAGGGTCTGGAGCACGCGGCGCACGGGGGCGACGTTCTCGAAAAGATTGAGCGCTTCCTCGACTTCCATTTCCAGCACGTCGGCGATTGAATGCCCCTTGTATTTGATGGTCTGGGTCTGGCGATTGAAGCGGCGGCCCGCGCAGACTTCGCAGGTGACCCAGATATCGGCGAGGAACTCCATCTCCACCAAATTCGCGCCATTGCCCGCGCAGGCTTCGCAGCGTCCGCCTTTGACGTTAAAGGAAAAGCGGCCCGGCTGGTAGCCGCGCAGGCGGGCTTCGGGCAGCTTAGCAAAGAGCTGGCGGATGGGCGTGAACGCGTCAGTGTACGTGGCCGGGTTGGAGCGGGGCGTGCGGCCGATGGGCTTCTGGTCGATGCGGATGACCTTGTCGAGGTGCTCCACGCCTTGGATGGCCGCGTGTGCGCCCGGTTCGTGCAGGGCGCGGTGGAGGACGCAGTCGAGTTGTTTGAAGACGATGTCGTTGATCAGCGAGCTTTTGCCCGAGCCGGAGACGCCGGTGACGCAGGTGAATAGCCCGAGGGGGATGCGCGCCTCAATGTCTTTGAGGTTGTGCTGGCATGCCCCTTCGACGACTAGCCACTTGCCGTTGCCCTGGCGACGTTGGCTGGGGACCGGGATGGCTTCCGCGCCCGCGAGGTAGCGCCCGGTGAGGGATTGGGAGTTGTGCTCGATGTGGCTCGGGGGGCCGCAGGCGACCAACTTGCCGCCGCGGTCGCCCGCCCCAGGGCCAAAATCTACGAGCACATCGGCCTCGCGCATGGTCTCTTCGTCGTGCTCGACGACGATGACCGTGTTGCCGATGTCGCGCAGGCGCTTGAGGGTGGCCAGCAACCGCTGGTTGTCGCGGTGGTGCAGGCCAATGGAAGGCTCGTCGAGGATGTACAGCACGCCGACTAAACCGGAGCCGATCTGCGAGGCGAGGCGGATGCGCTGGGCCTCGCCGCCGGACAGGGTGTGCGCGCCGCGGTCGAGGGTTAGATAGCCCAAGCCCATGTCGCACATGAGTTGCAAGCGACCGCGGATTTCTTTGAGCGCCTCTTCGGCGATGAGGGCCTTGGCGTCTTCAAAGGCCACGGCGCGGAAGAAGTCGCGCGCTTCTTCGATGGCAATGGAGGTTAGCTGCGGGAGGTTGCGCCCGTCGATTTTGACGGCGAGGGACTCTGGCCGCAAGCGGCCGCCGTCGCACCGCTCACAGTGCTGCACGCCCATGTATTGCTCTAATTCACGGCGCTGTTTCTCCTTGGCCCCGCGAAACTTTTCTTCGAGAAACGGGATGACTCCTTCGTACTTGTCGTTGTGCGACCAACTTGAACCACGGAGGTTGGTGTACGTAAAGGTGATTTTTTTGTCGCCGAGGCCGTAGAGGAAGCCGTGCTTCTGCTCGGATACGAGTTCACCCCACGGCGTGTCGAGATCAAAGCCGAGGTGTTCGGCTGCACCTTCGTATAGATGCAAGCGCCAGCGGTTGCTGCCTAGTTCGCCGAGCGGTGCGAGCGCGCCGGCGCGCAGGGTCTTGGCCGGGTCGGGCACCATCAGGCGTTCGCTCATCAGGACTTGCGTGCCGAGGCCGTGGCAGTCCGGGCACATGCCTTGGGGGTTGTTGAAGGAAAACATCTGCGGCGTTGGCTCTTGGTAGGAGATGCCGCAGGCCGTGCAGTCGAAGCGGTCGCTGAGCAGGAAGTCGTCGGCTCCTTCGCGGGCCACGATGAAGGTGCCCTGCCCGAGGCGCAGGGCGTTGTCAATGGCTTCTTCCAAGCGGCGGTTTTCTCCCTCGCGGAGAATTAAGCGATCGACCACGACTTCGATGTTGTGGCGGCTGTAGCGGTCGAGCTCGGGGGCTTGGTCGAGGGTGAAAATTTGGCCATCTACGCGCACGCGGATGTAGCCGGCCTTTTGCAGATCCGCAAATAGCTCGTGGTATTCGCCTTTGCGCTCTTGGACGACTGGGGCGAGGATGTGCAGGCGCGAGTTGACTGGTAGGGCGCGGATGCGCGCGGCGATCTGCGCGCGGGTCTGTGCGCCAATGGGCTCGCCGCACTCGGTGCAGTGCGGGGTGCCGACGCGGGCGAAGAGCACGCGCAAGTAGTCGTAGATTTCCGTGATGGTGCCGACGGTGGAGCGGGGGCTTTGGCCGGCGGTCTTCTGGGCGATGGAGATGGTGGGGGACAGGCCGGTGATTTGATCGACGTCGGGCTTTTCCATTTGGCCCAAAAACTGGCGCGCGTACGCCGACAGCGAGGTGACGTAGCGGCGCTGTCCTTCGGCGTACAGGGTGTCGAAGGCCAGCGAGGATTTGCCTGAGCCGGAGACGCCGGTGAAGCAAATTAGTTTGTTTTTGGGGAGGGTGAGGTGGAGGTTCTTGAGGTTGTGGACGCGGGCACCGCGGACGACGATATCTTGTGTTTCCATAATTTCGTGTAGACGCGAGGGGCGAAAAACGGAATCAAAAAATATACTGTACGAATGTGCAGCGGGCAAGCGGTGGCGTACGGAATGGAGCGAAGGGATTTTAGCGATGCGTTGAGGGGGCAGGGCGCAGGTGGCGATGGAAACGTCAACGGACCGCTAAACTCCTTCAGTCATTCTCTGCTCCGTTGCTTGACGCCCCCTTTTCGTCTGCGTATAATGACCGCTCGGTAATTCAGTAAAATCAATTGTTTATCACCCAAGAGGAGTTGCGAAAATGATTCATTTAGGGGCCAATTCGGTGCTCTTTGCAGGATTCGATCTGGAAACGGCGATGCGCCATATCCACCTCGCTGGTTACGACGGCGTCGAGTTGGCGGCGATCAAGGGCATGTGCGAGCACTTGGAGTTGGACAACTGGCAGGCACAGGCCAACCAGATCAAAGAACTGGCGGAAAAATACGAGTTGAAATTGTTGGCTATGGAAGAAGCTGCGCTCGATGAAGAGCGCCTGATGTTGGCGTTTGCGGCTGGCGCTGAGATTGGTATTCCCGTCATCAACGTTGGCCCAGGGGGCAAAAGCGATGTGGAGGAAGATTTCGACCGGCAGGTCGCGCTGCTGGGCGAGATGGCCGATAGGGCGCACGAACACGGGGTGACGCTGTGTGCTAAGGCACACGTAGGACAGTGCATTTACGATACGCCGACCACGTTGCGGGCGATGGAACGGATTGACTCGCCGGGGTTTGGGGTGGATATGGATCCGAGCCACATTCATCGGGCGGGGGAGAATACGGTAGAGGCTCTGGCGGCGGTTATCTCGCGGGTCAAGCACGTGCATATTCGGGATTGCGCCGTGGCGGAAGGCGGGCCGGGCGCGCCGGAGTTGCAGGCGTGTGGGCGGGGCAACATCGATTTGTTCGGGTACGTCAAGGTCTTGCACGAATCGGGGCTAGACGTGGCGGCCAACTTGGAAGTGATTGGTGCCAAGGAGTACGACTTGGGGCAGGTGGCGACGATTGCGGCGGAGAGCCGGGGGTATTTGAACGCCTGCTTGCGGGCTTGCGGGGGGCGGTAATATTAGTACCGGGTGGAGGTCTTCGGGATTTCCCATCGCTCATTGCTTGCAGCAATAGAAAGGATTTGTAGAAGATGTCCAATGAGCTGAAAATCAAACGCGAAGAAACAGCAGGGAAAATCTGGAGCCATGTACGCAGTAAATGGCTGGTGGAAACGCCTGAAGAGACGGTTCGTCAAGAATATCTGCTGATTTTGGCTAACGAATATGGCTTCTCTCTCGATCAGATCGCCGAGGAGTTAGACCTGACTGGCCCAGGCAGTGCTTCCGCACGTGCCGACTTTGTGATCTGGCGTACTGCCAAGGATAAAGCCGACGATAATGCCCCCTTCATTATAGTCGAATGCAAATCGGACAATGTTACCATTAAACCCCAGGATTACGGACAAGGAGAAAACTACGCCCGCATCTGTGACGCACCTTTCTTCGTTACCCACAATTCACGAGAAACCAAATATTGGCGGGTGGAGAAAGACAAAGTGCCGGGTTACACGGAAGAGATCGAAAACATCCCCCACAGTAATGCTTCCGACAAGGCCATCAAAGAATTGCTTTCCAAGCTCCGTGTCTTCAAGGAGAAGGAGTTTGCCGACCTGTTACACCAATGTCATAACGTTATCCGCAACCGTGAGAAGAAAGATCCGGCGGCGGCTTTCGATGAAATCGCCAAGGTACTTTTCATCAAGGTCTATGTGGAGCGTCAGCTCCTTACCCGCCGTAGCAAGGAGAATCTCTTTACCGTCGATGTGCTTCGCCGCCAGATCTCCGATAATCCGCTGGACAATCTCTTCCAAGAAACTAAGCGCGCTTATGCCTCTGACAAGATTTTCGATGACGACGAGCGCATCAATCTGAAACCGGCCACTGGAGAAGAGATTGTCCGTAGGCTGGAAAAGTACAACCTTTCCGATACCAGTGAGGATGTAAAAGGGGTTGCCTTTGAGCGCTTCCTTGGCCGTACTTTTCGGGGCGAGATCGGTCAGTTTTTTACTCCTCGAACTATTGTCGAATTCATGGTGCATATGGTTGGACCACAGGAAGAGGAAATCGTCTGCGACCCGGCCAGCGGTTCGGGCGGTTTTCTGATCCAAGCTTTTGAAGTCGTTCGTGAAAAGATCCTTGCAGACTCCGACCGCGAATACAATGCTTTCAAGGTCAAGGTCGAGACGATCACGTCTCTTTCCGAGGAACAGCGGGCCAAGAAGCTCCAAGACAAATTCAACGAGTTACAGATGCACCTCGACCAGAGGCGGGAAGGCTCCCGCCTCTGGAAGCTCTCCAATCGCTGCATCTACGGCACCGACGCCAACGACCGCATGGCCCGTACCAGCAAGATGAACATGATCATGCACGGCGACGGGCACGGCGGTGTGCATCACCACGACGGCTTTTTGAACATCAATGGCATCTTCGAAGGGCGTTTCGACATCATCTTGACCAATCCGCCCTTTGGAGCAAACGTCGAACCGTCGGACAGAGTGCTAGAAGTGGATATCACTGTGTCCTCCGAAGCTGAGAGCCGGTACCTGCAGGAATATGGCAATCTTTACCAAGAAGCCCAAAACCGGGTGAAGGCGGCACTCAATAAACCGATTGCAAGTCTGTTTGATCTACCCAAGAACGCCAAGGCTAAGATCAAAACCGAAGTATTATTCCTCGAACGCTGCCTCAATCTGCTAAAGCCGGGTGGCCGCCTCGGTATCGTATTGCCGGAAGGAATCTTCAATAATCCCTCGCTCGCCTATGTGCGCGAATTCATAGAGGATAGAGCTTTTCTGCGCGCCGTGGTTAGTTTGCCCCAGGAGACCTTTATCAGTTCGGGGGCCAGTGTGAAATGCTCGTTACTCTTTTTACAAAGGTTCACAGAGGAGGAACAGCAGTGTTTTGATAATACGTATACCGTAGCCAAGGCGGAGGTCGCGGCCATGTACGCCGACGAAATTAGGACGGAGCAAGTTCGGCTAGAAACAGCCATTGAAAAAACCAAACAGGCGAAAGATTCTGATCAGCGCAAGGTCCTGCAAAAGGAGCTCAAAGACTATCTAAAGGAGATGGAGGCGCGACAAGTTGCTGAGACACGGAAGCTCCTCAAGGAGCGGTTCGACTATCCCATTTTTATGTATGAGGCAGACAAGGTTGGCATTTCTGCTACCGGCGAGGAGGATGAGAACGAACTTTATCCTAATCCTAAACAGCCGGATAGCTGTACCAAGACCTGTATAGAGTGGTACCGAGAATTTCTGGCCGATCCCCAAGGGTTCGCTGAGACAGGAGTAGCGGAGTGATGAAGACAGCGGCTTTGATCACAAAACGGCCTAGCTGTCTATTCTGGTCGGAAGTTGAGAAGTGGACGCCTAACTCAAGTCTTCTTCGCTTTGAAAAACTTCCTGCAGACTGGCAGCTATTGTCTGTGAGGGAATTTGCAACTCAACTCGATAATAAAGAGAGGGTTAAACCCGAAGCAGAATACCAAATGGCTGGTGTCAAATGGTATGGCGAAGGAGTTTTTCACCGTGAAATTGTAATGGGCAAGGAACAGAGTGCAAAAAACCTATACCCTCTAAAGCCCGGTGCTATTATTTACAACCGATTATTTGCCTGGAAAGAGTCGTTTGCCGTTGTTCCTAATGAATTCCAACGATTTTACGTTTCGAATGAGTTCCCTCAATTTGAAATAGATGAGAGTATCGCTCTACCTGATTACATTTATCTGGTTTTTAACACCAAGAGAGTTATCAAAGCGGTAAATGCCGCCTCAGTCGGCTCTGCAGCAATCAGTAGAAACCGTTTTAAAGAATCCGATTTTCTTGATTTCAAAATACCCCTTCCTCCGCTTCCGGTTCAACGAAAGATTATAGATCATTGGAAAGTAGCACAACGACAGTATGCTGCGGCAGAAGAAGCGCTCTCCAGACTCGTTGGAGAGCTCCACATATTTCTAACTAAACAGACACACGACCTTGACCAAGCTGTCCGGTCCAGAGTTTTTCTCACAAACTACGCTAATACTAAGCAATGGGATGTAAAATCTGGACGTGCTGCCGTGTTTATGTCAGCTAATCCAGCATTTGTGCGACTGGGTGATTTTACTGAGGAATGTACCGAAACCTTCGGGCCTTGGGAAAAGCCAGAGAAAGAATGGCCAATCTATGGTGTTAATAACAAGGACGGTGTCTTTTTAAGTGCTAGTCAAATCGGTAGGGAATTCAACACAGCGTATAAAAAAATAGAGAAGGATTGGTTCTTTCATAATCCAACTCGCGCAAACGTTGGTTCTCTTGGTATTGTGCCTGAGGTTCCAGATGATGCGATTACTAGTCCGGAATATCAAGTCTGGAAGTTGAAGGGCGGTTTTCTCCCTAACTTTATGGCTCTTATATTGCGAACAGATTATTTTCTTAATCTTGTAGCATTTAACCGTGTAGGAGGTGTGAAACAGCGAATGTATTACGCCAATCTGGCCGAGATTAGGATCCCTATAGTACCTGATGATATACAACAGGCTTTTGCAAAGCG
The DNA here is from genome assembly GCA_009841115.1 of Gemmatimonadota bacterium. Classification (GTDB taxonomy): domain Bacteria; phylum Latescibacterota; class UBA2968; order UBA8231; family UBA8231. Next base: position 53,862 of record VXML01000079.1, on the reverse strand, counting down.
AAGACAGGGGATGGTGGATAATATCTCCGTAGCCAGTGAAATGTTGGATAGAAGAAAAACCGAGATCGAACAAATGATTTTCGGCACCCATCCGATGGGGGGTAACTGATATGCCCCGTAGGTCTCAATATATCGAGTTCGAGGGACTGTTTTCGGAGGGCGTCTTGGGTGTCTTCCGTATAATCCGGGGCTTTGCCGATCTACGCGACTTGGCGGCGGTCTCTGTGCCCTACAAGATGGAGGACGGCGAGCAGGCGCTTCAGGTTGTAGGGCATCAGCGGGAAGAGTCGGAGAAACACGCTAAGGATATCAAGACCTATCTAGAAAAGAGTGAAAATCGCTTTCTTCCGGAGGTTATTCTTTCGGTACGCGCTCCGGTCAATTTGGTGGTGGCCCGTGGCGAAATCGATCCGGATGACCGGGGCCTAGGCGAGACGGTTTTTGGTGTGCAAAGTATAGGGGCCAGTCCTATCGAAATACACAGAAAATATTCCGGTCGGAACATGCGTATGCAGCAACTGCGCATTCGGCGTAGTAACCTTGACCAGTTCAAACAAGATAAACTCATCCGTCGCATCGACGGCAACCATCGCCTGCATCTTGCGGAAAAACTGACCGAAGACCCCAACACTCCGTCCAAATATCTGGCTCCGTTCTGCATGGTGCTGCTCGGCCCGACAGCCAACGATGAAGACGATTTTGCTGAATCACTGATCTTCCACACTATCAATAATACCGCTCTGCCGCTTGAGTCAGAACATAGTCTACGTCTGCTATTTGGGCAGGGTCCGACCTACGCGAGGACGGCGGATGACGAATTCGCCGATAGCCCGGAACTACACTTAACTCGTCTACTGTTCAACTGGCTGCAGAACCAGACAGAACAGGCCCGTCAGCGTTTTGGAAAGCGTCCACGGACGGCCCTCTGGGAGTCGGCATGTAATCTAGTTATTATGGATGAGACCATTGTCCAAAGCCGGCAAACGCTGACGGACTTTGCTGAAAGCCTGTTCGATGCATTGGCAGCTATCGTTACGCGACTAACGGTTAATCATCCCTCGCTGTGTCAAACCCACAGTTTTTTCGAACTGGCGGCCCGTGTCTGGCGTGAAGCGGAAGGAGATGATCACGAACAGAAAGTTAGCTGGGCGGTAGATTATCTCAACCGCCTTGGCCACTGGCTCGGTAGCCAGGGCATCACTAACCTCCTGAATCCACTCCCCCCGGCAGAGCAGCTACTGGAAACCTTCAAAGTGGTCCAAGCACGCATCCCCAAACAGATCTTTCTCGCTCGCTGGTATCCAAGTCAGCAGGAGGGGGCTACCGAAGATGATGTCAGAAAAGCTGAGTTGAAACTAGAACAGATTCGACAAATGATTACCAACATCGAGAAACAGCACAGTATTACTCTTGAACTGGTCGACATGGGGACCGAGGAAGGTGGAACTTTCCCTATCCATAGGCGGATGTACGAAAAGATTGCTTCGTCGGATATCATCATCTGCGACCTGACCGGTCACCGATCTAATGTCTATGTCGAGGCAGGATATGCGTTGAAGCACCATGAGAGCAACAGGCTCATTTTCCTTCTTCAACCTAGTGGTGATGAAGACCGGGTGCCATTCGACCTGAATACTTTTAAATATGTCCCCATCAACGAAGCGGCGGAGATACCCAAAAAGCTGAAGCCGGAAATCGAAGCGATTCTGCGAAGCGTAGGTGTTTTGCTCAATGAAGGTGAAGTATGAGCAAATATAGGCATGTTAAGGTGCTGCACGAGTCGGGACTAGACGTGGCGGCTAATTTGGAAGTTATTGGTGCCAAGGAATACGACTTAGGGCAGGTGGCGACGATTGCGGCGGAGAGTCGGGGGTATTTGAACGCCTGCTTGCGGGCTTGCGGTGCCTGTTAGTCGCGCCTTTGTCGCCGTCCGCGTGCCGGCGGCATTGGGAGAGCTGAGCGATGCGATGCGGCCGTTGTGGCCGGCGCAGGGTGTGAGTTGGGTGCGGCCGGAAAATCTTCATTTGACGCTGCGCTTTCTAGGCGCGGCTGAGGACGCGCAAATCGCCGCGCTGCGGGAAGGGTTGACGGCGGTTGCCGCGCGGCACGAGGGGTTTGTCGCGACTATAGAGGAAAGCGGCTGTTTTCCCAATCGCCGCCGGCCGAAGGTTATTTGGGCTGGTGTGGCGGATGCGGAGGGGCGGTTGGTCGCGTTGCAACGGGATGTTGAAGAAGTGGTGTGCGCCGCTGGTTGGGAGCCGGAGGAACGGACTTTTCGTCCGCACGTGACGCTGGGTCGGGTGCGAGCGGAGGTGCGTCCGCCGGGCAGCAAGTGGAGCGGCGAGTTGCCTCGGTTGCAGGTTCCGGTGGAGGCGGTGGAACTGATCGAAAGCATCCTCAAGCCGACCGGAGCCGAGTATCGGACCTTGCACCGAGCGGTGCTTACATCGTAAAGGAATGTATATGCCCGGCCGACCTTACATCCTCGCGGAGACCAATTGGCAGACCGTAGAGCACACTCCGTACGAGGTGGCGATTCTCCCGTGGGGGGCGACGGAAGCGCACAATTACCACCTGCCTTATTCGACCGATGTGGTGCAGTGCGACGAGATCGTCGCGGCTGCGGCCCTCATTGCTTGGGAGCAAGACGCCAAGGTCATCGTCTTGCCGACCGTGCCCTTTGGCGTCAACACCGGCCAGCTCGACATCAAGTTAGACCTCAATCTCAATCCCTCGACTCAGTTCGCCGTCCTGCAAGACTTGGTCGAAGCGCTCGCCCATCAGGGCATTCCCAAACTGCTCATTGTGAACGGCCACGGCGGCAATGACTTCAAGCAGATGGTGCGGGAGCTGTTGCCGCGCTATGCGATGTTTATTTGCTGCATGGATTGGTACCGCATCGCCGATACGGGGATTTTCGCGGAGGGTGGTGACCACGCCAACGAAATGGAAACTAGCCTCATGCAATACTTGCGGCCGGATTGGGTGCTGCCTCTGTCGGAAGCTGGCAGTGGTCGCGAGCACAAGTTTAAGCTCGCCGCGTTGCGGGAAGGCTGGGTTTGGACTCAGCGCGACTGGACGCAGGCGACCGATGACACGGGCATCGGCGACCCGCGCCAAGCCACCCCGGAGAAGGGCCGCCGCTGCTTGGAGCAAGTGGCCGCGCAACTCGCCGAGTTTTTGGTTGAGCTAGCTGCTGCCGATCTAGACGATCTCTACGAATAACCATGCAGTTCTACGCGTTCGTTGCCCCCGGGCTAGAGGATATCGCCCAACGAGAAATCGCGGCGCGCTTGGGAACCGAGCGGCAGGGCCAGCAGCGCGGCGTGGTGTTCTTTGCGACGGATGCCCCGCCGCAAGACTTGCTCGGATTGGGGACGACCGAGGATGTGTTTGCGCTGGTGGCGCGCGGCCCAGTGGCTGCGGGACGGGAGGGTTTGGCACAGGCTGGCGCACTCGTGGCGGAGTCGCCGCTTTTTGAAGATGCCGTGGGCGCGCATCGCCGCGCTCGTCCCAAGCGGATCAAGCGCATCACCTATCGGATCGTGGCCCAGCGTCGCGGCGGGCAGCAGCGCTATGTGCGCCAAGAGATGCGCCGCGCCTTGCAGAAGGCTGTAGCGTGGCGCTTCCCGCGCTGGAAGCACATGGCCGAGCAAGCGCTATTGGAGGTGTGGGGTTTGGAGGCCGGGGGCGAATTGCTCTGCGGGGTGCGCCTTTCCGACGAGACCATGCGCCACCGCACCTACAAGGTCGCGCAAGTGGAGGCTTCGCTGCGGCCGACGGTGGCACGGGCCTTGGTGATGCTATCCGAGCCAGCGGACGGCGACGTTTTTCTCGATCCCATGTGCGGGGCTGGGACTATTCTCATCGAGCGGGGGATGCACAGTCGTTACGCCCAGCTTTTGGGCGGCGACATTCGTCCAGACGCTGTAGCTGCCACCCGCACAAACGTTGGTCCGCGCTACAAGCCGATTGATATTCGCCAATGGGATGTGCGGGATTTGCCCTTGGACGATGGCAGCGTAGATCGGGTGGTGTGCAACCTGCCCTTTGGCAGAAAGGTCGGCAAGCTGCAAGCGCTGCGTCCGCTCTATGAGGGTTTTGCTAGCGAAGTGGCAAGGGTATTGAAGGCAGGTGGAGTGGCTGTGTGTTTGACTAGCGAACGCACTCTGCTGGCCGAGGCATTTGGCGCGTGGCCGGATTTGTACATGGAGCGCGTGTTCCCGGTCGAGGTGCTGGGGCAGCAGGCGTTTTGTTGTAAATTGAAGAAGCTCGCTTAATGTTAGATCAACGAATGAGACATCACATTACAAACACAAGGAGATTGTCATGGCTGATTTTACAGGTCAAGTAGTTATCGTCACCGGTGGTGCTCAGGGCATTGGTGGGGGGATTTCGCGGGCGTTCGCTGGCGCAGGGGCGCAGGTCGCCGTGTTGGACATAGACGCGGAGGCTGGCGCGGCCTTGGCCGAGGAAGAAGGCCAGATTCGCTTTTTTGAGGCCGACGTGGCCAGCGACGCGGTCTGCGCTCAGACTGTGGGGCAGATCATCGAAGATTGGGGTCGCGTTGACGTGTTGTGCAACAACGTCGGCATCCAGCCCGTGCCTAGCTATAAACTGGCTCACGAGCTGCCGATAGAGATGTGGGATCGGATCATTGATGTCAATCTGAAGAGTTTCTTCCTGATGGCTAGGCACTGCCTACCGCAGATGATGGACCAAGGCAAGGGGGTTATCATCAACACGGCCAGCGTCCAGGGCTTGCAGTCGGCGTCGATGGTTTCGGCGTACGCTGCTAGCAAGGGAGGGATTATTTCTATGACGCGGCAGCTTGCGCTCGACTACGCCAAGTATGGAATTCGGGTCTTGGCGGTCAATCCGGGGGGTATTCAGACGCCGTTAGTCGATGAGGTGATCGAGGCATTCGGCCACGAGCGCGAGCAATTCTTTGAGGACTACGCCAAGTTGCATCCGATTGGCCGCTACGGGCAGCCGGAGGACATTGCCAATGCTATGTTGTTCTTGGCTAGCGACAAGGCATCGTTTATGACTGGCGAGAATGTCTGCGTCGATGGGGGGCTGATGGCTAAGGGGGCGTGGGCTGAGGTTGAGGAGTGAGGGAGCGGGGGACGCTAGACTGCGACGACCCGCTGGTGTCCATAACCTTCAAGCGGGAGATTCGATCAGGAATACTCGACGACATATTCACCGTCGAGTTTGTGCGCCAGAATCAGCTTGAAGCATTTATTTCCGATCGCCTTGGTCCTCTGAGCACCAAGATGATCGATCTTACAACGAATCACGCCGATTTCGTCTTGAGAGGAAGCATTCCGTGGGAGGAGTAGATATCGAAAATCCCATTAGCCCGAAACAAAATCAAAGATGATGACGCACAAGGAATTGATCGCAAAAATGCGGTCGCAGCCCGAATACAAAGAAAAATATGATGAAGCAGCACCTGAGTTTGATTTGCTGCGCAAGATGCTTGAAGCGCGAAAACGCGCTGGGCTGACGCTTAATTCTGCGTTAGGCACATTGAAAGGCGAGTCAAGTGGACCAAAATCAGAGTACTAGACCGTACAAAGTTACTACCGCAGTCAAACTCCTCTATATCTCACTTGGGATTGGAGTTTTAAGGAACATTATGGAATCATCAACGCAGGCGGAAGTAGCGTCCCCAGCATTCGTGATGTTCATCGCGTTCTTTGTCCTCGGGATTATGTGGTTCTTCATACTCATGATCGGAAAAGGCCGCAATTGGGCACGTATCACTTTCTTGGTATTGTTCATCATAGGCACACCCTTCTCCGTCCTTCCACTGATGCAGAGCCTAGCTGCAAATCCTATTTCGGGATTGCTTGGCATCGTACAAATAATCATACAGATAGTTGCTATAGTCTTTCTCTTTCAGAAACCATCTTCTGACTGGTTCAGGGAAATAAAAGCGAACTAATAACATGCCTAACGAGGCGCTGCACTTTCAGTGAGAAATAGCCAATTCGACGCCAGTCAGTATCACTTGCTCGCGGCGATCTTCTTGTCCCGCCACTAGCCGCACAGCGATCTCGTTGATTCCCTGCCGCAAAAAAGAACCATCCACTGCAAATTCCACGCTGACCCCTTCCATTTTTTGCTCGACCGGACGGGTGGGATAACTGGCCCAAAACAGCGGTGCAGCCTGCTGGCGCGACCAGCCATCGCCGGAAACTTGGGCCTGATCCCAAGGGAGGGCGCGGCCGTTGAGTTCGATTTCAAGGCGGTCCTCCGAGGGCAAATGGTCCAAACGCAAGGCCAAGCCGCCGGTGACATCGGCCACATCATCGGCGACGCGGATGTGGAGCGTCGGCCCCAAGCTTGGGCTGTCGGTGGGCAAGGGCACGGGAAGCGGCGTCGAGGGGTGGGCCAAGCGGAAGGCGGCGCTGTGGCCCTCGGTGGGGCTGAAGGACATGGTGCCGCTGATTTCGTAGCACTTGTCGAGTTTTTTCAGGGTTGCGAGATCGGAGAATTCAGCGGCGGTTTGGCGGTTCCACTCGGGCGACATGGTGTAGAAGTTGTATAGGTAAATGCCGTCGGCTCCGTCGGTGAGCCAGCGCAGGGCCAAGGCGCGGAGGAAGTGTCGGTCGCTGTGGCGGGTGGCCTCAATGCAGCCATAGACGAGGCAAGGGGTAGAGGCCGCAGCGCGGACGAATTCATCGACCGGAGTCTCGAAGGAGATAAAGCCGCCGCCAACGACGACGATATCGACGAGGCCGGTCTCGATCCATTCGTCGACGTCGAGGCCAATGCGCCGGGAGTCGGCCAAGGTCGGGGGGACGCGGACGGCTAGTTGTAGAGTTTTGCCCCGTTGGGCGCTGACCTCGTCGAGCCGCGCCTTGATCTTTTGCACCAGATCGGTCATCAGGTAGCTGTTGGCCGTGGCTTCGGCCATGCGGAAGAAGGCCGAATGGCGCATGAAGTCCAGTTCGATGCCATCGACGTCAAAGCGCTCGAAGACCTCGCAGGCGATGCGCCGCATGTGTTCGCGCACCTCGGCGTGGGCGTAGTCGAGGCCGGTGCGGATGCCCCACTCGACCGACTTTTCGGGGAATTCTTCGCCGGGGCGGCCAATGAGTAGGTGGGGTTGCTCGCGGCGGAAGCGACCGTAGCCGGGATGGGACGAGTCGATCACGTAGTGGCTGTTCATGCGCACGCGCGGGAAAAAGGGGATCTCCGCCTCCCGGCACAGTTGCGCAAGCGCGGTCAATGGCCCGCCGCACTCGGCGATCAGGCCGTGTAGATTGGCGGCGATCCGATTCTCGACGCCGGGGGTGGCCGAGTGGACGAAGGAAGGGGCTGTTGCGTCGAGGTCGCTGCGGTCGTCGCCGAATTTCTCGCCAATCTCCGTCTCGAACTGATAGACCTCGTGATCGCCCGTACTCCACCAGAGCGCGCCGCCGGTGCCAGCATAGCCGTCGACGATTTTCTCTTTGAGGTCGGCGACCGAGACGTTTTCCTCGGCCGTGAAAATCCAGCCGTCGTCGGTGAAGATGATGGGCGGTGCTTTGGGCTTGGGGGCCATGTTGCTTCCTTTGCTAGCGGTCTGTATAGGCTTTGATGATGTCGATGATCAGGGCAATGTCGCAGCGGGCCTCTTCTAGGGGAGTACGCGGCTGCGCGTCCTCGGTGATGCAAGCGTGGAAGTGCTTCAGCTCGCGGACGAAGGGGCCTTCCCACGCGATGGCCGGGCGGTGGACGATGGCCTCGCCGGCCTCGTCGAGGGTCTGAATCTCCAAGGTGGAGAGGATTCCCCGCGAAAAGCCGGTCGGATAAGAAAGCAGCACGCGGCGGTCGTCGCCGCAGACTTCGAGGGTTTCCTTGAAATCGCGCACGTCCTTTAGCTCGACCCAAGTTGCCGCACACCGAGCGCCGTTTGGGTATGCGAGCATGGTGCTAACGCCCCAGCCTTCGTACCAGATTTCGGTGCTGGAGACTTTTTCGGGCATGCCCATGATGGTGCGCAGGCCGTAGATGTCGTGGATCATGCTGCCGGCGAGGTGGCCAAAGGCAGACTGTACGTCGGCGGGGACCTCGCCGATGGCCTCGCGCACGGCTGCCGCGCGCGCAGCGCGCGTCTGCTCGACGGCATCAGCGGGTATGTCGTCGGCGCGGTGCAGGCGGAAGTGCGCCAGATGATGCGAGTTGTTGGTGTGCAGGTGGTGGATCTGGACGAAGCGGATCGCGGCCATGTCAGCGGCAGCGCGGGCCGCAGCCTCAAAGGCCGGGTCGTACACTTTCATGTAACCAGCCAAGCCCACGGTGCCAGCCGCCTGCCGAGCGGCGATGATCCGGTCAGCCTCTTGCAGCGAGAAGCAGATTGGTTTTTCGATGAAGACGTGTTTGTCGGCCTCAAAGGCGGCGACGGCGATCTCGGTCTTGGGATCAGTGTGGCACAGGAGTACGGCGTCGAGATCCGCGGCGAGCAGCGCGCCCCAGTCGTCGGTGTGGTGCGGTACGTGAAATTCCTGTGCCACTGTCTGCGCCAAGCTCGGCGAGATGTCGCAGATCATCTCGACGGAAAACAGGTCCTTGAGCGCGGTGAGGTTGGGCAGGTGCTGGACTTGGGTGATGGCACCGCAGCCGACGATTCCGATGCGGACAGGAGCCATGTCAACCCACCTTTCCGACGCGAGGCGTCAAATCGTTCCACACATCGGCTAGGGCGTAGGTCCGCTTGAAGCTCTGGTACACGTCTTGCCACATGGCCTCGCGCAGTTCGGTGGCCTGTGCTTCGTCGCCGGCAGCGAGAGCTGCCTTGAGTTGGTCGCTTCTTGCTGCTTGGGCGGTCGCTTGATCGCTGGCGGCGCGGGCCAAGTCGTCAGCCGCAGCCGTGAATTTGTCGATGAGTTCGTCGATGGGCGTGTCGGTATCCGTCTCCACGTCGTATGAGCTGGAGGGCTGGAAGCGGGTCGGGTGGCGGGTGCCGTCGGGGTCGCGGCCGGTGTGGGTCGGCTGAATGTGGGGCGTGACCGATAGGTACATGACCATGGGCTCGTCGCCGATGGTCCGCACCTGATGGACCTCGTCGGCGAGGGCAACGCAGAGTTGGCCCGCGCATAGCTCCTGTTCGCTGCCGGCGATGTGGAAGACGCAACGGCCTTGCAGGATGAGGAAAATCTCGTGGCCAAGGTCGTGGCTGTGCAGGCCGGCCACCTCGCCCGGCTGCATGCGCAGAAAGCGGGAGCGAATGTGCGGCGTGACGAGGAGGTTTTTGATGTGTTCCTCTTTGCGAAAGTCGAAAATTTCAAAGGCCATGAATAGGCTCCTTTGCGGAAATTGACAGATGGTGAGAATAAGCTATCGGTTCCACTGCAATGTTTTGTTAGACAGTGTTATGTCGCGTAGTGTTTGGTGGACAGTGGCTCGGGCATCTGCACTGAAACGTGTCACGTCGATCATCTGGTCCCTGAAGTTTGCAAATAACGATTTCGGAATATGTGGGTTGTTCAGGGTTGAACCGCGTTGATTGAGATAAATGGCTCGCAACTTGAGAATTTCGAGCATTTTTTCGGGCGTATAACCATCAGTATCATCCATTTCTGAACGGTACCTCTCTTGGTTCCACTGTCGCTTATGGAGAGACTTAGCATCCTCTAAGCTGTACTTTCTCTTTTTTTCGCAAATAATGTATAAGTCTTCAACGTCGAGCTTCTCTGCAACGCGGTCTCCTATCGCAAAATCAGGTTTAATATATTGCTCCTTTTGCTCTATCCAGCTTTCCATCTCATTCGGCCCAAGTACGAGCAATTGCCGTAGAGAGGCTCCCGAAGAGTTGTAAAAACCGAAAATCCATATTCGGGATCGCCACTTTGCTATGTGGATAGGCCCTACATCTCTTGCAGTTGAAACAGAGCCTGTAGTCGTCGATTTAAGTTCAATCGGTGCAGAGTAAAACGTCCCATTCGCTGCAAAATCAAAAAATGCGTCCACCTCGGAACGGCCTTCTCCCTCTCTCAAGCCCAATAACTGGCACACTTCCTTTTCTCGGCTATCGTCTTGGACAGCCATTAGGCCCTCAATGCGCTCGCTACAGATTCTGCGATAGCGTAGCTCACCGGAGGACAAACGGAATTGCCGATTTGCCCAAGGACTTGGTACACAGCACCTTCAAAGAGCCAATCTTCTGGAAACCCTTGCAGAAGAGCGCAGTCTTGGACGGAAAGCCTGAAATGTCCGTTTTCTGGGGGGAACATCACGGCTTCCTCTCTAGATTTTTGTACACCGTTCGGCCAAATCAGTAACTTTTCCCACACTTTTTGACTAGCCTTGCTATTTAAAATGCTAGTCGTCTTTCTCGGACCAGTAAAGCCAGAACGGAGAGTCGGTGCAAAGCAGTCGAACCCAATGTCGTCTAGTCCCAAAGCCGCCCTAGCGCCTAGCGCACATCTGCCCGATGAAAACAGGCTATCGTTGGGGAAGTGAGTTATTTGTGGAATCTCAAAAAATTTAGCCGCTTTGGGCGATCTAAATCCGACGAAAATGATGCGCTTTCGCACTTGGGGAACGCCAAAGTCGGAGGCAACTGCTTTGAACTTTGCGATGTGATAGCTTGGTTCTAACGGCTCTAGAATCGCCGTATGCACGTATTTATTGAACTTGGGATCGAGTAGTCCCGGAACGTTTTCGGCTACGAACGCATCGGGTTTGACAGACATCACAGCGTCAATAAACGCCGGCCACATATCCCTAGTATCCTTACTTCCACTCTGTCTTCCCGCAACTGAGAAGGGCTGGCATGGAGGTCCGCCGTGAATGAGATCGACGGTGCCTTTATAGGCTGTCCAATTGACCCTTGTTACATCGCCATATTGACCAGAGAAAACCTTCCATTGGGGTCGGTTGCGCCGTAGCGTATCACCGCAAATCTCCAATGCATCAAAACTGGCAATATGCTCAAAACCAGCACGCTCAAAACCGAGGTCTAGACCGCCACCTCCTGAAAACAGGGACATAGCCCTCAAGTCCTGTTGTCGCTGTTGGGGCATTAGTTTATTTGGGTCCAAAACCGGCTTGTTAATTCTGCTTGGGTCGCGTTGAAACTCACCGCGGATCGCCGCTTTTTTTCTTTGCCTAGATCGAGCGGAGATTTCTCGGTACCAGTCTCTTTTTTCTTGTGATATATCGTAGGGCATGGTGGCTTTGTAGTGAACCTAAAGGTCCATTTGCAACACCGTGGCCTCGAATCGAATAGAAGCAAGCGGCCAACGGGCTATCTTTCAATATACCTAAGTACAGCGTCTCTACAACCGCCTACATCGAGCTACTCGGTGGCGTTGGAAATATGGGAGCAACCGTCAAACTTCGACGAATTCCTCCGGCAACCCCTCTCCTTTGACCAACGCCTCTTTCAACGCCCGCGCATGTTGGCAAATCCCCCGATAGGAAAACCCCTTACAACTGCAACTTATGTCGTTCCCCTCTACCTCCAATTCGTAGAACGCCCCCGGCTTCGACGAACTGTCCACCCGGTACAGCGCTCGCCTTGGCCCGGCCAACACCCGCGCCAACACGCGCACAGCCTCGGCCGACGGCAAGCGCGACTTGGCCTCCGATTCGACGATGGGCTGCGCGGCAACAAAAGCCGTCCCGGCGTCGCGCAACAATTCCGCCACTTGCTGCTCGTCCATCGCGCCAGTGGGCAGTTCGGGCAGTACCTCCATCACCCGCCGCAACTCGTCCATCACGTCGCGCTGGAAATCTTCGGGTAAAGCACTGCCCTCGACGAGTTGGTCGATCAGCGCCGCCTTGGTCTCGAGGACCGTCCTGACGAATTCGTCAATCGTGCCGCTGCCGACCATGTAGGTGACGTTGACAGCTTGCTGCTGCCCGATGCGATAGGCCCGGTCCTCGGCCTGCCAGTGATTGACCGGCACCCAGTCGAGATCGTTGAAGACCACTTGCCGCGCCGCCGTAAGATTGAGCCCGACGCCTCCAGCGGTAATCTGCGCGGCCAATATCTGCACGGAATCGTCCTCCTGAAAGCGGTCGGCTAGTTGTTGCCGCTCGCTAGCGGGCACCTCGCCGGTGATGGCTACGGCCTTTTGGCCAAAGTGCTTGCGCAGCGTGTTGACGGGTGCGAGGAAACACGAGAAGACTAGGACCTTTTCACCCTGTTCCAATGCGTTTTCGACAAAGGGAATCGTGCTGCGGACCTTGGCGATGGCCAAGCGGTTGCGCGCGGTGGTTAGCTGGCCCATGATCCAGCCTTGGCGCGAGCGGCGCTCGGCCTCGGTCTCGTCGGCGAGCTGGGCTTGGCCCCGGCGCGAGATGGTCTGCAACAGCTCTGTCACGGCCTCGCTCATCTCGCGTGCAACCCGGCTGGCGACCTCCACGTCGAGCCAACTGCGAATCTTAGGCGGCAGGTCGAGGACCTCGGCCTTGGTGCGGCGCAGCATGATGCCGTGCAGTTGCACGGTCAGCTCTTCGATATTGGAGGCTCCGTCGGCGACCCAGCCGTACTCGCCTTTGTACGCGTCGCAATAGCGCTTGGCGAACGAGACGAAGGAACGTCCGAGCGCGTGGCGCGCCAGTTGCAACAAGGGGAAGAGGTCACGCGGGCGGCTCGTCAACGGCGTGCCAGTTAAAAGGTGGATCACCGCTTCGTCGCCGACGGCCTTGACCAAGTCCATCGACAGGCGGTGCCGCTGGCTGCGGTAGTTCTTGAGATAGTGGGCCTCGTCGAAGACTAGGCCACTCCAGGCGTGCTCCGCCAGCGGGTGTTTGGCGAGGATGTCGTAGTTGATGATGACCCAGCCGGTATAGCCGGGCTCAGGTGCAGGTGCGGGGCCGACGATGGCGATTTTTGCCGTTGGCAGCACCATTTCAATCTCGCGTGCCCAGTTGATTTTGACCGCCGCCGGGCAGACGACCAGATACGGCCCCTCGGGTCGGGCTTGGCGCATGGCCAGCACGGACTGCCGCGTCTTGCCCAGCCCCATGTCGTCGGCGAGGATCGCCCGCTGGCGACCCAACAAAAAGGCGATGCCCTCGACCTGATGGGCGTACAGCCCGGCGGCTAGGGCTTCGGCCTGTTGTTGTGCTGTGCTCATAGATGCTCGGCAGCGTGGGCGGTGATGGTCGCCATGCCTTCTTCGGTGGACATGGTTGTTCCTCGTGGCTTGGGTTGATCGTAGGATTTAAGGCGCGGGGATGACCGGGGCAAGTCTTTGCCAGCTATCGCGTGAAATACCGCTGTGAAACTAGCGGCTTTGATAATGCCGTTGACGCCCATAGTTTACAATGCGGAACGGCGGTCGCGTCTCGATTATGGGGCCGGCTGCGGAAAGACGTGGGCGACGAACGAAATCCCGGCAAAGGCGAATGTGACAGAAACCCAACCACAGCGCGGCGTTTCCAAACGGGCGGTTTTTGTCGGCCTGCTCTGCGCTACTGCGATCTCCTTTGGGGAATCCTATGGCACGCTGGTGGTGCGTGGTTCGGCTATGGCCGCCGATTATTCCACTGGTGCCGCCATCTTCCTGTTCTTTCTGCTCACTTTACTACTCAATCCCCTTGCCCAACTGCTCACTGGTTCGCGGCTGCACAGCGGCGAATTGGCGACCATTTACATAATGATGATCGTGGCTTCGGCGATTCCCTCTTGGGGTTTCGTTATGAATTTGATCCCGTTTTTAGGGGGGCTGTTTTACTTTGCCACGCCGGAGAACGACTGGGCCAATATCATCCATCCGCACATCAAACCCTGGCTCGTGTCCCAGGACCGCGCGGCGACCTGGAAGCTCTTTGAGGGGGCGGCGCGCGGCGAGCCCGTGCCCTGGGGATTGTGGCACAAGCCGTTGTTGGCTTGGGGGTTCTTCATACTCAGCGTTTATTTTGTCACGCTCTGCATGTTGGTCATCCTGCGCAAGCAGTGGATGGAACACGAGCGCCTGCTCTTCCCGCTCTCGGTCCTGCCGCTCGAATTGGCCCAGAGGGAGCAGGGTCGTCTGCTGCCGTCGTTGTTGCGCAACTATCTGACTTGGGTCGGCTTTCTGATCCCGTTTCTCATCAATCTCGTCAATGGCCTGCACTCCTACTTCAACTACTTCCCCTTCATCCAGTTGAATACCCCGCTGCGCTTTCTGCGCGAATCCGTGCGTCTGAATCTTTATCCGCGCTTCGAGGTCATCGGGCTTTCGTATCTGTTGAGCCTCGATGTCTCATTCGGCGTGTGGTTCTTCGCCTTTCTCGCCTATGTCCACACGGGGGTCGAGCGTCTGTTCGGCTGGAGCATTGGCCCGTCGCAGCCCTACTCAATGCCCGCTTCGGCCAGCGTCGCCCATCTGGCGCAGGGCGCGATGTTCTTCCTAGTCTTTTCCATCCTGTGGGCTGCGCGCCAACACATCGGCGATGTGCTGCGCAAAGCCTTCAAGCGCGATCCGACGATTGACGATAGCAGTGAGATGCTCTCGTACCGCACGGCCGTGCTGGGTTTTATCTTTGGGTCGATCTTCGCCGTGTGGTGGCTGGCGCAAACCGGCCTGCAGTTTGGCATTGCACTTTTTTATTTTCTGCTCTGCTTGGCCACTTTTATCGGTTTGGCGCGCATTATCTCCCAAGCCGGCCTCGCCTACGGTGTGTCGCCAGTGGCCCCGCCAGTATTTATGGTCACGGCGCTCGGGCCGACCGCGCTCGGAGCGAGCGGGCTGACGGCGCTCGGCATGAACTTCCCCTGGACCGCCGATTTGCGCACCTTCGTCATGGCCTCAGCGGCGACCGGCCTCAAGATCGCCGAGGTTATGCGTTTGGAGACTCGGCGGCTGTTTGGGGCGATCGCCGCGACCATAGTGGTCACGCTGATTTCTGCGGTGTGGGCGGTTACCACGTTGGCGTATAAATACGGTGGCGTCAATCTTGGGGGTTGGGGTTTCGGGGGCTTGACCCGACTGACGGGTAACTGGATCGCGCACAATATCAACAACCCGGAGGAAATCTACGGCTGGCACCTCATCTACACCGGCATCGGCAGTGCTGTCATGGCCGTGCTGAGTTTTCTCAAAGCGCGTTTCGTCGGCTTCCCGATCCATCCCATCGGCCTAGTCCTCGGTCTGACCTACCCGATCAGCCAGATTTGGTTTTCGGTCTTTATCGCCTGGGCTCTCAAAGCGGTCATTTTGAAATACGGCGGGGCCAGGGGCTATCGCCTGCTGCGCCCGCTCTTTCTCGGCATGGTGCTGGGGGCTTTTGGCTCGGCGGGCATGTGGCTGATCATCGACTATTTTGGCGGCATGTCGAACTGGTTTACCATGTGAATTTGGGCGCGGCGATGTGGCCTACTCTCCAAGTCCCAGCACTTCCCTGATCCGCGCTGCCAAGAGTTCCTCGTCGCCGTCGGCGACCGTGGGCATGTACAAGTGGAGCTGGCCTGGGGCTGCTGAGAGCCAGACCGAGGGGTTGCCGTTGCGCAAAGCAACCTCGATCTCAGCGGCGGTTTGGCCGAGTGCTTGTTCGTCCAAGGTCAGGGTCAGGGACGCGCCATTGACGGAGCTTTGCACGTGGGGCAATTCGCCAAGGTGCCGACGCACGGTCTCGGCGCGGCGGGTGTCGCTTTGATTGCGGGCGTCGTGGTCCATGGCCAGCCAGCGGCGCAGGGCTAAGACCACGCCGACGACCTCTTGGCGGTCGATCTTGAGCGGGCGGCCAACCCCTTCTAGGTCGCGGGTCTCAAAGCAGGCGAAGCTGTGCAAATGAGCCGCGGCGATTAAATCGGCGCGGCCGCAGAGAATGCCCGAAGAGTTGGGCGCGCCCACGTACTTGGCGCCATAGCCGACTAGGTCGGCCCCGGCTGCGATGTAGCGGGTCAAGCCGTCTAGGGGATAGACGCGGAAGGCCGCATCTACGAAGACCGGGACGTCGCGGGCGTGGGCGATGTCAATGGCCGCGTCCAGCGGGACGATGGCGGCTTCGTTGTCGATGGCCGGGTAGAGCAGGGCGGCGGTTTGGGGGCCGATGGCTGCGGCGAGTTCGTCGGCTGTGGTGCCTTGCTCGGTGCCCGCCTCTACGAGGGTGACGCCGGGCAGGCGCACCATGCGGTCGTACTTGTAGCGCTGGGCCTTTTGGATGACTACTTGGTTGGGCATGCCGGTCGTATCGGGCAAGCGAGCCATTTTCTCTGGGTCTGAGCCAGTGATGCAGGCGGCCGTGCCGAGGACCAATGCGGCTGCGCAGCCAGGGGTAATCAGCGCGGCCTCGGACCCGAGCAGGTCGGCAACGATCCGTCCCGTACTCGCTAAGAAGGCGTCCATGTCAACGTAGTAGCGGCCGGCCAGTTCCATGGCGGCGATGATGTCCGGGTGAGGGGACGATCCCCCTAAGAGGGTGCGCGGGCCGAGGGCGTTGATCACGGGCGTCGCCCCCATATCCGCGTACAGTGCGCGGGCTTCCTCACTCATAGGTTTTTTCTCCGTATAGCCCCACAGGGCTCGGTACGTGGTTGGCGGGAACCAGCAACAAGGGCAAGCCATTGTGCTGGAGGCGAAATTGCAGGTAGTCGAGTTCGGGGGTGGGCTGCGCGGCGAGGCCCAACAGCCGCGGGCGAAAAAGCGCGGACGAAAAGAGCTTGGGCCGGGGCCGCTCCAGCAGCTCGACGGTCTCGTCTGCCGACAGCCCGATCTTTTCTTTGGCTAGCGCAATGGCCGCTTCGAGACCGCCGATCTGGTCGGCGAGGCCGAGTTGCACGGCGCGCTGGCCGCTCCAGACGCGGCCTTGGGCCACGACTTCGACGGAGTCCGGCGCGATGTGGCGGCTGCTAGCTACCCTGGCGACAAAGTCCTCGTACAGCGAGCGGATGGTGTGTTCCATGCGCGCACTCTCGTCTTCAGTGAGCGTGCGGTCTGGCAGGCGCAGGCCGAGCAGGGGTAGGGTCATACCAAAAGGCAAATCCGCGTGGCGGCCCACCTGCACACGGCTCGTGCTTAAACCGAGCTTTTCCTTGAGTCCGATGTTGTATGCCCAGCCGGCAATGACCCCAATTGAGCCGGTGATGGTGTTGGGCGCGGTGACGATGGCATCGCCGGGCAGGGAGATCATGTACCCGCCCGAAGCCGCGAGGTAGCCCTGCGAGACGATGACGGGCTTGCGCTCGCGGCATTGCAGCACGGCGTCGGCCACGAGGGCCGAGGGCAGGACGTCGCCGCCCGGGGAATCGACGCGCAGCACCACGGCGTCCGCGTCCGCACAGGCCGAGGCAATCTCGCCGACGAGACGCCGCGCACCCATGCCGGTATCCATGGCGCAGACGCCGAGTGCATAGACGATGGCAATGCGCTTGCGCTGTCCCCAGCGCTGGTCGGCTGGCCGGGTGTACGAATTGGCTGCGACGACGGCGTGGTTTTCGACCGTGCGGTCGATTTCGTTCCAGCGGCCGAGGCGATCTACTAGGCCGGCGTCGAGGGCCTCTTGCGGCAGGAAGAGCGCGGTGTCTTCCACGAGGCGGTCGAAGTGCTCGGGTGCAAGCGAGCGAGCGACGCTAATGTCGGAGCGGGCGAGGGCGTACCAGTCGTCGAGTAGGGTCGTTAGCTGATCGCGCTCGCCCTCGGACATGTTTCGCCGGACGTACACTTCAGTCGCGGACTTGTAGGGGAAAAGCCGCCACTCGTCGAAGCCGATTCCGAGCTTGTCCAACGCATCTTTGAAGTACGTATGCCCCGCCACATAGCCCTGCAAGCCGATTGCGCCGGCCGGGTCGAGCACCAAGTGATCAGCCGCCGAAACCCAGTGATAGCCGGAGATGTCCACTCGGTCGATGTACACCACGACCCGCTGTCCTCCAGCGCGGATTTGGCGCAGCTTCTCCCGCAGTTCCCAGCCGAGCGCCGGGCTGATCCGCAGCCCCGAAGCATTGATGGCGAGGCCCTTGATCGCCGGGTCGCGGTGTGCGCGCTCCAATAAGGCGATTAGCTCAAGTAGGCTCTGCGAGTCGTCGAAGAAGGCATAGCGGCGGTGTTGTACTGGGCCGGACAATTCTACAGAAAGGTAGCGTGCGCGCGGCCGGAATAGGTTCCCGCGCTGTGCGCCGAAGCGCGCCGCATACGTCTGGAAGGTGCGGTTCCGCGCCTGCGCTTGGAAATCGGCGACACCTAGCCCGATGCGCAAGCCAACGCTTAGGGCGCGGTCTGAGAGGAAACGCCCGGTCAGCGCCAGCCCCTGTCCTAGTCCGACAACGGCTCCAGTGCTCCAGAACTCTGTCTCGTCGGTGCGCGCGTAATCCGCATACAAGGTGAGTCGCTCGTCACCCCAGGGACGCAGGGAGAGATCGACGGCTCCTTCGCGGTTCGCGTCTGCCAAGGTCGAAGTGAAGGTGCCTCCTACTGAGAGACGCGGGCCGGGCCGCCAAATCCCCCCGAGGACCACGTGCCGCACGCTTCCCCATCCCATGCCTACTCCGAGACTGAAGTTGCGATCACCGCTACTGAGTCCGGCTCGGTACTCGCGGTCGCGGCGACCGTTTATCATTCCAAATCCCAAACGGGGCATAGCCGTAAAAAGACCCCACGACTGAGTAGAGTTGCTGTCCGACCAAGCGACTCCCTGCTCCAAGCCCTCGACATAGCTGAGCAGCGCGGGATTGGCATAGCCGTAGAGGCCCATGTCCAGCCCGCCAAAAGCGGCGAGGGCGAATTCGGCGCGCTCGGCGTAGGAGATAAACGGCGATTGGGCCTTGACTGCGCCGAATGCGAGCAGGCAGCACAAGGCCGCGCCACAGAGCCGGTGCGGCATCCGCTAATCTTCCTCGACAAACAAGCTTAAATCCCCTTTGCCCTCGCGGATTATCTCGGCTTGATCCCCCATCAGCGAGACCACGCTCGAAGCCTCCACGGGCAGCGGCCCGCACTCCAAGATCAAATCCACCTGCGACCCCAACTCTTCCTCTAAGGCCCACGGCTCGGTTATCACCTCTTGATCGGCGTAGTTGGCGCTGGTGCTCAGGATGGGTTGGCCGAGGGCGCGGACCAAGGCCAGTGGCACTGGGTGATCGGGAATCCGCAAGCCGACGGTCTTTTGTTTGGTTTGCAGGATGCGCGGCGTCTGGCGGGTGGCTGGCAACACGAAGGTGTACGCTCCCGGCAGGCAGTGCTTGAGGATGCGGTGGGCGTAGTTGGAGACGCGGGCGTAGTCGCTGATGTGAGTCAAGTCGGCGCAGACAAAGGACATGGGCTTCTTTTTCTCGCGGCCCTTGATGCGCTGCACGCGCTCGATCGCTTGCTTGTTGGTGATGTCGCAGCCGAGTCCGTAGATCGTGTCGGTGGGATAGACGATGACGCCGCCTTGGCGCAGCACTTCGGCGGCGCGTTGGATGTGGCGGCCTTTGAGGCGGTCGGGATGCACGGTTAGTACTTGGGTCATTCTAGCGCTCCTTGTCGATTTTTGTCACCCAGGCTTCGACGACGGCGTCAACCATGGCTTGGCCGTGCTCGGCGTTGGCTGTCCAACTGTTTTTTTCTTCGTCTTGGCGGCAGTACCAAGGCGCGTCGTCGCCGAGGCGCTCCTGTTCGACTAGTTCGGGACGGACGGCCATCAGGAAGGAGGTCTCGTTGTATCCGGCGTGATCACCTCCGGCCGGAGGACTCGATTCTGGGAGGACCATGGGCTGCACTTCGATGCGCCCGCCCCAAGAGCCAACCCGATCCAGCGCGTCGCGGTCGCCCCACCAGCCGCGTGGGTGCCCCTCGGCGAGAACTTTTTCAAACTCAAGTTCGGCCGCGGCCTTGCTGAAGGCCAAGGCGAGGGGACCGCCCATGCCTTGGTGCATGATGATGACGTAGGTCTTGCGGAAGCCCATTTCGATAAAGTTGCGCAGGATGCTCTTGGCCAAGCGGCCAAAGGCGTCGTAGTCTGGGTCGATGGTCCCGTCGGCCGGGCCGCCGAGGGCATAGCCGGTGGGGCCGTAGTCAAACGACGGGGCAATGACGCAAGGGGTGCGCGCGGCCACGCGGTCGCAGATTTCCTCGACGATGAGGGTGTCGTGGCCGATGGCCATGTGCGGGCCGTGGGTCTCGATGCAGCCGGCCGGCACGAGCAGGGGATGCCCTTGGGCTACTGCATCGGTGAGTTGGTAGGGACGCAGGTGCTTGAGGTACATGGAGAAGTTCCTTGTTGTGGGCGCGAAATTGGACATAATATAGGCCAAGAAGAGCACGTCAATATAGGACATTGAGCAAATGGCGCACACGGTTATTGGCACGGCTGGGCACATTGACCACGGCAAGACTCTGTTGGTCAAGGCGCTGACCGGCATGGATACGGACCAAGCCCCAGAAGAGCGCGCGCGGGGGATTACCATTGAACTCGGCTTTGCCTTTTTGGGCGATCAAGCTACGATCATCGACGTGCCCGGGCACGAGCGCTTCGTCAAGACCATGGTGGCCGGCGTCAGCACTATTGACGTGGCCATGCTGGTCATTGCCGCGGACGACGGCGTGATGCCGCAGTCGCGGGAGCATCTCGATGTACTGCGGCTTTTGGGGGTCGAGCGCGGAGTGGTGGTGATCAACAAGGCCGATTTGGTGGAAGAGGAGTGGTTGGGCTTGGTGGAGGAAGAGGTGCGGGAATTTGTGCGCGGGAGTTTTTTGGCGCAGGCCGAGATTTTTCGCGTCTCTGCGCTTAGCGGCGCGGGCATTGACCCGCTGCGGCAGCGGCTGTTGGCCATGGTCGAGGATACTGCGGCCAAGCGCACGGACGCGCCGTTCCGCCTGCCCGTAGATCGGGCCTTTGGTGTCAAGGGCTTTGGTCTGGTCTGCACGGGCACGGTGCAGGCTGGGGCCTTGGCCGAGGGCGACCGGGTGGAGATTGCTCCCGAAGATCGGGGGGCGCGCGTGCGCCGCCTGCAGCAGCACGGCGCGACGGTACAAGAGGTGCGGGCCGGCGACCGAGCCGCGATCAATTTGGCTGGCGTGGAGCAGGGCCAAATCGAGCGTGGGCACTCGCTGGTCGCGCCCGGATTTTTCCGCTCCACGCAGATGCTGGACGCCGAGGTGCAACTCCTCGCGTCAAGCCCTATGACCATGGCGTCGCGCACTCGCGTGCGCCTGCACTTGGGGACGCGGGAGATTATGGCGCGGGTCGTGCTTCCCGGTGGCAAGCCCTTGACGCCTGGGCAGGAGAGTTTTGCGCAACTTCGCCTAGAAGCTCCCGTAATTGCGGCTTGGGGCGATCGCTTTGTGCTGCGCCGGTACTCGCCGGCGCTGACCATTGGTGGCGGCCGCGTGCTCAACCCGCACCCGGCTAAGCACCGGCGCTTCGAGCCAGCGTTGCTGGCGCACTTGCAGACATTGGCCCATGCCAACCTGCCCGAAGTCGTCGAGAGCTGGCTACGCTACGCGGATGATCGACTCAAGAGCCAACAAGTGCTGGCCGGTGAGCTGGGCATCGGCGTGGAGCGGTTGGTGGACTTGACGGATGCGCTGGTAGCGGATGGCCGTGCCGTGCGCGTGGTGTCGGAAGGGCAACCGCACGTTTTGCATTTGGACGTGTGTGAGCACTGGGGCGCGCAGGTCGAGGCCGCGCTGGCGAGCTTTCACCGCGCCCAGCCGCTCAAGTTGGGATTGCCGCGCGAGGAACTGCGCAATTTGAGCGCGCGTTACATCCAGCCCGAATTGTTCGACTGCGTGTTGCGCTACTTGGAGGAAGCGGGGCGGATCGCGTTGGATGGAGCTGTGGTGCGGGCCGCGTCGCACAGCATTTGCTTCACTCCAGAGCAAGAGATGCTAAGGGCGGCTATGGAGGCGCGGCTCAATACCACGGATTTTGCCAACTTGCCTACGGTGGCTGAGTTGGCCCAAGCTCTCGACACCCCACTGCCGCAGGTGACGGACATGGTCCAAGCGCTGCAAGCACTGGGGACGGTGGTCGCGTTGGAGGGGGGCTTGCTGATCCATGGCGAGGCCCTCGCCCGAGCACGGACGCTGCTGAGCGACTCTCTCAAGCGCGACGGCGAGATTACAGTAGCCGAATTCCGCACGCTGATTGGCAGCAACCGCAAATGCGCGATGGCGCTTTTGGGTCACTTCGACGCTGAAGGATTGACGGCGCGGCGGGGAGATGTGCGGGTTTTGGTGGGCTGATCCTGCGGCCCGATGTGCGTTGCGATGGAATCAACGCCGGACCGTAGGGGGCGGTTTCAAACCGCCCCCTACCCGGGTGCGTAACGTCTGGAATAATATGGCTTTGAATGTTATCTGGTTAGACGACCCTGCAAGCGGCAAGAGGAAACTAGTAGGCGGTAAAGCGGCTAACCTCAACCAGCTACATAGCGGCGGACAAGTGCCGCTTGGTTTTTGTATCACTACCGATGCTACCGCGAGAATGGTACCGGTGCGGAGTAGTGAAGCATCGCTGCCTCCCGACCTTTATGCGGATATCGAAGCCGCGTACGCGGAACTGGGCGCTCGCTGCGGAACTCCCGAGCCAGCGGTGGCGATCCGATCCTCGGCTGCGGCGGAGGATGGTGCGGTTAATTCCTTTGCCGGCCAATATCAGACCCTGTTGAATGTCGTGGGCATGGATGCCGTGGCTGCGGCGATAGTCGAGTGCGTGGCGGCGGCCTATCGGCCCCATGCCGCTGCCTACCGCAAGCGTTCAGGGGCCGGTGCGGACGAGGTAAATCTCGCCATTCTCGTGCAGGAGTTTGTCGCCGCAGACTCCTCAGTAGTCGCGTTTACCGCCAATCCGGTCACCAACGACACAAGCGAGATCGTCATCAACGCATATTGGGGATTGGGAGAAGGGCTAGTCGATGGCAGTTCGGTTCCCGATACGTACACCGTGGACAAACGGGAATTGCGAATCAAGACGCGGAGCGTGGCCAAGAAAGAGCAGATGTGCGCTGCCGGGTCCACTGGCGTGATCGAAATAGACGTACCAGCAGATAACCAGTCGCGGTCAACTTTAACCGACGAACAAGTCGGCGAGATCTGCAGCAGCGCGGTCAATCTGGAGGCCCGGATGGGGTGGCCCGTTGACTTGGAATGCGCTTTTAAGGATGGAAAGCTGTATTTGCTCCAGTGCCGCCCGGTGACAACCCTCGCGCAAGATGGACGAGCTTGGTCGGTGCAATGGGACGATCCCAAAGATGCTGTATTGACTTGGCGCAGGGGAAGTCTGGAAACGCCGCTCGATCAGTCGTTTGAATGGTATTGGATGCAGGGTTGGGCGAAGGCGCGGCGAGAGACGGGCAGCGGTACGTTACCTATGCGGATCTATGTGAACGGCTACGCATACGAGGCGGAAAAACCCTTCAGAATCGGCAACCGCAAGGCGCAAGAGGACGCCCGCAAAAAAACGGAACGCGAGATACCGGAACTCTGGCGAAATGAATGGTTGCCCGGGCTCAAGCAGAAGCGAGCTTATTTCCGCAGCTTGAATCTGTCGGCGCTGTCCAATGACGAGTTGGCCAGCGTGCTGGTCGAAGCACTGCCTTGGTATTGCGAATGCGCTAAGATGCACGCGCATCTAGGCGGAACGGCGGTCGAGGCCGTTGGGCACTTGGTGGAGTGGTATCGCAAACGGTTCCCCGATGCCGCGGAAAGCGAACCCTACCGATTGGTACAGGGGCAGTCAAATTTGAGCGTTGAGAAGGGACACCTTTTGTGGCAGTTGCAACAGCACCTTATTCCCGCCAACGAAGAGCTTCTGAGAGCCGCTTTACAGTCGCGCAAGAAGCAGGGCAGATGGGACGGGCTTGAGGGGTCCTTCAAAGAAGTTTTCGACCAGTATTTAGAAACCTATTGGAAAGATACACCGGAATTTCTCGCCTCCTTGGTCCTCAAATACGCCGAGCAGGGCGTGGAAGATCCGCACGTAAAATTGCGCCAACTGGCGGCAGAGCGGGAGCAATTCACCGCGCATGTGCGTTCGCTGCTGAAAAAGAAGGAGCGCGAGGTTTTCGAGGAGCTTTTGCAGGTGGCTTTGGCCAATTATCCGCTGACTGAGGACCACAACTACTGGGTCGATGGGATCGCGGCGCATTACATATTTCCGCTGTTCGATGAACTGGGCCGCCGGATGATCAAAGGCGGTATCCTCAAGAAGAAGCGGAGCGAGATCAAATACCTAGAACTGAACGAAATCATCCTCTGGGGGTTCGGCGTGCGGCAGCCGTTGCGCGCACGAGTCGTCGAACGCCAACGGGAATTTGATCAGCGGTTAAAACTATCGCCGCCAGAGTTTCTCGGCGCTTGTGAAGAGCCGACGACCGAAGAGGAAGATTACCTGTTTTGGGGTCCTTCGACCCCACTCGAAGCACCAAAGGGAGAGGTGCGCGGAGTAGGGGCTTCGCCGGGGATTGTCAGGGGGCGTGCGCGCGTGGCCGTGAATCTGGACAAGGCATTGCAATTACAGCCGGGGGAAATATTGGTTTGTGGTACGACCGATCCCCATTGGACGCCGCTTTTTGCCGTTGGGGCGGGATTAGTGAGCGACAGAGGCGGGGCGTTGTGTCATGGGGCGGTCGTCGCCCGGGAATATGGCTTGCCGGCGGTGGTGGGAACCCTGATCGGGACCAAGAAGATTAGAACCGGGCAGTTGATTGAAGTTGATGGCCAAAGCGGGGTGATAAGGCTGGTGTGATGTAAGGCTCGCAGGAATTGAGCGAGGCATTGACGTAACGGGTATCGTCAGTTACTGGCAAGAAAATCGCCGCCATTTCGCCCAAGAAGCCAAACCTTTTTAAAGCATCGCCTCTCCCATCCTTGGTCAACGCTTCTTAGAGTTCCATCTACAGGGGCCTTAATTTTTGGAGACTATGCCTCTCGGTTGCGATTAGAAGTGGGCGTCCCCAAGGTGTCCTTTCATCTCAAGTTTTAGAGAACTACAGAGCCTGTACGCGAACATCTCAACGCCGGGCAGCTCTGTGTAGTTGTGGGAATACACCGCCACGTTGAGTTCGTGGTGCCGAGCGTATTCGAGTAGATAAAGATTGGTTTCTCCAGTCAGGTACATGTCGATGTCATGGGACATGGCATCCCGAATGTAGCTGGTGTAGATACCGGCTCCAGTGACGCAACCTATGCGTTGGACTGTTCGATTCGCGTCATAAATGCTGCGTGGTTGCTCTTGGAGGAGCGAATTCAATGTCGAGCAAACCGATTGGAAGTTCGTTGGGGCAGGCAGCTCGCCGATGCGAGCCTCGCCTTCTGAAGATTTATAAACATGGTGACACCCGATTTTGGTGAGCAGTGTGGACGATGTTCCAAAGTCTGCTAGATCCAACGGCAGATGAGCCCAGATATGCGTTAAGCCTTTGTCTTGGAGCAAGCCACAAACTTCATCCCTTTGCTCAAACATGAATTTCCAGGCATCGTGATGGGTCACAATTACATCTACGCTGCGGTCAACTGCCTCATAGATCGTCCTGGGCGTAATCGTGGTCGAATAGCCCAACGAGGTCGGATGGTCACAGTGCTCTACAATTCCCCATTCATCTAGGTGGTCATCAAGGAACTTTTTGGAAAAAAGATCATCCAACACATCGCGAATCATACCAGTGCCTTCCGTTCTGATTTATTCCGGGGTAAAAGTTACTTCAAGCTTGATACCATCGGGGTCGAAGAAGAACGTCGCGTAATATCCCTCGCCGTACTCTGGACAGTCGATTGGCGGGTCTTCGACATTCACATGCTCTAGATTTTTGATCACCTCATCGTAGATCCGTTCAACTTCTGCTCGTGAGTCCACGGAAAAGGCGAGATGGTGCAGCCCAGGCTTTTCCCTCTCGTGTCGGCCTGCTTCTATAGTGCGGCCGATCAGCAGGACCGTCCCGTCCTTCTCAAATCGCAATCTGTCGATCTCGCCCTTCCCTGTCAGCCGTGGGGGCAATCCTCGGAATCCAAGTCCTTCTAGCAAGGGTGAGTAGAATCTCGTCGAAGTATCTAGATCGGAGACTGATAACCGAATGTGGTGGATAGCTGCCATCTCTTCTTCTCCTTCGGTGTTTAGGTAGATACCTGATTGATGGCCAAAGCGGGGTGATAAGGCTGTTGTGATGTAAAGCCCGCAGGAATTGAGCGAGGCACTGGCATAACGGGTATCGTCAGTAGTCGTGTTTCGGAGCGAGCGAGCTGAGCTAACTTTTCGCTTCTGGTGGGCTTGTACAGGCCCCTATTTGCAGGGTGTTATATCGGGAAAGAAGGCGCCCACAATCTTCCACTCGCCCTTGATACGGCCCGTGAACCACACGTTTTGGCAATCGTCCCATCGAGAGTATATCTGACCGGTATCCGAACGCCAGCGCCCCGATTCCCGCACTACGGATATGGCCATATTGCCGCGAACATCCGTCTGCAATATTTGCTGTTCCTGCTCGTAGTTAACGTCCTCGGGCATGCGCGTCTCTCCCCATTCCTGCATCTCGCTCTGCACCAAGAATAGGTGCGGTATCCAGTCCGTAGGATCGGTCGATCCACACCCGAACCAACGGAAATAGGTCTCGTCGTGGCACGCGCGGACCGTATCCCAATCTTTTTCTCTGTGAGCCTGTTGGTAGCGGTTCAGTAGGCGGTGGATTGCTTCGATATCGGCTCTGTCTCTATCCATGTCGTCCTACAGCCTCCTTAGACAGTGTCTATGGTAAACGTATAGCCCACGCCGACCGGCACTTCGCGTTCGTCGATCTCGCGCACTATGGACTTGATTTCTTTCGATTTGGCTATCGACGGAATCGGCTGACTGTCCCGCGCTAGTGCCGAGGTAGGTACGACGACCGAGCAGTCGCCGATGGACACGACGGCGATAGTACATCCCAGTCCGTTTTGCAACTCTTCAACCCGGCCGGCGAAGGCTTTCACCAAAGCTCTCCGACGCTCCTGGTCCGGCTCGCTTTGCAATAGCCGTGCCAGCGTCTTTGCGGCGAGGTCCTCCGGCATGGCAGGATCGTATGCCGACAGTAGTTGCGATAGTTTGTCTCCGGGTTCCATAGTGCTCAACCAATCAAATCGGATAGGCTTGCCCGCAGTTGCTGACGGGCTGCATGCAGACGCCAGCGCACAGCGCCGACTGAGCAACCCACTGTTGCGGCGATGTCTTCGTAAGAGAGCCCGTGGTATTCGCGCAAAACCACGACCAAGCGCCGTCCGTCGTCAAGCGCCGCAAGTGCCGTGCGGATTCTGCTCGCCAACTCGACGGTCCGCGCCGATCCCATATCCGCGAGTTGAAGGTCGAGATCAATGTCGCGTTCAATCGACAGGTGATGCCGGTGCTGGCGATACTTGTGGTAGTCACGGCATAAGTTGCTGGCGATGGCCCAGAACCACGAGCGGAAACGCGTCGGATCATCGAGACTGTGGAGGGACTCATAGACGCGCACGAAGGTTTCTTGTGCCAGATCTTCCGCATCGGCTCTCCGTCCCGTCATGCGACAGAAAAACAAAAAAACTCCATTTTGGTAGCGGGTGACCAAACTGGCAAAGGCGGCCATATCGCCCTCGGCAAAACGCCGTACCAATTCCCCATCTGTAGGATCGTATTCGTCTCCCATGTTGCCTTTGCATCCATTCTCGTACCGCTTAGTAGGACAGCAGATACGCCACCTTGAAGCGGAGCTTTTCCGCTCTCTCTGCGGCAGTGTCACCTAAGTTGTAGGCCAGATAAATCCGGCTTTTTGGCGCGATCTCATAACTGGCGAGCAAGTTGATGTCGCGCTCATCCAGATAGCCAGCGTCTTGTGCGAATCCGCGTAGAAAGAGGCGCTTGGTGGCAAAATAGGTCGCCCGTCCCCGCCAGATCGTCTTGCGCTCGTCGAATGCGCCGCCCGGCAGGTATTCCCAGACGCTCGACCAACTGCCTTCGATCGTCAGCGACGCGGATGGCTTGAGTTCGAGCGCGCCGCTAGCGCTTCTCGCCGCGCCGAAATAAACGTCGGTGAAGTCGAAGCGGTCTTGCAGTCCCGCGCCGATGTCCAGCTTCCACTTTCTGCTGTCGCCCGTATCAAACTCCATTTCGAATGTCTGGCCTCTGTACCAGTTCCCTTGCCAAGGCCAGCGCCAGACGCTGTGTTTGGCCGAGACGAAAGAATCATCCCAAGTGTAGAGCCATAGATCAGCAGTCGTCCATTCCCAACTCCAGCCATCTTCGACCGAGCGCTGCTCTAGGGACACAGCTTGTCCGAGATTCAACTTGCCGAGGCGTCTCATCCGCGGACGCCAGTCGGCCGAAAACTCCACGGACTGCGACGCGACGCCGATGTCGCGCTCGATAAATCCGAGCCTATCAGCGCTGAAAGTGGATTCTATCGACCTATAATTAACGCCCCCTGCGAAATTCCCGTGCCGATAATTCATAACGGCACCTGATATATACCCGCTGCGACCTTGTTCGGCGCTTCTGGCGGCATAGGCGTTAATGATGTAGCGGTCGTCCCATTCCACTCGGGAGTCCAACCCCGCGATCTGTTGCAGTGTCATCCCGCGATTCCAGACGCCTTCCACTAGCGCGCCCACGGTCGAATTGTGGAATAGTTCCCTCTGTAGCTTTAGGACGCCGAATTTCGGTTTTGCACCAGCTTCGCCTCGGTCTTGCGCCGTCAGGATGCCGAGCGTGTATTCCCCGGCTTTGCCGATAAACTTAGCGCCAAAATCCGGATCGGCGATCCGTCGGCTGTAGAACAACCCGTGTTTGCCGAGGAAGTCCGCGTTTTCGACGAAGAACGGACGCCTTTCCTTTAGTAAAAGGGGAAAGCGAGACAGGTTAATCTCCTCCTCGTCGGCTTCGATCTGTGCGAAGTCTGGATTCACGGTTATGTCCAAAGTCGCATTCGCAGCGACGCCGTATTTCACGTCCAATCCCGCGCTGGCCGTCTCTCCCCGCCAATCGGTGCGCGTCCTATCGACGCCGGACGCGGCATAGGGAAGTAGTTCGAGACGGAGCCCAGGGTCTATTCCCCGCAATCCGACCAAGTGACCGGCTTGCGAGACCCTCAGAACGGAGCCGTCCTCCTGATAGATAGCGGCCCAATGGCTGCGCTCCCTCCCCGTGATGGCTAGACGCTCCAAGTTAAACCCCCATACCATGTCGTCCCCGGCTGCAAAGGACAACGTGGAGAAGGCGATGGCCACTTCGGCGGACCAACCACTGTCTAAAACCGCAGCCTCTGCCCTCCAGACTCCATCCCAACCCTTGTTGTTGCCCCGGTACCCTTTCGCGCCGTCATCCGTCATCTGGAAGTCGTGCTGGATGCCGTAGGGATTGATGTAGAATCCGTAGGCGTTGCGATGGTCGTGCTGGGTGTCGAGCAATATGCCGATCAGGTCCCGAGGGGCGAAGCGACCGTCCCTGGGAACCACCCGCGCGTCGATATTCTCGGCATTGGAATCAGCCATGAACAGGCCGATGTATAGCTGATCCGCAGTGTAGAGGATTTTCACGACCGTCTGATTGGCAGCCGGAGCGCCCGCGACCGGGTCCAACAGGATGAAATCAGTAGTGGGCACCGCTAGATCCCAGCAATGATCGCTCAAATGCCCGTCGACGACCGGCGGAGTATCGGTTCTCGTAGCCACCGCTGTTTTGTCCGCACCCGCGAACGCATTTAGTGGAGCCGCCAGCAGATAACCGGCGGCAACAATCCATTTCGCGCTCATGCCGACGCCTCTCTGACCCGCTGAGCGGCCAGCATCCTGAACGGCACGACGCTAATGCAGGTTATGACGACGCCCAATAGAAAAAGTTGCGTATAGCCCATGCTGAGGGCGAGGCGTCCCCCGCCGAAGGAGGTGATTGCAAAGCCTATCAAGGCGGTACTCGTCGTCACCGCCGACATCGTCGATCTCCAGCGCGGGGCGACTAACTCTTGGTGGAAGACGGCAAACGCGGGCATGCGGACAGCGACCAACACAATGACGCTGACATACCCTAGACCGGCGGCCTCCCAGCGGGGAATAAGGGCCATCGGCAGCAGAGCCAAGGCGATGCCGAGTGTGGTGTAGGTGAAGACCTGTACGTGGTTTGTTTTGGCCAGCACGTACGGCATGATTAGGGCTGCGGGGACGGAGAACAATTGCGCTAGCCCGATCATCCAGCCTATGGAGGGCGGCGAGATCCCGAGTTCCGCGTCCAGGTACACGTTGAAAAAGGTGCGGGCCACAGCGACCCCTGGAGCGGCGAGCAGGCTGATCAGACCGATCATCAGCAACGGTGTATCTGGCCGCGTCTCGTCTTCGCCCTCTGCGGTCGCATCCGGCTGTTCTTGGCGGTCGTCTCTTGTGGTTGAGCCGAACAGAAAGAGTGACGGTGCTAAGACAAGCGAGGCCACGAGCAGACTACACTGGTAGGGGACGAGTCCGTCATAACCGGTCAGCCACGCAAAAATCTGCGGCAGCGTTCCCCCGAGCGCGCTGCCGGCAAAGCCAAAAAGCGGCCAGACCGCCCCGCGTAGGGCGAATACGAGCGAGCGGTTTTCGGCTGCCGTCGCCGACATCAGAAAGGGGCTGCTGTTGACCATATATGTGGCAAAGCCGCAGTTGATGACCACTTGTACCGCGGTGATCCACCCCGTGCGCATTGGGCCAAAAAAGAACCCAGCTAGGGACATCAGCAGATATCCCATGACCATGAGAGACATGCCCCCCACCAGAGTTCGCCGGTACCCGGCCCTGCGCGCCCAATTGCCGGCTATCGGGCTGAAAAGGGCAAAGCTCAGCAATCCTGCGGCGTTGAAATGACCGATCAAGCCGACGTCATAATCCATCCTCAGCAGATAGAGATTGAACAGGACGCTGTAGATGCCGAACGCCGAAAACCCGATCAGGGCGGCACAGGCCATATACAGCTTGACATTCCTCTCAAAGCGCGCGAGGAAATGACTCACATAGGCTGTCGTGCGATACATATACCTCGTCTCCCTTCATACAGGAGACGAGTGAGTGGGGCATGTGTTTGTACGAAAAAATTAAAACTGGCTGGTTGGTCGAAGTCGATGGCCAAAGCGGGGTGATAAGGCTGTTGTGAGGTAAGCCCCTGTTGGCTTTCACAGAGGCCAACAGGGTCGAATGTACATCACAAAGGGCTGCGAGATTGCACTCGCAGCCCTTTGCCTTTTCCGCGTAGCCAGCCTTCAGCCTTCGTCGTATCCCCTTACGGGCCGTGCCCAGATATTGCGATAGCGCACTAAGTCGCCGTGATCTTGCAAGCGGAGTGGGCCAGTGGGGGGATGCACTTCGTAGCGATAGACGCCGCGGTGGCCCGTGGGGCCTAAGACCTCGACGTGGTGGTGGACCAAGACGCCGTTGTGGACCAAGGTGAGATAAGCTGGGCTGACCAGTTCGGCGCCGTTGAAGCGGGGGGCCGTCCAGAAGATGTCATAGGTCTGCCACTCGCCGGGCGGGCGACAGGCGTTGACCAGTGGCGGATACTCGCCATAGACTGCGGCTGTAGTGCCGTCGGCATACGTGGGGTTGTCGTACCCGTCGAGGACTTGGATCTCGTAGAGACTCATGAGGAAGACGCCGCTGTTGCCGCGCCCTTGGCTCTCGCCTTTGACCTCGCTGGGGCAGGCGAATTCGAGATGGTACTGGACGTCGCCAAAGCGCGCTGTGCTCACAATGTCGCCGGAGCGAGGCGCGACCTCCATGTAGCCGTCGGCCAACTGCCAAGGGGCGTCGCCGCCGTTGGCGCTTTGCCAGCCGTCGAGGCTGGTGCCGTCGAAGAGGACGACCGCGTCTGCGGGGGGGCTGTTGTCGTGGCCGGGCGTTACGACCGCCGGGGCGGGCCGCCGGTGATCGTGGACGCAATAGGGAGAGTTGGGTAGCATGGGGGTATCGTCGTACCCTGATTTGCCCATGTGGAAAAGCTCCTTGTTGAGGTGAGATGGGTTGGGATATAAAGGGAGCCAGACGCGTTCGCGTCAATAGCTTGCCGTTATGCATTGCATTATATTGAGTGCCGTTCAACAGGAGGGCGTGATGGTACGCGTACCGATGTACAGAATCGCACTGCTCGCACTTGCGCTGTGCTCCTCGGCGGAAGCGCAAATATCGCTGTGGCAAATCGGCGGGGCCGGGCTAGCGTGGGATGGAAGCGACACCACGCGGATCATCGTGGATGTCGACGCCGAGCGCATCCGGCCCGTGTACTTTGCCGACGGCGACAACATGTTCTTGGCGGTAGCGGGTTGGTCCGAACTGATCGCCCCACGCGAACTAGGGTACATCGACGGGCATCAGCCGCGGCTGTGGTACCTGGACGGTACCAATGTCAACCGGACTTCGTACTTCGACAGCCCGCTCTACGTGGATGGGTTGCGGAGCACGTACAACACGGCCCGCGATGGCTATTGGACCATCGATATCGGCGTACCCGTGCCAGCTAGGCGCTTTGGGTTTGTCACGCCGACCGAGGGAACCCGCTCCGACGGCGTGCCGCTCAACCAAGACCCGGTGCCGGCCTTTGAGGTGAGCATTGCCGCTGAGGCGGGCGACATCCTCGCGCAAAGGGGCTATCGCCGCTTGAACACCCTCATCGCCGATGTGCCGGTCAACTTCGAACCAGAGGTCCAAATTGATTTCCCCCAGCAATACGTGCGCTTTGTGCGCTATCTGCGCAAAGCATCTGTGCTTGACGAGCAGCGCACCACTGACAGTAATACGGTGCGCGGCACCATTGCCGAATTTGTGCTCACCGGTCGCGGCGTGCCCAAGCGGGCCATCTACCGCAGCAAAATCCTCGACTTGGGGGCCGAGGTGAACTTTGGCCGCTTGGCGTGGGCAGCGCGCACCATGCGGATGGTTGGCGAAGAAGCCGTAGTCGTGTCAGACGCCGAGGCGTGGGTGGAGGTGGAGGTGCGGGCCGGCCGCGACGGCGACCCCAACATATACCACGAGTACACGGACTCGGGCAAGGAATTTGTGGTGACGCGCGAGCGCTACGAAAACGACCTACGCCTGCCCGAAACCGAGGGCATCCTGCAAATCGACCGCCAGCCCGGCATCCGCGCGTCCATTGGCTACGACAGCGAGAATTGGTCTTTTTGGTCCAGCCCCATCACAGAATCCGGCACTTGGCTCGACTTGCGCAACGGCTCGCATTTGCAACTCCAAATCACCCTGCAAAGCCGGGCGTTTGGCGATTGGGTGGAGCTCGATTCGCTGTGGATTGAAACCTCGCCGCCCTTGGCCGCGCAGATCGTGGGCGAAGTAGCGCGCGCAGCCGACATGCAGCCTCCTCCGGGTTTTGTCCAAGTCGAGCTGGGGGCGCGGGAGACGTTTGTGTACGACGTGCGCGCCTCCTTTGCCAGCGCCGCCGAAGGAGGCTTTGACCGGGTGCGGATCCACACAGGTATTGCGCCCGAGTTTGCGCGCTTGGAAATGGGCGATCCGCTCGCGGTCGTCGAGCCGCTGGCCGTGGTCGAAGGCGACGCGAGCTTGGAGGTATTGCT
This sequence comes from Gemmatimonadota bacterium, assembly GCA_009841115.1. Classification (GTDB taxonomy): domain Bacteria; phylum Latescibacterota; class UBA2968; order UBA8231; family UBA8231. The sequence goes on along the minus strand of VXML01000079.1, from coordinate 20,465 downwards.
GCCGCGCAAAGTGACTGCTGCGTCCAACGAGCCGCTGCGGGTGGTTTTTGCTGCGGAAGTCTTTGCGCGCGCGACGACCTTCACTGGCGAGGTGTTGACCGAGGACGAAAACCGCCTGCCGCAGCCGATTGAGCCGGGCGATGCCAGCGCCGCTGTTTCCACCAATAGCCTGCGGGTGCTCGGGGCTGCGAACTCGGCCGCAGAGATCGTCCAGCGCGTGCGCTTGTCGAGCGGGGTGGTCACGCCCAACGGCGACGGGGTGAACGACCGCTTAGCTATAGAATACGCGCTCTTCCTACTGCCCGCTCCCGTGCCGGTGGTGCTCGATGTGTACGACTTGGCGGGCAACCGCCGCGCCCACGTGGAGGTCGGTGCACAGGGCACGGGTCCGCAGCGGACCTTTTGGGATGGCCGCGACGAGCAGGGCGCACTTTTGCCGCCGGGCTTGTACTTATTGGAGCTGGCGTTGGTGACCGAGGCCCAGCACGGGCGGGCGCTTCTGCCCGTTGGCTTGGCCTATTAAGGAAGCAACGCATGGCGATCTTTTTCTGGTGTGCAATTCTCAGCCTGTTAGCCCGCCCGCTCGCGGCCGAGGTATTTACCTTTGACAGCGCCGAAAAGTGGCAGACTTGGCAACTGCCGCAAGGGTTGGTGCAACTCGGCCCGTCTGGGCACTTAGAGTTGGTCAAGTTCCGCAAGGCCATCGACCCCGTGCGCAATGCGGGCCGGTTTTTCCACGATACAATGGAGCGAAAAGCCGTGCAGGGCGGCATCTTCCGGGCTGGGTCCAATCCAGGAGACGCCGCCAATATCATCGACGGCGATTATAACACCTTCTGGCAGCCCGACCCGGCCGATCCGCTGGCCAAATGGGAAGTCGAGATCGATCTCGGTCGAGCGGTGTTGGCCCAAGAGCTGCGCTTGCGCTTCCCCGACCAAGAAGGAGCGCGTCCCTTGCGGCAGTTTACGGTCTATGTGGCTACCGGAGGGACGATTGATCCCCGCAAGGATATCTTCCGCTTTGAGTCGGTGTATCAGACGACCTTGCCCAACGAAGAGGCCGAAATTCGCATCGGGTTGAGCGGGCGCAACGACACTACGCGGGTCCTAGACCCCGGCCTAGACGTGGTGCTGGAGGACGCGGCGCGCTTTCGGGTCATCCAATACATTCGCATTGGCGCGGATGAGCAGAGCGCGGACGCGGCACTGGCCGAGGTCGAAGTGAGCGCTGTCGGCGACAATTTCAGCCTCGGTGTCCTAGAGCGCGGCGGATCCTTCAAAACCGGCCTAGTCGTCCGCGATGTGATAGGCTTGGTTGACGGCGACATGAATACCTATGCCAACAAGTTCACTACCTATCGAGCTACCTCTGGCTGGCGCAACGAAGGGCTGTGGTGGGAACTGGATCTAGGGGCCCAGTTCTGGATTGACGAGATATTCCTCTACTTCAACAACCAAGGCGAGGGGGCTTCCGGCTCTTCGGTGCGCAACGGAGGCACGGGATTCGCCTTCTTGGTCTCGGACGGTCGGCTCACGACCTCGGGCGAGGTTGACTACGATCGCTTGGTGGGGCACGGCAACGAGCAAAATCCCTTCGCCGGTCCAGAGCGGCACTATCGCTATCTGTTCAAGCCGCGCAAAGTGCGCTACCTGTTCTGGCACGGCTTCCTGACTTCGCATGAGTGGCACGCGCGCGCGGCCGAACTGATGCTGTTTTCGCCCGGCTATCCGGCGCAAGTGGTGCTGCGCTCGGGCTTTATCGACTTGGGCAAGATCGTCGGCGATGGCCGTGCCAAGGCCATTAAGCACTTGTCGTGGGATGCGGATTTGCCAGTGGGAACGCGGATGCAACTGCGCTCCCGCTCGGGCGTGCAACTCAGCGAGGAATACACGTATCACAACAAGATCGGCGAAGTAGTAACCGAAGAGAAGTGGCTCAGTTTGCCCAAGGTGCTGCGCGGGAAGGTGGATACCGCGCAGGTCGTAGGCGATGATTGGGGTGCATGGAGCAATGTCTATCAGCTTTCGGGCGAAGCCTTCCAGTCGGATAGCCCGCGCCGCTTCATCCAGCTAGAGGCCCTGCTCTCGACCGAGGATCCGCGGGTTGCGCCCGTGTTGCGCTCGCTGTCGATCGAGTTTGAGGACGCGTTGGTGACTGAGGCCAAGGGACAGGTTTGGCCGCGCGAGGCCCAGCCGAACGAGGACACGCGCTTTACTTATACGCTGTGGCCGACGGCTGCCGAAGACGACAGCGGCTTCGACCGGCTGCGACTCGTCGCTCCCGGCGGCTGGCTGGAGACCGGAGCGGTGGAGGTGGTTCTCGCTGGCGAGACTATCGCCGTGGAGGAGGTCGCGCAGCGGGGCGACTCCTTATTCGTAGCCTTGGGCCAGCGCGTTGGCGGCGATTCGCTAGAGGTTCATTTCACTGCGCGCCTGTGGCGCAATGCCACGGTATTCAGTGCGGAGCTTGGTCACGGAGACCGGCCGGGCCTGTGGCAGTCCGTGGAGGCCGCGGCGCGGCGCGCCAACGTGGTGCTCCTGCCGGCCCTGACTGGTAGCGACAGACTCATTGGCGATCTAGAGTTGGCTCCGGCCATCCTTACGCCCAATGGCGACGGGGTCAACGACCAAGTGCATATTCGCTTCGTGGTCTTCAAGGTGGAGACGGCGACGCCGCGGGTGCGGGTATTAGACTTGGCGGGCCGCTTGGTGGCCGAATTGGCCGCCGCGAGTGGGGACTTCGCTTCTTATACATGGTCCGGGCGCGATGCCCAAGGGGCGCTGGTGCCTCCGGGACTTTACCTCTGCCACATCGATCTCGGTGCCGCTGCGGGTGAGGACGTAGCTGTACGCCCCGTCGCTGTCATTTACTAACCCCCTTTCGCAAGGAGTTCCATGTCTCGTCCCAACATCCTCTTCATTATGACCGACGATCACGCGGCCCATGCCATGAGTTGCTACGGCAGCCGCATCAACACCACGCCCAACCTCGACCGCATTGCCCAAGGCGGCATGCGCTTTAACAACTGCTTTTGCACCAATTCGATTTGCGGCCCCTCCCGCGCGACCATCCTCACCGGCACGTACAATCACGTCAACGGCATGACCACCTTAAACTCGCGCCACGACAATCGCCAGCTCAACTTCGCCAAGCTCTTGCAGGGCGATGGCTATCAGACCGCCATCGTCGGCAAGTGGCATCTAGGTCAGGGGCCGGCCCACTGGCCTACCGGCTTTGATTACTACAACATCCTCCAAGGCCAAGGCCCCTACTTCGACCCGGAGATGGTGTGCAACGGCGACAAGGTTCAATATCAGGGCTACACTACCGATATCATCACCGACCTGTCGCTCGACTGGCTTAGAGCGCGCGACAAGGAGCGGCCCTTTTGTCTGATGTACCACCACAAGGCTCCGCATCGCCCTTGGGAGCCGGATGAGAAACACGCCCATCTGTACGAAGACGAAGATATCCCCGAGCCAGAGACCTTTGACGATGATTACCAGAATCGGGCGGCAGCCGCCGGGGCCGCCAAAATGCGCGTTGACCGCGACCTCAATGCCACCGATCTCAAGCAGCCCGTACCCGAAGGGCTGACCCCAGAAGAGGAGAAAAAGTGGAAGTACCAGCGCTACATAAAGGACTATCTGCGCTGCGTTGCCTCGGTTGATGACAACGTCGGCCGCGTGCTCGACTATCTCGATACCGAGGGTATTGCCGACGACACCATCGTCGTCTATACCTCGGACCAGGGCTTTTTCCTCGGCGACCACGGCTGGTACGACAAGCGCTTCATGTACGAGGAATCGCTGCGCATGCCCTTCCTCATTCGCTATCCGCGCGCCATTGCCGCCGGTAGCGTCAGCGCCGACATGATCCTCAACGTCGATTTTGCCCCCACGTTCCTCGACTACGCTGGCGTTGCCATTCCCGACTCGTTCCAGGGCCGCTCCATGCGTCCCGTGTTGGAAGGACGGACCCCGGATGACTGGCAGACGGCGATGTACTACCGCTACTGGATGCACTTGGCGCACCACCACGTGTACGCCCACTACGGAGTCCGCACCCTGCGCTACAAGCTCATCTACTACTATGCCGACGCCTTAGGCCAGCCTGGTGCCATAGACGAGAGCAAAGAGCCGGAGTGGGAATTGTTCGATCTGGAAAAGGATCCGTGCGAGCTGGTCAACGTGTACCACGACCCGGCCTACGCCGAAGTGGTACACCAGTTGCGCGGGGAATTGCGCCGCCTACAGGAAAAAGTGGGCGATCAGCCCTATGCGGGGGAGGATTCGCTGCCGGATTGAGCAGTCGCCTGAAGCCCAAAGCGCTTTAAGAGGAAAACTCATGCCCGAACCATATCGAGGTTCCCATCAGCAATACGACGCGCTCTGCCAATCCAACGTGATGATTCCGATGCGGGATGGTGTCCGCTTGGCCACTGACATCTACTTGCCTGTGCTGAAAGGTCAACCGGCGGAGGGAAAATTTCCGGTAATTTTGGAACGCACTCCTTACGACAAGGCGGCAGCGGGCAATGTGACGAATGGTGCGTACTTCGCCCGGCGCGGTTACGTCTGCGCGATCCAGGATGTGCGCGGCCGCTTTGCCAGCGAAGGCGAATGGTATCCCTTTGCCAAAGAAGCCCCTGACGGCTACGACACGGTGGAATGGCTGGCCGCGCAAGAGTGGAGCGATGGGCAGGTCGGCACGATGGGCGGGTCGTATTGCGGCAGCGATCAGTCGGCGCTGGCAACGCTCAATCCGCCTCATCTGACGACGATGATCGTCGCTGTTGGCGCGTCGAATTACTACCACTGTTCAATGCGGCAAAACGGCGCACTCGAACAACGGTTCATGATCTATGCCTTTCGCATGGCGACCACTAGCAAGGAAGCGCTTGCCGACGTCAACCTCAAAGCCGCGGTTGACAAAGCGTTTGCCAATGTGGGCGAGTGGGTGTTGCGCGCCCCGCTCAAGAAAGGCACCTCGCCGCTACGGATGCTGCCGAATTACGAGCAATGGGTGCTTGATCTGTTCACGCACGGGGAATACGACGACTACTGGAAGCAACGCGGGTATGCGATCTCCCAGTATTACGAAGAGCACGCCGACGTGCCGACGCTCTACTTAGGTGGATGGTATGACTCGTATGCGCGGGCGACCTGCGAGAATTTTACCGCACTCAGCAAAATGAAAAAGTCGCGGCAGGTGTTGCTGATGGGGCCGTGGACGCACGGCGGCTGGGGTGTGTCGAATGCTGGCGACGTCGATTTCGGCAATCACTCCTTTATTAATTACAACGACCTGCGGCTGGCGTGGTTCGACCACTTCCTCAAAGGGCTGCACACAGAAGTTGCCAACTGGTCGCCGGTCAAAATTTTCGCAATGGGCACGGGCGAGGGCACAGCCAACTATCAGGGACGCCTCCACCACGGCGGCTGTTGGTGCGATGAGCAGGATTTTCCCCTGCCCGACACCCAGTTCACGCCGTACTATCTGCACGCCGACGGTGAGCTATCGACCGTGCTGCCAACGACTGGCCACTTGCCAAGCCGCTTTAGCTTTGATCCGCGCGATCCCGTTCCAACCATTGGCGGCGGGATCTCCGCTGCGGACCCCATCATGGGTGCTGGCGCGTTTGACCAGCGCGGAGACGCCAGGTTCTTTGGCTGCAAAGACACTCTGCCCCTCAATGCCCGCAGCGATGTGCTGACCTTTCAGACCGATCCGTTAGAGGAAGATGTGGAAGTCACGGGGCCGATTACGGTTAGACTGCACGCCTCGTCATCGGCCCGCGATACGGACTTCACAGCCAAACTGATCGACGTTTGTCCATTGAGCGATGACTATCCCGATGGGCTTGCCATCAACTTGACAGATTCCATCATCCGCGCTCGCTACCGGAACAGTTGGGATAATCCAGAGTTATTAGAACCGGGGAAGGTGTATGAATTCGTCTTTCAACTGTATCCAATGTCCAACGTCTGCAAGAAGGGACATCGGATTCGCTTAGACATTTCCAGCAGCAACTGGCCGCGCTTTGACGTGAATCCGAACACGGGCGGCGACTTGGGCGTTGAGCGGCGGTTTGAGATTGCAGAGCAGGCGATTTACCACGACCCCGAACATCCGTCGCATGTGGTTTTACCCATTATTGAGCGACGAGCGGGACCATAGGGAATCGCGCGTTCAAATCAATCTCGGCACGATGGCGTACCGTTGTGCAGGGTAATTCTCAAATGTTGCGCGATACCAAGCGCGTGAGAACCTCAAAAGCGAAAAGTTCCCCGATCACGCACGCATTCCCTGCTCTGTGAACCAATTGAGGGCGTCGCGGATCGATTCTTCAGGTGGCCGAGACTCGTATCCCAATTGACTTATCGCTAAGGATTCATCGACGGCTGCCGGGCAGTCGTGTAAGAGTTTGAGCGAATTGCGGGAGTAAAGAGACGATAGGCTGCGCTTCGCAGCACGTGATCTAATCAGGGGCAAGGTTGCCCTAGCTAAAGAGTAAGGTATGACAGGGCGCTTCACATTACGTCCCAGAACTTGGGAACACAGACGCGCCAGTTGGCTGGTCTTTGCGTATTGCCCCGCAGTAAAATAAACTTCGCCCCCGTATCCATTCGCCTCTACCGCGTTGGCTATGGCATTCGCCACGTCTCGCACGTCGCTCCACCAAAATCCTCCATTGATGAGACATGGGAGTTGCTTGCGCGCCATGGCGAGCAACATGCTGCCGCCGGGAGTCGGCTCGCTGTCGCCGGGACCTATGAGGTTCGAAGGACAGACGATAGATGCGTTGAGCAAACCGCCTCTCGCCGCGTCGAGCACGCTCATATGCGCTTCGGCTTTGGTGGCTACATAGGGAATTTTGGAATTTTGACCCAATTTTGAACTAACACTTAGCGTCGTTCCGCGCAGCGGACTGAATGCGTGTACGGAACTGATGTGTACCAGTCGGCGGACGCCGGTGCCAATACATGCTTGAATCACATTGCGCGTACCTATCAAGTTGACTTCGTCAGCTAACCCATTGGGATCAGCGTCAACTGTCATAATATCAGCACTGTGGACGACGGCGTGAGCATGTTGGAATGCTTGGTTCAACGACTCGGGGTTGCGGACATCGGCCGGCTGCAATTCGACCTGTTCGCTCAGATCATCGGGAAGTTTGCCATTGCTACCCTCGTGCGTAACAGCGCGCACTGCATATCCGCAGTGCAATAAGGCGCGGCATATATGGCTGCCGAGAAAATCCGCAGCGCCGGTCACTGCCACTGTGCCACCTGTATCTCCCATCGCTATTCAGCCTTTGCTTTGAGGAGGTTCCTCCCTACGACCAATTTTTCGGCCAGGAAAAATGCGCGCTGATATCTTCCACGTACTTCATCGGTTCGTTGGGTTCAATGTTAAACAGCGCGTCCAGTGTTTCCAACCCGTGCTCATACGATTTGGTCTCTTTGCTTTCGAGCACGCCAAACAGCATCATTGATTTATCGCCCGACAAGACTGCTTCGAGGGTGCGCTCCATCTTGAGCCAGTCGGGATAGATGCACTCCAGCATAATTTTCTTGGGCAATGGCGGCACGCGCAAAGGCTGAATGCCCTTCTTATTGACAATTGCGGGGACTTCCACTGCCACGTCGTCGGGAATGCCCGGCAGCGCGCCGCAATTGGGCACATTGACTTGAAACTGACCTTCCACGTTGTTGACTAGCCCATTCATAATGGGAATGTGCTGCTCGGACGTCATCTGAGCGCCAAACAGATCAATCGGCCGGATTTTCTCATCGTAGGCCGCTGCCTTCATCTGCTCGTATTTTTTGGCCTTGCCGGCCAGCACTGCATCGCGTCCGGCTGGCGTGTCTTTGCCACCATTGGGATCGTACCAGTATTGCCGCGTCGCCAAATCCGTGTGATACCACCAACCGCCCCGTCGAGGCGTATCGCCGATGGGCATCAGGCCGTACAGCTTGTATTGGTGAATTGCCGCGCGCGACATTTGCGTGGGGATCGCCTTGCCCTCTCGGGTCATCCGCTCCCAGTACGCCTCGCTCTCCTCGGCAATCCACTGATCCAGCTTTGGATACATGTCTTCGTTTTCATAGATGAAATCCGTCAACCAGATGTTGTGGTTCAACCCCGGTGCCTGCCACGTCACCTTATCGGGGTCCAATCCCAATGTGCGCGCTACGCCGGCGTAGCCGTAATGCCCATGACATAACCCACACACCTTAATTCCCGTCTCCCGCGTCATCAATGTAGTTCCGTCAAAGACTGGATTACCGGCCAACAAAATCCACGCATCGGGGCACAGTTTCTCCATGTCTTTTGCAACATTTAACATTAGTTGTAAATTGTGATATTCGGGCATCCCAGTTCTGTCGTAAAAATAGCCGAGTTCAGCCGTCATATTGCGTCGGCGCTGCATGAAGTATTCGTTGTGCGTTATTGTTGCTGTGTTGATTACAAAATCGGCGTCTTTTAGTGCGGTTTCCTGATCTGTAGTTTTCCCAAATGTCATAGTTGCACCCAAGTCCTCGGCATAGCGCTGCCCGAGTGCATAAATGACATCGAGCACTTCCTCATTGATGTCCATAAAACAGACGTGACTGCCGTTCAGTTTCTTGGTTAGACACAAATCCTTTACTAGGCCGAGTGAAAATACCACGCTACCAGCACCAAAAATTGTCACTTTATTGGCCATGTTGCCCTCCGCTAAAGGTCTTAATGCAAATGCTAGTTCAGGCGCTTTTTCCAGCGATCGCCGTCAAATTGCGGGTGATACACTTCGCTAAAAAACCGACGGTGTTCCGGCGAGAGTGAATCTAGCATCTCGTCTGTAAACCCTGGTTTGTGATGGCGCACATTGATGTGATTGTAAGCAAGAAACAGGGCCATGCGCGGCTCGTCTTGGAGCCAATCACAGGACGTGTGACGCACTGCTTCAGAAAAGACCAATAGAGAGCCAGGCGGACAGCCATAGGTATCCCATACGTCCGAGTCGGGATCGTCGAACAAAGGTAATTTTTTTCTGAAATTGGACTTGTGGCTGCCCGGAATGAACGCCGTTCCTCCTTTGCCCTTTTCCACGCCATTTAATTCCCAAACTACGCGCGTCATCCCCGAGTAAATCCGCCCGTCGTGATACTGATAGCTGTAATTGGGGTTCACGGATTTGCCGCCGGCATGAGGCGTCCATCCTCTGTGGTTGTCTCCCTTGAAGCGATAACTCAAAAACGCGCCTTCCAAGCGGATCTTCTCAATCTCGTCGTCAATAATTGTATGCAGCACCCGCATAACGGCTGGATGGTCGATTAATACCGACGCTGGGCCGCCGGGCAAACAACGCGCATCGGGCGGCAGAGACGCTTTATCGGTGCGCAATTTTTCGCACTGCGCTTTAATCGGCGCAAGCTCGTCCTCGTTCAAAACAGCCGGGAAGAGAATGTACCCTTTCAGGTCGAAAAGCACGGTTTCTCTCTCCGTCAAAGTCGGGGTCCATTCTTGTGTTGAGATGCTCATCGGAACCTCCCCTAGTGCGATCTTGGCAGTATTCGACAGTAATACAACTTACTGTACAGCTTGTACAGCCGTGAGTTATGTTTGTTTGTAACCGCCCAAGACTAGATGCTGGATTATAGATACATTGAAAAAGGCCATCAGGCAAGAGCAAAGGAGCGATCCGCTCGCTAGCTTCTGCCTGAGCGATTCGCGGCTATCTGGACGTTTGTCGCGTTGGGGTCTATTATGAAGAGCCGCTTTTTTGCGAGAGTTTTGACAAGGGAAGGAGCATTCAGTGACGGAATGGATGGGGCAGCAGAGTTTTTGGCGATTTGGGGTTTGTGTGCTTTTGGCCGGGGTTCTCTGGTTCATGCCTATTCCCACAGACCTGCCGGTCAGGGGTTGGCACGTCTTTGCGGTTTTTATTGCAGTGATTACCAGCTTTATTCTGCGCCCTTATCCAATTGGCGCGATGGTTATATTCGGTTTAGTTGCATTGACGGCGACTGGCGCGATTACAATACAAGAGGCGATGTCTGGGTATGGCGACCCAATGGTCTGGTTGATCGTCGCTGCTTTTCTGCTTGCGGGAGGTATTATCCGCACGGGATTGGGTCGGCGGTTGGCGCTTTTGTTAGTCAGTCGCTTGGCGAAATCGCCGTTGGGATTGGGATACTCGATCTGTGGTGCGGAGTTGTTGCTGGGGCCAGTGGTGCCTTCCAACACCGCGCGCGGTGGCGGCATTTTAGCCCCCATCGTGCGCTCCTTGGCCGAAGCGTTGGACTCCTATCCGACGCGGCATCCCGAACGAGCGGGTACCTATCTTGCGCTGGTTGGCTCGCACGCCAATCTGATTACCGCGGCGATGTTTCTCACGGGCATGGCGGCCAATCCAATGGTGGCGCAGGCCGCCCAAGCGGTGTTTGGCATCACCTTTGATTGGGGGACGTGGGCGCTTGGGTCGGTGGTTCCGGGACTCGTCGGGCTAGCTCTGCTGCCGGTGTTTATCTTTTTTCTAGCAAAGCCGACACTGACGGACACTCGTGAAGCGCAGGCGGTCGCGCAAAGGGAACTTGAGGAGATGGGTAGGTGGAGTAGGGGCGAGAAGATTATGGGGGTCGTGCTGCCGGTCTTGCTTCTATTGTGGGTGAGCAAACCACTGCACGGGATGCATACAACATTGGTCGCTTGGATCGGCGTCTCCGTTTTGCTCATTACCAATACCGAAAAATGGCAAGACATGGTGGAGAACGACAAGGCATGGGAGACGCTTATCTGGATCGGTGGTTTGCTTACTATGGCGAGAAGTCTCAAAGAGCACGGGTTTATTGATTGGTTTGCCCAAGATGTCGGCGCGTGGTTTACTGATGTCAGCGGTATAACGGTCGTCTTGGTTATGGCACTGATTTACTTCTATTCGATGTACAGTTTTTCGATGCTGTCGGCGCACATTGCCGCTATGGGTACGGTGTTTTTAGCGGTGGCGCTAGGCGCGGGAGCACCGGCGATGCTCACGGTCGCTATATTCGCATACTTTTCCAACCTTTGTGGGTGTACGACTAATTACTCGACGGGGCCGGTGATTATCTACTTTGGTCTGGATTACGTATCACCGCGCAGGTGGTTCGCTAGCGGTTTTATGGTGTCGTTGTATCATCTGGCGATTTGGTTGGGGATTGGGCTGATCTGGTGGAAGATACTTGGTTGGTGGTAGTTGGGAGTGCTGGTGACATCTGACTACAGGGATACTCATACACTTACTGTCTCTCCGCGTCACAACGCCCCGAATCTCTCCCGCAGGTCGATGATCTCGCCGCTTTTGGCCGACTCGTATCCCGCTTGCACGATGGCCAAGCTTCTTCGTTCGCTGCGCCCCGACGTCGGGCCTTCGGTTCCTTCTAACACGTAGTCTGCGAAATCCTCGATCTCCTGTGCAAAGGCCGAGAGATTGCTGCTCGGATAGGTAAGCTCCTCCCGCTGATCGCCGTTGTCCTCGCTCCACGCTGTACACGACTCCTGAGTCGCCTGGAGTAGCCCTTTGTCCCCGAAGATCGCATAGCCGCCTAGAGGGTTGGGAAACTTCACCTCGCAGCTTTGCAGCACTGTCGTCTGGAATCCCGCGGCCATCGTCAAAAGCCCGGTCATGGTGCCCTCGACATCACGTCGCTGGAAGCTGCGGGCATGGTGCTCTTGCATGTAAACCGAAGCGACCTCGCCAAAAACGTAGCGGAGCATTGCCATGGTGTGAATGCCGTGCAGCATCCAAGTGCCGGTGCCGCCGAGTTGCGGATTGGAAAGCCACTCGCGTCGTCCCGGATAGGCGTAAGTGGGCCGTGCGCGAAATCCAGACGATACTGATGCCGACACCACTTCGCCGATGTAGCGTCCTGTTGCTACTGCCTCGCGCAGGAAACGCGCCATGGGGTGATAGGACATGCTCTCTGCGACGTAGAGGCGCACACCGGCGCGGTCGGCCGCGTCGATCATGCGGGTTGCTTCCTCCACTGTCAGCGCCATCGGCTTTTCCACTAGCACGTGCTTGCCGGCGTTGGCGGCGGCGACTGCCTCTGGGCCGTGATTGGGATGAGGCGTGCAGAGCGAAACCGCATCGATGTCGGGATCTGCTAGCGCAGCGTCGAGATCGGTGTACGTCTTGTCGATTCCGAATTCCTCTGCCTTGACCTGCAAATGGTCGGGATCCCGATCCACCAAACAGGTCACCGCAATCTTGCGGCCCAACTCGCGTGCGCCCTCTACGTGGTGGCTTCCTGCCCACCCAACGCCCACGACAGCCATGCGGATCATATCGCTCATCCCAGCGAACTCCTATGCGATGTGTTGTCTTGTCGCTCTATTTCTTCTTCCACGATCTTGGCAACCGTATTCAGGTGACGTTGCGGCATGCCGTTGCGGTCTTTGGGCAGGCGGTCGCCGATGAACTCGTCGAATTCGATTCGTGCCGCCACATCCTCTGAGGGAATGCCCGCGCCGAGTGCCTCGCGGACGGCCTCGCGCACACTCGCCAGATAGTTGGCTTCCCAGCGAATCCAGTCCTTCACTTGATCCTCGCCGAAAAGTACCTCGCCGTGACCCGGAACCAAAATGTCGATTTCGAGCGTCGCGAGTTTGTAGAGCGAGCGTTCCAACACTTCGCTGTTACCCGCGCCGATCGCGGCCACGATACCGGTCACCACGGAGTCGCCCGCGAATAGCAGGCGGTGTTCCTCTATGTAAATGCTCACGCCATCCGGGCTGTGTCCCGGCGTCGGAAACATCCAAGCGTGTAGGCCGCCCAGATCCATTCGTAGCTCGTCTTGGTAGGTAATGGTCGGCTGGATTACCCGCGTTCGCGCCTCGGCCTCATCCACTTTCCAGCGCGCCGCCCAGCCCGGTACCTGTTTCTCGATCTCCGCAGGCGTCAGGGCGTGGGCGAAAACTTCTCCTTGCGCCAACGGCCCTGCGCCGAGGATGTGGTCGCCGTGGCCGTGGGTGAGCGCCAGTCGGTGCGGCTCGAAGCCGTTTTGGCGAATGAGGGAGGCCATGGCGGCTCCTTCGTCTTCGTAGTTGCTCCCGTCGATTGCCAGCGCCGCCCGCTTGCCGATCACAATGCCATTCTTGCCATCGACAAAGCGGCTGTCAACGCTGAAGACACTTGGGGCGAGTTCGTGGATATTCTCTAGAGCCATGTGTATTCGTTCTCGTCGATACTGAGTTGCTCCGCGGTCTTGCGCAGGTCCGCCAGCGTTACGCGGTTGAGTGGGATTCCCTGCGCACTATACTCGGCGCGGCGAATCGCTTCTAGTTCGCCTGGGGCGTACACTCGGTCGAAACCGGGAGCGAGTTGGCAGTCGTGGATCTGCTGGATGGCGGCATCTACTCTCGACTTAAAGCGTTCGACGTCCTCGAAGGAGGCGATGTGGATGGCGGCGACGAAGTGGCCGTCTTCACCGGGGGTCGGTCCCTCTTCGATGCTACCGAGTTCGGTTCCATAGCTAGCGCCGGAAAGCATGGACGAAAGGACGCCCATGATCATCGCCAGCCCAGCTCCTTTGAACCCGCCGATGGGGGCTAGCAGGCCGTCGATCGCCACCTTGGGGTCGGTTGTGGGCTGACCTTCTCGGTCTAGTACCCACCCCTCGGGTATGCGCATCCCTTTCTGTTGGTATATCCGAATCTTTCCGTGGGAAGATCCGCTAAACGCGGCGTCGTACACGATGGGAGACATCTCTCCTGCCGGTATGGATATCGCAATTGGATTAATGCCCAAGATCCGCTCGGCACCTCCCCAAGGTGCCATCGTCGGGAGCGCATTTGTGGTCGCGATTCCGATCATGTCGTGCGGCAGCGCCATGCGGGCGAAATACGCCATGGCACCGCAGTGATTGCTGCCGCGAATGGCTCCAGCGGCGATGCCGGTCTGCGCTGCTTTGCCGATCACCTTCCGCATGGCCAAGGCCGTGCCGATTTGTCCCATTGAATTGCGTCCATCTACTATGACAAACGAGGGGCCTTCTCGGACGACTTCGGGCTTGGCGGTCGGGTTCACGCCTTCGGTTGTCAGCTTCTCTGCGTACTCGGGTACCCGCAAGATGCCGTGCGAGTGGGTGCCGCATAGGTCTGCGTCCACGAGCGAATCGGCCAGTAGAGCGGCGTCCGCTTGCGACATGCCGCACCGCTCGAAAACGGCGACGACTAGTTCTAGTAGTTCTTCTGCATCAACGCGAATTTCGTCGTCCAACTTGCTCATCCTACCTTTCTTGCGCCGCCTGCGTAATTGCTGCGATTTTGTCGGCAAAGCGCACTTGGCTGTCGTCTTGGGGTGCATAGCCGATTACGCGCCGGGCATTGGCCAAGCCCCAGAAGTTGTGCGCGTTGCCGCTGATGCCGTAGAAAATCTGGAAGGGCACGCCGTTGGCATCGCGGATGTCCTCGGTCTCAACGCTCTTGGTTACCAGTTGCACTTGGTCGCGCACGCTGAGATAGGCTCCTAGGCCACGGTGCATTCGCTGTAGATCGTCGCCGCAGCCGTCGATATCGGTCTCGCGGGGGCCGCCGATGCGCAATTGCACATTTTCGAGGACTGGCCCCTCCTCACCGCAGGCGAACATGAAACCGAGCAGTTCATACGAAGCCTTGGCCCAGCCGTAGAAATTGTCCGACAGCGGCAGCATATCGGGCGTGACGAAGTCCATGCGCCCCGACCAGATCAAATTCTCGTAGTAGTCGGCTGCGTGGTTGGAGCTGACGATCACGGCCCGCCGCACGCCCTCGTCTTGGCAGGCTCGGTACACATTGTGGGCCATGGTGATATTGTCGGCCTCGTTCCAGAAGCGCTGTTCGCCCTGCCCGGTTCGGACAAAGCCGCAGTGGACTACCGCGTCGGCACCTCGGAAGTGTTCGCGGTAGGCATTGCGGTCCTTTTCCACTAGATCGGCGATGTGGATTCCCGCGACCTCTTCGCCTTGGCGGTTGGTTGTTTTTACGTCTAAGAGAACGGTTTCGTAGCGTTCCTGTAGGGCGGGTAACATGCGACCGGCGACGTATCCGGCGGCACCGGTGACGACGATTTTGCGTTTAGACATGAAGGCTTCCTGAGCTATGGGTTTAGGAAATTGAAAGCGGCGCGATTGCTTCGTCAAATCGGACGCGGCTACACGTCCAACACAGGACGTTCCAACCGTGCGTGATAGGGCGGTTCGAGGACTTTGCGCTGCTCGTCGGTCATTAGGGCAAGCATGTCCTCAGACCAGTTGTGGGGTACGTAGGCGAGGTTGCCCGGTGAGAAGCGGAAGAGGGCAGTGCGGCGGTCGTGGTCGGCGGTCCAAGGCAGGGTGCCGTGGGTGGTGGCCTCGGTGAATATGACGCAGTCGCCGGCGTTGCAGGTAATCGGCTTGATGAATTCGCGATACGCCTCGCCGCGCCGGAGCGCCATCGGGCAGGGATAGTTGCCCTTGTGGCTGCCCGGGATCAAGCACAATCCTCCGTCGCCTTCGCGGACATCCGCGAGTTGGTAGGCGGCGACAGTCAGGCCGTTGTGCATTTTGCCGTCTTTGAAGATGTAGTACTGGTGGCGGTCAAAGCCGGGGCCAGACGAGCCGTGTAGGAGGTGGCCCTCGGCCCCTTTGCGCATGGTGATGATGCCGAGATTGTGGTCGAGGCGGAAGCCGGTGCCCAGAATTTCGTGCAGAAAAGGCACGATCTTGGGGTTGACCAGCATGTCGCGGAAAGGGCGGCCATGCGGGTCGGGCCATGAGAGCGCGCCGCCGAGGTCGCCGCGTCCGGTGACGCCTTCGAGTGCCTTGGAGCCGGCGGATAGCGACAACTCACCGGTGCGCTCGTGGATCTGATCGGCATGGCGGTCAATGGCCTCGTTGGCCAGCGCGATGTCCTCGGCCGACAAGACGTTGGGCACGACGATGTAGCCGTTAAGATCGAAAAAATACTTTTCGTCTTCGTTCATCCTATTCCTCTTTCCATAAAGGGCCGTCGGCCGTAGCCTGCCACAGTTCCTCAAAGTGCTCGGGGTCTTTGTCCGCGTCCCAGAATTCGGTGGTGAGCGGGTTGGCGTACGAAGGGGGCCGCCCGGGGATGCCTTGGCGGTGCAAGCGGTCTTGGAAGCGCAGATTGTCGGTAGAGCCGTTCGGCTCGGGGTCGTGGCGCACATACGCGGTGAGGCCGCCGGCAGAGCGGATGCGGATCAAGAAGCGGCCTTTATCGACTGGGGCCGCGCTGGCCAATTTTTCCAATTGTGCGCGGTCGAGTTCGATCCCTAGCCCCGATCCGGCGGGCACGGCGACGCTGCCGTCGATTACAGGCATGGGGTCTTTGACCACGTCCTCTTGCCACAGGTGGCAGCAATTGACGTGGTCGATGGTGGCCATTTTGAACGCTGCTACCTCATGGGCCAAGAAGGCTTGATTGATGGTGCCGCCGGTCTGTTGGTACATGAGGGGCATGTTGAGCCGCTCGGCAATGGCGGCTTGTTTGATGGCACTGCCGATGGGGGCGTGCCCAGCCATGGTTCCATCGACGTAGCGCTTGGTCATGGCCTCGGGCGGGACGTGGTGGCCGATGATGGGCAGCGGGCACTGTTCACGCAACATGCGGTAGGCATCTTCGTCCGTGCCTTGGACTACGTCTTCAAAGCGGCCGGCGACCCGGAATTTGACCAACTCGGCGAGAATGGTGCGCATGGTGTAGTAGTTGCTGTTGGCATTGAAGTCGTAGTGGATTTTGAAATAGGGCGGGGCCGCCTCCTGCATGGCCTCGGTTTGGGCGATGACGTCCTGCATTTCATCGACGTGGTACTTGATCCAGTGATAGCCGCGAGCGGCAGCTTGGCGCACTTCTTCGGCCATAGCGTCCGGGGCTTGGGCCACGGTCCAGGCGGCGACCGGAATCCACGAGCGGACTTTGGGACCGATCAGCTTCCACGCGGGGATGCCGAGGTGCTTGCCCATTAGGTCGTAGCAAGCCATGTTCATGGCGAGATCCTGCTCGGCGTTGATCCAGTCAAAGGGCGAGGTGCCGATGTATTTTGCGCGCAAGGCGTCGCCGTCGGGCGCGTCGCCGATGTTTTCGCCGAGGCCCTCTAGGCCGTTGTCTGTGTGGACGACGAGGATGGCGCGGCGTTGGATGCGCGCGCCGTGGTAGCGGGCTAGCGCTAGGGCGTTGAAATCGCAATACGGCGGGCAGATGGCGTGGACCTCGATGTCGGTGATGTGCATGTGAAGGGCCGGGAAAAGGGTAGGGTGCATTCGCGAGTGGGTCTAGTATAGCAGTACGCAATTGCTTGAGCAACCGAGAATGAGAGGGTTTATGGACGCTGAGATAAAGGAAAAAGTGGATCAATTGCGCCGCGAGGGTTGGTGCGTGTTGGAGCGGATTATTCCGGAGGATGACATAGACCGGGTGCGGGCGCACGTGCAAGAAGCACACGCAAAGGCGCAGCAGGACTACGAGGCCATGGGCGGACACATCGGGCGGCAGACCGGCCCCAACGGCGAGCCGGGCGTTTGCCTGATTGCGTATTTGCCGGATTTCGCGCCGTATCTGGGCGACGAGCGTTTGTTGGGGGTGGCGCAGGCGGTTTTTGGGGGACACGTGCGGATCGCGCAGACTGAGTTTAAGACGCAAGTGCCCAACCGCGAGGACTTGGACTGGCGCGGCTTTCACTCGGATTGGCCGCACGACCTGACCGACAGGGATTTCGCCGGCCGGGTGGCGCAGCCCTTTCCAAACGCGACCATGCAGCTATCGGTGTTGTGGATGCTGTCGCCGTTTGGTCCGGAGACGGGTGGGACGTGGGTGGTGCCGCGCAGCCACCGCGATCCGCTCAACCCGCGGATGCACCAGACGCCAGAAGGACTGGAAGAGCGGATTGATCAGTTCAAGCCGATTCGCGGGGAGATTCAGGTCGTCGGCCCGGAGGGCAGTGCGCTGGTGATGGACAGCCGGATCTGGCATTCGACTGCGGCGAATCCTAGCCCGGAGCCGAGGGTGGCGATCATCACGCGCTATTGTCCGTGGTGGTTGAGCGTGGAATTTGGGGGGCGCAATAATGCGATTGTGCCGAGGGATGCTTATGAGGCCCTGCCGGAGGCGGTCAAGCTGCTCTATCGGCATCGGGCCGAGGGGGAGGTGGATGCGTTTCGGGGGTGAGGGGAGCTTATGCCGTACCGTGGATAGTTACTTTTTTCTCCGGATCAAATGCAGGGGTGTGCCCAGAAAACTTGCTGATCCATTTGTTACAATCATTGGAACTCAAGCGACAGATAGTGTCCTTTCCTTTGGGTTGTTGGCTGATACTATTACCGAAAGATACACCGCCGATGTTAGTGAGGATATAGCGATTGTGAAAATGTTCACCTCTATTCTTATTCTTCCAACGGTAAATAGTGATCTTGAAATCTGTAGGGATTAGACAAGGAAGATGAGCTTGGCAATTATTCTTAAACGTATTCCAATCGCCATTAGCTTTGACGTGATATTCGAGCGTGACGTTACCTCTATTTTCACCGTAGCAAATGATAGATAGGAATTTACGTAAAGGAGCTTTAAATCTATCATACAATGGACAAAAATGAGGATCAATAAAACGGATTCGCGTTGCATATCGCAGCATAGGCCCGATGCAAGCTGCCATTGAATCAGCAGTCCGATTTACTGTGATTGAGGGAGGAGGATTAGATCGCCAAAGGCTGTCTTTGGAATCAATGTCCTTTACACTTGCTACATTGGCCTTTCGCCTTGGATTACATAGGGCCAAGATAGCATGAAATGGGTAGAAATTCTCTCCCTCAGCATTTTCAAGCCAAGTTTGATGACCATCCCAACTGGAGGCGGGGCGGACGACTTTTTTCCACGGTTTAATAAGTTCCTGCAACAAGTCGAGCTGTCTTCTATCTTCTACTAATTTCCTGATTAGAGTATCCCAATTATTGGGGTATCGAACCACCATAAAACCCGCATCCCAACTAAATTTTTTTTCTATTTTAAAGTATCGCCATACGCTCGGGTCACACCTTGCAAATAGCTCGGGCTTCAAAGCATAGTCATAGATAAGCGTCATAAAAGCTCCTCCAACCGCTCGTCAAAGAAGCCTTCTGGCCATGGTCCATCAAAGTCGCCGTCATCCATTACATTGAGTGGAATGAACTCAACTCCCTCTGATGTTGGCACGACATAGACTATTGACAGATCGTCAGGCATTAATATGTGATCTGTCTGTTCTTCTTTTTCTGTTGTTTCGCGCACACGTCGCAGAAATCGCAACAGCAAGTGCTCAGAATGCGTTTCGATTAATATAGTACGATAGATACTGTTTATGCTGTAAGATAATTCCTCAAGAAATAATTGGATATCACGGTTGCTGTATTTTTCTTTTTTAAGGTGCTTTTCGATCGCTGATTGAATGTCGTCAAGGTTGCTATTTTCCTCTCGTTCAAAGTATTTTTCCATAGCTGATAGAATACCAGGGTGACCTCTGTTTTCTTGTATAATTTTAAATAATTCTTCAATAGGTTGAGCAATAGTTTCATTATCTCTAATCTTTTTTAAAATCGCTTGAATATTATGATAAGGTCGGTTATATCTTACGCTATCAATAAACACGTCACCTAAAGCCACTTGGGCGGCAGGATGCAAGTGGAGTTCGGGCTCTTCAATTACAAAAAATCCCCCTGGTGGTTTACTCAAATAATTCCGATTTGGATCTGGTCGATCATTATGAAAAGTACCCACTAAAACTGGAATAACTTGGGAAACGCCAGTACCAACATCTGCGAGATCCAAGTATATATTATTTTTTTCATCATAAAGCTTCATTATGATTACGGGATGAACTTTTTCGACCGAATCACGAACTCGTTCTTTTAATTCATCAATTTCAGGTGATATAGTGCCCGACCAAATGGAGTATCCCAGTTTCAAAACATCTCGTATATAGTGGTTTATTGTTTTAATCAATTGGGGATTTCTTCCAAGTGTATTCCATGCCTCTGTTCCATCTATCCATAGCGATTCATCAGGTGTTAGTTGCGGACGATAATCGCGATTGGGACGTTTCCTTATGGGGCCCAAATGTCGCATGTCTTTCAATTCTTGAAGTGGAATTACAGACAACATTCTGAGTGATATTCCTGACATTCTTTTTAAATAATCATCTACTATTATATCCTTAATGTCTGGATGCTTAATATTTAGAAACATGAAATTATTTAATCGATGCCATTCTACCTCATTTAAGCCAATCGTATCGCCGGGTTTGGCCTCAGTTATTTCCGTTGGAGTAAAACGAAGCCACTCTGTGCCATTAAGTCCATACTCGAATGACTCGGTATAGACATTATTTTTATTATAACTTGTTACCACTTCTATCCACATGGAGTCTGGATAAATCTTAGAGACCGTTTTAAAACTCCGTTATGCTGCGAGTCTTCTGAGTATGAGATGG
>VXML01000028.1 GCA_009841115.1 Gemmatimonadota bacterium | reverse complement strand
TGGGGTTGGCGCTAATAGCCCCCCCGGCCCGGGTCGCTGGTGCGCCGTGGGTTGGCTGCTGGGCTGCGGACGTTGGCCTGTTGATGGTCGGCTATCCTTTCGCCGACCACGGCTACCGTCCACACCAGCACGCCGGCGATGTCCCAAGCGGTCCATCCTACATGAGCTTTAGCCGCCACGGAGACAAAAGGCAGGCCAAATAAAACTACCAGCAGGGCCTGCGCTTGGAATAAATAGAAAAAGTGCCCTTGGGCCTTGGCACCCCATTGGGCACGCAGCATCTGGTAGCGGCCGTCCTCTTCTTTGGCTCGTACTATCCGGTCGATCACCAAATAAGCGGTTAGGCGGAAGGACCACGCCGCGCCCATCAGACCGAGCAAAAGCCGCCTCGGCTCCCAGCCGTCGCCACTGTAGGCTGCGGCCACGGCCACCAGCCCAATGCCACCGGCCCAGCCTACATCGACGACGCCTGCATCGCCCCGACGTCGCTGCAGCCAATACAGTGCGGCCATACCCGCCATGGCCACCGGTAGACTATAGGCTAATACGCTCAACACGGACCCCTAAACCTGACCGTGGCCAATCTCGGGCAACTGCGCCGAGCGCCGATTGGCCGGACGGGCCAAGAGCATTTGCACATCGGATATGTAGCGCTCTTCAAAGCCGCCGATGCAATACGAAAAATAGAAGTCCCACATGCGAATGAATTCCTCGGTAAACCCTAGCTGACGCACTTGTTCTTCTGCATCCCAAAAACGAGTCCGCCAAGCCCGCAAGGTGTGGGCGTAGTGAGGCCCGATGTCCTCCAGATGCACCAAGCGCATATCCGTGGCCGCCGCCAGCGAACGGCTGATGGCCGCCACCGACGGAATGCAACTGCCCGGAAAGATATAGGCGTTGATGAAATCGACTGAGCGGCGCGCCCGTTCGTAGGCCCAATCGCTGATGACGATGGCCTGCAATAGCATCAGTCCCTCGGGTTTGAGCAGGCGGGCGCAGCAGCCGAAATAGGTGTCGAAGTAGTGATGTCCCACGGCTTCAATCATCTCTATGGAGACCAGTTTGTCGTACTGTCCCTGTAGATCGCGGTAGTCGGCCAACACTACCTCCACCTGGCCATCTAAGCCGGTCGCGCGCACTCGTTGACGAGCCAGTTCGCACTGTTGCTGCGAAATGGTTGTCGTGGTCACTCGGCAGCCGTACTCGCGGGCTGCGTGCAGGGCGAAACCGCCCCACCCGGTACCAATTTCCAACAGGTGGTCCTCGGGCACTAGGGCGAGCTTTTTGCAGATGCGGTCCACCTTGTAGCGGGAAGCCTCTTCCAGCGAGCTATCCGGGCGCGGGAATACGGCGCTGGAGTACATCATGTTGTCGTCGAGAAAGAGGCGGAAAAAGTCGTTGCTCAAATCGTAGTGGGCGGCGATGTTGCGCCGGCTACCCCGGAGCGTATTGCGGTTGAGGGCGTGTGCCAACATGCGGGCTGTTGCGGCCAACCGGGCCCAGCCCCGCTCGCGCTGCTGCATCCACTCCATATTGGCCACGGCCAAGCGGCACATAGCCGGCAGGTCGTCGCAACTCCACCACCCCTGTATGTAGGCTTCTGCCGCGCCGATGGTGCCCCCGAGGGCTAAGGCGCGGAAAAAGCGCGGAT
The DNA here is from genome assembly GCA_009841115.1 of Gemmatimonadota bacterium. Lineage (GTDB taxonomy): Bacteria > Latescibacterota > UBA2968 > UBA8231 > UBA8231. The sequence continues at coordinate 3,296 of VXML01000028.1, read as the reverse complement.
GGTGGACTTGCAAAACCACTTCGGGACCGTCTTCGCCCCGTCCGAAGCTGCGGCGCTGTTCGCCTTCGACTAGGCAAATCGCCCCGCGTTGCAAGCGCTGCAATTGCCCTAACACCAATCGCCGCGCCCAGCGGTCCTGCCAGCCACCGAGGCCGATGGGCCGTTTTTTAACTGCGGGGGAGAGAGCCACTTGCGACATAGTCTTTTTCCTTTGTCAACGACTTGGGATGCGGGTAGAACGGACAGTGCTTGAGCCACAGTTTTAGCGCCTGCCAGTGAATGGCACCAATGACTTTTGTCGTTATCAGCGGATACTGCACCAGTACCCGAGCCAGTGTCGCCGCGCTTATTTCCCGCCGCCGCAGCGCTAGGGTCGCGTCGAATAAATGGCTGCCGTCCTGCCAATTGTCCATATGCACTGCCAGCGTGCGCCTCGGCGTTGTAAAGCGCCAAGTGTAGTCCTGCTGCATGGCCATGAAGGGCGAAACGTGGAAAGCCTTGGAGAATTGGTAACATTTGCGCACTCCGCGGCCGCAGTCGAGACCTTGGTGCAAGACGTAGCAGTGCTGTTCGCCCCAGGGAGTGTTATTTACCTCGCCTACCACGGTCTCGACGCACCTATCGGCTCGGTCGAAGCAGTAGTAAAAGCTGACCGGGTTGAAGCCGTACCCGCCGTAGCGCAGGTGAGTTAGCAGGCGAATCGGCCCGTCGGGATAGCGTCCGCTCTCGTCTTTGACTAATTGCCGCACGCAGTCCTCTAGGGGATGCTGCGGCGCGCCCAAGTGGTCGGCGCGGCGGAAATAGGCCACATTGGGCCGCTGCGACGACCACAGCCAATGCCCGTCGAACACGTTGGGCAATTCGGCTAAATCGAGGTACATCATAAAGAGTCGGTACTCAAAGGCGTGGGCCACCGGCGCAAAGCGGCGATGCTGCACTCGCCCTTCGTATATGCAGCTATGGCGGCTCACAGCGTTTTGCCAAAACGCCGCGCCACTTCCAAGGCGCTGACGACCCCGTCCTCGTGAAAGCCAAAGCCCCAATAGGCCCCGCAGTAGTGGATGCGATCGACCCCGTCGATGCGCGACCGCTGTTTTTGCGCGGCCACCGAGGCCGGCGAATAGACTGGGTGGTGATAGGTCATGCGGGCGATGATCTGCTCTGGAGCAATGTCGTTGGTGCGATTGAGGCTGACGCAGAATGGTCGGCGACTCTCCAGGCTTTGGAGGATATTCATATTGTAGGTGACGGTAGCGGGGCATCCCTTGTCGGGCGGGATGTAGTAATTCCAGCTGGCCCAAGCGCGCCGGCGCTGAGGCAGCACGGACGCGTCGGTGTGCAGCGCGACATCGTTGGCCTGATACCGCATGGCTCCCAGAACTTGGCGCTCGGCCGGGGTAGGCTCGGCCACTAGCCGCAGTGCTTGGTCGCTGTGTACGGCCAAGATGACCCCGTCGAAGTGCTCGGACTCTCCGGCCTGAGTGCGTACTTCCACTCCTTGGTGCAAACGCCGCACCGAAGCCACGGGGCAATTGACGCGGATGCGCTCTCTAAAGGGACGAATCAGCGCCTCGACGTAGCGCTGCGAACCTCCTTTGATGACGCGCCAAGGCGTCCGTCCGCTCACTTGCAAAAAGGCGTGGTTGGCAAAAAACTGGACGAAGTAGCGCGCTGGAAACTCGTACATGCGGTCGGGCAAGGCCGACCACAGCGCCGATCCCAATGGGATGATGTGGTGTTGGACAAAAGCCTCGGAGTAGCCGTTGTCGGCTAAATAGTCTCCGAGGGTCGTCGCGTCCTTGGGATCGCGCAATAATTCCGGTGCTGTGCGGTTGAAGCGCAGGATGTCGGCCAACATGCGGTAGAACGACGGCCGCAGCGCATTGCGCCGCTGGGCCAGCAGACTGCTCAGCGACGTGCTGGCGTATTCCAGGCCGGTGCGGCCGCACTTGACGCTGAAACTCATTTGGGTCGGCTGGGAAGCTACCCCCAAACGCTGCAACAGGCGATTGAACTGCGGGTAGTTGGGTTCGTTGAAGACGATAAAGCCCGTATCCACCGCATAGCAACGTCCTTCCTGCTCGACTTCCAAGGTATGGGTATGGCCGCCGATATAATCGTTGGCTTCAAATAGCGCGATGTGGTAATCGGGGTGCAGCAGATAGGCGGCCACCAGGCCGGAAATACCGCCCCCCACCACGGCGATGCGCCGCCCCTGTGCCGGCTTCATCGCCCGCTGACGGCTCGGTCGTAAACCCGCTCGGGCACCGGCCTGAGATCGCGCACCAGTCCGATCCAAGACAGCACTTTGAGCAAGTAATAGGTCGGATCGAACTCCCACCAGTAAAAACCCTGCCGCGCCGCCCCCGGGTAATAGTGGTGGTTGTTGTGCCAGCCCTCGCCCATGGTGATAAGCGCCAGCCAGATGTTATTGCGGCTGTGGTCTTGGGTGGCAAAGCGGCGGCGACCAAAGAGATGGGAAAGCGAATTGATGGTACAGGTGCCGTGGAACAGGACGATGGTGGAGATGGAGAAGCCCCAGACGAGCATCTGCCAGCCGCTGGTTTCCAACGCGGGAAAGCGGCTGCCGCAATACTCCCCCAAGGCGTACATCGCCGCTGCTAGCAAGACGGGCACGATGATGTCGAAGCGGTCGAGAAAGCGCAATTCGGGGAAACGGGCCAAGTCGCGCACATTGTACAGACGGGTGGGGAAATTCGACCGCGAGGTAATCCACAGTACGTGGCTCCACCAAAACCCGTGCTCTTTGGGCGAATGCACGTCGCTGGCGACATCGGAGTGGCGATGGTGGTGGCGGTGGTGCCCGGCCCACCACAACGGCCCCCGCTGCACGGCCGTATTGCCCAGCACAGCAAAGAGGAACTGCACGGGCCGCGAGGTCTTGAATGTGCGGTGCGAAAAGTAGCGGTGGTAAAACCCGGTTATGGCGAACATCCGCACCCAGTAGGCCACAACGGCCACGCCCACGGCCACGGGACTCCAACCGACCCATAAAACCCCGAGGCAACTCAAGTGCAGTGCCGCAAAAGGCAACATGCGCACCCAATCGACTTGCTGATCGTCTTCGGCGACTGCGGAGACAACGGCGTCATCGCCTTTAAACCAGCGCAGGAAAGCTAGCCGCCAACCTTTGAGCGGCCGCACATTGCCCTCGACCTTCGTAGGTTCCATTCGATTTATAGGTGTCAATTGTTTGACCTACTGAGCAGGCGCTTTTAGCATGGTCTCTTGGCGCAAAAGACGCAAGGAATCGCGCAAATCGCTCAGGTTGGCTG
>VXML01000036.1 GCA_009841115.1 Gemmatimonadota bacterium | reverse complement strand
CTCATTCCCTGATCCGGGCCATGGAAGCGCTGGGACGCGAGCCCCCCGAATTCGAAGCGTTCATCTACGAGGGAGGCGGACACACACTCTTCTCGCTGAGAGGTGCCATCCCGCGCGCGGTGGATTTCCTGCGGCGGGTGGTAGGTATATAGGGCTACCTACTCATAGCGCAGCGCATTGACGGGATTCTCCCGTGCGGCGCGGACGCCGATGTACGCCACCGTGCCCAATGCAATCGCAAAAGCGATCGTCCCGCAGAGGAGATAGGTCGTCAGTCCCAACCCAAACTGATAGGCGTATCGCGACAGCCATTGGCCGACCAAGAAATGGGCCAGCGGAAACGCCAACAGGCAGGCCAAGGCAACCATTTTCGTCAGGTCGCACGACAAGAGCGCGAGGATCTCTGCTACTGTAGCGCCGAGCACTTTGCGGACGCCGATCTCCTTGGTGCGCCGCTGCAGGACAATGGTCGCGTGGCCAAACAAGCCCATGCAGGCGATGAGAATGGCGACGACGGAGGCAAGGGTAACGGTGCGGCTGATTTCCTCATCGCTCTCGTACTGACGGGCAAAAGTCTGGTTGAGGAACTCGTACTCAAAGGGTTGTTCAGGTGCCACCTTTTCCCAGATCTGCCCCAGGCCCGCGAGCGTGTCGTCAACCTCATACGTATTCAGCCTCACCAGTGCCCGCTTGAAGGACGCTTCTGGCCCATAGTGGAACAGGGCAGGCTTGATCGACTCTCTGAAGGAGCGGAAGTGGAAGTCCGGTGCAATGCCGATGATGGTGGGCGTTTTGCTCACGCCGAAGTTCCCGTACTCTGGTAGGAATTCCCCAACGGCATTTTCCCCCCAGCCGAGGGCTTCCGCGAGGCTCTGGTTGACGACGACACTTTCCGTCCGATCGACCAGCCGTCCGTCCGCAAAGGAGCGGCCGGATACGAGGTCAATGCCGAGTGTCGTGAAAAAGTCGGGGTCAACAGCAAAATGATGCACTATAATACGCTCCTGCTCCCCGTCCGACCGCCTGATGAAATTGGTCATGGTGCTAGTTGGAAACTCGCGCTGCAACAGGGCGACGCCGGCGACGCCCGGCTGGGACTGACTGGCCTCCTTGAAGCGTTCGCCAAGCCGCGTCGGGTCCGCACCGCGTAGCTTGACAACGACGACCTGCTCAGCCGCGTGTCCAAGATCGCGTGACTGGATGTAGGCCAACTGCTGCTGAATCGCGATGGTGCAGAAAATCAGGAGGACCGCCATGCCGTACTGCAAGGTCAGGAGCGCACTCGTCATTCTTCTTCTGCGCCACAGCGTCTCTCCGCGGACGCCAGACGAGGGCTGCATGCGCGCCGCGATTAGGGCTGGATAGCTTCCCGCCGCGATGCCGATCAGCACTGCCAACAAGACGCCTCCACCGACGATAATTGGCAAACCCAGATCGCCGAGCGCTAGCCCGGACCAGCGGTCAATGCCATAATGCGCGTTGAAGGTGGGCAGCCCCAACTGCACGAGGACTAGTCCGGCGATCAGGGAAAACAAGGCCAGCAGGACCCCCTCTCCCAAAAACTGCAGGGCGATTTGTGTCCTGTTAGCACCGAGCGCCTTGCGGACGCCCACTTCCGCGCTACGGCCGATGGAACCCGCTACGGCGAGGGTCGTGAAGTTGATGCAGGCGACGATCAAAATGACCCCAGTCAGGGCGACGAGGGCGAGGATCGGCTTGGTGCCCTCGGAGTGTTCGTAGGCGTTAAAGACCTGCGTGTCGAGGTAGATGTCCCTCGCGTCCTGAAGCTGGAGTTGGAAGGCGTCCGGATCGTCCTTCCAGCGAACGCCTTTGTAGCGTTCCCAGACCGGGGCGATGAACTCGCGGGAAAACTCCGGGAGCTTCGCTTCGAGCGCCTTCCGCTCGGCAAGGGGCTGAAGCGTGACGTATGTGGAGGTCGGAGAGTCCCAGTAGCTGTTCCTGCCATACTTCATCCGGTTCTCAAAGCGGATCGCCGCGTCAAAGTCTAGGCTCCGCTTCTTCGGAAGATCGGCGAAGACACCGGCAACCGTGTATGGTTCGGGTCCCTCGTTGCCGTGCAAGATGATCTGTCGGCCTACGAGTTCTGGGTAGTCCCTGAATTCATCTCCGAACATGCGCTCGGCTAGTCGCTTGGAAATGACGACTTGGTCGAGGCCATCCAGTACCATGGCCGGATTCCCGGCCGCGAGCGGATAGTGGAACATCTGTAGGAACGGGGGGTCAACCTTGACTACCTCGTGTTCGAGATGGCGCTCGCCGACCGTCATTAGGATACTCGTCTTGATAACGCGCGTGGTGCTGGCAATCTCGGGGAATGTCTCCGCGAGCGCCGCCGCGAGATCCTCGCGCTGGTACGCAATGCGATAAACGCCATCCGAGGCTTGAATCTCGCGAGCCACCACGCGGAAGAGGCGGTCATCCTCGCGGAGGTTCCAATCCGCGGTCAGCATGCCATGCACGCCAAGGCCGAGGATGGCGCTGACGGCGATGGCGACGGACAAGCCCACGATATTGATGCTGGTCACCACTTTGTCGCGCATCAGGTTCCGCAGTGCGATTACGACGTAATTGCGCAGCATCTTGAACCTCCTTCAGCTATTTCGCCTTCTCGATAGCGATCGCGCCGGCCTCGCTTTTGAGCACAAAATCCGCTGCCAGTATATCAAGGCCGCTATGCGCGTTCGACAGCACCATTACCTCGGAGTTGTTGGCCATAAGGGGAGGCTTGTCCTCAGCCTTATCCTCAAAGGCCGTAGATTGGATTTGACCGCATAGCGTGAACGCAGTCAGATGCACCTTGTCCAGCAAAACCTCGTCGAGCAGGGCCTCTGCAAGCGAGAGATGGATATCGCCGGCGCACGATTCCAATTCGATGTGGCTGTCCGCGGCGAGTTGATCCTGATGCAACTGCGTTTGACCAAAGCGGTTGTAAATCCGCACCCGCCCCCCCAGCCGCGCGGCCTTGATTTGCACACTGCCCATGTCAATATCCACGCCGCCGCGAATATCCTCCAGACGACAATCTTCAGCCGCATGACGCCTGGCCTCGTGGCCCTCCATCCTCACGCCGAGGTATCGGTAGTAGCGCTGGTAGAGTTTGCCGCGGATATTGCGCGCTGTTTCCAGCGCGCTGTCGAAGAGTTCCACATCGCCCTCAATATCGGCCACCTCCTCACAGGTCGATTCGATAAAACTAATTGAGTCTTGCAAACCGAAGGCGCGAACCTGCTTCCCTTTGATGACGGTCACGCACTTGCCCTTGGGCACCAGCAACACTAAGCTGGCAGAACCAACCGGTCCGTGGACCCTTTCGAGCGATGTGCTGTTGGGGCGAAAGACCTTTTGGACCTCCGCTGTAAGAGCCGAGGGCGGCAGGATTATGTCTTCGAGCTTTTCGCGATAGACCGTTATCCGCGTGGCCCGCCCTAACCCCAAGCGCATATCAGCCGGCATACTGCCGCCGGTATATGCCTGCATCTGGGGAAAGGCATCCGTCGTCTTGACGCCATTTGCCACACCCCACGGATGGCAACCCCCCAAGAAATAGGCCCGCCAGATCTGTCCGCTGCCTATTGACATGGATTCGGGTTGGCCGTTTTGCTGTCTGGTCCCCATGAATACCTCGCCCTCGTGTGGCCCGCTGGCAAAAAAATGGTCCACCCGATCGGCCCCGATCTCGATCCCTTCGACGCTCTCCTGGGCCTTTTCCCGCGTCAATCCAATTGCGCTGAGCGTCCCTTCGAGCACTGCGTCTTCGCCCTCGGCTTGGCGGATCTCGAGATCCGTGTCGAGGGCGCAGTAGAAGACGATACGCTCGGTGTCCCCTAGCGGAATCGTCTCCTGCACCTGTCGAGTGGCGATTTGGCACACTACCTCTTGGACTTGTTCGGTCACGTCGATTGGCTGCATGGCTATCTCCTCGTGGTCGGGTTCGTCCCATAGCTGGCGCAGCCGGATGCGTCCTTGTTGCAATCGGCCGCAGACCGTACTCAGGGGGACTTCCATCAACTCGGCGATTTCTCGGTAGGACAGGCCGCTCAGGTAGTACATCAGCACGGCCGAGCGGTAGTGTTCGGGCAACAGATCAACGGCCTCCTGCAACTCCAGCCGCCGCATCTGGTCGGCGTGCTCGGCCGCGGCCGCATTCTCCAGAGCCATCTCTGCAGAATCCAACGGCTGTATCCGCCTGCGGTCGCGCAACCAGTCCTTGCAGCGGTTGGCTACGATGTGCATCAACCATCTCCCGAAGTGCCTCCTATCGCGCAGTTGCCCCAAGCGGCAATACGCCGCAACAAAGGCGTCCTGCACGATGTCCTGAGCATCGACCCGCGAGCGCACGTAGCGCAGGGCCGTGGCAAAGGCCGCGTTCTGGTAGCGCCGGACGAGCGGCTCAAAGGCTTGCGCGTTGCCCGCCAAGCAGCGCTCGACGAAGTTTTCGGGATGGAAGTTGTCCATAGGTATTCAAATGCGGGACTGATGACGCCTATCAACCCGTCTGCAAGTAAAGACGGCCAAAGAAGGGAAAATTAAAAAGGCCCATACATTTTTTTGTAAGAGCCTAGTTGCATTTGAGCCACTCACAGTGCAGCGCTTCTATTGGATCAATGCGACTCGTCCTGACTGCGTGGCAGCAGGCGGTGTGTATTTACTCGTATCGCAACGCATCCGCCGGATTGGTCCGCGCCGCCAGCCACGTCTGGCTGCTGACGGTGGCCAGCGCAACGGCGAGCACGCCCACGCCCGCCAGCACAAACCACCCCAAGCCCATGTCAATGCGATAGGCATAGAACGAGAGCCAGCGGTTCAAGACGAAATAGGCCACGGGCCAAGCAATCACATTGGCCGCCACCACCAGCCAGCCGAATTCGCGCGACATCAACAGCAGCACGCTGCCGGTCGTAGCGCCCAGTACCTTGCGGATGCCAATTTCTTTGGTGCGCCGCACTGTCGCTAGGG
>VXML01000040.1 GCA_009841115.1 Gemmatimonadota bacterium | reverse complement strand
GCGCATACTCGGCGCACCAAGCGGCACCAACATCACCAGTGCGCACGCCAACAGCGAACCGACCAACAGCCGGGTTAGCTTGGGGTCCAGCCCGCGAGTTGCATCGTAAAAGAAGGGCCGGTCGTCGGTCGTCGGCGAGATATCGAGTGCAGATGCAGCGACAAAGTCCGCCAATGTAGCCCCGCGCAACGCCGCCAGCGCCGGCCGTTCGCGCCTTCCGGGCGAGAAGTACGCATCTAGACCCAATTCCTCCATGACCGCGTGTAGGCGCGCCAATTGCTCGGCTGTATAGGGCTGCTGTTGCACCAGTAACAAGGGACGGTGGGCCTCTTGCCGCACCGGATCGCCGCGAGCGCCATTGACGACGACGAGATGGTCGAGGACCGCGCTCGGCTCGTGGCCGCGCTCTTCCCACAAGGCCCCTAAAGTGGCGACCACGCGCAACATCAGCGCGTGATTGTGAACTATGAGGGCCAGCCGTCCCCCCTCGGCGAGGTGATCGAGATAGGCAGCAAATGCCTCGCGGGTGAACAGATAATTCTCGGAAAGCGCGTACCCTACCAAATCGGCCGCCTCGGCATACACCAAGGGCAGGGCAATTAGATCGTAGCGCGCGTGGGAACGCTCCAAATAGTTGCGGCCATCGCCGATGTGCAACTCCACGCCCTCCAAGTCGTACAAATCGCCATTGTACTCTCCGTAGGAGCGGACCAGCGCGGCGATCTCCGGGTTGATCTCTACAGCTTCGATATGCCGCCAGCCGGTCATCAGCGCGTAGAGCACGTCGGCACCACCGCCCGGCCCGATGATCAGGGCGCGCTCGCGGCGCGAAAAGTAATAGGGGAAAAACGCGGCCTCGCGGCGCACGAAAAACAGTCGCCGGTAATCCCCGGGAAAGCGGAACATGTACGAGCCAGCCCCGCCATCTACATACAAGTTCAGGCCCGTGTCGCCCGTGCGATCAACCAAATCGGTGCGTGCATATGCGCTCCAGTGCGTGGCCTTCACTTCCCCACGATGGCGCTCCGCACCCAAGGCGCGGAACATCGGTTTGTCACCGTTTGCGGCTAGAGCACTGAGATCAATGAGTTCGCGTTGTTGGATACTGTAAACGACAAGCCCGGTCGCTAAAATAATTGGGCAGGTCCATACCCAGCGCTTTAAAAAGAAAGCCGCGGCAGCCAGAGTGAAGACGCTCGCTCCCAATAGGGCACCAACGCCCCCCAACCATTCGAGGGCTGGCACGACGTAGAGGATGCCCAGCGCCGCGCCGACCAAGTCCCAAAAGTAGAGAATTTGGCTTTGTTGATAACGCGCCCGGAAGGCGAGGGCAAGGAATGCGCCAGCGGCGATGAAAGGAAGGCCGGCGATGCCGACCAGCAGCAGTAGTGGCATGCGGGGAAATTGAGCTACGGCAAACGCACTGCATATCATGCTGACGCCACAGCCGACCGCCCAATAGCCCAAGTGTGCGTGCAGCCGCTCTTCCTGCACATTCAGCACTGCACTCAGCGCAGCCCCAAGCCCCAAGCCGCACACCGCCCCTGATACTACTAAGAACGTGTAGTGATAGTGCTGCAAAAAAGAGAACAGCCGAACGAGGCCGATTTCATAGCCGATGACGGCCGCGGCTATCAGCCCCACGCCGAGCTGTAGCCGCCGCTCAGCGCTCACCTTGGGCCTCGCGCTGACGTAGCCTAGCCAGCATCTGCTGCGCCTTGCGGTGTTCGGGGTCGGCTTCGATTGCTTGAGTAAACGCCGCCACTGCACGCTCCTCCTCACCGGCCAACAGGTACGCGTTGCCCAAGTTGTAGTGGGCGCGGGCGTAGTGGGGGTCGCGGCGCAACACCTCTTGGTACGCAGCAATGGCCGGCCCCAACGCTCGGCGACGCAGGTAGATGTTGCCCAAGTTGTTGCGGGCGTCGAGATGCCCCGGTGCCACGGCCAAGGCCGCTTGGTACGCTTGGCTAGCCGCCTCGTAGCGGCCAATCCGCGCATAGACCACACCCAACTTGTAATACGCGTCCGCGTCGTTGGGGTTGAGCACCACGGCCGTTTTGTCGGCCAGCAACCTTTGGTGCTCCTGCTGCAACGAGTGGAAATAGTCGAGGAGCGTGCGGCCGCGCACGGCCGCGCCGCGCCGCAACAACGCCTGGCCCAAGTGATAGTACACTTCCTCGCGATCCGGGTCTGCCTTTAAGGCTCGCTGCAAAAGGGGTATAGCCTCGGCGTCCGCGCCCTCCTGCAAGAGCAGGATGCCCAGCCGTCCCAAGAGCGCGGCGCTGTTCGGAGCGTGCTCCAGCCCCTGCTGTAAAGCGGCGCGAGCAGCATCCACGTCCTCGCGCGCCATCCAGATCTGGGCCGTCAGCTCATGTGCTTCAGCGCGCGTGGGCTGCGCTTGTACCACACTGGCGAGCTGCGCTAGCGCATCTTCGTATTGCGCTTGGGCAAAGTAGATCCGCGCCAATTGCAACATGAGCTCCACTTCGTCAGGCAGAGCCGCGAGACCCCGGCGCAAAACGTCTATGGCCGGGCCGTAATCAGTCTGCCGCGCGTGCAAGCCGGCTAAGTTGAAATAGGCTTGGAGATAGCGCGGCGACAGCGCGATAGCGCGCTCGTAGAATGGCACGGCCGCAGCCAAACGCTGTTGGCTAAGGTGGATATTGCCCAGCACGTAGTGCGGCTCAGCCAAGGTGCTATCGAGCGCAATCGCCTGCCTCAACGCAGCGACCGCTTGCTCTAGCGCCCCTCGGTCGGCGTAGAGCTTCCCCAAGCCCACGTAGGCTTGGGCCGCGCCCGCATCGAGTTGCAACGCGCGGCGATAAGCCGCCTCCGCCTCGCCGTACGCGCGCTCGCGCGCAAGCGCGGCGGCTAGCTCGATGTGGACGCTGGCTACTTCCGGCTGGGCACTAACCGCAGCGTGCAACTCGGACAGAGGAGCTGCGGGCGGTAGAGGAGCGCGCGTCTTTTCCGGCAGGACTAAGGGTGCTTCCCGCCAAGATTGCTCCAGATCCTCGGCATCGCGGCCTTGGGGTGCAGCCTGCGCAATGGCTGCGTCAGCCGCCTCTTGCGGCGCGCCCACATCCGGCTCGACGACCCGCAATACCTGTCCGGCGCGCACGCCCGTTAAAACTTGGCGAATGCCCGACGGCCACGCGATCTCCACCTGCTCGGCCTCTTCGCTCGACCCCAACCCAAAAAACATCCGCGCATCGTTTTGCGACAGATAGCTCGCCGCACTGCGCTTTTCCGCCACCAGCGTCCGGCCGTCCACGTGCACCACCACGCGGGTACCATAGCCATCGCGGTTACTCGTCCGCCCCTCTAGCGCCAGCGCCAAGTAGTGCCCCGCTTGGGTATCGTTGCGCCAAAGCAGGGCCCGCTGCCCAGTGTTGACCAAGAAAATATCTAAGTCGCCGTCGTTGTCGTAATCGGCCACAGCCGAACCGCGCCCGACCAAATCCCGCGTCGGCGCGGCCACGCCAGTGCCCACACTCGCGTCGGCAAAGCGGCCTTGACCATCGTTGAGGTACAACTGATCGCTCTGGCCGTACGCGGCCTGTGGGTCAAACTGGTCGATGTCTTCGTCGATGTGGCCATTGGCCACGTAGAGATCGGGATCGCCGTCGTTGTCGGCGTCGAGGAAGTTGATGCCAAAGGCCAGCTTGTCCAAGCTGTTGGCAGCTATACCCGCGGCCAGCGATTCGTCGGCAAACATCCCGCCGCCCGCGTTGTGGTACAGAGTGTTGCTCTCCCACTGGAAATTGGTCATCGCCAAGTCGAGGCGACCATCGCCATCGCCGTCGGCCACATCCACGCCCATTGTCCCCTCAGGCTTGCCTCCGATGTTGTACGCTACGCCGGCCACCAGCCCCACTTCGGCAAAACGGCCGCCATCATTGCGCCAGAGAAAATTCGGCGTGGCGTCATTGCCCTGAAACAAATCGGGATCTCCGTCGAGGTCGTAGTCGAAAAACACCGCGCCCAACTCGCGGCCTTCGCGCGTGAGCAGCCCAACCGCGTCTGTCACGTCCACAAAGCGACTGCCGTCGTTGCGCCAGAGCGCGTTCCGCTCCCCCGGGTATTCAGTGGGGGCCAAGTGACGCCGCGGCCAGCGCAGTGTTCCCTCCTCACTCAGCTCGCCGCGCTCAAATTCGTAGTGCAAGTAATTCGCCACGTACAGGTCTAAGTCGCCATCGAGGTCGTAATCGGCAAACGACGAGCCGGTTGACCACCGCTCGTCCGCCCCGATCCCAACCGCAGCCGTCACATCCGCAAAGATCCAAGCCTGCGCCGCTCCCTCGTTGCGATAGAGCCGATTGCGACCAAAGTTGGTGACGAAGAGGTCGGCATCCCCGTCGTTGTCGTAGTCCCCGGCGGACGCGCCCATGCCGTAACCCGCGTCCGCCACCCCGAGGTTTTCGCCGACCTCGGTAAAGTGCCCGCCGTCGTTGCGATACAGTGCATTTTGCGGCGGCACCGCCGAGACATACCCAGGCAAATCCGCCCCATTCACCACGTACAAATCCATCCACCCGTCGCGGTTGTAGTCGAAAAACGCCGCTCCAGAACCAATCGTCTCCACCCCATATTTGCGCCCGGAGCGGCCGCTGGTATGCACAAAATCGATCCCTGTTTCCGCGGTCACATCGACAAAACGCACGACGGACGCGGACGGCGGATCGCTCACAGCACAGCCGCACACTAAGGCGACGATGCACGTTAAAAGTCTGAGTGGGATCATTTTGATTGATGCAGAATTACTTCCTGCCTACAATAACATAACTAGCACTTCGCAAATTTACACCGCACTATATATTTATTAGGATAAATAATAATTTCCACTAGGAGGCCTTCTTGTTGCATCGTTTTCTCTCGTCGTTCACTATTCTACTCCTCGCCTGTACCTCCCCCGAACCCCCGCCCCGGGCTCTTAGACCCCTCTCCGAGCGCGGGAGAAAAGAGGAAATGGCGGTT
>VXML01000050.1 GCA_009841115.1 Gemmatimonadota bacterium | reverse complement strand
CGAAATTAGCCACCTCCACTGCGGCTCCCTCTCGCCGGAGACAGGCTTCGAGCTGACGACTGACAGTGGCCTCTATGGGGACGCCCCACCCCTCGACAAACGAGTCGCCGAATAGGGCCACGCGGCGGACGCCCGCGACCTTTGCATCCGCGAACTCGCGGTCGCGCAACCCAATGCTATTGATCCGCATTTCCACGTCGAATTCCGGAGTGACCAAGCGACCGACGCGATCCGGGACGTGGCTCCAACCCAGTTCGGGATCGTAGCGCCAGACGGGGGGCCGGCGGAAGAGCTGCGGGTGCAAGAAGCTCAACGCCAACTCGCACAGCGCGATCCCAAGAACTAAGCTAACCAGTGCAAGGGCTATTTTAGGAGCGTAGCGCATTCTCTGTTTCGTCCGTTCAATATTTACTGCGATCCCTCAAAATCCACATAACACTGATTTCCTGTCAACCACGACGCCCTTGGCCGGGATGCCGCGCCTTATCTATATTGCACCGGCACATGATGAGACGCTCACGAACCTCCTCAACAGGATCAAGGACAATATCGAGCGCGGACTTACCACCACCGGCATTGTAAACAACCCTGTAAACGCAACTACACCCTAAATCCAGACCTAATCATGTCCGAACAGACCACGTACGATCTGCCTGATGCCCACTTGTTGCAGACGTTGGATAAAGCCCACGAGCGGGGATTCCGGGATTTTCTGCACCATAACAGGCATGACGAAAGATGTGAAGCACATCTCAAGCAGGCTGCTGATGCGATGATAAACCTAGAAAAAGTAGTGACAGGGAAATCTGTTCCCAACTATGATGGCTCGTATCTGGCTGCTTCATACCTAGTCACATACCACTTGAAACACTGCATCCTAGCGTCCTGGGCGTTTAAGAGAATCTTTGACCAAGTTGGTGTTCCGAATACGCTGTATGTTTGTGATGTAGGAGCAGGTACTGGGGCCGGTCGTGTAGGTTTAGCTCTTGCCCTGTCCAAATATAGCAAACAACCCGAGATCTATTTTGACTCTCATGAACCGGCGGAAGCAATGAGGTCCGCAGGTAATTTTTTTTGGCGAGCATTTCTAGATTCCGTGCCTGATTGTTTTAATAAGCATTATCGCCAATATCCTACTCCGAAAAATCCACCCAAACTTCCGGCTGATACAGTACGTGTGATTACGGCATTCCATTTGAGTCTGCCTTGGGATAATCAATGGCCTTCATATTATTGGAATGAAGATGTAAAGCCTGCCCAAAATACCCTAGAGGAGGTATTTCGTATGGTTAGTCCTGATTTAGGAGTTTTCACCATCCCTGATAGAAAAAAGAAGGCTCTGTGTAGAGTGGTAGACGATTTTTACGACTGGGACAAGGAATTTGGATCTGATATAGATATTCCCAATGATCTTGGCATTGAAAGTAAGTCTCCTCTTTATACCAACTGTGCAGTTGATTTTGGCTTTGAAGTACCTGAAGCGGAAGGTGACCCAATTAAATCTGTTCGTCACTGGAGCCGTTATCGATTCAGTTCGCCAAAAGACAGCATTTTATTCTTGCGCGTTTCTTCTCATTATGCAGAGTTGTTAAAGCGAGAGCGAAAAGAGGCCAAGCGAAAAGCCGCCGAACAGGAAAGACTACAGGAGAGGAAAAAAGCCGAGGCTAAGCGCAATATTGACGCGCAAGAAAAGCTAAAGCGGGAGCAATCAGAAAGGCATCCTATGAGCTATCCAGCGGGCAACCAACGCGAAGAGAAAGAGAGATTAGGGTGGGAAAAATTAGAAAGGCGGTGGAGTGAAGAAAAAGCTGAACGCTATCGAAGAGCACTACGCCTGTTACAGCCTCCTTCCTAAGGAGATTTTGCAATGACAGACTCTATACAGCAAGATCTGTTTGATTCCCTTGATTCCGGCATGTCGCAGGACATCTCTGGCCCTGATAAAACCGGCAAGGCTGACGTGAAGTATGTCCAGACGGGGCAGTTGCTGACGAAGCCGACCGGATTTATGAATGCGTACGATTTTACGCTCAACCCGTATAGCGGCTGCTCATTTGGCTGTACCTACTGCTACGCGGCATTTTTCAGCCGGGATGCCGAAAAGCGCGACACATGGGGCTATTGGGTCGATGTAAAAGAAAACGCAATCGAGTTGCTGGATAAGCGCAGGAAGTCGCTGGACGACAAGCTCATCTATATGAGCAGCGTCACCGATCCTTATCAGCCCATCGAGCGAGAGTTGGAACTCACTCGCCGCCTGCTGGAAATTATGGCCGAGCGGCACAAGCCCAAGCTGGTTGTCCAAACCCGCAGCCCACTAGTGACGCGGGATTGCGACCTGTTCCATCGCATTGCGAATAACGGTGGACGGGTACAGGTCAATATGACGGTCACTACCGACGATGAGGACATTCGTCGGACTTTTGAGCCGTTCTGCCCGGCTAATCACCGGCGACTGGAGGCCATCAAGGAAGTACAGGCGGCCAGCCTTGATACCTGCATCACAATGACACCCCTACTGCTGGTCAATAGCAACCACGACTTTGCCGATGCTCTAATTGATACTGGCGTCGAGAAATTCATCGCCCAGCCTTTTCACTTCCGGCAAGGGAAGTTTCTGGCCGGTACGCGGGACGGCGCGTATGATTTGATGGCGCAGAAACTGGGCTGCGGGCGCAGTGATTTTGAACCTGAGTATCTGGAACGCTATCGGCAGTTCTTCAGAGTACTCGACAACAAACTGCGCAATCGCGGTTTGCCGCCTTTAGGTGAGGGAAAAGACGGGTTTGCGCCGCCGTTTTAGCCACCGAACTATCTTGCCCCGATCTGGCCGATAAGGTATTCTATGCCTTGATGAATACGTCATTTTGACGTATGATTTGGAGATGGAAAGAGTCCTATTTGACAAGGTGAGAAAAAATCTGAATCGGTTGCCCATCCATATTGTAAGAAACCTCCAACGATGGGCACTTCAGGTAGAATCTCTATATTCAGGAAGTTAGAAAAATCCCAGGCTATCACGACGAACCACTTCGAGGTGCCGAAGCGGGCAAAGATCCATCAGGCTATCCAAATCCTATCGCGCTTTCTATATCAAAATAGAAGGCGATGAAGTTAATTCTATTCAAGTTGAGGAGATCAATAAACGTAATCGCACTGACCGTTGAAACAGTCAGCTTTACCCTCCCACTCTTCCGCCGCTTGGGAGCGCACAGGAGAGCAGGGAGTATTCGCCTCGGATTACAGCGAGGCCCCAGCGAGCAATGTTCCGCGCCGCGTTGACATCGGCATGGGAACCATGCCCACAGTCTTTACAGGAAAAGTCATCTTGACGACGAGTACCCACATGCAAGCAGTTCGAGCAGGTCTTCGAGGTGTAGCGTGGATCGACATACACGATATGGACGCCTTCGCGCTTGGCCTTATACTCGACGAACTGCTGCAACTGGTAGAATGCCCACGAGTGGAAACGTCGGCGTTGTCCCTTGCCGAATCGGCAACGGTCGCGGATACCTTTGAGCGTTTCAAAGACAATCGCCAAGCCGTGGTCGCGGGCGAACACTACCAACTTCTTACTGATTTCGTGGTTGATCCGTTTCTGGTGGCGACGTTCCCGACCCGAAAGCCGTTTGAGTGCCCGGCGACAAGCCTTTCTGGTTTGCTTGTTGCCGGTGTCTGCCTTCGCCTGCAAGCGGGCCCTCACGTCGGCGCGGTGCTGGCGATAGTCGGACAGGTCTTCACCTTGAAACTGATGGCCTGCGGAATCACAAGCGATAGAGCGGATACCCAAGTCAACGCCAAGCGTGTCTTCAGCGTCTTGGGCAGGGGGTGCGTCTTCTTTGACCTGAACGTCCAAGTAATAGGTACCCCGCTTGCGAGAGAGGATAGCCGACGTAGGGTTTTGTCCGGCCAATCCTTCGCGCTGAAAGTCGCCCAACTGCATGGCGAGGATGCAGCGCCCGTCGAGCAAGCGGATGGAAACGGTTTCGGTTTCAACGTTGAGCTTGAAAATGCGGGCGTCGTAGTCAATCGAGGTGGGCTTGAATCGGCTGTGTCGCGTTTTGGCGTTGGCCAATCGGGGCGCGACCCGTGCAATGGCGCGGACGGCCAAGTTGGCGCTGAGACCGAATTGTTCGCGCACGTCGCGGTAGCAGCCCTTGTGCAGGTCGTACTGACGATGGCACTTGTTGTCATTGCCCCAATCGGCGACGAGGTTGCAAGCGTCGGCAAACGCCGTCATGGTCGCGTCAATGCGCTGAGCCACCCGAGGCGGAACGATGAGTTTACAAGAGAGAGTGCGTATCGTTTCCATGTCCTTAAATGTAGTGAATTAATATTCACTACACAAGGGCGTATTTTATTTGAATCGACTCAGGGAACCAAACCGCCTTGTGCGTTTCGGCCCCATCGCCGATTCAATCCCTATCCCTCCGCCGACTAAAGATCGGCGGTCTCACGGGAGTATTTTATGATTACTAAAGGACAATATGGGATTTCTAATTTGGAGAGAGACTTTGGATGTCTGACATTTGGAAATGCTTTGGCAAGCTATCGAATAGGAGAAGAAAAGAGCCAGAAAGAGTTTGCTATTTTTTTGGGTATTTCCCCTCAAAGTCTTTGTGATATTGAAAAAGAAAGAAGAATTCCAAGCCCCAGTAGGGCAGCTAAAATTGCCGGAAAACTTGGCGAACCAGAAAGTTTTTGGGTTCAGCTTGCATTACAAGATATGCTGCGAAAAGAAAATTTGAACCTTGTTGTTTCCATCGGTTGATGAAAAATGCCGTACTGTGTAGCGAAGTATCCCTGCCCTAACTCATGCGCCACATTCTAGTCACAGGCGGGGCCGGCTTTATCGGCTCGCACACCGTAGATTGCCTCGTCGCCGCGGGCTATCGCGTCCGCATCCTCGACTCCCTACAGGAGCGGGTCCACCCCGAAGGCTGGCCCGACTATCTGCCCGCGAGCGTGGAAAAGATGCGCGGCGACGTGCGCCAACGAGCCGACTGGCTGGCCGCGCTCGACGGCATCGACGGCGTCATTCACTTAGCCGCCTACCAAGACTACATGCCCGACTTTTCCACCTTCCACCACGTCAACACCGTCGGTGCCACCCTGCTCTACGAGCTAATCGTCGCCGAGAAGTTACCCGTGCGGAAAGTGGTCCTGGCCTCGTCGCAAGCCGTATATGGCGAGGGCAAGTACCGCTGTGGCGAGCACGGCATCGTCTATCCCGACGCCCGTCCCGACGCGCAGCTAGCCAGAGCCGAGTGGGAAGTCCGCTGTCCCCATTGCACCGCTGAACTCGAGCACCTGCCCATTACCGAAGACACCGTCAACCCCCACACCCCCTATGGCATCTCCAAATACGCAGCTGAACTGACCTCCTTCAGCCTCGGCCGCAAATACGGCATTCCCACGGTCAACATGCGCTACTCCATCGTCCAAGGACCGCGCAACTCCTTTTTCAATGCCTACTCGGGCATCGGCCGCATTTTTGCCCTCCGCGTCCTGCACGACCAGCCCCCCGTCTGTTACGAGGACGGCCAATCGCTGCGCGACTATGTCCATGTCGGCGATGTGGCCCGCGCCAATGTCCTCTGTCTCGAAGACGAGCGCGCCAATTTCCGCTCCTTCAATGTCGCCGGACAGCGCGGCACCACCGTCCTCGAATACGCCCAGCTAGTAACGCGCATCGCCGGGCGGTCCATCGAGCCGCTCGTCAGCGGAGAATACCGCTTTGGCGACACCCGCCACACCGTCTCCTCCGGCGCGGCCCTGCAAGCCCTCGGCTGGCAGCCCGAGGTCCCGCTTGAACAGACTATTGGCGAATACATCGAATGGGTCAAACGGCAGCCCAACCTCGCGGACTTCTACGCCGGGGCCCAAGCGAATATGCGCGCCGCCAACGTCCTTCGCCGAGCGAGCGCGTGAAGGCGATGATCCTAGCCGCCGGACGCGGCACGCGCCTGCGCCCGCTAACCGACGCGACCCCCAAGGCAATGGTCCCCTTTGCCGACAAACCCCTGCTTGAACACATCGTACGCCTGTTGGCGCAGCACGGATTTGACGATCTCGTCATCAACCTCCACCACTTGCCCCAAGTCATCACCGACTATTTCGGCGATGGTCGGGCCCGGGGCGTGTCGATTACCTATTCACTGGAGGACGAGCTACTCGGCACCGCTGGCGCTGTGCGGCGAGTTGCCGACCACTTGGACGGCCCTTTTTTAGTGTACTACGGAGACAACTTGACCAACTTCGACTTAGGCGACTTGTGGCAAACCCACCAACGCGAGGGCGAAATCGCCAGCATCGGACTCTTGTGGATGGACGATCCGACCACGCGGGGCATCATCGGCCTCGACGCGCACCACCGCATCGAGCGCTTCATAGAAAAACCGCGGCCCGACCAAGTATTCGACAACTACTGGGTCAACGCCGGGATTTACGCTCTACAACCCGAAATCCTCAATCACATCCCGCCCGATACCCCCTGCGACTTCAGCGAGGTCTTCGCCGACTTGCTCTCCGCAGGCCGCCCCTTGCTCGGGCATCCCCTGCGCGGTCAACTCCTTTCGACCGATACGCCCGAGCGCTATCGCCACGCCTGTCAGTGCGTGGACTCGGGCGCTTTTGCCCTTCCTTGAAACGAGGCTAGTTTGATCATCACCAGAGCGCCCTTGCGCATTCCGCTCGGCGGCGGCGGCACCGACCTAGCCTCTTATTACACCCATCACGGGGGCTTTGTACTCAGCGCTGGCATCGACAAATACGTCTATATCCAGCTCAACGACCTCAAGGTGGAAGACTTCATTCGCGTCAAGTACTCGCAGACCGAAAAGGTCGAGGCACCCTACCAGATCCAACACCCCCTGCTGCGCGAAGCCTTGACCTACGCTGGGATCGAAGGAGGCATCGAAATCAGCGCAATGTCCGACGTGCCCGGACGCACTGGCCTAGGGTCGTCGGGCGCGTTCACCGTAGCACTTCTAGCCGCGCTCCACGCCTATAAGCGCAAACAACCCTCCCCCCAAGAGTTGGCGGAGGAAGCCCACTATATCGAAACGGTGCGGGCCGCTCAGCCAGCGGGCAAACACGACCACTACTTGGGCACCTTCGGCGGCCTGACTTGCCTCGACATCGATACCAGCGGACACGTCGCAGTCACGCCACTAGCAATCTCCCCACCCACTGCCGAAGTCCTAGCCGCCAACATGCTGGTCTTTTTTACCGGCATCCGGCGCGAGAGTTCGGACATCCTCTCCCAGCAAAATCAAGACACGCAACAAGGCGACGACCGAGTCATAGAGAGCTTGCATCAGACCAAGCAGATCGGCTACCAGATCAAGGAGGCACTCGAACGGGATGCGCCGGACCGCTTCGGCGAATTGCTCCACGAGCACTGGCTGGCCAAAAAACAGCGGGCGCAACAGATATCCAATGCGGATATCGACCGCTGGTACGCGGCCGGCCGCGCCGCTGGTGCCCTCGGCGGCAAGCTGCTAGGGGCTGGCGGCGGTGGTTTCCTCATGTTCTATTGCCCGGCTGAACACCACGCCAAGCTGCGCACAAGCATGGCCCAAGAGGGCCTGCGCGAGATGCGCTGCCAATTTGCCACCGAGGGCGTCGAGGTCCTCGTCCACATCTAATGCACACCCTCGACCTAGGCGACGCAGAGGCCGTCCACCTGCCCGGCGGCGACTTTCGCCTCGACGGAGGGACCATGTTCGGCTTGGTTCCCAAGGTCCTGTGGCAGCGCGCCGCCACTGCCGACGAACACAACCGCATCCGCCTGTCGTGCAACTGCCTGCTCCTGAAAACGAGCCGCGAGCTCGTGCTGCTCGACACTGGGTTTGGCGAGCGCTTCTCCCCACGCGAGCGCACCATGTACGGCATGGACGGCGGGCATACGCTGCGCGGCTCGCTCGCAGCCGCAGACGTGGCCCCAGAGGCGATTACCATAGTCGCGCTCACCCACCTGCACTTCGACCACTTCAGCGGCTGTCTCGTCGAAGAGCCTACGGGCCTAGCTCCGCTGTTTCCCAACGCCATCCACGCGGTTCAGCGCGATGAGTGGGACGACGCCTTGGCCGGCCGCAGCACCATGCGGAGCAGCTATCGGCCCGAAGAACTCCACGCTCTCGCCCACCAAGTCGAGATGCGCTTCCTCGACGGCGACGACGAATTGCTTCCCGGACTAACGGCCTTTGTCACCGGCGGCCACACGCGCGCTCATCAGGGCTTTCGCCTCGAAGCTGGCGACCACACCCTCGTCTATCCCGGAGAACTAATCCCCACGCGCCTCCATCTGCGGCCCTATTGGAACATGGCCTACGACATGTTCCCCTACCAGACCTTGACCCGCAAACAGCAGTTTACCTCAGAGGCCGCCGCCCGGGGGTGGATCGTGGCTTGGGACCACGATCCCAACGCGCCGTGGAGCCGCATCGTCCAAGACGGCGAACACTTCGTCGCCCGCGATGTCGAACTTTAACCGCGGCTCCTGTAAATCACATAAATCCCACAAATCACAGTCCGCTTTGACCGCGTCTAGGCCGTGCGTTACTTTTAACGCCGCTATGTCCTTGGAAGTCATTGAAATTCCCACTGAGCACCGCGACCTGCTCAACCGCCTGTCCGAGCTGATTCCCGACCTCGAACCAGACTCTCCGCAGAGCTTACAGCGAATCTTCGGCTTGGGGCTGATCGCCCTAACTATGCAGATCACCAATAAGGCCCGCGCCCAAGATCAAGCCGAGCTAGTCGCCGAGTTGGGCGACCTCGCCAAGTCCATGGTCGAGGCCGAAGGCTGGTCCTCGCTATGATGATCCCACCCTCCTCGCTCGACCTCTTCAGCCTCAAGGGCCGCACGGCCTTGGTGACGGGCGGCAGCAAGGGCCTCGGCGAAGCTCTGGCCTGCGCGCTGTCCGCGGCCGGTGCCGACGTGGCCCTCACCAGCCGCAATATAGAAGAAGCCCGCGCCGCAGCCGCGCAAATCAGTGCCCACACCAACGGCCGCGTGCTCGCTTTCCAAGCCGATGCAGCCGACCGCACCCAAGTGGAAGCCTCGGTGCGCCAAACCAATGACGCCTTGGGCCCTATCGACATTCTAGTCAACAACGCCGGCATCAACATCCGCAGCCCGATCGTCGAACTGCGCGACGAGGATTGGGACGCGGTCATCGCCATCAACCTCACCGGCCCGATGTACTACTGCCGGGCCGTGGGGCCGCAGATGATCGAGCGCGGCTACGGCCGCGTCATCAACCTCGGCTCCACCGTGTCTCAGGTCTCAATCGCCGACCGCACGCCGTATGCATCGAGCAAGGGCGGTATCGTCCAGCTCACCAAAACCCTCGCCCTCGAATGGGCAGCGCACGGGATCACCGTCAACGCCATCTGCCCCGGCCCCTTTATCACCCCGATCAACGCCATCCTGCTGCAAGACCCGGCCAAGGCGCGCGAAATGATCGCCAAGGTCCCCATGGACCGCTGGGGCGACCCGGCCGAACTGGCCACAGCCGTCCTCTACTTTGCCTCAGAAGCATCTGGCTTTACCACCGGGGCGACCTTAGTCGTCGATGGCGGGTACACCTCTCAGTAGCAGGCTCTAAAGCCGACGACAGACCCTCCGAAAAGCCAACCGCGTCAAGCCGGGTAAGTACTGGCGCAGCTTGATCAGCAAAAGCGCGGCTGCGTCTGGGACGCTCTTGCGTTTGCCCGCGGCCACGGCGGCGGCGATGGCTTCGGCCACTTCCTCCGCCGACTTGGCGAATTTTTCCTGTATCGGCAGGCGCTGCGTGCCGGCCCGCTCGGCAAACTCGGTATGTACCAAGCCCGGCTCCACCAGGTGGACGCCAATGCCCTGCGGAGCCAGTTCGTAGTCGAGGCTTTCGGCCAAGCCGCTCACCGCGCATTTCGTTGCGCTGTACACCGCGTGCTTGGGCACGGGAAATTCGCCGACAATACTCGATATGAAGACCAACCGGCCCCGTCCTTGCGCCAGCATCCCCGGCAAAAAGGCTCGGGTGCAGTAGATGGTGCCGAGCAGGTTCGTCTGCACCACGGCCTCGCATTCGCGCACATCCGCATCGGCGAAGGAGCGGTAATGCCCTCGACCTGCGTTGTTGATCAGCACGTCGGCACCACCCCATTGCGCTTCCACCTCGGCGTGCAAAGCACTGACTTGGGCCAGATCGCCTACGTCGCACGGCACCACCAACGGCTGGCGACCGCCGCTTGCTTCAATGGCCTCTCCCAGTTCGGCTAGCGCCTCGGCGCGGCGTGCCATCAACACCAAGCGCGCTCCGCGCTCGGCCAACACGAGAGCCAAGGCGCGACCAATGCCGCTGCTGGCCCCAGTAAGTACAACTCGCTGGTCATCCCAGTCCATTATTCCCTCAATTTTTTCATAATGAGAATTAGAGGTTTATATTTTCATTTAGAGAAAACACCACAATAAATTATTTTTAATACACTTATATGTATTTTCTACCTTTATTTTTTAGATATATTATCAATATGGGAAAATATCTATTTACTGCCCTGCGGCAAAGTACGGCATAAGTGCTTTATAAACAAAACACTAGCAAAACTTTCGTCCATTGGCACGAATTTTGCATATAGCATCCCATAGCCATTTTACCCCTAAAAGGAGGAGCCAATCATGGCCACTATCAGTATTAAGCCCCTCGCCGACCGCGTGTTAGCCAAGCGTCTCGACGAGGCCGAAGAGCAGAAGGTCGGTGGGATCATCATCCCGGACACGGCCAAGGAAAAGCCCCAAGAAGCCGAGATCGTCGCCGTCGGCCCCGGGCGCGTTGAAGACGGCGAGCGCGTCGGCTTGGAAGTGAGCGTAGGCGATAAGGTCCTCATCGGCAAATACTCGGGCACCGAGGTCAAGATCGAGGGCGAAGAATATCTGATTATGCGCGAAGACGACATCCTCGCCGTTGTAGCCTAAGGGAGGTACAATACTTATGGCTGCCAAACAGATTGCCTTTCGCAGAGACGCCCGCGAGAACATCCTCTCCGGCGTCCAACAGCTTAGCCAGGCCGTCAAGGTGACGCTCGGACCTCGGGGCCGCAACGTCGTCTTGGCCAAGAGCTGGGGCTCGCCCACCGTTACCAAGGACGGCGTTACCGTCGCCAAAGAGGTCGAGCTGCCCGATGCCTATGAAAACATGGGGGCGCAGATGGTCAAGGAGGTCGCTTCCAAGACCAGCGATGTAGCCGGTGATGGCACCACCACCGCCACCGTCCTCGCCGAAGCCATTTACACGCAGGGCTTGCAATCCGTTACTTCGGGCTACAACCCGATGGAGATCAAGCGCGGCATCGACCAAGCCGTCGTCGAGGTGGTCAAAAGCCTCGAAGCCCAGAGCAAGACCGTCCAGGATCACTCCGAGGTCGAGCAAATCGGTACCATCTCCGCCAACGGCGACAGCGACATTGGTCAGCTAATTGCCGAAGCCATGGACAAGGTCGGCAAGGACGGCACCATCACCGTCGAGGAAGCCAAGAGCACGGACACTTCTCTCGACGTGGTCGAGGGCATGCAGTTCGACCGCGGCTACCTGTCGCCCTATTTCGTCACCGATCAGGAGAACATGGAAGCCTCTTTGGAGGACTGCTACCTGCTGATTCACGAGACGAAAATTTCCAACCTCAAGGACCTGTTGCCCTTGCTCGAAAAGGTCAGCAAGGCGGGCAAGCCCCTGTTGGTCATCGCCGAGGACGTGGAGGGCGAAGCCCTCGCTACGCTGGTGGTCAACAAGATCCGCGGCACTTTGCACGTGGCCGCGGTCAAGGCCCCTGGCTACGGCGACCGTCGCAAGGCCATGCTCCAAGACATCGCCACCCTCACCGGCGGCACTGTGATCACCGAGGACTTGGGCATCAACCTCGAAAGCGTCCAACTGACCGACCTCGGTCAGGCCAAGCGCATCACCATCGACAAGGACAACACTACCATCGTCGAGGGCGAGGGCAAGACCGCTGACATCAAGGGCCGGGTCGAGCAGATCCGCAACCAGATCGACGAGACCACTTCGGACTACGACCGCGAGAAGCTGCAGGAGCGGCTGGCTAAGCTGGCCGGCGGCGTGGCTGTCATTGCGGTCGGCGCGCCCACTGAGACCGAGATGAAGGAGAAGAAGGCCCGCGTCGAGGACGCGCTGCATGCGACGCGCGCTGCGGTCGAGGAAGGCATCGTGCCCGGGGGCGGCGTCGCCCTTGTGCGCTCTATTGCCGCGCTAGATTCGCTCACCGGCGAGACTGAGGGCGAGACCACCGGCGTCCGCATTGTGCGGCGCGCCCTTGAGGAGCCGCTGCGCCAGATTGCCGCCAACGCCGGGCACGAAGGCGCGGTCGTCGTCGAAATCGTCTCCGATGGAGAGAGCGCGTACGGATTCAACGCCCAAACCGAAGAATACGGCGACCTCGTGTCCATGGGCGTCATCGACCCGACCAAGGTCGTGCGCACCGCGCTCAGCAATGCCGCTAGCATCGCCACCCTCTTGCTGACTACTGACGCCTTGGTGGCCGAGGAGCCGGAGGAGGAAGAAGAAGCGGCCGCCGGTCACGGCCACGGCCACGCGCACCCGCACTAAGGGACGCTTGGCACACATGTAAAAGCGGGCGGGGTGTTTCATCCCGCCCGCTTTCTTTTTATTTACTTTCACTATCATAGTAAGCCTACTTGGCCATCCCCAAGGACCTACACATGCCCACCCTGTACCAACGCCTCGGCCTGCGCCCTTTCATCAACGCCCGTGGCACCATCACCACGCTCGGCGGCTCCATCATGCCCGCGCCCGTGGTCGAGGCAATGGCCGAAGCGTCGCGCCAATTCGTCCACCTCAACGAGCTGCACGAAAAAGCCGGCGCTCGCATCGCCGCGCTCACCGGTGCTGAAGCGGCCTTTGTATCTTCAGGCGCGGCTGGTGGCATGCTCTTGGCCGGTGCCGCCTGCCTGACCGGCACCGACGCCCGCGCCATTGCCCAGCTTCCCGATGTCGGAGACCGGCCCAACCAGTTCGTCATCAGCTTGGTCGATTCGCATTACTACGTCCACCAAGGCTTTCGCCTCAGTGGCGGCGAACTGGTCAAAGTCGGGACCACCAAAAACGTGACGCTCGACGATTACGTCGCTGGCATCGGCCCCAAAACCGCGGCCGTAGTGTATTTCCTCGGCAGCCAGCCCCTGTCCGAACTCCCCGCGCTCGTCGATGCAGCCCACGAGCGCAACGTGCCAGTCATCGTCGATGCGGCCGCGCAATTGCCGCCGCGCTCCAACCTGACCGACCTGCCAGCTATGGGCTGCGACCTGTCGGTCTTCAGCGGTGGCAAGGGCCTGTTTGGGCCGCAGTCATCGGGCCTGATCTTGGGGCGCAAAGACCTGATTGCCGCGTGCCACCTCAACTCCAACCCGCACTCGGCCATCGGCCGCGGCATGAAGGTCGGTAAAGAGGAAATCTGCGGCCTGCTCCGCGCCGTCGAGCTGTTCTTTGAAATGGACGAAACCGCGGTCGTCGCCGAGTGGGAGCGCCGCTGTCGAATCGTCGCCGAGGCCGTCGAAGGCATCACCGGCATTGAAGCCCGTTTCACCAAAGCCTACGAGAACAAATTTCCGCCAGCCTCGCCGCTAGTGCATCTGCACTTTGGCGACGCAGCCCCCCTCTCGACTGGCGACGTAGTACACGCACTCGAAGCAGGCGAGCCGTCGATCCTCGTCAGCGGCGGCAACACCGCGCTCAGCATTGGGCCGCAAACCCTCTTAGACGGCGAAGCCGAAATCATCGCCGACCGCCTCCACCGCATCTTAACCACTTAACCATCTCAACGAGGAGCCAACCCACCATGACCGAAGACAAAACCACCCTCAGCGCCGCCGAAGTAGATGCCGAATTGCAAACTCTTGAAGGCTGGAGCCGCGACGGCATCATCATCTCGCGCGACTTCGTCTTTGCCAACTTCAAGGACATCACCTCGTTCCTCAACCACCTGACCCGCACCATCACCGAGCAGAACCACCACCCCGATTTCTCCTTGGATACCGGCAAGCGCACCATCGCCGTCTCAGTAACAACCCACAGCGAAGGGGCCGTCACCCGCTCGGATATCCTCTTCGCCCGCACGCTCAACGAGTGGCAGCCGGGGAGCTGAGTCTCAGAAGAATATCTTGTGCAGCAGACGCAGATTGCGGCCTGGCTCGGGCAGAATCTCTTTGACGCGATTGAGGTGATTGCGGTACACCGCATCGGTGGCGTTTTCCAAGGTCAGGGCGAAGGTGTGCAGCCGTCCCCCCCACTCCGCATAGTACTGACCTGAAAAATCCAGCACTGCGTAGCCTGCCGTAGGCTCTTCAAACTCGCCGATCTGGTTCTGATCCGCAGCCAAGCGCACGTCAATAGTCGCACTCAGCGCCTCAGTGGGTTCGCAAGTCAGGCCCAGATGCCCTTGCAGAGGCGGCAGACGCGGCAGGGGTTCGTCGTCGAAATCAGTGAGCCGGCCGCGCACATAGCTGAGGGTACCGGCCACTTTCCAAGGCTCCGCCAGATGCCAATCGAAGGTAACTTCGGCACCGTGCATGAGGACGCGCTCCCCCACAGTCTGATAGAGAAAAAGATCGGCGCGCCGCAGACTGCGCTCGCCAGTGTTCTTGGGAAAAATGAACCCATTGATCGCGTTGCGGAAGACGGCTAAGTGCACATGGCCTTTTTCGCGGTGATAGTCGGCGAACAGCTCCAGTCCCAAGCCGCGTTCACTGCCGAGATCACCATTGCCCACCTCGTACGAATAGGCGGCCAAATGCGGCCCTTCGGAGAATAGCTCTTCGATACCGGGAGCGCGATAGGTGCGCATCAAGGTCGAGCCCAGTGTCAAAGTCGAACTGGCGCGGTAGTGATTAGACAAACCGGCAGACATACCGGCAAAGTCGCGCGTCTGGATGCGGCCGACTCGGCGCGAACCGCGTTCTTCTCTCGGCTCGACGCGGCGGGCATCAACGCGCAAGGCTGCATTGGCTGCCCAAGGCCCATATTCCCACTCTTGGTACGCGAACAAAGCACCGGCGTATTCCTCGGCCGGCGGCGTAAAGTTGAGCCCAGCCGCAGCATAATTGCGGTACTCGTACCACAGGCCAATCGCACCATTTGCAAAAGGCCCCATGCGATCCAAGTGGGCCAGCGCACCGGTGTTGTGCGTGAGCACGCCAAACTCCATGCCCAAGTCACCACTGGCTTCGAATTCGCCGTGCTGATAGCGCGAAAACGCGTGGTGCAGTTCTAGGCGCTGGAGCCAGTCTGGCCCGATGAGAATTTCGCCGCGTCCTTCGAGATGGTGGCGCTGGAGATCAATGGATACGCCGTGCGGGTGGCCTCCCTCCGGGTCGGGGGGAATGCCGTAATCGGAGTCGTACAGACTGCCGGACGCGCCCATGTGTCCCCAAGGACGCACTAGGCTCAAGCCGACCGAAGCATTGCCCGTGCGGATGTCCGTATTGACGAGCTTTCCATGCGGCGTAGAAATATCGTCGGCATTGCGCAGGCTGCTGTCGAAGCGCAGGGCCAGTGGACCGAGCGGCTGTTCAAGGGTTAGGCCGCCGGACAACCCTCGATTTACGCTCTCCCCCTGATAGGTCACCGTGCCTCCGAAGCCGTTGGGCTGCTCAGAGGGCACGTACCCCCGTACCACGTTGACAACCCCGGCCAAGGCATTGGAGCCGTAGAGTAAGGTGCGGGGGCCGCGCACGACCTCAATGCGCTCGGTCGTCATCGGCTCGATAGCCACGGCGTGGTCCGAGGAGGTGCCGGACAAATCGCCGGTGCGCTCGCCGTCTTCGACCACCAGCAAGCGGTCGCCGCCTAGCCCGCGCAGCACTGGACGCGCTGGTGCCGGCCCCATCGAGCGTTGGGCAATGCCCGGTTCGTAGTCGATGGTCTCGGCAATGGTGCGGCTCAGATTTTGCCGCAGCTTGCTGCCGCTGAAGACAACTTCGGGCGCTTGGAGCGGAGAAACAGGGGTCTTGCGTTCGCCTTCGACGAGGATCTCATCTACATGCAGGGACTCGTGGCCGATAGCCAGATCGACATGAGTAGTATCTCCCGCGACAACCTCGACCTCAAAGCGAGCCTCTTGGTAGCCGATGTGTAGGCTTTGCAAGACGTGCTCACCGGCGGGTACGTTGGCGAAAAAGAAGTACCCCTCGGCGTCGCTCATTCGCGCCCGTTCAAGCCCCTCAATGACGACGGTAGTCCAACCAACAGGTTGGCCGCTTTCGGCGTCAATCACGTGCCCGGCGAGAGCGCCAGTCTGGTCACCCCAAACGGGACCGACTGCTAGGCCGATTATGGATGCGAGTTTCCAAAGTAGCCTGCGGCCGGTGTTTTTTATCTGTCGGCTATTCAATTGACCTCATACAGATCGCTCGCCTCGCGGCTGAAGTCGTGCTGGTGAAAGTGAAAGATATGCTGTAAGAGAATCATCAGCACCATGCCTATCCGCCCGAGTTAGGTTGACTGCTTAATGATAATAGAATATCATTGGAGGACAGTATAGGTTGAACGATGGGGAGAAGGTTGCTATGGGGCAGTAGCTTGGTGTCCTGAGACCGAAGAGGGAACCCAGTAGCCATACCCCTGAAAGAGAGAATAATGAGCTCGCAAGACTTACAGACTCAAAGCTTGGCGGAATTCGATCTTACAGTTGCCAGTACGCTCCATTATCTGATTGCAGTCAGCGTCGCCTGCGCGGGACTCTGGGTCATCATCATCGCGACCCTCGGCATCTGAGTCCGACAGAGGCCGATGGCGACTCCAATGCTCCTTTCGGCAACTGGACTCTCGCTCGGCTATGGGACCGAGACCGTCGCTGAAGACGTCGCGTTCAACCTTGCGCTCGGCGATGTGCTTGCTGTTGTCGGTCACAACGGATCGGGAAAATCGACCCTGATCAAAACACTGTTGGGCACCTTGCCGCCGCTTGCCGGCACGCTCAACTGGCCCATCGGGCGGCCACCGACAATTGCTTATCTAGGCCAGAGGACCGAGTTCGACAGCCGCTTTCCCATCCGGGTCCGCGACATAGCGGCAATGGGTGCTTGGCCCAACTTGGGGTTTCTCGGCCGCATCGATAGTGAGTGCCGGGCTCGGATCGGGTGCGCGCTCGAGCGCACAGGCACCGCCGAGATCGCCGATATGCCCTTGCACAAACTATCCGCGGGTCAGTTGCAACGGGCGCTATTTGCCCGGACCATGGTTCAGGATGCGCCGCTGATCCTATTGGATGAGCCGTTTACGGCCGTCGACCAGACAACGGAAGCGGCTCTGCTGACGCTGATCGATCACTGGGCCGCGGAAGGACGCACCATCATCCTCGTTCTGCACGACCTTTCCGCCGTTCTACAACATTGCAGCTCAGCGCTTCTCCTAGGAGATGGCCGCGCGCTTTTCGGTGCCCCGAAAGAAACGCTTACGCCCGACAATCTGGTCGTTCACCGGTACCTGTCGCAAAGTCAGGCCGCCTGGATCGAAGACATGTACTCGCAATCGAAAGCAGACGATGTTTGAGTGGCTCGACTACGCGTTCATGGTCCGGGCACTGACCGCGACGACGGTGCTGAGTTTCTCCGTCGCCCCGGTCGGAGCATTCCTGGTGCTCAGGCGTCTGTCGCTCGCCGGCGAGGCGATGGCTCACGCTATTGTGCCGGGAATCGTCATCGCTTTCGTGATTGCCGGTCTGTCGGTGGGATCCATGATCGTTGGCGGGTTGACCGCCGGTATCACCGTCGCCGCGCTGACCAGCCTGCTCGCCCGTATGACAATCATCCGCGAGGATGCGAGTCTGGCGTCGCTCTACCTGACCGCCCTCGCCCTCGGCATCTTCATCCTGTCCGCCGCCGGCTCGGCGGTGCCGCTGAAGAGTTTCCTGTTCGGTTCGATCCTCGGCATCGACGACGAAAGCCTCATTCTGATCGGGACGACGGCTACAATCACATTGGTGAGCTTCGCGCTGATCATCAGGCCGCTGATCATCAGTACAATCGATCCGGTCTTCCATGAGAGCCAGTCCAAGCACCCGGGCCTCGTGGCCCACTGGTTCATGTTTCTGGTCGTGCTCAATCTGTTGGGCGCCTTCAAGGCGCTCGGCACGCTGATGGCGGTCGGGCTGATGATCCTGCCGGCCACGGCGGCGCGTTATTGGGTCTCGACAATCACCGGCTATTTGATCGTGACCTTCATATTCGCGCTGCTGAGCGGCTGGATCGGGCTGATCGTTTCGTTCTATTTGTCGGACGTGCCTTCAGGTCCCGCAATCGTGCTGGTTGCGGCGGTCTTTTTCTTTTTCAGCCTGATCTTCGCACCGCAAGGATTTCAGGTCGGCGCACGCCTCAACCCGTACCGCCGCGAACCTCTGACCATCAACAGAAACTCAATGTAGGAGCAAAAAACCATGAAACGACTCTTCAGCGCACTGCTGGTAGCGGGCCTGGCGTTGACCTCAATCCCGGCGGCCGCCCAGGACAGAATCAAGGTCGTCGCCAGCTTCTCCATCCTCGGCGATATGGTGCGCCAGGTCACCGGCGATTTAGCCGAGGTGACAACCATTGTCGGCCCGGACGCGGACGCGCACGTTTACATCCCCAACGCGGCCGACGCCAAAGCAGTGACCAACGCCGAGGTGATCTTTGTCAACGGTCTGGGCTTCGAGACCTGGTCGCAAACCCTGATCGAGACATCCGCTACCCAGGCCAAAGTGTTCGTCGCGACGGATGGCATAACGCCTTTGAAGGTTGACGGCGCAATCGACCCGCACGCCTGGAACTCACTCATAAACGGCATGAAGTATGTCGCCAATATTGCGGACGGCATGGCGGAAACCGATCCGCAAAACGCGGCAGCCTACAAGGCCAATGCCCGCGCCTACACCGCGAGACTAAAGGCATTACACGACCGCGCGCTCGGCCAACTCAAAAGACTGCCCGCCGACCAGCGTACGGTCGTGACCGCCCACGACGCCTTTGGGTATCTGGAGGCAGCCTATGGGCTCACATTTCTGGCCCCGATCGGGATCGACACCGATGCCGAGCCGTCGGCACGGGACCTCGCCAAGCTGATCGATCACCTGAAGGCCGTCGGTGCCGGCGCACTATTCGTTGAGAACATCACCAGCCCATCCCTGATTCAGCAGATCGCGCACGAAACCGGAATTCAGATCGGTGGCCGGCTGTTCTCCGACGCGCTCTCGGAACGCGGCGGCCCGGCGACCAGCTACGAGAAGATGTTCGAGCACAATTTGGCAACGCTGATTCAAGCGCTCAGCCAAAAAGCGTAATTCGCCACAATTAGGTCCGATCCAGCATCCGGCAGACCAAGGAGGCATCCCCATGAGCAACAGACGCACCAGCCAACGCAGCGCCATCGTGCGGGTTATTCGCGACGCCCCCGGCCCACTTCGCCCCCTCGAAATCCTCGCCTTGGCGTCCCCCATAGTGCCGACGCTGGGCATTGCAACGGTCTATCGGCAGCTCAGGCGCCTGCAAGACGCCGGTGAAGTGCGGGCCGTGGATCTGGGCGTCAATGATGTGCGCTACGAGCCGACCGACCGGGGTCATCATCACCATTTTCTCTGTCGCGAGTGCGACGAAGCCTTCGACATCCACGGGTGTGCCGAGGGTATCGAGCAGCTAGCGCCGCCGGGCTTCGAGCTCGAAGGGCACGAGATCACGCTGTACGGACAATGCAGCGATTGCAGCGCGGACAAGTGAAACAGGCTTGAACAGGATGATTTGAACGAATTACCCGACGAGCGGGAGATCGAGCTGGATCAAGTAGGGGTATCGAATATTCGGTATTTGACTTGCCAAATAATGATAATGAATTATCATTATTGGTTGCAAAAGTTGCCGCCCTCGCTTGATTCGCGGTCGATTTGCGGCAGCGTCTCGCTACCAAACAAACCGGAGCTTGCTGCTCCACACCTGGACGAAAACCCCGATGACACTCGAAGAAATACCCCCTCGCGACGATCCCCGCTGGGCAGGGCTTCCAAACCCCTTCCCCGAGCTTGAAATGGTCGAAGGAACGGGCGAATGAGCGCCTCGACTACAGATCACGTGTACGACGCGGTCGTCATCGGTGGCGGCGCGGCCGGTGTAGGCGTCGCGGTCGCTCTGAGCGATGCGGGCATCG
Source organism: Gemmatimonadota bacterium (assembly GCA_009841115.1). Taxonomy (GTDB): domain Bacteria; phylum Latescibacterota; class UBA2968; order UBA8231; family UBA8231. Next base: position 27,460 of record VXML01000050.1, on the reverse strand, counting down.
AGAATTTCCTCGTGCTCGAGCGTCGTACGGTCGGCGCGTCCTTTGCCTCGTGGCCGGCCGAGACGCGCTTCATCACGCCCTCGTTTCCTACAAACTCCATCGGCATGCTCGACCTGAACTCCGTCGCCATCGGTACCTCGGCCGCATACACGATGAAGGTCGAGCATCCGACGGGACGGGAGTACGCGGCCTTCCTGAAGGCGACGGCGACGCACTTTGAACTGCCGATCCGGGAACACACCGACGTGACGAGCATCGCCCGACAGGGCGACGAGTTCGCGATCGAAACGGCGGATGGGACCGTGCGGGCCCGCCACGTCATCTGGGCAGCAGGCGACTTCCAGTACCCACGATTGAACGGGTTTGCAGGCAGCACCCTGTGCCGGCACACCGCCACGATCCCCAGCTACGCCGAGTTGGACGGCGACGACTTCATCGTCATCGGCGGCTACGAGAGCGGCGTTGACGTCGCCTACCACCTCGCCAAACGGGGCAAGCACGTGCGGCTCTTCGACAGGGGGAATCCCTGGGAGTCCAAAAGCTCCGATCCCAGCGTGGCGCTTTCGACGTATTCGCTCGAACGCACGCGTCGGACAGCCTTCGCTGAACATGTGGAACTGATCCCGGATTCACCCGTCGAGTCGGTCGTCCAGTTGGACTCCAACTACGAGGTCGTCACGCGGGACGGGTGCCAGTTCTACACGCCTGCGCCCCCGCTGCTCGCTGGCGGATTCGAGGGGAGCCATACACTCGTCTCAGACCTGTTTGAACAGCGGGAGGACGGCTTTCCGCTGCTGAACGAGCACGATGAATCGACGCTCGTCCCGGGGATCTTCCTCTGTGGGGCGGCCGTTCGGCACGACAACCTCGTCTTCTGCTTCATCTACAAGTACCGACAGCGCTTCGCCGTCGTCGCCAAGGCGATCGCAACATCGCTGGGACTGCCGGCGGAGGATCTGGAGATGTACCGTATGTGGGGCATGTACCTGGATGACCTGTCCTGCTGCGGCCAAGAATGCGCATGCTGACCGGCGGTGGCAATAGTACCGGCTCCACGGCACCGCGGCGAAGCCGGGTCGAACGGGTGCTTCGCCCCGAGTGGCTCGGCCAGACGGCGGCCAGTGTGTGCTGGATCGGCAGCGTGTTCGTCTACGGAATCAGCTCCGAAGGGGACTGGTTGCAGCTGTGCGCCGCGTCGGCCTGGTTGCTGGCCAATATCGCAGCGGTGGCGACTGTCAGAGCTGATTGAGGTGTCGATGGCACTGGATTGGCTGATCATCGGCGGCGGGATTCACGGCGTGCACATCGCCGCGCGTCTGCTTGGAGAATCGGGTGTCGCCCCCGAACGACTCCGCATCGTGGACCCGGGCGACCGGCTGCTCGCGCACTGGCGCAGCTACGCCGCCACGACGGGGATGACCCACCTGCGCTCACCGGGAGTCCATCACCTGGACCTCGACCCCTTCTCGCTCCTACACTTCGCGGGCAAACGCAAGAAACGCAAGCGCCGAAAGACCGGGCTGTTCGCCCCGCCCTACGACCGGCCCGCCCTGGCCCTCTTCAATGCGCACTGCGACCGGGTGGTGGAGACCTTCGGGCTCGCCAACCTCCACATCCAGGATCGGGCCACGAAGTGCTCGGTCGACCGTGACGGCGTCGGCGTTCAGCTCTCGAGCGGGCGCGAGATCGCAGCGCAGCACCTCGTATTGGCCATCGGCGCGAGCGAACAGCCCGAGTGGCCGGATTGGGCGCCGCGCAGTCACGCCCGCGTCCACCATGTTTTCGAGCCGGGGTTCGACGGGTGGCCGTCGTCAAGCGAGACCGTCGTGGTCATCGGCGGCGGTATCTCGGCGGTCCAGGTGGCGCTCCGCCTCGTGGAGGAAGGGCATCGCGTCCACCTCGTCTCGCGCCATGCCCTGCGCCAGCACCAATTCGACAGCGATCCGAGCTGGCTCGGTCCGAAGTGCATGGAGCGCTTCCACCGCGAACGGGATTTTGATCGTCGGCGGACCCTGATCGCTGAAGCGCGCCACAAAGGTTCGGTGCCCCCCGACGTCCGGCGCGCGCTGCGCCGGTCCATCGCAGGGGGCCAACTGCTCTGGCACGAGGGCGAGGTTGAAGGGTTCGATGCGCGCCGCGATGCCCTCGCGCTGCGGCTCGCTACCCACTCAGGGCTGGAAGCGGAGCGCGTTCTGCTCGCGACCGGGTTCGCATCGACCCGCCCTGGCGGATCGATGGTCGATGCGTTGATCGCCTCGGCCTCGTTGCCGTGCGCGCGCTGCGGCTACCCCATCGTGGATTCCGCGCTTCGCTGGCATCCGCGCATTCACGTCTCGGGCCCTCTCGCCGAGCTCGAGCTGGGGCCCGCGTCCCGCAACATCGCCGGAGCGAGACTAGCCGGCGACCGGTTGGTCAAGGCCGCAAGGGCACGTGTATAGCAGCCATTTCACGAGTCGCTTTGCGCCCAGAGCAGGGCTATCCCGCGTGTGGCCGAAGTCGAACTGGGTGAACTCTCCGGCGACGCCTCGGCGTCCTCCACAATGAGCTGCCTCAGTCGAATCCGGGTATTCTCAGGCACACCAAGCCGACCGACAGCCCGGGTGTGTCGAGCCCCGGCCTCGTCCACGGTCTGGATGGGCGATTCCTGGGCGATGCGTTGGATTGTGTGCTGCGAGACGCCGTATTGCCGGGCGAATTTAGAGAGTTTATCTTAGAGGGTTTATCGTTGATTAGGAGAGGCACCTCGGCGTGGGTTTCCAGCGTCACGGGCCGAGACGCCAAATACCAGCGAGGATAAATGCTGAAATCCAAGTCGCCAGCCCTACAGCTCGGCGCCGACGTTGTGGGGACCGTCGGATCGTCACTGTGCGCCCTGCACTGCGCCATCCTCCCCCTGAGCCTAGTGCTGGGTACCACCTTGCCTCTCACGCTGATGGGCGAGGAGATCTTCCATCTCGGCCTGCTGTATTTGGTTCTCCCGGCCGGGATCGTGGCGTTCAGCCTGGGTTGCCGTGAGCACCGCGATGCCTGGGTGCTGGCCCTGGGTGCCATCGGCATGCTTGGGATCCTGTTGGCCGCCACGGTGTTGCATGATGTCCTCGGCGAGTCCGGTGAGCGCGCAGCGACGCTCGCGGCGGCCGTCGTTCTGATCTCCGCCCACGTCCGCAACTACCGCCTGTGCCGCGCAAGCCGATGTGACTGCGGCCCGCTCGGAGGATGAGCCGTATGATCTGTAGATCTCTGCCCGTCGTGGCCTCCCTGTTGATGCTGACCGGTGTGACGGCAGCTCAACAGTCCGCACACGTTCACGGGATCGCAACCCTCAATCTGGCAATGGAAGGCGACGAACTTGAGATCGAGTTCGTGTCACCGGCCGGCAATATCGTCGGCTTCGAGCACGAAGCCGTCACTGAAGCCGAGCGTCGAGCGATCCGAGATGCGATCGAGCAGCTAAGGAAGGGCAACGAGCTGTTCGATCTGCCCCTTGCGGCCAGCTGCAGCTTGCAGGTCGCGGAAGTGGAGCACGGCCACGGCAAAGAAGAGAAGCGCGAAGACGGTCATGGACACGACGCTGAACACGATGACGGCGAAGAGCACGAACACGCCGGCGACGAAGAGCACGACACGCACGCCGAGCGCGAAGCCAAACACGATGACGGCGACGAGCACCGACATGCCGGCGACGAAGAGCACGGCACGCACTCCAAACACGAAACCAAACACGATGACAGCGACGAGCACGGACACGCCGACGAGGAAGAGCACGGCACGCACTCCGGGCACGATGACGGCGACGAGCACGGACATGACGGCGAGGAGGGGGACACGCACTCCGAGTTCCATGCACGCTATCGCTGCGAGTGCAATGGATCAGCCATCGAGACGATCGGGGTTCGTCTCTTCGAGTACTGGCCGCGCATCGAGGCGATCCGTGTGCAGGCACTGACGCCGGACGGCCAGTTCGGTGGCGTTGCCAAGGCAGATGACCCGGTGATCCGGTTGAGATAGATGCGCGAGCCGACGCCCGACGTGAACGAAGAGCTCATCGAAATCGAAAACCTGCGCTTCGGTTGGCCCGGCGCTGCGCCTCTGCTCAGTTGCGACCGCTTCCTCCTGCGCCACGGCGAACACCTGTATATCCGCGGCCCCTCGGGTAGCGGCAAGTCGACGCTGCTGAACCTGTTGGCAGGAGTACTGACGCCGGATTCGGGCCGCCTGTCGCTGATGCAGCAGGATACGGGCTCGCTGGCCTCGGCAGCTCGCGACCGACTTCGCGCCGACCACATCGGGTTCATCTTTCAGCAATTCAACTTGGTCCCCTACCTCAACCTAGCCGAGAACGTCGTCCTGCCCTGCCACTTCTCCCGGCGCCGAGCCACGCGCGCGGCCGAGGCGCACGGTGGCGTGACCGCTGCCGCGCGGTTGCTGCTGCAGCGCCTGTTCGTCGAGGAGGAGCTGGACCCGACGGCACCCGTATCCAGGCTCTCCGTCGGCCAGCAGCAGCGCGTGGCCGCGGCGCGAGCCCTAATTGGCGATCCCGAGATCGTGATTGCGGACGAACCGACCTCGGCACTCGACTTCGATGCACGAGCACGCTTCATCGAGCTGCTGTTTGAGCAGGTTCAGGCGTCGCGAGCGACGCTGGTCTTCGTCAGTCATGATCCAACCCTCGCGGCGTGCTTCGACCGCACAGTCGATATCGACGACTTCCGAGCGGAGGCTCGCCCGTGAACGTGCTGCGTCTGGCCTGGAAGAGTCTGCTGAACCGGCGCGATACCGCGTCGCTGACCGTCCTGACGATCGCGGTCAGCGTGGCGCTGCTGCTTGGCGTCGAGAAGGTCCGTTCCCATGCGCGCCTGAGCTTCGCCAACACCGTGTCCGGTACCGACTTGATCGTCGGCGCGCGCAGCGGTTCGGTGCAGTTGTTGCTCTATTCGGTCTTTCGCATCGGCAACGCCACCAGCAATGTCGCCTGGTCCAGCTATACGGACATCTCGACCTGGCCAGGCGTCCGCTGGGCCATCCCGATCTCGCTCGGCGATTCGCACCGCGGTTACCGCGTCATGGGCACGTCTACCGACTACTTCGAGCACTTCCGCTACGCCGACAAGCGTCGTCTTGGCTTTTCGGAGGGTGGCCCCTTCGCCGAGACGCTGGATGCCGTCCTCGGCGCAGAAGTGGCGCGCAAGCTCGGATACCGTCTCGGCGACGAACTGGTCGTTACCCACGGCATCGGGACAGAAGGCTTCGACGACCACGACAACCACCCGTTCAAGGTCACCGGCATCCTAGCGCCGACGGGCACGCCCGTCGATCGCACCGTTCACGTCGGCCTCGCGGGGATCGAGGCCATGCACATGAACTGGAACCGCGTCGAGACCGATCTCCGGCGCGCGCGGGGTCAGGACCTGACCCCGCGCCAGATCACCGCCTTCCTGCTCGGCCTCGACAACCGACTCGCCGCCTTCAAGCTGCAGCGCGACATCAATCAGTATGGCGCCGAACCCTTGCTCGCCATCTTTCCGGGCGTGGCGCTGCAGGAACTCTGGGACCTGATGCGCATTGGCGAACAGGCGCTGCGGGTCGTCTCGATCCTTGTCGCTGCCGCGGCGCTGGCGGGTCTGCTCGCGGTCTCACTGGCCGGACTCAACGAACGCCGACGCGAAATGGCAGTGCTGCGCTCGGTCGGCGCCGGCTATCGCCACGTCATGGAGTTACTCATCATGGAGTCAGCGCTGCTGACACTGGTCGGTATCGCAATGGGAGTAGCGATGCAGAACCTGACGCTGTGGGCCTTACAGCCCTGGATCGTCGAGCGCTTTGGCCTGCTCCTGCCGATCTCCTTGCCCACTGCGGGCGAATGGCCGCTGCTCGGCGGTCTGATGACTGCCGGCCTGCTCGTTGGCCTGGTGCCGGCTTGGCGCTGTTACCGGAACTCGCTCGCCGACGGACTGTCGACCCGACTGTGAGCGCGAGACACTCTCAGTCGCAGATCAGGAGGACCATGCCCATGTTTCGCCAATCATTGCTCATGTTGCTGCTCGTCACGAGCGCAGCCGCTTCGGACTCACCGCGCGAGATCCTGTGGGACCAGCTCGTTCCCGAGGACTGGGACCCCTACGCCGTGTTCGATGAACTCAGCGACGAGGAGTACGCCGCACTCACCGACGAAGAGTTCTTCGCGTTGCGGGAGAAGGCCCAGGAAATGCTCGACAAGGCGCCGGTGATCGAGGAGCTCGATGGCCAAACGGTCAGGATTCCGGGCTACGTATTGCCCCTGGAATACAAAGGAACACGGATCCGCGAATTTCTGTTGATGCCCTATCTTGGTGCCTGTCTCCACACCCCGCCGCCGCCGGCCAACCAGGTCATCCGCTGCAGCCTCGAGCAAGCCCATGACCTGCAGGAGATGTGGCGGCCGGTCTGGATCTCTGGCCGCCTGAAGACTGGTCACGCTACCAGCAAGCTTAGTGAGGACGGTTACGACTCCATCACCGATGTGAGTTTTGGCTACTCGATGGACGTCGAGTCGATCGAGCCCTACAGGCGGGCGGTAGCTCGGTGATCGCACGCCCCCAGGAGGGAATCAATGGCTGAAAGCCGAGACTCGAAAGAGCCTATTCCAGTAACAATTATCAGCGGCTTCTTGGGTGCGGGCAAAACCTCCCTGCTTAACCACATTCTCAACGCCGACCACGGATTGCGCGTGGCGGTCCTGGTCAACGACTTCGGAGAGATCAACATTGACGCCGAGTTGGTCTCCGGGGTCTCTGGGGAATCCACCATCAACCTTACCAACGGGTGTATCTGCTGCTCGATTCGCGATGACCTGCTCGAAGCAACTGTTCAGTTGATCCAGGCCCCGAACCCGCCGGAGTATATCGTCGTTGAAACAAGCGGCGTATCTGACCCTGTGGCGGTCTCATTGACCTTCCTGGCTCCCGAATTGCAGTCTCGGACCCGAGTGGACAGTGTGCTGACCGTGGTCGATGCGGAGCAGATTCACCAGGTGAACGAGAAGCATCATAGACTCGCGGTAGACCAGATCGCCATGGCAGACATTGTGGTGCTGAACAAGCTTGACCTGATCAACGATGAAGAGCGGGAGGATTTGGCAGACTTTGTCAGAGATACCGTTCCGAGAGCGCGTATCCTCGAAGCTACATATGGTGAGGTTCAGCTCGATTTGGTACTCGGTGTCGGGACATACGACCTCCACCGCTTTGCGGGGAAGTCAGGCCTGGACGTTCACGTTCATGCGGACGGCGAGGCGCATGAACACGACCACCCTCACGGGAATCATCACGAACCCCATACCGACCATACGCTTGTTTTCAACACGTGGTGCTATACGACTGACAAACCTCTGTCACGCGGGGCCGTGCTTGATGCGGTGAAAACTCTACCTGCGACTATCTACCGTGCCAAAGGGTTTGTTTACCTCGCCGACATTCCCAGTCGGAAGGGAATCGTCCACGTTGCCGGCAAACGGGCGCGTCTGATTATTGGTGAGCCGTGGGGCGACGAGAGTCCGGGGACACAGTTGGTCTTTATCGGTGAGGAAGGTGGAATCGACGATTGCGAGCTGCAAAGCCGCTTCGATGCGTGCCAAACGGAGAAGGATCCTCATCAGGATACCGCGTCTGATGACGATCTTGATTTGCTTCGGCAGCTTGCGGCGAAATAAGGCTTTCGCGTCCCCAGGGCCTCTCCGGTCAAGTCCGCCTATTCGACCGAATCGAGCTCGGAGAAACCGGTGCGCAGCGCCCGTGCCAAAAGTGCGATTCCGAGGATGAGCAGCGGTATGCTGAGGATCTGGCCGACACCGAGGGCAAGGTCGGCGCCATACGCCGCCTGTCGTTCTTTGACGAATTCGATCAGAAACCTGAACCCGAAGGCGGAGACGAGGAAGAGGCCGAACAAAAAACCGCGTGGCGTTCGGGCTTCGAGCCGGATGTAGAGTCCATACAACCCCACGAAGATCGTTCCGTAGGCGATCGACTCGTAGAGCTGTGCGGGATGTCTCGGTGTATTGTCGATCCGGTCGAAGATGACGGCCCAGGGGAGATCGGTGGGGACTCCGAGAATCTCCGAGTTAAAGAAATTACCGAGCCGGATCAGCAGTCCGGCGAGGGCGACGACAATGACCATCCGATCGAGCAGCCACAGATACGGTTGATCGGGGTGGCGTCGGGCGTAGATGAACAGCGCTGTCAAAATGCCGATCGCGCCACCGTGGCTGGCGAGCCCGCCTTCCCACACCATCAGCATCTTGTGCGGATTGCTGAGGTAATATCCCGGGTCGTAGAAGAGGCAATGCCCCAAGCGCGCGCCCGCGATCGTGCCGACCATCATGTACGTCAGGAGCGTTGCGAGATCGGATTCCGGCTTCCCCTCTCGCTTGAAGACGGAACGGATGATGTTGTATCCGATGAAGAACGAGAGCGCGAAGAGGATACTGTAGTATCTGATCGTGAGCGGACCAATCTGGAAAAGGACTGGGTCGACACTCCAGATGATCGCGTCAGATTGAGGCAATGTGGTTGACCTGCATCGAGTGTTTGAATGGAATGCGTCGTTGCCGGATTACCTAATCCATGCTGAAGGATATACCCGACGAGCGGGGGATCGAGATGGATCAGGTGGGGGTATCGAATGTTCGGTATTCGACTTGCCTATTTAATGATAATGAATTATCATTATTATTTCAAGCATTGGTGCCTTCCTTTCAAGAATTGCTGCCTTCGCTTGATTCACGATCAATTTGCGGCGGTGTCTCGCTACCAAACAAACCAGAGCTTTCACCTACGCAATGCTGAGCCGCACAACCAACAGGAGAACAGAACATGAAGGTCGCCTACATCTTCCGCTCCAACATGGCTTCAACCTATCAACTGGCAACAATGATCCTACCCCAACTCGAAGGCGGCTATCACGGCGCCGAGGTCGTCGGGATGTTCTTCTTCGATGACAACACCTTCGTCCTGCGCTCGGGTGACCCGGTAGGAGAGCGCTTGTCGAAGGTCGCACGCGAACGCGACATACTGTTGATGATGTGTGACCAGTGCGCCGTGCGTCGCAACTTGGCCGAAGGCACTCTTGAACAGTGCGGCAAGGGGGAAGTGACGGCGAAGGGAACCGTTGAGGGGGTGACCGCTGGCTGCTTCCCTCAACTCTACGACGCCTTGAGCGGCAACCTGCCTGATCAGGTTATCACCCTTTAGTCAAGGCTGCAGAAGCAGGAGAACAAATGAGTATTTCGCCCTTTGCGGAAAGACAGAGCGTCGAGCAGGTCGAGGAAGGTGTCGAACTGGCCCCCAAGTTCGATGGGCACGGGCTGATCCCCGTAGTTACCACGGACTTCACAACCGGCGAAGTACTCATGCATGCCTACATGAACGCCGAGGCGCTCACGCAAACGATCACGCTGGGCGAGGCCGTCTATTGGAGCCGGAGCCGCAAGTGCCTCTGGCACAAGGGAGCAACGAGCGGCCTGGTGCAGCGAGTCCGCGAGATCCGAATCGATGACGACCAGGATTGCATCTGGCTGCGTGTGGACGTCCAGGGTGGGGCCAGTTGCCATGTAGGGTATCGCTCCTGTTTCTACCGCGCCGTGCCCTTTGGCGATCAGGCCGGCCAGCCACTGGGATTCACGGAGACACAGAAGGTTTTTGATCCCCAGAAGGTCTATGGTGACGCCCCCAATCCCACCCAGCTCTGACCGACCGTGATCGAGCGGCTGGCTGGCCTGGAAATGAACTTCGGCTTGCAGCCCATCATTGCGGTCCTGAGTACAGTCGATCTTGAATAATCGGTATTTTATTTATTCGTTAATGATAATAAGTTATTGTTATCATTTAAAAAATCGCTGTCCTCCCTTGATTCACGGTCAATTCGCGGTGGTGTCTCGCTACCAAACAAACCGGAGCTTTCGGCTCCACATCCCAATCGGAGGATTTCGCATGAAACAATTAATCTCAGTAACACTGATTTATTTTTTGCTCAGCGCTGTTGCCTTTGCACAAAACCCAAGTGGGACCATCGAAGGTACAGTGCTCGACGAAAATAGCAGGCCCCTCGAAAATGCCAATGTGGCCATCGTGAACAGTGGTTATGGCACTAACACGGATCAAAATGGCAAATTCGCAATCGCAAATGTGCCTGTGGGCCGCCATTCGCTCGAAGTCACCTTTATCGGTTACCAGTCGCTGCAACAAGAGATAGACGTTCAGGCCGGTCAGATAACCACGAATACCTACACGCTTACCAGGTCTGTTCTGGAGATTGGCGCAAGTGAGGTCACAGCCTCTAAATCTCGAATTGTATCCGTCAGCAAACTGGATGTGTCGATCCGGGAAACGCCTATCACTGCCCAAACGATCAACGCCGAGCTTATAGAGCAGCGTGCCGCCGAGGATATCGGCTCGGCTGTCAAAAATATAACCGGCGTGCGTCCCATCAATCGCTATGGCGGCTTTCAGACATTCCGTATTAGAGGATTTAATAATTTTGTTTTGCTGAACGACGAGGTACGAGATGAGCGGCACAATATTTCAACGAGCGCTCCGAGCTCAAACCTGGCCAATATCGAACGAGTGGAAGTGGTGAAGGGGCCGGCCTCGGTGCTGTACGGCCATTCTGCTCTCGGGGGTATCATAAACCTAGTGCGCAAAGAACCCACCTTGGATACGCGTTACAATTACTCCGTTTCCAGCGGAAGTTACAACACAGTGCGCACGCAAGCCGGTGCGGGAGGCCCCATTACCGACAAATTGCGTTACCGCGTGGATTTCGGCACCACGAGAGCCGACGGTTTCCGCGATTTCGGCACCAAAACCCAGAACGGATCACTCACGCTCCACTATACCCCGAACGCAAGCGACCGGCTGGAACTGAGCATTGGTGGCAATAATGACTTGTATGATACGGACACAGGTATTCCGGTTCTGGAGGACGGAAGCTTCCCCACTCAAATGGATGTGACCACGCGTTTTAACGATCCGGCGGATTTTCTGGGACACGAACGTTTCGACACGCAACTTAAGTATCAGCGTCAAATGTCGGAAAACATGCAATTGTCCAATCGCCTCTCCTATTACGATGACGACATCGATTATTTATCGACCGAATTCCTAAAGTATAATGCCACACTCGATTCGCTCACGCGCGGCTTCCCGTTCTATTTCAACCACGAAACCAAGCCCCTGCAAAATCAGCTAGAGCTAAGCTACCGCTTTAATGTCGGCAATACTTCCAATAAGCTGCTTGTGGGATACGGCCTGAGCATCCTGGACCGCAAGACATACCGCGGTGATATCTCTGGAGAAGGCAAATTCGCAACGGTTTCGGTTGTCGCCCCTGTCTTGAACCAAGGAGATATTCAACATGTCGATACGCGTTTCCAGGGTAAGGAAGAGACGGTTCACGCGCTTTATGTGCAAAATTGGCTGAACCTTTCCAGCCAATTCAAGGCCCTGCTCGGGTTCCGGATCGACAAGTTCGAGGGTACGTATTTCACCGATCTGGTCGATACCGATCGCAACATCACGGAACGCGGCGAGCGGACAAAGGTACCCGCAACCACACCGACCTTTCGCGGTGGGCTGGTTTATCAATTGTCCGAGCCCGTGTCGTTTTATGGCTCTTACTCCACCTATTTCAAGCCCTCCCGCCGCATTACCGGAGATGGTGAGATTTTCGATCCTGAAAACGGCTACCAGTCCGAGCTTGGCCTGCGTGCGGAAGGAAAACGGTTTTCATTGAACTTGAGCACTTTCTACTTACTGAAGCAAGATCTGGTTGAATCCCTTGGCGGCGGCGTGTACGAACGTATTGGCGCGGCCGATTCCAAAGGAGTCGAAATCGATTTTCAGGCGGTCCCTGTAAATGGGGTGCATATGAACGCCGGCTATGCCTACACCGATGCCCAGTATAAAGGTTTCGATTCTTCCGATCAGACCAACCCGAATGCCGGCAATCGAGTTCGTTACGCTCCGAAACACCTGTTGAATTTCTGGGCGCAATACGACGTACCTTTCGAAAATCTGCGCGGTCTGGGGCTTGGCTTAGGTATGAATCACGTCGGCGAGAATTTCACAGCGCGCAATAACACCTACGCCTTGCCTGCCTATACTCTGGTTGACGCAGTTGTGTCTTACCGTTTCCGGCAGGTGCAGGTGCAGTTCAATATCAACAATCTGTTCGATGAAACCCATTTCACCGACGCCATCTTCGGCAACCAGTTTTTCCCGGGCAAAACGCGCAATTTCCTCCTGACCTTCAGCTATAGCGGCAGACTATAAAATGTAACATGTGTAGCGCAGAGACTGCTTATCGTTTAATCGTCCTAGGTCTGGCGGCGTGTGGTGGCGCAGCGCCCGAGGCCGCCTCACCGGAGCCTGCTGTGCTTTCTGCTCCAGCCGCAGCAGAAAGCACAGCAGAAGATGCCACAGACGCCGCCGAGTCGTTGAAGACGGAATACCCGCTGACCATCGACAACTGCGGGCTGACCTACACCTATGATGCCCCGCCAGAGCGAGGCATCACTATGAACCAGGCCTCCACCGAAGTGATGCTGGTACTGGGTCTGGCAGACAAAATGGTTGGCACCGCCTATATGGATGACGAAATCCTGTCGTCGCTGGCCGAGGCCTACAACAGCGTGCCCGTGCTGGCCGAGGAGTACCCCTCGCAGGAAATTCTCTTTGCCGGCGAGCCGGACTTTGTTTACGGCGCGTATCGTAGCGCCTTTGGCGATGAAGCCGCTGGGCCGCGTGAAGAGCTGATGGGTCTGGGCATCAACGCCTACCTGTCGGTGGTTTCCTGCGAAGACGAGGCGCTCCGTCCGGAGTCCGCCACCATGGCAACCATCTACGCCGAAATCAAAGACATCGCCGCCATCTTTGGCGTGCCGGACCGGGGCGAGGCGTTGGTAGCCGAGATGCAGGCCCGGCTGGAAGCAGTGACCGAAACGATTGGCGACGATGCTGAACCGGTAAAAATCTTCTGGTACGACAGCGGCACCGACGATGTCTTTGCCGGGGCTTGCTGCGGCACCCCCAACGAGATCATTCGCCAGGTGGGCGCCGAAAACATCTTTGCCGATGCGGAGGGCAACTGGGCCACCGTCAGTTGGGAAGAAGTGGTTGACCGCGACCCAGAGGCCATCGTCATCATCGAAGCCGACCGGTCGCCTGCTGATGAAAAAATCGAGCTGCTCACCACCAACCCGGTCTACGCCGACATCACCGCCGTGCAGAACAAGCGCTTCATCATCGTGCCGTTCAGCGCGACCACGCTCGGCATTCGCAATGTGGCTGCCATTGAAGATGTAGCTAAAGGTCTGTACCCGGATAAGTTTGAGTAAAAGCAGTTTGAGGAGTCACAGAGTTGGCTTTGTATTTGAACCAAGACGAAATTACTGCACTCTTTGATGAGTGGAATCGTGCCCTTCAGACAGGCGACCCGAAGAAAGTGGCGGCGCTTTATGAAAGCAACGCTGTCTTGCTCCCTACCGCGTCCAATAAGGTTGGTCAAAATCACGAAGAAATTGAGGACTATTTCGCCCATTTCATGGCAAAGGGGCCGGTGGGCAGAATTGATGAGGCAAACGTCCGAATCTTTAGTCAAATGGCAATCAACTCCGGTCTCTATACGTTTACATTCAAAGATGGATCCGCCGTGCAAGCCAGGTTTACATTTGTGTACCAATGGAATGGTGTGCGCTGGATGATTATAGAACATCATTCTTCACAAATGCCAGAATAACACGCGCAGGGAACTTTTATGTCAACGCTCGCGCCGATTCAAGGCACCACGGCCAGCCAAAGCCGCATCACGCAGCTTCGGTTTTGGCTGCTGCTGGGTGGCTTGACCGCGCTGCTTTTTGTCTCCATCACGTTGGGCGTCACCCTGGGGCCGGTTGACATTCCGGTCGGCGCGGTCTGGCGGATTGCGGCCTCGGAAACGATCAACGTTTTGTCAGACATCACCTCGCTTGAACTGAACAGTTGGGTCAACATCGAGGCAAACTGGACCAAGGCACAATTTAACATCATCTGGCTAATCCGCTTTCCGCGAGTGCTAATAGGCGTTTTTGTGGGGGCGGGGCTGGCCGTGGTGGGGGTAACAATGCAGGCCCTGGTGCGCAATCCCCTGGCCGATCCCTACATTTTGGGCATCTCATCCGGGGCATCGGTAGGTGCGGTGATGGTGCTGGCCTTTGGCGCATTTGCATTTGCCGGTATTTACGCCATTTCCGTCGGCGCGTTTCTCGGCGCCATCCTCACCTTTCTTATTGTCTTTCTGCTGGCCCAAAGCAACGGTCGGCTGAATCCAGCTCGGCTCATTTTGGCCGGGGTAGCGGTGGCCTACTTCTTTTCCGGCCTCACCAGTTTCATCACCCTCACCTCCGATAACCGGGAACTGGCCCGGGCCGTGCTGGCTTGGCTGTTGGGTAGCCTGGCCGGCACCGACTGGGAGGAACTGACCCTGCCGACGGCGGTACTCTTCTTTGGCAGCGTCTATCTTGTGCTACAGGCGCGCGGCCTCAATGCGCTCATTGTAGGCGATGAAACTGCGGCCACGCTGGGTGTTGACCTGACCCGCTTTCGCCCCTCGCTTTTTGGGGTGGTTTCGCTGGTTACGGGCGTAATGGTAGCCGTCAGTGGGGCGATTGGCTTTATCGGCCTGATGATCCCCCACATTGTGCGGCTTATGGTCGGCACCGACCACCGCCGGGTGCTGCCGGTCTCCATTTTTGTGGGCAGTATCTTCTTGATTTTGGTTGATGTTATCGCCCGCACCGCCTTTGATCCGGTCGAGTTGCCGGTGGGCGTCATCACCTCGTTGCTGGGCGGCCCCTTCTTTCTGTGGCTGCTGCATCGACAGATGAAAGAGCGGGGAGGCATGTAATGAACCTGCAAGCAGAAAACGTAAGCTGGTCGGTTGAAGCCAAACAAATTGTTGATGCGGTGACGCTGGCCGTGGCCGAAGGTGAGTTTGTGGGCCTGCTTGGCCCCAACGGCAGCGGTAAATCCAGCCTGCTGCGCACCATCTACCGCATTCTCCAACCCGATGCCGGCGTCATCGAGCTGGATGGTGCCAATGTGTGGCATATTGCCCCCCGCGAGGTCGCCCGACAAATGGCTGTAGTGATGCAGGAGCGCACAGGAGACTTTGATTTTTCGGTCAACGAAATTGTGATGATGGGCCGCAACCCGCACAAGGGCATGTTCGACCGGGACACCATTCGCGATTTTCAACTGGTCGATGACGCCCTGGCCCGGGTTGATATGACCGATTTTGCCCAACGATCCTTCCTCACCCTGTCCGGCGGCGAAAAGCAGCGGGTGCTGATTGCTCGCGCCTTGGTCCAGCAAGCCAGAATTCTGGTGCTGGATGAGCCCACCAACCATCTGGATATTCACTACCAGCTTGAAATTCTCGAGCTGGTCAAAAACCTAGGCGTCACCACCGTCGCCGCCCTGCACGAACTCAATCTGGCGGCCTTCTACTGTGACCGTCTGTACGTGCTCAAGGCGGGCCGGATGGTGGCCTCAGGCACCCCGGAAGCTGTGCTATGTCCCGATTTGATCCGCGATGTTTACGACGTGTGGTCAGAAGTATCCACCCATCCCCTCACGGGTAAGCTAACAATTACGTTTTTCCCGGAAAAAGTGGGGCATCGCTTGAATGGAAACAACAAGGGGCAAGTTGTATGACACAGACCACGCAAGCTGTAATCCTGCTCAGCCGGGGCGGCTACAGCCACGCGCCGCAAAAGCAGTTGAACAAAGTGGTTGCCTCACTTCAAGCAGCCCGGTCGGATATTTTCGTTTCAGGCGCGATGGTAGAGAAAGGGGAGCCCTCGCTGCCGGGGGCGTTGCAACAGTGCGCGGAGGCGGGCGTTCGGCACATCACCGTTTTGCCCATATTTTTTCCCGGCGATGATAACCTGCAACGCTGGCTGGCTAAGGTGATGAAACGTTGGCATAGTCAATGGCACGCTAACGGTGTTACAATCTGTTTGGCCGAGCCGATAAGCGAACACGAGGCGATGGGCACAGCCGTGGTACAGGCGCTGCAAACACCTAGCGCCTACATCCGCAATGTTGGAGAGACGCCTCCGGAGAACTGGGCGACTGATCCCGCGGGCTGGTCCAAGTTACCGGGGCATTCGCACCACGTCATTTTCTGCCGCGGGCCGCGCTGCACCGCCGCGGGTGCAGATCAGCTCTCCACCCACCTGCGGGAACGGCTCAAAGCCCACAAGCTCACCGACGATGACCGCGTTCTGGTGGCGCAAAGCGGCTGTCTCTATCCCTGCAATCACGGGCCGTTAATGGCGGTTTATCCGGATGGTGTCTGGTACGGCGACCTGACAGAAGTGGCGATTGATCGCATTGTGCAGGAGCACTTTGTAGAGGGACAGGTGGTGGAGGAGTACGTGCGTTTTACCAGCTTTAACGCTGGCGCATCCGGCGCGTAGTTTATCAACTATACTCAGTCTTTAGATTCTAATTCGCGATCGTGACGTTCAAAAGAAGCTTGTATCTCATTCACCGTTGGTTCGGCATCGTCATGTGTACATTGATCGCGATGTGGTTTTGCAGTGGCGTAGTCATGATGTACGTGGGGTTTCCCGCGTTGACGGTTCAGGAACGGCTGGCCGGACTGCCTGCGTTGGACGCATCCCGCTTGGCGTCTGCGCCTACCCCAATGGTCATGCAAGTAGGCGCAGACGCCTTGAGCAGATTGCGTCTGACGACGGTACTGGGTCGCCCCGCCTTCATCGCCACCACAAAGGAAGATCGCCATGCCGTCTGGTTTGCCGATTCTGGTGATCCGCTGGAGCAGGTGACCGCCGAAGATGCCCTGCATGCCTCCCAACATTATCTACGGAATTCGCAACACCTCGAATCGATTGCGGGCAGCTTTGCCGCTACACGAGACATGGATCAATGGACCGTGTCTAGTAGTCTCAATTCTCACCGACCGTTGCACAAAATCGAGATTGACGATG
Source organism: Gemmatimonadota bacterium (assembly GCA_009841115.1). Classification (GTDB taxonomy): domain Bacteria; phylum Latescibacterota; class UBA2968; order UBA8231; family UBA8231. The sequence goes on along the minus strand of VXML01000050.1, from coordinate 10,437 downwards.
CTGCGGGGACCCACTTATACATTTCTTCACATACTGGTGAGATTGTGCGCGATACGACGCGAAAGGAACGGGTTTGGAATTGGGTCGGCGCGAACTTGCATTGGATTTATCCCTTGCCGCTTCGTCGGCACGCTTCAGTCTGGCATTGGGTTGTCGTCGTTCTGTCGTTGGCTGGGTTGGTCTCTGTTGTGACGGGGGGCATCATCGGCTTCCTTCGCTTGCGATGGCGCAATCGCTACCGAGGAAGGGACGTTACTCCTTATTGGGGCGTGATGAAGCTGCATCATTTGATGGGATTACTGAGCCTTCCATTCCTAGTCACGTACGTTTTGAGCGGATTGCTGTCTATGAACCCCTGGGATGTGTTCACTACAAAGGGGCATAGTCGCGTGTCGTCTCACGCGTATCAGGGTGCCTTCCCGACCGACCATAGCGACCTGAGACTGTCAGAAATCCAGAGCATCGTCAAACGAAACCCCGGAGTCAAAGAAATCGATTTTCATTGGCTAGGCGGTGAATTGCATCCCGTAGTCGTATTTGCGCCGTACGAGTACCGCTTGGCCAATGCATTACCAGCGATGGCAATTGAGAAAAAGGCCACTCGGGGAATCCTGCAAAGTTTCGAGATTGGTGGTCAGAGTGTCGATTTTACCGAAATAAGGCGTCTTGAGGAGCACGACGCCTATTACTATTCGCATCGCGATCGTTGGCGACCGCTCCCCGTTTATCGCTTCAAAGCCAACGATTCGGCCCAGACATGGGCTTACATAGATGGCAGAACAGGACAATGGTTGCGGGGTTTAACGCAAAAGCAACGATGGCAGCGATGGTTGTATAACGGGTTGCACAGTTGGGATTTCGGCTTTCTTATCAATCGGCGGCCGCTTTGGGATATTGTCGTCATTGCGTTGTGTTCGCTTGGAACGTTCATGTCATTTACTAGCGTCGTGATCGGCTTCAGACGTCTACGCCGAAGCCGTGCCGCAAGCTCGAAGCCGGACTGCGGGGCCGATGCGCCAAAGGCACGCCCATGAATGCGCAGACTCATCGCATCCGCGAAAAGCTCGACAGACGCGAAGCACTGGCTACGCCCCGGAGCCGCGCTCTCGGGCAGATCCTGCTCTGCGAAGGCTGTTGCTGCGGTCGGACGGACAGGGGGTTCAAACCCGTGCCCTGCGACTGGATCGAGCAGCAGTGGAAAGAGGAAAAACTCAACAGGACGGTGGAACTGACGATCTCCGGATGCCTTGGCCCGTGCGACCTGGCCAATGTCGCCTGTGTCATCTCGCCTCAGGGGATACAGTGGTTTGGCGGCCTCCAGGAACAGTGGCAATACGGCTTGCTCCTCGATTGGGCCAAAGCCTCGCGCGACGCGGGTGTTTTACTCGAATTGCCCGCTGAACTGGGTCGCCACCGATTTGAACGGTTCGCTGTCTCCGAACCCCGTGAGCAATCCGTTTGCGTGCAGTCACCCACCCCAGGCCACCGCGAATATGGGAACACCTTATGTTTCGAATCAGGGAAAACGAAATCGCCGATGCGCTGACAACAGCAGATATTTGGCGGATTATGCTGCGAGAAGTTCCTCCGATCGCCGCTGAATACTTTATCGGTGGCGCTGATGAACTGACTACGCTGAAGGCGAATGTCCTGGCGTTTCAACAGACGATGCTCGCGCCTCCCGGAGCCGTCAAACACAAGACGTTGGACACGACGACGAGCATATTCGGCCAGGAACTTTCTCTTCCTTTTTTTGTCGCGCCGGTTGGGAGCCTGCGCACGCTATGGCCGATGGCCGACGCGGTCGCATCCCAAGTCGCCGGGGAATTTGGAACGGCCATGACGCTGTCGACGCTTTCACAAACACCCATGGAAGCCGTGGCCGACGCGTCGAACGGTCCGAAGTGGTTTCAGCTCTACCTGTGCGGCGGAGTGGAAACCGCGAAACGAGGAATCAGGCGGGCAAGAGATGCGGGTTTTTCTGCACTGGTCCTTACTATCGACACCGCGGTGTCGGGGAACAGAATAGAACATGCCAGGATGAAGCCGATGGATGCCGTGGGCTCTATTTACTCTGGCCCGAGAAAGCTAAAGCGCGCGTTACACAAGGTGAAGCTAGCACCACAGATCGTCCCTCGAATGGGGTGGTTACGGAGGCATTGGCGTGACGGTGGATTGCTTCCCTTTGTTAACATCATCGACGAATGCGGCGAGCCCATGCCATATGCCGGTATTGGAGAGCAGCTTGCTGCCTCGGCTGTTACCTGGAGCGACCTCCCATGGATTAAAGAAACATGGGGTGAGCAACCGCTCATCGTCAAAGGCGTTCACTGCGCGGAGGACGCTTTAAAAGCGGAGGCGCTAGGAGCAAATGGAGTAATTTTCTCCAACCACGGTGGTCGCCAGTTAGGTCGGGCTATTCCGTCCCTGCAGATTGTCGCCGAGGCTATGCCCAAGTTGGGCGCGGCCAAGTCCAAACTCGATTGCGCGATGGACGGCGGTATCCGAAGCGGACTGGATGTTCTTATTGGGCTGAGCTACGGCCTGAAGGCTGTGGGCTTGGGCAGAGTGACCGCAGGTGGACTAGGAGCCGGTGGTCACTTGGGTCTAACCCGAGCCTTTGAGTTAATGAAGGAAGATCTACTTCGCTCCATGGAACTGCTCGGAGTACAAAACATCAGCCAGATTCAAGAGCAAGGAGAGGAGCTTCGTCGCAAGAGCATGGTCCTAGGCACGGCGCATCTTCCCGAGTTCATTTTCTAGAGTGACCGAAATACCTGTATTAGGTCCATTAGGTGTTGCTCACTCGCCAAACCGTCGCGCCACCCTGAGCGTCGAGCGCGGCAAGCGCGCGTCCATCTGGTCGCCAGTACAAGCCGCCGACAACATCTGCCACAAGCGCAACTCCTGTCGGATCACCTTCTCCATCTCTCTGAAGCGACCACACAACCACACTACCATCCCGAGCTCCCGAGGCCAGACGCATCCCGCGGCGAGCGAAGGCAAGCGTCGTGATGGGTTGAACATGAAGCTCTAGAACGCCAGGCCGCGTGCCTTCGGGACCACTTCCTTGGAAGCTCCAGACCGTCACCGCCTCCCCTCCGCCAGTGGCCAAGAGGGTGCCGGTGTCATCGAAAGCCAAGGCCGACGGCTTGCCAGGATATCCGGACATCATCGAGTCCTCCGCCGTGGAGCGACGCCAGAAGTGCACCGAGTTGTCCTGGCTGCCACAGGCCACGATATCCCCGTCCGGGCTCAGTACCATCGACACCAAGGAGCCCTGCCACTCCAGCTTCTGGCGAGGCTCGCCAGTGGGCGCGTCGAAGAACGTCACTCGACCGTAACAGGCCGTCGCCAGCTCCCCTACGCTCGACCAGGCGATCGCGCTGACGGTGCTGGGGTGATCCTCAGATCGCCAAACCTCCGCGCCGTCCGCATCATACGCGCGAACCTGCCGGGAGCAGGAGGCCGCCAACCATTGGCCGTCCGGCGACCACGCCACGTTTTCTACCCAACCGCTTCCGACGTCGATAGCCCGGCTTACCTGACCTTCGGCGGCACTCCAGATTAAGACTCGGCTGTCCTGGCCGGCCGTAGCGAACGCGGTTCCGCTTGGGTGGATCGCCACCGCGAGCACACCGCCTTCATGAACCCCGTGCCGCTCCCAGGCAGTCGCGCCAGACTTGCCGTCGAATGCGTAAACGCCACCCGCAGCATCACCGACCATCAGCGCCTCACCGCGTAGGCTCCAACCCCCGGCGATAGCGTAGTCGCCAACCGCCGCAGACCAGCCCCGGCGAAGAGCGCCCCTCGGGCTGCCGACATTCAAATCAGACATGCTTCGAACCCCTGCCGCATGCTCTGCTCATCGAGGTTGCGGCCGATGAAGACGAGCTGATTGCGGCGGGGCGCATCCCCCCATTCGCGCTCCGGCTGGCCGTCAAAGAGCATGTGAACCCCCTGGAAGACGAAGCGACGCGACTCACCTGCGAGGCTGATGAAGCCCTTCATGCGGAAAATGTCCACCCCGCGCTCACCGAGCAGTTTGCCAAGCCAAGCGTTGAGCCTGGCGATATCGACGTCGCCGTCCCTCTCGATCGCGATCGAGCCCACCTCGTCGTCGTGCTCGTGCTGGGCGACCCAGATGCGCTCGACCTCTTGCCTGATTGTCGCTCCATCCGCGTTCGTCAGTTGGAGATCGAACTCCTCCGCGGTGTGCTGGGCATAGAGACCAACCTGCACTTGTGTATCGACCTCCAAGAAGAACGACTTGCGCCCTATGGAATCGAGCTGGAGGTTCACATGCTTTCCGACCGGAATATCTTCCCCCGGGTGAATGAGCTCCGCAGGTTCGGCGTACCGCCGCACACACCACTCCGCCCCCTCACGGAGGGCCGCGTCATCCGTGCCCTGATCGGACACGACGACGAGCGACATCGCCGGGTCCGGTCCATCGGCGAGGCTGAGTTCGTAGCGGCCCATATCGAGCGAATAGACTCCAGTCCATTCGAATGGATACTCTGGCTCGAGGAAGGTGGGGCGACGCTCGAGCGCCTGGTCTAGGTCGAAGGCACCCAGATTGAGTACAGTATCGACGGAGACGTTCGCCTGCTCGCTGCGCACGACTCGCGCCATTCGGTTCATGTCTCGGAGCCGAGCTTCGAGCCTGTCGAGCGCCTCGCCGTTGACGAGGTCCGTCTTGTTGAGCACGAGGATGTCAGCGAACGCGATTTGCTCCGTGCTTTCGTCGCTTCGGCCGAGCTGCTGCTCAATGTGGGCTGCATCAACGAGTGTGACGATTCCGTCAAGTGAGAACTCCGCGTGAAGCTCGTCGTCCATGAAGAACGTCTGAGCGACCGGCCCGGGATCGGCCAGCCCTGTGGTCTCCACCAACACATAGTCGAACTTGTCGCGGCGCTTCATGAGATTGCCGAGTACGCGAATCAGGTCTCCGCGCACCGTGCAGCAGATGCAGCCGTTCGACATCTCAAAGATCTCCTCGTCAGCGTTGATGACGAGCGCCTGATCGATGCCGACTTCTCCATACTCGTTCTCAATCACGGCAATGCGCTTGCCGTGCTCCTCACTCAAGATCCGGTTGAGCAGGGTCGTCTTGCCAGAGCCGAGGAAGCCGGTGAGGATCGTTACGGGTACTTTTTGAGGCGTATTCATTATAGAATTCTCCTAAGTGAGTGGTTCGAAGACGGCAATCTGGACGTCGAAGCCCCACGCCGTGCAGACCCGGACCAGATCCTTGGCGTCAACGGCGTCCATGGGTTTGTGTAGCTTATACTGAAGCTGTGGCGCATCGGGCCGAAGCAGGCCAATCACGGTTTCGACGGGCGCGCAGCCTTCTTCGAGACAAGCCAGCTCGGTGACCGTGACCGTCATGTCATCGAAAAGGCTCAGTGCTTCGCGCAATGCCTCCTTGATATATCGAACCCGTTCGCGGTTCGGGCGACGTGGTGATGTGTTGATCAACATGTTCTCTCTTCTCCCTTCGGTCATGCTGATTCCTCGTCCATGAGAAGCTCCGGAAACGGGTTCCGGAGCGCCGCCCAAGCCTTGCTGTCAGCGGCGGCGAGGCGCTCGTCGAGCAGGCACGCGTCGAGGCGAGCGCGCATCGCCGCCTCGTGCATCTGCTGGCCGATGAAGACGAGTTGCTGCGCGCGATCGCCGAAGCGAGGATGCCAGCCCGGCTGCTGGTCAGGTCGCTGACCCTCGGGGTGCTCCCAGTATTTGCGAGGCACGGCCGCCCACCACATACCGACGGGGTTCACGTTGAAGACGCCGCCGGCTTGAGCCCACTCGTAGAGAATCCGATGGTCAGCGGCGACCCAGAAGAAGCCCTTCGAGCGGAGCACGCCGCTCCAGTTCTCGTCGTCGTGCAGGAACGCCCACAGCTTCTCGGCGTCGAAGGGCTGCGACGTCCGATAGGTGAAGCTCGAGATCCCGTACTCCTCGGTCTCCGGCGTGTGCTCACCCTGAAGCTCTCGAATCCAGCCGGCGGAGTGCGCCGCCTTCTCGTAGTCGAACAGGCCCGTGTCGAGCACGCATTCGAGCGGGACCTGTCCGCGCGTCGCCATGAGGATCTTCGCGCCGGGGTTGAACGCTTTCACGATGGCCTCGACCTCGAGAGCCTGATTGTTGCTCACGAGATCGAGCTTGTTCAGCACGATGACGTCGGCGAACTCGATCTGGTCGATGAGCAGGTCGGTCACCGTCCGGTGATCTTCTTCGCCCAGCGACTCACCGCGGTCTTGGAGCGCTTCGGCGGCGTTGTAGTCCCGCAGGAAGCTCGCCGCGTCCACGACCGTGACCATCGTGTCGAGGCGCGAAACCTGACTCAGGCTCACACCTTTCTCATCCTCGAAGGTGAAGGTCTGCGCGACCGGAATGGGCTCCGAGATCCCAGTGGACTCGATGAGCAGGTAGTCGAAGCGTCTCTCCTGCGCGAGCCGTGAGACCTCGGCGAGCAGGTCGTCTCGCAGCGTGCAGCAGATGCAGCCGTTCGACATCTCGACCAGCTTCTCCTCGGTCCGCGAGAGTTCCGCACCGCCATGCTCAACGAGCGCCGCGTCGATGTTGACCTCGCTCATGTCGTTGACGATGACCGCGACGCGCATGCCCGCGCGGTTGTTGAGCACGTTGTTGAGAAGAGAGGTCTTGCCTGCGCCGAGAAAGCCGGACAGGACCGTAACGGGAAGTCTCTCTGACAGGGGCATTTTAGGTACTTTGCGCGGCGTGTTCATATAGATAGAATCCTCCTTTAACGTGAGTTCGGGTTAAGACTTGCCACTGCTGAGGTCTCAGAAGAATACCTTGTGCAGCAGGCGCAGGTTGCGGCCTGGCTCGGGCAGGATCTCTTTGACGCGGTTGAGGTGGTTGCGGTACACCGCGTCAGTGGCGTTTTCCAACGTCAAGGAGAAGGTGTGCAGACGGCCCCCCCACTGCGCGTAGTACTGGCTCGAAAGATCCAGCACTGCGTAGCCTGCCGTAGGCTCTTCAAACTCGCTAATTCGGTTCTGCGCCGCCGCCAAACGCACGTCAATGGTCGCACTCAGCGCCTCAGTGGGTTCACAGGTCAGGCCCAGATGCCCTTGCAGAGGCGGCAGACGCGGCAGGGGTTCGTCGTCGAAATCAGTGAGCCGGCCGCGCACATAGCTGAGGGTACCGGCCACTTTCCAAGGCTCCGCCAGATGCCAATCGAAGGTAACTTCGGCACCGTGCATGAGGACGCGCTCCCCTACAGTCTGATAGAGAAAGAGATCGTCGCGCCGCAGACTGCGCTCGCCGCTGTTTTTGGGAAAAATGTACCCGTCAATAGCGTTGCGGAAGACGGCCAAGTGTACATGGCCTTTTTCGCGGTGATAGTCGGCGAACAGCTCCAGTCCCAAGCCGCGCTCGCTGTCGAGAGCACCATTGCCCACCTCATACGAATAGGCGGCCAGATGCGGCCCTTCGGAAAACAGCTCTTCGATGCCGGGAGCGCGAAAGGTGCGCATCAAGGTCGTACCCAGTGTCAAAGTCGAACTGGCGCGGTAGTGATTGGACAAACCGGCAGACATACCGGCAAAGTCGCGCGTCTGGATGCTGCCGACCGTGCGCGAATAGCGCTCCTCGCGCGGCTCGACGCGACGGGCGTCAACGCGCCAAGCCGCATTGGCCGCCCAAGGCCCATGCTCCCACTCCTGGTACACGAACAAAGCACCGGCGTATTCCTCGGCCGGTGGCGTAAAGTTGAGCCCAGCCGCAGCATAGTTGCGGTACTCGTACCACAGGCCAATCGCGCCGTTGGCAAAAGGCCCCATGCGATCCAAGTGGGCTAGCGCACCGGTGTTGTGCTGGAGCACACCGAACTCCAGCCCCAAGGCACCGCTAGCTTCGAATTCGCCGTGCTGATAGCGCGAAAACGCGTGGTGCAGTTCTAGGCGCTGGAGCCAGTCCGGCCCGGTAAAAATTTCGCCGCGCCCTTCGAGGTGCTGGCGCTGGAGATCAATGGATATGCCGTGCGGGTGGCCACCCTCTGGGTCAGGCGGGATCCCGTAGTCGGAGTTGTACAAGCTACCGGACGCACCCACGTGCCCCCAAGGACGAACCAGACTCAGGCCGACCGAAGCATTGCCCGTGCGGATATCCGTATTGGCGAGTACGCCATGCGGCGTGGCAATATCGTCGGCATTGCGCAGACTGCTGTCGAAGCGCAGGGCCAGTGGACCGAGCGCCTGTTCGAGGGTCAAGCCGCCAGATAAACCTCGGTTGACGCTCTCCCCCTGATAGGTCACCGTGCCTCCGAAGCCGTTGGGCTGCTCAGAGGGCACGTACCCCCGTACCACGTTGACAACCCCGGCCAAGGCATTGGAGCCGTAGAGTAAGGTGCGGGGGCCGCGCACGACCTCAATGCGCTCGGTCGTCATCGGCTCGATAGCCACGGCGTGGTCCGAACAGGTGGCAGACAAATCGCCGGTGCGCTCGCCATCTTCGACCACCAGCAAGCGGTCGCCGCCCAGCCCGCGCAGCACCGGACGCGCTGGCGCTGGCCCCATCGAGCGTTGGGCAATGCCCGGCTCGTAGGCGATGGTCTCGGCGATGGTGCGGCTCAAATTCTGCCGCAGCTTGCTGCCGCTGAAGACAACTTCGGGTGCTTGCAGTGGAGAAACAGGGATCTTGCGTTCGCCTTCGATGAGAATTCCCTCTACCTGCAGGGACTCATAGCCGATAACCAGATCGACATGGGTGGTATCCCCGGCGGCGACCTCGACCTTAAAGCGCTCCTCACGGTAGCCGACGTGTAGGCTTTGCAAGACGTGCGCGCCAGAGGGTACGTTGGCGAAAAAGAAGTACCCCTCGGCGTCGCTCATCCGCGCCCGTTCGAGCCCCTCAATGACGACGGTAGTCCAACCGACGGGTTGGCCGCTTTCAGCGTCAATCACGTGCCCGGCGAGAGCACCAGTCTGATCGCCCCAAACGGGACCGACTGCTAGGCCTATTATGGATGCGAGTTTCCAAAGTAGCCTGCGACTTGTGGCTTTTATCTGTCGGCTATTCAATTGGCCTTGACATAAGTGCACGGGCCCGGTGCTTGCATCCGGTCTCGCGTCGCTTTTACCTATGAAGGCCGCAGCAGTTCTAACCGCTTTACCCTTCATCATCGTGCTCGTCGTGCTCGCCGTGTTCCTCACCAGGTCCGTCCTCGCTGACGTGAATCTCAATCTCCGGCGAGACGAAATCGGCGTGATCTCCGTGGTTGATCTTGAGGCGGATGGTAGTCTCGCCTTCTTCTAAGCCGATGATGTGAAAAGCCCAAGCCCCGTCTTCGTCGTGCTGCTCGACTTCGGCGATGCTCTCGTCGGCAATCTCCCAACCGAGGGAGTAATCATCGTCTTCGTCTGGGGTGAAGAGGTCGCCGTCTTCGGCGATAAAGCGCACGGACAGCAGAGCGGTTTCTTTGCCGTGGCCAACCTCAATCTCGCCGGTCACCGCACCGCTTTCAACGCGGATAATTTCAGCACCGCTATCGCGCACGATCAGGCCGATAGCCTCGGCATGATCATCATGGTGGTCAGGATCGACGGGATTGTCGTCGTCGCCGCAGCTAGCGATAAAGAGGGCCAAGGCGAAAATGCTCAACGCAGACACATTTCTTTTAAGCATGGTGCTAGTCTCCAATGGTTTGACCGTCCACGCGCACTTCCCTAGGCGTCTAAGCGTTGCGCGCAGAACGGGAATTTAGTGGTACGCGAATTGGATATGGAGAGGGGCACCCACGCACTAAGGCGTTTTACCAGCGTGGATGCACTAGCACCGGGGCGGGCCTCGGTTGAGGTGGGTAAAGCGAGGAGAAAAAAGAGGTAGCGGTACTGTGCGTAGAGCGGACGGATTTGGCTCTGAGGCATCCAGGGCCACGAGCACGAGCACCAAGCCCCCAAAAAGGAGCGATAGGCTGCTCTGCAACAGGCAAGCCGGGCAGTTCTCAGGCTCGACGTGGCGCTCGTGGCCCTCGTGGCAAAGCTGGTGGCCGAAGGGTAGGCCGCAGCTTACAGCCACAAAGAGCACGGTCAGCGCTAGCAGGGCCAGCGAGGACGCCGAGCCTATCGAGATGTCCGTTTTGCGCCTTAGCATAACCTTTGATTTTAATGGTCTGGCAAAAAAAACGCAACTTCAACCCCCAGTGGGGTTGCCCTTTTCAGGCAATGTCCACTCGACGGGTTGGCCGCTCTTTCGGCGTCGATCACGTGCCCGGCTTAGAGCGCCAGTCTGGTCGCTGGAGGCAGAACCTACTGCTAGGCCCAGTACAGGTTTGTCTGTCGGCTATCCAATTGACCTTGACATAAATACGCGGGACCGGTGCTTGCATCCGGTCCCGCGTCACTTCTACCTATGCAGTTCTAACCGCTTTACCCTTCATCATCGTGCTCGTCGTGCTCGCCGTGTTCC
>VXML01000090.1 GCA_009841115.1 Gemmatimonadota bacterium | reverse complement strand
TGGTTTGAGCCGGATAAAATTAGGACGTTCATGTGGCCTCCTGTGTTAGGGTAGTGGTTGTCGGCATGTTTCCGTGCATATTTCTAATTGACTGAGGACGTCAGGCGGCGACTCCTCTTATACGGCATAGGATACCGAGCCATCAACGCGCAGCGGTGTGGAGGCGTTGTTGATGGGTTTGTAGGGTGTTTGCTCGATTAATCCATCGTCTAGCTCCACGCCGAGGCCCGGGGCTTGGGGAATCGGGATGTAGCCGCCCTCGCGCTTATACGCGCACCGATAGACCGCGTTGTGCGAGGCTTCGTCGCCTTTGGTGTATTCTTGGGTAATAAAGTTGGGAATTGAGGCGTCGAGGTGTAGGGAGGCAGCGGTAACCAGCGGTCCCAAAAAGTTGTGGGTTACTACCGCGCAGTGGTAGGCTTCGCCGATGGCGGCGATTTTTTTACAGTGCGAGATGCCGCCGGCCAAGGCCACATCCGGCCGCAAATACTGGGGGCCGCCCTGTTCCAACAACTCGCGGAACTCCCATATAGACACGAAGCGCTCGCCGTTGCCAAAGGGCACGGTGGATTTTTGCGCGATGTGGGCTTGGGCTGAGATGCTGTCGATTTGGATTGGGTCTTCGAGGAAGAAGACGTGGAAGGGCTTGAGGGCCTCGGCGAGGGCTAGGGAGACCATGGGCGTCAACTTGCGGTGCAGCTCGATGATTAGGTCCAAGTCCGGTCCGCCAGCTTCGCGCGCGGTCGCAGTCAGTTCGACGGCGGTTTGGATCATCCGCGCTTGGCCTTTGTCGTGGCAGTCGGTGGTTATGGGGTCGAACTTCATGGCGGTAAATCCCTCGGCGACAGCGGTTTGCACGGCGTTGGACATGTCTTCTGGAGTGCGGCCCCCAGACAGCAGGTGCAGGCGGATCTTGTCGCGGACATTGCCGCCCAACAGCTCCCACACCGGCACCTCAAAGTGCTTACCCTTGATGTCCCAGAGGGCGATATCCACGGCTGAGACGGCTCCCATGATGGCCGTGCCCCGGAAGGGAGCCATGCGGTAGAGGTGCTGCCAGTGGTGTTCGATGCGGAGGGGATTTTGGCCGATGAGGTATTCTTTGAAGACATCGACGATGCTCTGCACGGCGGTGGGATAGCCCCAGCAGGCGGTTTGGCCGATGCCGGTTAGGCCCGTATCCGTGGTGATGCGGACGATGTAGCCGTTGCCGATTAGGAGGGATTCGATCTGTTCGATTTTCATTTTGTGCGCTCCGTGTATATCGTAAAGGGGACAGTAGCAATCGGTAGCTTATTTATTGAAAACTGCGCGACTGCGCAAGCAAGGGGAGGGTAGTATGGCACATTTGCGATTTGCAGCACCTGTGGAGCAGCGGGTGGCCCTGATTACGGGGGGCGCGCGCGGCATCGGGGGTGCGACCGCACTGCGCTTGGCCGAGGCCGGGCGGCACATTGTCATTGTCGATGTGCTGGCGGAACCAGCGCAAGAGCGGGTGGGGGAGATTGAGGCTATGGGACAGCAGGCACTCTTTGTCGAGACGGACGTGACCGACGAGAGGCAGGTGCACGAGGCGGTGGCACAGACGATGACAACTTTTGGGCGGCTGGATATCCTCGTGTGCAGCGCCGGTATCTTGGGGTGGGAAAAACCCTTTTTCGAGCAGACTGCCGCGCAGTTAGCCAAGGTTATGCAGATCAATGTCCACGGGGTGTACTACGCGCATCAGGCGGTGGTTCCGCACATGCTGGATCGGGGGTGGGGGCGCTGCGTGACGATTTCTTCGGGTGGGCGCCACGGCAGCCCCTATCAGGTGCCGTACTCGGTGTCCAAGGGGGCGGTGTGGTCGTTTATTCAGGCGCTGGGCGACGCTTGGCCGCGGCAGGGGGTGTTCGTCAACGGCGTTGAGCCGGGCCGGGCGCTGACCGACATGGTGGTGCCGCGCTTTGACGAGGAGCACCTGCGCGATCCGGGCAATCCAATTGGGCGCTACTCAGACGCTGCGGAAGTGGCCGAGGTGATTGAGTTTTTGTGCTCGGAGCGGAATACGTACACTACGGGGTCGGTGTGGAGTGTGAAGGGTGGGAAAGGGTAAGGTAATAGGAAGGGAGAGAAGAGGTTATGACCGTTATTGAAGCAACTTTGCCACTAGTACAGGCCCCGGCTTGGGCCGTGTTGGAGCGGCAGTTAATCAAGACAATGGAGGACGCCGTCCATCCATTTCTGGCAAAGTACACCCACCCCGACGGCCGCTTGATTTGGCGCGACGGCCTGCGCCACTCCCGCGACGGGGCCGATGACTTCTACGAGAGCTTCTACAACTGGCCGCTGCTGTACTTGCTCGGCGGCGGCGATCATTTGCTCGCCTTGGGCCAGCGGCAGTGGGAGGCCACGACCGAGCTGATGGTAGAGTACGGCCATGTGGACAAGGAATACGAGATCGGCTACGACCAGTTCCACCAGAGCGAGAGCTACATCTATTTCTACCTGCTGTGCATGGCCGATCCGACCCACGCCGAGAATGTGGCGCGGGCGCGGCGCTTTGCTGGGTTCTATCTCAACGAAGACTTAGAGGCGCTCAATTACGACCCAGAGCACAAGATCATCAAGTGCGCCCACAACGGGAGCAAGGGGCCACGCTGGCTGTACGACGAGGACGAGGAGCCGTCGTATGGGTACAGCCCGGGGATGGCGTGCTATGGTCTGCCCTACGAGGACTTAGAGGGGATTGACACGCCTGCGGACCTCAAGGATCCGGAGAAGGCGCGGCGCATGGGGCAGGCTATGAAGGAGCGCATGACCCGGGGCGATTGTGCCACCAACCTGCACGTCACCTCGCTGATCGCCAACGCCTTCTATCTGACCGGAGACGACAAATACCGCACTTGGTTGCTTGAATACGTGGATGCGTGGATCGAACGGGCCGCGGCCAATGGGGGCCTGTTGCCCGACAACGTGGGGTTGAGCGGGCAGGTCGGAGAATATATGGGGGGACGCTGGTATGGGAGTATGTACGGCTGGACGTGGCCGCACGGGTTGTACAACATCGCCATGGCGGCGATTTTGGCCGGGACTCATTGCTATCTGCTGACCGGCGAGGAAAAGTACCTCGAACTGCCCCGAACCCAGCTCAGAAAGGTTATAGAGCAGGGGAAAATGGCCGACTTGGGCCAAATCGAGATGAGCTTGGGTGTGCACTGGATCGGCCAGTTAACCGCGCTCGGCGACGACAAGGTCAGCTTTGTGGTACCCTATTGCTACGGGGCCAAGGGGTGGTCGGACTTCCAGCCGCTGGCGGCCATGTATCCGGCTGCGCTGTGGAACGCGAGCGGAGCGGCGGTCGATTGGGAGATGCTCGAAGCGCTGCGCGCCAAAGAGCGCTACGACTGGCGCACGGTGGTGCCTTTCCACAATAAAGAAGACGGGTACCACGAGCCGCCGTGGTTTTGCTATCTCAAGGGCGAAAACCCCGACTACCCAGTGCAGATCCTCCAAGCTGCTCTCTCGCAAGTCTATCGGCGGATGGAGCTCATCCGCCGCGACGAGAGCGACCCCCGCGACAATCACATCCACTGGTGGCAGCAGCTAAACCCAGTGACGACTGAGGCGCTCATCCAACTGACCTTGGGTGCGCCGCAGCTTCTGTACAACGGCGGTATCTTGATGGCCCCGCTGCGCTACTTTGACGCCGAGCGCAAGCGCCCGGGCCTGCCAGCGGATGTGGCCGCGCTCGTCGAGACTGTGGAGCGGGACCGCCTCGTGGTGCACTTGGTGAACCTCAGTGCGCTGGATAGTCGCAAGGTGTTGTTGCAAGCTGGAACCTTGGCCGAGCATCGGTTTGGGGAGGTCGCGTACAATTCCTTGGAGAGTGCGTACCCGGGCACGGTGGGAAGCTATGCTGCGCCACCTGTGGAGCAGGCGACCAAGCACGTTGCCGTCCACGACGCGCACTTTGCGATATCCCTGCCGCCGGGGACTGAAATCCGCCTCGAAATCGGCTTGCAGCGGCACGCGAACGCGCCGACATACGACTTCCCAACCAACATTTAGATTAGGAGAAAACATGGATTACGTGCGATTGGGACGGGCCGGGGTCAAGGTCTCGCGGCTGTGTTTGGGCACGGCTTTTCGGGGATACTGGCATGGGCACACGGACGAGGCGACCGCTGTGCGCACGGTCGAGACCGCTATTGATCTAGGGTGCAATTTTCTCGATTGTGCCAACTTCTACTTTCAGGGCCGTTGTGAGGAGCTGTTGGGCAAGGCCATCAAGGGCAAGCGCGACGATTTGGTGATCACCACCAAGGTCTGGAGTCCAATAGGCGACGGCCCCAACGACCGCGGCCTGTCGCGCTTTGCCATCATGCGCGAGATCGAGCGGTCGCTGAAGCGCTTGAACACGGATTATGTGGATATATACTTGCTGCACAACTGGGATCCAGACACCGAACTCGACGAGACGCTGCGGGCGTTTGACGATTTGGTGCGGCAGGGCAAGGTGCGCTACGTGGGGGCCTGCAATTTTACCGCTGCTCAAGTGGTGGAGGCGCTGTGGATGGCTGATCGCGGGAGATTGGATCCATTGTTTACCTTACAAAATCAGTATAACTTGTTGCACCGCTGGCAGATAGAGCCGGAACTGTTGCCCTTGTGTCGGCAGTATGGCCTCGGCATGATGACCTACAGTCCGCTGGCCGTCGGCCTGTTAAGCGGCCGTTTTAGGCACGGGCAAAAGCCGCCGACCGATAGCGCTTGGCAGGACAACGACCGCTTTGCAGCAGCCATGAGCGAGCAAGCCGAGCGCATCGTGCAGAAGCTGACCGAGATTGGTCGGGCACAGGACAAGACCCCGGCGCAAGTTGCCGTCGCTTGGATATTGGCCAATGATGATGTTACCGCGCCCATCATCGGCCCAGACCGCCCCGAGCACGTGGAGGAGGTCTTTGGGGCGTTGGATGTGGAGTTGGGGGATGAGGAATTAGCTGCCTTGGACGTCCTGTCTCAGTGGACGCCTTTGGCGCGGACGCATTAGCTGCTGCGACCGACTCAGCGATCTAAAAACGCAAAAAGGGGTGGGGGGGGGGCCCCCCCCACCCCCCCCCCCGCCCCCCCCCGGGGGGGGTTTAAAAAAAAACCCGCCCCCCCGACAAAAGGGGAGAGGGGGGTGGGGGGGGGGGGGGTTAAAAAAAAAAGAGGGGG
>VXML01000101.1 GCA_009841115.1 Gemmatimonadota bacterium | reverse complement strand
GGCAACTCGTCCCCAACCTCAATCCGGGCGCTGGGATAGCGGCCCAAGATCAATTCGAGTTGACGCAGAGCAGCATCCCTTTGCTGGCGGCGCTGGGCGAGAGTCGCTTCGGCCGCAGCCAAGCTCGACCGACCCAAGCGCACATCGAGCGACGAGCGCAAGCCGCGGCGATAGCGATCCTCTATCTGCTCGGTGGAGAGCCGATAGTTTGCAACGGTCGCCCGCGCTAGCTCGACTTGGTGACCCGCTTCGACCGCGGCGAAATAGGCCCGCGCTGTCTGCGCTGCCAGCGAGAGGCGCGCCGCGCGGAAATCAGCGGCAGCAGCATCGGCATCGGCGAGCGCAGCTTGGGCACCCGCGCGCAAACGACCCCACAGGTCAGCTTCCCAACTCGCAGTCAGATCGACGCCAAAGGACGTGCTCTCGGAGGTCAAGACCTGATCCGGGGATCTACCCGGAATGGGCAATCCGACGAAATTCTGTTTGCGCTTCGAGCCATTGGCATTGGCACCGAGTTGGGGCAAGAGCGGCGCACCAGCTACCCGAGCCTGAGCTTGGGCTTGGGCCAGCCGCGCACCAGCGATCTTGAGATTGTAGTTGTGCTCCAAGGCCAACGCCACCAGACTGTCGAGGCGCGCGGCCCCCATATCGCGCCACCATTGGTCGGCGACGGTACCCTCTGAGGCCCCAGCCGTCCATTGATCCGGCTGGGCCAAGCCGAGGGTCGGGTATTCGACTTTGGGAGTTGAAGCACAGGCGAGCAGAAACAGCACCGGGAGGCACAACAGCCTCATGGCAATTCTCCAGGAGAAGCAGCAAAATCCGCGTACAGGGATTCTATTTGTGTGGGACCGGGGTCTTGGTCTAGGACGAAGAACGCGTGGTGCAGTTCCAAGCACTCGCCAGCCGCTATCTCTAAGTCGCCTTCTATCAGCAGGCCCGTGCCCAGCAAGTTGGCGCGGGTAAACCAAGTGACCGGGTGGCGCGGGTTGCTCGGGTGATCCATGAGCGCGACAAAGCCGCCGCTTTTTCCGCGCGCTCCCACCCAACGGGCATGCTGGTGCATGATGTCCGCATGGCCCTGACGTCCCTCGCTGCAATAGTGATCGGCTTCCGCAAAAGAAGGCCCCATGCGCAACACGAGTCCCGAGTAGCGCGCCGCCCGCGAGGCCCCCATCACTAGCCGGTCGCCGGCTGGCTCAATGCGCATGGATATCCGCAAACAGTAGCCGCCTTCAGTACTGTAAAAACCAAAAGAGCGCGACTCCCGCGCCATGAGCTGATCGCGGCCGTCGAGCCAAGAAAGCGACTCAGTCACACCGTCTGCTTCCAAAGCTGTAAAGCCATCGTGCTGCTGCACACCGTGGCTATCGGCGACGTCTTCGTATTTCTTTGTTTCCGGCAAATACCAACGCCCACCCCACAAATTCGCGTCGTTGACGTGGACCCAGCCGAAGAACAACCCCGTATGCCAAGCGTGGTCAGGCGGACGGTACTCGGTCACGAGTTGGCCGGAAAGCGTGTACAGAGGCGCAAAGCAGGGTTTGGGGGATTCGCTGCGGGGCAGTTCCTCCGTAGCGCGGTACAGGGCGAGCAGTTGATCGCCCGCGTGGATTTCAACGCCGAGGGCGTTTTCTCGCAATTCAAAGGCGCACATAGTTATTTCTCCAATTCTCGCATTAGACAACCCCGAGCGGCGATTCATTCCCTTTCGGGTTCAAAAGCGCACAGAGTTATTTCTCCAATTCTCGTTTGAACCATGCAATCGTCCGGCCCAACCCCTCGTCCGGCCCCACGCGGGGAGTCCAGTCGAGCAGGGAACGGGCCTTGGCAATGTCGGGCAGGCGCACCCGAGGGTCGTCCTGCGGCAACTCACCGAAGGCGATACGACTTTTGGCCCCCGTCATGGCGATGATCTTGTGGGCCAAGTCCAGCATGGTGATTTCACTGGGATTGCCGAGGTTGACCGGGGTCGTCACGTCAGACAGCATGAGCTTGTAGAGGCCAGCAATCAGGTCGCTGTAATGGCAGATGCTGCGCGTTTGCTGGCCGTCTCCATAGACCGTTAGATCGCGGCCCTTGAGGGCTTGGATGATGAAGTTGGGCACGGCGCGGCCATCGTCTTGGCGCATGCGCTCGCCGTACGTATTGAATATGCGCGCAATGCGCACGTCCGTGCCGTGCATGCGGTGGTACGCCATAGTCATGGCCTCGGCAAAGCGCTTGGCCTCGTCGTACACGCCGCGGATGCCAATGGGATTGACGTTGCCGAGGTACTCCTCGGACTGGGGATGCACCAAGGGGTCGCCATAGACTTCCGACGTAGAAGCCAGCAGGAACTTGGCCCGCTTGGCCACGGCCAACCCCAAGGTCTTGTGCGTGCCCAGCGCGCCGACCTTGAGGATGTTGATCCCCAACCGCTCGAAGTCGGCCGGGCTAGCTGGGCTGGCGAGGTGCAAGATAAAGTCGAGCGGACCATCTACGTGGATGTAGTTAGTGACATCGTATTGAACAAACTGGAATCGCGAATGGCCGAGCAGATGGGCGATGTTCTCGGGCCGGCCCGTGAGGAAGTTGTCCATGCAGATGATTTCGCAGCCTTTTTCCAGCAGTAGGTCGCTCAGATGCGACCCCAAGAAACCCGCGCCGCCGGTGATCAGCACGCGCATTATGTAGGCTCCTTTCTCTGCTGGTGGTCCGGCAATTCGCCGCTCGCTTTACTCCTAAGTTAAGCATAAAAATGTATTACTGTCTTGAGGAACTTTCAACCTCGACGCGGGAACGCCGGCCTTAGAAAGCTGGAAGACCCGTGCAATTTGAACGGAACTATACTTATGATTTATTATGAATCATAAATATGAGGTGAAAACATGGAATCTCTGACTATCCACATGGACGATGCCTTGGCCCAACTCATACGCAAGAAAGCCGCCGCCGAGGGAAAAAGTCTAAACAAGACTATAAACGGTGTGCTGAAGGAGGCCTTGGGACTGCAACCGACGAATCATCGCGCTGACTTTTTGGATCAGTGCGGCGTGTGGAGCACCGAAGAACAGGCTGAATTCGACGCCTTGACTCGCCGCCAAGTAGATCCTGAGGACTGGCAGTGAAGGTCTTGTTGGATACCAATGCGTCCAATCCGCCTGTGGGATCCCTAACCGCTCAGCGTTCTTCCGAGTTACTCGGTCGCACCTAACCCTGAGAAGTCTCCAGCCCCAT
Source organism: Gemmatimonadota bacterium (assembly GCA_009841115.1). Lineage (GTDB taxonomy): Bacteria > Latescibacterota > UBA2968 > UBA8231 > UBA8231. The sequence continues at coordinate 46,060 of VXML01000101.1, read as the reverse complement.
CTTCTGGTGCTGGCTTTGCAGGGACTCTTGGTATCTGCGCCGGCCTTCCTCATCTATCTTGCAACTGACGCCTTCGAAGACCATGGCAAAAGCGCGGCGGTGGCGCTGCGACGAGCGATTGGGGTCGGCCCGGTGAATGACTTCGCCGTGGTGGACGACCGCGTCGCCGGGCTGCAAGTGCACCGCAACTTCATTGGCTTGGTCTTCGGGGCCGTAGTCGGCAATGCCCTGCGAAAAACCCAAGACCGCAGTGCGGTTGTGCGGCCGGATGCCCTTGAGATGAGAGCCGGGGCTGTAGCGCAGGCAGCCGTTTTCCTCGTCAACCGGGTCCAGGGCCAGCCAGATGGAGGCGACGTTGGGCGGCGTGAGGTTGAAGTAGAAATTGTCCTGATGCGGCGGCGTGGGGTGTTCGGTCTGCGGCGGCTTGTTAAACCACTCGGGCTGGCTCACCTGCGCGGCTTCGCCGATGAGGGTCTGAGCCAGGGCCCTCCAGCGCGGTTGGTCGCGGTACTCGGAGAAGAAGGCGTCGTAGTTGCCCATGTGCTGTAGTTGTTTCAGGGTTTCGGGCCGGGCCTTGTCTTGGTAGAAGGCGGCCTGATCGGGCAGGGTCGGCACCACTTCGCGGACGTAGCGGTTGACCTGGGCCGTTAGGTCTTTGAGTTCGTCGGGGGGCAGGAAGTTGCGCACGAGGACGAAGCCGTCGCGGTCATAATCAGCTTTATAGGCAGTGTAGTCGGACATGGTGGCGCTCCCTTCGGCTTTGCTCAAGGCAAGCTCTCAGTTTTCGGCTGCTCTGCGAAATGGACTCGTATTCGGTCGTATCATTTTAATGAACTTCATCGCTGAATGACAGTCAATGCGATCTATCTCCGACTTTTTCATGTCAACTAAAAAATTAGTTGACAAACTAAATGCCGTCGAGTATGTTCAACTAAATTCTTAGTTGAAAGGACTTGTCATGGCGACCAGCGACAAACCCGACAAAAGGCTGACCCCGCTCGAAACCCTCATCATGAACGTCCTGTGGGATGAGTCGCCCGCAGCCGTCAAGCAGGTGCAGGAGCGGCTAACAGCCGTCAAGCCGATGGCCTACAATACCGTGCTGACCATAATGCGCATCCTGCGCGATAAGGGCTTTGTGGTCTCGGAGCGAGAAGGCCGTTCCGATCTCTATCGCCCGGTCGTCACGCGCGAGGACATGGGACGGCGCTCGCTGGGCGAAGTCATCGACTCGTTCTTTGCCGGCTCAGCCGAAGCACTGGTCAGCCAATTGCTAGATGGTCAGTCGCTCAGCGACGAGGAGTTGACGGCGATTCGGGCGGAACTGGACCGAGCCCTTGAGCGCAGAAAAGGAGACCAGCGATGAATGCGGCCTTGAACAAGTTAGGTAGCCAGCTATTCGGCTGGTTTGGTCAATTAAGTATCGAACTAGCGGCGCTAGCGGTCTTAGTCTTAGTCGCCTGCTACCTATTGCCGATCAAATCGCCGGCCTTGCGCCACCTGTTGTGGGCTGTCGTGTTGCTCAAGCCGCTCGTCTCCATCGCGGTCAGCTCGCCCTATACGCTATTCACACCGTTCGTGCCACTTGTAGAACCCAGTCAGGACACCTTCGCATTCTCGCCTGTCGAGCACCCAACGATGCAAGTAGCGGCTTCTCCGGCAATTGCCACAAGTAGTGTGCAGCTTACTACAGCCGGCTGGGGAGCGATACTGTGGATAGCAGGTGCAGCACTGCTCATCGGACGGATACTGGTCGGCTACGGCATCGTCTGGTGCTTGCGGCAGCAGGCGCAAGTTCAGCACGACGGTCCGCTCTGCGACGCTCTGCGGCAAGCGCGTCGAACGCTCAACTGCTACTCCAAGGTCGAGGTGGCGACCTCCCCTTCTATCAGTTCGCCGATGGCACTGGGCATCCTGAGACCGATCATTGTTTTCCCCGACGATCTCGTAGAGAAACTGCGCCCCGACGAACTCACCCTGATCCTCATGCACGAGCTAGCACACGTGCGCCGCTGGGACAACCTCACAAGGCTGCTGCACCGACTAGTCTCCGCCGTATTGTTCTTCCATCCGGCCGTGTGGCTGTGCGGGCGCATGTTGCGGCGGGAAGCCGAACAGGCCTGCGACGATCTCGTCGTATGTGCCACTGGCCGCTCAGAAGCCTACGCACGCGGTCTTACTCACGTCGCCGAACGGGCGGCACACTTAAACCCTTTGATAAGTAGAATCCCCACGATGAACGCCTTTGCAGCAGAATCGGACTTGGCGTTGAGAATCCGCAGGACGCTTGGCGGCGGTGCACGCCAGATGGGCATGCGGGCGCGCGTGTTGGCGGCGGTACTGCTATGCCCCCTAGCCGCCGTGACGCTGCCCTCTGTATCCAAAATCTCGGCTGAGTCGAGTCAGGATGAGCGTCCCTTTGTCCTCGTGAAGCAAGAACCAGTGACGTTTGCGACCCTCAAAGAGGAATTGCAGGCGAAGAGACGACTGCTGTCGGGTCAGGATGAGCGTCTCTCTATCGTCGTGGATCAAGACGGCAACATGAAACTAAACGACAATTCAGTGACGTTTGCGACGCTTAAAGAAGAACTACAGGAGAAGAGGCAACTGCTGGACAACACCACGATGATTGTCATCCAAAGCGACGGGCACACCCCGCACGGGCAGATCGTCCAGATCATGTATGTCGCCCGCCAAGTAGGGCTCGTCGATATGGTCGTTCGTAACACGGCCTCGGAAGTGGCCAACGTCGCGGCTGAGCCGAGTCAGGGTGAGCATCTCCTTCTGGTCTTGGATCAGGACGGCAGCATGAAGTTGAACGACAAACCAGTGGGGTTGGTGAATAAGGTGAGCGACAAACCAGTGACGTTTACGACGCTTAAAGAAGAACTGCAAGCCAAGAGACAACTGCTAGACAATACTACGATGATTGTCATCCAAGTCGATGAGCGTGCCCCGCACGGGAAGCTTGCCCGGATCATGGATATCGCCCGCCAAGCAGAGCTCGTCGATCAGGTCATCGCTACGGAATCGCAACCGGAAGTGGCCAAAGTCGCGATTGAACCGAGTCAGATTGACAGAATCTGGCAAGAGGCGATGGCCACTGATCCTGACGAATGGTCCGACGAACTCAAAACCCAACTGCTCGCACTCAAACCCAACAGAACCATCGGGGAAATCACCTATGCGGTCCGTCAGAGCAGGGATAAAATCCGGCAAGAGGCGATGGCCACTGATCCAGATAGATGGTCCGACGAACTCAAAACCCAACTCCTCACACTCAAAGCCATGCTTTTCGGGCTTGAACCTGACAGTACCATCGAGGAAATCGCCGAGAAGGTCCGTCAAAGAAGGCTTTGGCGGCAGGCGGAAGAGACCGATTCGGACGAGTGGTCTGACGAACTCAAAACCCAGCTCCTTGCACTCAAACCCGGTAATATCTCGTATGAAATAACCACCGCCTCACCGGCTGAAGAATTATTTATTTCCAATGTAGTCGGAGAGCTCGTTCGAACCTTTTTTTTGGGTGATCAGAGTCCCGGCAAATATAGCATCGTCTGGGACGGGAGGGACGATGCCGGCCACGAGCGCAGCAACGGCGTGTACTTCTATTCGTTGAAATCCGACAGAGAGGCGAACAAGCGGAGATTGTATAGGACGATATTGGTTAGATAACCATCAAACGCGCACCTGCAAGATGGTCAACCCCCAATAGGAGTGTCCGTCTCTGTTTCACACCTGCTTAGTACCGATTCGCTTGACCAATTCGGCTTGAATGCGCCACCGGCCGCTCAGAAGCCTATGCGCGACCTAGCTCACGGCACCAAACGGGCGGCTCACTTAAACCCTTTAGGAGAATCCCCACGATGAACGCCTTTGCAGCAGCAGAATCGAATTTGGCGCAGAGAATCCGCAGGACGCTTGGCAGTAGTGCGCGCCGAATGGGCACGCGGGCGCGCGTATTGGCGGCGGTACTGCTATGTCCCTTGGCCGCCGTGACGCTGCCCTCTTGTGGCGCGACCTCGAAAGTGTCCAACGTCTCGGCTGAGCCAAGTCGGGAGGAGTATTCCCCTATAGTCATGGATCAAGATTCCAACCCACAAACAGAAAAACTGGGCTTCAGAATGGAAAGTGCGCCACAAGATTCACTGGTGAAATTTGTGTACTGGATTCCAGAAACGGTTTATTCAGACTCTGTCTTTGTAGAACTCGATCTTTTTACTGCTACTGCTGAGGGCCTAAAAGTAGCGCAGCCTGTCAATAAAACACACAATCCCGGCTCATATACCGGGTCCTTGTCTAAACGGGGACTTCCCGACGGATTATACGTTGCAAGATTGAGAGCAGATCGACGATCAGACAAAGCTGTGGTGCAGGTCTTGAATCTGATTTGGACCAATAGAAAGTGAGGTTTGGGATGTATTTCGACAAGTGCAGACTGGTAGCAAGCCTAATGATGTGCCTAGTTGTATGTTCTCTGTGTTTTGCACAACAGCCAACCCATTCAGAAGAAGAGATAAAGCGATTTCACCAATTGCAATACTCCTCTTCCAAGACCACAGAGCAGTATTGGGAAGGCATTTTGGGACTTGAGCAATTGCTGGCAGATTATCCCAATACCTTTCTGAAAGGCGACATCTCCATTACACTGTTGCATTATTACCAACAGGTCACCGATGATCCACATCTGTTGATTGAACTGTCTGAAGAAATGCTTGCATTGCGAATGTATTCCCACAGTGCTTATGAAGCTGCTGCTCGGATACTTGTGGACAAGCAGGTTCGGTCGGATAAAACGCTTCTATATGCACAGAACGCATTAAAAGGGGCATTGCAGAAACAGGCAGAATGGAAAAATTACGGGAAATCAGAATTAATCTGCCGCGATCTATTAGCGCGTGCTTACCAACTCGTTGGGCAACACGATCAAGCTGTCGCAGAAATGAAAACCGTGATTCGCGGATGGCAAACTCGAAAGAATTTAGGCGACCTGGAACTGGCATCTAAGCAGTTTAAAGTAGATCGAGCAAAGGTCAATTTGCTGCGAATTTATATTGATCAAAAAGCCTGGACCCAAGCTTATGAACTCGCCTCAGAATTATTGCTAACTTCGGTCGTACGTTGGGATGTTGCGGACTTGTGGAGCCAGGCTTATGTGGGGGAATTTGGCTCAGGTGTAGGGATGAGCAAAGCCTATGCTTCCTTAAAGGCCGAGTGGGATGAGAAAATTATCCAGCGCGTTGAAAATGAGCGAATCTCACGACCAGCACCGACCCTTGCGGTGCAAAACCTGGATGGAGAGAAGATCACTTCAGCAGACCTGCGGGGCAGGGCTATGGTCGTGACGTTTTGGGCGGGGTGGTGTAGCCCGTGTATTGAAGAGTTGCCCTATCTACAAAAACTCAAGGAGCAATTTTACGAGCAAAATGTTGAATTTTTAGCGGTGAATATTGACCAGGACTTTTCAGGACGCAGAGATATGGTGGCGAACTTTCGCTACCAGAGCGCACCCAATCTAACATTTGTATTGGGCGATTTGGAAATGCGCAAAGCGTTTGGTTCTAACGAGATTCCCTATACGTGTATTATTGATCCGGACGGACAGATTCGCTATGAACGCAAGGGATTAGGTACTGATTTTAGCACGGCAATGACGCATCAGTTGCAGTGGGTATTGGCAGAAAATTGAAAGGACTTACCATGGCGACCAGCGACAAACCCGACAACAGACTGACCTCGCTCGAAACGCTCATTATGAATGTCCTGTGGGACGAGTCGCCCGCAAAAGGAGACCAGCGATGCATGCGGCTTTGAACGAGCTAGGCAGCCAGCTATTCGGCTGGTTTGGTCAGTTAAGTATCGAACTAGCGACGCTAGCAGTCTTAGTCTTAGTCGCCTGCTACCTATTGCCGATCAAATCGCCGGCCTTGCGCCACCTGTTATGGGCGGTCGTGCTGCTCAAGCCGCTCGTCGCCGTCGCGATCAGCTCGCCCTATTCGCTATTCACGCCGTTGGCATCACTCATGGAACCCGGTTGGAATGCCACGACCTTGCACATCGATCATTCAACGGCGCAAGTCGCAGTTTCTCCGGCAATTGCCCCAAGTAGTGTGCAACTTACTATCGCCGGCTGGGGTGCGATACTGTGGCTCGTAGGCGCGGCGCTGCTCATCGGGCGGATTCTGGTCGGCTACGGCATCGTCTGGTGCTTGCGGAGCCAAGCGCAAGTGCAACACGACGGGCCACTTTGCGACGCTCTGCAGCAGGCACGTCAGACACTCGACGGCTATCCCAAGGTCGAGGTGGCAACCTCTCCTTCTATCAGCTCACCGATGGCGCTGGGCATCCTGAGACCGATCATTATCTTCCCCTCCGATCTCGTGGAAAAACTCAGCACCGATAAACTCGCCTTGGTCCTCATGCACGAGCTAGCACACGTGCACCGCTGGGATAACCTCACGCTGCTACTACAGCGGTTAGTCTCCGCTGTATTGTTCTTTCATCCCGCCGTGTGGCTGTGCGGTCGCATGTTGCGGCGGGAAGCCGAACAAGCCTGCGACGACCTGGTGGTATGTTCCACCGGCCGCTCAGAAGCCTATGCACACAGCCTGACTCACGTCGCCGAACGGGCGGCACACTTAAACCCTTTGATAAGTAGAATCCCCACCATGAACGCCTTCGCAGCAGAATCGGATTTGGCACTGAGAATTCGCAGGGCGCTTGGCGGCAGTGCGCGCCGGATGGGCACGCGGGCGCGCATATTGGCAGTCGTACTACTATGCCCCTTGGCCGCCGTGACGCTGCCCTCTTGTGGCACTATCTCGAAAGTGTCCAAAGGCGCGGCTGAGTCGAGCAAGAAGAATATCTTTATCGTCGTGGATCAAGACGGCAACATGAAGCTAAACGACAAATCAGTGACGTTTACAACCCTCAAAGAGGAATTGCAGGCGAAGAGACAACAGTTGGACAGCACCACAATGATTTTCATCCAGTTACCCGAGCGCCACTCTCTCACGAGAAGTCAGATCAACCAGATCCAGCGTATCGCCCGCCAAGTAGGACTCGTCGATCAGGTCATCGCCTACATCGCCACGGAACCGCAACCGGCGGAGGCCAAAGGCGCGACCAAGCCGAGTCCGAATAACAGAATCTGGCAGGCGGTGAGAACCGGTCCAGAGGAATGGTCCGAAGAAGAATGGTCCGAAGAGTTGGAACGCCAACTTCTATTCGCCGAGGAGGTCCGTCAGCGCATGCCTTGGCGAGAAGTACCCGATCTAGACGAATGGCCTGACGATCTGAAGGCCAAGCTGCGCGCGCTCAAACCTGTTGTCCCGGGTATCTCGTATGATATAACCACCACCACATCGACTGAATTAGATATTTACGATGTAGCCGGAGGACACGTTCGAACCTTTGCTTTGGGCCATCAGATTCCTGGCAGATATAGCATCCTCTGGGACGGGCAGGACGATGCTGGCCGCGAGCTCAGCGATGGCATGTACTTCTGGAGGTTGCAAACCGACGCAGGAGAGGCGGAGGACAAGCGGACATTGTACAGGACGATATTGGTTAGATAACCATCAGACCATTGGTCGGTACGCGATGCTTGTACTTAACCCGAGAATTGGCTGACCGCATTATGCCAGCGCAACGGGGAAAGTTCGTCTAATCGTCACCGCATACTATACCAACTCCCAAGGTGCTGATGGTTAGACGAGTTTTACCGGTAGTGATTCTCATAGTTATCTTCTCGCTTGGCGTAGCTTCCGCTGAATCTACACAAGACTTGGAGATAAACATGATCGAACGCTGGGGCATGTATGAACTCACACTAGCCGGACCCGAGACGGGCAATCCATTCGTCGATGTCGAACTGACAGCAGAATTTGCACTAAACGGTCGCGTCTTTGAGCCGCACGGGTTTTACGATGGGGACGGCGTGTACAAAATTCGCTTTATGCCCGATGCGGTCGGCGAATGGAAGTACATCACGAAAAGCAACCACGCCGCCCTTGACGGCAAGACCGGACAGTTTACGTGCATTGCACCCTCCGCAAACAATCACGGACCCGTGCGCGTCCACAACGACTTCTGTTTCCAGTATGCCGACGGGACCCCATATCACCAGTTCGGGACAACCTGTTACGCTTGGGCGCATCAAGGGGAGGCCATGGAGGAACAGACGCTCCAAACCCTCGCCAATGCACCGTTCAACAAGCTGCGCATGTGCATCTTTCCCAAGGACTACGTGTACAACAAAAACGAGCCAGTGTACTATCCGTTCGAAGGCACGCCGCTGAAAAATTGGGACTTCACGCGATTCAATCCCGAATTCTGGCGTCATTTTGAGCAGCGCGTTCGCGATCTCTTACAGCTTGGTATTGAAGCCGATTTAATCCTATTTCACACCTACGATCGCTGGGATTTCGAGAACATGGACGCGGCCAGTGACGACCGCTACATCCGCTACGCCGTCGCGCGGTTAGCCGCTTTCCGCAATGTGTGGTGGTCGCTGGCCAATGAATACGACTTTATGCCAGCAAAAGAAGAATCAGACTGGGATCGGTTTTTCCAAATCATCCGCGACCACGACCCGTATCAGCGGCTGCGCGGAATTCACAATGGGCGGCGCTGGTACGACCACAGCAAGCCGTGGGTAACGCACACCAGTATTCAAACCTCCAACATGACACACGGCATCCGCTATCGCAGCCAATACAAAAAACCCGTGATTTACGACGAGTGCCGCTACGAGGGCGACATTCCGCAAGGATGGGGAAACATCAGCGCGCGGCAGATGGTGCAACACTTTTGGGCGGGGACTGTTTCCGGCTGCTACGTCGGCCACGGGGAAACGTACAAACACCCCGAAGACCTACTCTGGTGGGCAAAAGGCGGCGTGCTACGCGGCGAAAGCCCGCAGCGGATCGCATTCCTCAAATCGTTCATGGCAGACGCGCCAGCATTTGACACGCTCGAACCAATTGGCGACGACAGCGGGCTGTATATCCTCGCCAAACCTGGGGAATACTATCTCATTTACACCACCGACCCACAGACGATAACCCTCGAATTGTCGGGCAATCAACCGTATAAAATCGACGCCGTCGATACGTGGAACATGAAAATCGTCCCCATTGGAACCGCACAGCCGGGAGCCTATACATTCGCTGCGCCATACAGCGACTTTGCGTACCGCTTTACGCCGTAGCATCAGCCGATTTGGGATCTCTACTCCGATTCCTCCAACGCCCCATCATAAGGCCCGGCCAGTGCTTCACCTTGGGCTTTGATTTCTTCCAAACGGCGCGACATGCTGCGCACGATATCCGGGTGTTGGCCGTACAGATTCTGCCGCTCGGCAATGTCGTCTTTGAGGTTGAACAATTCCCCAGGGAAATCGTGGTCGCTATAGCCCCGCTCCGCCTTAAACCAATCCGGCTCGCGGTTGTCGTCGCCAGAAGGGGCGTCGATAAAAACCCAGTCGTCTCGGCGCAGAGCAAAGCGACCCGCGCAACTGTGGTGCACGGCCGAGCGGCGCACCGGCGCGTCAACCTGTCCCTGCAATAAAGGCAATATGCTAATGCTGTCCTCGGCCGCTCCCGAAGATAACTGGGCTCCAGTCAACTGAGCACAGGTAGCCATAAATTCGCCCAACAGAGCGAGCTGGTCGCAGACCGATCCGGCCGGCGTAACCCCAGGCCAGCGAGCGACAAAGGGCACGCGGTGGCCACCTTCCCAAGTGTCGCGCTTGGCGCCGCGCAAATGGGCCATGCTGTAGTGCCCGAATTGACGCACGTGCTCGTAGCAGCCGCCAGCCGCAGCTCGGCTGCACTCGGGGCCGTTGTCGCTGGTGAAGATGAGCAGCGTGTCGTCGGTCAGCCCTTGCTCGTCGAGTGCGGCCATAATTTCCCCGACCACCCAATCAACTTCGCAGACAAAATCGCCGTACAGACCCGCTCCACTGCGTCCGATAAAGTCCTCGTTGGGAACAATCGGCGTATGCGGTGAGGTCAGCGGTAAGTAAAGGAAAAAGGGATCAGAGTTAGCTTCGGCGATGTAGGTGCGAGCGCGGCGGACGAATTCGGGGACCATATCCTCCAGTTTCCAACCCGGCTTCATGGCTCCGGGCAAGCCGAACATCTCCTCCGGCTTTTGCTCCGTCGGGACCGCAGCTAACCGATCCTGCTCAAACCAAGTGTAGGGCGGGAAATTCGGCACATCGACGCCAAAGTAGTAGTCAAAGCCGCAGGCCAAGGGCCCGCCGCCGATAGGTTGGCTGTAGTCAATATTGCGCTCTAGGGCTTGGCGCTGCTCGCGGTCGAGGAGGCCAATGGGCGCATCGCCGCAGGCTGGTTTGCCGTCCTTAGTCGCCCATTCCCAGCCAAGATGCCACTTGCCGATGCAGGCAGTGCGGTAACCCTGCTGGCGCAGCAGCTTGGCTACGGTGGGGCGGTCGGCTTCTATCAAGGGCGGATCCCAAGGCCACAGCACACTGCTTTTGAGCGGAGTGCGCCAGCAATAGCGGCCGGTGAGCAGGGCGTAGCGGCTGGGCGAGCAGACGCTGGAGGAGGCGTGGGCGTCGGTGAAGCGCATCCCCTGAGCGGCGAGGCGGTCGAGGTGCGGCGTGGGAATTTTGCAGTCGGGATTGTTGCATCCCATATCGCCGTATCCCATGTCGTCGGCGAGGATGTAGATGATGTTGGGCTGTTGCCGGGGCATGGCTGGTCCTTTCTCTCAGATAGAAATCTTACTAATAAACTAAACACTCGATCGACGTCTCCGTTTGGCTTTGGGGCTATTGACAAGCTGCGGCTGGAAAACATAGGTTGGGATCAAGATAGCCCAAGGCTTAGCCTCCACAAAATCCCCGTGCTTAGCCCACCGAGCGACTGCAATCTAGGCATCTAGCTTGAAAAAAGAAATCCCCGCCAGTCTGCGGGCCCGTCTCGCCGAACGCGCCGCGCCCCAGGCCCGGGAACGCCCCAACTCCCACATCACTTTCCGCGGCCTGTTTCTCGGTGCCCTAATGTGCGTTACCATCGCCCTCGGCGTGCCCCATACCACCATGCTGGTCAAGGGCACGCCCATGGGATTTTCCTCGTCAACCCCAGCGGCGTACTGCCTGCTTTTTTTTCTGCTGATCACCGTCCATGTGGTACTCGCCCTGCCCAAGCGGCAATGGGGTCTGCAATGGGGCGAACTCGTCACCATCGCCATTATGATGATGGTCGCCGCGGCCATCCCCTCCCGGGGCGTGACAGGCATGCTCCTACCCATGATCACCGGAACCTACTACTACGCCTCAGCCGAGAACAAATGGGCCGAAGTCGTCCATCCCCATCTCACCAAATGGATGCTGATGGGCGACCCCGAGGCCGTGCGCGGTTTCTACGAAGGCAGTATCGGCACCACGGCCATCCCCTGGGCCAGTTGGTTGCCCCCCTTGGGCTACTGGCTGCTGTTCTACGCCACCCTGTACCTCACCCTCATCTCCATTGCCGTGATCCTGCGCCGCCAGTGGGTCGAACACGAGCGCCTAGCCTATCCCCTAGCCCAAGTGGCCCTAGCCATGATCGAGGACGAGGGCCGGTCCTCTCTGCTCAAGCCCTTTTTTAAAAACAGGCTCATGTGGACCGGCTTTGCCATCCCCTTCCTCGTCGGCAGCCTCAATGCCCTGCACCACTATTTTCCCTCTGTGGCCCAGATCCAGTTAAACACCAGTGTGTCCTTCTTCGGTGCCTATCTGCCGGTCAACCTCAATTTCCTCATGCTGGGCTTCTCCTTCCTCATCAATTCCACCCTCTCGCTCAGCTTGTGGTTCTTCCTCCTAATCTACACGCTGCAACAACACATCCTCGGCCTGTTAGGCATCGACACTCTGCAGGCCACCCTCGGCCCTTGGAGCACTCCAGTGACCGGCCACCAGATGATAGGGGCGCTGATCGTAATGGTGGGAGCGGGCCTGTGGGTGGGGCGGCACCACTTGGCCGAGGTGTGGCACCAAGCCGTGTCCAAGAAGGCCCGGGGCGACGATGCCGATGAGATCATGTCCTACCGCAGCGCCCTGTTGGGGCTTCTCGTCGGCACCGCGGGCATGACCCTCTGGCTGTGGCAAAGCGGCATTCCCGCTTGGATCGCGCCGCTGTTCGTCTTTTCGGCTCTCGTCATTTTCATCGGCCTGACGCGCGCCATTGTCGAGGCCGGCATCCCCACATTGAGCCCGGCCATGGTGCCCCTCGGTTTCGTGGTTTCCGGAGTGGGCGTCCCGGCCTTGGGGGCTAAGGGCATGGTGGCCGCGGCTTACTCCCTCATCTGGGTCGGCGAATTGCTGGTCTTTATGATGGCACCTCTATCCAACGGCCTGCGCCTGACCAGCGAGACCGCGGGCAACCGACGTCGGCTCCTGTGGGGCATTGCCGGGGCCATGTTCATCACCTTGGCGGTCTCTATCTACTACACCCTCCACCTAGCCTATGACTATGGCGGGGTCAATCTCCACAACCAGTTCTTCGGCCAGGGCTTCCCGAGCTATCCCTCCAAGTTCGCCCTGCGCAAATTGAGCGAGCCTTCCGAAGTCAGCGTCGATGGCTGGCTCTGGACTTTGAGCGGCGGCCTAGTTATGGCCCTCCTCATGATCGCCCGCCAGCGCCTGATGTGGTGGCCCTTCCACCCGCTGGGCTTTGCCGTCAGCGCTGGGTGGACCATGCGCTACATCTGGTTCTCCATCTTTTTGGCCTGGCTGATCAAACTCGTCATCCTGCGCTACGGCGGCGTCGGTCTATACCACAAAATCCGCCCCTTTTTTCTCGGCCTGATCGCCGGTCAATTCGCCACCGGAGGTCTGTGGCTGGTCATCGACTCATTTACCGGCACAGTGGGCAATGTCATTCCAGTGATGTTCTGACCGTTCCCATGCTAGGACCATGGCCTCCTGAAAGTACCCCCTTTTTTATTTTTCTGATGACGTCTGGTCGTTGGCGTCGGTCTTGTTGAATCTCCACTCGCGCTCGACGATCAATCGAGCGCCGCGTCGAAACGTCACATAGGACCAAGCCCAATTCAGCACGACGAATATCCGGTTCTTGAAGCCGACGAGAAAGTAAATGTGCACCACCAACCAGGTGAGCCACGCAAACCAACCGGAGAATCGCAGCTTGCCGATTTCGACAATGGCGCGGCTGCGGCCGATTGTCGCCATCTGGCCCCTGCCGACAAAGCGAAAGGCTTCGCGCGGTTTGCCTGCAAGGTCGCGGAGGATCGTCCTAGCCACGAAACGACCTTGTTGCATTGCCACTGGTGCTATGCCCGGAAGCGGCTTGCCGGTCTGGTGGGTGAAACTTGCCTGGTCGCCGGCGACAAACGCGTTTGGGTGTCCGGCAATGCTCAGATCTTTGGCGACGACTGCGCGTCCCTGCCCGTCTATCTCCAAACCATCGCACCTGACGAATTCAACTCCGCGTACTCCGGCTGCCCAGAGTACGGTTGAGGCGTAGATTCGCTTCGGACCCACTTCAACGCCGTCCTCGTCAATTCTGGTCACAAGACTGTTCGGCCAGACTTGCACACCGAGTTTTTCCAAGTCTCGCGTTGCGCGGCTCGCCTGTTTCTCGCTGAACGATGGGAGGATTCGCGGGCCGGACTCAATGAGAATGACCCGCGTGAGTTTGGTGTCGATCTTGCGAAAATCTCTGGCGAGTGTGAAACGACTCATTTCGCCGATAGCGCCCGCCAACTCAACTCCGGTAGGCCCGCCACCGATGACGACAAACGTCAACAACTGTCGGCGTCTTGCGGAATCGCCAACCCGTTCCGCCGCTTCGAAAGAGTTGAGTAGCCGACGGCGAATCTCGGTTGCTTGCGGCACGGTTTTCAGGCTAGGGGCGTACTCTTCCCAGTTCGCATGACCGAAGTAAGTCGGAATCGCCCCACAGCAAAGCAGCAAATAGTCGAATTCGAGCTGACCAAGATCCGCCCAGACGGTCTGAGCCTGCAAATCGACACTCTCGATCTTTCCCTGCAGCACGGAGACGTTCTCGTAGCGCGCGAGTAGACTGCGGATGGGTGCGGCAATATCAGCCGGCGACAAACCGGCCATTGCCACTTGGTAGAGCAGAGGTTGGAACAAATGATAGTTCTGCCGATCGACAAGTGTAACGCGGACATCAGGAGCGCCGCCAAGCTTCTTAGCCGCATTCAAACCGGCAAAACCTCCTCCTACAATGACGACGTGTTTCATTCCTATGGAGCCGATCTATGGGGAAAAGCCCATCAGTAGATCCGCTGGAATGCCCAAATGCGTTCTCAACGCGCCAATCTGCCGAATAGAGAGCGGGCGAATTCCATTAAAAAATTCCGATGTTCGGCTTCTACCGCCCAGCCACTTCGCCAGGTCGGCCCGGGAAAGGCCCTTCTGCTCCAGCATAAAATCAACCACTTCCTGGGGCGTGGGCTTCTCATAAGCCGGGAAATGAGTGTCTTCATAAGCCTGCACCAGAACAGATAGAAACTCCAGCCGCTCATACTCCTCCGATCCGGGCTGAGGATCTGTGTCGAGGAGGGCATCGATTTCGGCGACAGCGATATCGTATTCTCCTTCGTCTCTCAATACATGAGGTTTAGTAAAATCGAGTACTTCAGCCATTGGGTACTCCTTAGCTATAACGTGCCTGTCTGGGTCCGATGATCGTATTCTGCGTGCGTGAGGACATGGCGGATATACACTCTTCCCAAATCATAGCGCATATCCACAATTAGCCGATATTTGTTGCCACCGATATTGAAAACCGTACGCCATTGTCCCAAGAAGCTGGCAGAAGGAAAATCTTGGCGCACTTCGTGCGGAGTAGAATAGCGCCTTAATCGCACGATGGCGAACCAAGCTTTGAGAGGTTTCTCTGACTCAGGATGATCCCGCCAGAATTCTTGGAGTCTTTTCCGAGTAATTACATGCATTGGCCGTTGGCGAGTCTTGTTACCAATTTGGGAACAAAAGAAATGAGTGTCAAGAACCAGCACTCGTGCGTTGACCAGCATATTAGCTTCCACGACGATAGCTATTTCTTTTTTTCAATAATCCACGTCGGCGCAAAGCGAGCCAAGCGCAAGCAGCCATAGTGCTTGGTCTCGTACAGACACAAAACCCGCCCGTCGGGAGCCACGGCCAAATCGGAGTACGCCGCCGCACCCGGCTCAAGCACCCGCGCTACGGGCCAACTGTGCCCTTGGTCTTCACTCAACCGCAATGTCAACTCGGCGCGCTCGTCGGGCTTGCTGGGATGCGCCATAAGGATGCGCCCGTCGTCGAAGCGCACAATGCTGCCTTGGCAAGAAGGTTCGGGCAAGGCCGACTCGTAGGCGACCACAGACCAAGTCGCGCCGCCATCGCGGCTGCGCGACCAGCCCCGACAGCGACGTTCGTTGCGACTGCGCAGCGTCATGTACAGAGAGCCATCGGTCATTTCCACGGCCTCGCATTCGTCCGACGCATCGTGTGTCAACTTGGCTCCAACCTGCCAAGTGTGACCGCCGTCGTCGCTGTAAAAAGCGATGGAGGACTGCACTTGGCCCCAAGTGGCCGGTGGCTGACGCCAAGTAGCCGGACCAGGACTTTCATCGACCCAAGAGGGCACGAGCAAGCGACCGCTTTGCAGTTGAATGCCGTGGCCGGGTCCGGTACCGAGATAGGTCCACGAAGAAGCCTTCACTTGGGAGGTAATTTCCACAGGATCGGTCCAAGTGCACCCGCTGTCGATACTGCGGCTGACAAAGACCTCTTGATTGTCCTTGCAAAAGGGCAGCAACACCGCACCTCGGTCGCGGTCAACTACGGGACAGGGATTGCCACAGGTGCGCTCGCCATCGGCGACGATCCGCTGGCGAGGTTCCCAAGTGCCCCCGCCGTCCGTGCTGCGGCGCAGGAGAATGTCGATTTGATCGTCGTCGCGACCAGTGTGGCGACGCGCTTCGCAAAAGGCCAGCACTGCGCCATCTGGCGCTACGGCCAAGGCGGGGATGCGATAGGTGTGATAGCCTTCTTGGCCGGAGATGAATAGGTCTTGTACCTGCACGGTTCGCTCCTGTAGCAAAGGGCTTCAGATATTGTAGTTGATCAGATAGCTAGGTGAGTTTCTCCAGCACGTGCTTCTCGTAGTACTCCGCAGAAAAACCAGCCTCGGCGTAGGCTTGGGTAGCCGCGGACCACTGGCTGTAAAAGGTGCGTTGCTCGGGGTCGGGATGTTCGGCCAAGCGCTGGGGGAGGAGCACCCAATTGGTCAGAGGCTGGCTGGCGGCGCGGCTGTAGTAGTGGTGCAAGGTGCGCCGGGCGCGGGCGCGTTGTCCGGGCAGGCGGGTGTGAAAAATGGCAATGTCGTACAAAACCAAGGTGCCAGCCGGGCCGCGGATGGGCACTTCTTCATAGTCCGACCCCAATTGGACGCGGGCCTCGTCCAACGTCTCGTAAGGACCGCTGTTGGGCACGACGCAAAAGCAGGGATCGCTGGCCTCCACGTCGCTCAAGTAGTGGATGGCGCAGACATAGGTGCATTCGTAGGGGCGCTCAGGTTCGGTCTCTGTGGTGGGTTGGTAGGGCCGGTCGCGATGAAAGCGCATCTCGCCATCGCCTTTGCCAGCGGGCACATCGCGGAAATCGAATTGGGCAAAGCGAGGTTGGGGTGCCATAATAGTCTGCACTATATCATAGGAGATCGCCGGCTGAATAAAGCGGTCCAACTCGGGATGGTGAACCAAAATCTGCCCGTGCGAAAAGACGCCTAAGCGGTCGGGCCCCCATTCGCGGGGGATTTCCCCTTTGGAGCGATCGACAAAGGCGTTGAGAGTGCGGATGTCGGCGGGAGGCAGGGCGTCGGCAACTATGGCATACTTATACTGCTGAAAAAAAGCGAGTATGTCTTCCTTGTTGTCGGGGGCGAAAATGGGAGGCTGTGACATGAAGAATTCCCTTTTAAAATTGTTGTTTGGAATGGTACTAGACCCGCAGAAGGATCCGATTGCTGGACCATCATTCAGATTCACCTTGTTGCCAAGCCGCCAGAGCCTTCATACGGTTTTTCTGTGGGGCTTACCTACGCAGATACGGTCTTGATATACGCTCCGTTTCTATAGAATCTCTCCTGGATCTTTTTCCCGGTTGGGTCAAATTCGACCCACTTCCCACTTCCCATGGCAAAAGTGCCTTCCCCTCTTAGTTGTCCGTTCTCGTCCACATAAGTCCACTTCCCGTCAAATAGCCCGTTTTTATAGTTTATCTCCTCTTTTACTTTTCCATTTCTGTAATACTCGACCCATCTTCCCTCGCTTTTATCATCTTCAAAGCGGCCCTCGTAGCGCAACTCACCGCTAGCGAAATATCCGACCCATTTACCGTGCTTTTTCCCGTTTTTGTATTCCCCTTTGTATTCTACCCCGACATCGGCGTAACAGACGACCCATTGTCCGTCCTTATGGCCGTTGTCGTATGTGCCTTCTTTGCGTATCTTCCCGCTTTCGTAATACTCGATCTTCTTTCCGTGCAGTTTTCCATCTTTCATGAGTTTATCTCCTCCTTGCCAAATCGAAAAATAGCTCTGTTCTATCGAATCGACAATCAGATGGCGTTGGGAGGTTATTAGTGATCATCGACGCTCATACCCATTTCTACGATCCCCATCGTCCGCAGGGAGTGCCTTGGCCCAATAAAGAGGATGGGCAACCGATCTACCTCACCCATGCCACCTGAACCCGCTAAATCCCCATTCACCTTCAAAGGCATCGTCGTCGGGGCCGTCTTCTCACTGCTGGTCAGCCTCTGCGCGCCCTTTGTTGTCTTTATGCTTCAGGCCTCCTCCATGGGTATCAACAGTTCGTCGCCCGGGGCCATCTTTTTCTTTTTTGTGCTCACCCTCTTCGTCAACGTCGTCCTCGGGCTGATCAAGCGTCAGTTTGCCCTAGGCCGGGCCGACCTCATCCTCGTTTACTCCATGCTGCTGATGGCGGTAACCCTGCCGACCTACAACTTCCTCAACTATCTAATCGGCATGATTTCTGGCCCCTACTACATGGCCTCGCCGGAGAACAATTTCGCCGAAGTTTATCTGCCTTATATCTCCGACTGGATGGTACCCCAAGATGAACAGGCCATTTTTGCGCTCTACGAGGGATTGCCAAGCGGCCAATCTATACCCTGGGCCGCGTGGATCGAACCCCTGTCGCACTGGTTTGCGTTCTTTTTGTGCTTGAGCTTTATGATGATATGCATGGCCACTATTCTACATCGTCAGTGGTCGGTCCACGAGCGTCTCAGTTATCCTATGACGCAACTGCCCCTGCAGATGATCGAAGGCACGAGTCCGGGGCGGGTGGCACCCTTTTTTTTAAATAAACTGATGTGGCTCGGCTTTGCCGTGCCTTTCATTCTATTCAGTTTTTCGGGGTTAAACCACTACCTGCCGGTCGTGCCCGAATTTCCCTTTTACATCGCCTGGATTCACTGGTTTCGCGATATCAATACCTGGGGAGAAGGCCTGGCGCTTAGTTACGCCTGGCTCGGGTTTTTCTATCTGGTCGATCTGAATATTTCCCTCAGCATCTGGTTCTTTTTTTTAATAGGCAAGTTCCAAGATGGACTCTTCCGCACCTTGGGCATTCACAGCACCGAGCAGCTAAGTCAGTACGAGTACTCCCAATTGGCAGATCTGACCCATCAGGCCGTGGGCGCCAGCATAGTCTTTGTGCTCTTTGGCTTGTGGACGGCTAGGCACCACTTGCGGGATGTGGTAGCCACGGCTTGGCGGCCGGCCAGTGGCGTCGATGACAGCGAGGAGTTAATGTCCTACCGCCTCGCTTTTTTTGGCCTGATCGCCAGTTTGCTCTTCGTCTGTTTCTGGCTGTGGCGCTCGGGGCTTCCCCCCGTCGTCATTCCCGTTTTTCTCTTTATTTGTCTGATCTACTACATTCTCATCACCCGGGTCGTCTCGGCCGGTGGCGTGCCCACGGCCCGGCCCCCGCTAGTGGCACCTTATTTCATCATCTCGGGACTAGGCACTTCAATTCTGGGTGCCAAAGGCATGGTAGCCTTATGCTTCACTATGGTATGGCAGGCGGAAATGCGCCTCTTCCCCATGCTCGCCTGCGCCAACGCGCTCAAGCTAGCCGAATCGATCCGCGGCTCAAAGAGGCGCCTTTTGCTGGCCCTGCTACTGGCTCTGGTGTGCAGTATGATCGGCGGGACGATGATGAATTTGCACCTAGGGTACACCTATGGCGGCATCAACCTAGGATCCTATGCTGGCTTTGGCGGCAACTGGGACCTGTGGCTGTCGCTGGTGCACAATCCCCGGGAGGTGGATGTGCGCGGTTGGATATTCACCGGCGGCGGCGCTGCCTTTGAGGCTTTTCTGATGGTCGCTCAGAAGCGCTGGTACTGGTGGCCGTTCCATCCTTTGGGCTTTCCTTTGGCCATTGGCTGGCTCACCAGCGAGATATGGTTTGCCGCCATGCTCGCCTATCTGTGCAAATTGACGATTCTGCACTTTGGCGGTCCCAAACTCTACCGCATTTTAAAGCCCTTTTTCTTGGGATTGATCTTAGGCGAAGTCTCCGTCGCCGCCTTCTGGGCCATCATCGATACGCTGCTGGGCGGGAGCGGCAATGTCATAACCTACATGTGAATGGGTCAAATGCCGACTTCGCTTGGGCGATAGGGTTCACTGCCCTCAAGTCGCCGCTCCCAATCACTCACTCCAGGCTCTGGGACGCCGAAGAGCTGGCGTCGATTGTGGGATTGGGTAATCCGCTGCTGAATGGACGCGGGCAGATCTCGGTAGTCGTACTGCGTCTTCATCCACGAGCGAACGTACGAGTACTCGAGCACTTTGCGGTCACTGTTACTGCGGTTGTGAAAGCGGGCGTGCCAGCAGTAGCCGTTGAAGAGCACTGCGTCGCCAGCTTTAGCCGTTAGCTTGGCGTGATGTGGCATATCTTCGTGATTCTCAATGTCGGGTAAGGGATGTCCCATTTCAAAGCGATGGCTGCCGGGAACGATGGCGAAGGTGGCACCGTTTTCGGGGACGTCCACCAGATAGGTGAAGACTTTGGTCATGATCAGCGAATCCGGCAAATACACGCCCTTTATGTCGCAAAGATCGCAGTGCCAGCCGCCGCCCGATTCGGTGTTGGCTTCCCTGACGCCTCCATGGGCATAGCGCAGTTGCACATCCTCCCCTATCACCGCTCGCACGACGGGGAAGATGGCGGGGTGATCCACCATATCGACGAACACCTCGTCCTGCTGGAGCAGGTCGTAAAGCGAGTCATTCTTCGCCGCCCGGTCAAAGGCATTGAGTACCCGCTCTACCTCGGCACCCGACAGCGCCCCGCGAATAAAGACAAATCCCTGCGAGTTATACTGTTGCCTAGCTTGTTCAGGTGTCATATTGAGATCCCGTTTTTCATAAGGTTCGGCGATTTAATAATTCGGTTCGGTGCCCTTGCCGACACTGCTCAACGGCGAGTAGCGTCTCTGCGGAAGGCCATCCGAGTTCGGATAGCCCTTTACCTTGCCCGTCCAATAACTAGGCGCGGCGGCGACGCCGAAAAGGTGGGCGAGGTTATCTCTGGCAGCAATCGTCTCCATCGCCTGCGGCGATAGCTCTGGCAAGGCCTGTCGCATCCAGCTATGGACGTAGGTGTATTCGAGCAGTCGCACAGCTACATCAGCGCGGTTGCTCGTGCGCGCCTGCCAGAGATTGCCGTGCAGCACTGCGGCCGACCCCGCCTTTAGGCGCAGCGGCAGGTAGTGGGGCATCTCTTCTATGTAGGTGATATCGGGAAACGGGACTTCAGCTTTAAAACGGTGGCTCGCCGGAACCACGGCCAGACAGCCACCGTCGGGTGGGGTATCGTCTAGGCACACGAATAGCTGGAGGCACAGATTGGAGGCAGCATGGTGGACCCCGAGCATGCCGGCGACCTTCCGATGCCAACCCCTGCCGGCTGCTCCAGGCTCAACTGAGATAGCGGCAAGGGAGCGCAGAGACACATCGTCGGATAAGATACGATGGATTATTGGGAACAGATTCGGATGTTCTGCTAGGTGGATGAAACAGTCGTCTTGATTGGGCAGATCTTCCAAAGCGCCTGCCTGCGCGGCCTCAGCAAAGGCGCGTCGGATGCGGTCGAGTTCATCTACACTCAGGGCATCTTCGACGAGGAGATAACCCTGGCCTTCGTATTCGGCCTGCTGCCACTCGGTCAACCCATTCACCTCTCGCTTATGAGTTGGGCCGGCATCGAACTGGGACCAATACTACAAACTCTCCCGCTGTAGCCAGAGCCAACGGGAGAGTTTATAGCGAAAATTAAATGGTTGGAGCTTTTACCGACTGAAAGATGCCTTGATATGGCCCCAAGTATCGTTCTCGACGGACGTCGCTAGCAGTTCCTCGTTGACCGGCAAGAGAATCCAGTCCGGTAGGAAGTCGGCGTTTTCGGAAGATTCATTGAAGTTGAGGGCCCAGTCGGAGAAGACTTCGCCGGTCTCTTCATTGCCGCAGCACAGGCCCACGTCCCCGTCCTTGTGGCGAGCTGCCAAGCCGATGATCTCCCCTTCTTGCAGATCGTGGATGATACTGCCTTCGGGATCTTGCCAGTTAAAATCGTCCCACCACACGTGCCACAGCTCGATTTGCCAGTTGTATTCCTGGCCCAGTTCGGGCTCGGTCCACTGATAGGCACCATCGGAATAAGGTTCCCCCCGATACCAATCGGCCTGGGTCATCCAGTGCCAGTTCCAAGGTACTCCAACCTCTTCCGTTTTGCTGTGGAAGAAGAAGTGGGAAATCTGGGCGTGGCGGTTGCGCTGACGTTGCGCTTCCTCATCGCTCTGCCCTTCCGAACTCCAGTAGAGCCCGCCCGAATGATCGGCATCGACGGCCAGTTCGATATCGTCGCGCTGGTGGCTCCAATAGTCATCGTAGCGGTCATACGCCAAGTAGATGCGCTCGGTATCGTCGTTCCAGCCAAAGGTAAAACGCACGGCTAAGTCAGACGCATCCGGCTCGGTATCCGTGACATCAATTTGGGTGATCAAGAGGTTGTTTAGATCCTGTTCGGTGATCCACAACTCCTCTGGCACGACATCCCACTCAGACAAATCGGCATCCAGAACCGGTAAGTGCGAAGAGGGCCATTGCCACATTTCGAAAATCACGCCCGGCGGATCGTGGGCACCAGCAGATGTGGTGAAGCCGAGCGCTATGACAAAGGCCATAACACCCTTTAAGAGCTTGCTCATAGGTTCCTCCTTGTGGAAGGGCAAGAGAGCTTATGGATTGGTTGGTAACTATTGTTAGTATAGATAACCATCTATAGACTACAAGTCAATTTTTTCTTATGGCCAATCGGGACGCAGCAAATGTATAATCTGTAGTTCATAAAACATCTATATCGCTGGCGTTAAATTGTTTAAAAAGCGCATACAAGCCGAATCTTTTGGCATTTTCTCCATTCCGTTGGGTGTATTCGTCCTAGCTTTGGCCATTCGGGTGGCCTACATTTTCCAGATCGAGACCAGTCCCCTGTTTGCCCACCCTCCCGTCGATGGCCTCACCTACGTAGAGCACGCCCAGGACCTAGCAGCGGGAAACTGGCTGGGACAGGGTCGAGAAGCCTTCTGGCAACCACCTCTATATCCCTATGTGCTGGGCCTGTTATATGCTCTCTCTCCCGATCTATTTTTTTACGCAGTGCGCTTTTTTCAGGCACTCTGCGGCGCTTTGCTCTGCGTCCTGACTTGGTCGCTAGGACGGCAGCTTTTCAATCCCGCGGTCGGCGCAGCGGCGGCCTGCGCTGCCGCCCTCTATGGCCCGCTGATCTTTTTTGACGGCGAAATACTTCCGGCCACGCTAGGTACTTTTCTCAATATGGCGGGATTAGCGCTGCTGCTTAGGGCCCTTCGTCGCCCCTCTTTTTTGCGATTTGCTGGGGCGGGTTTGGTGTTTGGTCTGGCCGTTCTGACGGTGGCCACCGTGCTCAGCTTCGCGCTCGGGGCCGCTATCTACATCTGCTACGCGATCCGCAAGCAAAACCGGCCTCTGCTGGAACAACTGCGCCTGCCCAGCGCCTTTCTGTTGGGTTTGCTCCTAGCCATCGCCCCGGTGACCCTGCGCAATTACGCCATCGGTGGCGACGCCGTGCTCATCTCTTCCAATGCCGGCATCAATTTCTACCTTGGCAACAATCCAGATTACCAGCGCACGGTAAATATCCGTCCAGGGTGGGAATGGTACGAACTGTTGAACCGGGCCAAGGTCGAGGCCCAAGCCGAACGGCTGGTGCAGCAATCCGATTTTTACATGGACAAAGCCCGAGAGTACATAGTCGCCCAACCCATTGATTATTTGATCCTACTGGCCCAAAAAACCCACCTTTTCTGGCAGGGCGATGAAATTGGCCGCAATCAGGATCTGTATTTTTGGCGTCGTTATACAGCCATCCTGAGCGCGACTATGTGGAAATGGGGCATTGCCTTTCCCTTCGGCCTGATCGGTCCCCTGGCGCTGGTGGGCCTTGCACTAGCCATTCGCCATCGCGCTTTCTCCTTGCCCCTTTTGTTTGTAGTCCTGTATTCCCTTTCCGTCATCGCCTTTTTCATAACAGCGCGTTATCGCCTGCCGGTTATTCCCCTGCTGCTGGTGTACGCCGCTTATGGCGGGTACTGCGCAGTGAATGTTCTGCGGCAGCGCCGTTTCTCGGCTGCTACCGCCATGGCCGCAGGGGTGGTCTTTTGTATGGTGTTCGCCAATGTGGATCTGGCACCAATGAATATGGAGGGGGACGCCGCCGTGCACTACAATTTGGGCAATGCCTACGCCAAAGAGGGCGAACTGGAAAGGGCGCAAGCGGCATTCGAGCGGGCCGTGCACTTTGATTCGGCCTACTGGCAGGCGTGGTACAATTTGGCATCTGTCCAGGCCGCCCAAGGCCAAACCAGCGCTGCGATCCCCACTTTTCAACGGGTGTTGAGGGTCTATCCGCAAAGAGTAATGGTGTGGATCAGCCTGGCTCGGGCCCACCGCCAGCTCGGGGAAAACGACCAAGCCCTAAAAGCCTACGAAACCGCCCTCCGCCGCAATCCCTCGGCCTTTAACTTTTACGGCTCTTACAGCGAGTTAATCGATCTGTACTTGCAACAAGATCAGGCCCCCAAGGCGGAGCGAGTGCTGGAAATCGCGTCTAAATACCATCCCGCGGAGGCCCAGCGCCTCAGAGACCTTTATGGAAAGGGTGCATTACCGCAAAACAAGGCGGTTGAGCAGCAGTTGCCGTTTCTGTACATTCCCGGACGTTAGTGAATCTGTGGCCGCGTTCTCGGTTAGTTTCACTGAAAAGGAACTGACATGAAAAAGAGAATCCCCCTGCTCGTGATTTCTTGTCTGAGCGCGGCAAATATCGGGAGCGCGGTCGAAGAAACCGTCCTAATTGGCAGCAGCGGATCACTGCCGTGGCAAGAAGGGGGTGGGACCATTGCGGCGACGGCGATCTTGGATGAGTCCACCGTCAATCAGACCAATACCCCCGGTGGAGTGATCGACTTCGAGTCCATCGATTTCCCCGGGTGGATTTTTCCGCAAAGAGTTGACACGACCGACAACATTCTCATCGGCCTCACCAGCAAAGAGCGCGGCGGATCAATCAGCAGTCCCATCCCCAGCGCCCAAGTCAGTTTCAAAAACGATTACAAAAAATTGATCGACGCCGACGGTCAAACAGCGTTGGAAGTGCGAGCTACTTCCAGCGCCTCCAGTGCCGGTGCGCTCGGTCTGATCTTAGAATTCGATCTCAACGCACTATTCGCCGTCAATCGCATCCGATTTTTTCCCCGCAATGCCGCTCCCGAACTACCGGCACCTGACTTTCCCTTTCAGAACGATTTTATCAAGGGGTACGAGATTTTTATCAATGACGGCCGGCCCGAATCCTATCTCAACAATCGGCCGATATGGACGACAATCGCCCTTGAAGGCCAGAACGAGGAAGCGGTCGTTGATCTGAGCATCCCCACCCAATTCGTGCGCCAGATACGCTTCAAATCGCTTACGACAGCCGACTTCGAGATTGCCGAGTTCCAGGTTTTTGCCGAGGGGTTCGTGCCGCAGGCGACCTATCTGTCCAATGTATTCGATTTTGGCGAGCCAGCCTTGCTGGGCCACTTGCGCTGGCTCCAAGAAACCATTGGTGACTCCGTGCTCTCGGATATACAAATCCGCACGCGCACGGGTGTGGATCCCGAGCCAGTCGAGTTTACCCGAGTCGGCATCCAGAGTATCGGACTGACCGAGGTGAGCCGCACGGTGGGGGGCGTGTCGAATCTGGAAGAAATTCGGGTCAAAGTGCCCTGGAAGCGCCCTCAAGACGTGGAAGACGATGAACTTAGAACTTTGGTCGAAACCGAGCTAGAGGACGATTTGCTGAGCGGAGAAGAGGCGCTTTTGGCCTGGACTCAGTTGCCACTAAAACTGCGAGCACAGCTCGAGATTTCGCAAGCCGAGTACGGCAAGCTCAAAGAGCAGGGGCCGATTCGCGATGATCTGACTAACTGGAGTCCTTGGTCTCCCCCGTACTCGGCCGCCGGTATAGTCGAGGCCCAAGCCTTGGGAACACCCGGGTCGGGAACGCCGGTCCTCTCTCCCAGTCCCCGCCGCTATTTTCAATTTATGGTTGAGTTTGCCAGCCGGGGCTTTGACGCGGCCTCCGGCTTGGGAGCCTTGGGCTTTGAGCTGTCCACGCCGGCTCTAGCCGATACCCTCATCGGAGAAGTGTTTCCCCGGCACGCCGACGTCGGTGCAGCGACTGTCTTCACCTACGCCGTCCTAACGAAGATTGGCCAGACGACGGTCGGTTTTGACCAATTGGAGATCGAGACTCCGCTCAAGGTGGAGTCCATTGGCATGGTAGAAGTCCACGGGCCCAATGGCGAGATCGAATCGGCTGATTTTTCAGCGCGCTCATTGGACGATCTCCCCGTCGAAGCAGGCAACGGCTTTGCAGTGTTGGCCGTCTCAGACCACGGCCTACTTTTGCAATTGCCGCCAGTGAACGAAAACAATGCGCTCGTCAAGGTAGAATTCGCAACAGCGGTTTTGCGTTTTGGTACGGTATTCTCGGCTCGAGCGTTCAATACCGAAGTCGGCGCAGTGGGACAAAATATACTCGCGGGCAATGCGGCGGATTTGGGACGAGAAACACTAGTAGACCCCGATCTAGCCCGCATTGGCGCTCCTGTGTCCACCAATCTGACCGTAGAGGTGGCCATAAGCGACGATCTATTGACCAATGTGCGCGCTGAGCCAGTCGTATTTACACCCAATGGGGATCAAATCAACGACCGCACTGCTATTCACTACGATATCACCAACATAGCTAGTCCTGTTCTCGTGGAGATCGAACTATTTGATTTGGCCGGCCGATCGATCCGATCTCTGCAAATGGAAAAACAGACCAGCGGGCGTTTTGCCATTGCTTGGGACGGCTCCGACGATGAGGGTCGGCTCGTGACTCCGGGGCATTACATATACACCATTACGCTGAACGCCGATACCGGCGCTGACAGAAGGCTCGGTGCGGTCGGCGTTGCCTATTAAAAGCCTACGAGGTGAGCATGGCATCTGCATTGGGCCTATGGGCAAACCGAAATGAGCTGGGCGGATTCTTCCTGCTGTTGTCGCTTTTGCTCGGTGTTGGCGGCTTAGAGGCCCAGGACTACGGATCTCGCCTTGGGACCCAGCGCGGCGGCGAGGTGAGCTTTGAACCCCGCGGCCCAGGGGTCCTATTCGGAGCGCTCGACCCGTCGGTGCGCAAATGGTACGTGCCACAGGAACTGTACAACGAATACCAGTGGCGTCAGTGGGAATATTCCAACTACGCGCGTCAGCCCTACCAGCGCTATGTCAATACCGCCCTCGAAGGCAATTACTTCTACGATATCTACGGCCATTACGTCACGCGCGGATGGCTGGTGTACGACTGGCACCAGGACCAACCCCAGGCCCTGGGTAGCAGCATCTTTAAGGATGGCCGCTTCAACGACTGGTTCAACAATCTCACGGTGAGTAGCGATTCCGAGGGCCAGTTTTCCTATGCGATCACCGTCGGCAACGAGATCCGCACCACCCTCACCCCCATGACGTTTTCCAAGCCTCGTTTTAATGGGCTACAGATGGACTTCGCGGCAGATAAATACCAAGCCACCATCATTGCCTCGCGCATAAGTGATCCGGCTACGGGCGTGACCCCACAGCCTGCTAGAGTCTCCAATTCCACCAGTCTCATTGGCGGACGGGCTACCGTGCAAGTGGGCGACTTCATCACCCTCGGCGGCACCTTGGTGGACGCCCGCAACGCCAATACTGGATTGGACGTATTCAGCGGCGATCTGATCGCCGGCAGCCTGACAGCCGGCCAGTCTTCAACACCAGTCACCGCCATCGCCATGGTGCTGAGCGACGATTCACCAGAAGATGGGATTGGAGGAGCCGCCCTTTTCAGTCACGACATTCTCATCACCGCCCGCAATTTCGATACGGAACTAGAGACGGTCTTCACGCTCCAGCAAGTGGTGCGCGAGGGGCTCGAGTGGCCGGTCATCTTTGGCGGGTTTCCCAAAGAAGGTTTCACGGCCGCCGACGGCGACGAGCGCATTGTCTTGAACTACGATTTCAAGAGCCCGGCCTACGTCGGCCCCGATCCACTCTCGATTGTCAAGGTCGAATTCGACTACGTATTAGCCAACGACTTCAAAGTGGAAATGTGGTCCAACAAGCAGACCGGTCGGCGCTCCACCCCAGCACCTCCCATCACCAACCAAATCATCGAGGAAAGTGAACCCGCCCTGATTGTACTGCAGCGGGCGGAGGGCAATGTGCGAGATATATCGAACTTGCAACGGGTGCGGTATGAATACGGTTTGCCCACCGCCAATATGGTTGGGGGTTTCACCATCGAGGGCAAAGATGTATTCGGCTTTGATTTCAACGGAGAATGGGACCGCAATCTGCGCTTTTTTCAGTATCCCAATCCCGCCATTTTTTCGGCTAGCGGCAATCACGAAATCTCTTCGCTGCACGCCGACGCCTATTTTTTCAACCTATCTAGACAGCAATACCCGTGGTTCGGTTTTTTCGAAGGCTATTCCATCGCCGAGGACTATTCGACGACCGCGGCATTCGTCGTCGACCACTCCGGTGACATTCTCTACGATTCGCCCACGACCGCCTTCTACGAATTCGTCGACGACAACGACGATCAAGACCGCTTA
Organism: Gemmatimonadota bacterium; assembly: GCA_009841115.1. Taxonomy (GTDB): domain Bacteria; phylum Latescibacterota; class UBA2968; order UBA8231; family UBA8231. Next base: position 17,748 of record VXML01000101.1, on the reverse strand, counting down.
CCCGATTGGGTGCGCCGGGGGCAATCAGTCGGCGATAATATTGTTTTCCCCGGCTGGGATGAAAACAACGACTTCATCTCCGACTTCAATCAGAACGACAACGCCACCATACCCAATAGCTTGCCCGATTACGAAGAACCTTTTCTAAGATTCGCAGTGGACCGTCCGGAATTTCTCTTCGGCATCGATCTCAACAACAACGACTGGATCGACCGCTTTGAAGACGATGTGCTGCCGGACTATCTCTACAAGGCTGATCGTCGCGGGTACAATGCCTTTGTGGGGCTCGACATCGCTCCAGATGTGCGTCTTCTGCTCGGACGGGTGGATGAACGCATGTTTTCCCAGCAGCGAGCAAACGAATCCACCTATGGATTGTTCACCTTTGACCGCAACTGGGCGGGTTTTGGACGCGTGCGGGTTTTCGAAATGCTCAAGCGGGTGAAAGACACCATCCCGGACGATCGCCGGGCGCCAACGCCGTTCTTGACGGCCCCGGCCCGACCGCTGGTGCCGGATATTTTGCCAGCCGCAGATACCTGGGTCAACTCGTCGTTCATCGCCGTCGATCATCTCGCAGTGCCGGGCCTCGAATTAACCTCTAAGCTGAAATACGACTTCTACCATCAAGTGCTAGATGATCCAAGGGACCTCAATGAACGGCCCCTCCGCGATTTTACCAGTTTTTTAGGTGTGATCAACAAAGCGTCTTATACCGCGGAATGGGGTTCCTTTTTGCTGCGACCCGGCCTAAAGAGCGAGTACTTCCGGCAGAGCGAATTCTTGCAGGAAGAAGAGCCACGCCAACACTGGGCTGGGATCGCCCAAGTGTTGGCCCAGACGCGGCTGACACCCAATACCAAAATCGAAACGGGACTCGAGTTGTTGCGCTTTCGCGACCTGGTCGCCGACGAAGACGACATGCTCGCCAGAGGAGTCGCGGTAGAGACTGGAGATTTGACTTCGACTCAGGTCGCCGTCCAACTGTCAGTCACCTCGGGATACCTCGGGTATATCCTCACCACCCAAGTCGGCTTGCGGGTCGGGCGCATCGGCACCGAGCGCATTCGCGAAGCTGCGCCGGGCGTCTTTGAGAAAGGGAGTAAAGGGCGCTCGGAAACGACCAGTTTTATCACGGTTTTTGCAGGGGTCGAGTAAAGATGAATTCGCGCGCCTGGATCCTCTGGGTAGGACTGGCCGGTGCCGCCTCTGCCCAGCCGGAGTACGGCTATCGGCTAGGCGAACGAGTCGGCGACCATGTCGTCTACTCCACCCGTGGCGTGCCAATTTATACCGAAGCCCTAGAGCCCACAGTACAGCGCTGGTATTTACCGGCTAGTTTATTCTCCGAAAACCACCACCATTGGGAATACACCAACTACGCCCGAGATCACTTTCTGCGTTATGTCAGTCCCACCTTGGAAGGAGATTTGTTCTACGATGGCTTTGGCAGTCTGATCACTCGCGGCTGGCTCATTTACGACTGGCGTCAGGTGCAGCCGCGCATCGCCGAAAGCTCCCAGATATTCAAGGCGAGCCAGTACGTGCGCTGGTTCAACAGGCAATTGCTGGCCGTCGATAGCAAGGGAGATTACAGCTTTTCCATCCTCGTCGGCGATGAACTCAATACTACCCTGACGCCGATGACGTTCAAAAAGGCCGGCTTCAATGGGGTCATGGCCAACTTGGCGACTAATCGCCTGCGCCTCACAGGACTCTTTTCCCGCATCTCGGGACCGGTGCTGCTAGAGACCGTGGGGCTGGTCGATCCCAGAGTCAACTCCACCAATCTAGTAGCGGGCCGCACCGAAGTGGATCTGTTCCAGGGCTTGACTATAGGACTGAATCTGGTCAATTCCCACACTTCTAATGGCAGTCGGGAAAGTTTCGCCGGCAACCCCTTCAAGGGCGAGCTATCGACCGGCCAGCTCGAGGACGCACTGCGCTCGGTTCTAGTGCGGCTCAGCGATGACTCACCAGAAGACGGCGAGGCAGGAGCCATCCTCATCGACAGAGACATCGAGATAAAAACCAAGCTCAAACGTCCTTCCTCTGCCGACCCAACGGTATTAGTGGAGCGGGATACCCTCATTGTCGGCAGTTCTTTTGGCTTCGACGCCACCCACATTCAGGGCGGTTCGGTGCGAAACGGTCTGCTCGTGGCCGACGGGGCCGAGAGCATTGTATTGCATTACGTCTTCGCTCCTGCGGAGGGCGAGAGCGAAGACGGCTCCTTGCGACTATTGCTGCAACAGCGACTGAATCTGAGCCTAGCAGAGGCCCAAGATGTAATCCAGGCGATCGAAAATGTGCGCTTTCGCCTAGTATTGGCCAACGACTACCGCGTGGAAATGAGCTCGGATCGGCAGACCAACCGCTTTGGCGTGCCCCAATTCCTGCCGGTCACCAGAGCCGAAGGCAACATCAAGAATGAAACCAACAGCCGCCAAGTGGTTTTCGACTACGGCCTACCCACGGCCAATCTGCTGTACGGCCTCAGCGCCGAATGGCGCAATATGCGCGGTTTCGATTTCTACGGGGAAGTAAATATCAATTCCAACTATCGAAAATACCCGAATCGGCAAAAAAAGCATCACCGCGCAATTGCGGGCATTGCAGGTGACAAAAGGTCGCTGGGCTGGCTGGCTAATCTCTCTTGGCAAAGCTACCCTTGGTCGGCATTCTTGGAAGGCTTTGGCATGGACGACTCCTATTCCACCAGCGTTCGTCCGGTGTCCCCATCTGGAGTGACCAACTACGCACCCGAAGCCACCGAACTTTTATACGATTTTGTCGAAGACAACGACGACCAAGATCGCCAACCCGATCAAAAGCGCCTCAACCAAGGTAGTCTGGTGCCACCACAAGTAGGCGATTTTAACATCGACCAGACCGGAGTCGCCGACCCAGAAGTCTTCCCAGGTTATGACGAAAACGGAGATTTCATCTCTGACTTCAACCAGAATCACAATCCCATTCGCCGCAATCTGTTGCCCGATTACGACGAACCGTTTTTGCGCTACCACTCCGACCGGCCCGAGTTTCTCTTTGGTATGGATCTGAACAACAACAATTGGGTCGATCGCTTCGAGAACGACGATTTACCCGATTACCCGTACAAAAAAGATCACTGGGGCTACAATGCCTATAGTAGCCTCCACCTCGGCCCGCAAGCCAAGCTGACTCTCGGACAACTGCGGCAGGAAAAACGCGAGACGGGCGAGGAAAACCTGACGACCTATGGTCTCCTAACCGTGGTCGAGGATCTGCCGGGCAAAGGCCGCCTGCGCCTCTTCGATATGTTGCGATTGGCCAAAGACGATATCCCCGACCCCTTGTCGCAGTGGATCGTATCCACGCCCGAATTTGGCGATCCGGGAATCGACAGTGGGCGCCATGTCCAAGTTCCAGATCGCTTAGCGGCCGCAGATACGTGGATCAACACCTTCTATGTGGACTGGAAATACGCCAGTCCAAACCAGTGGAGTACCTTTCACCGGTTTAAGTGGGAAACTTGGCGTCAGCGCAATACGGGCGTGGCTTTCCTCTTAGACGAACTCGTCGATGACGAGGGCACTCAGGTGGGCACCGATGGCGAACCCGTCGCTATCTACCCACAAGGCCGCAACGGTCGCCGGTCCTCGGGATTTTTGGGCTTAATCGACAAGGTGGAATACCAGTATTCGTGGCGGGGTTTGACCATCTCTCCCAAAGCGAAAAGCGAGTTCCTCAGCCAGACCCCCTTCGACCGGACATTGGACAAACGCCGCACTTGGGACGCGCTTCTCTTTTTGCAGATCCACTTTCGCGTACTGCGCACGACCAAGATCGAAGGCGGTTTGGAACAGCGGTTCTTCTACGATGTCCTAGACTCGGAAGAAAATCTGCAAACCGGCCAGCTCAGTGGCGATTTTCGCGGCACAGTGCTGGCGCTCCAACTCACGAATCCAACTACCTATTTGGGCTACAAATTGACCACGGAGGTGGGCATGCGCTACGATCGGAGATCCCTAGAAAGGGTCGGCGACAAACGCCAGCAGAAGGCCTCAGGGCTATTCTTCGCCTCCATCCTAGTGGGTCTGCACTGAGTCGCCCAGTACTTTGTATATTACGTACGATATTATGTGGTGTAGCACCCCTGAAAAGAGGAGCGAATAATGCCATTGCTCCAAATCGGCCGCCTAGCGTCTCTGCTGTGTTTTGGATTCTGTCTCGCCCTTTGGGGGCACCAAGACAGCGGGGCGTTGACGGTTTACCGGATCGGCGGCGAAGATCTGCCCGCGCCCGAAGCGGCCGATTTCGGCGTTCCACCCGAATCTTTCCAATTCGAGCAGCGCTCTTGGATGTCTTTCCAGGACGACGCCTTTGGCAGCGTCAACCTGCTCGACCTAGAACCGGGTCATATTCGGCCCCAGACTTTGGACAAAGAGGTCAATCTCACGCCGTTGATCCGCGAGCGAGGGGGGTCCATCAAGATCAACGATGGCTACGGCTGGAAAGACGAGGCGCAGCTAGATTTCCTCTTTGACGACGACGAAACCACGGCCTTTTCAGGAGATATAGGAGGCAGTCTGCGCTGTGCTAATGGCACCCCGGGGAGAAGCGGCATCATGGATGCCCTCGGGGGCGATCCCATTGCGCAATGCAGGTATTTCAAATTCGATCTAGGCGGGGCGTTTATCATTGACCGAGTTCGATTTTTTGGCACTCCGAGACGGGGCGACACCTTTTTCCCGCGCTCCTTCCGGTTGGGCACCAACGACGGGGATGCGCTCAAAGATGGAGAGCGGGAGATTAAGTTGACTTGGCGCGGCAAGGCCTTCGTCGACTGGAATGTCGTTGTCGAGCGCCTAGAGAACACAGACGCGGTCCTAGACTTTCAATTGCCTCCCGAGCCCGTGCAAATCCTCATGTTCGAGTCTCCTCAGGGCAAATGGGAAATCGCCGAGTTCCAGATTTTTGGCACGGGGTCGGCTCCCTTTGCCAGCTACATTTCGAGTATTATCGATTTGGGCGGCCCGGCCGTGCTGGGAGAATTGACCTGGTCCGGCAACCAATCACCGACAGGCCGCATCGACCTAACTGCCCGCGGTGGCGACACGTCCGATCCCAATACGTACTGGCGTTTTACCTTCAGAGGGGATGAAAGGTCTCGTTTCGCTGCCAATGGCCAACCCCTCAGTCGCACCACCTACACCAGATTGGAAGGGGGAGAAAAGGCGGGCATAACCCCCGACGAACAGAATTGGGAACTGTGGCCACCTTTTTTTTCCTTTGCAGATGGGCGCGCCGAGATGAGCCGCCTCAAACCCCGTCAGTTCCTCCAGTTCAAGGCCGATTTCCACTCGCCGCCAGGAGGGGAAAACAGCCAGCTCGACTATCTCCAATTCGCCGTTACGCAACCGCCCATGGCAGCGGGAGTCGTGGCCGAAATAGCACCCGCTGTCGTCGGCGCCGGCGAGCCGACGCGGTTTATTTACAAGGTGTTGCCCGAGGTCCAACTGGGGGAGCCGGGTTTCGACACTATTGAGATCCGCACGCCCATCGAGCCGCGGATCGAATCCGTGTACATTAGCGGCACCGAAGTGGAATGGGAGGCCCTGCGGGTGGACGCCACCGGCCTAGAAGTGCGGATTCCCCGCATCGGCGACGACCATTCGGGGGAGTTGATCGAAGTCGTCTTCGAGGCAGAGGTGTTCCGTTTTGGCACGGTATTTCCCGGCGCGGTCTGGGACAGCGAACGGCCCTACGAAGTGCGCCAACCAGTGACGCCGGGCAATGCCGACGATCTAGTAGATAACAACAGGCTCAGTGTGGCTCTGCAACAAACGGGCAAGCAGTCCATAGGGCGCTTCGCTCTGTCTTCGCGGGTGGTAACGCCAAATGGAGATCTGGTCAATGACGAGTTGCTGATCGAGTACGACCTCATCAACGTCGATAACGCCGGCGCTGGCATCGCTCGGCTCGAACTCTACGGGCTGACGGGAGCGAGCATCGGAGTGTTGCAGCAAACCCAGATAACCAGCGGTCGGATTCATTTCTCGTGGCCCGGCACCGATGGCGATGGTCAGGTGCTGCCGCCGGGCCTCTATATCCTCCGTCTATCTGTCGATGCGGACCGCGCTACGGACACGGCGTTTCGCTCCGTAGCAGTGGCGTATTAGCTGTGCGGGTTGTGCTTGCTATGCCTAAAATCTCGCCTAGAATTTTTACAGTCGGCGCGAGCGCTCTGTGGCTCCTCATCGGCTGGACCTCGGTCTGCGCCCAGACCACCAACGAGTTTCGCACCCGACCGAACCAGATCGTTGTGAACGCCCAGAGGCATTGGGAGGATTGGGACTTTCCCGCAGGCACTCTTGAGATTGCCCCCCAAGGGGAAGTACGGCCGCGCCAATGGAATCGCAATACAGACGCCACTGAGGACATTGTCGATTTTCTGCGCTTCCAGATTGAAGCGGCGCGGCGCGATCCCACGCTGTTCAAAATTCCCAAGCGCCTGCAGGGCAAGGAGGTCGCTGAAATCTCTCTGCGAGATGCCGTCGTGGAAGCAGGTTCAAACCCCGCCGGAGTAACCAATGTCCTCGACGGCGACCCCACTACCTTCTGGGAACCAGCGCCGCTGCCGGCGGGTGTGGATCCGGCGGATGTGGACATCGGTGCCCTTTGGTGGTTTACGGTGGATCTGGGACGCCTGGTTTTCCTCAAGAAAATCGAGCTAAAATTCGTCGATGAAGATTTAGGCGACCCCTTCTTGTTGTACGATGTCCTCGTATCAGACGGGCGCAAACCCATTGCCGCCCAATCGGGAAACGCCCCACCCGAATTTTTCCCCATCCTGATCTCTCTCAAGCCCAATAAGACCCAACGCAGCGTCGAGGTGGACCTGCGCGGCATCACGGGTCGCAGAGAATTGGGCGGCGAGCAGGATGAGTTCCTAGCGGAACAGATCCAATTTGAGGATTTGGCGGAGGAGTCTGGTCCGACAACAGACATGGCGACGCTGGTTGGACGTTTTGTCCAAGTCGTCATAAGAGGCAGCGACCTGAACCGAGGCCGCCAGATCACGCAAGCGGAATTCGAGCAACTCGCCCCGGCCGATACGGGCGCGGTTGATTACTACAAAAAACTGCCAGACGGCGGCCAGTTGCAAGTGTCGAAGCAAGTCTACTTCGACCGCCTCGCAGAGGAAAAACGCGGCGACATCCGCTATTATATCCGCGAGCGCCCGCGCTTAGCCGAACTCAATGTCTGGATCGAAGGAGATGATATCTTCCACGGGATATTGCGACGGGGTGGGACCATAAGCTCGCCCGATTCCCGCAATGGAGCGATCCTCCTCGATAGCGATGTGGACTCCGCTCATTTTCTCGACCTTTACAGAGATCCCAAATTCAATTTGAGTCCCATCGGCACGGTGACTTTAGATCTAGGATCGTTTTTCTGGATCGACGCGCAAAGGATGACCTATACATTCATCGATAACGACGCCCACACTTTTGGCAACTATACCCTAGAAGTCTCGGATGGCAGCAGAGAACCCGATGGCAGCCTCAAGTGGTCCATCGCCGTAGATCGCAGACAGACCGAAACCCTGGGCGGTTTGATCGGCAAGATCACGGAGGGCAATAACTTCGATCCCGTCGTTGGCCGTTTCTTCAAGATCCAGTGGAACGTCCAACCCATCGCCGCGAGGATCCTGACCGCACTGAGTGAGTTCCAGCTTTTCGGCGCTGGCTTTCAGCCCCAAGTCGAGCTGACGTCGCAGCGCATACCTCTCGGAAACAGCAAAAATTTGCTGTCTATCGAATGGGATGCCGATACGCCTCCCGGCACCAAGGTAGAGCTACAGACGCGGACGGGGGACACCTTCAGTTCGGATACGCTCTACTATCACGGGGACAATATAAGACTCTACGAAGGAGGTGCTGCAGAATATTACGATCGCAAAAACCGGCGTGACAAAGGCAACAAAATAGGCATATGGGTCGATGGGCCGGAGTGGGAAAAGTCCTTTAGTGCACCGTACGAAAACGCCGCTGGCAGCCCTATTACTTCGCCCTCACCGCGCCAATTTGTCCGCATTCGAGCCACGTTGTTCTCCAACGATTCAGAAGTCCACCCCACCCTCAAAGAAGTCCGGCTCAATTTTGCCGAGCCAGTGGCTCGGCACCTGTTGGGCGAAGTTACCCCTACACAGGTCGATAGTCTCGGCGTCCAGCGTCCTTTTTCCGTGTACATCCGGCCGGATACCATCAGTGCCGACGGATTCGATCAGCTTTTGCTCGCGGCCCCCCCTCAGATGCGTCTGACCTATCGAGGACTGTACGGGGGCAAAGGCAGCGATTTTCCGCCGGTCGCCGATCTGGCCTCTCTGAAGATCGCAGATGTCGAGATTCGCAGCGATCACTCGGATAGCCTGCATCTGACTTTTCCAGCCGTCCTGTCGGAGTCGGATATTGAACTGTTCCGCCTCGATTTCGACACGTCTCTTTTCACGGTAAGTGCACCGCTGAGGGCAGCCCTGCGGCGGGGAGACGACGGTTGGTGGCAGCGCGTGGACGCGGGAGACGCGGCCGCGCAAGTCACCGACAATGATCTAACGCTGGTCGCGGTACCTAGGCGCAAGGAAATTTTCCGCAACTTAGCGATCGAGCCGCAGGTATTCACGCCCAATGGGGACGATATAAACGATGCGGTGAGGTTCACATTCGACGTCGTGTTGATCCGTCAGAGCAGTGCCGTCGAAATCCATATCCACGATCTAGGTGGTCGCCGGGTGAGAAGCATTTCCGCGCGGCGTCCAGTGGTCACTGGTGCCCATGAACTCGAATGGGACGGCAGAGACCATGCTGGAAATCTCGTGGCGCCCGGAGTGTACGTCGTCCTTCTCAAGATCGATGCCAATACTGAGGGAGCTGGCCTGGACGCGCGTGATCTCACCCGCACGGTGGCGGTCGCCTACTAGCGCCTCTGACAGAAATCCTTCCCCGCAAACTAGGAAGTTACTTATGCCCATAGGTACTAGTGCTGCCACCCGATCACCAGGTTCAACAATGCCCGATGCCAAAACAATTCGTCGCCAGATTAGTACCGGCGAGTGGCGCGGTACAACCGTTGGTAGAGCGGGGCGTCATGTGCAGACCGGCCTAGTCATTCTCCGCAAAGCCGAGGCTTATGATTTTCTCGTCTTCTGCCAGCGCAACCCGCAGCCGTGTCCGCTGCTCGAAGTGACAGACCCGGGTTGTCCAACGCCGAAAACACTGGCACCGGATGCGGATATTCGCCATGAGGTCGGGCTATACTCGGTCTGGCGCGACGGAGAGTTGGTGGAAGAAGTGACCGATATTGCGCCGTTGTGGCAGGATGATTTCGTCGCTTTTTTTTTAGGGTCGAGCCTGACTTTTTTGCAAGCTCTAGCCGATGCCGGGTGCGTCAGTTCGGTTGGCGTCGTGTTGTATAAAACCAATATCATGTGCAAACCAGCGGGGCGTTTTGCCGGGCCAATGGTAGTGACCATGCAAACCTTGCCGGCGGCAAAGGTGGCGCGCGCCGTGCAGGTGACTTCGCGATTCCAAGCCACGCACGGGGCCCCGATACACATTGGCGATCCAGCAGCCATAGGCATCACGGACCTTTCGCAAACCATTGGCCCCGCGCCCTCCAACGGCATTCCCGCCGGCGATGTAGCACTATTTTGGGCCTGTAGTGTTACGCCTCAGACGGTGGCGCAGACTTCCGCCATTCCATTCATGATAACCCATTCGTCGGGACACGGCTTTGTCACCGATCTCGAAGACCACGACCTAGCCGTGCCGTGAGCAGCGGATGGAGCGCTGAAAAAAGGGACTTATAACAATAGTGCCCAAAAGTCCCCGACCTAGCTCGCAAATCAGAGCTAGGCTGGGGCCTCGGCCCGTTCCAGCAGCTTGGCGAAGTCGTAGTTGACGCTGGTGACGCCAAAGTCGGGTTCGCGCTGGAAAGGTTCGCGCAGATAGCTAACGCAGTGCCTGCCGTCGTCCAAAAACTCTACTAGGGCGAGGATGAAATCGTCGGGTTTATTAAGGCTGTAGAGAATTTCGTTTTTGGTCACCGTGATGGTCGCCGCCCCACTTACGCGGCCCTTGACCTCGATAAAGCGCAGCCGCCCCGTGTTGGGTACCCGCGACTCGATATCGTAGCCAAGTTTGTCAAACTCCCGATCCGTCGGCTCATAGCCGAGGCTGCGTTCTACTTCCATGACAATAGCCCGCGCCCGAGCAGCTACTTTCTGCGTGTCCACAGGCGAGCGCCGCCCCGCCATAGCGTCCACTAGTCCTTTCGGAACCACTAGCAAACCGCCGAGCACCACCGGCGGTAGCGGTGAAAGCTGTGCTTCGAGTTGCAATTCCTGTAGTCTCTTGTGCAGCCGGGCCTGCAACGTATCGGCCCGTTTGCGCGCTTCGTCCGAGTTGAGTCGAGCACCGCTGGCACCAGCCTTCTCCTGTAGCTTGAGTTGTTCGGCGCGGTGGTCCCAGTAGGAGATTTCCTTGGTCAGACGGTCCTTGACCGCGGCCTCGGTCTTGGCGATCAACGCCAGCTTAGGATCGCGGACTTGGGCTAGATGCTCGGGGACGACGTGAGCCACGGCATAGGCTTGCGCCTTCTGCTCCATTTCTCGGTTGATCCACGCGCATTCTGGCCGCTCCAAGATAGCCTCAACACTAGGTTCGTCTTGGGCCAGTGGCCGATAGTCCAAGTAAGGGGCGTAGTGGAGGTGGCGGGCGTTGCCAGCGGCGTCGATTTCGACGTAGAGCATCTGCTTGGAGGCAATTCGGCGGTTGCCCGCCCGCGTCCGGCCTGCGTCTTGAATGGCGTGTTCGAGATAGAAAAGCACTCGCGGCGTCTGTTCTGGATCGCGCTCGTCAATGAGTACTGCTCCACGCTTGAGCATATCGCGGTTCTGTTCCAGCGTCAGGTCGAGGACGGCGTCCAGCAAAGGGTGTCCAGGACAGACGAACGCCGCCGCTGGTTGGCCCGGCAGCGCGACTAGGGACTTGTCGAAGGCAATCCGTTCGTAGCGAGGGGGGAGAACCGGCCCACTTTGGTTGCGGATTGGCGCGGAGACGCGCGTAACCTCGTAGCGGCGTGGCTCGCGTTGCCGGGCCGATCCACCGATTCGCTGGAACGCCTCTAGAAAAAACGCTTCAATGTAATGCGGCTGTAGGCGGCGGGCCTCGGCCCGCTCCATCTCTTCGCGGACCTTCTGGACGCGGCTGGCGTCCATCGCATCATGGACGAGTTGTCGCTCCTCTAGCAGATCTTGCAGCGCGCTGTGGTCGAGCGCTTGATCGACCTCAGTATCGAGGCGTGCGCGCACTTCTGGTTGCTCCCCATAGCGGATGGCTTCTAGCAAGAGGTCGCGCAACGGCCGCCCCTCGAATTCGAGCTTGCCAAGCACATCAAATACCTGACCACCTAGGGCCTGCCGCGCCTGTTCTAGTTTGGTCAGCAGTCGCTGGTACACGTCGCCCTCGCGGGTTTCATCTGCGACTAGATTCCACAGGTGGCACACTTCCGTCTGGCCGATTCGGTGAATGCGGCCAAAGCGTTGCTCTAGGCGGTTTGGGTTCCAAGGAAGATCGTAGTTGACCATCAGGTGTGCCCGCTGGAGGTTGATTCCTTCGCCAGCAGCATCGGTGGCCAACAGCACCTGTACCGCTGGGTCGTGGCGGAAGGCTTCCTGCGCTTGGTGGCGATCCTCGCGACCCATGCCCCCGTGAATGACGACTACCGACTCCGCACGTCCGAGCAACGTGGTGATGCGGTCTTGTAGGTAGTGGAGAGTGTCGCGGTGCTCCGTGAAGAGCACCAGCTTCTGTGTAGGAGAAGGCACTGGGCGTGGGATCTCGCCACTGCCGTAGGGAGTTGTCGGCTCTCCGATATTGCCTGCTATCCCAGACGCTGTAAAAACCTCACTGAGCAGGCTTGCAAGCTCTCGCCACTTCGCATCTTCACTGCGACGACGGACCTCAAGCGCGCGATTTTCCAGCATCTTCAGGGTGTCGATCTCCGCCTTCAGTTCGGCGATGGAGCGGGCGGCAGTCGCTTGGTCGAGGATGCGCGTTTCGGTGGCTTCGACTTCGGCCTCTGGTGCGTCGTCGAGATCTTCGATGTCTTCGGCATCGAGCTCCGGGGTTGTGGTCGAGCCGGGACGCCGGGATTCCTCCAACTCGCATAGGCGGCCCTCCAAACGCTCGCGCCGTCGGCGTAGCGACTGGTAGATCGCCTCGGGAGACGAAGCAAGCCGCCGCTGGAGGATCGTCAGGGCGAAGCCGACCGTGCCGGCTCGCTTGGCGTTGGCGAGTGCGTCTGCCCGATTGAACTCCTCCCGCACATAGTCGGTGACCGCTTCGTAAAGCTGGGCTTCCGTCTCTGAGAGCTGGTACGGCACTGTGTAGGCGATGCGCTCGGGGAACAGCGGCTTGCCATCGAACTTGAGCAACCGCTCCTTGACCATGCGCCGCATCAGGTCCGAGACATCGGCCAAGTGGACGCCATCGCGAAAGCGGCCTTCAAAGCGGTCGCTGTCGAGCAACGCCATGAAGAGTTGGAAGTCCTCTTCCTTGCCGTTGTGCGGCGTCGCCGTCATCAGCAGGAAGTGGCGCGTCAGTCCCGACAATAGTTGCCCCAGCCGATAGCGCTTGGTGTAGCGAATCTCGCCTCCGAAAAAACTGGCCGACATCTTGTGCGCCTCGTCGCATACTACCAGATCCCAGCCAGCGTCCGGCGCTTGGAGCTTCTGCTGGACCTGTTCGTCGCGCGCTAGCTTGTCGAGGCGCGCGATGACGAGGTTGGCCTCCAAAAACCAGTTGCCGGTACGGGCGGCTTCGAGCTTGTCGTTGGTCATAATATCAAAGGGCAATTGGAAGCGCTGGTAGAGTTCGTCCTGCCATTGCTCGGCGAGGCTGCCGGGGCAGACGATGAGACACCGTTCAAGATCGCCGCGGGCGATCAGCTCCCTGATAAGTAGGCCCGCCATGATGGTCTTACCGGCACCCGGATCGTCGGCGAGGAGGAAGCGCAGCGGCTGGCGCGGTAGCATGGATTCGTACACCGCAGTGATCTGATGGGGCAGCGGCTCGACGACTGAGGTGTGGACGGCCAGTACGGGATCGAACAGATGCGCGAGGCGGATGCGCAGGGCCTCAGACACCAGCCGGAATAGGGCACCGTCGCCGTCAAAGCTCCACGGCTGCCCCTGTTCCACTACTTCGAGCCGCGTCTCGTCGGTGCGGTAGAGCAGCTCATTGGCCACCTTGCCGTCCGGCGTCTTGTAGGTCAGTTCCAGGGCCTCGGAGCCAAACCACTGCACGCTGACGACCACTACGAGGCCATCGGTGAGAATGCCGCTCACCGCGGCGTTAGGCTGGAGGTCTTCGAGCGTCACTCCCGACCTATTCCCGTTCAAAACCCTGACTGGAGAATTTGAGCGTCCGGCTGTTCTCGGTGACAGTGCGCACGACGTGATCGGGCGCACCCGAGGGGATTTCGGCTTCTATTTCTAGGGTCACGGTCACTTTTGCGCCTACCAAGCCGGCGAGATGAGCAATGACTTCATCGGCGATCTGGCTCGCATCGCGGCCGACGCGGGTGGCATCGAGGGTCACGGCCCCGTGAAAGCGCCGCGCTTTTGGCTCAGGTGGAGCAAGTGTTGGCTCTGGGCTGGTGCCGGTACTGACCGACGCGCTGGCGCTCGGCTCAGCGACGCCGACGCCCACCCCGGTTGCTGGTGCCGCTGGCTCGGCCTCTTGCTGTGCTATTGCGACTTCAGGCTTGACCAACAGCCCATCGCTTTCAGGGCTAAGCAAGGAGACCTCACGGCCACAGCGGAGTCCGCGATAACGGCCTGTGGCCTCATCGAAGGCATCGGCATAGGCGAACGATTCGTCTGTCCAGAGGAGGAGTCCCAACCCATCTTGAATGGCCGCAATTAGAACCTCTGGGCCAGCGAGGCGGGGAAGATAGAGGTAGCGGGCAAAGTGGTCTGCTAACTGGCGGATTTCCACGTGGTCGCCGCGCCACAAGGGCACCCGGTCGAGTTCCATGCGCAGGCGCGTACCCGCGAGCATCGGTACCAACAGCTCTTCTGACCGCAGTTTCTTGCTGGCGCGCACGGCGAGCGAGTCCTGCCCAGCTAGCCGCAAAGCCTGCCACTCGACCGCTGCCTCGGGCGTGGACTGCACTGGCACGAGGAGCCACTGGTAGGCCTCCGGCAGCCGTCCCACCACAGCACCATCCTCCGACTTCAACTGCGCTTCGGCCTGTCTCACCTGATGCGGGTCGAGGTTTAGGGTCTCTTTGTCTTGGAGGATGGACGACCATGCCAAGTAGCGACGAACCGCTTCATCCAAGTCCTGTAGGCGGGTCTGGTCCACGGCGAGAAAGACCAGCGTATTGCGGAAGAGGCGCGGGGTGTTGCCGCGATTTTCGAGTATGGCGGTAGCTGCGGCCTGTGCCTTGCTATCCGACCCGCTGCTGTGCGGGTGGTCAGTCCCCAGCACCACCAGACGAGCGTCCATGTCGTCGGGAATGTCTGCGCCGGATTGCGGCACCGTATGGATGCGTTGGAAGTCGCCCGTGCTGCGTAAATCGGCGCGCAACCGCTTCTCGATCTCGGCCACTACTGGCGCGGGATCGCGTCTGAATTGATCGGCCCGGTCTTCTGCCAGCTTGGTGACGGTCGGCTGCGTCGAGTACCAGTAGCGCGGGCCATCCTGATAGAGGAAGGTCGCCTGTGTGCTCAGACGACGCAGGGCATCGCCAAAGATCGCGGGTGTTTCACCCGGCATTGCGGAGCCGAGCTTGATCCGGCGGTCCTCAATGCCGCGATTGGCCACCGAGGTCGTCGGCGCGGAGCCGAGGTACACGGTGCGCGCCACCCGGCGGGTCGCCGAAAACTTACCTAGGTTCGCCACCTCGCCGTCAATGTGCTGCGGCAGCGCATTTGGGCCATCCACATCCGCCTCGATGATTGGCGTCCAATTGTCGGGCAGGTAGCGAGTCAACTCATTGCGGACGTGCAGGTCGTCAATGGGGATGTGCGCCGGCATAATTAGCGGGTTGCGGTCGCCGCGTTCCCACAGGCTGTGGATGACTGCGGCCATCAGACGCAGGACGCCGCGCGTGCGCTGAAATTTCACCAGCGCGGACCAGTCTGTGTAGAGCCGGTCGAAGACCTCGGGATGGATCGGATAGGCGGCGCGCAGGCGGCGCTCGTAGTCGGCGTCCCGGCATTCGGCGGGAAACTCCTGCTGCTGGGCGCGGTAGAAGTCGGCGAAGGCGCGTGAGACATTGTCGCGGGCGGTGAATTGCTCGCGCTCGTTCAAGGGTTCAAAAAGACGGCGGCGCACGATCTCAAAGCCTTCTTCGGTACTCGCTGGCGTCCAAGAGGATTCGACGCGGCCAATGACGTTCTTGAGCCGTGCCAGCGCCGCCCGGCCACGGAGACCACCGACTTCCTCGTCTTCACCTTGGGCATGGGGTGAAGTCGTCGTATCCGAGGATGGCAAGCTGATCACCAGCAGGCAACAATTCGCTGCGCGCGCGGATTCAGTCAGAGTCTGGGCGAAGCTGAAGTGGGTTTCAAAACTGCCGGCTGGCAGGTCTGAGTCGTCGTGCAACTGGCGAGCGTAGGCGACCCATTCGTCGATCAGAATGAGGCATGGTCCATATTCGTTCATCAGTTCGCGGAGGGTGTCGCCCGGGTTGGTGGCGCGCTCGTCGTCTTGTCGAACTTTGTCGAATGCCGCTCGCCCGCCGAGTTGCCAAGCCAATTCACCCCACAGCGTCTTGACTACAGTGCCGTCATCTTTTGCCGATGGGTTGCCGGGCGAGATTTTGTTGCCGACCAGCACGACCCGTTTGACGTGGTCGGGCCGGGCGGAGATTTCGGCTGACGCTATTAGGTCGTCAACGCCTAGCAACTCGCCGGTTGGCATTCCAGAGAATAGATGGTATAGAGCTAGCATGGAGTGGGTCTTGCCGCCGCCGAAGTTGGTCTGTAGCTCCACCACCGGATCGCCGCCCTGACCACTCAGCCGCTGCATCGCTCCGCTCAGCAGGCTCTTCAGGCTTTCCGTCAGATAGGTGCGGCGAAAGAATTCTCTTGGATTGCGATACTCGTCCGTGCCTTCGCCCAGATGGACCTGCCACAAGTCCGCGGCGAATTCGGCTTGTTGGTAGCCGCCGCTGGCCACGTCCTGATGTGGGTTTACGACTTCGCGCCAGGGTTTCAGGCTGCCGGTGACTTGGCTTTCGACGGTGGTGCCCGCGCCGCGACGGCGCTCGCTGCGCGCCTGCTCTTCAAAGACCAGACGACGCAGTTCCATCTTCATGCGATTGACTTCGTCTGCTTGCGGTGCGGAGACGGCTGTCAGCAGGCGGGCGATAGAGTCGAGGGTGCGGTCAGCGTCGTCGCTGGAGAAGCTGTTTTGGTGTGCCCATTTATTGCGGTGGCCACGGATTTCGCTGACGAGGCTGCGCTCGGCTTGGCCCAGTACATTGCGGAATACGTCGTTCCACGTTTCCCACATGAGCTTGAGAAGTGCGGCTACATCCCACTGATCTATGGGCTTGTCGGTTAGGTGTGGATCATCGACAAAGCGCCGGATGGTGTCCATGTGTACGCCACCGGCCTTGATTTTGTCTTGGAGCTCGCGCTCGACAAATGGGCCAAGTCCGTCCTTGAGGAGTTCGAGGGCTTTGCCGACGCGTTCTTGATTGGTAATGGCCATGATTTTGCTTCCTTATAGATTGCTCTTGGTCGCCATGCGACAAACGAAGAAGTGAAGCATAGTCAGTGTTTGCAAGGCTTGGCAATAGGGGACGCCGCTTTTATCCCTCACCTCCCATTGCTGTATCCTTTCCGCTACACTCTAACGCCTCATGGCCCCTCCCCTCCTCTGAGCCGCCGCCGTGGCACGATTCTTGCCCATTATGGATACCACCTCACCCGTAACCCAAGACATCGCGCATGGCCGAATTTGACACCATCGCCAAGCACCTCATCCAAGCCTATCCCCGCGATTTCGCCCGTTTCGCCCTCCAACAAGACGACGTCGAGGTGGTTGAGGTGATCGACACCGAACAACCCACCGTCGAAGCTCACCGCACCGACAGCCTCATCCGCGTGCAAATCAACGGCGAGGAGGCATTAGTGCATCACGAGTTTCAGACGACGGATAGCACCGATCCGCCTATGCCGCAGCGCATGGCCAGCTATATCGGCCGTGCCATTGGGCAACACCGGCTGCCGATCTATTCCACCGTTCTCTATCTGCGTCCCGACGCCGGCCGGCGTGATCCGGGGTACTATCTCCAAGAGCGACACGGCTTCCGCGTACTGGTGCAATACCAAGTGATTCGACTGAGTGAACTAGAGGGCCAACGCATCCTCGACGCGGGGGATATAGGCTTGCTGCCGTTTGCGCCGTTGATGCAGCCGCCGGCGGGTGTGGAGGCCGAGGCGTGGCTGCGCCAATGTGTGAACCGGGCGCAACAGATGCCCATGGATGAAACCGTCAAAGACCATTATCTGGTCCATCTTGCCATTTTGAGCGGTTTGACGTATAACATAGAAACGATTGCGACCATCATCTCGGAGGCGACCATGTACGAATCGTCGGTAGTGCAGTATTTCACGGAGAAGGCCCTTAAGCAAGGCATTGAGCAAGGCATTGAGCAAGGCATTGAGCAAGGCATTGAGCAAGG
>VXML01000011.1:4077-51587 GCA_009841115.1 Gemmatimonadota bacterium | reverse complement strand
GAGAAAGAAGGCGCAATCGGTCACTTCCCGGTACAGGGGATAGCGCTCGTACACTGCGCCATCGGCGACCTCGACGACGCGGGAATCCTCGTCGGTGTTCATTTCTGCGAGCCGCACGCCTCGCGCCTCGGTCATGGTGCGATAGCCGCATAGTTCCCAAGTGTGTCCGGCCGTGGGGTTTTCCCCGGACTGGCCGTCGGCAACCACCATGCGCTCGGCGGATACGCCGCGGTCGCGCAGGGCGTCGAGCAGGCCGCCGACAAATCCGGGGTGGGTGATAACGCGCTTTTCCGGTGGATAGAGCACGGTGGCATTGGGCTTGAGCAAGATGGTGCCTGCGTCAGGTAGCGGCACCTCAAGGGCGGCGAGGGTGCGATAGGCCAACTCTCGGTAGGTCGCAAAGGGAGCGTCGGCGCGGTCGATGGGCGAGTGTGCTAGATATACTGCGTCGGGGTGTGCAAGCATGGTGCTCTCCTATCTAGTGATAGACAAACAAAAAAAAGCGGCCGAGAGCCGCAAGCTCCCGACCGCTTATTCGCGTTAGGCGCAACGCGCCTTAGTGTCTTTCGATGTCAGCGCCCAAGGCCCGCAGGCGGTGCTCAAGGTGGGCGTGCCCGCGCTCGAGTTGGTAGAGGTTGCTAATCTCGGTATAACCCTCGGCCGCTAGACCGGCGAGCACGCAGGCGGCTCCGGCGCGAATGTCCATGGCCTTGACCCTGGCTCCTTTGAGCTGAGCTGGCCCGTGCACCAACACCAATTGGTCCTTTTCCGGCGCAAGGCGAGCGCCGAAGGAGCGCAGGGCCTTGACGTGGCCGAGGCGATCTTCGAATACGGTCTCGCGGATATAGCTGTCGCCTTTGGCCATACACGCTAGAGCTGTCACCCCGGGCTGCAGGTCTGTTGGGAAGCCGGGGTAAAAGGTGGTTACTACGTTGATCGGCGACAAGGTTTCTGGCCCGCGCACCCGCATCCAATCCCCTTCCTCTGTCATCTCGACGCCCATCTGCTGTAGCTTGGCTTCAAAGACGTACAGGTGATCGCGCACCACGCCCTTGAGGGCAATGTCGCCGCCGGTAATTGCGCTTGCCATCATCAGGAGACCGGCATCGAGTCGATCGTACATGATCGTGTGTTCGGCTCCTGCCAACTCGCGGACTCCCTTGATATGCACCTGCCGCGTACCGACTCCTTCGACTTGGGCACCCATCTTTTGCAAGAGCGCTGCAAAATCGACGATCTCTGGGTCGGAGGCCGCGTTTTCGATCACGGACTCGCCCTTTGCTAGGCAGGACGCCATAACGAGGTTTTCCACCCCAGTGTGGCTGGGTAAATCACAGTACATAAAGGCACCGGATAGCTGCTTGGCCATCACGTCGATGCCGCCGCCGTTCACGCCTTCGACCTCGGCCCCGAGCCGGGCAAAGCCGCGATAGTGATAGTCGGTCGGTCGCGAGCCAATCGTACAGCCGCCGACCTCTTGGATCCATGCGCGCCCAAAGCGGGCCAACAGCGGACCGACGAAAAGCAGCGAAGCGCGGAAGCGATTGGTCAAATCTGCGGGAAGCTGGGTTTCTTTGACATCGCGGGTGTCTAGGACGGCCACTTCTTCGGTTGCATCGTAATCGACGCGTGCGCCGAGCCGACGCAACACTTCCAAGGCCACCAATACGTCGTTGACCGGAGGGACCCGGTGCAGAACGGTTTGCCCTTCAGTGGCCAACAGCGATGCGGCCAACATGGGCAAAGCGGCGTTTTTGGAGCCTTGGACCTCGACCTCACCTTGGAGATGACGTCCGCCGCGCAAGAAAAAAACTTCGGTAGAACTCATTGCTACTCCTGAAGTTAAGAGGACGGGCAAACACACCAAGGGGAGGGGGATATTCCAAATGTAACATTGGGTATGCGGTTCGTCAATCACCCGATGCGCTGCTTGACAGAGAGGGGCGCATCTCTATATTCCACCAAACGCAAAATCGTTTCTATCACATGAGAAAGGAATCCCAATCATGGCTGAAGTCCCTCACATCGTTGCCTATCTGAAGCCGGTTTGCGGCTGGAGCAATAGCGTGCGCACCACCTTCGCCAAATACGATTTGGCATACGAAGACAAAGACATTATCAACAATCCCGATATTTACGCTGAGATGGTACAGAAAAGCGGCCAGCCGCTATCGCCCTGCGTCGAAATCAATGGCCAAATGCTGGCCGATGTCGATGGCGATGAGGTCGAGGCGTGGATGCTTGAAAATGGAGTAGTAGAGCCGGTCTCGGCCTAATCATACATCCGGCTTAACACGCGTCGCATACCCTCGCACAGATTGGGCTGCTCGTGATTGAGCGGTCCGCTGGCCGCTCGGCGGATCAGCGTCAACGCGCCCCATAGCTGGCCGTCGCTGGCTTTGAGCGGCAACACGTAGCTAAAGCCGATAGATCCGATTTCAGCCCCCTCTAGCAAGAAGCGCACCACTCCTGCTGGCAGGGGGCTTTCTTCGTCGGCATGGGCTTGTCCCACTAGCAACAACGCGGAGGGACCGACTCCGTCTTGATCGGCGAAGGCGCGCACGCCGTTTTGTTCCAGCACCCTCTGCAGGACCTCGGCTCCTGCGCCGGCCGTGTGGACCACCCCTTGGCCAACGCGCTCATATACGATGGTGTCTGCCGCTTCGATGCCCAGCAGCAAATCCATGCCTTGGATTACGGCTTGGTCTGGGGACATGGCCTCGAGTGATGCGACGATGTGGGGGGGAATGGTAGCGGGTTCGGGCATGTTGAACGGGATGATCGAGACGGGCATGGCGCATCCTTGACAATGCAAATGAGGGGGCTTTAATTTTAATCTTTCTTTTGGTGGCGCTTTAGCTCAGTAGGTAGAGCAGGAGACTGAAAATCTCTGTGTCCGCGGTTCGATTCCGCGAGGCGCCACCACTATTATAAACAATAAACAGCCCCTTAGCTTGCACAAGCTGAGGGGCTGTTTGCATTGGTGCGGTTCATCGCGCAGCGCCTTCCGCGGCCCTGCGCTTGATTTGTCCCCAACTTGCGGACTGCACTGCTGTGGCGGGAAGTTCGCGCGCTGCGCAGCGAAATCCGATGATGATGTAAGTCACCGAAGGTGGCAGCCCGCCGCGATCGGTGGTGCGCAGGCGATACGGGTCGCTGCTCATCGACCCGCCCCGCAGCACTCGGCTGATTCCTGCATCCGGCCCCTGCGGGTCGCGCTCGGGGCTTTGCGCGTAGTAATCTTCGCCGTACCAATCCACCACCCACTCCCAGACATTGCCCCCCATGTCGTAGGCCCCATAAGGAGAAATCCCGCGCTGATAAGAGCCGACTGGAGCCGAGTCGAAAAAGCCGTCGCTGGCGTCGCCGCGGCAGCAGCCCTCTTTGCCGTAGTTGGCCCGGCTGCGGTCGATGGAATTGCCCCAGGGATAGATGCGGCCGTCGGTGCCCCGGGCGGCCTTTTCCCACATGGCCTCGGTCGGCAACTGCATGCCGGCCCAAGTGCAATAGGCACGAGCGCCGTACCACGAGACTTCGGCTGCTGGCCGCTGCTCGGTGCCGGGAAGCGGCGCGTATTCCTCGTGGTAGTGGATTTGTGCGTCGGGATCGCGTACATCGAGCAGCAGGTGCCCTTCCTCATCCGCGTTGCGGCCGATGTCGTTCAAAAAGGCGGCGTACTGGTCGTTGTTGACCTCAAAGCGGTCGATGTAGAATTCGTCGAGATAGACTTGGTGGACTGGTTGCTCGTCCGTCCGTCCCTCGGCCGATCCCATTGCAAAATAACCGGCGGGGACGCGGGCCAACTCGTGCATGGTGCTAGCTGGCGTCTGCACTTGGACGATTTCTTGGGCCAAGACGCTCGGTGCCCATGCCAACAAGCACCAAAGAATTCCGCTGCGTGCCATATCGCCTCTGCTGCATTGCCTTTTTTCGCCGCGAGCCGTTGATTTACCGCCCTATACATAACCGACCTCTCCCGTTTCGTCAAAAAAGAAATTGGTCTCTACTCATCGCGAGGCGCTGGCGCTTTTCAATCGCGACGTGCGCTTGGTGCTCTTCAGCCAAGCCTTGATCGGCTTTACGATCTTCGGCGGCGTCTATACGGTCCTGCTCAATCTCTATCTCCTGCGCTTGGGCTATGGCCCCCAATTGATCGGCCAAGTCAATGCCGTTGGCGCACTGTCGTTTGCCTTTTTGAGCATGCCCGCGGGTCTATTGGCCAACCGCTGGGGGGCGCGTCGGAGCATGATCGTTGGCATGGTGGTCGCCGCTCTCGGTTTTGGCCTGTTGCCCCTCGGCGAGTTCGCTCCCACCTCCGCGCAGCTAACTTGGATCATGGGGGCGTATGCCCTCGGCGTCCTCGGCAATACGCTCTTCCTCGTCTGCTCGATTCCCTTCCTGACGCTGATCTGTCCGCCGCGACTGCGCAATCACGTGTTCTCGACTCAGGTGGCGCTGTGGCCGCTGGCGGGTTTTGCCGGCAGCCTGTGTGGTGGCCTGCTGCCCGGACTCTTCGCCGCGTTCCTTGGTCTGACCGAAGACCACCCGGCTCCCTACCGCTATCCGCTGTTGCTATCCGCTGGCGTGCTGTTTATCAGCGCCGGTGCTATCGCCGCCACCCGCTCCCGTCCGCCCAAACCGCCCGCTAGGGAACGCGGCGAAGCGACGCCTTTCCCCTTGGCCATCGTCCTCGCCTTGAGCTTGGTTACTTTCTTGCAGATGGCTGCGGAAAACAGTCTCCGCGTCTTCTTCAATGTCTATATGGATGACGGCCTTGGGGTCTCCACGGCGCTGATCGGCAGCTTGACTGCCGGAGGCCAGCTTCTAGCCGCCTGTACTGCGCTGGCCGCTCCTGCGCTCAGTCGGCGTTTTGGTCGGGTGCCGGTGATTACCGTGGGCTCTGGGGCGATGGTGCTGTGCCTCATACCGCTGGCCTTGGTCGCCCATTGGGCGGTGGCCGGAGCCGCCTGTATGGCCCTAGTGGCGCTCAGTTCGGTCCGCCGCTCGGTCTATATTGTGTTTCAACAGGAGTTGGTCCCCGAGCGCTGGCGGGTGACCATGAGTTCGGCGCTGACTATGGCCTACGGCATCAGCATTGCCGGCGTTTCGCTCGGCGGCGGCTGGATGATCGACGCGCTGGGCTATCGGGCGTTGTTTTTGTGCAGTGCCGTGATTACGGCTGCGGGCGTGCTATGCTTTCAGGGGTACTTCCGCATCCCGCGCGGCGAATACGCCAAACGGCTAACGGAAAAAAGTTCAGACAAGGACATATAGGGCGGATGAATTGAATCGTATCGTGCAGGTCAGGCTCATGTTGGCGATGGCTAACTCGGACGAGTCGTGTCCTGTCGGCCTCGGGGGATACTCAGTAGCCGATGGCGATGGTCCGTGCGGCTCTTGTACTCCCGGATTCGGTGACTAGATCAATGTAAATGATATAAATGCCTGGAGCGACCAACTCCCCGCTCTGGTCGAGACCATCCCAATGTCCCTCCAGCACTCCCGCCTGAACCATCATGCTTATATCGGTTACAGTGCGTCCTCGCAAATCTGTGATGACCACTTTTGGCTTGGGATTATCCACCTTTAGAGCGACGAAGCTGATGTGTACCTGATCGTTGATGCCGTCAGCGTTAGGGGTACATACCATGGGGACTACGGTGATATCGGCTAATAACCGTGTTTTTTTTGGCAAATCCGGCAGCAGCAGGGTATGGGCATCGCGTTCAGAGTCGGCAATTTCCTGCCATAGGCCAGGGAAACGCGAGTTACCCACGGCGGCTTCGATCCGGGCAGCATATCTGTTAACACGCGCAGAAAAATGCACGGTCACAGAATCACCGCGAATGGCGCACGGCCAAGTGAAAAGCAGGATCGAATCGCCTTGCACCTCGACGCGCTGCGGTGGGCCGGTGGCCGTCTCGGCACGAGGATTAAAAACGCGCATACCCGTTTTAAGCTGTAACATATCGAAGCCTGGATCCTCCCTGCTCGGACGCGGCCACAATTCGTAGCGAAACTCTGTCTCCTCGTTTACAGGGACGCTGCGCGGCAGCACGCGCCCACTCACATCCTCCAACAGCGGATCGCTGTATTCGATAGACAGCCAGCGCAATGCAGGTGTTTGCTGGGGATCTTCGCTGATCAGTGCCAATTCCAATTGCAGATAGCGTCGTGGCGTCGCCGATAGGAAGGACTGGCCAGAAGTGCTGTATGGGCTGCTCCACTTGTCCCAACTATCGTTCGCTGATAGGGTAGTATCGATTCGCCCTTTGAGCACCTTGGGCCAACTGTTCCATATATGTTGGCTCACCGGCTCTCCTCTGCGGTTGCGGAAGACGTATTGGACCCGCAACGAATCGCCCGATCGCGAACGCAGCAATAATCGGGTCCCCGGGGGAGTGTCGCCATCATAGGAGATGCGGCGCACGTATTTTCTGTGCTCGCTGGTCGCCTCTCCCAAATCGATAAAGTCCGAGTGTAGGACCACTTCGGCAGGATAACCTGGCGCAAAGAGCATGACCTCCTTCAGCCATGAACTCCAGCCTTCTTTGTCTAACACGTGCCAAAACAGGTAGCGAATTTTGCGCGCTTTGAATAGGTAGCGGAACTTGCTCTGCTCCAGCTTATTATACTCCCCATTGAATTGGCGGTCGCCTTGGAGGAGTAGTGGTTCAAAGTCCGGCTGGTCAGCAAAGGTGCGTCCGCCTGCCGAGGCCATCACGGCGAAACCTGTACCCGCCGAGGCACCAGCGAAAATCCGCTTTTGCCAACCAAGGAAAATTTCGTTGACCCAGAACACTGCACCCAGATCTAGTTGCCACCACATATCTGTTTCACGCACATTGCCGCTTGTTAGGTCAGAGCGAAACGGTTCGGAGGAGACGATGGCATAGGTGTCCATGTCACCATCGACCATATCCTGTGCTTTGCGCACCAAGCGACCGCTAGAAAGCGAACCGCCACGCGCGGACAGATTAGTGACGAGGTTGTCGCCGGCGGCAATGACTTCCACTTCGGCCAACGCCCCACCGACAATTTTTTCGTCGGCCACTACGCGCACGTACTGCACGACGCGATAAAGACTTTCGCGCTCTTCGTCAAATCCAGATGAGCCTAGTGAGCGCGTGACCGCATCGTCCGCATAGCTCGGCGCGATTCGCACTAGGGTCCGCTCGTTAGGCAGGGTGGTGCGGTACACTTGATGGAAACGGAACTCGTCTTCGCTGTCGATGGCGCGCTCGCCGTCGGCAACGAAGACGCTGAACTGCCTGAAGGGGCGCGTGTCGCCGCCTTCAGCGAAGCGCAAGCGCAACTCCTGCGCTAGCACCGGACGCCCTAGATCAACTTCCAGCACCCACTTCAATACGTCGTCGAGCGGATCGGGACGCCAAAAGGTGGTCGCGTCGCCGTCAATGGCCAATTCGGCCTCTTCCGGGTTAGACCCAGCCCACCATATGCCGCCTTGTACTCGACCTGCTTTACGGGTGAGGTGGCTAAAAGAGCTAGCGTTGCGTATCGCGTCTATCTCGCGACGGAAACTAGTTAGGCGCAATCCCGAGGAATCGATCTGCACCATGCCAGCCGGCCAGCGCCAAGTGCTCCAACTTTCGCGATCGGCAAAAGTCAAGGTCTCGGCAGTTGCAGATAAAACCCACCAAGTTAGGAGCCAAAGGACGAAGAACACGCGACGGTTCATGATCAATGGGCCACAGCCACTGTCCTGGTGCGCCGCACGATTCCTTCTTGCGCTTGCAGGACGATATTGAGCAGATAGATGCCCGGCGACAGTGCCTTGCCAGTACCGTCACGCCCATCCCACTGTACTGTTTGCGGGCCGGCGTCTTGCAACCCTAAGTCGATGCGGGCAACACGCCGCCCACTCAAGCTGTATATAAGCATCTCCACAGGGACGGGTTGGGTCAGGCGCAGAAGTCGGTATCGCACTTGCAGGCGATCATTGGCACCATCGCCGTTGGGGGTTATGACCGCCGAAGAGAATTGTAGTGCCCCGATGTGGACGACCGGTCCACCAAATCCGTAAACCGTGAGACTATTGCTCGCGACTGCGGCGGAGGCATCCCCCTCTTCGATCCTCTGCGGTACACCTCTTTCTCCGCGGACAAAGACTTCGCCGACGAACGAGTTGGCCAATTGAAAAATTTCGGTGGAGAACACAAGGCGCAAGGGCACGGGATGCGACGGTGCCACTCGCTGCGGTAGATACACTACCAGAGAGCCATCCCGTTGTACCACGCTGTCGGGGCGCACTGTTTGCAAGGACGCCCCCATATAGAGTTCGTGTAACTCCGCACTAGCCCCCAAGCGTAGGCGAACCGCATCAAAACCGCGTTCCCCACCGTCGAACACGGTACGGATATCGCAGGTGAATCTCTGGGGCCTGCCCAAACCGACTTGGACGCGTTCGCCTCGTGGGCTTGGTACCGCCTCCAAGGCGACTTCTCCCACGACGCGGTTGGCTAAGGGGGCCGCCGTTTCAATCCACAGCGAGTCAAGGCGCACGAATTCCTCATAAAACTTGCTCTCCAAGACGGCGCGCACCTGCACGTAGCGCCCCCGTCGCAATGGACTTTGCGAGTTCGAGACGGCAGGCGACCACGGGGTCCAGTTTTTGGTGTCATAGGCGATGGAGGCGCGATTTCCCGGCAGGTTATAGAACGGGTGGGGAGACTCTCGTAAGTTTTCGTAGCGCGAGCGCGAAATGACAAGTTCACCACCCGTTTTACTGTACTCGTGGTAGACGTCTGGATCGGGGTCACGTCCACTGCGTACCTCGATATGCAAGCTAGTACGCGCTTCTTTCGTGAACGCGAATTCCCCATTTGCCGCACGCAGCCCTTGTGCCGTCCAAAACAGACGCCCGAAATTCACCTCGCGCAATAGATCGACGATGCGCGAGACGTAAACAGCCCTCCTCGGCACGCCCTTGGCAAAAAGCGCCCACTCGGCAATCACCCCCGGCAAGAGGCCGCTACTCTGGCCGAGTTGGAGCGGAAGGTCGTCGAAAGTGTCTGTCAACTGCGCATCGCGCAATGCAGGCAAGCGTTTAAAGCGCACAAAACGCGCGTAGCGACGGGCAAAACCCAACTCTACCCGGGGCGAAAAATTGTCTTTAACGCGGACGATAGTCTCGGGAAGTGAGTGGTAGTGATGGTTTAAAGTCTCTGTGGCCAGGACATCCGCTTTCTCCTCAGCTATCGAAACTTCGAAGCTCGGCACGATATAGTCGAGGATAGGCTCGCCATCGAAATCCCGGAAACCCCTCGGCGGGATCCAAAAAGCCAAGCGCCCCAGCGGCACGGGTACGGTCAGATCAATGGTGTACCACTCCACGTCCAATCCCGAGCGCGTCATCGTACGCGCATCCTGTTCGGAGACAGGTTGGCTGTGAGTGGATTCTATGCCATCGACGAGATGGAGCACTTCAGCGGCGGAAGCAGGAAGCAGGCCCACGTCAGCGGCGCGCCAGATACGGGGCGAGACGCCGGGAGAGTAGTCGAGTTGGGTCGGATTTTTGCTGGTGTACCAGCGGCGGATATAAGAGAGGACATTCTGGTCTGGCGTGAAAAAGACGGGCTGTATGGAACTAGGATGACTCTCGTAGTCGATAAAGGTCGTTAGTGAATCTATGGAGTTCCAAGCGAGGCCGCTGCCGCCCAGTTTCCAAGTCTGAATTTGGGCAGCGGATGGAGTCGCGCAGAGGGACGTGCAAGATAAGACGAGGAGGAGATAAACGAAGAGGGACCGTAGCCACCAGCAAAACAGACCATCCACGCTATGATCTAAACGCAAAGGATTTGGCATTTCAGTCCTTGACATAAACGAATCTGGGAAGCTTGTGCCTCTAGGTCAATCTATAGAAGTCCCGCAGTGATAGTAGCAATGGCGTATATCGGCCGGATCACCGAAACAGGCTTGCGTCGCATCGTCGTCTCAGCCGTGCGAGCTGATCTGCGAACTTGGAATCTGCTGCGAGATTGCAGGATTCGTGGGGGTCTTTGAGAAGGTCATACAGCTCCTCATAGACGGGCTGTTGCTCGTAGTAGCGAATGTATTTCCAGCGCTGCGTGCGCAGGCCTTCGCTCTTGGGGATGTCGGCGCGGTCGAACCGGTGCTCGCAGAAGAACGCCTTGCGCCATTCGGCTTCTTTGCCGCGCAGCAGGGGGACGAGGGATTTTCCCTGCATTCCGTCCGCAGCGTCCAAACCAGCTAGTTCGAGGATGGTTGGTGCCACGTCGATATTCAGCGCCATTTCTTCGCGGACGATCCCTCGCTTGCTCTCGTCAGCCCGTGGGTCGAAGACGATCAGGGGAATGCG
Organism: Gemmatimonadota bacterium; assembly: GCA_009841115.1. Taxonomy (GTDB): domain Bacteria; phylum Latescibacterota; class UBA2968; order UBA8231; family UBA8231. The sequence goes on along the minus strand of VXML01000011.1, from coordinate 41,248 downwards.
GATTGACTGTTCGTTCAACTGCCAGCAGTCGCTAAGCCCGCGATCGCCATAGTACATCCCGTGATCCGAGGCGAAGAGCACGACTGTGTTGGCAGCCAACGATAGTTGATCTAACGCCGCGAGAATTCTGCCGATGTTGCGATCGACGCCGCTGACCATTCTGTACAGTCCGCGCATGTTCCGCTGGTAGTCTTCAGGCGTTGCATAGCGGGCCTGCCAGCGCACGCGGCTTTCCGTCTCGCGTAGGAATTTCGGCAGCCGCCTGAAGAAGTCGGGATGGGCGTTGAGTGGCTCTGGTATCTTCGCATCCGCGTAGAGAGGGTCTTCAGCGGCCGGCCAGATGTAGTGGCGCGGGTCGTTGTCCTGCGCGTGCGGCGCATTGAAACTGACGGAGAGGCAAAACGGCTGGCTGGAATGGGTGCGGAGGAAGTCGATTGTTTTGTCGCCGGTAATGTCGGTCAGGTGGCGCACGCGGCCGTCCGGCTGCCTGATTTCATACCCGTCTTCAGTCCAGTGTTCGTAGTTGTCGAACGCGTCAAACATTTTTCCGAGCGCGCCCTCGTCTGCGAGAGAAGGCTCGATTCCTTTTGCGGCAATGCCGAACTTGCCGATCAGCCCCGTGCGGTATCCGGCCCTTTTGAGAGCTGCCGGGTAGGAGCTGTCGGTGAAGGTGCGTTGGAGGGGCGGTGTGAGGAAGGTAAAGCGGTGGCGGCTTTCATAGACGCCGGTGAGATAGCTCGCCCGGCTGGCGGCGCAGATCGGGCTGGTGCAGAATGCGTTTGCGAAGCGGACGCCGCTTGCGGCAAGCCGGTCGAGGTTCGGGGTTTGGATGATTGGGTTGCCGGCGCAGCCGAGTAGGTCGTTGCGCTGGTTGTCGGTCAGGAGAAAGAGGATGTTGGGGACAGAGGCCATGATGGTTGCATAAATAAGGGCGTCCCACTCGCATACGCGACCCCTACTGTATAAAGGCCCGTATGCGAATAGGACGCCTCCGATGGCATCGATGAACGTTTACTTTGACGGGCGCATCACCAACACCTCGTAGGTGATCGGCTCGGATACGCGCTCCATCTTCACCCCGAATTGCTCGCGCAAATAATCGAGAGCCACGTCCCAGCCATCGGCGAAATCGACGTCGATATCTACTTGACGCTCAAAGGGATTGTCTGCTGCCGCGCCGTCCCATTGCAGCTCGATTTCGTCGAGGTCTCGGTTGTAGCCTTCGACTAGGTCGTTGAGCGCGGCGTTTTCGATCATATTCCAAATCGCAAACCCGAGCGGATATCCCGTAGCGTGGTAATTTTTGCCATCGGTCTCAGAACCTCCTGCTTGCGAGTTCGTTGGAAACTCTGTGCCGTCTTGGGTAAAAATCCAGCGCGTCTTAGTGCCCTGTCGCTCTGCCACGTCAGCGACAAAACCAAAGCGGCGACCGAGGCGTTGGATGCGCTCGTTGGGGGTCAGGCGATGGCTATAGGCAATCCGAGTAGAGTAGCTCTGCTCGGCCAATTTTTGCTCTGGAATTTCCACCGGCATTTCTCCAAGATTCCGCGCGATTTCGGCCAGCCGAGTGCGGTGAAATTCGTAGCGCGTAATGCCCCCTGCGGTGGAAGAAGCGTAGCTCCCTAAGCCCTTGCTCTGGTCATCCGAAGGAGGATGGACAATGATATCCATGCCGTCTAGGGGCATGTAAAACGTCCTGTTCCACGGTACAAACGGTTCTAGCATCATACCGAACGGATTCGGCTCAGATGCCGAAAGGGTCAATGGCTGGATCGCATCATCGGCGACCGCGAAAAGCTCGTCCGCCAGTGGTACATTGTAATCCAGATAGTTCAACTCGCTGACCAACTCCCAATCTTCTTGGCCCATATCCAGATAAACGCGGGAGTGGTTGGGCAACCGCGTCTGAGCATCTACTTCGACCTCATAGCGGATATCCGCCGGGGTCTTACTCCCCAGCGAGGAGCGTTGCCAGATCGAAAAAAGCTCCGTTGCCCCCTGATCCTCGCGCTCAATTTGGTAGCTCCGAAGTTCTAGTTTCCCGCGTGCGGGCAGTGCTAGTTGCTCGGCGAGCTTGTGTATGGACCACGCGTCTTCCGCGTCGATGTCTTTCCCATACCAGACGCCATCTGCGTACATCTGCATTTTCGCGTCGGTCACCACGACCTCGCGCCGTGCCGCGCCGGTGCCTACTTCAGAGCGGAAAGAGTGCGGGGACTTGAGCCACTGCTTCACTGGCACTTGTTCTCCCTTTTCTCCGCGGATCCAGCCCTCTACGCGCACGGAGTTCAGCTTGCGCACCTCGGCTACTACCTCGGCCCATGCCGAAGTGCTCCCCTGCCACAGCACCCCAAACACTACCCCAGCTAGCATGGCGGCCAGTCCCGACAGGTACACTGGTCGCGGTAGTCGTTGCCAAAATGCCGCGGACTGTGTTTTGTGCTCGTCCCCCGCCTCCGCACGGATCGCCTCCAGCGCATTGGTACGAGCCGCCGCAAAAAGCGCGTCCGGTGGCTCGGCCGTGCCGATGTCAGCACTTAGCTCCAGCACGGAACGCACGGCCTCCAAATCGTCGGCCGCTTCCGGGTGATCGGCCAAGTAGGTCTCGATCTGCCGCGCTTCCGCAGACGATAACTCGCCTCGCACGTAGTCGCTCAGTTTGCTTTCAAATTCGGCTCTGTTCATGGCGTTCAGTCCTTGTAGTCGGCACCCAAATGGGCGCGGATCTTTTTAAGAGCTTTGTACTCGCTAGCTCTGGCCGACTCCTCGCTGCATCCCAGTCGCGCGGCGATTTCGGAAAAAGGCCAGCCCTCAAAGTTGCGCAGGGCGAAGACCATGCGCTGGCGCTCGGGCAACTCAGCGGCCAAGTCGCGCACCCGGTCCATGAGCAAGTGGCGCTCGGCGTCTTTGTCGGCATCGGCTTCTACCGCGGTATCTTCCTCTTCGAATAACAATTCCCGATGTTGATGTCGCCGGATTTTAAAGGCCGCGTTGGTCGCCACCCGGCAAAGCCATGCCTTGGGGTGGGCGATGAGCTCGCCGCGCACGCAGGCGGCGTGGAAGCGCAGGAAGGTTTCCTGGAAGACCTCCTGCGCTTCGTCGGCATTGGCGACGATCTTATAGGCCACCTTGAGTACTAAGCGTCCGTAGTGCTCTACGGCTTCGGCGCTTATGTCGGCTGGTCGGCGCAAAATTAGTTGGCGGCTAAGAGGGCTTCGATCTGCTCTGCACTCGGCACACTGCCCAAAAGACCGGTCTCGGCGAGACGGCCATCGCGGCCGATCAGCACGTATTGGGGAATGCCTTCGACGCCGAAGCGGCGATACGTCTCGCCCGTGTCCAGCACAATCGGCATGGTGTAGCCGTGTTCGGCGACGAAATCGTCCATGTCTTGAGACTGGTGTGACGAGTGAAGTGCTACGACCATAAACCCTTGCTCGGCGTACTGATCGTATAGAGCCTGCACGGTGGGCATCTCGGCTACGCAGGGCGTACACCACGTCGCCCAGAAGTCGATGAGAATCACCGGAGCTTGCGACATATTTTTTAGCTGCTCAGTGGGCATCGGATTGACCCAGCGTTCCGCATCTAATTCAGGGGGTATGGAGCCTTTTTCGAGTTTGCTGCGGCTGAGTGCTCTTTCGGCCTCCTCCATGCCGACGTAGCGCGCCTGGAGAAATTCCCCGTCGTCGCTTAGCTCCGCCTTGCCGTAGGAGTAATCGATCATGCCCGCCCCCGCAGTTCTAAATTGCGCGAACCTCCCCTCCTGTATCGTGGGAGTCATGCGCAACACGGCGTTGGGGGCGATCTCAAGTTGCATCTCTTCCCCCTCCCCGACACTATGCGCAGGCCCCAATAGCACCCACTGGTAGTCATCCAAGGTCTCGACGGCAATGCCCAGATCATTTCCGATGCCCCAGCCGCCACTTTGTGAGCCAGCCAAGAAGTCCGTGTCGATTCCGGCAAACTCGCCCTCCGCCAGCTTCTGGCGGACGCAATTGAGTCGCTGGTTGGCGATGTCGCGCACGAAATAGCGGCCATTAGGATGGCGCACTTCGGCGGTTGAGCCGCCCTCTATGGTGGGCACTGCTTCCTTCTCCACTTGGCCTAGCACCACGTGCCAGACCAAATCGTCGGTGCTGTCCACTCGCCGGGCGTGCAGCCAACCGTCTTCAATCCACGCTTCGATGCGCCCGTGGTCAAGGTCGCGCTGCTCGCTCCAAGAAATTTCGGCGGCGCTCGCTCGCAGGCCGAGCAGTAGGGCCACTGCTGTTGTGGCAATAATCGTTCGATTCAACATGATCCACGCTCCTGTTTAGCATGTAGGCCGTGTGCGTCTGCTCCCGACCAGTAGTGGTTTGTCCTATATGATCCACAAAGCGCGACTATGTGAACCGAAAAAATAAAAAAACTTCCTCGCATGATCGTGAGTAAACGCCGGCACCCTTGCGGAAAAGGGTACCGGCGTTGCCGAAAGTCGCTGCTAGGTCAGCGCGTCGTTCTCGATTTGAGCGCTCCCCCAATTATAGGGCCGAAAATAGGAAAGAATTCGGCTGTTTGGAGTTATAGACGACCTCTACAAAGCGCCACATCGCCCGCTCTGGATCCCAGACCAACCGGCAAAAGAAGGGCGTGCAGACCGAGCCGGCAGATCCGGCGAACTCGGCGGGATCTTCAGCGACGAACGCGATGTCGGTAAAGACTCGCTTCTCGCCAGCCCGCAGCGCCTCTTTCACCTCTTTCTGCAATTTGAACTTGGCCTTGGCGGCGTCCCTTGGGTGAGCCCGATAGCTCTCGTACTGATCCTGCATCTCGAATATCTTAAATGTGCTGTGGCGAAAGAAGGCATTGCCAAAGCGGTATTCACAGCCTTGGTAGTCGAGTACAGCACGATGCATGGCTTGGAAGAGGTCAAAGGGCGTGTCCCCTTTGGGAATTCCCCAGTTTTCTAGGGTCTTTTTCATGTGCTGCAAGGCCGTGGGGTTGTTGATGCCCTCGCGGAGGTAAAACTCGGCGGCGAGGCTGTCATTCCCAGAGACGGAGAAGGCGACCAAAAAGTCGTAAAGCCAGTCGCGCAGGTCGGCTTCTTGCTCGGGAGTGATGGAAATGTCCGTGGCGACGGGAATGGACTCAATGGCCTTCCACAACCTAGGGCCAGCTTTGACTTTGATTTTCTCCACAGTGTGGATATAGTCAAGCAAGCCTTGGAGTTTGTCGAGACGGGGATCAAAGCCGCCGTGCGGATACTTGGTCTCGACCGCGGCTACGCTGGAGACGCCATAGACGGCGATCAGGACGACATATAGGATGCGAACGGCTAAGGGTTGCATGATGCCCTCCTTGGTGAAAGAGTATGGGTTGTTGCTCCGGCCGGTAGCGCATTTGTCCTATATGACCCACGAAGCGCGATTACGTGAACCGCAAAAATAAAAAAAACCGCCTAGTTGCCTAGGCGGTAGCGCAAATAATTTTTCCGGCCCCCTACCGCTCGACCCCCGCGTAAATCGTGATAAAGCTCCGCGTTGTAACTTCGCTTCGCCGATCCGCGAAGCTAGTTCGCGTTAGCTCGAAGCCCAAGGTCGTAGTTAGCTGGTAGCCTAGGTAGTCTGAGGTATTGATCAGTTGTGCCGTGGTGGTCAGCCCACGAAAGCTATCCTCTGCACCCGGTGGCGTGGGATTGCGCAACTGCGAGAAGATCTCGTATTCGACGCCAGCCGCGACGGTGCTTCGGCGCATCAGCGGGAAGCGGAACACCAGCATCAGCAGTTCGTCGAGTTCTAGGCGCGCTGGCATCCCCGCAAGCACTGGCCGGCGGCGCGAGAATTCGCTCTTCCAACGCGGCAGCAAGGTGTACCCCCCCGCGCTCAAGCGGTACTCCGCCTTGTTGATTACACCCAAAAACGAGGCTGTTTCGCGCAAACCCCTCAGTTCTAGGTCGATCCGACCATCCAGTTGGCGGTGGAACTGCCACTTGGCCTTGTGCTCCAAACGCAACCCCGCAAAAGGCCGCTGTTCCCAGCCGAACCACGACATGCCTATGACGGTGTTGCGCGCGGCGAGGGGATCCTCTACTCGGTATAGGCCCCCCCGCGTATTGGGTTGCTGTCTCCATTGCAGGAGGGGGTCGGCGATATTGTCCCGCACTTTGCGCAGGTCTTGGAAGAGCCGCACCCGACCCCAGCGGTTGAAGTCGCGGTCGAAGGTCAACACGCCGTAGAGGGCTTGGTTGCGCTCCGCCGCCGCCAGTCGGCGCATGTCCATTTTCCCCAGCATCAGCCGCACGCCCGGCAGCAGATGGGCACCGCCGAAGGCGTTGTAGCCCTGTCGATCGCGGCGGTAGGGCAGGTCGGCTTCCTCGTCGTTTTCAAAGCGATCAATGGTGCCGTTGTGGTTCATGTCCATCCCGTAGAGAAATTCGGGCCGGTCTGAGTAGTAGCGCAGGAAGGGCTCCTCGTAGTCGGGGATCAGGTTTGGGCTGTCCTCGTTGTCGTTTTGGTTGAAATCGGAAATAAAGTCGTTGTTCTCGTCCCATCCGGGAAAGATATAGCGATCGCCCGGGCCCCATCCTTTGCGCCGCCAGTCGGGATAGCCATCCTGATCGTCGTTGTCTTCGACGAACTCGTAGAGCTCAAAGTGGTTGCCGTAGTCGAGCGTGCCTTCCTCGCTGGCGGTCACCATTGAGGTCTGGTAGGTCGGATCGACGCTGAACGCCTCGACCAAAAAGAAGTACGGGTAGGGCGTGCTGGAGAGGTTGGCAAACCAAGCTAGGGCTTCGTCGCCGGTGGTGTGATGCCGTTTGCGGTTGGGGTTGGGGAATTGCCGGTAGCGGTTGTTGATGTCGATCTCCGCGTATCCGGTGAACCCGGCTAGGTCGGTCAGTTCGAAGGTGAACCCGGCGATTTGGTTAGCCGTCGGCAGCCCGTAGTCGAAGGCCAACACTCGCTGGTTGGAACCGTCGTGGACGTTGCCCCGTGCTCGGGCCACCGGCAGGAAGACGATATTGTCGTCGTCGTTTATTTGGTTGTCGGAGGCGACTTCAATCAGGTAGTCGTTGGCCACTACCAGCTCCACTGCGATGCGGGTGATCTCGGTCGGGTCAACGCCGACATAGCCGGCGTCGGCTAGGTCGTAGCGCACCAAGATTTCCTCCAACCCGTCCGCGGCCAAAAAACCTTGGCGCTGGAGGCCGCCCTCGATGAGGGGCCGGAAGCCGATCTCGCTGGCGCGCGTCGCGTTCCCCTCTAAGTCGTACACCAGTAGATCGCTGGCGAAAAGCGCGCCCCCTCCCTTGCCGTCCTCGGGGGAATCGTCGCGGATGCGGATCTCGATCATTGTCACGGGTGTGAAATTCAGTGCCTCGGTTAGCTGCCCTTTGAAGATATCGCCGTTGACTGCCTGCCGCTGGGTCTGCGAGTGATGCGAGTTGACCAGCGTGCCCCCAGCCTTGACGAAGTCCCCGACTTGGACCTCCAGCCTGCCGCCAAACAAGTTGGTATTGTTGGTGCGCTGCTCAGACCACGTCCCCGGCGAGTTAGGTTCCGAAATCCGCGACATTAACAGCGTCGCTTGGTACTTGTCGGCGGCGTAGTCGATTTGCAGGCCGTTGAAGCGCGGCTTGGAGAACGTCATCGGTGTTAGCGTAGTGCGGATTTCGTTGCCGACGGTGATGGCGTAGTGGTGCTCCCCCTTGTGGTCGGAGGCGACCACGAGGCTGTTGAACCAACCGCTGAAACGCGAGGTCTTCTGCACTGCACTGCCGAAGGGCTGGGGATTTTCCTGCCGCCAGTCGTAGATCAGCCATCCCCGGGTCAGGAAGTTTCCATAGACGTCGTAGAAGTAACCGCCCTCCAGCGCGATGGGGACGTAGCGCTGGTAGTTTTCGCGTGCGTAGTTGGCGTATTCCCACTGGTTCCAACGGTATTCAGCGTAGAGCTCCTGCGGCACGTACCACTTGCGGATGGCGGGATCGAGCGCGTCGAAAAGCACGCCGGGGCCTCGGGGCTCGTACGTGACCCGGCCGCCGCGCTGGATGGTTCCCAAGCGAGCGCCGTAGTCCTGTGCATGGGCGGCTTCAACCAACAGTACGACAAGTAGGCTGTATTTTATCAATTGCGCCAGCCCTCTCGTTTTTAATGGTAGAACGAGCATTAGTACGCCACCCCCATTGTCCCCAGATGGCGCTCCTCAAACGCGTCTGCCTGCACCCGCAATACCCACACATAGGTTCCCGGGGCTAGCAACTTCCCATCCGCGGTCCTGCCGTCCCAACGGTAGCGCGCTGGCCCGATCCCCAGCTCCTCTGCAAACACCCTGTGCTGCCGCCGCCCTGCCAAGTCGAATACGTCTAGCACCACCGGTGCCGGTTCGACGATCTGCAACAAGTTGAAAAACATCTCAAACTGATCGTTGACCCCGTCCCCATTGGGCGTAAACACCCGCGTGCTGATCGCGATCTCGCCGACTAGCTTGCCGATCTGCGGTTTGGGGATTTCCACTGCCAGCCCCGAAAGCTCGTCTTGGTCCTCCGGCCCAAAATCTACGACCTGCCCTGACGCGACGATCTGCGGCACCGTTGGGTATTGGCTGTTGTAGGCGCGGCTGGAGAACGTGGTGCCGAAGCGGAAGATCGGCAGGTCATAGGCGAACTCCAGCACGGCTCCATCTGTGTGCACCAATGCAAAACTCAGCCGGAAGCCCGCCTGGTGGGCGTATTCTACTGCGAAATCCACCGCCTGCCCGTCCAAGCGCACGTTGCGGATGTTGGCCACTGGCGCGTTGGAGTCCACGGCCAAGGCGTCGTAGCCGCGCACGGTCCCGTTAGCACGCAGCAACACCGCGTAGTGGAACGTCGCTGGCTTTTCTGCCTCGGCCAGCCGCGGAAAGACTTCGGCTCGGAGAGTGTCGGCGATTGGCGGGCGTAGGTAGTCGAATTCGAGCTGATCGACGAGACGCGTATCAAAGAGTCGGCCGGCAAAGGCAAACTGGAACTGGATAAAGCGCCGCGGCCCCGGTGCTGTTACTAGGCCGCCGTTCAACACGCGCTGCCACGGGCTCCAGTTTTCTTCGTCCTCCTGTGGTGGCAAGCGATTGAGGCGGTCAAGCGACCAGTATTCGGCGGCACTCACCTCGACGTTTGTGGATAGTGAGAACGGATCTTCAGGCCCGGCTCGCTGCCGATAGACGATTGGCGTGTCGTCTCGCCCGGTGCGCACCCGCGCCGTCAGGCGGGAAAAGGGCGCTTCGCCAACTATCTCCTCCACCCAGCGCACCTCGCCGACGGTGGCGGGAGCCCCTAAGTCGATCAGGTCCGTCTGATAGGTCGCCTGACTCATGTAGCCCGTGCCATAGACCTCGATCTCGTCGATTTCAAAGGGCACCTCCGACAGCGAGCGCAACTTTACCAGCCGCACGTACTGGGGCCTGATCGCCACATCTACTACCGGGTCCTCGTTTTCCAATTCGCGGATCACCAAAATGTCTGATGCGCCGCTGACGCTATTGGTCAGCCGCGGGTTGACCCACAGTTCGTACGCGCGTAGGAAATCGTCTTGGTAGGGCTGGCGCGGTGTGGCCGCCACGGTGTTGCGCGGATAGAAGCGCACCCGCTGCACGCCTACCTGTTGGGCAAAGTCGAGGATGATCCAGATGCCATAGGCCGGAACCAGTGGATTGAAGGGGGTGGGTTTGCGCTCGAAGGCGACGGTGTGGTCGCCGTTGACGATGCCGCGGAGTTGAGCCTTGCGAAAGTCGGTGCGCCTAGTCGCCGCGTTGGGCACTTTAACCGAGCCTTGGCCTTCGAGCACTAGAGAGGCGATATTCTCCGCGCCGTCGAAAAAGCGCGGACTGATCCATCCCGGTCGATGAACAAACTCGACCGCACCCACCAGCACGTTGCTCGTATCCACCTGCGGCCGCACCCAGGATCCGACCAAGAATTCGGGGTCGATGCCGTCGCCGCCGCCTGCCCATTTGTGCTCAACACCGCCGAGCACGAAGGTGCGGACTTGGCCGTCGGCATTCAGGGCCAGCAATAAGAGCGCCGCGAAAGCCCAGGTCATAGTTTCAACCCCGCGTTGATGCTCATAAAGAGCAGGCTGGCGCGCTGGTCTTCGCTCTGGGCAAAATTGCGCCACAGCCACTGCGCTCCCACTCGGGTCACCAATTGGTAGCCGGCATAGCCCACTCTGTTGGTTAGCTGGATCACCAAGGTCTGGCCCGTGAAGTCCTCTGCCATCTCTGGGTGCCTGCCCTCCAGCATCCAAAACCGGCTCCACTCCAACCCGCACTGAAGCTGGGTGTCGAAGATCTGGCGACCGTGTCGCGCATAGTAGCTGACCGAGACCTGCTCGGCTAGGATCGGCTGCACCCACAGTAGGAACAAGGTCTGTTCTAAGCTCTCAGCCACAGGTGCCCGGCTGTGGAAGGGCCGGACGCGGCGGTACTCGCTCTTCCAGCGCGGCTCCACCTGGCCTAGCCCCAGAGGCACCGTCCACTCGGCTTTGTTGATCACGCCGAGAAAACCCGAGCTAGCGCGCCCTTCGCGGCTGCGGAGCACCGCACGATCCCCGCGCTGCCACCAGCCCTCCCACTTGAAGCGGTGCATGTGGCGCAGACCCCAGCCAAAGGCCTGTTCCCAGTCGGCGTACAATGTGTTGCGCCAAGCGTTGTTCCCCGGCAGCCGATCTACAACAGTCTGCATCCGGCCCACTGCGCCCACTGGCTGCACCCATTGCTCTAAGTCGTCCGGGATGTCGTCCCTGACGCGCGCGGCGAAATCGAAAAATCGCAGTTGCCCGATCCTAAGACTCCAGCGCGCCGCGGCCAGCGCGTAAATGGCATGGGTGCGACCATCCCCAGAAATCAGCCGCACGCGCTGGTGGCCCAACGCCAGACTCGCATCCGGCCCTAGATGCCCACGGGCGTACATATTGAAACCGCGATGGTCGCGCTTGTAGGGGTAATCGGGCAAGAGGTCGTTCTCGAAGCGGTCGATTGTGCCGTTGTGGTTGAGGTCGAGGCCGAAGAGATACTCTGGCCGGTCCGCGCGGAACCGCAGGAAAGGTTCCTCGTAATCGGGTATGAGATTGCGGTTCTGGTTGTGGTCGTAGATGAAATCGCGGTTTTCGTCGTAGCCGGGAAAGGCCACCCGCGAGAAGCTCTGGAAGGGCCGCTGCCATTCCGGGATGCCGTTGTGGTCGTCGTCGTCATCGACGAATTCGTAGAGGTCGGGAGTCGGCGCTTGATAGCGGATATCGCCGTTGCCCTGCACGAGCCAGTAGTTGGTTGAATAGTCGTCGGACAGCGAGAATAACTCCCCGGCTATGTCATAGGGATAGCGCTGGTAGGCCACTTCCGCGTACGCGGCGTGGGCGCTTTGGACGAAGTGGTGCAGGTGCTTGACGTTCCGGCTGGGGTACATGCCGTGCTGCCGGTTGGCCACGGCCTCGCCTCGAAATGAGAGCCCGTGCCACTCGACCAAGTCCCAGTTGATCCCTAGTAGTTCGTTGGCGGTGGGCAACCCGTAGTCTAGGCGCAACACTTGGCTGTTGCTGTTGTCTTGGACATTGCCCGGCGATCGCGCGACAGGGAAAAACACGATCTGCGGATCGCGCCGCTCTCCGTCGGTCTGCAAGTTTGAGGCCATCTCGACCCGGTAGTCGTCGGCTACCACCAGTTCGACCGCGGCCCGGCGCAAGGTGGCCGAGCGCAGTCCTTGGTAGTCGAGGGCGGCAAAATCGTATTCGAGCAGAATCGTCTCCGAACCGTCGGCTACCAGCGCCCCAGCCCGCGTCCGCCCCCCCTCAATGCGCGGCAAAAAGCCGATTTCTCGCCCGCGCACTTGGGTGCCGCTGGTGTCTTCCAGCACGATGTCGTACCTGAACAGCGACGTGCCACTCACCCCGTCGGCCGGTGAATCATCCCTGAGCCGCACCCACAGTTTGTCCAGCGGCTGGTTTTGGCTGGTGGTCAGCGTTCCGTGCAGAGGGTTGCCGTATGTAATCTGCACTTGGCTCTGCGCGTTGTGGGCGTTGATATACGTAACGCCGAGGAGCGTCGCGTCGCTGGCTTTGAACTGGGCGTGGCCTCCCAACAGGTGCGTGGTATTGGTGCGGTAGGCATTGTCCGGCTGGTTCGGCCGCGACAGCAGCAGGCTCCCCACGAGGTGCTCGTTGGCCCAGTCGAGGCGCAGCCCGTTGAACTCGGTCTTGTTGAAGGTCAAGGGCGTGAAGGTGGTGAAGATCTCGTCGCCGATCATCAACCGCGCGCTGGTTCCCCTGCTCTCGTCCGAGGCGATCACTAGATTCTGGAAGAATCTCCCGTAAGGCAATTTTTTGCGGATCAAGCTACCCTCGCGTTTGGTTTGCTCCTGTTCCCAAGTATAGACCAACCAGCCGCGTCCCAAGCGGTGGCCGAAGGTGTCGTACCATGGTTCGCCTTCCAGGCTGGCGTCTAGGAGAGTCCGATAGCGTTCTCGCGAGTAGGAGGTCCCGTAATCATACCAGGGCTGCATATAGCTTTCGGCTAGATGCCGAGGTGCATACCAGCGGTGCATTCGCGGGATGATGTATTCTAGCTCGAAGTGCGGCACTTCCCACGCGGCCGATGGTAGGACCTGCAACCCCCACTGGCTCGCGTCCGCACGTTGCGCCTCGACCGCTAGCGGGCGCAACGCGCAGCAGGCCAAGACGCCCGCCAACCAAGCTGTTTTCCGCCTTGTCAATAGACCACCCCCACCAAGCTCGCGGCCTGGGTTTTTCCCGCACCTACATCCGCGGCGAAAGCAACGCGCACCAGATAAGTTCCCGGCCGCACCAGTGCTCCTGTGTCGTCGCGACCATCCCAAATCACAGCGTGGTCGCCGCTGGGATTTTCCCGGCGCAGCGAAAGCTCGCGCACCTTCCGGCCGGACAGGTCGTAGATGCCGACGTCAATCCGCCGTTCCCGGATGAGGCGGTAGATGGTAAAGCGGATCTCGGCTTGGTCGTTTAGGCCGTCGCCGTTGGGGGTAAAGACCTGGGGTTGCAAACGCACGCGGTCCAACAGCGGGAAGTTTTCCACATCGGCCACCACCACTAGCGACTGACTGGCAGCCAGCGACCCGGCGTCGCCCTCGCTCACCGCTTGGACGATCTCAGGTCGGGTCGCGCGTTTTAGTTCGGCACCAAAGGTGGTGCCGCTCAAAAACACCCGCGTGCGGAAGCGCGCCTCGTACAGCAACCGCCCACCGGCGACCGGCGCGGGAAAAGCCAATTCCACGGACCCGTCCTCCAGCCGCGCTAGCTCCAGCGGCCCTGGCCATAGCTCTTGCCCGGTGCCGACGCGCAACTGCGCCTCGCTGCCTTGCCGGAACGAGACAAGCTCAATCGGGACCGAGGACGACGAGTGCAGCCGAATCCGGTCAAAGCCGGAGTTGCCGGGACCAAAAACCGGGCGGATGTACATGGAGAAAAGCTGTTCTGCCCCCGGCTCCACCCCATCTATAGGCCACACTTCGGCAAAGGTCTGGTCCACCAATGGCGGCGCTAACTTGAGCCGCAAGCTCCTCATCTGCGCCGTGCGCAGTGGTTCTTGGGTCAAGAGCCGTATCTGCGCTTGGGCGAAGCGCCGGGGGCTGGGCGACTTGAATGGCTCTCCCGACGTTAGGTAAACCGCACTCCAATTGCTCCATCCCGCCCCCGGTATTTCCCGGACTATTACCTCGCCGCGATTTTTCTCGTAGCGAATAGCCTCCCACTCCTCTTGGCTGATCTCCTGCCCCACTACGTCGAAGTAGCGCCGTTCCTCAATCACTTCGTCGCCGCTGCGAGTGCGGATTTCTAGCTGGGTGCCCGGGGGCTGGTCTCCGTCCCATTCTACGGCGGAGAAGATTCGCGGGCGGCCTAGGCGGATAACGGGCGATTCGAGCGCGACATCGGACACGTAGCCTTCGCCATAGGCCTGGATCTCGCTCAAGTTGCCTGTCTCGCTTAGCTCGCCCACCAATTCCAGACGCCTCAGTTCCAAATAGCGCACCTCCCGCAAGGGGAACTGCTCCTCTAGCTGGAGAAAGGACTCCCGATTTTGCCGCTCCTCCAAAGCCTCCCACAACAGCGAGCCATCGGGGTCTAAACTGCCATCCGAGATTCGGAGTTGATAGGCGCTTAAAGGTCCCTCGGCGGTGACTAGGCGCACCCGGTCCAGCCAGAACCGGGCCCCCAAGTCAACTAGGAGCTGGTTGCGGTCGCGCACCGAGTCGTAAATCCGCAGCGGGTAGAAGGAGCGGAAGAGGCCATCGGTCGCCAGCGAGAGCAGGATATTGTCGAAGATGCTCACGTCGCGGTTGCGGAGCCGCTGGGTCAAATTGACGACATTGTCCCCTATGGTATGGACCTCAAGCTCGGCCAAGCGCGGTCGCTCGCGGCGGAAATAGCGCACTTGGCCCCGTTCCTCCTCGGGCAAATCCCGATGCGTCTGCTCGTCGATTAGGATTTGGCGGCCAATGACCGTCTGGCGGAAGTACTCGACCGTTCCTTGATATGCGGGCGGCAGCGCCTCGTAGGCGGCCCGATCTACTTCTTCGCCCCGCGTACTGTCCGAAGCCAACGCCTGAAAGCGCACGATCTGCGCCACTTCTCCCTCGACTCCGGCGGGCAGGGGACGCTGGGGACGGACTTCAAAGCTGAACTCCCGCTCTGTCTTGTTGGGGTACGTCACCTGCCCGACGCGGAAAAACTTCAGCGGCCGCTCTGGATGTCCCCGCCCGTCCGAGAGCAACACCCTGAACTTGAGGAAGGGATCGCCCGCCTGGGCGAAGCGCACGGCCACCCTTTTGGCGATTACCGATCGCCCTAGTTCCACATCGACAAACCAGTCTTTCAGGGGGTCGGTCTGATCGGGCTCCCAGTAGGAGTCTTGGTCCCCATCCATTATGAACGGTGTCTGCACGGCGCTGCTGCCCGCCCTGCGGATCCCTCCGACCAAGGTATCTCCGCCAGCCTCCGGGGTCTCGAACTCCATTGCGTTGAGCGCGGCGTTGATGTCGCGGCGCAGGAAGCGGGGCAATACCGCACCTTCGGCCGCAACTACGTGTGCCCCTATAGGTGCCTCCCATTCGGCCCAGTGCGCTGCTTGGTCGATGACGACCTCGTCCCGCGTCAACCGGTAGCCGGTCTGGGCGTTGAGGGTGGGTGGATGCGTCAACAATAAACAGAGTACCGCCGACCAGGACCACCCAATAAATACCCTTGGATTCACGCCTCGCCTCTACCTGTGTAACATCCACTGTTCATCTCAGTACGCCACTCCTACCGAGCCCCAGCGGCGTTCCGAGTCCTCGTCGGCTTGTACGCGCAACTCGTACAGATACAGACCCGGTGGCACCAGTAGATTCCGGTCGTCCGTTCCGTCCCATTCCAGTGTATAAGACCCGTTGCCGTCCATTCCCTCATAGGCCCGCCGCACCCGGCGACCGGCCAAGTCGTACATTTCCAGCGTCACCGCGGCCTCGGTAACGATCTTCAACAGTGCATAACTCAGCGCGAAGGCGTCGTTGATCTCATCGCCGTTGGGCGTGAACAACCGGGTTCCCTGCAACTGCGCCACTAGCGGCACGTTGCCGTCCGCGAAGCGCACGACCAGATTGGTCCCTTTCAGCGAGGGATCCACATCGCGCTCGTCGGCCACTTGGTATGCCTCTTCGAGTTGACCGTCGGCATCCCTGCGGTCGAGTGCCCGCACCTCAAAGCGCGTGTAGTCGCGGAACACAGCACCGCGAAAGACGATCTGCACGAAGGTCCCCGTCTGCTCGATGTGCCGCCACAAGTTGATGTCGAAGCCTTCGCCTGGCACGTAGGTGGCGGAAAAGGAAATCTCCTCGTCATCGACGAGTATCCGCTCGATTTCCGTTATCTGTGCGGCCGTGCGCACCTGCAGGAAGCGGAAGCCCGTAGCGCGCGGATCTAGGCCTTTGTCGGGGCGCAGGCGCACTTCCATAGACAGGGTAAAGCGCGTCTCGACGCCCGGCTGCACGACGCCGGGGCTGATCTCGGCCAGCAGGCTGCTGACCACTGGCGGCCGCGCAAATTCAAAGACTAGCCGCCTGAGTACGGCTCCCGGTGAGGCCATGCGCACCCTGAACTGCAAAAAGCGGCGCAGCCCCGGCGAGCGCATCAGGCCGCCGCTGACCGTCTGCCAGCTACTCCACAGTGGATTGGGTTTGATCGGCCCTTTTTCCTCGTCGGGCAATGCTTGGTAATCTTCTCTGCTGACCCGTTGCAGCCCATCCTCTGCTTGGGGGTCTAGGCGGAAGTAGTGCTCGGGGTCGCGGTCGGAGCCGGTGCGCGTCTGCACGGTGGCTGGGGCGTTTTCTATGGAGCCGCCCTCGTAGCGCACTTTGCCCCAGACGATGTTGGGATAGCGCGCCCTGACCGGCCTGGAGACGTAAGTGCCCACAGGCGCATCGCCCGCGCCGTAGATTTCCACTTCTGCCAATTCCCACTCGCGCTCAGTGCTAGGCTCTATGAGTACGTAGCGCACGTCGCGGCTATCAATGCGCTTTTCCACCACAGGTTCGACATTGGGGGTGGAGGCGAAAAAGCTGAAGGCTGGGTCGTACCTTGCTTGGCTTTCGGCTTTGGTGAGGAGGCGAAAAACTTGGAGGAAGCGGCGTCTGTTCTGGCGGTCAAGGCGCGGAAAGAGGCGGACGCGATCGATGCGGAAGACGGCACCGAGGTCGATCTCTATAGGCGTACTGCGGTCAATAGCGTCAAACTGATCTGGGTCGAAGGCCGTGGAGGTGTCGCCGTCGTATAGCAGAGTGCCTAGGGGTACGCGGAGGGTGCCATCGAGATTTGTTACCAGCCCCGCTGCCATGCCTCCGCGCTCGGCCAAGCGCAGCGACAGGTTTTCGCCGGCTTCTGCCGGCCACATCCAGATGGAATCGCGCGCTACTCCCAGGAACTTAGCCTCCTCGACAATGCTGTCCCAGCGGCCTAGGCGACCGTCTTGGCCTACATCGAGGGTATCGACGGCCAGCGCGGAAGTGGCGCTGCAGAGGAGGCCGATTAATAGGGCGTAGGGCATGGCTTTATTCAATTTGCTTGGCTCGTCTATTCGATTTTGACCATTTTGCGGGTGCGCGTCTGCTCGTCCACTTGCAAGCGATACATATAGACTCCAGTGGCGACGGGTCGGCCTTGCGCGTCGCGGCCATCCCAAGTTAGCTGGTGTTCACCAGCAGGTAGCGGACCCGTACACACTTGGCGCAGTGGCTGTCCTAAGATGTTGTAGATGGTCAAGTCCACGTTTCTGGCTCCGGCGGGCACGGCCAAGGGGATGGTCGTGGCGGGATTGAACGGGTTGGGATAATTGGCACCGAGGGCAAAGGTCGTTGGCGTGGCTGCTGTCTCGACCGCTACGGCTGTGGCTGGGGTGCCTTGGTTGATAAAGACAAAGACGCCGCCGTGACCGTCGGCGGGACTGGTTCCCAGTACGACCAGATCGGTGTCGCCATCGCCGTTGACATCGCTGGCGAAGACCTGACTGCCCTCGCCGGGTAGAGGGTAGTAGCCTTCGAGGGTGGGCACGCTGTTGTGCTGGCCGAGCAACACCACGAGGGCCGGACCGACGGTCGAATTGGCAGCGACCATGGCCACATCCAGCACGCCATCGCCGTTGAGGTCGCTGGCGGTGGCTTGAGACGGGAACACCTTCCAGTCTAGCAAGGAATCGCGCGTCCACCCGCCGGAGGCGTCTCGACGCCATAGGGACAAACCGTAGTAGTCGATGTTATGGGGGGACGCATCTATCCTCTCAGAAGAGCCGAGTAGATCCACCGTCCCATCGCCATCGAGATCGGCCAGTAGATGCAGGGCACAGGGATTGATCGGGGCCTCTAAAGAGAGTGGCGGTTCTTGAGTGGCGGCCCACGGCCGGGTTAGCTGCCAAAAGTCTTGAGGCTCAAAGCAGTATCCGTTCCACAACAAGCTTGCAGCTTCGCCGAGGGGTTGCCCGGTGGATAGATAGGCCCAGTGCCACTCCTCGCTGTCGAGGACGAAGGTATCGCTATTGACAAAATCGTAGCCGTCGTTGATCCACATAATCACTTGGGACGGAGCGTCGCTGACCAACAGATCTACATCGCCGTCGCCGTCGCCATCGGCCAAGCCAACGAGCGCGACGTCGAACAGTTGCAAAATGGGATCAAAGCCGCCGCCCCAGTTGTACCACACTTCGACGTTCCCCCCCCATTGGTAGTCAACGACCAAATCGAGGAGTCCATCGCCGTCGAAGTCACTTCCACGCAGGTCCATGAGTGGAGAGCTGTCAGCGGGTTCGGTTGAGAGGAGGAGCTCTTGGGTAGGTTCAAAGCCGCCTAGCCCGTCGTTGGACGCCACGGTCCAGCCCAGTTGTCTTTCGCGGCCCATGACGCGGTGCCAGACCGCCACCAGATCCGCGTCGCCATCGCCATCTACATCGCCCACTGCGCCGTGCGATTCTTCCCGGTTGCCTCGCCAAAGGGTTGGGATGCCGATGCCTTGGCCGAGGGGAAAAAAGTCGGATTCGGCAAACAAGGTGCCGAGCGGCCCCAACCCCACACCGAGATCCCGAGGCGACAACTCTCCTTGCGACAACTCTTCGGCTCCTGTGAGCTGGATCCAGTCTATTTCTAAAAACTTGGGATGGTTGTCTGTATCCTGAGTGTCTCGATATAACATCATGTCTATACGAATAGTGTAGAGGGTGTCCTGCCAGATAATCTCTCGCTCTGGGTCCGCTGCCAAGGCGCGTAGATCTACGGTGATTTCTTCCCATTCGATGGGATAGGGTTGAAGATTTCTTCCCGTGATAATAAGCCCCGCTTTAGGATGTCGTTTTTTCTCGGCATTGGACCATCTCATCGAGAATGGTCCCTCAGTGGGGCTGTGGTGGATGAGGCGCAGCCGGAGGGTGAGGCGGTCGAACAGGGCCGAGTCTTGCCCAATCAGCGGCGCGCGCAATTGAACGGTAGGTCTGCGGCCCGGCACGGGCGCAATGCGCCAGATGCCATCGACGACTTCGGTCTGTAGTGGGCTACCTGATCTATTGGTATAGGAAGAACTTTCCCAAGCGGTCCAGCCCCAAGTGGAGCCGTCGGCGAAATCCCACGTTAGGGCAAAGGCTCCGCATGGAGCGGCCAACAATAGAATTGCAAAGAGAACGCGGCGCATTGTTTGCCTCCAGAGTTTGTGGGTTCGACCATTTTGCGGGTGCGCGTCGTGCGTAATTAAACCGTACGGCTTCTCACAAGCTCTTCTCGATTGCCGCTACCGTCGCGTCTGTATTTCCTCTTAAGCCATGATCCTCCACGATCAGCCCTTGCGAGTCCACCAAGTAATACGAGGGGATGCCACTTACTTGGTAGGTTTTGGCTACCTCCGCATTCCAGCCGTCCGCCCGCACGTGGACGCCTTTGATCTCGTGTTTGTCAATCGCCTCTCGCCAAGCAGCGTCATCCGCGTCCAGCGATATGTTGAGGAAGACGACCGACCAGTCGGCCGTTTTTTCCTTGACTTGGCGGAGATAGGGTAGGTCGTCGATACACGGGACACACCAACTCGCCCAGAAGTCGAGTAGCACCACCTGCCCCTTGAACTGGCTCAGCGATACGGGTTGGTCGTCGAGGTCGGGGAGGGTGAATTCGGGTGCGGGTTGTCCGGGTTGCAACTTCAGGGCTATATCCAGAACCGCTTGGACGGCCTCATTGTACTCCGAGTGCGGGTTGATCTGTTGGAACTCTTCCCACTTGCGCTGGGTCGCTGCAAAGCCTCTACTGCCACCGCGCTTGAACCTATTGATCAGCTCTCCGGCTAAAAACCAGTAGAGCACTCTCCCTTCGAGTTTTTCTTTGGCCAAATCGTATCTAGTAGGCCCAAACCATTGTCTTTTTCCGGCATAGATCGAGTCGAGTTGTGCTTGGGCGGCTTCCGACAGCCCCAAGTCCGATAGATCGATTTTCGCTGATAGCTTGAGCGGTTGACGATGTTCGTACATCGAGTCGAGCTGTGCTTGAGCGGCTTCTGACAGCCCTAAGCTCGATAGGTCGATCTTCGCCGACAGCTTAGGTGGCTCTTTGGCTAGGGAATCCAACCGTACTCCACGCGGTATGTAGAACACTAACGCTCCGTCCGTCGTATCCGCCCTAGGCGACTTCTCTTCCTCACTTAACAACGGGTAGATTTTAAGAGACCTTTCGGACTTTTCGTACAGGGAGTCGAGTTGCGCTTGGGCACTCGCCGCAACACCAAATGCCGATAAATCGTACTGCTCGGACAGCTTGAGCCAGCGGCCATCCTTTTCGTACAGAGAATCGACCTGGGCTTGGGCACTCGCCGCAACGCCAAACGCCGACAAAGCGACCATTTTCGACAGCACGGGCTGGCGGCCGTCCTTTTCGTACAGGGAGTCGAGTTGCGCTTGGGTCTCTGCCGACAATTCCAAACCCGATAGATCGTACATCTTGGATAGCTTGGGGTTATCGTCATGGTCATGGTCTTCCTCCCAGCCTAGGGTGCGCTCCAGAAACCAGCGATATTGGGCTACACCGATGGCCTTTTCATCCACTAGGGGAAATTCCTGTAGGAAGTCGTGGTACTCCGAGGTGATGTCTCTGTTCTCGCGTCCGTTGGCAAACCGGTAATTCATCGGGTAAGACATCATCCTATTAGCCCACTCGTAGTTGACGTAGGCCGTCACATAGTCGATGCACCCTGAAGACAGCGCGTACTGCTCGCGCCCTGCGGCCAAGGACTCGAACTGATCCCGCCGCCACTGTTCCATTTGGCTCTTGAAATCCTCGACCTCCAGTCCCTTGTATTCGAGGCGTAAGGGACGGGACTGCGGGATCCACTTGGAAGTGAAACGGCTGTTGTCGGCGTTGGAGCCGCTGAACGAGTAGGAACGACCGAAAAAGCCCTCCTTCACGACCACGTGCAGACTGTCGCCGGGTTCGACGAAGAGCGTTAGGGAATTGGGATCAGAGAAGAAGGCGTCTAGCCACTGCACCCACTTCCATCTCGGCTGCCAGTCTTCGAAATACCCACTGACGAGGGTCCCGCGGACGACAGGTAGTTCAAAGGCGAAGCGATCTAGGCTGTCGAGCGCGACGCGCTGCTCGGAGTTTTCCAGCGCCGACGGCGATTCGTAGTGAAATGTGATTTTCCGCGAGCGAGGATCCTGGACTTCGCCGGTGATGATCGCAACCGATGGCTGGTCCTGAGCGCTTTCAACACTCGACGCCATGGTTTCGCTGTGTACTGAGGCTCCGTTTAGAGCCGCCAACAATCCAATCGCTAAGAGAATGCGGCGCATGATACACCTCCAGAGTTTGGGGTAGTGCAGTTTAGTTTCTTCATCTCCAAGCCCTATCGTCTATTCGATTTTGATCATTTTGCGGGTGCGGGTCTGCTCGTCCACCTGCAAGCGATACACATAGACCCCAGTGGCGACGGGTTGCCCCTGCGCGTCGCGGCCATCCCAAGTTAGCTCGTGCTCGCCAGCGGGTAGTGGACCCGTCCACACTCGGCGCAGCGGTTGCCCTAGGACGTTGTAGATAGTTAAATCTACGTCCTTAGATCCGGCGGGCACGGCCAAGGGGATGGTCGTGGTGGGGTTGAATGGGTTGGGGTAGTTGGCACCGAGGGCAAAGGCCGTTGGCGTGGCGGTCTCGGCTGCTACGGCGGTGGCCGGAGTGCCTTGGTTTTTAAAGGCGAAGACGCCGCCGTGGCTGCTTGCCGGATTCGTTCCCAGCACAACTAGATCGGTGTCGCCATCGCCGTTGACATCGCTGGCGAGGACCTGACTGCCTTCGCCGGGCAGGGGATAGTAGCCTTCGAGGATAGGTGCGCCGTTGCGTTGGCCGAGCAATACCACTAATGCCGAACCGTCGGTCAAGTTCCTATCGACTAGGGCTATATCTAGGAGTCCATCGCCGTTGAGGTCGCTGGCGGTGGCTGCGTGTGATGGGCGCACCTTCCAGTCGAGCAAGGAATGACGTGCGAACACGCCCGAAGCGTCCATACGCCACAGGGCCAAGCCGTAGTAGCCATTGTGAAAGACCACGGGGGAGCCGAGTAGGTCCACCGTCCCATCGCCATCGAAGTCGGCCAGCAGGCGCAAGGCGTCGGGATCGACCGAGGCTTCGAAAAAGAGCGGCGGTTCTTGGACGGTGGCCCACGGTCGGGTCAGTTGCCAGGAGTCCGGCGTCCGACGGAAGAGTCGGTTCCACAACAGGCTCGCGGCTTCGCCGAGGGGTTGTCCGGCGGGTAGGTAGGCCAAGTGACCCTCCTCGCTGTCGAGGACGAATTCCTCGCCGCGGACAAAGTCGTAGCCGTCGTTGATCCACAGGACCACTTGGGATCGGGTTTCGGAAACCAACAGGTCCACATCGCCGTCGCCGTCGCCATCGGCCAAGCCAACGAGCCTGATGTCGGATAGTTGCACAATGGGATCAAAGCCGTCGCCCCAGTTGTACCAAAGCTCGACGGTTACGCCTTTAGAAATGACCAGATCTAGGAGTCCATCGCCGTCGAAGTCGCTTCCCTGAAGATCCATGCGTCGAATGGGGTCAGAAAAGGATGTGGTTGAAAGGGTGACCTCTTGCGTAGGTTCAAAGCCGCCTAGCCCGTCATTGGACGCCACGGTCCAGCCTTGGTGCCTTTCGCGGTCAATGAGGCGATTCCAGGCCACCACGAGATCCGCATCGCCATCGCCGTCCACGTCGCCCACTGCGCCGCGCGATTTTTGCAGATGGCCTAGGGTGCCGATGCCCTCTCCGAGGGGAAAAAAGTCGGGGACGGTGAACAAGGTGCCGGGCGGTCCCAACTCTACCGCGATATCTTTAGGCGACAATTCTCCCTGTGCCAACTCTTCGGCCCCTGTCAGTTGAATCCAGTCTATTTCTAAAAATTTTGGATGATTTTCTAGGTCCTGCGAGTCTCGATATAAAATCATGTATATGGAAAAATTAAAGAGGGTATCCTGCCAAGTGACCTTCTGCTCTGGGTCTGCTGCCAAGGCGCGTAGATCTATGGTGATTTCTTCCCATTCGATGGGATAGGGTTGAATATGGCTCGTCCACTGGTTTCTGTGCTCGGCATTGGACCAGCCCAGCCGGAATTCCCCATGCTCGGTGGGGCTGTGGTGTATGAGGCGCAGCCGCAGGGTGAGGCGGTCGAATAGGGCCGAGTCTTGGCCGATCAATGGCGAGCGCAATGAAACGGTGGGTCTTTGACCCGGCACGGGCGCAATGCGCCAGACGCCATCGACGACTTCACTGCGTAGTGGTTCGCTACTGAAAGTAGAACTTTGCCGGGCGGTCCAGTCATGGGTGGTGTCGTCGGCGAAATCCCATGTTAGGGCAAAGGCTCCAAGTGGAGTGACCAGCAGTAGAATTACAAAGAGCGCGTAGTGCATAGTTTTTTTTAGAAATCGGCTCGGCTATTCAAGTTTGACCATTTTGCGAGTGCGCGTCTGTTCGTCCACTTGCAAGCGATACACATAGACTCCGGCGGCGACGGGTTGGCCTTGTGCGTCGCGGCCATCCCAAGTTAGCTCGTGCTCACCGGCGGGCAGCGGTCCCGTCCACACTCGGCGCAGCGGCTGCCCTAGGACGTTGTAGATAGTTAAATCTACGTTTCTAGCTCCGGCGGGTACGGCTAAGGGGATGGTTGTGGCGGGGTTGAATGGGTTGGGGTAGTTGGCACCGAGGGCAAAGGTCGGCGGCGTGGCTGTCTCACCGACTACGGCTGTAGCGGAGGTGCCTTGGTTGATAAAGACGGAGACGCCACCGTGGTCGCTTGCCAGACTCGTTCCCAGCACGACTAGATCGGTGTCGCCATCGCCGTTGACGTCGCTGGCGAAGACCTGACTGCCCTCGCCGGGTAGAGGGTAGTAGCCTTCGAGGACAGGTACTCCGTTGGGCTGGCTGAGCAACACCGCGAGTGCCGGGCCGACGGTCGAATTGGCAGCGATCATGGCCACATCCAGCACGCCATCGCCGTTGAGGTCGCTGGTGGTGGCCTCTGACGGGAGCATCTTCCAGTCGAGCACGGAGTCGCGCGTCCACCCGCCGGAGGCGTCCAGACGCCACAGAGCCAAGCCGTAGTATTCGTCTTCAAGGAATGTATCTATGCTCTCGGGGGAGCCGAGTAGATCCACCATCCCATCGCTATCAAAGTCGGCGATCAGGTGCAGGGCGCAGGGATTGATCGGGGCCTTGACAGCGAGCGGCGGTTCTTGGACGGCGGCCCACGGCTGGGTCAGATACCAAGGGTCTTGGGACTTAAAGCAGGATCCGTTCCACAATAGGGTCGCGGCTTCGCCCAGAGGTTGACCAGTAGATAGCCTAGCCCCGCGCCACTCCTCGCTGTCGAGGACGAAGGTATTGCTATCGACAAAATCGTAGCCGTCGTTGATCCACAGGCTCACTTGGGATATACCATCGCGGACCAACAGGTCCACATCGCCGTCGCCGTCGCCATCGGCCAAGCCAACAAGCCCGCCGGACAGTTCCAAGAAGGGATCAAAGTCGCCGCCCCAGTTGTACCACACTTCGACGATTCCGCCTTCGGCAGTGGCTAAATCGAGAAGTCCATCGCCGTCGAAGTCGCTTCCCCGCAGGTCCATGCGTGGGGAGTCGTCAGCGGGTATGGTTGAGAGGGGAACCTCTTGGGTGGGTTCAAAGCTGCCTAGCCCGTCGTTGGACGCCACGGTCCAGCCCAGTTGTATTTCGCGGTCCACGAGGCGGTGATAGGTCGCCACGAGATCCGCATCGCCATCGCCATCTACGTCGCCCACTGCGCCGTGCGATTCTTGCGAACTGCTTTGCCAACGGCTTGGAGTCCCAATGCCTTCGCCCAGCGGAAAAAAGTTGGATTCGGCAAACAACGTGCCGGGCGGCCCCAACTCCACACCGAGATCCCTAGGCGACAATTCTCCCTGCGCCGACTCTTCGGCCCCGGTTAGCTGGATCCAGTCTATTTCTAAAAACTTGGGATGGTTGGCCACGTCCTGCGAGTCCCTGTATAACATCATGTCTATACGAATAGTATAGAGGGTATCCTGCCAGATGATCTCCTGCTCTGGATATGCTTCTACCAAGGCGCGTAGATCTACGGTGAGGTCTTCCCATTCGAGGGGATAGGGTTGAAGATCTCTCCACGTGCTAGACCTCCCTTTAAGGAGGCGTCTTTTCTCGGCATTGGACCAGTACATCAAGAATGGTCCCTCGGTGGGGCTGTGGTGTACGAGGCGCAGCCGTAGGGTGAGGCGGTCGAACAAGGCCGAGTCTTTGCCGATCAGCGGCGCACGCAATTGAACGGTGGGTCTGCGATTAGGAACTGGCGCAATGCGCCATACGCCATCGACGATTTCGCTGTGTAGCGGGTCGCTACCGCCCCTAGTATGAATAGCACTTTCCCGGGCGGTCCAGCCATGGGTGGAGCCGTCGTCGAAATCCCACGTTAGGGCGAAGGCTCCGCGTGGAGCGATTAACAGTAGAATTGCCAAGGGAAAACAGCGCATAGGACTGCCTCCAAGGTTTGGACGTTTTGACGCTCTAGCCATCAAGATACTTGCACATTTCGTGCCACGTACTATACATCGAATAAAAAAATCCTTTAGGATCGACCTAAAGGATTGGAAAATAGGCACTTAAAAATAATGTGGCGAGGCTGCCACAAAGTGTCGCCTCAGCCGTCTGAGCAAGAGTTTCCACGGAAAGTCGTGGAAACCCACGATTTTCCGTGGACTTCCACGACTTTCCGTGTTGGCTAGTCGCCAGTATCGGATCTAAAAAATTGTTGCACTGGCAATCGCTATCGCGGCGATGCTCACAGCACCTTGACCGGCGTCAGCCAATTGTCACGCGCAGCCGAAGCCGTGGCAATCGCGTCTGCCGACCCCAGCACCGCGACCCGGCCCGCTGCGCCGACTTGATCCAACACGGCGGCGAACTCCGCAAAGTGCTCGGCCTTGGTGCCCAAGACTTGGTCGCGCATTTGCTGGCGATAGTCGTCGTCGATGCCGGTCAGGTAGCGCACCAGCGAGGCGTAGCCCTTGGCGTCGGGGAGTTGGTAGGCGTCGATGTCGCCGATGGTACCGATGATGGCCTTGGTCAGTTCATCGTGGCTGATTGGATAGTCGCGCAAGAAGGCCCCGCTCTGGTCGTACACGTCCAGCGTCTCCAGCAGGTTGGGGTCGCGGTACGACCCGTAAGCAAACACGCCGGTAAACGGATCGAGGGAGCAAAAGGCCCCGTAGGCTCCGCCTTGCACCCGCACCCGATCCCACAGCCAAGTGGTGGCCAAGTAGCGCGTGATGACGGCCGACGATCCGTCCAATTCGTAGCCGAGTGAGAAGATATTAGCCGCCTTGCCCACGTAGTTGACTTGGGCGGGGACGGTCAGGCCCTCGTCGGCCACCGTCAGACTCGGCGTCCAAGGTGCGGGTGAATGCGCCTCTTGCGGCAACTCGTGCAACAGCGCCGCTAGGCTCTGGTCGCAGGCAGCGCGGTCGCCGCCGGCCACGGTCGCGTTGCACAGCATGCCCGGCCGGTTGACCAGCAGGGCGCGGATCTGCTCCAGCCGCGCCTGCACGGCTGGCCAGTCGCCGCGGATGTCTTCGATGAGTTGCCGCAAGAAGAACAGATAGCTCAAGCCGCGCATTTGCTCTGCGAGCCAGCCGGTCTCGTCGAACTGCGCGCGCAGCCGCGTCAATACCACTCGGTGCCCGCCCGGCACTAGCCCGGCCTCTGCGCTGGCCCGCTCTTCTAAGGCCATCTGCAAGAAGCGCTCGCGGTCGTCGAGGCGGCCCTCTAGCAACACGTCGCGCACAATCGCCGTCAGGTCGGCGACCCGTTCGGCCATGGCCTTGCCGCGCAAAAAGAGGTACGCCGCGGCCGGCTCGCCATCGAGGCGCGGCCCTACCAGCGAGTGGGCACTCAGGCCGCCGGTTTGGCTGCCGATCCGCTGTTGCAGCTCGACGAAGCTCATGCGCTTGGTGCCCATCTCCAGCAGGGCGCGCCCAAAGAGCGGGACATAGGGCACAAGCTCCTGGGGCAACACCCGCAGATCGCAGCCCACGTCGAGATAGGCAATGCCATTGGTGAAGAGGTCGTGGTGGAGCATCGGCACCTCGGCGATTTGATCCTCCTGCCGAGGCACGGTCTTGATCGCTGGGTCGAGGTCGCTCAATTGCAGGCGAGGCAATTTGGCCAAGTCCTCGGGTGCGTCGGGTTGTTCTTGTAAGTGCTTGAGCTTTTGCGTCGCCGCGACCAATTCCTCTAAATCCGCTTGGCTCAGGTGCGCCCGGGCCGCAGCTAGGCGCGCGGTCTCTTCCTCCTCCTGTCGCGTCCCTAACTCGGCGTCGGGCTGAAGAACCACGGTCGTGCGGTGCGCGTTGTCTAAGAGGTGGCGTTGAATTAGCCCCTCTAGATAGCGGTCGTCCGCGGCTAGCTTGGCCTTGAGCGCGGCGAAGGAGTCGGCAAAGCGCAAGGGCGTGAAGGGGTCGCGGTCGTAGAGCCAGTCGGTCAACAGCCGCAGCATCAGCCCTAAGCCGCGTGGAAAAGACCCGGTGTTGTTTTCCCGGAAGCGAAACTCCGCGGTGTGCAGCGCGGCCGCGACCATCCCTTGGTCGATCCCGCCGTCCGCCAAGTCGCCGAGGTGCTGCAAGATCAGGGCTTCGACCGCATCCGCATCGCCCTGTTGCACGCCCTTGAGGCCGACGCTGAAGAACATCTGTGCCAACTCGACCTCTAGCCCGCTACCCGTCAAATCCTCGCCTAGCCCGGAGTCGATCAGGGCCTTGCGCAGCGGGGATCCCGGAGTGCCGAGCAGCGCGTGTTCGAGCACCTGGAGGGCGCGGCGCTCATCGGCGCCAATCGCGTCGTGCAATAGCCAAGTGAGCACGACAAAGCACTTTGGCTCTTCGACCGCGTCTGGATTGACCGCATAGGGAAATTGCTGCCGCTTGGGCGCGGCAAAGCGCGGCTGGGTGCTGATGGTAGAGTCAACGGAATGTGTCTCGTAGGAGCTTAGATAGTCGTGCAACAGCGCGAGGCGCTGTTGGGGGTCGTCGTCGCCGTAGAAGTAGATGCGGGCGTTGGACGGGTGATAAAAGTCGTCGTGGAAGCGCTTGAACTGGTCAAAAGTGAGAGCCGGGATGTGGCGCGGGTCGCCGCCGGAATCCACGCCGTAGGTGGTGTCGGGGAAGATGGATTGCTGGATGCGCTCGCCTAGGATACTCTCGGGATCGGAATACGCGCCTTTCATTTCATTGAAGACCACGCCTTTGTAGCGCAGTGGGTCGCTAGGATCTTCTAACTCGTAGTGCCAGCCTTCTTGTTGCAGGACTTCTGGCGTCAGCCTTGGGTAGAATACGGCGTCGAGGTACACGTCGATCAAGTTGTAGAAATCCTGCACGTTGGTACTGGCGACCGGGTAGCAGGTTTTGTCTGGATAGGTGAAAGCGTTGAGGAAGGTGTTGAGCGAGCCTTTGATCAGTTCGACAAACGGCTCCTTGACCGGGTACTTGCGCGAGCCGCACAGCACGGAGTGTTCGAGGATGTGGGCAATGCCGGTCGAATCGGTCGGTGGGGTGCGGAAGTTGATGCCAAAGACCTTGTTTTCATCGTCGTTGATCAGCGAGACGATCTCGCAGCCGGTGCGGTGCCGATAGAGCAAGGCGCGGGTATTGAGCTCGGGAATTTCTTCGTCGCGCAGCAGTTCAAAATCGCGGCGATCCATTGGGTCTCCTTTGTGGTGTATGTCGAAAAAGCTAGCGGGCAAACATATTGGCGGGGCGGATTATAGTCAAAAGATAGTGGTTAGTGGTTAGTGGTTAGTGGCTAGCCCCCGCACCGCCGCCCTATGGGGGAGGAAAGGGGTCTGGCGACTGGCCACTAACCACTGACCACTGGTCCCGGCAGGGCGATTTTGCCGAGGACGACCGGGCGCTGGGCGCGGGTGACGGCCGGGATATTGCCGGTGCGGCCCATTAGTGTCTCGTTGGCGAGGACTGCGAAGGAGAGGGCCTCGCGTGCGTCTGGATCGACGCCTAGGTCGGCTAGCGAATTCACCGCTATATCTGGCAGCGCGTGTTGCAATCCGGCCATAATGCGCGGATTGTGGACGCCGCCGCCGCCGACCCAGAGCTTGGCGAATTCGCCGGGGCAGAAACGGCGAATGCCCTCGGCAATGGATTGCACGGTAAAGGCGGTCAGCGTGGCGATCAGGTCGTCGTCGCTCCACGTGCCGCGGCGAAGAATTTCCGCGAGGAAAGGCTCGCCAAATTCCTCGCGTCCCGTGGATTTGGGCGGCTCGCGCTGCAAGAAGCTGTGGCGCATCAGCTCGGCCAATAGGGCCTCATCGACGCGCCCTCGCGCCGCTCGCGCACCTCCGCGGTCGAAGTGTTCGCGGCCGCCGGTGCATTGTGCCACAGCCGCGTCGATGAGCATGTTGCCCGGTCCTAGGTCAAAGGCCCGTACTGCGCTGGCATCGGCGTTGGGCGGCAAGGCCGTGATGTTGGCGATCCCGCCGATGTTGAGCAACAGACGCCCCTCGTGCCCGGCAAAGAGCAGGTGATCTACTAGGGGCACTAGTGGTGCGCCTTCGCCGCCGACGGCCATATCGGCCGCGCGAAAGTCCGCAATGGTCACCGCGCCCGTGCGCGCGGCAATGACGGCTGGCTCGCCAATCTGCAAGGTGGCTCCGCTGGCTGGCAGATGGCGCACGGTCTGTCCGTGCGAGCCGATCAGGTCGATGGATTCGGGGCTGAGCTTGGCCTGCTCGGCTGCGGCTAGAGCCGCTGTGGCAAAGGCCTCGCCGAGGGCGAAATTGATCCGGCACAGGGCGTCGAGCGAGGCATCCTCGGCGAAGAGGGCGAACACCTCGCGCCGCAAGTCGCTGGGCAGCGGCGTGGTGTTAAAGGACAAAATTTCGTAGCGCGTAGAGTCGCCGCAGCCCCACAGATCGACTAGCACGGCGTCGATCCCGTCGGCCGAGGTGCCGGACATTAGCCCGACGACCCGCCGTCGCTCTTTGGCGGCCAGTTCCGCCAGCCTCAACTGCGCAGGCATTGCTCTAATTAGGTGCGGTCGCGGGCTGAGTGCAGGTAGTAGGAGGCGACCTGCCCCTGACTGTCGATGACGTGCGCGCCCGGGTAGCGAATCGTCGTCGGACACACGTGCCAAGGCACGGCGAGGAGGTAAGCGCCGACTTCGGGCTGAGGACCAGACCAGGAGAAGACGCCGTGTTCCTCGTTTTGCCTGGTCAGCTCGGCCTTTGGGTTCTGCAAGAGCTTGGCCCGGGTCGCTAGGGGACCATCGTCGCTGATGGCCTTGGTGCCCAAGTCCGTGGTGATTGTCTGGTGCTCGGGATAGCGATCGACGACTTGCGTCAGGACGAGGGCCGCCCATTTGAAGGGCAACTCGGCCATTTTGCTGCCGTACCCAGCATCCCAGTACACGCAAGTGCCTGGAGAGCCGTGCATTCCCTCGGTGCGGGCGTAGTACAAAGAGGAAAAGGAGCCACCGCCGACGACCCGGGGCACGTCCAAGCCCTCGCCTTCGAGGGCTGCTTTTAGGCGTTGGGCATCGCGGATGTGCCGCTCGGCTGCTGCTTGGCGCGCCTTAGGCTCAGAGAGGTTATCGTGCCCGTCGTACAGGTGCAGGCCGCCCGGCGACAGGTGGGGGTGTTGCGCGACTTGGCGGTAGAGGTCGATTGCCGCGTCCAAAGGGACGCCGGTGCGGAACATGCCTACGTTAAGGTCGATCATTACCCGCAGCGTTTGCTGCTGCTCTTGGGCCACGTCACCCAAGACCTGCACGTGCGCAGGTGCGCTGGCAATCGCGCTGACGGTCGCCTCTCTTTGCGCCAACGCGGCGAAGCGCTGCACTTTGCTTTTTTGCACCAGCGGATAGGACAGAATGGCTTCCTGTGCGCCAGCGTCGAGGACCATTTCCAGTTCCTTGAGCGTGGCGCATTTGAACCCAGCGACGCCGGACGCGAGCTGTTTGCGCGTTACGTCGATGGACTTGTGGGTTTTGACGTGGACGAACAGGTGCTCGCTGCCGCCGGCTAGCTCGCCGACTGCTTTTATGTTGTGGTCGAGTTGGTCGGCAAAGACCAGCATGGCTGGTGTCTCAATGCCATCCGGCTCGGCGACTTTGTATTCTCCTATTTCGATCACAGCCTTGCTTTCCGTTGGAGGTGGAGCGCGGAAGATAGCACAAGCCTAGGTTGCGGACAAATTGGCCGCCGCGTTTTGGTGCGTTAAATTACGATGCGCAATTTTCCTATCACTCTCATCTAAAGGAAGCCTCAAATGCTCAAATTAGGCTGCATGTCCCTCAGTTATAAAGACGAATTTGCCGCGAACAAGCTCGACTTGGAGCAGTTTATTGAACGGGCCTACCAGCTCGGCCTCGACGGCATCGACATCCACACGCGCGCCTTTGCCTCGCTCGACTCGGCCTATCTGCGCAGCATTCGAATGCAGGCCTTCAGACGCGGGATCGCGCTCTCCTATATCGGTGTCAGTTCCAACTTCGGCAAGCCGCAAGAAGAGTTAGACGCGGAAGTCTCCACCGCCAAGGAGTGGATCGATGTGGCCGCGTTTATGGGCATTCCGCTGGTGCGGGTTTTTGCCGCGTGGATTCCCGAAGGCGACCGCGAAGAGGATGTGTGGGCGCGGATGATGCCCTGCTTGGAGGAAGTGGCGGCTCACGGCGAGGAAAAGGGCGTGGTGGTCGGCTTGCACAACCACAATCACGGCTGCGTCACGCGCACGGGCAAAGATGTGCGCCGCATCATCGAGGGCGTCGATAATCCTTATTTCTCGCACATCCTCGATACGGGTCAATACGTCGGCTCGCCTGGGGCCTCGGGCCAGCGCGGGCACGAAGATCCGGCCCTCAACTTTTACGGCAGCATTGAGGAGACTGCGCCGTTGGCTGTCCACGTCCGCTGCAAGATTTATCGCATCCAAAGCGGCGTTGAAGAGTGGCTCAACTATCCGCGCATCTTCGAGATTTTGAAGGGGGTCAATTACAATGGCTGGTTATCCGTTGTGTACGAAGGGCAGGACGTGGAAGCAGAGGCGACGGCCGTGCCCAAGGCCGTGCGCTACTTGCGCGGCTTGATGGCCGAATACGACGCGGCGTAAAGAGCGAGGCCTGCGCGAGATGGTCGCTGCGTTTGGCACACCCCGCACTTTTGTAAAATTCTGCCTGACTGGCTTCAGCGGGGTGGTGGTCAATTTAGGTTCGTTTCATATCCTGCTCGAACTCGGCGTCCACAAGTATCTGGCCTCGCCCATTGCGATTGAGATCTCGGTCTTTTCGAACTTTTTCATCAATAACTATTGGACTTTTGCCGACCGCGATCTGAGCAGCCGCAAGCGGATCCGGGGTTTGCGGTTTCACATTGTCTCATTGCTGGCCCTTGGGGTGAGCTATTCGACGTTTGTCGTGTTGTCGGTGTTGTTGCCGCAAGTTAATCCGGTGTGGCTGCAAGGATGTGGGATCGCGCCGGGGACGGTGGTCAATTATGTCTTGAATTCCTATTGGACGTTTCGGGAGGAAGTATCCGCAGATGAACGCAGATGAAGTCGGCCATCCGCCCATGGCAGGAGTACGCCCCGACTATCACTGGCGGAACCTTCACCAAGATGATGCGCCAACCCTACCCTGATGCACCCACTCCGCCGCCCAATTCGGGCATTCGCTTTGCCGACGAAGCGACGGATATAAAAGGGCGATAGCTGCAAAAAACACAGAATCCCCCAATTGTTAAATGGCTAAAAGAAGACCGGCAGAAAAGCCGCAGCGCGAACAATCGGCACCATCTAGGCCCACGCGGCAGGAGCGCAGACAGACGGCTCGCAACGAAGCAAGAGCTAGGCAGACGGTTGAAACCGCATCGCCCCTAACAGCGGCGGTTTCCTATTCACGGCAGGATGTGCTAGCCTTTGTCGCGCTCTGTCTGATGGTAGCCATCAGCTATCTGCCAGCGATGCTGTGGGGTGGATTCGTCTGGGACGACAACAAGTACATCGTTGAGGCAGAGTTGGTCCGCGAGCTGTCGGGTCTATTGGATCTGTGGTTTTCGCCAGCTACCCATGTCGAGGTGCACTATTGGCCGCTGACCTATACGACTTTCTGGCTGGAGCACAAGTTATGGGGTTTTAATCCGACTGGCTATCACGTCGTTAACGTGCTACTGCACTTGGCGAATACGCTGTTTTTGTGGCATATCCTGCGGCGGTTGGCGATGTCCAGCGCGTGGGTGGTGGCCGCGGTGTTCGCCGTGCATCCGCTCCACGTGGAGTCAGTTGCTTGGATTATTGAGCGCAAGGACGTGCTATCGGGTCTGTTTTACCTTGCGGCAGTGCTGGCGTGGATGCGCTTTGTGGAAAAACCGTGTCCGCGCCGCTACATGGTGCCGCTGATGTTGTACGTGGCGGCTCTATTGAGCAAGTCCATCGCGGTAACGCTACCGGCGGCGCTGCTGATTGGGCATTGGTGGAAGCAGGGGCGCATAACCTCTGCGGATATGTTGCGGATCGCGCCGTTTTTCATCGTAGGATTGGCTATCACCATCGGCGACCTGTCGTTTTCGCGGCCTAGGGAAGCTATGGCTTTTGACTACTCATTAGTTGAACGGTCGCTTATTGCCTCACGTGCTCTATGGTTTTATGCTGGTAAACTGTTATGGCCGACGGAGCTATCGGTCATCTATCCGCGTTGGGATATTCATGTGGCCGACCCGCTGGCTTGGGGGTCTCTGGTCGCCGCTACCGCACTAGTGGTCGCCCTTTGGCACTTCCGGTCGCAGTTTGGGCGCGGACCGCTGGCCGGAGCGTTGTTTTTTGCGGTTACGTTATCACCGGTTTTGTGCTTCGTCGATTACGGCTATATGGAGTATGCCTTTGTCGCCGACCGCTATCAGTACCTTGCTGGCATTGGGTTTATGGCCGTCGTCATCGGCGCAGTTGCTTATGGCTTGCGTCGTCTAGCAGGCTTGTGGCAGCAGGGCGTGCGGGTTGTTGCGACGGTCACTCTCGTTGTGTTGGGAATGCTCACGTGGCAGCAGCAGGGCATCTGGAGAGATGCCGAAACTCTTTGGCATCACGTCATTGCACTCAACCCGCAAGCACGGTATGCCCATCGCCACTTAGGCATCGTCCTTTATGAGCAGGGCCGGTATGAGGAGGCCCTTGACGCGTACCGTGTCGCCGCTGCACAACTTCCAGACTACGATAAGATACATGTCAATCTCGGCATGGTGCTTAAGGAGTTGAGTCGCTTTGAGGAGGCAGAGACCTATTTTCGCCGAGCTATTAGCCTTAATCCACAGACAGAGAACACCTACCACCGCTTAGGCAATGTCCTTTATGAGCAGGGTCGATACGAGGAAGCTCTTGAGGCAACTCACATTGCGATCAAACAAGCACCGAATTCATCTGAGATCCATACCAACCTCGGCGCGATTCTCAAGGCGCTGGGTCGCTTTGAAGAGGCAGAGACCCATTTTCGCCGCGCCATTGCGCTCGACCCGCAGGTAGGGGATGCTTACCTCAATCTAGGTACGGCCCTGTATGAACAGAGCCGGTATGAGGAAGCTCTTGAGGCGACCCGCATCGCAGTAGAGCAAGCTTCAGTTTTCTCCCAGGCCCATACCAATCTTGCCGAGATCCTCAGTAAGCTAGGGCGCTACGACGAAGCGATGAATGCCCTAGCGCAGGCAGTGGCGTTGGATCCGTCCTCGTCTCAGGCAGCCGAGTTGCATTTTCGCATGGGGCAGATGGCGCGTGAAAATGGACAATTCGAGGCGGCAGCAGAACACTACATGCACACGCTCAAAGCGGACCCGCACCATGCGGAGGCACTCCATTGGCTGGCCACACTGCGGGCCCAGCAGCAGCGCTACGAAGAGATGCTGGAACTCTTGCAGCGATTCGTAGCCCTCCACCCTAACGACGCAGCGACCTATAGCAACATGGGCATCGCCCTCGTCTTCTTAGGCAGAAACGACGAGGCGCTGCGGAGTTTTGACCAAGCACTTTCCCTGGATCCGACTTTGGAAAACGTGCGCGCCAATCGCGAGGCCCTGTTGGAAGAGATGGAAGAAAATGTCGAGTGACTGCATAGGATACGCGTTAGCGGCTGAGAAACACTCGGACTGCACCAATAGATAAATGGCTAAAAGAAGATCGACGAAAAAGATACAGAACCCACGTTCGGCACCATCCAAGCCGTCGCGACAGGAGCGCAGGCGGCTCGCAACGAAGCAAGAGCTCGGCAGGCGGTGTGAAAATGCATCGTCCCTAACAGTGGCGACATCCTACTCACGGCAGGACGCGCTAGCTTTTGTCGCGTGCGGCCTGCTGGTGGTTGTCAGCTACTTGCCAGCAGTGCTGTGGGGTGGCTTCGTCTGGGACGATAGGATATTAACATCTTCCCAAGCCGTTCAAGACTGGTCCGGCTTCTGCCGTCTATGGTCCGGCGATGCCTATACAATGGGCGACACTACGGAGGGCCACTATTGGCCTTTGGTCTATACGACCTTCTGGCTGGAGCACAAGCTGTGGGGGTTTGACCCAACGGGCTATCACATCGTCAATGTACTGCTGCATCTGGCAAATACGTTGTTGGTGTGGCATCTTCTGCGTCGGTTGGCGGTGTCCGGCGCGTGGGTGGTAGCCGCAGTGTTTGCCGTACATCCGTTGCATGTGGAGTCGGTCGCTTGGGTCATTGAGCGCAAGGACGTGCTGTCGGGCTTGTTCTACCTTGCAGCGGTGCTGACATGGATGCGCTTTGTGGAGCAGTCGCGTCTGCGGTGGTATGCGTGTTCGCTGGTATTGTATGCGGCGGGTCTGCTGAGCAAGTCTATCGTGGTTACGCTACCGGTGGCCCTCTTGATCTGGCCTTGGTGGAAACAAGGTCGGGTGATCTCGACCGATCTGTTGAGACTAGCACCGTTTTTCGTGGTGGGGGCGGTCATCACAGTCGGTGACTTGGCGTTTTACCAGTCTGTAGAACCTTTGTCCCTCAGCTACTCATTCACCGAACGTACGCTCATCGCTGCTCGCGCCTTGTGGTTTTATGCCGGTAAACTGGTGTGGCCGTCTGAGTTGGCCGTCATCTATCCGCTTTGGGATATCCGCGTTGCCGATCCACTGGCTTGGGGGTATCTCGTCGCCGCTGTTGCACTGGCGGTAACTCTCTGGCACTTTCGGTCGCGGATTGGTCGTGGTCCGCTGGCCGGGGCGTTGTTTTTTGCGGTGACGTTGTTGCCGGTTTTGGAATTTATTGATTACGGCTATATGCAGTATGCTTTTGTCGCTGATCGCTTTCAGTATCTCGCAGGTATTGGGGTTATGGCCGTCGTTATCGGTGCGGCTACGCATGGCTTGCGTCGTTTGTCAGGCTTGTGGCAAAGGGGCTCGTGGGTCGTTGTGGGGGTGGTTCTCGTTGTGCTGGGGATGCTAACTTGGCAACAGGTAGGCATTTGGAAAGATGCGGAAGCCCTCAATCGCCACATCATCGCACTCAACCCGCAGGCACGGGATGCCCACAACAACTTAGGTCACGCCCTATACAAGCAGAGCCGGTATGCGGAAGCCGTTGACGCGTACCGTATCGCCATAGAGCAACACCCAGACCACACAATGGCCCATGCCAATCTCGGCATAGCACTCAACAAGCTGGGACGCTACGAAGAGGCAGAAACTCACCTGCGTCGTGCCATCGCATTGGCTCCAAAGCTAAAGCACGATCATCGCCATTTAGGCGATGCGCTATATGGGCAGAGCCGGTATGCGGAAGCCGTTGACGCGTACCGTATCGCCATAGAGCAACACCCAGACCACACAATGGCCCATGCCAATCTCGGCATAGCACTCAACAAGCTGGAACGCTACGAAGAGGCAGAAACTCACCTGCGCCGCGCCAACGCACTGGATCCAGAGACCAAGTACGGCCACCGTCATTTAGGCAATGCGCTATATGGTCAGGGACGGTATGCGGAAGCCATTGACGCGTATCTCGTTGTCACCGAACAACACCAAGACCCAGTAGCCTATGCCAATCTCGGCGCGGTGCTCAACAAGCTGGAACGCTACGAAGAGGCAGAAACTCACCTGCGCCGCGCCAACG
>VXML01000011.1:0-4067 GCA_009841115.1 Gemmatimonadota bacterium | reverse complement strand
CTCAACAAGCTGGAACGCTACGAAGAGGCAGAAACTCACCTGCGCCGCGCCAACGCACTGGATCCAGAGACCAAGTACGGCCACCGTCATTTAGGCAATGCGCTATATGGTCAGGGACGGTATGCGGAAGCAGTCGATACGTATCTCGTCGCCATAGAACAACTCCCAGACGACGCAGCAGCCCATGCCAGCCTCGGCGCGGCACTCCATATTCTAGGGCGCTACGAAGAAGCAGAGACCCACCTTCATCGTGCCCTCGCGCTCAACCCAAGCCATACAGAAGCGCTCTATTTTCTAGCCACCCTGCGCGCCGAGCAGCAGCGCTACGACGAGATGCTGGAACTCTTGCAGCGGCTCATAGACATCGATCCTAACGACGCAGCAGCTCATGTTAGCATGGGCGTCGCCCTCGTCTTCTTGGGCAGAAGTGACGAGGCGCTGCGGAGCTTTGACCAAGCGCTCTCTCTCGATCCAACCGTGGAATACGCGCGTGCCAATCGCGAGGCCGTGCTGGAGGCGATGAAAGGAAATATCGAGTGACTTCATGCGATACGCGTTAGCAGTTCCAAAAATTTTGGGCTACACGAGTAGATAGATGGCTAAAAGAAGAGCGAGGACAAAGACACAGAACCCACGTTCGGCTCCTTCCAAGCCGTCGCGGCAGGAGCGCAGGCAGGCGGCTCGTAGTGAAACAAGAGCTAGTCAGGCGGTTGCAACCGCATCGTCTCTACCAGTGGCAGCATCCTACTCGTGGCAGGACGCGCTAGCCTTTGTCGCGCTCAGCCTGCTGGTGGTCATCCCCTATCTGCCGGCGATGCTGTGGGGTGGCTTCGTCTGGGACGACAATCTGTACATCAAGGTCGATCCGGTGCGGGACGTATCGGGTCTGTGGCAAATTTGGTTCTTCCCCAGCGAGTTGGGAAGAGAAGACCATTACTGGCCGCTGGTCTATACGATGTTCTGGCTGGAGCACAAGTTGTGGGGATTTGACCCTATGGGCTATCATGTCGTCAACGTGCTGCTGCACTTAGCGAATACGCTGCTTTTATGGCATCTTTTGCGGCGGCTGGCCGTGCCCGGTGCGTGGATGGTG
Organism: Gemmatimonadota bacterium; assembly: GCA_009841115.1. GTDB lineage: Bacteria > Latescibacterota > UBA2968 > UBA8231 > UBA8231. The sequence continues at coordinate 2,974 of VXML01000011.1, read as the reverse complement.
GCCGCAGTGTTTGCCGTCCATCCTTTGCACGTGGAGTCGGTCGCTTGGGTCTTTGAGCGCAAGGACGTGCTGTCGGGTCTGTTCTACCTTGCGGCGGCGGTGGTGTGGATGCGCTTTGTGGAGCAGCCGCGTCGAGGGCGGTACGCGGGAGCACTGGCGTTGTATGTGGCGGGTCTGCTCAGTAAGTCCATTGTGGTGACATTGCCAGTGGCGCTTTTGATCTGGCATTGGTGGAAACAAGGCAGGGTGACCTCGACTGATCTGTCGCGGTTGGTGCCGTTCTTCGTAGTAGGGTTGGTCATTACGGTCGGTGACTTGTCGTTTTCTCGGTCTGTGGTCCCTGTGTCTTTTGACTACTCATTAGTTGAACGGTCGCTTATTGCCTCACGTGCTCTATGGTTTTACGCAAGTAACCTGCTATGGCCGTCTAGCTTGGCCGTTATCTATCCACGTTGGGATATCCGCATTACCGACCCGCTGGCTTGGACATATCTCATCGTTGCCGTCGCGCTGGCGGTGGTTCTCTGGCACTCCCAGTCACGGCTTGGACGTGGACCGCTGGCCGGGGCGTTGTTTTTTGCGGTTACGCTGTCGCCGGTGCTGGGCTTTGTCGATTACGGCTATATGAGGTATGCTTTTGTCGCCGACCGCTATCAGTACCTTGCTGGTATTGGGATTATGGTCGTCGTCATCGGCTCGGCTGCTTATGGCGTGCGTCGCCTGTCGAGCATGTGGCAAAAGGGCACATGGGGAATTGCGGCGGTGGTGCTGGTTGTGCTGGGGATGCTGACTTGGCGTCAGGCAAGCATTTATCGGGACGAAGAAACGTTCAATCGCCACATCATCGCGCTCAACCCGCAGGCACGGAATGCTCACCGCCATTTGGGCAACGCCCTATACAAGCAGGAACGCTACGAAGAAGCCCTCGACGCGTACCGCGTTGCTGCCGAACAACGCCCAAACTACGATAAGATACATTCCAATCTCGGCATGACGCTCAATAAGCTGGGACGCTTTGAGGAAGCGGAAATCCACCTGCGCCGTGCCATCGCGCTCGACCCAAAAATCAAGCACCGCTACGGCCATTTAGGCAATGCTCTGTATGGTCAGGGACGGTATGCGGAAGCCGTTGACGCGTATCTCGTCGCTACTGAGCACCGCCCAGACGACGCAACAGCCCATGCCAGCCTCGGCATGACGCTCAACGAGTTGGGCCGCTTCGAGGAAGCGGAGACCCATCTACGTCGCGCCCTTGCGCTTAACCCGCAGGTACAGGGTGCCCACATTGACTTAGGCAATGCCCTGTATGGTCAGGGACGGTATGCGGAAGCCGTTGACGCGTATCGCGTCGCCACTGAGCACCGCCCGGACGACGCAGCAGCCCATGCCAGCCTCGGGGCGACGCTCAATGTACTAGGAAGCAACGAAGAAGCAGAGACCCACCTTCATCGTGCCCTCACGCTCAATCCGAGCCATACGGAGGCGCTCTATTTTCTAGCCACCCTGCGAGCCGAGCAGCAACGCTACGACGAGATGCTAGATCTCTTGCAGCGGCTCATTGCTATCGATCCTAACGACGCAGCGGCCCATGTTAGCATGGGCGTCGCCTTCTACTTTTTGGGTAGAAGTGACGAAGCGTTGCGGAGCTTTGACCAAGCGCTTTCCCTTGATCCGACCTTGGAAGACGCGCGTACCAACCGCGAGGCCGTGCTAAAAGCGATGGAAGGGAATTAAGGAATGCCCAGTTCTCGCCGGTACACCTCGTCGGCGTTAGCCTGCAACTGCCAGTAGGGCACCCGGATCGTCTGCATCAATTCGCCGCGTCCGCCATCGCTGTCCTCCCAGCGCACAATCCGATGCGGATAGGCCCTTTCCGTCCACAGCGTCCGTTGCCGCTGGCCGATATGCAGGTCCCACCGCACGCTAGCTAGCGCACCGGCTGCCGTTTCTATCTGCTCCTCGGCGGCCTTGTGGATCCGCCCGGCCACGGTCGCATGGGGCTGATGCGCCTGCCGAAGCTGCCAAAGGCTCGGCAGTATCTCTACCTCCCGCATCTCGCCTAGATCCATAAATGGTCCTTGTAGCTCTCGGATGCGGATCAGGAGATTATCCTCGCTGGCAAAGTGATCTGGCTGCTCTAACTGGTAGGCCCCCCGGCCTTCGCTGGCAAAATAGCTACTGATGTGTCCGTTGATCTGCCCGTTGCGGAACAGGGCCTCGTCAAAGACCTGCCCGCACCACTCTTGGGCGCTGAACGAAATGCGCCGCAGCTCAAAGGGATGCCGCTCGCCCGCCACTTGGCTGAACACCGAAGTCATCACCGAATAGTCGTAGATCCCGGTCGTAAAGTTGAGGATGTGGTTGAGCTTGAGCGCGTAGAATTGGTCGGCCTCCGGCGTCGGTGGGTCGGCCTTGATAAAGGTCTGCCGATGCAGGCTCTCGGTCACGAAAATCATCACCCCGTATCCCTGCCGCAGCTCGCCGTAGCGCGGCTGAATCACCTCGTAGCTAGAGATCTCGGCCTTCCCGTCGGCCCAGTGCGCGTAAAAATCTACCGCGCCTACGTGCGCCGCGCCGAGCAAAAGCACTCCTAGAATCCACTTTGTCATAGCTGTCCTGCTTTCTTTTGGCAAAAATCGCATGGCGTAGATCGGAACTAAAATGGATAAGGTTTTATTGCTTGTCGAATTTTAGCCGGTTGATATTTTTTTAAAATTGCATTGACGTATTGCTTCTTGGTTGACTATATTTACAGAAGTTTGGTATATAAAACATCTTATTGGCAGTCTAAACACTTACTTTTTCGCAGCCAATCTGATTGCCGCCTTATCTGGTTGGAGCTATCGCGTGGAACTTAGCGAAACCCCCCGCACCTCAGACACCCCCGTCCCACTCGACTTATCGCAACTGCCTCGGCACGCCGAAGCTGTCGTCGCCGAAATTTTGGCCCCTGCGCGCTTGGCCGCCCGCCTGC
>VXML01000085.1 GCA_009841115.1 Gemmatimonadota bacterium | reverse complement strand
GCCGGGCTGTACCGGATTGCGGAAGACGGCGCGTTGGCTGCGCTGGGCGCGGCGGTGGAGAGGCCCGATGCCTTGGCCATTGATACTGCCGCGCGCATTGGCTGGCTGGCCGACGCGGGGCGAAAGAGGGTCTTTTGGTTTTCCTTGGACGCGGCCGATTCGCTAGCCCTCATTCCGGTCGATGCCTCCTTTGCCCAGCCTGTGGCGTTGGCCGCACAGGCCGGAGGCTGCTGGATCGCCGACCAAGCCCAAAGCCGCGTGCTGTTCTATCAGACCGACGGCACCCGCGCCGCTGAATTCCACGTGCTCGCGGCTCCCAAGGCGCTGGTGGCGGGCACAGGGGGAGATGTGTGGCTGTTGGGTGGTGAGGGACACCGCTTGGCGAGGTTGGATCGCGCGGGCACCATCCTCTATGTGGAGTTGCCTTTTGCCGCGGCCGTGGGACTGGCCGTGGACGATGCAAGCGGAGCCTGCTGGGTGTTGGGGGAACGGGATCTGGCGGTGTTCTCGGTCTCCGGGACTTTGGAGCAGCATTGGACTGACGTGCCCGGCGGCAGCGCCCTGTCCTTTGACGCAGTGCAGCAGCGGGCTTGGATTGCGACCGACGACGTGCTGTGGAAATTCACGGCCGAGGGCCAAACTCTTGCGCAACTCGTCGGTTTTTCGTCCATCGTCCGCATTGCCGTGGATCCAGGCCGCTGAGGCTGCCAATCCTCTCTTGCATCGGATTTACTCCTTAGCGACTTTCCTATTTGTAACTTTAATCCCGCGAGAAGCAATATGACCGAGCCAACTCCCATTCACAGCATGACCGGCTTTGGCCGCGCCGCGGCCGAGCGGCGGGGTTTGCGGCTCGCCGTTGAACTGCGGTCGGTCAACAGCCGCTATCTCGACATTCAGGTGCGCTGCCCGGCTGATCTCCAGCCCTTTGAGCTAGCCATCCGCGAGCGGATTCAGGCGCGGGTCAGGCGCGGCAAGATAAACGCGCACCTCGCTTGGGAGGAGGAAAGTCAGCCCGAGGCCCTGCCCCAGTTAGATGAGGAAGCCGCCAAGCACTATCTGGCTCAGCTACGGCGGCTAGCTGAATTGGCGCAGAGCGAAGCTGCGGAGAGTCGGGCTACGATGTCGCCGTGGAAGGCGTTTTTTGCTCGCTTTAAGGGACTAGAGTATTTCAATGTGGGAATTGAGCGGGTGCTGTTGGCGAAGCTACCCAATCTCTTTCGCGTCCAAGCCGCAGAGCTAGATAGCGCGGTCGTGCAAGAGGTGCTGCGGGTGGGGTTGGACCAAGCGCTGGCCGAGTTAGTGGCCATGCGCGAGGCCGAGGGGCACACCCTCGCCGCGGATCTGCGCACCCGCGTCGAGGCGGTGGGGACGCTGCTGGAGCGCGTGGCCGAGCGATCGCAAGCGACCCGTGGGCAGGTTGCCGAGCGGCTGCGAGAAAAGATCTCCGCCCTGCTCACGCTTGGAGAGGTTGCCGAAGATCGCCTCGCTACGGAGGTCGCCCTGATCGCCGAGCGCAGCGACATCGTCGAGGAGATCGTCCGCTTCCGCAGCCACAATGCCCAGTTCCTCGATACCTTGGCACAGGGTGGCGAAGTGGGCAAGCGCTTGAACTTTCTCTTGCAGGAAATGCACCGCGAAGCCAACACCATCAGCGCCAAAGCCGCCGCCGCCGAGATCGCCCATTGGGTCGTAGAGATCAAAGAAGAGATTGAGCGGCTGCGCGAGCAGGTGCAAAACTTGGCGTGAAGGCATCTATGGCATCCGTGCAAATCATCACCATCAGCGGCTTAGCCGGCAGCGGTACCACCACGGTGTGCGACCGACTGTGTGCGCGGCTGGGCTGGGCTTATGTCAATGCCGGAGCCGTCTTTCGCAAGCTGGCCCAAGAAGCGGGCGTGAGCTTGGCCGAGTTTGGCCAGCGGGCCGAAGCTGATGGTTGCATCGACCGCCAACTCGACGCGCGCTTGGTTGAGCAAGCGCGGGCAAGTGCGCCGGTAGTTGTCGAAGGGCGGCTCACCGGCTGGATGGCCCAGCGGCATCAGCTTCCGGCCCTCAAGGTCTGGCTGCAAGCGGCGCTGGCCGTGCGGGCCGAGCGCGTGGGACAGCGCGAGGGCAAGCCGCTGGCGCAAGCTCTCGCAGAGACGCGCAAGCGCGAGGCGTCCGAGGCCCAGCGCTATGCCGCGCATCACCAAATCGCCATCAGCGACTTATCGGTGTACGACTTGGTCGTCGATACCGAATGCTGCGATCCCCAAGCCGCCTGCGCGCACATCTTGGCGCGCCTCGATCAGCCATGAGCTTGCAGGGTCGCCACATTCTACTCGGGGTCACTGGCGGCATTGCCGCGTACAAGACGCCGGAGATCGTGCGGCTGCTGACGGCTGAAGGGGCTGAGGTGCGGGTCGTGCTAACCCGCGCGGCAGGCGAATTTGTCGCGCCCAAGACGTTGGAGGTGCTTTCCCGCCACGTGGTGTACAGCGCCTTGTTCGACCGAGATGCGGAGTTTCCCGTTCTGCACGTGGGGTTGGCCGAGTGGGCCGACTTGATTTTGTTGGCTCCGGCTACGGCGCACTGCTTGGGGCGCATAGCCGGCGGCTTGGCCGACGACTTGCTCACTTCGGTGTTGTTGTGCGCGGGTGTCCCCGTCCTGCTGGCACCGTCGATGGAGGAGAACATGTTCGCCAATCCCGCGGTCGAGGCCAATGTGCAGACCTTGGCAGAGCGGGGGTTCCGCCTGCTTGAGCCAGGGGTGGGGCCTTTGGCGTCGGGTGCGGTTGGCCGCGGGCGGATGCCCGAGCCAGCGGAGTTGGTCGCGGCGGTGGCGAAGCATTTCAGCGGTGACTTGGATGGGCTGGAACTACTGGTAACGGCCGGGCCCACGGTCGAGGACCTCGATCCGGTGCGCTTCATTTCCAATCGCTCGTCGGGCAAGATGGGCTATGCGATAGCCGAACGGGCCGCGGCGCGTGGGGCGCGCGTGTGGCTGGTCTCCGGGCCGACGGTGCTGCCTGCGCCCGCTGGCGTGGAGCGGCAGTTGGTGCGCTCGACTCGCGACATGCAGCGCGCTGTCGAGGCCTTGTTTGAGCAAGTAGATGGGGCGATTTTGGCGGCGGCCCCGGCCGACTATCGCGCCAAGGAGGTGGCCGCGCAGAAGATCAAGCGCGATGCGGCATCCCGCTCTATCGAGTTGGTCGAAAACCCGGACATTGCCGCTGGTCTGGGGCGATGCAAGGGCCAGCGGTTGCTGGTCGTCTTTGCGATGGAGACGGAAAAGGGGCCGGAGCGGGCGCGGGAGAAGCTAGCGCGCAAGGGGGGCGACTTAATCGTGCTCAACATGCTCAACGACGAAGGAGCTGGTTTCGCTGGCGACACCAACCGCGTTACTCTGATCGACGTTGAGGGCCAAGAGGAAGCTCTGCCCCTGTTGAGCAAGTCCGCGGTCGCCGACCGCATCCTCGACTGGGTGCGGGCGCGGCGGGGAGTTTAACCCATACTGAGCGAGGATGTCGCCATGGAAGAGCGGAGCGAGGACGTGCTGGCCGAAGCTCGGCGCTATCTGTCCGATTTAGTGGCTTTTGAGGGAACCCAGTTTACAGCACCGGAGGCGATTGTGGAGCATAAGGCAGAGGAACCAGCAGTTGATACGCTAGAGGCATTTCGCAGCCAGATCTGCGAGTGCACTCGCTGTCGGCTGGGTGCGACGCGGCAGAATTTCGTGTTTGGCAGCGGCGATCCAGCGGCCGGCATCATGTTTATCGGCGAGGCCCCAGGGGCGGAAGAAGACCGAGCGGGCCAGCCCTTTGTGGGGAAAGCCGGTCAACTGCTGACCAAGATCATTGAGGCTATGGGCCTGTCCCGCGATGAGGTCTATATCTGCAACATACTCAAGTGCCGCCCGCCGAATAACCGCGACCCCCTGCCCGACGAGATCGAGCAGTGCGAACCGTATCTCAAGCGCCAGATCGAAATCGTCCAGCCCCGCGTCATCTGCACCTTGGGCCGCTTTGCCGCGCAGACCTTGCTCCGTAGCCGTGAGCCCATGGGCCGCTTGCGCGACCAAGCTCACCACTACGAAGGCATTCCCTTGGTGGCCACGTACCACCCAGCGGCCCTGTTGCGCAACTCCCAGTGGAAGCGCCCGACTTGGGAAGACATGAAGCGGGTGCGGAAGCTCTACGACGGAGTCAATCTCTGAAATTTTTTGGAGCTGAACCATGACCCAGAGTCCAACGGAGGCCCAGGATCTCGGGCGGATGCCGCCGCAGGCCGTAGAGGTCGAGCAGGCCGTGCTCGGGGCGATGATGCTAGAGCAACGAGCCATTGTCCGCGCCGTTGAAACCCTCGACGAAAGCTGTTTCTACCACGCCACCCACAGCCGGATATTCGCGGCCATGATCGAGCTTTTTGAGCGGGGCACAGCGGTCGATCAGCTAACCTTGACCGAGGAGCTCAAGCGCCGCGGCCAACTCGACGATGTCGGCGGGGTCGTTTATCTGGCCAAGCTGGGGTCTGAAGTGGTCACGACGGCCAATATCGACTTTCATGCGCGGATCGTTTTCGAGAAGGCGCTGAGTCGCAAGTTGATCGAGACCGCCAGCGGAGTCATCGAGCGGGCGTACGCGGCCGACGAGGATGTCCAGACTCTGCTCGACAATGCCGAGCAGCAGCTTTTCACCCTGAGCGAAAACCAAATCGGCGAGGGCTTTGAGCCGCTGGAAAAGGTGATGGGCGAAACGTTCGAGCACCTCGAGCGCGTCCACGCGGGGGCGGGCACGGTCTTAGGGGTGGATACGGGCTTTGCCGATCTCAACGACCAGATGTCAGGTTTTCAGAAGGGCGACCTGATCATCCTCGCGGCGCGGCCCAGTGTCGGCAAGACGGCCTTCGCGCTGACGCTGGCGCGCAATGCGGCTGTAGAAGCTGGGGTTGGGATGGCGATTTTCAGCTTGGAGATGTCAAAGATGCAACTGGCTCAGCGCCTGCTCAGCGTAGAGACCAAGGTCGATTTGCACAAGCTGCGCACCGGGCGGCTGCGCGATGAAGATTGGATGAACCTAACGAACAATATCGAACGCTTGGCCCGAGCGCCTATCTACATCGACGACACCCCCGGCATCTCAGTACTCGAAGCGCGAGCCAAGGCACGGCGGCTGCAGCGCGAGCATGGGGTCGGCATGGTCATAATCGACTATCTTCAGCTCATGAGCGGGCACATTAGAACGCAGAGCCGCGAGCAGGAGATTTCGCATATCTCGCGCGGCCTCAAGGCCATGGCGAAAGAATTGGACGTGCCGGTCTTGGCCTTGTCGCAGTTGTCGCGCGCCGTAGAAAGCCGCACGGACCGGCGGCCACAGCTATCGGACTTGCGGGAGTCGGGCAGCTTAGAGCAGGACGCCGATGTGGTGATGTTCATCTATCGCCCAGAGATGTACGACCTCAAATCCCCAGATGGCGAGAGCCTTGAAGGTCTCGCCCAAATCATCATCGGTAAGCAGCGCAACGGCCCGGTTGGCTCGGTGGATTTGATGTGGAACAAGGAAAGTGCCACGTACGAGGCGATGGCACCCGGATGGAGGATGGAGCCGGAAGAGTATTAGCCGGACCCCATGTTCATTGACGAAATGACCATCACGGTGGAGTCGGGCAGTGGCGGCAATGGCTGCTGTTCGTTTCGGCGCGAGAAGTTCGTGCCGCGCGGCGGGCCGGACGGCGGCGATGGCGGCGACGGCGGCGATGTAATTTTCCGCGTCGATCCTCAACTCAACACACTGCACGACTTTCGCTATCAACGACATATCCGCGCCGGTCGCGGTGCCCACGGCGAGGGCAAGCGCCGGACGGGTCAGCGTGGCGCGCACGCGATTATCTGCGTACCGCCGGGCACCATCTTGCGCGACGCAAAGGGCGCGCTGATCCGCGACATGGTCGAAGATGGGCAGGAGTTGGTGCTGCTGGTAGGCGGTCGCGGGGGCCGAGGCAATGCTCGCTTTGCCACGCCCCGCTTTCAGGCTCCACGGCGCGCCGATTCCGGGCGAGAGGGCGAGCAAATGGTGGTGCGGCTCGAACTGAAGCTACTGGCGGATGTGGGACTGGTGGGCTTTCCCAACGCGGGCAAATCTACACTGCTGTCGCGGATTTCCGCCGCTCGTCCCAAAATTGCCGACTATCCCTTTACGACCTTGGAGCCAAACTTGGGGATTGTGCAGTGGGCCGAGGGCGAGAGTTTTGTGTTGGCCGACTTGCCGGGGCTGATCGAGGGGGCGCACGCGGGCAAGGGTTTGGGTACGCGGTTTTTGCGCCACATTGAGCGCACGCGCATTCTGCTGTTTGCCATTGATTGCACCAGTCCGGACCCGCGCGGCGAGCTGGAGGCCCTCCGCCGCGAGTTGGATGCTTTCGACGAGGGAATGCGGCACAAGCCTGCTGGGATTGCGCTGACTAAGGCTGACTTGTTGGGGCCGGATGCGGATTTTGAAGATCCTTTTGCCGATTTGCGTGCGCCGCGTTTTTTGATCTCGGCCGTCAGCGGTCGTGGGGTGCCTGAAATGCTGCGTAGTGTGGGGCAGGCGGTGAAGAAGTTGCGGACTGACGAAGTGGGGAAGGACGGCCCATGAGAGATTTTGCAGAACTCTGAATCGCGTTCTTCAATTCTTCAGGGTAATCCTGAAGAATTTTTTGTGCGCGTCCCTCAGCTAAAGCCGAGGAAGCGCCGCGCGGTCTCGCCCATGATGAGCTGGCGCTGCTCAGTGCTCAGATCGGGCAGCAAGTGGTCGAGGACCTCGACGCATTCGCCGTAGCCGGGATCGGCTACAATCCAGGGAAAATCCGAAGCCCACAGCAGGCGTTCGGCACCAAAGGCGGATAGCAGGCTGCGGTGCCAAGCGGCTAAGTCGGGATAGGGATAGGCTGCCTTGCTCATGGCGTATTGACCCGACAGGTGAACGCAGACGTTGAGGGAATCGGGCGCGGGGCCGAGGAACCCGGTTGGCGGCGGCATTTCCACGTCGATTTGCGGACGGCCCTTGGCATCCCAAGTGAATCGATCTTCGCGTGGACAGACCATGAGGTGATTGACCACGACGCGCACTTGGGGGAAGTCGGTGAGGAATTGGGGCACTAGCGGAGCGGAGGTGGCGCGCAAATAGAGCCAGAGCACGTAGTCTTTGCGGGCGGCGTGTTCCCATATAGGACGGGAAAAGTCGCCGAGCGAGCGGAGCCGGAAGCCGATGACTGAGCCGTCTTCGGCGAGGCGATCCATGTGGTCGGCGGGCGCGGGATCGTCGGGTGGTATCAAGCCGATGCCTAAGAAGCGGTCGGGATAAGTGCGCAGGCAGTGTTGTAGATAGGCGTGATGCGCGAGGCTGGTGCCGCCGGTTTGCACGAGCACGGCCTTGTCGATGGCGTGGTCGGCCATGTGCGCCAAGAGATCCTCGACGGGCGCTTCGCGCTCGGCGGGCATACTTGAGGTGATCTCGCGCGGGAATTCGGCGCTGGGGCGGGCGAAGACGTGCAGATGGGAGTCAATACGCATAGTTTTATTGGGTTGGGATTAAGGTTTCAGTAAAGATGGATAAGAGAGCTTCCACGGACAAGATGGGTGCGTCGCTAGTGAAACAGGTGCGGGTGCGTGTACCGGCTACGTCGGCGAATCTCGGAGCGGGCTTTGACTGCTTGGGACTGGCGCTGGAATTGTACATGGATTTGACGGTGGAAGAAAGCGAGGGCGAGGGCTTGGAAATCACGGCCACGGGTGAGGGAAGTGGGAGCGTGCCTTTGGACGAGCGCAACGCCGTGTATCAGGCGGTAAGGCGTGCCTATGCGCGGGCCGGTAAGACGCTTGGGCGGCTGTGCCTAGCGATTGACAGTCAGATTCCGTTGGCCAGTGGGCTGGGCAGCAGCTCGGCGGCCCTAGTCGCTGGCTTGACCGCCGGTGCCGAACTGTGCGGGATGGGGCTGGATCGAGAGGAGGTTTTGCGGCAGGGCGTGGCTGTGGAAGGACACCCGGACAATGTCGCGCCCTGTGCGTTGGGAGGGATCGTCATCGCGGCTTTGGACGGCGAGGAGGTTGCGTGGGCGCGGATTGAGCCGCCGGGAGATTTGGCCGCGGTCGTGGCCGTACCGGATTTTCCCTTGCCCACGTCCAAGTCGCGGAGCGTGCTGCCCGAGCGGATTGCGCGGCGGGATGCGATATTTAACGCCGGGCGCGTCGGCTTGTTGGTGGCCGCGCTGCAACAGGGCGACTATAGCCTGCTGAGGACCGGGATGCAGGATCGGTTGCACCAGCCCTATCGAACGGTCTTGGTGCCGGGAATGGAAGGGGTGTTGACTGCGGCTACAGAGGCGGGGGCGTTGGGTGCGGCGTTGAGCGGGGCGGGGCCGACCGCGTTGGCGCTTGTGACCGGTCGGAGCGCGGAAGTGGCCGATGCCATGCAGCAGGCGTGGGCTGAAGAAGGGATTGCCGCGCAAACTTTGGTCCTCGGCCTCGCCGCCGAGGGTGTGCAATGCGTGAAAGAGAGGTAATATGGTCAGCGAAGCCGCGCTCATAGACGATATGACGACGCCGACGCCGGAAGTCGTGGAGGCCGTGCGCCAGTTGGATGGGCCGATCCTGCTGCTGGGGGTCAGCGGCAAGATGGGGCCGACCTTGGCCGAGCTGTTGGTGCGGGCCGGGGCGCAGCAGGTGGTGGGAGTGGCGCGCTTTACGGATGCGGAAAAGCGGCGCTACTTGGAAAACGTTGGCGTACAAACCATTGCCTGCGACCTGCTGGCCGATGAGGCGCTGAAGGAGCTACCCGATGCGCCCAATGTCCTCTTCCTCGCTGGGTTTAAGTTTGGAGCCACTGGCAATGAAGACGCGACTTGGGCGATGAATGCCGCGTTGCCCGGCGCGGTGATGGCGCGCTACGCACAGTCTCGGGTCGTCTATGTGAGTTCCGGCAACGTGTATGCGTATGCCAAGGCTCCGGGAGTGGGGGCGGACGAAGACGGGGATTTGGGGCCAGTGGGAGAATACGCTCAATCGCGCCTAGGCGGCGAGCGGGTCGCCGAGTACGCGTCGCGGATGCGGGGGACGCCCTTGCTGATTGTGCGGCTGTTTTACGCCACTGAGCCGCGCTATGGCATCATCCGCGATCTGGCCGATAAGGTGTGGCAGGAAGAGCCGATAGATCTGACTATGGGGTACGTCAATCAAATTTGGCAGGGCGACGCCAACGCCTATTTGTGCCGCTTTTTTCCCTTGTGCGATAGTCCAGCCGACGTCATCAATCTGACTGGCCCGGATACCTTATCCGTGCGCGAACTAGCCGAACAGCTAGGGAAGATCATGGGCAAAACGCCCCGCTTTACGGGGACAGAAGCTCCAGACGCCCTCTTGGGGGATAGTCGGCGCTTGTGTGCGGAATTTGGCCGCCCGCGCGTCGGCCCGGAGCAGATGCTGCGCACGGTGGCCGAGTGGGTTATGGCCGATGGTCTGAGCTTGGGTAAGCCGACCAAATACGAATCTCGTAGCGGGCAGTTCTAACGATGAAGAAGCAGATCGCCGAGGTGGCCGCCAAGTCCGTCGAGGTGCTGTTGGCGGACAATGCGGGTACCAGTGCGCTCCGGGATGGTCAATTGCTGTGGTCGCTATCGCATTTGTGGGATCAGCCGCGCTATCGGAGGCAGGCTGAGCAGGTGGCCGAAGGTAGTGAACGCGCCGAGGCTGCGGTCCGCGGTTCCCTCGCATTGGCCGAGGGACTGGCGGCCTGTGGATATTGGGAACGAGCGCGGACGCTCGTGTTGCAAAGCTTAGCGCGTTGCGACGCGGCGGATTACGTCGGTGAGTCGCCAGAGGGGCAACCTATGCCCAAGGGGGCGCGGTGTCTCGATGACTGGGCGCAGGTGCTGAGCGTGTGTACGCGCCTTTTGCACGTCCGCGCCGACCGCGAACTGCAAATAGCAGCCGCTCGCGCCGTAGCTGCCATCTTGAACTACCACTACCACCCGGACTTGGGGGGATTGCTCTTTGCCGTCCGCGGCGACTTCTTCCACTTTGACGAGTACTGGGGAACCTGCGTATATAGCGAGGCGGCCCTCGCTGTGCTGACTGCGATGTTGGATGAAGCCGGTCGCCGTGGGGAGACGCACCTTTGCGCCTTGGCGGGGCGCTACCTGCGCCAACATGTAGAGGCGGCTTGGGATCCGATCGAAGGCGGCATCCGCAGGGAGTACAGTGCCGACGTCTGGAGCGCCGAAAAGCCCGGGGCCGTCCAAGCCGCAGCCGTAGGTGCCTTGGCGACGTTGCACCGCTATCAGGGCGGCGATTGGGAGGCTGAATGGCTGGAGCGGGTGCGAGATTACCAAAGGGACTGTCCAACCGATCCGCTCACCGAGCTGCGCCGCTTAGTTCGCTGCACGCGAGAGCCGGACAAAAAACTTGACATTGTGAACTGAGAAAGCCATTCTGACCGCATTAAGAATTAGGAATTACGAATTATCAATTCTCAATTCGTAATTCCTAATTCCTAATTGACTAGTCAGGAGGTCTATCATGATCGTCTATCACGGCACGACGCGACGCGCTGCGCGTCAGATCGCCCGCGATGGTTTTCAGCCGCGGTCGCCCTCGCGGCGGGTGTGGTTTTCGCGGGGCAAGAGTTACGCCAAGCAGCGGGCACACTCCAAATCGCGGCACACGCGAGACCGCCCCGTCGTGCTAGCCGTAGATCTCGACTTGAAAGCTCTGCGCCAGCGCTACGGCAGTCGCCAGGTGCGCGAAAGCAGCGGGATCATTTCGATCAGAGGAGACATTCCCGCGTCCTCACTGCGCAGCCATCACGGGCTGGGCCTCCCAGAGACTGCCGAGGAGATCGCCCGCTGGGTCAACGCCGTGTTGGGCGTCAAGGCGCACAAGGGCGTCAGCGCCCGCCACGAGGGCGTATTGCGCTTGACCCGCTGGATCGACAATCGGCTGGCGACCCGGCCCAATGCGCGGCTCGGCGAGAAGGAGTTGCTCGCTCGCGCTGCGCAGTGGATCCCCGACCGCTTTGCCGGGGTGGAGATCGACTTCGAGCATTTGCGGGTCTGGCCCAAGGTGGCGCGGGAAGCCGAGGCGCAGCAGGCCGCGTTCGAAATTCCAGCGCCCGTTGATCGCCGCGAGGAAGAGGCCATTGATTGCTTGGAGTCGGACAAGCCGCAGCGGCAGGTGCGCGGCCTCCAGCTCTTGGCCGACCTAGACGACCCAGACCTGTTCGAGTGGTGCGTATTGCTGCTCGGCGAGAGCCAGCCGCAAAGCGCGGTCGGCATCCTCAAGGTGATGCGGCATTGCGAAGACGTTCAGCCGGAGGTGTTGGTCCCGTATGCGGAGAGCGAGCACAAGGCGGTGCGCGGTGCCGCTATTGAGGTGCTGGTCCTGCGCAGTGGGGAGGAGGCCCCGAAGTGGTTCTGGCGCGGCCTGACCGATCCGGTGCCGCATGTGCGGCTGAGTGCGGCTAAATTCCTCGATCGCTTGGACCCGCGCACGCATCGCGACAGCTTTGAGGCCGCGCTCTACGACCCGCACCCGCAGGTGGCGCAAGCGGCGCGCAAGCTGACGCAGCACATGGGATTTGAGCCATTGGCTTGGTGAATACTCAGTAGCCAAGGTAACTCCCGATCTTCTCCAGTTTTCTAGAATTCTACTCGCCAGCCTGTTCGGCCAAGTAGTGCTTAGCTGTTTCGTCGGCGGGGTTGATCTCTATGATCTGCCGGTAGTGTTCGCGGGCGCGGGGGACGTCGTGGCGGATGGCGGCGCTGGCGGCTAGGGCGTGGAGGATGTTGAGGTCTTGGGGTAGGCGTTTGAGTAGCTGTGCAAGCTGTAGCTCAATGTCTTCGATGTAATCGGGAACCTCGCGCTGATCATCTGTTGGCGTCTTCTCGTCCGGTTTGAGCGACGAGATCAACGTCCCCACCATCCCGAAAGTCCCCCCCAGTCCTCCAGTGCCCCGGCGGGACTGGAATGGGACTTGGATGTCGAGCGCAGTAAGGCTCAGGGATGCGGCTTCGACAAAGGCGGTAGCGGCCTCGGCATAGCGCCCGGCTTCGGCGAGTGCGCTGCCTAGGTTGTAGTAGATGGCTGGGTTGTTCAGTCCGTAGGAGGCAAGTTCGGAGTAGATGGCTAGCTCGCGGTCGCGGTCGTTTGCTGCAAAAGCGGCAGTGGCTTGGTCGCGGAGGGTGCTGAGGTGGTCTTCCACCTTGTGTAGAACCGCGCTGGCCGCTGGGTCGCGGCTGGGGACCAGCAGGGTTAGCTGGCCGCGCGAGTCGTGGTTCAAGACCGGGGTCTGGACGGTGAAGGGTAGGCCCTCGTCGGCTAGGGCCGTGGCGATTTTTTGCATGTAGCGGGGTGAGCGGGTACGCAGGAGGGGGTGCCAGCTATCGAGCTGATAGGTTGTGCCCGCGAGGTGGTCCCAATCCGCTAGGGTCAGGAAACGGCGCAGCAGGTCTTGTAGGGACTGGCCCTCGGCGACGAAGAAGGAGAAGGCATATTCCTCGCTTTGATAAACGTTCACCAGACAGGAGCGCAACTCGCGCTGGACGACGAGGGTATCGCCGAAGTAGTGGGTAAAGGACAACAGATGCCACAGCGGCAACTCTTCGCTGGCTTTTGCGAGGGCCTGGGCGATGGTGCAGGTTGCGGGGGCGTCTGCGTGGTAGCGGACTTCGACTTGATCGATGAAGGCTTGGGGATCGACGTTGCGGCGTGCCAGTTCGGCGGCGACGCTGGCTAGGTAGGGGGCCTGATAGTTTGCGCGTTCTAGGGTGAGGGCGCGGACGAGATCCTCGTCGTGATAGGCGGCGAAGTCGTCTGGCTGCATGTTTAATCGAGCGGCAAGCGCCGACGCGGGCGCTCCTCTTCTTTGGGGCGTTCTAAGCGGCCGGCCCCACTGGTCGCCTGCCGGTAGAGGCGGACGAAACTGCGGCCCACCCACCAGACGAGGACGAGAAACGCGGCGATAGCGTAAGCCGACTGGCGGCTTTGGAGGTCGGTGAGGTACTCCCAAACAGTATCCATTGCCGACTGATTGTAGGCCCTACGAGAGACGTATGCAAGCCAATTCGCCGGTCACTTCTAGGCTGGCTATATTAGAAGCGGTTCACCACTCCATTCCATCAACCAACTAATCACAATGACCGACAAACATCGCGTAGCCCTCGGGGCCATTTTCACCGAGTGCAATCAATTCGGCGGCGAGCCGATTGATTTGTCGTGGTTTGAGCGCTATGAGCTGCGGCGTGGGCGCGAGGTGCTCGCAGCCGAAGACGGCGTGGTCGGCGGTATGCTCAGCGTGCTGGCGGCGCGCGGCGTGGAAGTTGCGCCGCTGTTGTTTGCCAGCACCTGCCCCGGTGGGCCGCTGACGCGGGCTTGTTACGACCCGCTCAAGGAAGAGCTTTTGGCGCGGCTCAACGAGGCGCTTCCGCTAGATGGCGTTCTCATGCCGCTGCACGGGGCGGCGGCCGTGGAGGGCGGGATCGATTTGGAAGGGGATCTGCTGGCTGCCGTGCGGGCCGTCGTCGGGGACGCTGTGCCTATCGTCGCTACGCTCGATTTGCACGCCCATATTTCCGCGCAGATGATGGGCGCTGCCGATGGCTTGGTGGCTTGGGAGACCTATCCGCATCGCGATGCCTTTTCCACGGGCGAGCGCGGGGCGCGCCTACTGTGCGACACCCTCGCCGGCGCGTGCAAACCTGCGATGGCCATGGCCAAGGTGCCGGTGCTCACCGGGGCCATTCACGGCTCGACCGAGGACGACGATCCCTTCGCGCAAGTGATGGCCTTGGCCAAGGCTGGTGAGCAGCGCGATGGCATCCTCTCGACGAGTGCTATCTTGGTGCATCCCTATCTCGATTTTGCGGGCATGGGTAGCGGTGGGCTGGTGATTGCCGACGGCGATTTTGCCAAGGCCGAAGCACTTGCCCGCGAGTTGGCTACGGCGTACTGGGAGCGGCGCTTTGCCTTAGAGCCGGAGCTGTACGCACCCGAGGATGCCGTGCGCGCTGGTTTGGTCGTCGAGGGTGGTCCGGTGGTGCTGGTGGAGGCTGCGGACTGCTGCGGAGGGGGAGCGGCTGGCGATAGCGTGGCGGCGCTGGCGGCGCTGTTGCAAGTGGAATTGGACGGTCCGGCGCTGGTGCCCTTGGTCGATGCTCGCGCGGCTGTGGCTTGCCACCAAGCTGGCGTTGGGGCCGAGGTGGAGTTGGCGCTGGGACACGGGCACGATCTGCGTTGGGGACAGCCGATTGCCGTGCGTGGTCGGGTGTTGCGGTTGAGCGATGGCCGCTTTCGCTATCAGGGCGGCATTTGGGAAGGGGTCGAAGGGCAGATGGGGCCGGCGGCAGTGCTCGCGTTGGGACAGATCCAGGTGCTGTTGGCGTCGCATCCTACCTATGAGTGGGACAACGAGCAGTTTGCGGCTCTTGGGATGGATGCATCGCAGGCGCGTTTTATCGTCGCCAAGAATCCCATGAACTATCGCCTCGCTTACGGAGCAATAGCCCAGGCTGTCTTCGTGCTCGACACGCCGGGACCGACGCCGGCGACAGTGCGACACTTGCCGTTTGTCCGGCGGGCGCGGCCCTTTTTTCCGTTGGACCTGGATATGGAATTGGAGATGGAAGTTTTGCGCGCAGAGGCGCGATAAGTCAGTGGGCGCGCCAAAGCTGAAGCGGCGTCCACCTTGTCATGCGGCTGAAATCAGGGTCCGTCGCCAACATAATTAGTTTGTGGCGAATGCAGAGATGAGCGAGTAGGGCGTTGGTGGTTCCAGTCAGAATGCCGTGGCGGCGGCAATCGCTTTGCAACTCGGCTGCGCCAATGTAGTCGTCGCGCCCGGGCACAATCATGGGGATCGCTCCGAACCGTTCGGCGATCTGCTCTTTAGCTCTTGGCCCCTGAAAGCCCTGCAATAACTCCTGCAAGACGATTCCGGTCGTGTAAATCGCTTCACCACCACTGAGCGCTTCCCGCAGACGCTGGACCTCGGGCCCCTTGGGCATCGTATCCCGTCGCAAGGCCAGCGACCAGACGCTCGTGTCCACAAATAGCGTCACCCAAGGCTCCGTTCGCTTTTGTAGTCAAAGCTGTCGTCCCAGTACAATTTGCCAAAAAGATCCAAGAGCCGTTCCTGCTCCCGGCGCGCGATGAACTCCTGCAAGGCGCGGTTGACGGTCGCTTTCTTGGTCTTTTCGCCCCCGACTTCCAGCGCTTTGTTGAGTAACTCTGGGTCTATCGCCAAGTTTGTCGCCATCGTAATCTCCTCTCACACATATAGTTACACGTAAATTAATCGCAAACGTATGGCGTGGTCAAGTTTCTTTTCATCAACCTTTCATTTGTGTGCCCCGCTCATGTTAGGGTCCCAAGCGGCTAATTGTTGGCTGAGATAGTCGATGTATATTATGGCCGCATTGCCTTCCGATGGCGACGCAAGCGAGGAGGTTCGGCTAGATCATACGCAAGAGAGGATGGATTGACACAGATGGAAAAATTAATGGCAGCTATTGACCGAGAATGGGTGGCCGAGCGGACCCGGGAATTGGTCGATATTTACAGCGTAACCATGGCCGAGGCCGAAGTGTGCCGCGCCTATGAGGACATGATGCGCGAGGTCGGCTTAGCGGTTGATGTGCGGGAAGTGACTCCGGGGCGCAACAACCTCTACGCGCGCATTGCGGGACGGGGGGATGGCCCCGCGCTGATGCTCAATGGCCATCTCGACACCATTCCCGTGGGGTCCTGTCCGCCCGCCCGCCGCGAGGGCAATCGCGTGTACGGACGGGGGGCGACCGATATGAAGGGGGGCATGGCTGCGGCGTTGGGCGCAGTCAAGGCGCTCTTGGAAAGCGGGGTGGAGTTGCAGGGCGACTTGTGGCTGACGGCGATTGTGGGGCACGAGGAGGTCGAGGCGCAAAAGGACGGGCCGCTGGCCCTGATCGCCGACCGCAACAGCGGCCGGATTGGCGGGGACCGGATTTTGATTGTCGAGGGCCGCGACGCGCTGTGGGTGATGAGTATGGGGTCTATGGTATTTACTATTACACTCGAATCGGACGCCGGCGGCAAGCACACCCAGTACGTGCCCTTTGCGGAAAATCCGCTCCGCTTTGTCGGCGCGCTCATCGAGCGGATCCACCAGTATCAACTTGAACTCGACGCGGGGGATGCACACGCCTTGGCGGGTGCCGAGCGAATCGACTTGGGGATCGTCACTGGGGGAGACTATTTCAATCGCACGCCGCTGCGTTGCACGCTGACGGGGACCCGGCGCTGGATGCCGGGGCGCTCTGCGCCGCAGGTGCTAGCGGAGTTAGAGGATCTAGCGCGGCCGTTGGCCGAGGCTGGGGGGTTGGGGCTGCGGGTCGAGATGGAGCACGAGCGCGAGCCGTTTGAGACGCCCGCCGACGATGCGGCCGTGCAAGCGGTGGGGCGGGCGCACGAACAGGTGGCTGGGCAAGAGGCAGAGTTGGTGGGGTTGCGGATTGTGGGGGATGCCAATTTATACGTGCATGGGACGGGGGTGCCGACTTTTTACTACGGCCCCTCGAACGAGACGGCACACGCGGATGTAGAGTGGGTAGAAGTGGATCGGCTGGAGCGGGCGGCGCAAGTGTACGCGCTGGCCGCAGCCGACTATTGCGGCGTTGCATCCCCGGATTGAATGCCATGGATATCCAAGCAATTCGCCGCGGTTTCCCCGCGCTGGAGCAGTACACTTGGTTCCAGAATGGGGGCGTGAGCATCAAGCCGGTGCCGCACGGGCGCGAGGGCTTGCGCGCTAGCATCACTTTTTTCTTACTCGAATCCGAAATCGACGAACTGCTCGCGGCGCTGGGCAGCTTGACCAAGCAAAGGAGCAAGACCCGTTGACCTCACAACAAGCTGGACCGGCTACAGGTAGCCCCGCTGAATCTTCCCAAGCAGGGCACGGTTTTGGTACCGCGCCTGTTTTTCTCGCGTCGATCAGCACGATTCTCGGCGCGATCCTCTTCCTGCGATTCGGGTACGCGGTTGCGCATGTCGGCCTTTGGGGCAGCCTCATGATCATCGTTATCGGGCATCTGGTGACCATTCCCACGGTCTTGGCGGTGTCTGAAATCGCCACGAACCGCCGCGTGGCGGGGGGCGGCGCGTACTACATTATTAGCCGCTCCTTTGGCACTAGCATCGGCGGCTCGATTGGGCTTGCGCTATACCTGTCTCAAGCGATTTCGGTCGCCTTCTACTTGGTCGCCTTTGCCGAAGCATTTGAGCCTGTTTACGAGTGGGTCGCCGCGACGTACGCAGTAGAAGCCGATCCGCGTTGGGTGAGCTTGCCTTGTACCGTCTTGCTGGCCGTACTGATGCTCCTCAAAGGTGCCGGCCTCGGCGTTAGGGCACTGTGGATCGTCTGTGCGATTCTGGGGGTATCCATTGCCGCCTTTCTCTTAGGGCAGGCTCCCGAGTCGATTCGTCCAGACGGATTTTATCTGACCGCTCGCATCGAAGGTGGAGATGCCTTCAGTCTCGTCTTCGCAACGTGCTTTCCAGCCTTTACGGGCATGATCGCGGGCTTGGGACTTTCCGGCGACCTTAAGAATCCCCAGAAGAGCATCCCGCTCGGCATAATCGGCGCGACGCTTGCGGGCATGGTCGTGTACGCGTTGGTCGCCATCAAGCTCGCCCAGAGCGCGACGCCAGAAGCGCTTGCTGCCGATCAGTTCGTCATGGCGCAGATTGCCCTGTGGGGGCCAGCAATCTACATGGGGTTGGGTGCTGCCGCTTTGTCATCGGCCCTTGGTTCGATCCTCGTCGCTCCCAGAACCCTGCAAGCGCTAGCGCGCGACAACGTGCTGCCCGTGCCAAAACTGAATCGCCTGCTGGAGAAAGGCTGGGGTAGGGCACAGGAGCCGGTGTCTGCGACCTGCGTGTCGAGTGTCATCGCAATCACATTTGTTGTCTTGGGAGACATTGACTTTATCGCCCATATTCTCAGCATGTTCTTCATGGTTACTTATGGTGCCCTGTGCTCGGTATCATTCCTCGAATATTTCGCCGGCAATCCGTCGTACCGCCCCACCTTCCATTCGCGCTGGTACCTGTCGCTGCTGGGCGCAGTAATGTGCGGCCTGATGATGATCCAGATGAACGCGCTGTACGCATTTGTGGCGCTCTCTCTCATGGTAGCGACTTATCTCGGGCTGCGACGCTCGCGGCGCGGTGAGCGCGGCCTGACGGCGATCTTACAAGGGACGATGTTCCAATTGACTCGCCGTCTGCAGATCACGCTGCAGAAGAACCGCGCGGTGAAATCGGAAGGGGGCTGGCGGCCCTCGATTATCGCGGTGACCCGTTTTGGGGAGCGCCGGCTGGGGCACTTCGACCTGCTACGCTGGATCAGCCATCGGCATGGGTTTGGGCACTTCATTCAGTTTTTTCAGGGAGAATACTCGTTTACTGAAGAAATCGAGGCCCGCATGCAGAAGGGGAGACTGATCGAGCGGGCCGAGGTCAGCGGGGCGGGCATTTTCGTGGATTCGCTGATTTGTCCTTCGTTCCAGATGGCGCTGGCGCAGACGCTCCAGATGCCAGGGATCTCGGGCTTGCCCAACAACTGCGTGCTGCTCGAGTTCGACAAAGAGCATCCAGAAGAGATCAAAGAGACCGCGCAGGGTGCGCTCCTGGCAACGGAATCGATGATTAATGTCCTGATTTTGCGGTCGACGAAGTACCGTTTTGGCTATCGATCCTCGATTCACTTGTGGGTGACTGAGGAGAATCTTGCGAATGCTCCGCTGATGCTGCTTTTGGCGTACATCATCGTGGGACACCGGGAGTGGCGACAAGCCGAGATTCGACTCTTCGCGTGCTTCAATTCTGGAGACGGAGGACGCGAAACGCAGAAGCTCTCTAGTTTGATGACCGAAGGACGATTGCCGATCTCTAAGCACAATGTGACGTCGGTTCATTGTGCGACTAGTGAAGCTCTCGAGTTTGAGGTGTCGCTCCGATCCTCTAAGGCCGATCTGGTCATCGCGGGCCTGACCGATGACGACATCAAATCAGGTGAGGCGGAGCAAGCGCTCCAGTGCTACGACGGGGCGAATGACGTGTTGTTCGTCCATGCTAGCGAGCCGGTCTTGATTGAGTAATCAGCCGCTTGCGCGGCACCCATTATCGAAGGAGTAGGGGTTGGAGAGTATGCGGAAAAAAAGGGGGCTGTGGAATCCGGTTTGAAAGAGCGGAATAAGTCGTTCAAGGGCAGCGTCGACCGGATGTTCGAGGTGGCTGCCGCCACGATGGAGCTCGAGCCGGGACTCGCCGACCAGATCCAGACGTGCAACTCTGTGTTCCAGGTCAGCTTTCCCGTTTACATACGGGGCGAGTTTCGGGTATTCACCGGCTGGCGCGCCGTCCACAGCGAGCACTTTCTGCCGGTAAAAGGCGGCATCCGCTATGCGCCGATCGCCGACCAGGACGAGGTGGAGGCCCTGGCCGCCCTGATGACCTACAAGTGCGCCATTGTCGATGTTCCGTACGGGGGCTCTAAGGGTGCCCTGCAGATTGATCCGCGCGACTACGACGCGGCCGAGCTCGAGCTAATCACTCGCAATTTCACGATGGAGCTGACGAAGAAAGGCTACATCAGCCCCAGTCTCAACGTGCCGGCTCCCGACATGGGTACGGGCGCGCGCGAAATGGGGTGGATTGCGGATGCCTACCGCGCCCTGTATCCCAACGACATCAACGCCATCGCCTGTGTCACCGGTAAACCCGTGCACATGAGCGGAATCCGCGGTCGCAACGAGGCGACGGGGCGCGGGGTGCAGTACGCCCTCAGGGAATTCTTCCGCCATTCCGAAGATGTGCAGAGGGCCGGGATGGATGGAGACCTAGAGGGCAAGCGAGTAATCATCCAGGGCTTGGGCAACGTAGGGTACCACGCCGCGAAGTTCCTGTCCGAAGAGGATGGCGTCAGGGTGGTCGCTGTTATTGAGCGCGAGGGGGCCGTAGTGTGTGAGGATGAGCTAGACATTGAGGAGCTTGCCGCCTATCGCCGCGAAAAGGGCGGTGGTCAGGGTTTTCGGGACTCCGAGTTCGTGGAGGACGGCAGCCTTTTGCTGGAAGCAGACTGCGACATCCTGATTCCCGCGGCCATCGAATCGGTGATCACCACCGAAAACGCCGAGCGCATCCAGGCGCGGCTGATCGCCGAGGCCGCCAACGGTCCGACTACTTTCGAGGCGGACGAAATCCTGCGCGATCGCGGCAAGGTGGTGATTCCGGACGCTTATCTGAATGCAGGAGGTGTGATAGTCTCGTACTTCGAATGGATCAAGAACCTATCCCACATCCGCTTCGGCCGCATGGACCGGCGCATCGACGAGCTGCGCGGGCAGCGCATCGTCGAAGCCATAGAGACTGCGGTCGGCAAACCGCTTCCCGAAACCCAGCGGCACGATCTGGTGCGCGGAGCCGATGAGTTGGACCTAGTGCGATCTGGCCTAGACGACACCATGCGGCAGGCGTACAACGAGATGCGCGAGGTGTTTTTGAGCCATGATAAGGTGCATGACCTGCGGACCGCGGCGTACGTCGTGGCGATCGAGAAGATCGCGCAGAGCTACCGGGAGATGGTGTACTGATGGTGCCTCTGCTCACACGTACTCCTGCCCGCTCGTGCAGGCTTGCGCGCCAGTATCGCCTTTTTCTTACTTGAGGCCGCAATCAATTAATTACTCGCGGCGTTGAGCCGCTTGCAAAGGAGCAAAGCGTGAAAATCACCAAAGTAGAAACCATTCAGATAGAGACCCCGCGCTACTACGGCCACATCTCTGGGCACGTGCTGGTCAAGGTCTTTGTCGATGACGGCCCGGTCGGCTGGGGCGAGGCGTCCGACAGTCGCGCCGAGGATTTGGCGGCCATTGCCCGGCAATACAACGAGCTGTTGGTGGGGCGGGACGCTGGGGCCATTACTGAGATCAACGAGCTGTTGCGCGGCCACGCCTTCCACAGCTCCGTAACCAACCTCCACCTCGCCTCGGCGATTGACTTGGCGCTCTACGACCTCAACGGCAAGGCGCAAGGAGTCCCGGCCTATCAGCTTTTGGGCGGCAAGATGCGGGATAGGCTCTATTGCTGCTATCCAATTTTTGGCTGGCAGGTAAAAGAGGACTTTGAGCGCACGCTAAGCTATCTCCAGCGGCTGCTCGACTTGGGCCATCACCTGTTTCGCTACTACGTGTCGGGCGATAGCGCGCTCGACGACCGCTTCTTAGACGAGGTCAAACGCCGCTTCGACGACCGGCTCAAGCTCAAGTCCATCGACTTTTCCGGCCGCTTCACCGATTGGGAGACGGCCGTACGCTACGCCGATGTCCTCCGCCACCACGCGCCCTATCACTTTGAGCAGCCCTCGCGCAGTCTGCGAGTCTCAGCCGAATTTGTGCGGCGCGTTGACCTGCCGGTGAGCTGGCACATCAACAGCCTAGAGTTGGGGATGGAAGCCATTGAGAAAAGGGCCTGCACGGCCTTTAACGTCGCCTGCGTCTGCGGCGGCCCGACCCATATCCGTCGGCTTTTTGCTTTGGCGGAAGCGGCTGGGTTCCGCTGCTTGATTGGCACCGACCAAGAATCGACGCTGGGGGTGTCGGCGCAGGTCAGCGTTGGCATCGCCATGCCCAACACCAACTTGCCCTGCGACCCCATGGGGCCGGTGCTGTACACGGCGTCGCCGGCTGTGGAAAGGGTGCGGGCCGAGGGCAGCTACTTGTATCCGTTTGAAGGGCCGGGCTTGGGCGTGGAGATCGACGCGGACAAGCTGCGCACCCTGACGGTGGCGACGGCCTAAGTGCCCTCGCATCCCACCTCTGCGCTCATCTGCGTTCATCTGCGGATACGTTGCCGCCGCACGCCAACCGCTGGGGTTTGACCTTTTGCCGGTTGTGCCGCAGTATATATCCTTTCGCCAGCACTTGAGTTACACATAGACAGGAGTGAAAAATGAGCGAGGAAGACCGCGCAACCTGGGCCGATAATTGGCTCGGATACCGGGAGGAGATCAAGGTCGTCGATGTCACAATCCGCGATGGCGGCTTGATGAACGACCACCAGTTCACTGACGAAGTAGTAAGAGGCGTGTACGAGTCCTGCGTCGAGGCCGGGATTGACTACATGGAAATCGGCTATATCAACTCGCGGGAGCAGTTTCCGCCCGGCGAGTTTGGTCCGTGGAAGCACTGCCGCGAGGAGGACATCCGCCGCATCGTCGGCGACAACAATACCTCGCTGAAGTTGGCAGCCATGGCCGACGCCGAAAAGAGCGATTACAAGACGGACATCCTGCCAGCCTCTGAGAGCGCGTTGGACATGATCCGCGTGGCCACCTACATCCACCAGATGCCGCTGGCATTGGACATGGTCAAGGACGCCTCGGACAAGGGCTATGAGACGACCCTAAATCTAATGGCCGTTTCCACCGTGCCGGAGTCCGAGGTCAAGAGCGCGCTGGAGATGCTGGTGCACTCGGATGTGGGGGCTGTGTACGTGGTCGATAGCTTTGGCTCGCTCTACAGCGAGCAGATCCGCGCGCTGTGCAACATGTTCTTCGAATACTGCGAGGGCACCCAGATCGAGGTCGGGATTCACGCCCACAACAATCGGCAACTGGCCTTTGCCAATACCATCGAAGCCGTAGTGTTAGGGGCCAATTGCGCAGACGCGAGTTTCGCCGGCTTGGGCCGCGGCGCGGGCAATTGCCAGATGGAGCTTTTGCTGGGCTTTTTGCACAACCCGAAATTCCGCTTGCGCCCAGTGCTCAAGTGCATTGAGGAGCACGTTGAGCCGCTGCGCTCTCAACTGCTGTGGGGCTACGACTATCCCTACATGATCACTGGCTTGCTCAACCAGCATCCACGGGCTGGTATGGCGTTCAACGCCTCTGAGGACCGGGGCAAGATCGTCCAGTTCTACGATCAGATGGAAGAGCAGGAATAAGCCTGTTCAGTACCAGAGATAGCTGGCGTTGAAGGCGAAGATTAAGCCCGTGACCTCGGCTTTTATCGCTTGATCGCCGATCGCGGTCTCTGCGCTTGGCGTACCCCAGCCAACGGTCCCTTTGACCATCCAGTGCCTGCGCACCTCATAGCCAATGCTGCCGGCCAGCCCGAGGCCGTCGAGGACGTTGTCGCCGCCGTCGTCCCAGCGCGCGGTGCCGATGACGGCTTCGACAAAGGGCGATGGGGCGCGTTTTTTAAAGAAATAGGTCGCGCTAAAGCCGTCGATTTCAAAGCTGGTGTTGCCCTTGGCGACCGCTTTGCCGAGGAGCTTGGTCTCGTCGTCGTCAGTGTCGCTGCCTAAGTCCAAGATCCAGCCTAAGACGAGGTGGTCGGTGAGGCCGTAGCCGAACTGGAGGGCCATCCCGAATGTCGAGCCGCTGTCCTTGTGCCGGGAAAGTTTGCCGTCGATGAGCCATTCTTGCTCAATGGACTGGTAGCTGGGCCCAAGGCCCAAGCCGAACAGAAATCCCTCGCGTTTTCCATCAAAGGCGTGGACGGTCAGCGGCAGCGCTAACAAGAGGGTGAGAAGAGGCAAGGCGCGTTGCATGATGAAGCTCCATTCAGAAGTACGAGGTTGGATAGGCAAAAAAGAGGGACTTAAACGGGCTGTCAAATTATCTAACACCCGTAACGGCGAGAATTGCTACCTCGCAGCGGCGAGATAGCCCAACGCACCCCAAACGCCTTTTTCACGCGAGAATCCGCTCCGCAGCGGGCGGTAGAAGGAGCCTGCGTCATGCGAGAACACTCAGTGCGCCGCTCATTGCAAATCTACGAGCGCGCCCAAGCGCTCATCCCCGGTACCACCCAACTCATCAGCCGGCGGCCGACCCGGGCGGCGCTCGGCGTCAGTCCCATCTACGCCGAGCGCGCCAAAGGCTGCCGCATCTGGGATGTAGATGGCAACGAATACATCGATTGGACCAGCGCCGTGGGGCCGGTGATTTTGGGCTATGCTGACGAGGTAGTTGATGCCGCGGTCCGCGCCCAGATTGACCGGGGGACCATCTACAGTATCGTCCAAGAGTCGGCCGTGGAGTTGGCCGTGGAGTTGGTGAGGATCGTGCCCTCGGCGGAAATGGTGCGCTACTGCAAGGGCGGAGGCGAGGCCTGCACCATTGCGGTGCGGATCGCGCGTGGGGTTACCGGCCGCGACAAGGTGCTGTTTTGCGGGTACCATGGCTGGCACGATTGGTATCAGGCCGCCAATATCGGAGCCGAGCGGTTGGCCACTCATCTCTTCAATGGCATTGAGCCGATTGGCGTGCCCCGCTGTCTGGAGGGCACGGCCCTGCCTTTTACCTATGGCGATGTCGATGAACTCACTGCTCTGCTCGAAGAGCACGCCGGTGAGTTGGCCTGTATCATCATGGAGCCGATGCGCTCTGACGAGCCGCCGCCGGGCTACTTAGAAAAGGTGCGGGAGTTGGCGTCGCGCTACGGGGTGGTGCTCATCTTCGACGAAGTCTCGTCGGGGTTTCGGGTGGCCTTGGGCAGCGCCCAGGAATACACGGGCGTGACGCCGGATATGTCCGTTTTTGCCAAGGCCATCTCCAACGGCTATCCAATGGGCGCGGTGGTCGGCAAGCGGGAGTTTATGGCACCGGCTGCGCAGATGTTTATCTCCAGCGCCTACTGGGACGATAACATTGGCGTGGCGGCTTCGCTGGCGACCTTGCGCGAGTTAGAGCGCCGCGACGCGGTGGGTCACTTCCAACGCATTGGCACCTTCTTCAAGGAGCAAATTGACGCGGCGGCCGCAGCCGTTGGACTAGACGCTAGCTGCGAGGGGGTGGCGGCGCATCCGCACATCCGCTTGGGCGCGGAGGATGCTGCGATGGCTGCCAAGGTCAACACGCTGTTTATCCAAGAGAACGCCCGCCGCGGCGTGATCTTGGCGACTGGGTTCATGTTCAATTGTGCTCACGGCGAGGCCGAGGTCGAGCAGACCGCGGCTGTGGTGCGGGAGAGTTTTACCGTTATTGCCGAAGGCTTGGAGCGCGGGACCTTGGACGAACTGCTCGAAGTACCGCAGCAGGAGGATCTTTTCCGGCGACTAGTGCGCTAAAGTCTCGGGAGTAAGCTCGGCAAGAACGGAAATTAAGCGGGGGAAGAAGGAGGCGAAGGTCGGATAGCGGTCGCGCTGGGATTCGTATGATTCGAGGCGGCGGGCTACGGCGTGGATATAGCGGAAGCCGCGCCCGGATTCTTCGCGCAGTGCCCGGCGACCTGCTTCCGCACCGAGGTGATGGTGAGCGAGGCGTGCGGTGATGGCGCGGATGAGGTGTTCGTTGGCACAGTCGAACCAGTGCGTGTAGCCGATGGTGGCCATCTGTTCGGCCAGCGGGGCGAATAGGTCGGCATGGGGCCTCAGCATGGGATAGTACTCCTCGCTGAGGGGATTGACGAAGGCGTGGCTGAATTCGTGCCATATAATCTGCAAAAGCTGCTCGCGGGGGCCGTATTCGGGCAGGCCGCGCTGCGTGACTCCCGTGGGGCCGAGCAGCGTATAGACATCGTACGGCCCCCCATGGCGGCCGATGTGGGGGCCAAATCCTCCGTGGTGCAACAGCGGGCTAAGGACGAGGTGGTAGCTGAGTTGGCGGGTACCGAAATAGGCTTCGACTTGGCTGGTGGGGTCGGCATCGGCCAGCTCTTCGCGGAGACGTGCTTCGAGGAGCTGGTAGAGCTTTTGGCTGCGGGTGAAGAAGTGGTTGAATTGGGTCTGGCGGGCAAAGTTGCGCAAGGCGTGGACAAAGCGCGCGAAGTTTTCCTCGCCGCGGAAGGCGCGATGGATATGGGGGGGAATGGGTTGGGTTGGTTCTAGTTCGGGTGGATCGGACAGGTAGAGCATGGCAGTTGGGTAGGCATCGGACCACCCGGTGTCCAAGCTCAGGCTGCGAAAAAAGGCCACGGCCTGCTGGGGAGGATAGCGCGAAAAGTGAGCGACGAGATCGTCCGCGTATTCCACCCGATAAGGCGTCAGATAGCGATACTGGCCGAGGAGCTGGACCGCGGTGAGCAGTTCGATACGCGGATCAGCGCCGATGTGTAGGCGTTGCTCGGCGCGGATGTCGGACGCCATCAACAGCGCGAGACCAACGCACACACGACAAAAGCCGACTCGCAAGGAGCCGGCTTTTATTTTTGCAGAACGAATTTTCAACGATGTCAGGGGGACCAAGAGCCGCCGGGGTCGGGTGCGGCTTGGCTGGCGACCGCGCGGGTGTCGTGCAGGGCTTCTTTGAGTTGTTTGCCCGGCTTAAAGTGGGTCTTGCGGCGGGCGGGCACGTACACGACTTCGCCGGTGCGCGGGTTGCGGGCGGCGGGCTTGGGCTTGGTGTCTTTGACTTCGAGGACGCCAAAGCCCCTGATTTCAATGCGGTTTCCTTCGATAAGCGTTTCGCGCATGGCCTCGAAGAGGCTATCGACCATTTGCAAAGTCAGGTTGTTTTTGCAGCCGAGCGTGTCGGCTACCGACCTCGCTAGATCTTTCTTGGTTATGGTGGCCACTAAAACCTCGCTAGCTGAGGAGTTAAATCGGTACTGATTTTGTGCATAAGTGCTTGTATTATACGAAATTCTGAAACTTAATCAAGAGAAAAATAACAGGCGTCACGGGGCTTGGAATTGAGGGTCGGAAAGGGTTTTCAAAAAG
The DNA here is from genome assembly GCA_009841115.1 of Gemmatimonadota bacterium. GTDB lineage: Bacteria > Latescibacterota > UBA2968 > UBA8231 > UBA8231. Next base: position 25,000 of record VXML01000085.1, on the reverse strand, counting down.
GCCACGAGGGCGCGTTTGTCGGCTGGAGTCAGGTCGAGGTTGAGCCGGACGAGTAACAGAGGGTCGGTGAGGACTATGCGGTGAAAGCCAGAGTCGTAGTGCTCGATGACCTCCTCTAAGGTCTGAAAGCGGCCATCGTGCATGTACGGCGCAGTGTATTCGATGTTGCGCAGGGTTGGCGTCTTGAACTTGCCGCGATCAAAGCGTTTCCCAGTGAGCGCGGCCAACCCATCATCCGGGGGATCGCGGTCCAGCCCGTTGTTGTGGAACTCGTTGTTGGTGAAAAGCGGCGCGACGTGGCAGTGGAAGCAGTCGCCCTCCTCGGTGTGAAAGAGGATGAAGCCCCGTTCTTCTTCTGGGGTGAGTTCCGCTTGACCGGCCAACCAGCGGTCGTATTTGCTGTCCGCCGAAATGAGGGTGCGCTCGAATTGGGAGATGGCTTGGACGACGCGTTGCTGGTCGATCGGCACGTCGCCAAAGGCCCGGGCGAAGAGCGCGGGATATTCGGGGTGGCGTTCCAGTTTGGCCACCACGCGGTCCCAATCTTCGCCCATTTCCACGGGCGTCTGCACGGGTTCGAGGGCTTGGTCTTCGAGGCTGGCTGCGCGTCCGTCCCAGAAAAAGGACGGGCTCCAGAGCAAGTTAAAAAGCGGCATGGAGTTGCGGCTGGTGAGGCCGCCGACGCCTTGGCTAAAGGGCCGTGGATCGGAGAAGGCGTGGTCGGACAGGTGGCACGAAGTGCAGGCGATGGTGCTATCGACGGAGAGGATGGGGTCGGCAAAGAGCCGCTCGCCAAGGGCGATGCCCTCGATGGTCAGGGGATTGTCCGGCGGGATTTCCGGCGCGGGAAATCCCGCCGGCACGACTAGTTCATAGGGGGTTGGGGCAGGCGGAGGAGCAGGGGGCACGCCAGCGTCTTTGCCGCAGGCGACTAGCCCTAGCAAGATTAGTGCCCTAAGCCCCATGGATTATCCCTCTACGTGTTCGTCGTGATCTTGCGCTGCACGGTCTTGTTCGACTTCCTCTTCCCCGTGACCTTGGCCGACGTGGTCGGGGTGTCCGATGGGGCCTAGGGAAAAGACCGTAGCGCCGTTGCCTTGCAAGGTCAATTGCGCGTCGGCGTTGCCCATAATCCCGCCGCGGTCGTTAAAATCGTACAACGATGGCGCGTCGTACCACTGGTTGAGGTCCATCACCACGGCAATTGCCCACTCATCTCCACTAACGGTTAGGGAAAGCGGCAGGGAGACGGCAAACGAAAAGTCTTCCCCACCCGTCGGCCCAGTATGTGTGATAAAGGCCCCCTCGCCGTCGTCGGTGCGGAAGAGGCCCTCCATGCGCATGTAGTGGTAGCCGCCGCCCATGGGAGCGGGCCACGCCATGTTATTGAAGTGATCGACGCTCGGCAGCGCACCGGTTTCGTTTTTAGCGCCGTCGATGCCAAAGGTAAAGCGCAGGGTAGCGTATTCGCCACCGGGCACCTTGGCCGAAACGCTGCGAGTCGCGCCGACAAAGGCGTTGCGGTAGTGGAATTCGGCCAATTCGACGCGCTTGCCGCCGGCCGTCTCCAAGGCGATATCCGAGACGATGTACTCTAAGCGAGTGACGCCGTATTCATTTCCAGCGGCATTGGTGTAGAGTATCTCCTCGTGTTTGAGGTCGGCACCGGCGACGGTGTGGTTGAAATGGACGGTTACTTCGCCTTGGTCATCATCGGAATCGCCGCAAGCTAGCAAAAAGCAACAGGTGGCTAATATGAGATATTTCATGGGGTACTCCTTTTGCTAAAGAACGAGAACTACTACTCCGCTTGTTCGTCTTTTTTTAAGACGGTACATTACCAAATAGGATGCGTCAATTTGTCGAGTCTGTCCAAATGACTAGGGGCAAGCCCGCCTCCGGCGAGCGTCCGCGGACGCGGATCGGCCACAAGCTGATTTTGAGCTTCGTGCTGCTGGTCATGGCCGTTGTGGGGCTATCGGGTTGGGTGCTCTTTGAGCTGACGGACCGCAGCTTGGAGCGGCAGATGCGCGACCACCTCGTATCGGTTGCCACGCTGGTGAGTACGAAGCTGTCCGGTAGCGTGCTGCCCTATTTGCACGAGGGCCGCGAGCACTCCACTCTCTATCGGAACCTAATGCTTAAATTACAGCGCGCCGAACAAGGGGTTGGTGCCCGGCACATCTTCGTTTTCGACCGCGAGTACCGCTCGCTGCTCGACACGGATGGCCTGATGCCCATTGGCCGCGAGTACCCCAAACTGCTCTTTCACCGCCGGGAGCTGGAGAGAGTTTGGAGGGGCCATACCGCGCATTCGGTGCTTTTTTATGACGGCGATATCCCGTACATGACGGGCTACGCCCCGATCTTTCACGACGGCGAGGTCGTCGCGGCCGTCGGAGTCGAAATCGGGGCTGGGTTTGTAGATTCCATCCGCGTCTTTGGGCGGTCGGTGCTGATCTTTGCCGGGTTGGGTGCGTTGCTTACTGTCGGAGTGGCGTGGGGGTTGGCGCGGACGCTGACGCGGCCCATTCAGAAGCTGGTCGAGGCCGCGCGCGAAATCGGTCGGGGCAACATGAACCAAGAGGTGGCCACCGCGTCCGACGACGAAATCGGCTATTTGGGCGAGACTATGGAGGAGATGCGGCGCAAGCTAGTCGCCCGCGATGCGCAACTGCGCCTCATGCTGGGCGGCGTTGCCCACGAGATTCGCAACCCGCTGAGCAGCATTGATCTGTATGCCGGCCTGATCGCCGGCGACTTGCCCGCCAGCGACGAGCGCAAGCAACACATTGAGAAGGTCATTGAGGAAGTGCGTCGGCTCAATGGCGTAATATCCGAATTTCTCGAATTCGCCCGCCCAGCACCGGCGCAGCCGCAGCCGACGGAGCTGGCCCCGCTAGTAGCCAACGCAGCCTTTTTACTGGCCCCGGAAATGCAGAGTGCGGGCATTAGCTACGAGGAGCGCGTCGCGCCGGATTTGGTGTGCTACATCGACGCCGAACAGATGGAGCGGGCGCTGGTCAACCTGATGAAGAACGCCGTGCAAGCCATGCGCGATGGTGGGCACTTGACAGTGCGAGCTACAGTCGTAGGAGATGAGGTCGTCGTCGAGGTGGCCGACGATGGCTCGGGTATGTCGGAGGAGGTGCAGGCGCGCCTTTTTGAGCCTTTCTTTACGACTAAAGAGAAAGGATCGGGTTTGGGGATGGCGCTGGTGGCGCGGGCAGTTGAGGAAAATCGCGGCCGGATCGAAATAGACAGTCGGCAAGGTGAAGGCACGGTGTGCCGCCTGCGCCTGCCGCAGTCCAAAGATGGGGTACTATGGGCAGGATTCTGATTATCGACGACAACAAAAGCCTCGGCGACGGACTGGTGCTGAGCTTGAACAAGATGGGGCACCAAGCCGCGGCTGCAGGCAGTGGTCGCGAAGGTTTGGCGCGGATGAAGGACGAGCCTTTTGACCTAGTCATTACGGATTACCGCATGGAGGAGATGGACGGGTTGGCGGTGATGGAGGCAGTCCAGCGCCAAGCACCAGACACCGACGTGATGATGATGACGGCCTACGACACCCGGGAGCTGGCCGTAGAGGCGATGGAGCGGGGGGCGATCGACTTTATCGTCAAACCTTTCCTGCCCGACGAACTGTGGCTGAAGGTCAATAAGCGCCTCGATTATCGAACCAAGCTGCAGGAAGCCCAAGCCAAGCTGCAGGAAGCCCAAACCCTCCGCCAAGAAGCTGAGGCCAAGCTGCGGGACTGGGAGCACTTATTCGAGCAAAACCGCTATCTACGCGAAGAAATCGACAGCCGCTACAACTTCGGCGAGATCGTCGGCCAATCGCCGCAGATCAAGGCCGTGCGCGAACAAGTGCGCAAGGTGGCGTCGTCGTCGTCGTCAGTGCTGATCTACGGGGAAAGCGGCACTGGCAAGGAGCTGGTTGCTCGCGCCATCCACTACCAGAGCCGCCGCAGCAAGGGGCCGTTCGTCAAGGTCAACTGCGGTGCCTTGCCGACTGGGTTGGTCGAAAGCGAGTTGTTTGGGCACGAGCGAGGGGCTTTTACCAGCGCGGTGCGGAGCAAGAAGGGCAAGTTTGAACTGGCCGAGGGGGGAACGATTTTTTTAGACGAGATCGGCGATATACCTTTGGAGACTCAAGTGCGGCTGTTGCGGGTGTTGCAGGAAAAGCAGTTCGACCGCGTGGGAGGCGAGCAGCCGCTCGACGTAGATGCGCGGGTGGTAGGGGCTACCAATCGGCCGCTCAAGCGCATGGTCAAAGAGGGCACCTTCCGCGAAGATCTCTTCTATCGGCTGGAGGTCATCCCCCTCACTTTGCCGCCGTTGCGGGAGCGGCGAGAGGACATTGAATTATTGGTGAAACACTTTACGCAAAAAAAATGTGGGGAAATGAACATCCCGCCCAAGCGTCTAACCGAAGAAGCCCTAGCTGGCTTGAAAAGCTACCCGTGGCCCGGCAATGTGCGCGAACTGGAAAATGTCATCGAGCGCACGATGGTGTTGGTAGACAGCGAGGAAATCGGCTATCACGATCTGCCGCTGACTTTTGACGAGGGGACTGCGGAGGAAGAGGTTATTGAGGAGCGGGCGGGAGACACGGATGACGGGAGCTTGCTACTCAACGAACGCCTCGACGAGGTGGAGCGCGACCTAATCGCTCGGGCGCTGGAGGAAGCGCAGCACGTTAAGACGAAGGCCGCTTCGCTTTTGGGCATCAAGACGAGTGCTTTGTACTACAAGCTCGACAAATACGGTCTAGATTAGCAATGAGAAATCCATCCATTCTGTTGTTGGTTTTGGGGTTGGCGCTGCCCGGGGTTGCGCCTGGAGATACAGGTAGGTTGGGCGACCTAAAGGCCCAGTACCGCGCCTTGGAAAGCCAGCGCGATTCCCTCGCCAGCCAGCGTTTGAAGATTGCGGCCTCAGCCGAGGCGCTGTCGGCCCGCATCGATAGCCTGAAGCTGAATGCAGCGAATTCTACCGTGCTGCGAGAAGCGCTGCGCTCCTCACTCCGGTTGGTGCAGCACATGGTTGAACTCGACTGGAAGTTGGTCGCCTTAGAGGCCCGGCAGGATAGCGTGGCCGAGCGCTTGGGTCTGGCCTACGATTGGGAAATCGGCGTCCTCATCCAGAAGTTGGCCGAGCAACCAGACCGGGGCTTGTCGGCCCAACTGACGCTCTATCAGGAGTCGCGGGAACTACTCGGGGTCGGAATCCGCAGTGCGAACCTGCACTACAGCGGACAGATGAAAATTGAGGTGGATGACGGGCCGGACGAAATTCAGCAAAAGCAAGAGCTATTAGAGGACATCGCCGACCGCCTCAAGGCCGAATGGAGTGCCAATGCCGACTTGATACGCCGCTTGGAGGACGAGTATCGGCTATGTACCCAGGTGGAACAGAAGCGGGCTAAAGCGCGGCGGCCCGAGGAGCGGATTTTGGTGAGCGGAGAACAGCCGCGTGAGCAGGTGCGATTGCTCGCGCAAGACGAGTCCTTGGCCGAATTTGATCTCGAGTCGTCGATTGCCGAAGTCGCGCTGAAAATTCACAAACTGAAGGCGCGCCAGCAGGAAATCCTCCAGCTACAGGCCGTGATCGAAGACCGCGCCGAGGCGTTCAGGCGCTACTTGCGCAGCATGTTAGAGGGCGAGGAGTAGCCCACACTTTTGCTGGCGAGGAGCCTCACTCGCCCGCGCCCAATCCTCGGCTGACTTCCACTACATTGTCTTGCGTTGCGCCGAAGGCGCACCGGAGCCGTTGATAGGCTGCCCACGGGTCTGTTTGGTGGCCGCAGGTGAAGAGATCGAGGGCGGCATAACCGCGCTCGGGCCAGGTGTGGACGGCCAAATGGCTCTCTTGGACGATGAGCACGCCAGTGACTCCACCCGGACTGAAGCGATGGAATGCCGCGCCCAAGACGCGGGTGCCAGCCGCTTGGGCTGCGGCCTGCAGCTCGGCGGTGATATAGTCTGGGTCGTCGAGCCGCTCGCGGTTGCAGCCATAGAGATCGACGAGCAGATGGCGGCCTAGGGCCTGCATTGGAACGCGCCGGAGCGGTGGCAAACTGCAACGAGGCCCTCAGACATATTCGACGATGTCGGTGGGCAGGCACTTGAGGTCTCGGCATATATTGGACAGGGTGTACGGGTCCATGTCCTCTGTGCCTTGGTCGATGGCCTTTTTGATGTGCTGATAGGTGGTCAGGTTGATTTCGGATTTGCGCTCTTCGAGCATCTGTTCGATCGCTTCTTTCTTAAAGCGGATCATGCGACCTCCTCGCTTGCGGATGGGCTAAATAAGTAAGGCCACGCGGCGGCTGTCGTCAAAGTAGGGGGCGGTTTGAAACCGCCCCCTACTATTCGTAGCGCAGGGCGTCTATGGGGTTGAGGAGGGCGGCTTGGCGGGCCGGGTACATGCCAAAACCAATGCCGACCGCGGCCGAAACCCCAAAAGCGAGGGCAATCGTCCAAGGCTGAACGATGGTGCGCCAGCCCGCGTACAGGGTGATCACTTCCGGGATGGCGTAGCCTAGCACCACCCCAATCAGGCCACCGATCAGGCTGACCAACAGCGATTCGACCAAAAACTGCGCGAGGATGTCGCGCCGCCGCGCACCCAAGGCACGGCGGATGCCGATTTCGCGCGTGCGTTCGAGCACCGAGGCCAGCATGATATTCATAATGCCGATGCCGCCGACCAACAGGGAAATGCCGGCGATGCAGCCCATGACGATGTTGAAGATCTGCTGCGTTTTCTGGCTTTGGCGCAACAGCTCTTCGGGAATGGCGATCTTGAAGTCCTCGACACCGCGATGCCGCCGGTTGAGGATGGTGCGGACGATGGCCGCGGCCTCTGGCAATTGGTTGGAGTTGGGGATCTTGACGGTGATTTGGGTCAGCTCGGACTCACTCGGCTCTCGGTGGAAGCGGTTGAGCAGGGCCGTCAGCGGGACGTAGATATCCTCGTCGGTGTTGCGCACTTCGAGCACCCCGCCGATTTTGCCGCCGGCCGCGCCCTTGTCTTCGAGCACGCCGATGACCGTAAACCACTGGTTGCGGATTTTGACCCGGCCGCCCAAGGGATTGTCAAAAAAGAACAGCGCTCGCTTGGCGTCTGCACCCAATACGCAGACGCGCTTGGCGGTGTTCAGGTCCTCGCCAGAAAAAAAGACCCCGCTCCCCATGCGGGCGTCGAGCACAGTCAGATAGTCGGGCGTTGTGCCCACCACCATGGTGCGGAAGATGTGATCTTGGGCTTGGGCTTTGACTTTGAGCTCGCGCTGGGGAGTGACGTAGTCGGCCAACAGGCAGATGCGGGCAATCGACCGCGCATCGTCCCAAGTCAGGCCCGGAGAGCGATTGTGGTCGATGTCGGCGGCTTCGGTCTCCTCGTCGGCTTCTTTTTGCCAATGCTGGACAATAATATTGCTAATACCCATCTGACGGATTTGTTCGAGGGATTCCTGCTTGGCACCTTCGCCGATGGAGAGCATGGCAATGACCGCGGCCACGCCGAAGATGATACCTAACATGGTCAGCAAGGTCCGCAGCTTGTGCGACAGCAGGCCGACTAGGCTCAAAGAGGCGGTTTCGCGTAAATCCATTAGTGCGCTTGGGGAGCAGGCAAGGCGTCGGCCTCCTCCATGAGGCCGCTGGCGTCGGCCGCTTGGAGCGGGTCGCGCAGGGCGACGTGGTCGCCGGGTGCTAGCCCTTCTTCGATAATGACAAAGTCCTCGTTTTTCTGGCCTAGCTTCACTTCCCGCTCCTCGGGCTGACCGCCCATTAGGCGATAGACGAGGGTGCGCCCGTCTTTCTCAAAGACCGCGTCTAGGGGGATGTAGAGGGGCATGGGTGTGGCGGTCGCGACTTCGGCGGCCTCGCTTTGCACGGAGTCTGGCGCGGCCGTCGGTCGCGGCGGGATGGTCTCGACGACGACGTGACAGGTGGCGGTCATGCCGGGTTTGAGGCGGACATCTCCTTCTTCGATCTGGATGATCACGTCGAAAACTTTGACGTTTTTTTCGCCTTCCTTCTCGCGGCCGAGTGAGGCGATGCTCTTGATTTTGCCGTGGAATGTGGGTTCGGGGAGGGCGTCGAGCTTGATGGTGGCGACTTGGCCGGTGTCGAGCTTATCGACCTCGACCTCGTTGACGTAGGTTTTGACCTGCATGTGGGAAAGATCGGGTAGGGAAATGACGTTGACGCCACCCCAGATCTCGTCGCCGACGCGGATCTTTTCCGGCCGCTCGCCCTTCCACACCTTGCCGTACACGACTAAACCGGGCTTTTCGGCCTTGATGGTCGTGCTCGCCAGATCGTCGCGCGACTTTTTCAAATCGCGCTCTTGGCGTTCGATGTCGAGTTGGCGCTTTTTGACTTCAGCGGCGTTGACGATTTTTTGCGAGGCCAGTTTTTCGATGGCCTGCTGATGGCTCAGCTTGGCTTTGTGGGCCTCAATTTCGGCTTCTTCCTTTTGCACAGTGGCCTCAAAGGCCATGCGCTCGATCTTTAGCTCGGCCAAGCGCAAATTGGCCTCCTCGTTGGCAATTTCGGCTTCGAGCTTGGCGATTTCGGCCTTGTGGGTGGCTAGCGTTTTTTCTAGGTCGGCCTTAGAGGACTCGACCTGCTGCTCGTCGTCCATGACCCGCTTCTGGAAATCCGTCTGTTCAAATTGCACCAATAAGTCACCCACTGTGGCTTGCTCGCCTTCGGGAAACAACTCGACGATTTTGAGCTGGCCGCGAACGCGGGGCGCGACGATGTTTTCGGCTTCTACTGATTCCAACTCGCCGCCCTTGAGCTTGAGTTCGATGACGAACTCGCCCTGCTGGACTGGATAGGTGGGGATGGAGGATTCGGCTTCCTCGTGCATCAGGTGCTCACCAAGCCAAGCCCCGCCCAAGACGAGGACTAAGAGCAGGGAGATGATCCACCAGCGGCGTTTGATCTGTGTCATAAAAGCCCTTCCACGTCAGCGCGCATTAGGGTTTTGCAGAGCGACGATATCGCCTGCGGCCAAGCCAGCGGTGACGACCGCGGCGGTGGCGTTTTTGAGCCCGATCACTACGGGCACTTCCACGAATTTTCCGTTGTCGAGGCGGAAAGCGACTAGCCCTTTCTCCCGCTTGAAGAGCGCGCCCAGTGGCACCGAGAGGGCCTCGGGAACGGTTTCGAGGACGATTTCGACTTCGGCGGACATGCCGGGCTTGAGCCGGTCGTCTTGCTCGTCAATATCGATGATTAGCTCGAAGACGTGGATATCGGGCGCGCCGGGCTGGGGCGAGGCCATGGGGGCTAGTTCGGACACCACCCCATTAAATACCGGGCCGGGAAAGGCTTCGAGGCGAATGTAGGCCCGCTGGCCGACGCGCACGCGCTCGATGTCCATTTCGCCGATCAGGCACAGCACCTGCATCTTGCTCATATCCGGGATTTCGAGCAGGGCGCGACCGCCCCAGACCTGATCGCCGACCGCGACTTTACCCTCCTCGTCGGTGCCGGGTTTCCAGATTTTGCGATAGACTACGATACCTGGTTTGGCCGCATAGACGCTGGTGCGTTCGTAGTCGCGGCGCGCCCTTTCGTAGCGCTCCTGCCGGCGGGCGATTCTCAGTTCGTGATTGAGAAAATCTACGCGATTGATCACTTCTTGGGCTATGGACTCTTGGCGCGCTTCCGCCACAGAGCGCCGGGTCTTCGCCAAATTGATGCGCCCTTGCTCTTGGTCGATGGTCGAGGCGAACTGCTGGCGTTCTTGGTTGAGCGTGGCAAGTTTGAGTTCGGCTTGGCGCTGCTGGATCTTGCGCTTAATATCGGCTAGACGTTGCTCTCGTTCGGCCTTGGCCTTGGCAAAGTTCGAATGAGCCTCTTCGAACTGGCCCTCGCGGTCGAGCATCTCTCGTTCAAATTCGGCCGGGTCGAACTGGAGGATCAAGTCGCCGACATCCACTTGCTCCCCTTCGGGCCAAAGGTGGACGATCTTGAGCCGGCCGCCGATCCGCGGGGACACCACGAGTTCGCCGCTGGCCGCCTGCACCTCGCCACCCTCAAAGTGCGTCACTGCAAACTCGCCGCGCACGACCTCGGCTGTGGGCAGGTCGGGCGACGCACCTTGACAGGCACACAGCACTAGGGCGCAGAAAACTGCTTTCACTGGGCGACCTCCTCGGTGGGATGATCGCTTTCGATGCGGCCATCGCGGAAGCGGACGATGCGGCGGCTGCGGCGGGCGAGGTGCTCTTCGTGCGTTACGAGGAGGATGGTGTTGCCCGCAGCGTGTACTTGGTCGAAGAGGTCCATGATTTCGTCGCCAGTGCGGGAGTCGAGGGCACCGGTCGGCTCGTCGGCGAGGATGATGGAAGGCTCGTTGACGAGTGCGCGCGCAATGGCCACGCGCTGCCGCTGGCCGCCGGACAGTTCGTTGGGCCGGTGCTCAATGCGCTCGGCTAAGCCCACGGAGTCGAGGGCGCGGGCGGCTAGCTCGCGGCGTTGGCGCACTGGTAGGCCGCTGTAGATCAGCGGCAGCTCGACATTGCCTAGAGCGTTGGCGCGCGGTAGGAGGTTAAAGGTTTGAAATACAAAGCCGATCTCCTGATTGCGGATCCGCGCTAAGTCGTCGTCGTCCATTTCGCTGACGAGGGCGTTGCCGAGGGCGTAGCTGCCCGAGGTGGGCACATCGAGACAGCCGAGGATATTGAGCAAGGTGCTCTTGCCCGATCCCGACGGCCCCATGATGGCCACGTATTCGCCCGTGGCCACGCACAAATCCACCTTGCTTAGGGCGTGGACCGCAGTCGCTCCCATGTCGTAAATCTTGGTCAGGTTGCGTATTTCAATGATCGCGTTCATCGGTTCTTTCAACGGCTCGCACGTGCTTTCGTTCCAGCCACCCGGCCGCAGTTGCTGGCGGCTGGCGCACACGCACGTAGCCCGCTCGCTCTTCCTCGACGAGCAGGACCGCGCCCGCCTCAATGCGGGCTAGCACTGGGGCACTAAGATCGGGGGCAGCGCGCAACGCGCCGCCGCCGGGCGCGTACACCATGCGCTCGACAAAGCTGTCAACCGTGGCTTTAAACACGGCCATGGCGTCGTGGGCTAAGTCGCCGTGGGGGTCAATCCGCACGGCTGCTAGCCTACTGTAACGCCAGGTGATCCCAGCACCCGCCGCCCCACTCAGGGCGCGGAGGTGGGCCAGCTCGGGCACCGGAGCGGATGCCTTGGGGCCGGTTGCAGTAAAGACCGCGGTGACCAAGGTCTCGGTCTCGGGGTTGTAGGGGCTAGGTTGGGCCTGCCAGCGGAGCAGTTGGCCGTCTTCGTACGCTTGTAGGATATAGGCGCGGGTGAGTTCGTCGAAGCGGGCTACAATGCCCCGGTATTCGCACTCGGCGCGTTGCAAGCCGTCGATATCGAGGGCCATATCGCGCTCAACGCTTGGGTTGGGGGAGGGCAGCAAGACGAGGGCGGGCGCGAGCACCGTCTTGAAGATGCGGGCAGCTAACATGGTGTTGGGTAGGTACTAAAGATGCTAGCTTAGCGGTGTCTCCTTGTCAAGGAGTCAATCCCCTGGGGTAGGATTAGGTTTAGGGTTGCAGCGGTCGTATCTTAGATTGAGATCTATCCCCTATCTTGGTAAAAAAGGTAGAAGCCAAGAAGACGACCAAGCTGCCGTGAGGGAGGACATGGGTAGATGAGACGGCCATGGAAAGTGCCACCTTGGAAAAATAGAAAGCTCCAAGGGTGCTTGGCGTTTTCGCTAGCATTGCATCTGCTGCTAATTTTCGCAGTGCCGCACCGCGAGCGGGTTACCCAATTCCCCGTCCAACCCCCCTTAGTGGCAAAGTTTGAAAAACGCCCTCCGCCCCAGCGTACCCTCGCCCGTCGCCAACGGCCCCTCCAGCGCCCTTTGGTGCGTCGTCCGGCCCTTCAGGCTGCCCCGGCTGCTGCTGTGCAACCCGCTCCCTCGGCAGTGCGTCCGTTGCCAGTACTGCAATCGTCGGCTCCTCGGCTGCCTATGGCATTGCTGCCGGAACGGCCGATGCTCCCCATCCCGGATTTCCCGGCTCGGCACATTGGCCCGCAACTGCGCGTTGGAGCGCTAGAAGGGGTGCGGCAGGGCGCGGACGAGATTGATTTGGCCTTGGAGTTGATAGATGTAGATGCACTAGACACCGGGAGACATCGGGCGATGGTAGTAGTTAATCCAAAAGATCGGCGCAACCTCAAGGGCTTTCTCTATTTGTCCAATGTCCACAGCCCTTCCATCGAGCGGGCTGAACAGGGAAAAATCGGCGTCGAAGCGCGCCGGTTTTACCTGACGCGCCAAATGGCGGAAAAGCGGATGCTGCACGGGTTAGCCGATAAGATGGTCGCCAGTACGCAGGTCCGCGTCGAGGTGCTCGATGCGGTGGCGCTCGACGATCCGCGGCTTTTACAGGTACCCTTTGTGCTGCTGACTGCGAATACGCCCTTTGAGTTTACCGAGGCGGAGGCGGCCAATCTCGGAGCGTATTTGACTTCGGGCGGCTTCTTATTCGTGGATATTGTGCACTTTTTGATCCCCGATTACAGCGACGACGAGTTAGATATCCCTGCGGTGCGTTCCCTGATTCGGGCTAGCTTGCGGTCGGTAGGTTATCAAGAAGGAAAGGACTGGGAGTTCACCCGCCTAGAGATAACCCATCCGATCTATCATTGCTTCTACGATGTAGGCAGTCTCCCTCGCGGGATGCGTGATATGCACTTTATAACAGGAGATCAACCGCCGCTAACCCCTGACTATTTGGAGGGCATAATGGTAGGGGAGCAGTTGGTGGGAGTGTACTCGATGCGAGGCTACGCCGATTTTTGGTCGGGGATCGCCAAGCAGGAGCGGGATTGGGCTACGGCGCTTAATGTGGTCAATAGTCCGTTTCGCGCCAGTGCCGAGGAAGAGTTGGTCTATGATTTGGGGGTGAATCTTGTGGTGTACGCATTGATACGTGAGGGGTCATTAGCACGGCAATTAATCGCCGGAGACTGAGATCAGAGGGCATCAATGAGCGATATATCTTTTGCACACGTGTTGAGCAGCCAGTACACGGTCTTCGATGGGTTGGCGGGGATGCACGTGGAAGACATCTGCCAAGATCGCCAAGGCTTTCTCTGGATCGCCACGGCCGACGGTGGCGTCAGCCGATTCGACAGCGCCCGGTTTGATACGTTTGGCCTCAAGGACGGCCTACCCAATCTGACGGTCATGGCCATTGCCGAGGACGCGGATGGGCGGCTTTTGTTCGGCACGTTCGGTGGGGGGATTGCCGCGTACGACGGGCGCGGCTTTCAGGTGTACACCACTGAGCACGGCCTGCCTTCCAACGAGATTTTGGGTTTGCAAGCTCAGCCGGATGGCTCGATTGTGGCGATGACCGGCGCAGGCGTGGCGTGGTTTGCCGAGGGTCGCTGTATAAGGAGCATAACCGAGGTTGGCGGCCAACCGTTGGGGCGGGTGTACGACATGGCCACTGACGCGGCTGGTACCACTTGGTTGGCAACACTGGACTGGGGCGTCCTCAGCTTAGATGGACGGTGTATGGGACTCGACGAGGGAGTGAGCCAATGGCCTTGGAAATTTGCCCAAGACCCCTCCGGTCATCTGTGGATTAGTTTCCATTACACCGGTAGCGAAGTCTTGATCGGCCGCTACGATCCACAGGACCAACATCTCGCGTTCATTAACGTGGGTAAGGGCGACGAGGGGATGGTGCAGCACGGGACGCGGCACGTGCGGACTGACGAGAGAGGCTGGCTTTGGCTGACCCACCGCGGCGTGATGGTACACGACGGCCAGGAGTGGTATCCCTTTTCTGCTTCCTTGCCGGATATTGACTTTTCGGGTACGCGCCTGACGTACGAGGATCGCGAGGGCAATATCTGGGTCGGGCTCTGGGGCGGTGGGCTGATTTTTTGCGACCCGACTAGCATCCGTCGCTACACGGAAGCCGACGGCCTACCCGACCGCGAGATTCGCTGCTTGGGCGAAGATCCAGAAGGGCGTATCTGGATCGGCACGATGGGGGGCATGGCCTGCATGGAGGAAGGCCAAATCCGTCCGCTCGGGACGGGGGAAATGGTCTCGGCGATAGTGGTGGATGGCCAAGGGCAGGTCTGGAGTAGCGGGGATATGGGCAAGGTGTATAAATGGGAGGGCCAAGCGCCGCAAGCGATCTTGGTGGCCGAAGAGACCCATCCCGAAGAAATCTCCGGGCTATGCGAAGATGGACAAGGGCGTATCTGGGTCGGCACGTCCAAGAGCCGCTTCGGCTGGATAGAGGGAAATCGCTTTATCCCTCTTGAATGCGGCACCTCTCTGCAAGACCACAGGGTATTCTGGGTCGGATCGCTACTGCGAGACCGAGACGGAGTATTCTGGATGGGTTCAGTTGGAGTAGCACCGGCACTCTACTGGTACGAGGATGGTTACTTGCACCCAGCGGATATAGCCGAAGCGGAGTCCATCGCCTATGTCAATGTCTTGTGGGAACACCAGAACACCCTGTGGGTGGGTACGGCCAAGGGGCTTTTCACCCTTGATCTTTCGTCGCGGGAGGTGCGCCGGTTTACCGCCGAGCAGTTTGGGTTGTCGGCCAATGGCATCTTAGCGCTGACCGCCGACTCGCAGGGCAACATCTGGATGGGCACCAGCGGCGGCGGCGTCCTTCGCTACGACGGCGAGACCTTCCAAAGCATCCGCTTGGGGCCATCTGCCCTCGAAAACAAGGTCGAAGCGGTACTATGCGATTGTCGCGGTCGTCTGTGGTTTGGCACGCGGGCGGGGTTAGTCGCCTACCAACCGGGACACACACCGCCGCGTTTGGTCATCCGCGAGGTGATGGCTGGCACGCTCTTGGATGCGTCCGAAGTTGTATCCTGCCCAGGGAGCACGCCCGAGATCCGCATTCACTTCCAGGGCATCAGCTTCCGCAGTGGTGCGGGGCAGATGCGCTACAGCCATCGGCTGTTAGGCCACGATCCGGCGGAACAATGGAGCGCATTCACGGCCGCCGATGCGGTCGCGTACAGCACCCTGCCGGTGGACGAGTATCGCTTTGAGGTGCGGACGATGGACCGCGACGGCCTACTGTCCGAGGTGACCAGTGTGGAGATTCGAGTCCTCCCGGATGCCAAAACCGAACGCATCCACGCCCTTGAAAACGTCCTGCGAGCGAGCGACCACGTGGTGCATAGCCAGAGTTGGGCGATGCGCCAAGTGATGGAGCAGACTGTGCGCGTCGCCGAGACGGCGATGACGGTGCTCGTGCTGGGCGAGACCGGCACCGGCAAGGGCTTACTGGCGCAGACCATCCACGAAACAAGCACCCGCCGCAAGCGACCCTTCATCCAAGTCAATTGCGGGGCACTGCCGGCTGGGTTGGTCGAAAGCGAGTTGTTCGGCCACGAGAAAGGAGCCTTTACCGGCGCGGCGAGCCGTCAACTCGGTCGATTTGAACTGGCCGATGGCGGTACGCTCTTTCTCGACGAGATCGGCGATTTGCCGTTGGAGTCTCAGCGGGTGCTGCTGCACATCTTAGAGGAGAATGCCCTAACCCGCGTTGGTGGTAAGCAGCCTGTAAAGGTGGACGTGCGGGTCATCGCGGCGACCAACCGGGACCTGCGGCGAGCCATCCAAGAGGGCGCGTTCCGCGAAGACCTATTCTATCGCCTGAGCGTCTTTACCTTAGAGCTTCCACCGCTGCGGCAGCGGCAAGAGGATATCCCGGCTTTGGCGGCGCATTTTGCCGAGCGGTATGCTCAGCATCTGCGGCGTCCGGTGCCGACGCTAGACGAGGGGGTGGTCGCTCACCTGCAGGGGTATGCTTGGCCGGGGAATGTGCGGGAGTTGGAGCATCTGATTCATCGGGCGGTTTTGCTGTGCGAAGGCGGGGTGATCCGCGTTGGTGATTTGCTGCTGCCGTCGGTTGGTCATCGGGCAGGGGATTCAGCACCACCAGCGCCACCAGCACCAGCGGCTGGCGAAGGCTTGGACGAAAAGCAGCAGCTTGTGGAGGCGTTGCAAGCGACCAACTGGATGATCTATGGCGAGCGGGGTGCGGCGCATTTGTTGGGCATGAACCCAGAGAAGCTGCGCTCCCGCATGCGCCACTATAAACTGCAACGGCCGAAAAAACCCGGCACGGGCAAATAGAAGGCAACTCCTTACAGGGCTCAGAGCTAGCGCGAGTCTAATTCAGAAGCCAAGTCTTCAAAGCGAATCGCTTTACTTTATGTCTATTTCGCGGCTCCTGCTGCCCGCCTCGATGCCGTGGAGCGAAAATGGGATAGCTAAGTCTCGGCGCATACGAAAAATCGTATTAAGCATACGGAAAATCGTATTGTGGATACGAAAAATCGTATGCTGCCTTGTGTCGATGGCGAGGCCACGCATCATATAAAGACCTGTACCATAATTTTAAGTATCATGTTTTTCAATCCTTTAGGGTGCTCCTAAAGGATTTTTTTGTCGGCGGCCCAATTTTTGGCACAGAATGTGCCTATATCTCCTCAGCAGCGCAGCCGCAAGGCTGATGTGGTAGAGCTCAATTAAAACGTAGATAGGGAGAGGGTGGACGAGATAAACCACGCCGCACAGACCCCAAAACAAATAAAATCCTTTGGTCATGTGCTGGGGCACCGGTACACCATTTCTGATGGGCTGGCCGGTATGCACGTGGAAGATATTTATCAGGACCGCCAAGGGCTGCTCTGGATCGCCACGGCCGACGGTGGGGTGAGTCGGTTCGACGGGGAGCATTTCGATACCTTTGGCTTGGGGGAAGGGCTACCTCATCTGACGGTAATGACCGTTGCCGAGGATACAGACGGACGGCTCCTCTTCGGTACGCTCGGCGGTGGACTGGCTGTCTTAGGCCCGCGTGGGTTTCAGGTGTACACCATGGAGCACGGGCTGCCCTGTAACGACATTTTGAGTCTGCAACTGCAGACTGATGGCTCGATACAGGTCCTGACCGGCGCGGGGATTGGCTGGTTTGTTGGGGATCGGTGCGTAGAGCGTACGACGACTATTGGGGATCAGCCCATAGGGCGGGTGCACGACGTAGCCACCGACTCAGCGGGTACGACGTGGCTGGCGACATTGCACCGAGGGGTCATCAATTTAGATGGGCAGCGCATGGGCACGGACTTTGGCGCAACAAACGGCGCTAGGTGCTGGCCTTGGAAATTCGCCCAAGACACTGCTGGCCGTCTATGGATTGCTTTCCACTACATAGGGAGCGAAGCCGTGCTCGGCCGCTACGATCCGCAGCATCAACAGTTCGACTTGATTGATGTGGGGGGCGAGCTTGAGGGCAGGGAGGTAGTGCGGCACGGGATGCGGGATGTGCGCTTGGACAAGAGGGGCTGGCTATGGGTGGCTCGTCGGGGCGTGTTGGTGTACGATGGGGAGGACTGGCATCCTTTTTCGGCCCGCTTGCTAAGTGCCCACTTTGCGGATACGCGCCTGACGTACGAGGACCGCGAAGGAAATATTTGGGTGGGGCTGTGGGGTGACGGGCTGGTTTTTTGCGATTCGGTCAGTACCCAGCTATACAGTGAAGCCGACGGTCTGCCCGATAGAGAGGTCCGGTGTTTAGACGAAGATCGAGAAGGTAGGATTTGGGTTGGCACGGCGGGGGGCTTGGCTTGCTTAGAGGACGACCGGTTTCGCCCGGTGGCGACGGATCGTGCGGTCTCGGCATTGGTGGTCGATCGACAGGGGCAGCTCTGGAGCGGGGGCCCCGACGGACAGGTCTTCAAATGGGAGGATACCACGTCCCGAGCCATCGCCGTGGCCGAAGCGGATCACCATGAGGACATTGCCGGGCTGTGCCAAGACCAGATGGGACGCATAAGAGTCTGCACTTCCCAAGGGCGCTTCGGTTGGATCGAAGCAGACTGCTTCACCGCGTTTGAGGAGCGGTTGCCCCATCCTTGTCGCACTGTGCTACAGGATAGCGACGGTGTCTTCTGGATTGGGACTCATGGAAGAAGGCCGGCGTTGTACTGCCATACGGACGGCCTTTTCCGTGAGTCGGAGCTTACCGAATTAGAAACCGTTTCTTATGTGAATGCCTTGTACGAGCATGAGGGTACGCTTTGGGTGGGGACTGCCAGTGGCCTTTTCGCCTTTGACTACCACTCCCAGCAGGTGCGTCAGTTTACGATAGATCAGGGTGGACTTTCGGCTAATGGTATTCTGTCGTTGGAAGCTGACCAACAAGGGCGTATATGGATTGGAACCAGCGGTGGGGGCGTCTTGAACTACGATGGCCGGACCTTCCAGTGCATCCGTCTGGGCAAATCCGTGCATGTGAATACGGTTGAGGCCATCCTATGCGATAGCCGGGGTTGGCTGTGGTTTGGGACGAGGGCTGGACTGATTGCGTATCAGCCCAGCCAGACGCCCCCGGGTGTCGTGATCCGCCAAGCCGTGGGGGAGCGTCTTTTGGAGACCTCCCAAGCCTTGTCCTGTTCGGAGAGTACACCCGAGATACAGATTCATTTCCAAGGCATTCGTTTCAGGGGTGAAGCTGGGACCATGCGCTACAGTCACCGGCTGGTTGGCCACGCTCCGGCAGCCGAGTGGAGTGCGTTCACGTCCGACAATAGGGTGTCGTACCGAGGCATGCCGGCTGGCGAATTTCGTTTTGAGGTACGCGTCCTAGATCGAGATGGTTTGCTGTCGGATATTGCTAGCTTGGATGTGCAGGTGGTCCCCGATGAGGAAAATAAGTCGCGGGCGTTGGATACGGGAGTACTCGGCCAGAGCCAGTCCATGGTCCAGCTTTTGGAAGAAGTTGGACAGGTAGCTGAGACGGATATGACGGTGTTGGTGCTAGGCGAGACCGGCGTGGGCAAGGGCTTGCTCACCCGGATGATCCTCGACCTGAGCCAGCGCCGAGAGCAGGCATTTATCCAAGTCAATTGCGGTGCCCTGTCCACCGGGCTGATCGAAAGCGAACTATTCGGCCACGAGAAGGGGGCTTTTACTGGCGCGGTGGCGCGGAAGATCGGGTGTTTTGAGCGAGCGCAAGGCGGTACCGTGTTCCTTGATGAGATCGGCAATTTGCCGTTGGATGCCCAACGGACCTTGTTGCATATCTTGGAGGAGGACCACCTGACCCGCGTCGGCAGCGGGGTATCCATACCGATAGATGTGCGGGTAGTGGCGGCAACCAACCGCAATCTGAAAAAGGCAGTTCAAGAGGGGACGTTCCGGGAGGATCTGTTCTACCGCTTAAATGTGTTCCCGTTGGTGCTGCCGCCGCTGCGGGATCGCCGGGAGGATATACCGATCTTAGTGGCGCATTTTGTAGCCCAATTTGCCGAAGAGCTGCAGCGGCCGGTGCCGAGCTTAGGCGACGAGGTGATAGTGCATCTGCAGGAGCACAATTGGCCGGGGAATGTGCGCGAGTTGAAGCATCTGATCCAGCGGGCGGTGGTTGTATGCCAGGGCGGTGTCATTCAGGTGGAGGACATGCCGCTATCGGCTGAAGACGAGGAGGAAGCGGGAGCCCTTTTGCTGACGGCGTCTGCTCCGACGGTTGAACAAGGGACCGGGGATCAGGACGAAAAGCAGCAAATCGTGGAGGCACTCCAGGCCACTAATTGGCTCATCTATGGAGATCGGGGCGCAGCTTGCTTGTTGGGCATGAATCCGGAGCGGCTGCGTTCCCGCATGCGCGTATATGGGTTGCGGAGACCAAAGAAATCGTCTTAAAGAGGATAAGTTGCGACTAACTGAGGGGTTGCGCTTTTGATACGGAAAATCGTAGAGCCTACGACAAATCGTATAAATCATACGACCAATCGTATAATTCCTTGCAACCACGGATAAGCGGCGAAAAATAGAACGCTCCACCATACATTTTAAGTCGTATGTTTTTCAATCCTTTAGGATTCTCCTGAAGGATTTTTTTATGCGCGGCCTGCAATATGGCACGGGATATGCTTTCTCTTGCCTTGAAGTCGAAGCCGATGCGGCAAACAAGAAAGGGGGACCTACCAACCCGTATTCGGTTATCGGCAGTGGTTCAACCTTCCCTTCCAGTGGCTAGTCGGCATCCCGCCGATAGGTTGCTGGACTACCAATAAAGGAGTAGAATCAGATGGACACGATTCGAGAATTCATGGTTTCTTCGAGCGGGTTGGCCCCGGCTCGTCGGGGCATGGCGTTAGGGTGGGTCATCAGCGTCCTGTCGGGGGTTGCCATCCTGCTGGGTGCCCGAGGGGCCGCAGCCAATGATTGCCCGACGTCTCGTGATTGCCAGTTCGATAACGATTGCTCGATAAAGGACCCGGACAATCCGATCGAGTGCTGCATAACGACTCGATGGGGTGAAAACTGCGAAAAGTCTAATACATATTGTTACTGCACCATCTGAGCTGTACAGCTTGAAAAGCTAGGCCGGGTCTCGGCGTGTGCAGAGTGCCGAGACCCGGCCTTTCTTGTAAAGGACATCGGCCATGTTATATCTCGTGCTTTTGCTAGGTATTGCGCTATGGAGCCGTTTCGCCGAGGCGATCACGTGGGATTTCGACGATGGGACGACGCAAGGATGGGCCGCTAAAGAATCGGGGGCAGTGGGTGGTCCGGCTGAATTCAACCTATTCTTAGGGCAGGTCAAAGACGGCGTGTGGACGATTGATATGTCGCCGTCAGTGGCCGGCGAGAAGTATCCTACGCCGAGTGTCCAATTGGTTTCGCCGACCATAGGCTATGATTCGGGCCTGTTCGACCGGGTTCGGGTTCGGCTTCGCACGGTTCATCATCGTCCTACGGTTGGTTCCTTTTGGTTGGCTTGGACCAATGAGCACAACCGCACGGCTCCAGGTCGAGATCCAGCCGATCTGTTTAGCAACCGGTTTTCGCTGCATGGACAAGTCGGCTTCGTCTATACCACTGAATGGCAGGAAGTGGAGTTGACGCTGCCCGTATCGGACGGGGAGGTCGCCCGAGGCGACCGGGAGGTCTGGGAGGGACTATTGAGGGATATTCGGCCGGGTTTTAGCTTAGATTGGGGTGAGCGCGGGGTGTCCCGGTCGGCAGCGGAGGTGGTCGGTTGGTTAGAGATCGACTGGATCGAGTTGACCGGCGTGGAAGAGTTGTTATTGGGGGAATTAGCTCCGCCGTCGGTCGAGTATTTCCGTTTTGAGGGGGCCGGGCTCTTCGCCCCGCCGGTTTTCTCGCCGATTGCGCCGGGGTTAGGGGGCCTTATAGCTGAAGGGGCTGGCGTCTTGACGGACTTGGATGGCGACGGCGATCTCGACATGTTCTCCACTTGGGATGATAGAGGACCTGGCTCGGATAATCCGTTTGTAACAGGCTGGGCCATGGCGCTCAATGACGGACAAGGGGCCTTTGAAACGGTGCGCACCGAGGAAACCGAATGGGTGTTTTACTGGGATGTACAGAGTGGCGATTTGACCGGCGATGGCCAAGACGAGATCGTGCTAGCCCATTCAGACATAGCGGTTTGGTCTATCGAGCCGGATCTTCAGATTGAGGTGCTCACGCAGCTATTTGACCGCCGACTCGTAGGCTTGCTGGATTGGGATGGCGACGGTGCGATCGAGTTGTTTGTATCAGACCGTACAGTGGTCGCAGGGAGAGCCTTGGAGGTCTGGGAGGTCGAGCATGGGGAGTGGACGGCCACCCGGTTGGCGGTGGCCGAAAACCACGCGCCTGATCGGATAGGCGACTTTACGGGCGATGGGCAGTTGGATGTGCTGTGGGTTCCGTTATTCGGTCAAGCAAATACGTGGATAGTGGCTGGCTTGGAAGCCTCGCCTGGGGAGGGCAACATCGTCTTTGAATCCGATGCGGAGACCCATCTTTCGCTTTTAAATGCGGGCGATTTTGATAGCGATGGGCAGGTGGACCTGCTCACGCCGCTCGAACGCAATCCTTTCGAACAAAACAAGGGCCTGCTTCTATGGAGAGGGCAATTAGGGGGCCGTATGGAGGAAGCGGTATTGTATGATGAGCGTTTGTTTGTGCGCTCTCCGGTGGTGGTGCGCGATTTGAACGGGGATGGGGTAGATGATTGGGCGTTTGTCGGTGGGGATCGCGCCTCGGGGATCGGGGTGTTTGTCGAATGGGGTGGAGGCTTGAATCCAGCTAAGGAAGTGGAGCGGCATCGTTTGGCTGGCGATGGGGTGCAGGTGCTGCCGGGCGATGTCGATGGCGACGGTGATCTCGATTTGGTGGTGTTAAATCGCCTCTTGGGTGGGGTGCAGGTGCTGAAGAGTTCGGTGAGTGAGCAGATGACCGCGGTGCTGACGTCGTCGGCAGCGCGACCGGCACAGCATCGGCTGGGCGACAGCTATCCCAATCCGTTCAATCCGGCTGTGGTGCTCCCTCTTGATTTGGCAACGGACGCAGCGGGGGTGTCGCTGAGGGTGTATGATGTGTTAGGGCGTCGGGTGCGGCAGGTGTGGCAGGGGCCGTTGGGGGCGGGCAGCTATCGTTTTACTTGGGATGGCCGCGACGAGCAGGGCAAGGCGGTGGCCGCTGGGGTGTATCTCTATCAGGTCGAGGTCGATGGACATACAGAAGCCAAGAAGACGACCAAGCTGCCGTGAGGCTTCCGTGCAGGTGTGAGGCACGGACGGGTTGCGCTATTAATACGACAAATCGTAGAGCCTACGACAAATCGTATAAATCATACGACAAATCGTATAATTCCTTGCAACCACGGATAAGCCACAAAAAATAGAACGCTCCACCATACATTTTAAGTCGTATGTTTTTCAATCCTTTAGGATTCTCCTGAAGGATTTTTTTATGCGCGGCCTGCAATATGGCACGGGATATGCTTTCTCTTGCCTTGAAGTCGAAGCCGATGCGGCAAACAAGAAAGGGGGACCTACCAACCCGTATTCGGTTATCGGCAGTGGTTCAACCTTCCCTTCCAGTGGCTAGTCGGCATCCCGCCGATAGGTTGCTGGACTACCAATAAAGGAGTAGAATCAGATGGACACGATTCGAGAATTCATGGTTTCTTCGAGCGGGTTGGCCCCGGCTCGTCGGGGCATGGCGTTAGGGTGGGTCATCAGCGTCCTGTCGGGGGTTGCCATCCTGCTGGGTGCCCGAGGGGCCGCGGCCAATGATTGCCCGACCTCTAGTGATTGCGAGTTCAGCAACGCTTGCTCGATAGAGTACCCGAACGAACCGTTCTGGTGCTGTGTAAAGCAAGTATGGCCCGATAATGGACTCTGCGAGACAAGATGTTTCTGTACCATCTGAGCCAGTGTACAGATTGAAAATCGCTAGGCCGGGTCTCGGCGCGTGCAGAGTGCCGAGACCCGGCCTTTCTTGTAAAGGACATCGGCCATGTTATATCTCGTGCTTTTGCTAGGTATTGCGCTATGGAGCCGTTTCGCCGAGGCGATCACGTGGGATTTCGACGATGGGACGACGCAAGGATGGGCCGCTAAAGAATCGGGGGCAGTGGGTGGTCCGGCTGAATTCAACCTATTCTTAGGGCAGGTCAAAGACGGCGTGTGGACGATTGATAT
Organism: Gemmatimonadota bacterium; assembly: GCA_009841115.1. Taxonomy (GTDB): domain Bacteria; phylum Latescibacterota; class UBA2968; order UBA8231; family UBA8231. Next base: position 1,427 of record VXML01000085.1, on the reverse strand, counting down.
GTCGCCGTCAGTGGCCGGCGAGAAGTATCCTACGCCGAGTGTCCAATTGGTTTCGCCGACCATAGGCTATGATTCGGGCCTGTTCGACCGGGTTCGGGTTCGGCTTCGCACGGTTCATCATCGTCCTACGGTTGGTTCCTTTTGGTTGGCTTGGACCAATGAGCACAACCGCACGGTTCCAGGTCGAGATCCAGTTAGGGGGTCTAGCAACCGGTTTTCACTGATCGGACAAGCTGGCTTTGTCTATACCACCGAGTGGCAGGAAGTAGGGTTCACGCTGCCTGTGTCGGATGGGGAGGTCGCCCGAGGCGACCGGGAGGTCTGGGAGGGTCTTTTACGGGATATTCGGCCGGGTTTTAGCTTAGATTGGGGCGAGCGCGGGGTGTCCCGGTCGGCAGCGGAGGTGGTCGGATGGTTGGAGATTGACTGGATTGAGTTGACCGGCGTGGAAGAGCTGTTATTGGGGGAATTAGCTCCGCCGTCGGTCGAGTATTTTCACTTTGAGGGGGTCGGGCTCTTCGCCCCGCCGGTCTTCTCGCCGATTGCGCCGGGGTTAGGGGGCCCTGGCTTCTTGATGGACTTGGATGGCGACGGTGACCTCGACCTGTTCTCCATTTGGATTGGTAGAGGGCCCGGCTCGGATAATCCGTTTATAAACGGCTGGGTCATGGCCCTCAATGACGGACAAGGGGCCTTTGAAACGGTGCGCACTGAGGAGCTCGGATGGGTGACGCGTGTGCAGAGTGGCGATTTGACCGGCGATGGGACCGACGAGATCGTGTTCGCTACCTCAGACATAGCGGTTTGGTCTATCGAGCCGGATCTTCAGATTGAGGTACTCACGCAGCTACCTGACCGCCGACTCGTAGGCTTGATGGATTGGGATGGGGACGGCGCGATCGAGTTATTTTCATACCATACAGTGGCCGCAGGAAGAGCGTTAGAGGTCTGGGAGGTCGAGCATGGGGAGTGGACGGCCACCCCGTTAGTGGTGGCCGAAAACCATGTGCCCGATCGGATAGGCGACTTTACCGGCGATGGGGGGTTGGAGGTGCTGTGGGAGCCGTTATCCAGCGAGGCCAACACGTGGATAGTGATGGACTTAGAAGCCGCGCCTGGGGAAGGCGACCCTCTCTTAGAAGCCGATATGAGGAATATGCCTTTTGCTCGTCCTTTACAAGTGGGCGATTTTGATGGCGATGGGCAGATGGACCTGCTCACGGCGGTCGAACACAACCTCTTCGAAGGGACCAAGGGCCTGCTCTTATGGAGAGGCCAACCAACCGGTAGTGCGGAGAAGACGGTGCTGTATGATGATCGGCTGTTTGTACGCTCGCGGGTAGTGGTGCACGACCTGAATGGGGACGGGGTGGATGATTGGGCGTTTGTCGGTGGGGATCGCGCCTCGGGGATCGGGGTGTTTGTCG
>VXML01000030.1:2437-206057 GCA_009841115.1 Gemmatimonadota bacterium | reverse complement strand
CCGCCGACGGATTCGCTGCAAGACATCCGCACCGAGATGGTGCAGACCATGCTCGACTGCGGCATCGACGTGGAGATCCACCACCACGAGGTGGGCACCGCCGGCCAAGGCGAGATCGACATTCGCTTTTGTCCGCTGCTTATCTGCGGCGATCGGATGATGCTGTATAAATACATCGTCAAGAATGTGGCGCATCGGCACGGCAAGACGGCCACGTTCATGCCCAAGCCGCTGTTTGAGGACAATGGCACGGGTATGCACACCCACCAGAGTCTGTGGCAGGGCGATACGCCTCTGTTTGCGGGCAATGGCTATGCGGGTCTGAGCCAGATGGCGTTGCACTACATCGGCGGTCTGTTACACCACGCGCCAGCGCTGTTGGCGTTTACCAATCCGACGACCAACTCCTACAAGCGGCTGGTGCCCGGCTACGAAGCGCCGGTGAACTTGGCTTATTCGCAGCGCAACCGCAGTGCGTCGGTGCGGATTCCTATGTATTCGCCTTCGCCCAAGAGCAAGCGGGTGGAGTTCCGCTGTCCGGATCCGTCGTGCAACATCTACTTGGCGCTGTCGGCGATGCTGATGGCGGGGTTGGACGGGATTGAGCGTCAGTTGGATCCGGGCGAGCCGTTGGACAAGAATCTGTATGACTTGTCGGCCGAGGAGCGGGCAGGCGTGCCGCAGACGGCGGGCTCATTGGAGGCGTCGTTGGATCACTTGGAGCAGGATCGGGACTTTCTGTTGCAGGGGGATGTGTTTTCGGATGACCTGATCGACGCGTGGCTTGACTACAAGCGCACCGAGGAGGTTGATGCCCTCCGCCTGCGGCCTCATCCCTATGAGTTCGCGCTCTACTACGACGTGTAAATAACTACTATATCCAAACGACACAAAGGGGCGGTGCCAGCTTGGCATCGTCCCTTTTCTCTTTTGGTAAGACCGCGCGATTTTCGTATATTCAGCCTCTTAAAATTAAGGAGAATGTATGCACTTCTCGACGATTCTGATGCTCGCCATCCTCCCACTCGCCTCGCACGCCGAAGTAGGTCTGCAGGCGCACTACACAGTTCAACGCGCTCTTGAACCGGTCGTCGTCGATGGCAAATTAGACGAATTCTCGTGGGAAAGGGCGCATCAAATCAACCGCTTTGAGCGCATCCTCAACGATTACGACGAAGTGCTCTTTCCTACGCGGGCAAAGATGCTGTGGGATAGCGACTACTTTTACTTTGCCTTCGTCTGTCAAGATGCGGACATGTGGGCTATCTACGACCAAGAAGACGATCCGATGTGGAGCGAGGAAGTCGTGGAGGTCTTTATCGACCCCGACGGCGATGGCAAGCGCTACCTAGAGCTAGAGGTCAACCCCCTCAATGCGGTCGTCGATTTGCTAATCTACTCGGTATCGCCCGAGTGGCACTCGTCCAAAGACTGGGATATTGCCGGGCTCAAAACAGCGGTCCAAGCTTACGGCACCGTGAACGACTCGCTCGCGCTCGACCAAGGCTGGACCGCGGAAATCGCCATTCCCTGGGCCGCTATGGCAGATAGCGTCACCGGCGGTGCGCGCCCGACAGCCGGCGATGTCTGGCGGCTCAATCTCTACCGCATCGAACGAAAGAGCGGGCGCAACCTAAAAAGCCGCCTAAACGATCTCCCAGACTCAGACCCGCTCCATCGGCACTACCACGAGCAAACCGAGTACACGGCTTGGAGCGAGACCTACCAGCGCGGCTTTCACCACCCCGCCCGCTTTGGCGCGGTGCAATTTGCGGAATAAGCGACCATGGATAAACTCTTAGCCCTCTGTCTGTTGCTCACCCTGCCGGCGCTGGCCGCGGCCGACGTGGAAGGCATGGTATTGATCGACGACGCCTTCTACATCGACATCTATGAGTACCCCAACCAGCGCGGCACCCTCCCCAAAGTCAATGTCACTTGGGGCGAAGCGGAATCGCTCTGCGCGGAACAGGGCAAGCGGCTGTGTACCGAACAGGAATGGCAGAAAGCCTGCACCGGGCCGCAGAACTTCGCGTACTCCTATGGCGCGGAATTCGAGTCGGGGCGCTGCAATACGCGCTTTACCGTCGATGGGGTCTGGCAACGCGGGCCAGGCCTAGCGCCCAGCGGCGCGTATGCAGGCTGCACCAACGCCTACGGGGTCTATGACATGATCGGCAATGTTTGGGAGTGGACTGCGTCTTGGTATTCGCGCTCCGACCGCTGGCGGATCGTGCGCGGCGGCTCCTTCTTCCACAACGTCAACCTAGCCCGCGCCGACGCCCGCTACGGGCGGTTCCTCGACCCCTATTACCGCCTCGATTTAGTGGGCTTCCGCTGCTGTCTCTCGGCTGCTCCTTCCCAAACGCCGTAACGCGCTATGGCCATTCGCAAGGTGTCGCGGATGGGACATCCGGTGCTGCGCCAACGCGCCGCAGAGATTTCCCCCGCCCAAATGCAAAGCCCCCAGATGCAGCGCTTGATCGACGACATGATCGAAACCATGATCGACTACGAGGGTATAGGCTTGGCTGCGCCGCAAGTGTTTGAACCCCTGCGGCTGATCGTCCTCGGCGACTCCGCAGCCGATCCCCAAGACGAGGCCGCCATCCCGCTGACCGTGCTCTTCAATCCTCAGTTTACCGCCCAGTCGCCGGAATGCTTAGACGCCTGGGAAGGCTGCTTGAGCATCCCCCAATTGCGCGGCGTCGTCCCGCGCGCGGCAGCCGTCGAGGTCCGGGGCTACGACCGCGAAGGTCGCGCGGTGGAGCAGTCGGCAGAGGGGCTTTTCGCCCGCGTCCTCCAGCACGAAATCGACCATCTCGACGGCGTGCTCTTCCCAGACCGCATGGCCGATCTCCAGACCCTTACTTTCTTAGAAGAATACCAGCGCTATTGGCTCGATGCCGAAGCGTGAGGTCGCTAAGCCGACTTGACAATCGCTTCAGACCTCGTACTATGTTTTCGTTCATTCCCCAATCTCCTCAGATAGGACTATGGATCCCCGCTTCTCACTCGAACAAGGCACGGGCATTTACACTGGCAACGAGCTAATCGTTAAGGGTGCCTTAGAAAGCCAAGTCGGCGTCATTACCGGGTACCCCGGCTCGCCCTTGGCCGAGCTTTTCGAGACCCTCGAAAACAACAAAGACCTCTTTAACGAACACGGCATCGTCGCCCAGATCGCCAACAACGAAGCGCTCGCTGCGGCCCGCCTCAACGGCTCGCAGATGGAGGGCATTCGCGCTTTGGGCGTGATGAAGAGCGTCGGCCTGCACGTGGCGGCCGACGGATTGGCCCTCGGCAACATGGTCGGGGCCTCGCCCAGCGGAGGGGTTCTAATCGCCGTGGGCGACGACACTTGGTCAGAGGGGACCCAAGTACCGGCTGACTCGCGCTTTCTGTCCCAGCATCTCTACATCCCGGTCCTCGAACCCGCTACCTTTCAGGAGATCAAAGACTGGATCGGGCACGGCTTTGAACTGTCGCGCCGCTCGGGTCTCTATCTGACCTATCTAGTCACCTCCAATCAAGCCGACGGCGGCGGCAGCGTCACCGTCTATCCCAACCGCTTTGCCGCCCTCAACCGCAAGCAGCGCATCGCGCTAGACACCAGCACCATTTGCTCTGACGACCGCGTCATCATCCCGCCGGCCACCGCGCACAAAGAGCGCGAAGTAGTACACCAGCGCTATCCCCGCCTGTGGCAGCTAGCGCGGGAGGCGGGCATCAACCAAATCCTCTATCCTCCGAGCAATGGCCCCAAGCCGCTGGGCTTTATCACCTCTGGCTTGGCTTATAGCTATCTCGAACACGCCCTGCACATCCTCGGGCTAACCGGGCATTTTCCCATCCTCAAGCTGGGTATTACTTATCCGGTCGATCCTCACATGATCGCGCGCTTTGCCGATTGCGTGCAGACTTTCTGCGTGGTCGAGGAAAAGCGGGCCTTTATCGAGCCGCAGATCGCCGCCGAGTTGGCGCGGCAAAAAGAACTCGGCTCCGCGCTGTGGGGCAAGCGCTTCCCGGGCAATACCCCAGGCTTTCCCGATATCCAAGGCTTGCACCCCTCGCTCATCGTCCAAACCCTAGCGCGCCTCTTCGTTGCGCTAGACGCCGAGCTACCCATCGACCGCGAGAAACTACAGGCCGAACTCAACTCCTTGGCCCCTGTGAACTCCACCGCGACCGTGCCACCGCGCGCGCCCTCCTTCTGCCCGGGGTGTCCACACCGCGACTCGGCCAGCGTGCTCAAGAAAGCCGCGGCCGACCTAGCTGCGCCGCCCGACGGGCAAGCCCCGATAGATTTGGTCTTCCACGGCGACATTGGCTGCTATTCCATGCTCAAATACGCGCCGTTTTCCGAGCTGATGCACAATCTGTCCGGCATGGGCCTAGGCGGCGGCACCGGCGCGGGTATCGATCCCTTTATCGACAACAAACAACTCGTCTTCATGGGGGATTCGACCTTCTTCCACACCGGCATGATCGCCATCTCCGACTCCATCAAAAATGGCCAAGACATCACCTACATCATCCTCGACAACAAGACCACGGCCATGACCGGGCACCAGCCCACGCCAGGAGTGGACGTCGATGTCTTGGGCAAACCGACCTTCGCCCAAGACATAGAAAAGGCCGTCGCTGGCCTAGCGGGCGACTCGCCGACCTTTATCGCCCGCATGGACCCATCTCAGCGCCAGAACTACGACGCGCTCGTCCGCAAAACCTTGCTCCGCGACGGGGTCAAAATCATCATCGCCGACAAGGAATGCGGCATCACCTACCACCGCCGCGAGCGGGCGCGTCAAAGCGCGATCGCCAAAGAACAGGGCTTCCTGCCAGTCGAAAAGCACATCAACATCAGCGAAGACGTCTGCGAGTACTGCCTCGAATGCACCCAATCCACCGGCTGCAGCGGCCTGACGGTCACCGCCGACACTGAGTACGGCCCCAAGGTCGCCATCGACGCTTCCTCCTGCGTTGCCGACGGAGCCTGCACCCGGGTCGAAGTCGGCGATGGCGACAAAACCTGTCCTTCTTTTGAGGAGATTACCGTCCATCGCAAAGCCCCTCCCACCGTCTCGACCCCACCCATTGACGCCAGCCAGTTGCCCGCGCCCGTACAACGCCCGCTAACCGATATCTGGTACACCTACATAGCCGGGGTCGGCGGCATGGGCGTCAACGTGGTGGCCTCAGTGCTAGCGCAAGCCGGAGTGCGACAGGGCTACGAAGTGCGGCTGACTAACAAGAAGGGGCTGGCCATCCGCAACGGCTCGGTCTATTCGCATTTGAGCTACGCACCCAAAGGCACTCCGGTCTCCCCGCTAATTCCCTGCGGCAAGGCCGACTTGCTCCTCGGACTCGATATACTCGAAGCAGCGCGGGGCCTCGAACCTCAAGGCCGCTACCGCATCGCCCACCCAGAGCGCACCGCAGCCATCGTCAACACCGCCAAGACCCCCACGATCGACACCCTCATCGGCCAAGAGGACTTCTTGGCGGAAGACCAAGCCGACCTGATTCACCAACACACCCGGCCAGACGCGTACTTTGGCGCGAATCTCTTCCACATCTCCGAGCACTACTTGGGCAACAAACTCTACGCCAACATCATGATGCTCGGCGTGGCCTTCCAGCGCGGGCTGCTCTCCCTAGACCTAGACACCTTGCTCTGGGCCATTGGACAGGCTGTGCGCCGCGACCTAGAGACCAACCTAAAAGCCTTTAACATGGGCCGATACCTAGCGCTCAATCCGAATCATTTTCCACTCGAAGAACAACCACTTAGCTACGCCGAGCTAGTCGCCGACAAAACTGCGCTACTGGCCAAGAAGAAGGGCAAGCGCGTCGCCGCGGCCTACCGCGACCGCATCCGCGATACGCCCGTTGCCACGGCGCGGCGGCACTTCGCGCTGCGGGTGTACGACCTAATCCAGTACGAAAACCTCGCGTACGCCGACCGCTACATCCGCCAAGTACTCGCCGTGCAGGCCAAAGACGGGCCTGAGTTCAATTTCGCAGCCACTCGCGCGGTCATCTATCAACTCGCCAAGGTCCTCGCCATCAAGGACGAAATCTACGTGGCCCATTTACTCACCTGCGAGGAAAAATACCGCCGCGACCGCCGCCGCTACAACATCGACCCGAACCGTGGCGACCGCATCCGCTACCGCCACCTGAACCGGCCGCATCTGCGCCTCTTTGGCCGCGACTTCCGCCCGGATCTCAAGCTAGGCGACAGGTCGCTGAAGTGGGTCGCCCGCATGAAGTTCCTCCGCCGACTTTGCTCTTCGTGGTGGCACCGCGAAGAGCGCGACTTCGCCGCTTGGTACGAAGGCCTGATCACCGACTTTTCTCCGCGCTCCGCAGACGAGTACCACACCTGGGTGCAAATCCTGTCGCTGCCCGAGGAGGTGCGCGGCTACCGCGGCGTCCGGCAGCCAAAAATGGAAGCGGCCAAGGAGCGAGCTGCCGAGTTGCTAGCCGGGCGCGAGACCGCCCCGGATCCGGCGCTGTTGCAAATCCCCGTATCCACTGGAAGCTGACCCCGTGATTCGCCCCTATCGCCCAGCGGACTTGCCCGTGCTCAAGCACATCACGGCCGTCTGCTTCCCCGGCGTATCCATCGACCACAACATCGAGCAGCGCTTCGGGCTAATCGGCGGACGCGACTGGCAATTTCGCAAGCTGCGCCACATCGACGACGACGTGGCCGGCGAGCGGGCGAGCGGCGTCTTTGTGTGGGAGGAAGACGGCGAGGTCGTCGGCTACATCACCACCCGCATCGACCATGAAAGCAAAATCGGCGGGATTCCCAACCTCGCCGTCCTGCCGCATTGCCAAGGTCAAGGCATGGGCCGCCAACTCATAGAACACGGCTTAGCGCACCTGCGCGCTGCTGGCATGGAGTGCGCCAAGATCGAGACGCTGGCGCAAAATCCCATCGGCGCACACTTGTATCCCAGCCTCGGCTTTGAGGAAGTCGCCCGCCAGATCCACTACTGTACGCGTCTCTAAGTTGGTAGTGCCATGACGCCGAAAGAAGTCGCCGGCCGCCGCGCCGCCGAGTACATCGAAGCCGGGATGACCGTGGGGTTGGGCACTGGCTCGACCACCGAATGGGCCATCCGTGCCCTCGGCGAGCGCGTCGCGGCTGGGCTAACAGTCAAAGCCATCCCCACCTCGGAAGCCTCGGCCGCCTTGGCCCGCTCCCTCGACATTGAACTGACGACACTTGCCGAGGTGTCTAGCGTCAATTTGACCATCGACGGGGCCGACGAGGTCGATCCCAACCTCGACTTAATCAAGGGCCTAGGCGGCGCGCTCCTGCGCGAGAAAATCGTCGCCTCCATCACCGCGCACCAAATCATCGTCGCCGATCCATCTAAGCTAGTCGATCGGCTCGGCACCAAGTCCCCGTTGCCGGTCGAGGTCGTCCCTTGGTCCCATCCTCTCATTGCACGGCATCTCGAAGAGCGGGGCCTCGTCCCGGCCTTGCGCTTGCAGGCACCGGACACCCCGTTTGTCACCGACAACGGCAACTACGTCATCGACGCTCGCTTTCCCGAGGGAATCGACGACGCCTGCACCACCGAGCGCTGGCTCAACGCCTTGCCCGGGGTCGTGGAAAACGGCCTTTTCCTCGCAATGACCCATCTCGTGATCGTCGGTCAAGACGACGGCTCCTGTCACCTGATCAACAAAAGCTGAGGTTCCATGCAACATTCCGCACCACGCTCGCGCCGCTCCTTCCTGCAAAGCGCCCCACTCGTTGCAGCCGGCGGCTTAGCCGCCTGTGGCCAAGCCGAACAGCAAGCGGCCCCTGCGGTCCAATCCCAACAGCGTTTCAAATGGAAGATGGTCACCACGTGGCCCAAGGACTTTCCGACCTTGGGCACCGGGGCCAACAACCTCGCCCGCAGCATTGAGGCCCTGTCCGATGGACGCCTGCACATCAAGGTGTACGGCGCGGGTGAGTTGGTGCCGGCTTCGGGCGTATTCGACGCGGTCTCCGGCGGCACCGCCGAGATGGGCCACGGAGCCGCTTACTACTGGAAGGGCAAACACGAAGCGACCCAGTTTTTCTCGGCCGTTCCCTTTGGATTAAACGCGGCCGAGATCAATGGCTGGCTGCGCTATGGCGGCGGCCAGAGCCTGTGGGACGAACTCTACGCCCCCTTCAACCTCCGGGCCTTTCCCATCGGCAACACGGGCGTGCAGATGGGCGGTTGGTTCAACCGGGAAATCAACACCCTCGCCGACTTCTCCGGTTTGGTCATGCGGATGCCGGGCTTGGGCGGCGAGGTCTTGCGCCGCCTCGAAGTCACGGTCAAAGCCCTGCCCGGCGGCGAGATTTTCCAAGCCCTCAAGACCGGTGCCATCGACGCCACCGAATGGATCGGCCCGTACAACGATCTCGCCTTTGGGCTACACCAAGCCGCCCAATACTACTACTGGCCGGGCTGGCACGAGCCCGGGACCGCGCTAGAGTGCATGGTCAACAAGAAAGCCTTGGAGAGCCTTCCCGCAGACCTCCAAGCCGTCGTCGCATACGCCTGCCAAGCAGCCAACGACGACATGCTCAGCGAGTTCACCGCGCGCAATAGCCAGGCCCTCAAGACCTTGGTTGACGAACACGGCGTCCAGCTCCGGCGCTTTTCCGACGAGCTCTTGGCGCAAATCGGCAAAGTATCCGCCGAAGTAGTAGCCGAGATCGCGGGCCAAGACCCCTTTTCCAGCCGGGTCTATAGCTCGTTTGACGCCTTCCGCAAAAACTCCATCGCGTACACGCGCATCTCCGAAGAAGCCTATACTCAGGCCCGCGCCCTGACCTTTGGCTAACGCCCGCATGGAACGCCTCAACCGCTTCATCGTCCACACTGTGCCTTGGCTGACGCTGGGCATGGTCTTGGTGACCTTTACCGTCGTAATCTTGCGCTACCTCTTTGAACGCGGCTGGGTCTGGATGCAGGAAATAGCCCTGTACATGCACGCCTTTACCTTCCTCCTCGCAGCCAGCTACACCCTCTCGCGCGACGAACACGTCCGCGTCGATATCCTCTACCGGCCCATGGACATCCGGCGCAAGGCCCTAGTCAATCTCTTGGGCAGCTTACTGCTGTTGATCCCCTGCTGCGCGGTGCTGTTCTACCAGTCGCTGCCCTTTGTCGCCAACTCTTGGGCCGTGCTCGAAGGCTCTCAAGACGGCGGCGGCTTGGAGGCGGTCTATCTGCTCAAAACCGCTATTCCCCTGTGCTTTGTGCTGCTGTTTTTGCAAGCCCTAGCCATCATTCACCACAGTGTGCAAACCCTTCGCACCCAATGAGCGAATTCGCGCCGCTGGCCATGTTCCTCTGCACCTTCGCGGTGCTGCTATCCGGCTTCCCAGTGGCCTTTTGCCTCGCCGGTACGGCCCTCGGCTTTGCCGGCCTCGGCATCATCACCGGCGACTTTGACGCGGCCTTTCTCTCGGCTTTGCCGGCCCGCATCTACGGCATCATGTCCAACGAGACCCTGATGGCCGTACCGCTGTTCGTCTTTATGGGGGTCGTGCTAGAGCGCTCGAAAATCGCCGAGGACCTACTCGAAACCATGGCTCAGCTCTGCGGCAGCTTGGGCGGGGGACTGGGGATTTCGGTCTGTCTCGTCGGGGGCCTATTGGCGGCTTCCACCGGCATCGTCGGCGCGACGGTCGTCACCATGGGACTCATTTCGCTGCCGGCCATGCTCAAACGCGCGTACTCCCCAGCGGTTTCCACCGGCATCATCTGCGCTTCGGGAACGCTCGGCCAGATCATTCCGCCCAGCATTGTGCTGGTCATCCTCGGCGACGTGGTCTCCTCGGCGTACCAGCAGGCCCAGCTCAAAATGGGCAATTTCGCCCCGGTCTCCGTATCGGTCGGCGACCTCTTTATGGGCGCGCTCGTGCCCGGCGTCGTGCTGATGGGCCTCTATATCCTCTATATAATCGGCCTCGGCCTCCTCAAGCCTGCTACCGTGCCAGCCGTGCCAGACGAGGAGCGCGCGCAAATTCTCAGTGCGGCCTTCCTCCGCCGCCTCGGCGCGGCCCTCGTGCCGCCCTTAGTCCTCATCTGCGGGGTACTCGGCTCTATCCTCTTCGGAGTGGCCACGCCGACCGAGGCGGCTTCGGTCGGCGCGGTCGGTGCCATGCTCTTGTCGCTAGCCAAAGGACATTTCAACCGCACCACGCTCAAAGAAGTCATGCGCACCACCACCGAGATCAACGCCATGGTCTTTATCATACTCATCGGCGCGAGCGTTTTTTCGCTGGTCTTTCGCGGCTACGGGGGCGACGAAGCGGTCGAGAGCTTTCTAACCCATGAGGCGACCGGCGGCGTGCTCGGCTCTTTCGTGTTAGTGATGGCCGTGATGTTTTTGCTCGGCTTCTTTCTCGATTTCTTCGAGATCATCTTCGTCGTCGTCCCCATCGTCGGCCCGATCCTCTTGACGATGGGCCTAGATCCAGTGTGGTTGGGCGTGATGATCGCCCTGAATTTGCAGACTTCTTTTCTCACGCCCCCGTTTGGCTTCTCGCTCTTTTATTTGCGCGGCGTCGCTCCCCCTGAGATCAGCACGCCGCAGATCTACCGGGGGGTCGTGCCCTTTATCGCCATTCAGGTGCTACTGTTAGTGGGGCTGTGGTTTGTACCGGAACTGGCTACGTATCTGCCGGCGAAGGTGTTCGGACGCGGATAAGGTTTGGTGGGGGTTGCCTTGTTGGCGACCATTTGGTCGAATTTTTGCCTTTAATCGAACTAACTATAGATCAAATAAAAACAAAATGTTATATCACATTAACAACTACGTGCTTCGACCAAATGGTCGAACTCGCCGCACCAAGTCTGCGGCGTTTTTGCAACGATGCGGGGTGCTGCCCACTGTAAAACGGCATTTTTGTAAAAAATTTCTAACTTGGCACACATGTTGCTCTAATACAGTGCGACTCGACAGTGCACGTTGAGCATCACACTCATCTCATGCAAGGAGGAGCATCGTGAAGACAACATGGGTCATCGCAGCCGCGCTACTGTTGATAACAGCGGCGGCTATGGACACCTCGGCGCGAGGTCGAGGAGGCAAGCATGGATTCTACGGACACGGCAAGCGCAGCGAACACAAGGGCTCGTTGATTGAAAAACTCGGCCTGAGCGAAGACCAACAAGCCCAGATCCAAACCCTCAAAGAGAACATCCGCGCGCAAGGACAGACCCTCGGCGAACAGTACCGCACCGACGTTGAGGCCATCCTAACTGACGAACAGCTCGAAACCCTCGAAGAAGTCAGAAACCCGCTCGGCTTGACCGACGACCAAAAGACGCAAATCCAAACCCTCAAAGACCAAGACCTGACCAAGGAAGAATTCCGCACCAGTTTTGAGGCCATCCTAACCGATGAACAGATCCAAACCCTCGAAGAACGCAAGGCCAATCGACCTGACCGACCCAGCCTCGGCTTGACCGATGACCAAAGGACGCAGATCCAAGAACTCAAAGACCAGGACCTGACCAAAGAAGAATTCCGCACCAGTTTTGAGGCCATCCTGACCGACGAGCAGATCCAAACCCTCGAAGAACGCAAGGCCAATCGCGGCCAGCACGGCAAACGAGGAAAGCACAGGAACTCACTGGTCGAACAACTCGGCTTGACTGAAGATCAGCAGACGCAAATCCAAACCCTCATAGAGACCCTAAACGAGCAGAGGAAAGCCCTCCGCGCAGAGTACTGGACCGACTTTGAGGCTATTCTGACCGCCGACCAGTTCGCAACTCTCGAAGGAATCAGGACCAATCGCGGCCGCCATTGGAAGGGCAGCGAAGAAGAGGACGAGACGACCGAGACGGAGGCGGCTGGTAAAGTCGCAACCGTCGCGGAAACGAGTTGGGGGCGCGTCAAGGACTCCTTCGGCCAGTAGACCCTCGCAAGCAACAGACCGCGCTCGGCAGCTTTTATGCGCGGTCTGTTGCTTGCGAACACTGAGGAAAACATGGTCATCATCGCTATCGCGGCCAGCGCCCTGCTGGCCTGTTCCGTTTACGCCCAATCCGGGCCGCCAGAGGAGGATGCGTCCCCTGCGCCCATTATCGGCTATGTCGATGCCGACCGCGACGGCGTAAACGACCGCTTCCGCGACCAAGACGGCGACGGCGTAAACGACCTCAACGGCCAGCCTTATCCCCACCACTTCCCTTTTTTAGACGCAGACGAAGACGGCATAAACGACCGCTTCCGCGACCAAGACGGCGATGGCGTAAACGACCTCGATGGCCGCTTCCACGACGCGGACGGCGACGGCTTCATCGACAATGTCGTCGATTTCAATGGCGACCGCTTAAACGACATCACCGGTGCAAAGTACGGCCCGTACGGGCTGCTGGGCTATCGCTTTGGCCGCGTCTTTGAAGAGCGCCGGCACCAAGTCAAGCAATTCCGCGACGCCGATGGCGACGGCATGCACGACCCGCTCAAGCGGCTGCACCAGCGACTGCACGCTCAAAAACGGCGGATGGACTTCTTCTTGGACGAGGATGGCGACGGCATTGACGACGCCCGCCTGTTGCGCCGCCTCCTGCGGCACCCGGACGAGCGCGTACAAGACCTCACCAAAAAACGCCTCAAACGCCGCCGCGTGCCTCCGCATCTCAAAAAAGGCGAGCCCAAACATCCCAAGAAGAAGGGGGGCAAATGAGATATCTACCGGCCTGTCTAGTCGCGCTGATTTCCGCAGCCGAGGCTCAAGTCGCCCTCAACGCCGACCTGTACACTACCTATACGGACAATGTTTTTCTCACGGCCAGCCAGCGCGGCGATCTGATGCAGTCGGCCTATATCGACTTCGACTACCAACTCGACGCCGACTTGAGCTTGTACTACTCGGGCAACGCCAACGTATTCAGCAAAAACGCCGACCTCTTCAACCATTTGCACAGCTTTGGCGCAAGCTATGCGCGCCCCTTGGGAGCGGTGGGCCTGTTCTTTTCTGATGTCTCACTGAGCCTGCGCTTGGACCGCCCGCTCTACGACTACCGCGACTTTGCCGCTGGCCGAGCCTTCGCCAGCTTCGAACCGTATCTGCACCCGGAGCTTATCACTCGCCTAGACTATACCTTCAGCTACCAAAACTTTCTCAACGCCGCTGACTACAGCTACCGCGAACAGCATCTCGACGCTCAGCTAACCCACTACCTGCCTACCCGCACCACCTTGCAGTTAAACGGCGAGTTGGGCCTTAAATCCTATATGCGAGAAACAGCCCAGCCCAGCCGCAACCCACTCCTATGGGGTACCCGCCTCAAAGCCGCTCAATCACTCGGTCCCAACCTTGGGTTACAGCTAGCGTGGCACCACCAAGGCATCCTCGCCGGCCAGAGCCGCTATGCCGATTGGTTCTGGTACGACCCGAACAGACTCTTAGACGACCCTTACAAGACCAAGGCGAAATGGTACGATCCAGATGAACTTTATAAGGCGCAATCCAAGGCGTACTGGTACGATCCAGACGAACTCTTTGAAGACCGCTACAGCTATAGTGGGGATCAATGGAGTGCTACCCTGAAGTACTTGGCTCCGTTAAACTGCGAGCTAGCGGCCTCCTTCCATCGCGAAAGTCGCCTCTATAGCCAGAGGCCTGCCTACGATCTCGCCGGAGTTCTCACGGGGGAATCCACGACTGAAACGCGCCACACCGCGCGCTTGGGGCTAGCGCGCGCATTCTACCTAGACAGCACCCCGTTCCGAGAAATGGCCCTCGAATTGGAGTGGCTCTACCGCTCAGTGGCGTCCAACGACGCTTTCTACGACACAGACGCCCACGCGTACTCCGTAGGCATCCAATTCGGCTTCTGAAACTACTTTAACCCGTACTTCTTCAGCTTGTAGCGCAGATTGCGCTCGGTCAGCCCCAGCAGTTCGGCAGCGCGGCTCTGAACACCACCGGACCGCTCCAAGGCCTGGGCAATGGCCTTCTTCTCCAATTCCTCCACTTGCGCGGTCAAGGTGTCTGCAACTGGCGCGGGCGCTGCTTGTTGCACTTCGGCGGGCAAGTCCGCCCGCGTCACTACCTCACCGCGAGCCATGACCACCGCGCGCTCGACGATGTTTTGCAACTCGCGCACATTGCCGGGATATGCGTAGCGCGTCAGCAGATCCAACGCCTCTTTGGAAACCTCGCCAATAGCCTTGCCGTTTTCCTCGGCATAGCGGGCGAGAAAGTGATCCACAAGCAGCGGAATATCGTCCTTGCGGTTGCGTAACGGCGGTAGCTCTACCGCGACGACATTGAGCCGGTAAAACAAATCCTCGCGGAATGCTCCTTGTGCGACCAGCGTCTCCAAATCTCGATTCGTCGCCCCAATTAGCCGCACATCAACCTCGATCTCAACGCCGCTGCCGACGCGCTCAATCTTGCGCTCCTGCAAGACGCGCAAAAGTTTGACCTGCACATCGAGGGGGATTTCGGCCAATTCGTCGAGGAATAGAGTACCGCCGTCGGCCTGCTCAAAGCGCCCGACGCGCCGAGCATCGGCCCCAGTAAAAGCGCCCTTCTCGTGCCCGAATAGCTCGCTCTCGATCAAGCCCTTGTTGAGGGCAGCGCAGTTGACAGCTACAAAGGGATGGTCGGCGCGGGGGCTTGCTTCGTGTACCGCGCGCGCCATCAGCTCCTTGCCAGTGCCCGACTCGCCGCGCAGCAGCACAGTCGCCCGGCTCGGCGCGGCCCGCGCCACCACGTTGAGGGCCTCTTCTATGGCCGGCGAGCAGCCCATAATACCGCCAAATGACACCCGCTCCCCGACCTGCTCGCGGAGAAGTTCGTTTTCCGAGATGCGGTGCCGCTGCTCCAAGGCGCGATCGACGATCCGGTCGAGCACATCGAGATCAATCGGCTTTTGCAGGTAGTAGAAAGCCCCTTCTTGCATGGCGTCAACGGCCCCATCGACCGTTCCAAAAGCCGTCGCCATCACCACCCCGATAGCAGGGTTGATCTCGCGGGCGGCGGCAAGCACCCCCATCCCATCCAACTCCGGCATCCGCAAATCCGTGATGATCAGATCGACCACTTGGCCCCGCAATAAGGCCAAGCCCTCTCGTCCATTAGCCGCCTGTAAGACCACAAAACCCCGCTTGCGCAAATAGCCGCCCACGGCCTCGCGCTGCGCGGCCTCGTCGTCGATTATCAGAATGGTCTCTCCAGCCATTTCAAAGTCCTCATAATAGTTACATTGGGTGCAGGGAAGAATGTATATTTGTATTGTATATTTGTATGATTGAAAGGTAGGCGGGTCAGAAAACGAGCGACCGTCCTGCAATTGGGCCTCTCGTGTCCTGAAAATCTCTTAAAGAAGGCTGGTATGTATTTGTATTATTATAAATTGACTGTCAAAGAGTACACGATTTACCTCTATCTTTCCAGCACTAGAGAGAAGGATAGTATCGAAGAAGCTAGACATCGAGGGGAACCTCTGGGTGGTCCATACTCGGTGAGAAGGGATCCTCCTCATTCAGGCGGTCAGTACCACTTGCATATCTACAACAAAAACAAGCAACTATTTGCGATCAATAAAGACGGGACTGCTCACGATCAAAGCCATGGATGCCGCATTCCGAACAAAGTCGCGAATGCACTTAGAAAAAAGTTTCCAGATTATCACATCCCTAATAACAACTTTATAGAATCGACGTCCTTGGCCGAAGTTCTAATAGAAAAAGTTCTCGCTTTTCCCCATTCATAGCGCAATCTCCCCCATCTGAATCGCCGACGGCTAGGGCGTTCTCGGTCGTGGCCTGTATGCCGTCGGTGAGGGAGAATGGATAATTGGCCGGGCATGTCAGTTTTTCAGGGGCTTCTGTAATCCTGCGCTGGGCATTTCCAAGAGTTTATTGGTAGGTCCGCCTTTGGATGCACGAGTCGGGGTCCATTCATTTATAGAGGCAATCCTTGTTGGTGGTCGGCCTCTATCCCGCGCACAGTGTCGCCACCCGGTCCAGCTTTTCCACTACTTCGGGGTGGATTTCGTCGGGCTGCATCTTGGCGGCTAATAGATACAAGTCTCGCTTAGGTGAGGGATTGCCGATCTCGGCGAGTAGCGGCACAAGGAACTCGTCACTCGCCTTGACGCGCACTAGCGAGACGTGATCCCCAAACAGGTTAGTCCCACGAGGTACCTGTCGCCAAAACGCCTCTTCCACCAACGGGAAGTTGGCGAACCGCGCGATCGCCTCGGGCTGCAACAGGTAGTTCTCGATCTCGTAGCGACGCCAGCGCAAGACGACGAGACCGGCACGGGTCATCTCCGCGTCCGGTTCGTCGAGGTTGTCACCATCAAGCAAGCATAGGGCCGGTAGCCCGGGAAAGGCGGCCTGCATGGCAAAGAAGTGCTCACGGGCTTCGCGCAGACTTCGACCGCCGAGCAAGCGCACAAACGGCCGCTTAAAGAAGCTCTGAGCCGGATGATCGAGAATTCGTGCCCACTCACCTAAGATCCGCTCGTCTGTCTCACCCTCGACGTAAAGCACTGCACCGACCTCGCGGCCCAATAGGAGATCAGTGGTGGTCAGACGCTTAAGGGCTTCGCGAAGTTGGTCTCGTTGGATTTCGTTGACGAGTGGACGGGGTGATTCACCGAAAAATCCGAGCACCCGTGTCGGCTCGGTGGCATCGAGGACGACCTCGGAATGCGTGGCGATGAGTACTTGCCCACCACGTTCGCGGGCGACCTTGCGAATCAGGTCGTACACCTGTCTTTGCAAGATGACGTGCTGATGTGCGTCCGGCTCGTCAAGCAGGATTACGGCCGCCGGTCGAGCGTAGAGGAATGCTAGCAGCAGGAGCACTTGTAGAGTGCCGCTACCAGCATTGGACAAATCGAGGGACCTATCGCCACCCGGCTCGCGGTACTCGCAGACGATGTACGGTTGAGCTGGGGCGTACGATGGCGCGAGTACTTCGATTTGAAAGAGTGCACGGATATGCTCGGCAAGTAGCTGCCAGCTTTCCGGCCTGTTCTCGGAAATTTCCCACAGCAGATTCCGCAGGATTTCGCCCGGTCGCCCCTGACCCACGAGCAGATCTTGCATCCCCCGGTCGCGCCGTGGCTCATCGCGCTCAATACCGGCGAGAGGCGGGACATGAACGATGTCGAGTGCTCGGGCCTCCAAGGGTGGGAACTCCCGAATGGCCTCCGGGTCGAGATCTTTGGCCATCTGCGGACGCGCATGTACCACCTCGGGATTGGAGTACTGGAATTCGATTCCGCACGTCCAATTCTCCTCGCCTGCTCCACCTTCCACGACGATCTCGATCAGCCGCCGCGTTCCCGACATACCACGGGGACCGGTGACCTTCCGTCCCTCCCACAATAGATTCATCTCGCGCAACGGCACGGCGGTGAAATCGGCGCGGGTTATTGCCACGCCGGATCGCTTGACCGCCCGGCCCCCCTCGCGCTGGGCCAGCCAGCGGTCAATCCCGAGCTTCCACGTCGCAATGGCCTGTAGCAGCGTGGACTTTCCGGCATTGTTGGGGCCGGCGAGCACCACCGACTCTGCCAACTCGAACATCTGCTCGCGAAAACGCTTGAATTTCCTAATAGTAACACGCCGGATCATGAGTACCTCGGTATCGCCTATTGATCTTCTCCACCCCGTAATATACCCCTCATTCTCCCGATTTCAACCATCTCTCCAGCCATTTCAAAGCCCCCTTGGCAGTAGAATGACAAATCGCGTGCCCGCGCCGCGATCACTCTGCACTTCAACGCGCCCCCCGTGCTCTGCGACGATGCGGTGCACCAAGCTCAAACCCAGCCCCGCGCCCGCGGCCTTGGTCGTGAAATACAGGTCGAATATCCGCTCGGCATCTTCGGCCGGAATGCCCGAGCCAGTGTCAGCCACGCCGATCTCCACCCATCCCTTGGGTAGCGACTGCGCCTCTAGCCGGATGTGCCCCTCGTCCGTAGCTTCCACCGCATTGACCAGCAAGTTGAGCAGCGCCTGATGTAGCTGATCCGCATCGACTTGGACCTCACCCACGCCAGCAAAATCTCGCTCCAGCCGCAGCCCAGCGGCGAGCATTTGCGGCTCGACCGTCTCAGCCGCCCGCTCTAAGATTGACGCTAGCTCTACGCGCCTCTTGGCAAGCGCGGGCGGGCGCGCCAACTCCAAAAACTGCTGGATAATGCGATTGACCCGCTCGACCTCACCGGCGACGACTTGGGTTAGCTGGCGGTATTCGCCCTCGTCTGCACGCGGAGTAAACTCGCGCCGCAGCCGCTGCACGATCACACTGATGGCATTGAGTGGGTTGCGCACTTCGTGGGCTACGCCCGAGGCCAGTGCCCCCATAGAGGCCAAGCGGTCTCGTCGCCGGAGATCGGCCTCCAGCGCCACCTTCTCACTCAGATCCTGAATCACCAAGACGATGGTCTCCACCTCGCCGCTGGCATTATAAACCTGGGCGCTCGACAGCGATAGAGTCCGTTCGCGGCCTTGAACATCCGTAAAACGACAGGCCAAGCTCACCAGTTCCTCGCCAGCCAAGGCCCTATCCACGGCCTCGTGCGGCCACACATCGCGCAGGCTTTGCCCCTGCACCTGTTCGCCCTCGATCCCGAACAATGCCTCGGCCGCTTGATTGAAGACTTCAATGATCCCAGCCGGGTCCGTAGCCACCACCGCCTCCGTCATCTGCGCCAAGATACGGCTGCTATAGGTCTGTATGTTCGCGTACGCATCGGTGAGCAGAGCCAAGTTTTGCCGCACAATTACCGCCCCAGTGCCCACGGCACCCAATATCAGAAGCAGCAGTACCAGCAACGCCACTTGCAGCCGCCCGCGCTGCTCCTGTGCCCGCAGTTCGTCGAGCGAGAGGCCAATGCGCAAAAGCCCCAGCGTCGTCCCTTGGGGCGCGAAGGGGATTACTACCTCAAATATCTCTTCGCCCTCGAACTCGACGAGGCGCGAAGCGGCCGCATTGCGCGTCAGGGCCGTCTCGAGAAACGCGTCGCCGACAATGCTTTCGAGCAAGACCAAATCGTGCGAAGCGGCCAACAGGCCCAGCGTGTCCTGCAATGCCATGTACACAATGTCTTGGTTGGTACCGATCTCTTGGATCAGCCGACCAGCGCCGGAGCGAATTCGCAGGTGCAACAGTCGCTCGGCCGCAGCCCGCACAATCACCGCGCCTCCATCCCGCATGGCCACGGCCACGGCAAAGAGCTGGTCGTCTAATTCGAACAGCAGCGCCTCCTCCACGCCTACCAACAGCGGCTCCAACTCCCGCTGCCACTCCACCAGCTCCTCTGTATCGACAACTCCACTCGACGCCACCAGTTGGCCAGCCACGTCGAGCACATCGACTTGGTCAAGGGCGTTGTCCACTGCAATCCGCGCCAAGAGCGTGTCGGAAAACGTCTGTGTCAGCCCCAACTCGGCTAGCAGCCGGGCGTTGTCCAGCAGCCGTTCCTCGATCAGTTCTTCCATGTCGCCTTCGGCGCGGAGCACGTTCTCCTCGGCGCGCGAAACCGCTTCGGCCAGCGACCGCGCCCCGCGTTCGAGTGTCTCCAAGGTCGATTGCTGCGACTGCCGCAGGCCGTAGAGTGCAAAGGCCCCCAACACCGCGGCCAGTACTACAAACAGCAATGCCAGATAACCCGGCCTGAGCGCCGCTAACTTCCGCACCGGGAATCGCAGCTTAGGCTCGGCCATCCCGCCTTCTATGCTCCTCAGCTATGTAAAATGGAAGTCAGATTCACCTAAGCTGGTGAAAGAGAGGAAATACGACAAGTGAAGGACGCACCACGGCTGCTCAGCGTCGGGATGCCGTCTGTAGCGGGGATCAGCTTGCTACTATCTGCGAGGTACCGCCAACTCAGAGACGCTCTTGACCCGACGCCCTCGCCATAGTCAGCATCCCGACATAGGCGTCGTACATATTCTGAATGTTGCCCACGTAGTGCACGGGCTGGCCGCAGCGACAGAAGCCGTAGCGCGCCCGTTTGTGATACACCGGCTTGGCAAGCAGGCGCATCGCCTGTTCCACGTGACCAAACCACTTGTCGGAATTCCACCCCTTTTCGCGCGCCAAGCGACGCGCATCGAGTACATGCCCGTACCCGACATTGTAGGCGGCCAGCGCAAAGCGCATCCGCTCATCCACGGGAATTTTCGGATCGAAGCGATTGACCAGTTGGGACAGGTACTTTACCCCGGCGTGGATGTTTTTCTCCGGATCGTGCAGATCGGTAAACCCCAGCTCGCGCCCAGTGACCGGCATGATCTGCATCAGCCCGCGTGCGCCGACCCAGCTAGTGGCCTGGGGATCGAATTTGGATTCCTGGTACATCTGCGCGGTAATCAACCGCCAGTCCTGGCCATACTGGCGAGCGTATTTTTTCACCAACTCATCATAGGGCGACAGGCGGCCGCTCAAATCGACCCGCAGCGAATCTTTTGCCCTAGTGATGGTGCGCTTGTTTTTGAAGTATCGCTTCTTCATCATGTTAAAAAACAAGCCGCCTTTTTCTTCTTGTACGTACCGATTGAGCGCTGCCAGCAAGGCTGGATTGTCCTCGCGCACCGCCCAACCCAAGACCGTCGGCTTGATGCTGAAAGCCGCCTTGAGCTGGCGCCCGTAGGCGAGTTCCACGTCGAGTAGATTGGAGTCGCACAGGGTAATGTCGTAGCGCCCTTCCTCGACGCCGGCTAGGATGTCTTCGGTTTCGAGGTCGTCGGGCAGTGGCGCGACTTGCAAACCCTCAATGGAATCGGCAAGGGCGATCAGGGTAGTGTAAAAAGAAGAGCTTTGACGCACGTGGACCGTGCGCCCGGCCAAGTCTTCGAGGCTGCTGATCGAATCCTCCTCGGCGCGCACGACCACCAGCTCATCTACTTCGTTGTACAGCAGGGCGAACGCCGCCTGCGCCCGGCGCTCCTCGGTAATGGTCATGGCCGCAGCCACAATGTCGCCTTTGCCTTCGTTCAAATACGGCAGCAAATCGGCGTGACTGTCCGGGATGACGATATCGAGCCGCAAGCCATGCCGATCGGCAAATTCCTTTATCAGCTCGTATTCAAAACCCACCTGCCGGCCGCGATGAATGAAGTACGTCATCGCATTGTTGCGCGTGATCATGCGCAGCCGGCGACGCTCCTTTAGGTCGGGCAAATCGTCAGTGAAAGCCTGCTGAGACTGGCGCGTAAACTGCTGGGCGAGCAGATACTCATCAACCCTAGTCTTGAGCTGCACATCGTCGGGCCTCATCATCAGGGCAATGGGACGGTTTTCGGCCACCATGAGCGACGTAACCAAGTTGTCGTAATAGCTTGCCACCGCCCGCCATAAGTGCTCGTCGGATACGGCCGCTTGGTATTCGCCGCGGACAATGCCGTCGAGCAGGTGTTCAAGGCCGAGTTTTTCCGGCGCGGTGTGAATCTGCAAAGACGGCACCCGTTGCTGAATATCCGCTAGAGTCTCGTAGTGCGAACTAGAGCGCCGGACGCCGACTTTCATCCCGGCTAAGTCCTCAATCGTCGCCGGCAGGCTGTCGCTGGCCGCAGTAATCAGGTACTCATCCACGTAGAGATACGGCACGGAAAACGCCGCTTGCTCCTGGCGCGCTGCTGTAATCGTCAGGCTCGCAGCGACGATATCGCCTTCGCCTTCCAGCAACTTCTGGACCATCTGGGCATAATTTTCGGCCTTTACCAGCATCAGTTCTAGATTGAGCTCTGCGGCCAAGTCGCGGGCGAGGTCGTAGTCAATCGTCACCGGCTCCGCCTGCTTGGGTATATGGGCCAGCGGCTCCGGTGGGACGATGACGCGCAACTTTCCGTGGGATTGCAGTACCGGCAGATCGCCCGTGTATTTGGGCAGTTCCGGGATCGCCGGTTGGCTGCATTGAACAAATGTCGAAATGACAATGAGTCCTATAGGAAGAAGCGTTCGAGTGCGAAAGGACACGACGCACCTCCTCTCCAAATCTGCCCGCTCGACGGGCTTCAGTAGTGTTTTAGTCGGGGATAAAAAACGGCGCTTGTGGGTTGGATTAAATATCGCGCCGTGGAGGTTTTTGGTAGATTGTCAGTTCACAGGACAATATCATAAAAGAGTAGCTACTCCTTTACATCTTCTACTTGTATGTTCGCCAATAATAGAACGGTCAGCATTTTTAGTCAAGCCGTTTTGCCACCGCTGCACGGCTTGACGCCGGTTGTCCAAAGGCCCTTTATACTGCCGCAACTTGCCTTTACTGCGGCCCGTTTAAGGAGGATTGATTGCCGTGCTAACTCATGAACTCACCGTCGTCGAGCCGGGGCAAATCGAAGTCACTCAGACCGATCTCGACGACCACCTGCACCCCCATGAAGTATTAATAGAAACCGAATACTCCGTCGTCAGCGCCGGCACCGAAGGCGCGGGCTTTACCGGCCTCGTCAAGCAGATGCCTTTCGGCGACGCCGGTCAGTATCCCCGAGGCACTGGCTACGGCAACCTCGGCCAAGTGCTGAAAGTCGGCGACGCGGTCTCCGGCGTACAACTAGGCGACCGCGTGCTTTCCTTTGCCCGCCACGCTTCCATCGTAAAAACAGATGCGCAGCGCATGGCGTTGCCCGTATCGCGCGAAGCTCCCGGCCAACACCTCGTGTTTACGCGCATGGCCGGCGTCAGCATCTCCGCTTTGCGCTCTTCTAGCGTCCAGCCCGGAGATACGGTACTCGTAGTCGGCGGCGGCCTCGTAGGCAACTTCGCCGCCCAGCTCTTCCGCTTAGCCGGTGCCGACGTCATGCTCGCGGACTTGTCCGAGCTGCGCCTACAGCAAGCGCGCGCCTGCGGTATCGAGCACACCGTCAATCCTGGCCGCGACGATCTGGAAGAAGCGGTGCGCGACTGGACTGGCGGCGCGGGTGCCCGCATCGGCGTCGAGGCCATTGGCATCAGCGAAGTCATCGCCCAGACCGCAATGTGCATTGCTCGCCACGGCGAACTCATCCTCCTCGGCAGCCCGCGTGCCCCGGCCCATTTCGACGTGACGCCCATGCTGCTGCGCATCCACCTAGAAGCGATCCGCATGATCGGCGCTCTTGAGTGGCGCTGGCCGCAGCACGCCACCGAGCGCTGCCGCGACCTCGACGCTAATTACCGCCAGCTCGCCGCGTGGATCGCCAACTGCCAGCTCGTCGTCGAACCCCTGCTGACCCACCTAGCGTCCCCGGCAGACTGCCAGCAGATGTACGAAGGACTTACCGCCAATAAAGAGGAATACCTCGGCGTGGTCTTCGACTGGTCGCGCCTGAGTTAATCCCATGTCAACGCACTACCTCGCGCTAGACATCGGCTCTACTACTGTCGTCGCCATCGTCATTGACCTCGACACCAATGCCGTCGTCGGCGCAGCCAGCGCGGCCAATTCGTCCGAGGTAACTTCCGCGGCGGATAAGCGACTCAGCCGCTCGGAGTGGAACCTCGACGCAATGACCGAACTGGCCATCGACAACGCGGCCGCGCTCGTAGCCCACACCAACGCCCGGCCAGCAGCCATCGGCGTCACCGGGCAGCAACAGGGCCTTCAACTCCTCGATGCCGCGCTCAAGACCGTAGGTCCCTATTTCTCTTGGCAGGACCAGCGCGCCCAAGAACCCCTACCGGGCCAGCAGCACACCTACTTAGACGCCATGGCCCAGCAAGGAGGTTCCACTACCACCGAGGGCGAGATGCCCGCCTTTGCCAATACTGGCTGCCCTCTCGTGGCCGGCCACGCCGCGCCGCACCTGTTTTGGCTGCAAATCAACAATCAGCTTCCCAGCGGCGTCAGCGGCACCACGGCCCCTGAATTTGTGGTGTCGCGCCTAGTGGGCAAACGGCCAGTGGTCGATCCGACAGACGCGCTCGGCTGGGGCGTCTATGACGTGACCAAGCGCACTTGGGCGGACGAGCTTATCGCCGATCTCGGCCTGGACCAGTCGCTATTTCCCGAACTAGTCGAATCCTGCACCATGGCCGGTCCCCTAACCGCAGCGATGGCCCACAAGCTCGGCGTCCCAGCGGGCCTACCCGTCGCCGTGGCGTCCGGTGATCACCAGTGCAGCTTTGCCGGCACGGTCGCCGATTACGCCAACACCGTGGCCGTCAACGTCGGCACCGGCGGACAAGCCGCACTGCATATCGAAGCTCCACTGCCGCGCGGATCGCTCGAACTGCGTCCCTATATCCAGCGCGGCTATCTGCTGGCCGGCGTGGGGGCCGTTGGCGGGCGGACGTTCAGAACGCTGCGCGACTTCTTCGCCGACGCCATCCAAACCCTCGCCGATGTCCAACCCGACAGCGAGGCCCTCTACGAGCGGCTCGTATCATTAGCGGCCGAAGTGCCAGCCGGTGCCGAGGGCGTGCGCGCCGACCCGCTGTTTTCCGGGTCGCGTAGCAGGCCACGCGCCAAAGCCGCCTTCCGCGAGCTAACCGCTGCGACGCTGACTGCTGGCCACCTAACGCGCGCGCTGTTGGAAGGCATGGCCGTCGAGTTGGCCGATTCGTATCGCGAGGCCATCCGCCTGGGCGGTGGCGCGCGCTCCAAGCTGGTTGGCGCGGGCAACGGCATCAAGCTGAACCCCGTGTTGCGAGCGGCGTTGGAAGCGGAGTTCGCCATGCCGCTGCACATGGGGTCGCACGGCGAAGAGGCAGCCGTCGGTGCCGCGCTGTGTGCTGCGGTGGCCGACGGCGCGTTTGGCTCCATTGCCGAAGCGAGTGCGGCGTTTGCCAGTAGCCTCCAATCGTGAAACATTCGGCAGTATCAAGCGTCAATGAGACAAATCACAGAGATATTTCTATTGTATAACAGACCGCTGGTTGAATGGATCAACCGGCTATTAACCAATCAAAACAGGAGTCATCAATGAGACGAGTTTTACTACTGTTCGTTGTGCTGCCAGTGCTACTATACGCCTGCGTCAGCACGTCGCCGACGACCATGCAACAGGCGGCGATGGAGGAGACGACCGAGAAGTTAGAGGATCCGAAGCTGCCCATTGATTCGCTGGTGACTGTCGGCCAGCTAGACAACGGCCTGCGCTACGTCATCCGCCAAAACCAAAAGCCCGAGAACCGAGTCGAGCTGCGGTTGGTAGTCGATGCCGGCTCGGTGCTGGAGGACGAAAACCAACAGGGGCTGGCGCACTTTGTCGAGCACATGGCCTTCAATGGCACCAAAAACTTTGCCAAGCAGGAGTTGATAGATTATCTGGAGCTAATCGGCATGCGCTTCGGCCCGGACCTCAATGCCTACACCGGCTTCGACGAAACCGTGTACATGCTGACCGTGCCCACCGACAGCGCCGAAGTGGTGGAAACGGCCTTCCAAATCTTGGAGGACTGGGCGCACCAGATCAGCTTTGAAGCGGAGGAAATCGACAAGGAACGAGGCGTGGTCATCGAAGAATGGCGGCTGCGGCGCGGTGCCCAGCAGCGCATGTTCGACGAGCAAATACCCATTCTCCTGAAGGATTCGCGCTACGCCGTGCGCCTGCCCATCGGCCAGAAGGCCGTGCTCGATACCTTCCAGCACGAGGATCTGCGCCGCTTTTACCGCACTTGGTATCGGCCCGACCTGATGGGTTTTGTGGCCGTCGGAGACATTGAGCCAGTAGAGGTAGAGGCGCTGGTGGAGAAGTATTTTGCACGCATCCCCGCAGCAGAAAGTCCCCCCGAGCGCACAGTGTTCCCCGTACCCGACCACGAAGAGACGCTCTTCGCCATTACCACCGACCCAGAGGCCACCTACAATAGCGTCAGCATCTACTACAAGAGGGACGTGCGGCCCCAAGGGACGGTAAGCACCTACCGCCGCTCGCTGATTGAGGCCCTATATCACCGGATGTTAAACCAGCGCCTGCACGAACTGACCAAGCTACCCGAACCGCCCTTTTTAGGGGCTTACTCGGGCCAAGGGCGCTGGCTGCGCTCCAAGGAGTTTTTCATCCTCGGCGCTGCGGTGCAAAACAACGGTTTCGACGCCGGACTTGAGGCCCTGTTGATTGAAGCAGCGAGAGTGCGAGAACACGGCTTTACCGCCTCCGAGCTAGCGCGCGAGAAAAAGGAAATACTGCGCAGTATAGAGCAGTCCTACCGCGAGCGCGACAAGCAGCAGTCGAGCGGTTTTGCCTCCGAATACGTGCGCCACCTGCTGACTGACGAAGCCATCCCCGGCATTGCCAAGGAGTACGAACTCTACCAAGAACTGGTCCCTGGCATTGCATTAGAGGAAATCAATGCGCTGGCCAGCGAGTGGACGAGCGAAAAAAATCGGGTAATCACCGTGGAAGCCCCTGAGCAAGAGGGCATTGCCGTTCCCACCGAGCAAGATCTGCTGGCGATCTTCGCCAAGGCGGCGCAGCAGGAGATCGCACCGTACGCCGACGAGGTGTCCGACGAGCCGCTCGTGGCGCAAGTCCCATCCCCGGCCGAAATCATCGAACGCAGCGAAATCCCCGAGATCGGCGTGACTTGGTGGACGCTCTCCAACGGCATCCGCGTGTGCTTGAAACCGACGGATTTCAAAAACGATGAGATCCTCTTCCGGTCCTATAGCCCCGGCGGGCACTCGCTGATCCCCGACGCCGACTACGTGGCAGCCTCGACGGCGACCTCGGTGGTGAGCGAAGGCGGCGTGGGGCCGTTTAACAAGATCGAACTGGAGAAGAAACTGGCCGGCAAAGTGGTGCGGGTATCGCCGTGGATCAGCAGCCTGCGGGAGGGCGTTTCCGGCTCGGCCTCGCCCGAAGATATCCAGACCATGTTCGAGCTGATCTACGCCTTCTTCACCGCGCCGCGCCAGGACAGCACGGCCTTCCAAGCCTACCAGACACTTATGAGAGGCTCCATCCAAAATCGCAGTGCGCGTCCAGAAACGGCGTTCAGCGACACCATTGCGGTCACCATGGCGCAGTACCACCATCGGGCGCGCCCTTGGTCGCTGGAGTTGCTCGACGAGATGGACTTGGCCACGTCTATGGCCGTGTACCAGGATCGCTTTGCCGACGCCAGCGACTTCTCGTTTTTCTTCGTCGGCAACTTTACCCTCGAAGACATAGAGCCGTTGGTGCGCACTTATTTGGGCGGCTTGCCGACCACGGGACGGGAGGAGACTTGGCGCGATGTCGGCATTGAGGCCCCAGAGGGCGTGATCGACAAAGCGGTCTATCGCGGCATCGAACCCAAGAGCCGATCGCAGATGATTTTCACCGGACCCTTTGAATACGACGGCTGGAAAAACAATCTCGCACTGAGGTCCATGACCTCCGTGCTGGAAATCAAGCTGCGCGAGGTATTGCGCGAGGACTTGGGCGGCACCTATGGAGTCTGGGTCGGCAGCAGCGGCTCGCACTACCCAGACGAGGAGTACCGCATCTCCATCTCCTTCGGCAGCGATCCCGATCGCGTCGAGGAGCTGACGCAGGTAATCTTTGAGCAGATCGACAGCCTAAAAACCGTCGGCACCACCGACCTCTACGTCGATAAGGTCAAGGAAATGCGCAAACGCCAGCGCGAGACAGACCTCAAGGAAAACAGCTTCTGGGTCGGGGCTCTGGAGACACTCGATTTCAACGGGGTCGATCCGCGGCTGCTGATTCAGTATCCAGCGTTGGTCGATTCGCTGACGGTGGATATGGTGCAGCAGTCAGCGCAGAAGTATTTCAACATGGATCGCTATGTGCGGGTAGTGCTCTATCCGGAGGAGGGGGAAGAATCGGAGGGAGAGTAGCGCTTTGCCCATGAGGTCGCCGTCGGCCTAGGCCGTTTTGGCTGGATCGACGGCGGCTTCAGCATCTCTATAGTGCTACGACCTCTAACTTTGCTCTATCGTCTCGCATATCTTTCGTGCGAGATGATGCATCTTCTGGGCTAGTTCCTTCGGTGGTTTTCCACCCGGTAGTAGCCCAAAATCTGAGGGATACCTCGCATCAATGTACAGTTCATTCAATTGGTTCAGAAGATCCGATTCTACCTCGAGCCTGATATACTTCTCAATCTGATGGCGGAGCGTGATCAGGTCATGGACTCTTGGCACGGCTTGTTCATACTCTTCAAGAACAGCTTTGAACGATTTCTCGACCGCCTGCTGACAGTGGAAGGCAACCATATGCGTCAGGTCGTCGCGGTTGATGATTTCTTCTACAACCCCCAAGTCATCGCGCGCCGAATTCAGCCACGCCTTAGCTTGCTTTTTCATACAATATTTTCCCTAAACTTTCTATCTCATTTAAAAAAGAAGTACCATGCCTCTGAAGAAGCTCGTACTCGGCTTTCGTATAGACGATAAGGTCAATGGGAACTAGTCTATTGATCGCCTCAATACGTTTCCTCACTACAAGCCTTCTTTGCATCCTTTCCTCATAGGTCTGTGAGATAACCTCAGAATCGAGGATGACCAGTAAATCTATATCGCTCCCTGTCTCCTCCGTCCCTAAGGCATGGGATCCGAAAAGCACGATCCTATAGGGATCACAAGTCAAAAGACTTGAGACTATATCATATATGTCGCTGGTCTTAGTCTCCATCTGCGCCCTGCGTGTTTTCATCCGGCAATAGCCGATTCTACTGCATTTGCCAGTGGGTAATCTGCTCATACAACTTTCTTTCAATGTAGCGCCGCATCGTTAACGTTCGGGTTCCACCAATTGGAATATCTCCCATAAGGGTAAGATGCTCTATCTCAAATCCATCTGTGTCCACACCTTGGATGTCAATAAAGACTTTTTCCTTGTCCGAGTTGTTTTTAACGGTTGCTTTAATCGCAACTGTTACATCCTCGTCGTCGGTAGAGATGAGTTTAGCAGCTATGTTGCTGACTTCGTATTCCATTTTGAATTCCTCCGTTCGGCTATTATTCGCTATAACCTGTGCTATGGGACTGGAAGAGGCTGGCGACGGTGGCATAGGAAGAGGTGCGGACGACTGGAGCCTTTTCAAATCGGACGGTTGAGCCGGCGTCCGCTCCTGCTTCGGTAAGTAGGAGGCATGTTTTTGTCTGGACTCAACATCGGCCATCGTGCTATTAGAGTGCGTCCGCTTCGTCTTCTTCTCCGTCTTCACATTCCATCTCCAACCACAGCGTAATTCACATTCAAAGTACGGTCCGTATCGACTCTCCTTAAACACCGAGTGAGCACCACAACGCTCACAACGTGGATTCTCTGCCTCTGCTACAATTGCCCGAGCTTTCTCAGCCGAAATCGGCCGTTTAGACATATGGACCGCAACAGCCCGTGCAAACTCATCGTTTGCAATCCGCGTCATCATCTCGTCGGCATACCCCATATGACTAAGTGCATTGAGAGATCCCCACCAAACGATCACGTTGTCAATTAAACATACCTTCTGGTGGATATTGGCGCGGAAATCCACTACGGCCCCAATACTTTCCAGCATCGCTACTGCCTTACGACCAGCCAATTCTGGAATGGAGCCATTTAGTTTTGGTGGCCGGGTAACGCATCTTACCCTGACGCCCGCCAAAATTCTCGAACGCAAGAGATCTTCCAGGATAGCGACACGCGCTGGTGTTACGTAGCCGGAAAACAGCACAACCGATTCTTTAGCGGACTGAATATCGTTTGCGAGTTTTCGCTCAAACTGCTCCTCATTAAAGATACCCATGCTCTTAGCCATTTCATCAAACTTCACATGGTCAATAGAGCTGGCCTCCTCCCTGTCGATGGGATACTCAAGAAGCTCCCGAACCGGGACAACGTGACCCTGCTGCTGCATCTCATGCAGGATACCTCTCAGAAGCGAGAGCGATGGCAAGTGCTTGTCCAGATAGGTCAGATTGGCAAGCACCACGAAATGTTCCTGCGCTCTGCTAACCGCGACGCTGATCAGGCGTGCCCCAGCATGATCGGGCGGTACCCCCTGCACGAGTTGCCCTATAGCCCGATATCCGCCATAACTTTCGGGAATTTCTAACAGTACAATTCGACGTTCGTCACCTTGAAAACGATGAACTGTTCCGCAATGCACATAACTATCGAGGCTATGCTCCTCAAGCAGCTTTTGGATCAGGCGTGCTTGCGCGGAATAAGGTGTACAGATACCAAGATCGTGATTGGTCTCTATCACACAGTTCTGTCGAAAATGCCACACAAATTTTCTCACGAGCAACGCATGGAGTGTGTTGAAGCGCGAAAAGGAAGCATTCCGGCTCTCGAATGGCCAAAGATCCGATGTGTCAATGATTGTGAGGGGCTTTTCAAACGGATTTGGTGGCAAACGACCGAGTACTTTTTTTTTCGTTGGGAATGTCCTCAGTTTACCTTCGTACATTGCCCCTGAGATAAGTCCACAGATCTCAGGGTGCATCCGATACTGTGTAGTCAGCATTGTCAGGCCGGGAGCATCAGGTTTTGTCCGTTCCGTTGCAGTGAAGGAATCAAGCCCTAGCTCTTGGAAGATTGCCTCCTGCTGGGTCGTCACAATAGGTGGTATCTGACGAAAATCGCCCGAAATCACCACTCGCTCGCGTGCCAGACCAGCCGAGAACCATACCTCCGGCCGGAGGACCATTGATGCCTCGTCAACGATAACCAAGTCAAATTGGCCTATTTTCTTTGTGAGATACGCTGTAGTACAGGTCGATCCAACGATTCTTGCATCTCTTAGCACTGTCTTTCGGAGGGCTACGATCTCCGCCTCTGTTTCGCGTATCTTGACGACCAACCCTTCGCGTTTTTGTTTGGCTTCGTTGATGGTGGCCTGCGTGCTCGTCCTATCTCCACCGGCCACAGCGCATCGGAGACCATCGCGCGTCTGCCTCGCCTGTTCGAAGCGCTGACGAGCCGTCGCATATTGCCCCTTCAGCTCTCTGATGCGCGTCTCGACCTGTCGGCACTCCATCTCATTACGTTGAATATCGGCTTGAATCGCTTCCTTGCTACGGCGGAAGAATTTGAATATCCCGCTACCGTAGAGTTTCAGTTCGGCGGCTAGTTCGTCTCTACCATTAGAGTTGTGTGACAATTCTTTCTGTAAGACTTGACCTTTATAGGCAATTTGGTTGACGTTTTCCATCTCCATTTCGACACGCTGCTCTGCTTCGTCGAGAGCTTTGAACCTAGCAAGACATTGTTGTGCGTTCTGAGCTTCGGCATCGATCCGTGCAATCTCTGCCTCAAGTTGACTCTTTTTTTCTTTTAGCTCGGCTGAGTGCCGCTCTACAATCTCGTCGATTACTACATATTTGCGATATTCGGACTCTAGTTTGTCATCGGCGACTCGACCTAAACGAACAACTTTACCCTCCTCCATGGCAGGGTGCTCATGGGTAAGTGTTTCGCATATCTTATAGAGAACTTGATCTACGGCCTTGTTCGTATTGGAGCAGATCAACGTTCGCTTTCCGCTATTAAACGCCGAGCGCACAATCGCGCTTAACGTCATAGTTTTACCACAACCGGGAGGCCCCCAAATGAACGTTAGCGCCTCTCTAAGTGCATTCTGGTAGGCTTTACGCTGACTGTCATCTAGTCCAGAATCGTCATTCGCCCGAATTGGACGAGCGGGCCTTTTTGGTAAAGCACCTGGCTGGACCACCGCGTCAGCGAGGCTGCGGTTGAGCGTGATTTCTCCTTTATCGACAGCTTCGATTTTCTCCTTGAGTGCCTCCAGAAAGGCGGTTGCATAAATTAGAAGCTCCGCAGAGCGCACCTCGTTGCCGATGTCCTTCTTCAGGGCCAAGACTAGATGGCCAGCTCCAATCGACACGATTGTTCCTTCGACCCGCCGCTGATCTACTCGAATCTCGATCTGAGCTTCCCCAAATAGCTCCACCTCGTCGGTAAAAGGAAAATGGTAGAGAATGTCGTTGCCTGCGGCCTCGCCGCGACGACCTTTCTTAAGCCTATAGCGTTTCTGGCCCGTTCCAACTGTCTTCATTTCTCGGATTATCTCTCCGAGTGCCGTAATGAAGCGATCAGGAATATCTGCATCGGCTGATAGGTTCAATGAAACTTCTCGTTTAAGCGGCCGTTCATATGCATTCGGCAAACCTGGCGTCCCGAGAGGACGGATCAACGTAAGCGGCCCGGGCCGTTCACGGTCATCGGACATAGGTCCCCTCCATCTGATTGCCGAAAAACTCCTTATTGAAAAGTAGTGACATGGTTCGCTTTTTAATCAACATTAGCTTGGAAATGGGTGTGATTGAGGATGGCTTGTATGCTACGTAATATGGATAAAAATCGAACTAAGTCTTAAAAATAAAAAGATGCCGCATCAAATGTTGAGCTTCTCAAACATGTCATCAGCGTCTTTACACTCGACCAATTCTTCCCATCGATCCGTCTTTTCAAAAACGTCTCGGGTTTCCTCATTCGGTAGCTCGACATTGCGCTTTAGCTCCGGATTGATACGCGCCCGGACAACTTCAGTCTTTGCCATAATAGCTTCTTCTTCGTCTGACTGTAGCACGTTTGGGTTCGTTATTCGCCGCAGGCGAAAATAGGAGCCCATTCTACATTAACCGATCGGCCAACGCCTGTAATTGCCCCTCGTCAGGATTCGGCCCGGCCAACGAGATCTCCGCATTCCCCTCTCCTTTTATCACAACCGCAACCTGCTTCGACCGCACGCCCTCAACCACGATCTCCCGCGCCGCCGCTCGCGCCTTCGCCTCGACGCCGCTACCGAGAAACACCTTCGCCGAAACCTCGCCCATCGAATCCTTGCGCGCCCCCTTTTCAAAGTACTTTCGCTTCTTCCGCTCGTCGCTCCGTTTGAACACCACACCCTCCACCCCTTCCAACACCATCAGCAAATCATCCGTATCCCGACCCGACAAATAGAGTATCATCAGTGCACCACCGATCCGTCGGCTTGAAAACTCCCCTTGTTTTCCCACACCTCGACATCCACCCAACCCGTTTGCGCCCGATTAGCAGCGACCCGCTGGTTTAAAGCAGCACTGCAACAGAAGCCAGCCGCAGTCAGGGCAGTAGCTTTGGGTTGCAACCCAGCGTCACAATAGGCCAAGCACGTATGGCTCTCCGGTAGCTCTAGCGCCTGAAGCAAGGCGGCTCCCTCATCCCAAAAAGCCGGATGGCAATACAAGTCAACCAAACAGGCATCGGGCCACAGTGGATGATCGGACCACATCGCCCAGCCCACCACGGCGCGGGTTTCCTGTTGCACCAGAGCCAGAGCGCGAGGCGGAAGGTCGTTTGCGTCGCGTTCCAAACAATCCTGCAGCAAGGGCAGCAAAGGCCCCTCGGTAGAGCGGCGACCCCATACACCCAAGCCAGCGCCGCGCACGACGCCGGGAAAATCACCCAAAAATAGAGGGATCGAAACGGGCCAGTGAAGCCAGCCAACCGGTTCTATGGCCGTGGAACCCACAGCGAAGTAAGCCGTATCGAATTCGTCCTGCGAGGTACTGTAATAATCCATATAACCGCTTTCAGGCTCGACCCCGGCAAAGCCATTGACCCGATAAATGTGATAAGGCGGCGTATCGTAGCCCGTGCCCAAGAATAGGGCTTGGCCACCGCGCTGCCTAAAGTGCTCCATGAGGCAAGCCATTAGCTGTATGGCAGCGCCTTGGCGGCGGTCTTCGGGACGGGTGTACACGTGGCCGAGCAGCCCCACGCCGCGATATTCAATGGTCATTATATTGGCAAAGGGATCGCCATCGCGGTGTAGCAGGTAAAAGAAGACATCGAGGCCGGTCTCGGTGCGCAACACCTGTTCGTTGCCCCAGCGCCAAGACGGGCCTTTGTGGCTCAAAAGGGTCTCGACGCGCTCGGACCAGTCGAGATCAGGGCCTTGTACGACGCCAGCTTGTACAGCTTCACCAGACTTGAGAGTGATGAGGTCTAATTGGTGGTACATATTAGGGCCTCGCTTTTTAGTTAGCTCTTGTCTCCGCGTGCTCGAAGTGCGTAGAGCGAACCGGAATCAGCACGTCAGACCCCGAGGTCTTGGAACAGTTCCTCGGCGCTGCCGAAGCGCTTACCCTTGCCCTCGTCCAATTCCTTCATCGCCTTGACGGTGGTAGTATTCGGTGCCTGGACGGCGAAAGGCAGCCGCTTTAATGTGGGTATTCGAGGACAGAAGGGCGAGGGACGCTTAGGCGGTTTCATATCCTCAATATAAGCCGTTATCTACTCCCGTGTTAGCATCGAATCGACTAGTTCCCGCGCACATTGGCAGGCTTCAACTAGCAGCTCATATCTACGCTCGTAAACTAGCTCGTAAATCTCGTTGACACTCTTAGTGATCTCCTTACCTCGCTCCGTCTGATGTAGATCGTGCTCCTTATAGAAGGCTTTAACCTGTCTTAGGTGGGCATTCACATCACCGAGTAGTTCGTCAACCGGCATGGTTACGCACTCGG
Source organism: Gemmatimonadota bacterium (assembly GCA_009841115.1). Lineage (GTDB taxonomy): Bacteria > Latescibacterota > UBA2968 > UBA8231 > UBA8231. The sequence continues at coordinate 171,663 of VXML01000030.1, read as the reverse complement.
CATAAATAGATGCTTTATCAGCTAAAGCGGCGGGTGATTTTTCGGAGGAACAAGTGACTAGGCAGAAAATGGCGACTAGAAAGACGCACGGGCGGAACATGGGGCACCTCTGCTGTAAATGGTGGCATTTTACCCGACTCGACTAAGAGCCGGGCCTTGCCACCACCACGCAGAGGTGCGGGACGGTCCTACTTATTTACCGCTTCGCGTCATAGGGAGCTACCCTAGAGTAACGATACGGCTATTGTATTCAGCAGGAGACCCGACCAAGTCGGCCTCTGCTATGGTGATGGCAACAACGAAGATACAATAGCCCAATCGTGAAAGCCAAGATAATTTCAAAATGTACCACTACCCCAATTTGCATCATGGTACTTCGTTGAGTACCATGCCGTAGGAATCAAGCTATGATGAAATACAAGGGATACGCTGCTGAGATCGAATTCGACGATTCCGTGGGACATCTTCACGGACGAATCGTCAACAGCGGTGCTTATTCGATTGCCACCTTTGAGGCAACCGACGTCGAGGGGATTCGGCGCGAGTTCCACCGCTCCATCGACGAGTACCTCAAGTCCTGTGAGGAAGACGGCATCAAACCGTATTAACCTCCACTCCTCCCCCCATACAAATCCCGCACCCGGCTCACCACCACGGCCAACAGGATAATCGACCCCAAAAACGCCTGTTCGTAATAGACGTTGGCCTCCAGCATCACCAAGCCGTTCTTGATGAGGACGATGATAACCGCCCCCAACAGCAAGCCCAGCGCCGAGATGCGCCCGCCCGCCAGCCCAGTCCCGCCGACAATAGCCACCGCAAAACTCGTGATCAGCCAGTCCTTACCCGTCGCCGGTTGCGCCGAGCCCATCCGCGAGACCCACAACACTGCGGCCAGCGCCCCCACTCCACCCGACAGCACGTGCGACAGCAAAATCATCCGGTCGGTATTGATCCCCGCCAGCCGAGCCGCCTCCTGATTCCCCCCAGTCGCCAACAGCCGCCGCCCGAAAACCGTGTGCCGGAATGCGTAGTGCGTCGCCAGCAATACCAGCCCCATAGTCCAGAACAAATTCGACAGCCCCAAAAACTTCTGCCGTCCCAAAAACGTGAATTCTCGCGGAATATCCGTATAGGCGTAGCCTTCGGAAAACCCATGCACTAGCCCTGTAAAGACAAAAAGCGTGGCCAGCGTGGCGATAAAGGAATTGATCTGCAACCGCGTAATGATGACTCCGTTGACCCACCCAGCCACACCTCCAATCCCCAGCGCCACCAACGCTGCTAACCACCCCGGCAAACCCAACACCTGAATGCAGTATCCAGTAGTAATGGTCGCCAAGCCGCCAATGGCCCCCACGGACAGATTCATCCCCCCAGCGACCAGCACCAGCGCCTGAGCTAACGCCACCAACACGGAGAACGCAACAATCCGGGAGATATTGAAGAGATTGTACGCCGACAGAAAGCTCTCCGAGCTGAGCGCACATCCCACAAACAGCAACCCCGCCGACAAGGCGATCCCCGCGTCGTTGTGCCGCATGAGTTTGCGTAAGCGTTCCATAGTCAATTCAGATGCAGGCCGATGCGGCGGCTTATCGCATCGTAGCTCAAGCCCTGCTCGTGGATCTCGGCGATCTCGTGGACGATCTGCTTGTCCTTAAAGACGAGAATCCGCCCGGCCAAGCCGATGATCTCCGGCATGTCCGACGAGATCAAAATGATGGCCTTGCCTTCTTTGGCCGCCAAGTCCCAGAGCAAGCGGTGAATCTGTGCCTTGGCTTGGATATCCACCCCGACGGTCGGCTCATCGACGATCAAGATGTCGCAGCCTGCGGCCAGCCACTTGCCCAAGCTGACCTTCTGCTGATTGCCGCCGCTGAGGTGGTTTACCTCCTGCTCCAAACCCGTCGTGCGAATATCCAGCGCCGCGATCAGCGCCTGCGCGGCTTGGGTCTCCGCTCGGTCGTCGATCCGGCGAGTGAATTTGCCGACGATCCGCTCCCATATAGTAATGCCGAGATTGGTCCGCACGGCTGATTCCAGCAGCAAGCCCTCTTCTTTGCGGTTTTCGGTTACATAGCCCATGCTGTACTTGTACAGGCTATCGGCCACCGAGCCGATCCGCGCTTTGGTCCCGTGGATATAGACGGCACCGCGTTCAGCCTGCTCGGCCCCGACCAGCAGCCGCGCCAGCTCAGTGCGCCCGGCTCCCACCAAGCCGTACAAACCCAAAATCTCGCCAGCGTAAAGCGAAAAGCTCACTTCGTGTGCCTGACCCGATGCGTATAACTCCTCAACCCTGAGCACCTCCCGCGCCCTGTCCACCACCGGCATACCAAACGAAACCGTCTCCGCCCGCCGACCGATCATCATCTCGATCAACTCGGCGCGCGGCAACCCGGCCAGCTCTCTCGTGCCCACGTGTCGCCCGTCTCGCAACACGCTGACTTGGTCGCCGATCTGATAGACCTCGTCGAACTTGTGCGAGACAAAGACAATGGCCACGCCCGTCTCCTGCAATTGGTGCAAAATGTCAAACAGGCGGGCCGCTTCGTGCTCGGTAAGCGACGACGTCGGCTCGTCTAACAGCAGGACCCGCGCCTCGGCCGACAGCACCCGGGCAATCTGCACAAGTTGCTTGTGCGCCGCGCTCAAATCGCCAATGGGCGCTTGCGGGTCAATGTCCAGCCCAACCCGCGCCATTGCGGCCCGCGCCTGATCGTCGAGCCGCGGCCAGTCGAGGCGGCCCCAGCGGCTGAAGGCGTCTAACTTGTCGAGCATGATGTTCTCGGCGACGCTGGCCTCGGCCACTACCTGGATTTCTTGGTGGACCAAGCCAATGCCTCGGTCGAGACAGTCGCGGCAGTTGCGCACGCGCAGCGGCGCTCCGTCGAAAAGCATCTGCCCGGCGTCGGGCTGGTAGATCCCAGTGACGATTTTGAGCAGGGTGCTCTTGCCAGCGCCGTTTTCGCCGACTAGAGCGTGGATCTGGCCCGGCTGGAACGAGAGCGACACGTCGTCTAGTGCCCGGACGCCGGGGAAGCTCTTGCTGATGGATTGCAGTTCGAGCACGAATCAGCGGGGCGGGCTGAGATACTTGGTCTCCAACTCGCCCATAATCTGCGCGGTGATGGCCCTGACCTCGTCCTCAAAGGTATCGACGTTGTCCTTAGTCACCAGCACCGTGCCCGAGTTGATGAAGTAGCGGTCGGGATTGGCCTGCCAGCCATCGAGCAGATAGCTCAGAAGGGCGCACGTGATGTAGCCGTGGCCATAGGGGTTTTGCGAGACGGTCGCGTCGATGGCCCCCTGGCGGATCGCGTCGAGCACCACCGAGTCCGTGTCAATGCCGACGAAGTGGATGCGCTTGTTGTCCGGGGTTTGGTTCCACTCCGACAGAATGGTCGCTGCGGCCACGGTCGGCGTGTACCCCGTGCAAATCACGCCGTCGATCTCCTCGATCCGCGCCGAGAGTGCATCCTGGATTTTGGCCGTGCTGGTCTCAATCGACTCCATGCCGGCGATTTCCTGAATGATCTGGACCTCTGGATATTTGGCTACCGCTGCCTCGACGCCTTCTTTGCGCAAGATGGTATTGGGGTCTTCGACCAGTTCGAGCACGTTGAGGATGTTGCCCTTGCCGTCCATAAAGCCGATTAGCGCCTCAGTGGCCTCCATCGCCGCCTGCTTGACATCGGTCGCCACGCAAAACGAAGCGGGCGTCGGCAGCGTCGTCGGCGCTCCATAGCTGACGACATAGGCCCCATTTTGCACCAATTCCTCGTAGAGTCCGTTGGCGGCGCTGGCGTCGGCTGGGTAGAGCGAGAAGCCTTTGTAGCCTTGGGCGGCCAGCGGCTCGACGTTGGCGTTTTCGTTGTCTTGGGTCCAGTTTTGGCCGATCTGGCGCTTGATCTTGATCCCAGTGTCGCGCTCATAGCCGATCACCCCTTTTTGCACCTCTTCGACATAAGGATGCACCATCAGGGCGTACCAAACGATTTTCTTCTCCGTGGGCTCGTCGCCCGATTCGCCGGATCCGCCGCAGCTAGCGACAACAAGCGCGGCAATCCAAATTAGTAGTAGGCGCATGTAGGCTCTCCTTTCGGCCTTTCAATATAACCATCCCCACACCTCTTGAGCCAATTCCCAATTTGGCCCACTTACGAATGCTATCTAAACCTGTACCCAGAAGGTGAGAGTACCTAACGGGCCGCCCAGCGCGTCTCGCAATCGGCAATTTGCTCGGCTGAGAGCGCGCGGGGGAACACTTTAACTTGCCCAGGGGCGACGAGGCGGACGTTGGGCTGGAAGCACTCTACATAACCGGCTGGCGGCGTGCGCTCGTGGGCCATCATGCGCTCGGCGGTCGGCTCAGGGGGCGTGCGGGCGATGACGTAGTCGTTGAGGCCGTGAACGTCGAGGATGTTGATGTGCGGCAGACGCCAGGCCGGAATGCCAATGGCGGGAAAGAAAAAAACCGGATAGTCGGCCGCGGGCAGAAACTGACCCTGAGCACGCGGAGGAAACATCCCAGCGAGAAATTGCGCGTTGGCTTTGTGCTCTTGGTGGCGAATGCAGACGAAGCGGTCGATGAGCCAAAATTGCAAATCGTCAAAAGCAGCGGCATACCAGCGAATTGGGGCGGGAAAGTGCGGGGCCACGGGCACTTTGAGTTGCAAAGTCTGGCCGCGGCTGGCGATGTGGTGAGTCTGGGACCAATGGATCCAAGGAACCGGCCAAGAGAGCACAACCGCGAGGCCGAGCGCCGCAAGCGCTTTTTTCGGTTGGACCCCCACGGCGTTTAGGCACCACGCAAAGGCGAGGTAGCACAAAGGCACCAAGTGCGCGTAAATCCGGTATTCAAAGTGGTCTCCACCGTGGACGAACGTGTAGTACGCAGCGTGTCCGCACAGTGCGAGCGCGGCCAGCAGCCCATTCCAAGACAGCCTGAGCGCCCCCTTCTTTTTCCATAGCACATAGACCAAAAGCAGCCCCCACGTCCACAGGGCGTATTCGAGGACAAAAGAGAGCACGTAGCGGAAGCCGCTGGCCGGCCAAGCGCCAACGGCTTTGGCGTAATAGGTATTGGGCAGCCATTCGCCGTACAAGCTCTGACGCCAGACTATGTGCAGCGGCGCGGCCAGCAGGGGCCAGGCTTGGGCGAGCCGTCGAGCGGGATAGCAGCCAGTGCGCCAAGCCCAAAAGAGCGCAACCGCAGTGGCCCCGAGGAAAAGCAAGCCATCCGGGCGCGTCAGATAGATCCCGGCAGCGGCAGCGGAAATAACTAAGGGCCACTTCCGGTGGCTAGGAGCAACAAAAGCGCAAGCCCAGGTCCAAGCGAGGACCGTGCAACCAAACAGCGCCGTTTCCAAGCCCGAACTGCTCCAAGCCAAGAAGGTGCGGTTGGTGACCACCGCGAGCAGCAAGAGGGCGAGGAAGACCAAGCGATAGGGGCGCAGCCTAGGCGACCAAGGCAAGCGCAGCAGCATCTGCGCCGTGATGTACAGCGAGCACAAGGCAAAACACAAGGCGAGATAGTTAGCCGCTGCGGGAGGATCGACGGCCAAGACCTGCCAGACCCCATACAGCAGGACGATCCACAGAAAATTGGTGTAGCCTTCGACCGGGCGAAACGGGGGCGGGTTCCACACCAAGCCGTGGCCCAAATCCCAGTTGCTTACATAGCGAAAGGAAATGTAGGCATCGTCCGTGAGGAACCAGTACAGCTTCCAGCCATAGCAGAGCACAGCGCCAGCCAACAGCAGGATCAGGGCGTAGAGCAGGCGTTCGCGCTGGTTCATCGTCCGCTGTGGAATACTTGGTCGGCAGCCAAGTCGTAGTAGTCGTCCCGCGCACCATCCGGCCAGCGGATTTCAAGATGCTCTACGCGGGCGCAAGTCCCCAAGCCAAAGTGGAGGCGCGGATCGCTGGCCGACAGGTAGCTGCCGCCAGCGGTGACGGTCCGCGTCTGCTGGTGGCCATCGCACAGCAGGCGGACGCGGGCACCGGCCACTAGGCCCTCCATCAAGAGCCAATGAGAACGAGGCGGCAGGTCGTTGCGGTAGAGGGCCGCCGGACCGCTGGCGTGGGTGACCAACAAGTCGAGGTCGCCATCCGCGTCGTAATCGCCATACGCTGCGCCACGCGAGACCGCAATCCGAGCAAAGGCCGGGCCAGCCGCCGCCGACACGTCGCGGAACTGGCCGCCGCTATTGGCGAAAAGCTGGTCGGGTTGGGCGTAGCGGAGGTCTTCTTCGAGGAGCTGAATCCGGTCCATGACATGCCCGTTGGCAACGAAAAGGTCGAGGTCGGCGTCGTTGTCCGCGTCGAAAAACAGCGTGCCAAAACCCAAGGGACGCAGGCTCGGGTCGGCGAGGCCGATAGTGGCCCCACTGTCGGTGAAGCGGAGCGCACCGTCGTTGCGGTAGAGCGTATTGCTCTCGCGCGAGAAGTTGGTGACGAAAAGGTCCGGGTCGCCATCCGCGTCAACGTCGCCAGCAGCCACGCCCATGCCGGCCTCAGCTTGGCCGTTGCCATTGTACGCGGCCCCAGCAGTGAGCGCGATATCGACGAAGGTGCCGCCGTCGTTGCGATAGAGCGCATTGCGGACTCCGTCATTGGCCACGTAGAGGTCGAGGTCGCCATCCGCGTCAATGTCGCCAGCCAGCACCCCCAAGCCCTTGCCAAAGCGGTTGAAGACCCCCGCCTGTTCGGTGACATCGACAAAGGTAGCGCCATCGTTGCGGTAGAGCACATCCGGGACGCCATTGTAGCGGCGCGGGCTGCAATAGGTGCGCAGTGCAAAGGGAATTTTTAGCAGCTCTTTGCGGCGGCGCTTGGGGGTGATAGTGCCGCCGCAAACGCGGTTGTTGGCCGGGTAGAAGTCGAGGTAATTGGCCGCGTAGAGGTCGAGGTCGCCATCCGCGTCAAAGTCGAAGAACAGGGCACTGGTGCTCCAGCGCGGATCTCCCACGCCAGCTTTTTCAGTAACATCGACAAACGCGCCACCGTCGTTGCGATACAGGACGTTGGGACCGTAGTTAGTGACGTAGAGATCGGGGTCGCCATCCGCGTCAAAGTCGCCGACGGCCACGCCCATGCCATAGCCAGTATCGCCCGCTCCGGCCGCACCTGCTACCTCGCGAAACGTCCCGTCCCCCTCGTTGCGGTAAAGTCTATTTCCCCTAGGTGAGTCAGTAGTAGCCGGGGCAACTTGGTACGCACTCTCATCCACTAGGCCCTTGAAGCTAAGGGCAGGCCGGTAGTCTTTTTCCACCCAGTAGTGGGTCTCGTCGCGGTAGCTGAGATTGATCGGCGGGTACTGGCCGCGCAGATGCGACAAGTCGAATCCATCCACCAAGTAGATGTCGAGCCAGCCATCTTGATCGTAGTCGAGAAAAGCTCCGCCAGCCCCCATGGTCTCAATGAGAAAGTAATCGCCCGCCGCGCCGTTGGTGTAGGTAAAATCGAGACCCGCATCCTCGACCACCCGGAACGGACCAGGAATGGCCGGTGGTGCAGGCTTGCAGGCGGCGCAGACCACCAGTAGCAGCAATAGACGAATCACTGGCGCAATCCTCGCCGTAGGGCCAAAGCATAGAGCGCACACAACAGGGCCGCATCGGCCACCCACAACACACCCACCCCATTGTACAACCGCCAACTTGGAAACAAGGCAAAGCAGTACCCACTCGCCAGCACCGCCGAACACACAACCGGTACTCGCCACAGCCAATGCGCCCGAGCGTCGCTGAGTGCCATCCACAACGCCGCTTGGCAAAAGGGTAAGAAGACGAAGTAGTGGGGCCACGAAGTCTGCACCACAAACGGCAAGGCGAGAAAGAGCGCCGCGGCGGATAGCGCCTCCCGATGCGCGATTTCTCGCCTGTGCAACCACCACACCACAACGCAGTTGGCGCAAAAGACCAGCACCCCTGCAAGCCGCAGCACATCGAGCGTCGATTCTCCGAGGCGATACCCCAACGGCTGCCCCCAGCGGTTGAGCACATGGACAAAGTACTGGGTATTAAAATCGCGGAGGAGCCGCGCCGCCTCCGGCAGCGATTGCGCGGATGCGCGCTCGAAATACCACCAATCCCCAAGGCCCAACAACGTGGCTGGCAGCAGGCAGTAAAACCCCAACAGGCCGATGCCGAAAGCCGCGAGGAAGCGCCCGTCGCGGCGAATAAGAAAATAGACGACAAATGCGCCGGGATAGTACTTGATGCAGGTGACCAGCGCCAACGCGATCCCCCCTAGCGCGCTCCGGCCCCGCTGGTGCAACGCAAACGCCGCCACAACGCCAAGCGTCACCAACACGCTGACCTGCCCCCATTTGAAATTGTGCAACAAGGGGAAGGAAGCCAGCAACAACAACCAATAAACCAGCATGTCCCGAGCGGAAAGGCCGAGCAAATAGCGGCCCGATACATAGTAGAACACGGCTACCCACCCCACCTGCAACCCACCCCACAAAACAGTCGCCGCCGCCAGCGGCAAGAGTGCCACAAGGCTCAACCCCAATGCAAAAAACGAGGTATAGTAATATCCCCGGACGGGCCACTTTTCGGCAAAAAGCACCTCGCCCATCGGATAGTAGAAGCGCTGAAAATCGCCAAAGAGCTGCTCGCCGTGGTCGATAGCGTTGACAAACCCATCAACCGATCCCCAGAGCAGCCAATAGCTGCCAAACATCAACCCAGCCCCTAGCAGGCCCAGCCCACAACTCCGGTGCGGCTCTTGGTCAAAACCAAGCAAAATGTCCCCTTTTCTATCGCGTCTTATCGCTCTCTCAACTGACTGGCGGCCCCCAGCGGATATAGGTATTTTGAGGCACAGACCACGAAGCTATAAGATACCAATAAATTGTCCGAACATCCCTTTTCGGCGTGGCGCATCGGCCTCATTTGTCTTCTAACGGCCTGCGCCCCAGCAGAGCAGAGCCTACCCCGTGTTCACTTCGTGGAAGTAGCCCAACCGGCCGGTCTGACCCTGCGCAACACCTGCGGCAGTCCTGACAAGCGCTACATCGTCGAGGCCAAGGGCGGCAGCCTTGCCGCCTTTGACTACGATCAAGACGGCGACCTCGACCTCTATATCGTCAACGGATCAACCCTCGAAGGCTTTCCGCCCGAGATCGCCCCCCGCAACGCCCTCTACCAAAATGCCGGTGATGCGACCTTCCAAGACGTTGCCGCGACTGCGGGCGTCGATGACGCACGCTGGGGTATGGGCGCGGTGGCCGCCGACTACGACAACGACGGCGACCCAGACCTCTACGTCACCAACTATGGCGCTAATCGCTTCTATCAGAACGCCGGCAACGGCACCTTCACCGACCATGCCCCATTGGCTGGCCTCGACGATGGCCGCTGGAGTACGGGTGCCGCGTGGAGCGACTACGACAACGACGGCGACCTCGACCTCTACGTGGCGAATTACATCGACTTTGATGTCAACTTCGTCCCCAAGGGAGCCGACGCGGGAATGTGGCGCGGCCTGAACGTCATGTATGGCCCCCGCGGACTGGTCGGCGCAACCGATGCGCTTTATCGCAACGAAGACGACGGCACCTTCACCGATGTTACCCAAGCAGCCGGCGTCACCGATCGCTACAAGCGCTATGGCTTTACCCCGCTCTTTAGCGACTTCGACCGCGACGGCGACCAAGACCTGTTCGTCGCCAACGACGCGGGTCCCAATATGTTCTACCGCAATCAGGGCAATGGCACCTTTGCGGAGGAAGCGCTGGAAACAGCCGTGGCCTTGCTCGAAAGCGGCGATGCCCAAGCGTGTATGGGCGCGACATCGGCCGATTACGACAACGACGGCGACTTCGACCTCTACGTCACCAACTTCGCCCTCGACTACAATACCCTCTATCAAAACGATGGCCGTGGCTTCTTCAAAGACGTCACCGCCACCGCCGGCCTCATTTACCCCACCTGGCCCTTTGTCGGTTGGGGCACGGGCTTTGCCGACTTTGACAACGACGGCTGGCAAGACCTTTTCGTGGCCAACGGCCACGTCTATCCCCAAGTCGAGCAGCTCGAGCGCGGGGCCTCCTACCGGCAAAACAACCAGCTCTTCCTCAGCGCGGGCAACGGGCGTTTCACCGAGGCCACCGAGGCAGCCGGGCCAGGTTTTGCCATTGAGGAATCGAGTCGCGGTGCCGTCCTAGCCGACTTCGACAACGATGGCGATATCGACATTGCCGTCCACAACCTCGACTCGACGCCCTCCCTTTTGCGCAACGATTCACCGGCTAGCAACCACTATCTTATCGTCCGCATCCAAGGCGTCGAAAGCAACCGCGATGGGATCGGTGCTATCGTCACCGTCGAAACCAGCGCTAGCACCCAGATCCGCGAAATCCGCGCTGGCAGCAGTTTTCTGGCCCAAGATGACATCCGCGCTCATTTCGGCTTGGGAGGAGAACGCGTGGTACGGCGGCTCGCAGTGCATTGGCCCAGTGGTCAGGTTGACCGCTTCGCCGACATTCAGGCGGACCGCATCCTCACGGTGCGCGAGGGACGGGACCTGCTCCCCTGACCCTTGCGAGGAATTTTCCCGCCAATTTATTTCGACCCTATGTTCCGCGCTCTACTTATCCTTTCCCTAACCCTGCCCGCCTGTAGCCGCGTCCCCGAGTCGCTAACAGTCGAATTAGCCCCCGGCGTGTCAATGGAGTTCGCCTACATTCCGCCCGGCACCTTCGCCATGGGCGCAGCCCCGGGCGAAGAGGGACCACTCGACGACAGCGAAACACCCCAGCACCAAGTCGAACTGTCGCGCGGATTCTACCTCGCCAAATACGAACTCACTCAGGCCCAGTGGCGCGCCGTCGTCGGCACCCAGCCGTGGCGTCGGCGTCAGTACGTCAAAGAAGGAGCGCAATATCCAGCCACCTACATCTCGTGGATCGAAGCCGCACATTTCATCCAGCGCCTCAATAAAAAGGCCGGCAAAACGCTCTACCGCTTCCCCACTGAAGCCGAGTGGGAATACGCCTGCCGCGCCGGGACCACCACGCGCTGGTTCTCCGGCGACGATGAGCAAACACTAGCCGACTATGCTTGGGTCAGCGGCAACTCTTGGGCCGTCGGCGAGAAATACCCCCACGCCGTCGGCCAGAAGGCACCCAACGCTTGGGGGCTTTACGATATGCACGGCAATGTCTGGGAGTGGGTCGCCGACTGGGAGGGGCCATACGATGCGGAGCAACAGGTCGATCCCCAAGGCCCAGCCGCAGGCGAGCGCCGCGTCGGCCGCGGTGGTTCCTTTGGCACCCTAGGGCTAGGCGGGCGTTCGGCCTCGCGCTTTTTTAGCCCGCCCGATGCCCGCAGCCCCGATGTAGGGGTCCGCATCGCCCGCGAAGTCGCAGCCGATCAATAGCGTCGATTTTTGAGAATCAATACCGACGGCCCCCGCCGCCAACGCGCTTCTAACTCAGCCGACACATTGGACCAACCCATGGCAAAGGAGCCGAGGACGATGTCCTCGTCGCCGTCGAGATCGACGTCGCCCACATCCATCGTCAGCCAGCGGCCCGCCAGCACCTCGTCGAACGTCGCGGGCACAAACTGCATGCCGCCCTCGTTGCGCAAGTACACGAAGGCTTCTGCGGGCGCGTCAGCGTAATCGGCGAAAAAACCGATCGCGGCTATATCGAAATCCCCATCCCCGTCGAAGTCAGCGGCCTGCGCCTTGTAGGCCCCGTTGAGCGGAAAGAAATAGGTCTCTGTGAAGCGATTGCGACCGTCGTTGAGATAGAGCCGGACCCCGTGGTACGGTTTGAGTAGCAGCGCGTAGTCGGCGTTGTCGCCATTGGCAGTGAGCAGATCAAGGTCCCCATCCCCATCGAAATCCACCAGACTCAGATGCGCGGCCCCGTAGGAAGGCGGCCACTGCACCACATAAGATTCCACAAAGGTGCCGTCGCCGCGATTGTAATAAATAAACACACCTTCGCGCGCTTGACCCATTAAGGCGATGATGTCCGGGCGGCCATCGCCGTTGAAGTCGCGCACGTAGTGACTGATCGCCCCAGGGTACTGGTTGAGCCAGCGCTCCTCGTAGCCCCCGTCTTCTTGGGCAATGAAATAGGACAGATGTCCCAACAAGTTTCCGAACTCGGAGACGACAATCTCCTCCACCCCATCGCCATCCAGATCGGCAAACGACGTAGCAACCGGCCGCGACAAATCCCTCAGCACCCGTTTGCCGACCTGCAGAAAGGTATCACCCTCCTTAGCCACGGCCATCAACTGGCCCTGTGGATCATCCGACGGAAACGGCGAGCCAATCGAGGTAACCCAGATAGTCCCTTCGCGCCAGTCGATATCGGTCGGAGTCAGGTTGAGCCTCAGTTTCTGCACGAGCTGACCCTGACCATCGAGGATCGATACCGAGCGCTCGCGCGAGTCCCCCGCGTAAATTCGCCCCTCATGAATCGCCACAAGCGTCGTAAAGGGACTTTCGACGCGATACTCTGGTATCAAGACATCAAATTGATCTAAGTCGTGGCCGATCGCGGTCCGCACACCCTGGGGCAAGGGCTGTTCCGGCGCGGCCTGCAGATAGTATTCGACAATCGGTGCCCAAACCTCCATCGGGATCAACGGCTCTTGGGGATAGATACCCGGTTGCTCGTCCTCCCGCTGAAACTTCTTAGGGGGTAAGCCCGCCAGTTCCTGCGGCAAACCGAGGATTTTGGCCAACGTCGGCAGCACCCACTCGCGCAACGTCGTCCGGTCCAGCAAATCAGGCTCGGCGAAGACGTGGCAACTCTGGCAGTACAACTTGGCCAGCCGGCGTCCCTCGCTATCGGTGGAATCGGGCGATTGAAATTGCAGGGTGTGAATCAGTTCGGGATCGATGGCGGTAGATGGCAGTGCGGGATCTGTGTCCGGTTCTTGGCAGCCACATAGCACGATGATCAGACAGACTATCCCTAATAAAGCCATGCTCGCACCGTTAGTAGGCTACGGCAATAGTATGCAAGACTTCCCCGGCCCCGACGCGTGCCCCTTGGGTATCGGTATCCACCCGCAGGCGCACCACATACACTCCCGGTGCGACCACCGCCCCCAACTCATCCCGGCCATCCCACCCAACTCCGTACGCCCCTGTACTCACCCCGCGCTGCTCGACCAACTGCCGCACCAGCCGACCGCTCAAATCGTAGATCAGCACCTCTACCGGACTGTCGTCGCCTACCTTGATCACCTTGAATTGAAACGACGCTTGGTCGTTGACCCCATCCCCATTGGGGGTAAAGACCTCCGGTATCACCACATCCTCCAGCAACGATCGGCTCTGCACGGCACCCCGCAAGGTCGTGGTATTGCTGAGTACCGCCCCTACTGCGTCGCCCGGATCGACTCGCTGCCAATCCCATTCCTCCGAGGTGCTGTTCTGCAGCGATGCCTGCAACACCGCTCCAGCCGAAAAAAGCGCCGTAGTGAAGTCCAGCCGCAACATCTCGACCTCTGATTCCGGGCTGATAGGCGGAAAGGTCAAGCGCAGGCTGTCGCTACCCGTCGCCACAATCTCGACATCGGCTATCGCCAGCCCGTCCATATCGCGGTCGGCCAGCACCTCGCCCGCACCGGCGTACAGACCATCGAACCCAAGCGTCATGTCCGCCGGTGCCACCAGCAGAAGCTCGTCAAAGCCGGGATCGAGGGGGGCGAAATTCGGCCGCACGAAGAGCGAAAAGCGCTGCTCTTTCCCCAGCGTCTCTACCACCGCCGGTGCCACCTCTCCCGTCAGGCTCTGCGCCACCGGATGCGTGAAATTGAGCCGAATCGAACGCAAGGTCGCGCTCACTGAAGGAGCGTCCGACAACAGAGTTGCCCGGATCTCTAGAAACTCGCGCGGCGACGGCGAAGTAATCGGACTGCCGCTGGGATCTTCGCCCGGCTGGCTCCAGTCGCTCCAATCCCCGCCTACTACTTCTTCGGCGATAATATCCCCTTTGAATATCGAGAGCAGCTTATCGTACTGGTCTTTGCTCACTTCGGTGCCGTCTTTTTTGAAATAGCGCAGGTTCTCGGCTAGCTCGTTGCCAGTGCGCGTCTGCACCAGCACACTCGTGCCCGGCGGCACATCCGCGTCCCATTCGAGTGAGACCAAATTGCGGCTGCCACCCAGCCGCACCAGATCCGAAGTCAGGCTTACCTCCGACATAAACCCTTCCCCGTAGAGCTGCAACTCGGACGGATCGGCCAGAATGGCCGCACCGCTGTTGCCTACCCCGCGCACAATCTGATTCCACACGAAGCGGAAAAAGCGCGCCCTTAGTGGGCTAAAGTCGTTGCCCAATACGCTTTGGGTGCCAATCGTGCTGGCACTGAGAACTTCCGCACCACTCACTGCGGCCGCGGAAGTCCACTTGAGGCTGCCGTCTGCCTCGCGTTCGCCATTGGAAAAATCCAGTCTATAACCCTCAAAATTGCGCTGGCGCGCTCCCAAGGCCATGCGGAAAGCATCGATCCAGAACGAGGCTCCCATATCGAAAAACACCTCGCCCTCTGGTGACTTTAATTGCCCAGGGGAGAAGATGAAAATCACCTCGCTGAAACTGAGCACGTTGCCGTCGAACAGGCTCGCCAGCGCCAGCGATTGGGTAGAAGTAACCATGCCCCCGCGCTCGACCGTATTGATCAGGATCTCGTCGCCTTCGGCCCACACTTCCAACTCGGCTAGGCGCGGCCTTTCGCGCACGAAATAGCGCACCGGACCTTGCCGCGATGCTTCGAGCCGGTCATAGACCTCCTTTTTAACCGCGGCCTCATTGCCATTCGGCAGTAGCTTGTGGTAGAGAATCGCGCCCCGATCTACCTCTAACAGGGCTTCGTACTCGTCGCGACTGATCTCCCGCCCCTGAGCAAAATCGCTACCGGTCACCAGCACCTGCACGAAGCGCAGGCCCATGCCCGCAAACTCTTCTGCGTACTCCAGCTCGATCTCAAAGAGCCGCTGTTGTTTGTTGGGCACCAAGGTGCGCGCCACTCGTCTGAACTCCGGCGTCTCGGAACGGCTGTTGCCCTTGGGTTGGCGGCCTTCCGAGACCAGCACATCAAACTGCAAGAAGGGGTCGCCCAACGCTTCATCGACAAACTTGAGCACGATCTTGCGGGCCATGACGAAGCGGCCCAGATCGACGATGAACCACCACTGCGTCGCCAAGTCGATGCCCGGCTCAAGCGCGTCAGGTTCCCAATAGGTCTCCATATCGCCGTCAAATAGGGCCAGTACACCCGGCGCATTGGAGCCAGCGCGGATGCCGTCGCTGAGTTCGATATCGGCCGCGTCTTTTTTGATGTAATTGGGAGGATTCAGGCGCAAGAATTCGCGGGCATTGTCCACGGCATTGATATTCTTGCGCAGCCGCCGTGGCCGAATTTCGCCGCCAGCCCCGATGTCTAGGGTGCCCGCTCCGAAAGACCAGTTTTGCCAGTGCTGCTGAGTATTGACTACGACTTGATCGGCGGTGACGCGATGGCCCACTCCTTGAGCGCTGGCGCACACCGCACTCAACAACAAGGCACAGGCAAAAGTCCAAATGGTCTTCATCGCACTCTTGTCCTCTAGTAAGCCAACGCGATGACGCGCTGGAGGATTTCTCCACCTCGGTCGCTAGTCACCTTTAGACGCAACAGGTAGCACCCCGGCCCTACCCGCTCCCCACTCGCCAACACCCCATCCCACTCCAAGCGAAATCGGCCGCTTTGCGCTGTGCCGCGATACACCTCCCCCAAGCGACGGCCCGACAAATCGTACAAATCCAAGGCGACTGGTACCGCTCCCAAGAGATTCAACAGCTCGTATTCGATCTGCAACTCGTCGTTGACTCCGTCGCCATTGGGCGTAAACACGGGCGAGGCTAGCCTGAGCGCATTGGCTGCCTTGTGTTCCACTTCGACCAAACCTACGTTCAGCGTGTTGCTCTCGACTAGTGGATCGGCGTCGCCTGCGGTGAGTCGCTGATGCACCTCAAAGGGCCTTTCGCTGTCCGACACTCGACCGGTGAACATCGTGCCGAACTTGAATACTTCTACCTGAAAGTCCACCTCAACCAATTCTTCGGTGCGCTGCAAATCCATGCGCGGGATGCGCAGCGCAAAGCCCTCCGCGTCCGAGCGCAGGACGTCAAAGCCGACTTCCATCTCGCTAATGCGCACCGCGTTAACGCTTTTAACCTGCACGGGTGTCTCAACCTCAATGGTGTCAAATCCCAGATCGTCCTCTTCGAATTGAGGCAATACCGCATAGGTAAAGGAAGTCACCTCTCCTACTTTAACCTGCGCTGGGAAGATCTCCGCCAGTACCTGGGTAGCCACCGGCGGATCCGAAACGCTGAACTGTACATAGTCCAACCGCCCCCCCGCCTCCTTGAGCGATTCAAAGTCGGCGCGTAGCTGCACGTAGCGCCTGGGACGGTCCGCCTGCATCGCCCCCGTACTGTCCGCAAAATCGTACGCCTGACTCCAAGCTTCCCACTGCTGAGTATCAGGCGTGATCCCGGCCTGCTCGCCCTTGTTGAGCTTGTTATAGGCCTTGCGAGTCAACACCCTACCCTCGGTATCGAAGCGACTCTGCTCATCTCCGCGAAAGGTGAAGCGCCAGTAGATGTTGGGCGTCGGCGTGTCGCCGCTGCGCATAGTCAAAGCAACGCCGGCACCCGACTCGACCACACCTGACCAGCTCAGATCGCCCAGCGATACCGCTCGGCCTAGATCAATGACATTGCTTTGGTAGCCAGCAAAGGGGGCAAAACCCGCGCCGTAGAGTTCGAGTTCGGCCAGCTCCCAGATGCCCCGCGTATTCTCCGCTGCTCGGAAGAGTACCTTCTGTACAGGTTGCGCTGGCAACTCTAACTCAATGATAGGCTCGGTGTTTTCCCTGATGTCGTAGAGCACGTCAAAGGCGACGACAGACCCCCTGCCGAATCCCCCCACTCCAGCCTGTAGCTCTCGATGGGGATCTTTGAACGGATCGCCGTCACTGATGCCAATGGTAAAGCTCTCCACGAAGCGGTCGTGCAGATGTCTTTCGCGGGGGTAGAACTTGATTCGCTCGAGAAAAAACAGGCCGCCGAGGTCGAAAATCAGACTTTTGTGTTTGGGCCCATGCATCGCGAAGTGCCCATCGCCCAGATAGACCGTATTGGGATCCTCGTCCCAGATAAACCAGTCATCAACATCGGGACCACCCCAGCCAATCCAAGTCAGATAGAAAATATCCCCGAGGAAATCGGGCTGGGGCAACAGCGGCGTCAGGTTGACCGTCGGGTCGAGTTGGCGCGGTGCGATGTGATTGGGGGTTACTTCGATTAGGTCGGTCTGGCCATGCCGATCTTCAGCTACGTCGGCCCACGCTAGTTGCACGAATTCCACCCCCTCAAGCGTCGCCAATTCTGGGGCCGGCAAATCGCTACCCCCGAGCCGGTAGATCGTCAGCGCGTCGAGAGGGCCGACAATGAACAGCAAAAACCCGCACCATACAGCTAAGGAATCTCTGAGGCGTTGGTACATGAATGGGTGCTCCCTATAAAAACCTTCCTGCGACGAAGAGCATATCTTGGCCCGATCGCGTTTGATCGCCGTGGTCACCAATGCCCGGCGACAGGCTCACCCCCAGAGCTGCTTCGTCGCCAGTTGTGCACCGGCGGCTATGGCTTGGAACTTGGCCCACACCACGGTCGGATGGACTTCCGGGGTATAGGTAGCCTGGGTCGAAAAGCCGCAATCGGTCCCGGCGATCACGTTCTCTCGCCCCACGATGTTGGCGAAGCGGACGATGCGCTCGCAGATGAGTTCTGGATGCTCGACGATATTGCTCGCGTGCGCGACCATTCCTGGAATAATCAACTTGCCCTCCGGCAGTTTGACGTCCTCCCAGACGTGGTACTCGTGTTCGTGCCGCGGGTTGGCGGCCTCGAACGAATAGGCACCGGCGTTCACCTTGAGCATGATCCCCACGATGTCCTTGAGCTCCGCGTCGTGGATGCGCGGACCTTCGTTGATCCCGTAGCAAGTATGCAGCCGCACCTGCTCGGGAGGAATACCGCGCAAGCTGTGGTTGAGCACCTCAACGGCCAGTTCGATCTTCCGCAGGCGGTCGTCTAGGCTCAAGCTCCCGTCGCCGCGCACCACTGTCATCCAGGGATCGTCGATCTGCACGATAAAGCCCGCATCGACGATCGCCTTATACTCCGTGCGCATGGCCTCGCCGACCGCCTGCAGATACTCCTCCTCAGTCGGATAATACTCATTTCCGCCGACCCCACCCGGCGCCACCGCGGGCATAAAGACATCCACCTTGTCCACTCCCGCAACCGCGGCTTTGAGGTTTTCGATATCCTTGTTCAGGGCATCAATCCCCTTATAACTGACGGGTCCGATGCACGCGACGGGGTTTATTTTGGCGACGGCACCCCCGTGCATGGCCTTGCCAAAGTAGCGCTCGTAATACTCCGGGAAAGCGGCCACCTCCTGCGAAAATTCAGCGGAGTCGATCGCACCCGGTCTCGCTTCATAACCGGCCAACCGCTCGCTCACGTACGCCGAGAAACCGAGCTTACTTTGCTCGCCGTCGGTGACAATGTCGATGCCGCTCTCGACCTGCTTGCTGACAACTTCAGCCACGGCAGCCGAAATCCGCCGAGCATAGTCCTCTTCGGCGTAGGGTGCGCCGTTGACTTTGGCCTTCATCAGGTCGAGCAGATCCACAGGACGCGCCAAGCTGCCAACGTGGGTAGTCAAAATGCGGTCAGTACTGCGCTCCATGGTTGCGTCTCCTTGCTCCCCGTATAATTAAATCTTCAGTCCAGCCCGAGCGCCGCGTCGATCTCTTGTTGGTAGGCCCGCACTTGGCCCGAGAGGATTTCGTCCATAGTCACGGCCCGGCCGGCGAGAGCCGACTCGTAGGCCCCGTATATCGCCGCCACCGCCGTCATGCCCAGATGTCCATCGACCTCGGGTTTGGTGCCCTTGAGGACCGCCTCGCCGAAGTCGTGCATCTCGATGGCCATGTGCTTGGCATCAATCGGCGGGAAGTCCAGCTCGTAGGTCACCACCTTCGCGCCGAAAAGCCGCTCGGTGATTTCGCTCATCTGAAAATCGGGCAACAACGGCAAAATCTCCGCGCCCTCAAACTGTTGGCCCTCGCAGCGCAGGACCACCGGCCGACCATTGCGGTCCCCAGGCGCATACAACGCCCCCAAGCGGCCGTGCACGCTGCGCTCAAAACCGGTGCTGCCGCGACCGCCGGCCGCGTAGGTAAACTGCACCATGGCCCCGGATTTCATCTTGTACATCGCGCAGACCGAATCCTCGCCGGTAGCTTCAATCGAATCGGGGAAGGTCTTGAGCCGCTCGACATAGGACTCGAGTTGGAGACCGGAATCATCGGGCTTATAGCGCACCGGCTCGATGATCCAACCAGTGCCATAGATCTGATCGAAGGCACCCATGTAGTACTGCACGATATCGGTAAAATGCACCGCCATATCTAGGCCGATCGCCCCTTTGTCCTTCAGATGCCGCCACGGGGTGATGACCATCTTATTGTTGCCGCCTAGGCTGTTGTGGATCATCAGGTAGGGGTCGCCCAAAAGCCCGTGGTCGAGGATCGCGCGCGCCAATCTATTGGGTGGGTCGCGCCGCAAATTCTCAGCCGTGGCCAGCACCACGCCACTCTTTTCGGCCGCCGCGATCATCGCCGCGCAGGCGCGAATGGTGATGCCCAACGGCTTTTCGCACAAGACATGCTTGCCGGCCTCCAGCGCTGGCACTGCCACTTGGTGGTGGACCGCGGGATCAGTGGCCACATCCACCGCCGCAATGTCGGGGTGCGACACAGCCTCGCCCAGATCGGTGAAGACCAAGGGCGTGCGACCGAAGAGGCGCTCTACTTCCCGCCGGCCCAGATCCGCGTTCTTGGGATTGAGGTCGCACACGGCCATCAGTTCGATATTACCGATGCCGCTGTTCTCCAGTTCTTTGTAGGCGAGGATATGGCGATGGCCCATACCGCCGCAGCCGATCAAGCAAAGTGGAATCTTTTTCAATGTCTGCTCCTTGTATAACGCTCAGTAACCCACCGAGCGTAGAAATTCCCGATTGGCCCGACACGATTCATCCGCGTCGGTATCTGCATAGCTGGACAGCTCACCCATTACCCAGCCCTGATAGCCGATCTCCTCAAGCGCCGCGCGAATCGCGGCGAAGTCCAGCCCCACCGTGCCCTGCCCCATCACGCAGAACTTGCCCTGGGTCCAGTCCTTCATGTGCACGTAGCCGATGCGCTCGCGGTATTTGAAGATCTGGGCGACCGCGTCTTCCTGCATAAAGGCCGCCACCGACACATCCATGCAGATCTGCAGCCGCTCGGCGTATGCGAGGAGCTTGTCCTGCTCCTCTTCGCTTTCGACCGTGCAGCGCGGATGCGCGTGGTAGGTCACCTTCACCCCCAGAGGCTCGGCGTAATCGATGAGGGTTTCCGCCTGCTCAGCCAAGCGTTTAAACTCGTCGTCGTTGGGCTGGCGTAGCGCCACGCGATTGCCGCCGAGGAAGCAGTAATTGGGGCAACTCAACTCAGCCGCGTACTCGATGATGCGCCGCTGCCGAGCGAGCACCTGTTCGGCGTCGGGTGCCAGCGACACACTGCCGAACAGGCACACTGGCGGCAACCCGTGCTGATCGAGCAAGCCACGCAGCCTTCGGGGCGTGCCCAGCCAGTCCATCGAAACGCTGATGAACTCCACCCCCTCCCAGCCGGCGTCGGCGATGGTACCAAACACCTTGTCCAAATCCGGCGTGGGGCCCCAAGTGATCGTGGAATACCCTAGATGAAACGACCGCCCTGCGCTCATTTTGACCTCCGTTCGCTTCTTGGTTCAGCCTTCTCAGGCCAGACACGCGGATACGTGCAAATGGGAAACCTGCCAGCGCTGGTCCTGCTTGAGCCAGACGATGGTTTCGCGCCAGGTACCTTCCTCGACGCTGTCGCCGATGGTCCAAGTGCCGACCAGATAGCCCGTACTGACCGCGACATCGCCGTGTACGGTGGCTTGGAGATCCCGCCATTCCACCTGCGCCTGGACGCGACCTGCGGCCATGCCGTCCCGCAGCGCTTTGGCATCGAAAGCCGCCAGACGACTGCCGTCGGGTCCAAAGGTCGTGCGTTGGGGGTGGATATACGGCAAAAAGGCATCTACATCGCCAGCGCAATACGCGGCAGTGGCGATTTGCGCCGCCGCGATTACCGCTGCTGCTTCGTCATGGGCCATATCAATCTCCTTGTTTGCTCTCCTGTCGTCGCCGCATGCCTTCCTGCAGGAACAGTTCGCGGTTGGGAAAGCCATTGACCAACGTGAATCCCCCGTCCACCGCGATCAACTGACCGGTCATATAGGGGATCTGGGTGAAGGCAAAGGCGGCGAAGGCGATATCTTCGGGCTGGCCGATGCGCGGCAGCGCCTGCGAGCCCCCCTCGGCCATCAGACCGTAGGTTTCGGCCACCGTATACTGCTGGTCGGTCTCCGGATCGACGATGCCAGAAGGACGCGACGTCAGCGGCGTCTCCACCACCCCTGGACGCAAGGCGTTGACGGTAATATTGTGCTGTCCCGCATCAAAGGCGGCCCCTAGGACCACGTGGTTGAGCCCGGCCTTGCTCACCCCGTAGGGGATGCGCGTACTGTCGGGTGCCACATCCGATACCGTAGCGATAAACAGAAAGCTGCGGTGCGGGACTTCTTGCCCGGCGCGCCGCTCGTTTTCGGCCTGCTCGATCATGCGTTTGAGCGCGCGCTGACACAGGCGGTAGGCCCCTTTGAGATTGACGCTGAGGACCCGGTCCAACTCCTGTTCAAGGTGATCGACTGGCGTCTCGGTGAAGCGGTAGCGCACAATCTGCCCGTCTGCGCCGCGCACGTAGTTGGTCACGCCGCTGTTGCTGACCACAGTGTCGAGACGGCCGAAATGCGCGTAGGCCCGATCCACTAGGTCGAAAGGGGCTTCGGGCTGGCTCAAATCAGCACCCAAGCTCAGTGCCTCCACCCCGTGCTCTGTCCGCAGTTTGTTGGCCACCGCGGCCGCCCGCTCCTCGCCGGAGCTTTTGTGCGCGCGGGGGTCGGAGGGATCGCTGCCGGAATTGTAGTGTACCACCACGTCGTAGCCATTGGCGGCAAAGGCGGCCACAACAGCCGTGCCAATTCCACTGCTCGAACCAGAGACCAAACATACGGGCCTGCTCATAGATAGACTCCCTGATTAATAGTCAACTTCGTTTGCTCTTGGACGATCTTATAGGCGTCCACGTGTCGCCGTCGTTTGGCCCTGCCAAAAGCCGCAACGCCCCAATCGACGATCTCCACCATCCTCCCAGTACCGGCGCGATCACAAATACAGCCGTAGGGGGCGGTTTGAAACCGCCCCCTACCCGGGTGCGTAACATCAGTTAATAAGCCATGCCGACAACTCGTTGTGCCCGATCGACCCCTTCGTCCGTCTCTACGATGAGCTGCAGCAGATACGTTCCCGGCGGCGCGAGTCGCCCATCGACATCGCGCCCGTCCCACGCCGCAGTGAACCGCCCGCTGACCTGCTCACCGCCGTCGATCTGGCTGATCTCGCGCCCCGCCAAATCGAATATCTGGATCGCCACGGGTGCGGCCTCTACGTTCAGCAAATCGCACTCGATCACGACCACATCGTTAATCCCGTCGCCGTTGGGGGTAAAAACGCCGGCCTGCACGAGCAACCCCTTGATGCTCTTTTGGGCCAAATCCAGAATATCTACGCTCAAGCGATCGCTCTCTATGAGCGGGTCCGCATCACCGGCCGTCAGCGCCTGCCGCACCTCATGTGGTTTCTCGCTGTCGAAAATTCGCCCGGCAAAAAGCGTCCCAAACTGGAAGACTTCGGCGCGAAAATCGACCTCGATCCGCTCGCCGGTTCGCGTCGCGTCGATCCGGGGAATCCCCAATTCAAAGCCTCGCTCGTCCAGCCGTCGGATCTCAAAACCTACCTCCTCGCCGCTGATCCGCACCGCATCCACCCCGCCGGGCAGGCTCGGAGTATCGATCTCAATCGAATCAAAGCCCAAATCTCGGGGGCTAAACACTGGGGTCAACACATAGGTAAATGCCGCAGGCTCGCCCGCCCTCACCGCGCCCGGCGTGATTTCCGCTAGAGCTTGGGTCGCAATCGGCGGGTCCGACACCGCAAACTGCACGTAGTCGAGTTGACTGCCTTGTTCGCGGCCTGAGTAGAAGTCGGCGCTGAACTGTACGTAGCGACGCGGTTTGTTCGCCTGTATATCTCCCACCCCAGCGCTGAAGTCGTAGGCCGGACTCCACGAGTCCCAGTTGCGGGTATCATAGGTAATCCCGGCCTTCTCTCCCTTGTTGAGTTTGGCGTAACTCTGCCGGGTGAGGGGCTTCCCTTGCTGGTCGAAGAGTGACTTCTCGTCGCCCCTAAACGTGAAGCGCCAATAGTTGTTCGGTTCGGCGCTGTCACCGCTGCGCGTCCGCAGTTCGACGACAGCCTCCGGGTCCTGCCGTCCCGACCAAGTTATAGGACCCAGTGCAACTGCCTCGCCGAGGTCGATGATGTTCGAGCGGTAGGTGGCTTCGTTTGCGAAGCCAAACCCGTATATCTCGAATTCGGCTAGCTCCCAGATCCCGCTCGAATTTTCCGGGGCATCAAGCAGCAGACGCTGAACCGGCTCGGCAGGCATCGCCAGTTCCATCACTCCGCTCGAGTTTTCCTTGATGTCATAGGCGAGGTCAAAGTCGAAAAAAAAGCCCCGATGCGTGATCGCGTGATCGCGGGTGCCGTCCTTGAGGGGATCGCCATCGCTGGTGCCGACTCTGAATCGCTGGACGAAGCGCTCGTTGATGAACTTTTCGCGGGGGAAGAAGCGAATGCGCTGAAGATTGAATAGGCCGCCAAGGTCGAAGATCCAGACCTTGGTGTAGATCCATCGTCCCTTGCCCCAACTCTCATCGAGGGAGCGTCCACCAAAGTAAATAGATCCCCACGGCCAATGGCCGTCGCCCAGATAGACCGTTTCGGGATCGCCATCGAAAATGAAGCGATCATCGTCCTCTAAGTTCTCGGTCCAGCCAGTATGCGAGTGCATGACGAACACAGTGCCGCCGTCCAATTCGTAGATCTGCGGCGCGATGTTGACGGTGGGGTCTAGACGCTGGGGATGGATGAAGTCGGCTTCTACTTCGACCAACTTGATCTGGCCATCGCGGGCTTCGTCGGCATCGGCCCAAGCCAACGACACGAATTCGTAGGGTGCGTCCAGTTCGGGTGGTGGCAGACTCTGGCCACCGATCCGATAAATCGTCAACGCCGACGCTTGGCTCCAGAGGAAACCAAGGGCCAGCAGAACCAGCGACACCCGCATAGTATTCCCTCCGCTGGGGAAAAGTGCTAGTAGGCAACAGCGATGGTGCGCAGTACTTCAGCGCGTCCAATACGGGCACCCTTGGTGTCGGTATCGACGCGCACTCGCGCCAAATAGACTCCCGGGGGCACTACCGCTCCCTGCTCATCCCGGCCGTCCCACTCCATCCCGTAGATTCCCGTACTCGCCGGACGCTGCTCAACCAAACGCCGCACTCGCCGCCCCCGCATGTCGTGGATCAACACCTCCACCGGACTACCATCACCCACCTTGACCACCTGGAAGTGAAACCCTATCTCGTCGTTGATCCCGTCGCCGTTGGGCGTAACCACGTGCGGCTCCACTGCCACCGCCTGTACCAAGGCACCCTCCTGCACCGCCCCCACCAGCGTCGTCGTGTTACTAACAATAGCTTCCACTGCCTCACCCGGATCCACCCGCTGCCAGCCCCCTTCTCCCTCTGCACTGTGCTGCAACGATGCCTGCAATACCGCTCCCGTCGAAAACAAGGCTGTCGAAAAGTCCAACCGCACCACCTCAACCCCCGAAGAGGGGCTTATCGCCGAAAACGCTACCTGCAAACTATCACCAGCCGTGGGCACAACCTCCGCTCCGTCCAACGCCCAATCGGTGCCTACGTCAGTGGCCAAAGCCACCGCTGGACCGCCATACACCCCCTCAAACGCCAAACGCATATCCGACGGAGCTACCACCAACAACTGATCAAACCCCGGATCGCCTGCGGCAAACTGGGGACGCACGTAGAGCGAAAACTGCTGCGGCTGCCCCAACTGCTCCACTGCAAATGGAGTCACTTCGCCCGACAGCCCCTGCGCAACCGGATTGGTAAAATTCAAGCGAATCGACCGCAGCGTCGCACTGTAATCGGGCGTGTCCGACCGCAGCACCGCCCGCACCTCCAAATACGCCCGTGGCGAGGGCGAGGTAATCGGGCTGCCACTGGCGTCTTCGTAAGGCGCACTCCAGTCGCTCCAATCTGCGCCAGCCACCTCCTCGCCAATGGTATCGCCGCGAAAAATCGACAGCAGCTTGTTGTATTCGGCCTCGGTGACTTCAGTACCGTCTTTTTTGAAGTAGCGCAGCACCTCGTCGAGTTCGTTGCCGGTGCGGGTCTGCAACACGACACTGGTGCCCGGCGGCGTATCGGCGTCCCACTCAATCGACAGCAGGTTGCGGCTGCCGCCCAAGCGGATCAGATTGGAGGTCAGCGCCACCTCTGGGTGATACCCCTGGCCGTAAAGCTGCAATTCCGCTGGCTGTCCAGTGGCTCCACCACGGGCCGTGGCGCTTTCATACTGCTCCCATACAAAGCGGAAAAATCGCGCCTTAACCCGCTCGAAATCGTTGCCTTCGTACACTCCGAAGCCGAGGTTCGTCACGCGACCAGCAGAGGCCGTGACGTCCTGAGTCGGTACGCGCGTCCCCCCGGTGATCCACTTGAGGGTACCGTCCGCTTCTAGACTGCCGTCGGAAAAGTCGAGCCGGTAGTCCCTAAACGTCGAGCCGCCGTACGCTAGACGAAACGCGTCAATCCAGTAAAAGGCACCCAAGTCAAAAAAGAGAATGCCCTCCGGATCTTTGAACGAGCCGCGCCCAAAGGAATACAGAAACTGTACCTTGCTCTCGATCTGGCCGTCAATCAGGTTGTTGATCGCCGCTGTCTGCGTCGCCGTGCCATATCCACCCCGAGCCAACGCCCCCGTCAGAATCTCGTCGCCTTCAGTCCAAACCTCCAATTCGGCCAACCGAGGACGCTCCCGCTGGAAGTAGCGGATCGGTCCCTGCTGCGCGGCCGTTAGTAACTCGTATATCTCCGGCGCTACTACCGTCTCACTACCATCAGCCTGCCGCTTGTAGAACTCAATAGCTCCCTGATCGCTCGCCGACAGAGCCTCGTATTGTGCCGGACTCACCTCCCGCCCACGATCAAAGTCACTGCCGGTAATAATGATCTGCACAAAGCGCATCCCCGTGCCGGCAAAGGTCGGCTCCGAGTTGGTGACCAACTCGAACACCCGCTGCTCCTTGTTGGGCTTTAGCGTGCGCAGAATGGTCGTAAACTCGGGCGTAGGCGAACGCTGGTTGCCCTTGGGAATGTTGCCCTGCGAAGCCAACAGGTCGAACTGCAAGAAGGGATCGCCCAACTCCTCGTCAACGAACTTGAGCACCAGCTTCTTGGCCATCACCAACCGACCTAAATCGACGATAAACCACCACTGCGTGCTCAGATCCAACTCCTCGGTGGGTGGATCCGGCTCCCAATAGGTCGTCATATCCCCGTCAAACAGGTTTTCCACACCCGCGACATTGGAGCGAGCACCCCCTAAGATGGCATCGGCGAGGACGATGTCTTCGGGATCTTTCTTCAGGCCATCCGGCGGACGGGCACGCAAGTTGGCGACAATGTCGCCGACGGCGTTGATATCGCGCCGCAGGCTCCGAGGTTGCACCGTCCCACTGCTGCCCAAGTCCAGTACCCCCGGCGGAAAGTTCCAGCTTTGCCAGTGCGCACGACTGTCAACCACCACTTGATCCGCACTGATCCGGTAGCCCGATTGGGCAAACGCAGTACCGGCGATCAGCACAGCTAGGATCAATGATCGAGTCATCGTTAATGCCCCTCTAATAGGCAACGGCGATGGTGCGAAAAATCTCGGCATTGCCTATTTGAGAGCCCTCAGTATCGGTGTCCACCCGCAGCCGCGCTAGATAGACCCCTGGTGGCGCAGCTACGCCTTGCTCATCCCGCCCGTCCCAAGCAATCCCATACGCCCCTGTGCTCAACGCCCGCTGCTCGGCCAGCCGCCGCACCAGCCGCCCTTGCAAATCGTAAATGAGCACCTCCACCGGACTGTCATCACCTACCTTGACCACCGTAAAGCGAAACGACGCCTCGTCGTTGATGCCATCGCCGTTGGGTGTAAACACCGCAGGCTCCACCGACACCGCTTGCACTAAAGGACCAGACGCGACTTTGCCCACCAGCGTCGTCGTATTGCTGACCACCTCTGCGACGGCCTCACCCGGATCCACCCGCTGCCAGCCCCCTTCTCCCTCAACACTGTGCTGCAAAGACGCCTGCAATACCGCTCCCGTCGAAAACAAGGCCGTCGAAAAATCCAACCGCACTACCTCAACTTCCGAGGAGGGATCTATCGCCGAAAACGCCACTTGCAAACTATCGCCAGCCGTGGGTACAACTTCCGCGCCCTCCAACGCCCAATCAGCTCCTACATCGGTGGCCAAAGCCGCCGCCGGACCACCATACACCCCCTCAAACGCCAAACGCATATCCGACGGCGCTACCACCAACAACTGATCAAACCCCGGATCGCCCGCGGCAAACTGGGGGCGCACGTAGAGCGAAAACCGCTGCGACTGCCCCAACTGCTCCACTGCAAAGGGAGTCACTTCGCCCGACAGCCCTTGCGCAACCGGATTGGTAAAATTCAAGCGAATCGACCGCAGTGTCGCACTGTAGTCGGGCGTGTCCGACCGCAGCACCGCCCGCACCTCCAAATACGCCCGCGGACT
The DNA here is from genome assembly GCA_009841115.1 of Gemmatimonadota bacterium. Taxonomy (GTDB): domain Bacteria; phylum Latescibacterota; class UBA2968; order UBA8231; family UBA8231. The sequence continues at coordinate 143,673 of VXML01000030.1, read as the reverse complement.
AGGCGAGGTAATCGGACTGCCGCTGGCGTCTTCATAGGGCGCACTCCAGTCGCTCCAGTCCCCACCAGCCACCTCCTCACCAATGGTGTCGCCGCGAAAAATCGACAGCAGCTTGTTGTATTCGGCCTCGGTGACTTCAGTACCGTCTTTTTTGAAGTAGCGCAGCACCTCGTCGAGTTCGTTGCCGGTGCGGGTCTGCAACACGACACTGGTGCCCGGCGGCGTATCGGCGTCCCACTCAATCGACAGCAGGTTGCGGCTGCCGCCCAAGCGGATCAAATTGGAGGTCAGCGCCACCTCTGGGTGATACCCCTGGCCGTAAAGCTGGATCTCCGACGGCTGGCCGGTGGCTCCGCCGCGGGCTGTGGCGCTTTCGACCTGCTCCCATACCAAGCGAAAGAAGCGCGCTTTTACCCGCTCGAAATCGTTACCCTCATAGGTTCCGAACCTGAGATTAGTCTCGCTTTCCCATTTCGACCCCACCGCAGTAGGGGCGGAGGTCTGGCGCGTCCCCGTCGTAGTCCACTTGAGGCTGCCGTCGGCTTCAAGGCTGCCGTCGGAAAAGTCGAGCCGATAGTCCTTAAATGGCGAGCCGCCGTAGGCCATGCGAAACGCGTCAATCCAGTAAAAGGCTCCCAAGTCAAAAAAGACAATGCCCTCTGGATCTTTGAACGAACCGCGACCAAAAGAATAGAGAAACTGCACCTTGCTCTCGATCTGGCCGTCAATCAGGTTGTTGATCGCCGCTGTCTGCGTCGCCGTGCCATATCCACCCCGAGCCAACGCCCCCGTCAGAATCTCGTCGCCTTCAGTCCAAACCTCCAATTCGGCCAACCGAGGACGCTCCCGCTGGAAGTAGCGGATCGGTCCCTGCTGCTCAGCCGTTAGTAACTCGTATATCTCCGGCGACACCACCGTCTCGCTGCCATCAGCCTGCCGCTTGTAAAACTCAATAGCCCCCTGATCGCTCGCCGGCAAAGCCTCGTATTGTGCCAGACTCACCTCCCGTCCGCGATCAAAGTCACTGCCGGTAATGATGATCTGCACAAAACGCATCCCCGCACCAGCAAAGGTCGACTCCGAGTTGGTGACCAACTCAAATACCCGCTGCTCCTTGTTGGGCTTTAACGTGCGCAGAATGGTCGTAAACTCAGGCGTAGGCGAACGCTGATTGCCCTTGGGAATGTTGCCCTGCGAAGCCAACAGGTCGAACTGCAGAAAGGGATCGCCCAACTCCTCGTCAACGAACTTGAGCACCAGCTTCTTGGCCATCACCAACCGACCTAAATCGACGATAAACCACCACTGCGTGCTCAGATCCAACTCCTCGGTGGGTGGATCCGGCTCCCAATAGGTCGTCATATCCCCGTCAAACAGGTTTTCCACACCCGCGACATTGGAGCGAGCACCCCCTAAGATGGCATCGGCGAGGACGATGTCTTCGGGATCTTTCTTCAGGCCGTCCGGCGGACGGGCACGCAGGTTGGCGACAATGTCGCCGACGGCGTTGATATCGCGCCGCAGACTCCGGGGTTGCACCGTTCCACTGCTACCCAGATCCAGCACTCCCGGTGGAAAGTTCCAGCTTTGCCAATGAGTACGGCTGTCAACCACCACTTGATCCGCAGCGATCCGGTAACCCGATTGAGCAAACGCAGTACCAGCGATTATAAAGGCTAGGATCAATGATCGAGTCATCATTAATGTCTCCTCTATCTAGTAGGCAACGGCGATGGTGCGGAAAATCTCGGCATTGCCTATTTGGGAGCCCTCAGTATCGGTGTCCACCCGCAACCGCGCTAGATAAACCCCTGGCGGCGCGACTTCGCCCTGCTCATTCCGCCCGTCCCAAGCAATCCCATACGATCCCGTGCTTAACGCCCGCTGCTCAACCAGCCGCCGCACCAGCCGCCCTTGCAAATCGTAGATGAGTACCTCCACCGGACTATCATCGCCCACCTTGACTACCGCAAAGCGGAACGACGCCTCGTCGTTGATGCCGTCGCCGTTGGGCGTAAACACCGCGGGCACCACCGATATCGCTTGCACCAAAGGCCCAGACGCGACTTTGCCTACTAAGGTCGTCGTATTGCTAACCACCTCTGCCACGGCCTCACCCGGATCCACCCGCTGCCAGCCTCCCTCACCCTCCGCACTGTTCTGCAATGACGCCAGCATCACTGCTCCGGTCGAAAACAAGGCCGTCGAAAAATCCAATCGCACCACCTCAACTCCCGAATCGGGGCCCAGCGGAGCAAACGCTACCTGCAAGCTGTCGCCCGAAGTAGGCACGACCTCAGCAGTGAGAGCCGTCCCAGTCGCCTCCCCGGCCGCTAGTTCGGTCGCGGTACCGCCATAAAGTCCCTCAAAGCGCAGGTTCATATCAGTAGGAGCGATCAAAAGCAACTGGTCGAAACCGGGGTCGCCGCGGGCGAAGTCTGGACGCACGTAAAAGGAAAAACGCTGCTCCTCGCCGAGATTCTCAACCTCGAAAGGAACAACTTCGCCGACGAGTTCTTGCGCGACCGGATTGGTAAAGTTGAGCCGGATCGAACGCAGCGTTGCACTGACTTCTGGATCGTCCGATAGCAGGACCGCGCGGATCTCGAGAAATTCGCGCGGGCTAGGTGAGGTGATCGGGCTGCCGCTGGCGTCTTCATAGGGCACACTCCAGTCGCTCCAGTCTCCTCCGGCGACCTCCTCGCCAATAGTGTCGCCGCGAAAAATCGACAACAGCTTGTTGTATTCGGCCTCGGTAACTTCAGTGCCGTCTTTTTTGAAGTAGCGCAGCACCTCGTCGAGTTCGTTGCCGGTACGGGTCTGCAACACGACGCTGGTGCCCGGCGGCGTATCGGCATCCCACTCAATGGAAGACAGATTGCGGCTGCCGCCCAAGCGCACCAAGTCAGACGTCAGGGTCACTTCTGGCTGATATCCCCGCCCGTAGAGCTGAATCTCGGCTGGCTGGCCCCAACCACCGCCAAAGCCACCACCCGCCTCAAACTGCTTCCAGACGAGATGGAAGAAGCGCGCCTTAATCCGCTCGAAGTCGTTGCCTTCGTAGAGGCCGAAACCCAATCCCTGACTGCTGCCATAGTCGCTGTTTTCCGTGCGATTGACCGCGACCGACCACTTGAGGCTGCCGTCGGCTTCGAGGCTGCCATCGGAAAAGTCTAGGTGATAGGCTTGAAAGACCCCGCCGGCGTAGGCGATGCGGAAGGCGTCGATCCAGTAAAAAGCCCCTAAATCGAACAAGACCCCGCCCTCTGGCGAGTTCAGCGATCCCCGACCGAAGATGGTGATAAATTGGACCCTACTTTCGATCTCACCATCGATCATGTTGCTGATCGAGGCTGTCTGCGTCGCCGTACCGTAACCACCGCGCTCCAGCACCCCGGAAAGAATCTCGTCGCCCTCGGCCCAAACCTCCAACTCCGCCAGCCGCGGACGCTCCTTGCGATAGTAGCGTATCGCACCTCGGCGGTCGGCGTCGAGACGCTCAAAAACCTTCTGCTCCACTAAGGTCTCGCGGCCCCCAGCGAGTTTTTTGAAGTAGTCGATTGCCCCACGCTCTCCTGCTGGCAGAGCCTCGTACTCAACTTGGCTTAGCTCCCGGCCGCGGTCGAAATCGCTGCCGGTCACCACGATCTGCACGAAGCGGAGGCCAGCGCCGGCGAAATCATCTCCCAACTGATCCATGTCGATCTCGAAGAGGCGCTGTTCCTTGTTGGGCCGCAAGGTCCGCAACAGCGGGCTGAACTCTGGCAGCGGCGAGCGCTGGTTGCCCTTGGGCTTGTTGCCCTGTGAGGCCAACACATCGAACTGCAAGAACGGGTCTCCCAAATCCTCGCCGACGAATTTGAGGACAATTTTCTTGGCGATCACCAATCGGCCCAAGTCAACGACGAACCACCACTGCGAAGCAAGATCGGACTCCTCGCTCGCCGCGACTGGTTCCCAATAGGTTGTCAAATCTCCATCGAAAATGTTGGGCACCGCGGCGATATTTGCCGTGGCACCGCCCTGTACCGCGTCGAGTGGAACGATGTCTTCGGGATCTTTTTTAATTCTTTCCGGGGGGCGCAAGCGCAAGTGATCGACAATGTCCTGTACTGCATTGATGTCTCGGCGGAGTTTCTGGGGCCGGACCGAGCCGTCGGCACCTAGTTCCAGCACCCCCGGCGGAAAACTCCAGTTCTGCCAGTGGGCGTGGCTGTTGACTACTACCTGACTCGCCGTCACCCGATGCCCGGCTTGGGCTGAGACGCCCACTGCCCAACCAAGCATTAATAAGACGCTGATACGCTGCATCGCTACACACCCATCTTTCAGTAGGCTAAAACGACAACGCGCTGGCGTGCTTCCTTGCCTCGATCGCTTCCTACTTCCAGCCGCAGCAGATACAATCCCGGCGCAGCCACCGACCCATCTGCTAAACGCCCGTCCCAGCGCAGCGCGACTCGACCGCTCGCCGCCGTACCCCGATCTACCGCCCCGATCCACCGCCCCGATAAGTCGTACAAATCCAGCAGCACTGGTACTGCACCAAAAAGGTTCAACAATTCGTATTCGATCTCAAGGGCGTCATTGATTCCATCGCCGTTGGGCGTAAACACCGGCGAGGACAGCTTGAGCGCATTGACTGCCTTCTCCCCTACTTCGGCTAACTCTACACTCAGGGTGTTGCTATCGATCAGCGGATTGGCATCGCCTGGAGTTAATGCTTGCCGCACCTCAAAGGGCTTTTCGCTATCGGAGACCCGGCCGGCAAACACCGTTCCAAACTTGAACACCTCCACGGCGAAATCCACCTCGATCCGTTCGCTGGTTTGCTGCACGTCCATCCGTGGGATTTTGAGAACAAAGCCGACGGCGTCCGAGCGCACGACCTCAAAGCCGACTTCCTGGCCGGCGATTCGCACGCCGTTGATGCTGGCCACTTCGACCGGCGTCGCAATCTCAATGGTGTCAAATCCCAAATCTTCGCGCTCGAATTGCGGCAGAATACTATAGGTAAACTGAGTGACGTCCCCGGCTGGGGCACTCGGCGGCGAAATTTCGGCCAACACTTGCGTCGCCACTGGCGGGTCCGAGATGCTAAACTGTAAAAAATCCAGCCGCCCGCCAGCGTCCTTTTGCGCGGTGATATCGGCTTTGATCTGCACGTAGCGCCGCGGTTTATCAGCTTGCATCGCCCCCGAACCGGCCGCAAAGTCATAGGCCTGGCTCCACGGCTCCCAATTCTGGGTATCGGGCGTAATCCCGGCCTTCTCGCCTTTGTTGAGCCTATCGTAGGCTCGGGCCGTAAGCGGCTGGCCCTTGACATCAAAGCGGCTCTGCTCGTCGCCGCGGAAGGTGAAGCGCCAATAGATGCTCGGGTCTGGCACATCGCCGCTGCGCATCACTAAGTCGATCTGAGCACCAGCATCGACTTCGCCCGACCAGCTCAAATCGCCTAAGGCCACCGCCTTGCCCAAATCGATAATGCTGCTGGTATAATTGGAGAAGGGCGCAAAACCCGAACCGTAGAGTTCCAACTCGGCCAATTCCCAAATCCCCCGCGTATTCTCCGGTGCCCGGAAAAGCAACTTGCGGATCGGCTCGTCGGGCATCTTCAAGTCAATGGTCGGCTGCGTATTGTCGCGGATATTGTAAATCACATCGAAGGCCACATAATCGCCCCGCGACCCGGCCTGAAGGTCTCGATTGGGGTCTTTGAGCGGGTCGCCGTCGCTAGTGCCGATAATGAAGCGCTCGACAAAGCGGTCGGTCAGGTGGCTGGGCCGCGGGTAGAACTTGACCCGGTCGATAAAGAACAGCCCGCCAAAATCGAAGATCAGGTTTTTAGTATTCGGTCCATGCGAGGCAAAACGACCATCTCCCAGATAGGCCGTATTGGGATCCTCGTCCCAGATAAGCTCATCGTCGTCGTTGAATCCCCCCCAGCCAATCCAAGTCAGGTAGAAGATATCACCAAGAGAATCGGCCTGCGGCAAAAGTGGTGTCAGATTGACCGTGGGGTCGAGTTGCCGCGGCTCAATGTGACCGCTGGTCACCTCTAGCAAGTTGGTACTACCGTGCAAATCCTCGTCAATATCGGCCCAATCAATCTGCACGAATTCCACCCCTTCAACCGATGCCAACTCCGGCGCAGGCTGATCAATCCCCCCGATCCGATAGATCGTTAGAGCACCAAGGTCGCCTGCCCCTACCACCAACGACCCCACCGTCCACCATGCGATTAGGTGTCTCATCTGGCTCATCCCCATTCTCAATAGGCTAGGGCAATGACGCGCTGAAGCGCTTCCTTGCCTTGGTCGCTGTCAACTTCTAATCGCAGTAGATACAGCCCTGGCGCGGTCACGGCCCCATTCGCCAACACTCCATCCCACGCCAGCGCGAATCGGCCACTCTCCGCCGTTCCCCGATGCACCACCCCTATCCTCCGTCCCGATAGATCGTATAGCTCCAGTGCAACCGGCACTGCGCCGAAGAGGTTCAACAACTCGTATTCAATCTCGAGAGCATCGTTGATTCCGTCGCCGTTGGGCGTAACCACCGGCGAGGACAACTTGAGCGCGTTGACCGCCTTCTCCTCCACATTGACCAGCCCCACGCTTAGCGTATTGCTATCCACCAGTGGATCGGCGTTGCCAGCAGTCAGCGCCTGCCGCACCTCAAAGGGCTTCTCGCTATCGGAGATCCTCCCGGTGAACACCGTCCCGAACTTGAATACTTCCACCGCAAAGTCAATCTCAATTAATTCGCCCGTCTGTTGCGGGTCCATGCGCGGGATCCGCAACGCAAATCCTCGTGCGTCCGAGCGCACAATGTCAAAGCCGACCTCTTGACCATCAATCCGCAACGCGTCAATGCTTGCGGCCTCGACCGGGGTCTCAATCTCAATGGTATCAAATCCCAAATCCTCGTCGCTCAGTTGGGGCAGAATCGCATAAGTAAAAGATGTCATCTCGCCAGCGCGAGCACTTGCCGGCGCAAGCTCGGCCAAGGCTTGAGTTGCCACCGGCGGATTTGAAACGCTGAACTGCAAAAAGTCCAAGCGTCCACCGGCTTCCTTCTGGGAAGTGAAATCAGCCCTGAGCTGCACGTAATGACGCGGTCTATCCGCGAGCAGCACGTCTCCGCCGGCGGCGAAGTTATATGGCGGGCTCCAGTCGGACCAGTTTTCAGTATCAGGCGTGATCCCGGCCTTTTCGCCCTTTTCCAATCGGTTGTACGTGCTGAGCGTCAGAGCGGTACCATTGGTGCCGAAACGACTGCGCTCGTCGCCGCGAAAAGTCAGGCGCCAATAAGAATTGGGATCGTCGTCATCACCACTGCGCATCGACAAGGCTACCTCTGCCCCTCCCGCGGCCTCCCCCAACCACGTTAGATCGCCCAAACTCGCCATGCCGCCTAAGTCGATGACGTTGGTCGTGTATTGGCTCTTGGGCGCGAAGCCGATACCGTAGAGTTCAAACTCGGCGATTTCCCAAACGCCTCGGGTGTTGGGCGGAGCTTCAAACATGAGTTGGCGGATAGGCGAATCCGGGATGCTCAACTCGATTACCGACTGCGTGTTTTCGGTAATGTTATACACCAAATCGTAATCGCGGAACTGGCCACCCTCGCCACCGACGACGTACTCGCGCGTATTCTCTTTGAGCGGATCGCCATCGCTGACGCCGATGACGAAGCGCTCGATAAAGCGGGTGTCGAGAAAGCGTTCGCGGGGATAAAACTTGATGCGATCGACGATAAAATTGCCACCCAAGTCGAAGATCAGGAGCTTGTTTTTGACCCGACCATAATCCCCGCCCCAATCGCCATCGCCGAGAAAGTGAGTCGTTGGGTCGCCGTCGAACATCGGTGCATCGCGGGCCGGAAAGTCAGCAAAACCGACGATCGTCTGCAAAGTCTCAATTCGGCCGCCGCGCTCGTCCAAAAGGGGCGTTAGGTTGACCGTCGGGTCTAGCTGCTGCGGCATAATCCCATCGGAGGCGAGCACCATTTGTACCGCACTACCGTGCGCTCTGGAACTTATGGCCTCCCACTCAAGCTGGACAAATTGATAGGGCACATCCAACTCGGGAGCAGGCAAATCCGCTGCGCCGATGCGGTAAATGGTCAGCGCATCGCTGCGACTATTCCATCCTATTACCGCCCCAAGCGCCAAAAGCCATAAGCCTCTCTTCATACTCGCAATCCCCGAGGTTATAGAATGCACAAATCATAATACAAAGAGGGGGAGTAGAGCAACTCTACCCCCCCTCCTTATTTGGTGCTTAAAACTGCTAGTTGTTTGCGCCTATTGGCCGAACGAAGCCTTGATGTGGCCCCAGCTATTGCCCTCGACAGACGTCGTCTGCTCCGGCAGCAGCTCGGCCATTACCGGCAGCAGAATGTAGTCGCTGCCACAGGCACCGTCGCCGTTGATGCAGGGCTGGCCGCCCAATGCCCACTTGGCGGTGCGAGGATCGTCCGAACTCGGGCCAAGGTCGTTATCGACGACTTGGATACCAACGCCGATGATCTCGCCCTCGACGAAGTCGTGCAGGATGCTGTTTTCGGGGCTGTTGTGATCAAAATCATCCCAACCAACCGTGTACCACTCGGCCTGGAAGTTGGCCTCGGTGCCGTGGGCACCATCGAGGTTGAAGGAGTCGGGGCAGCACGAATAAGGCTCTTTGTCGTGCCAAGTCGAGCTGCTCAGCCAGAACCAGTAGAAGCCAAAAGGCTCGAGAGCCGGCCAGCGGTAGTGACCCGTCTGGTTAGTGCGACCGTTGTTGCGGGCCCGTTCCTCTGCGTCTTCGTAGTCGCCCGTCCAGAAGGCAAAGCGATCAGCGCTGTGATCAGCGTCGAGGAAAATCTCAATGCTGTCGTCCTGACCGCAGCAGCCAAAGCCGCCGGCATCGCGATCCCAAAGATCATCGAAGCGGTCATAGACGTAATAGACGCGATCCAACTCGTCGTTCCAACCAACGGCAACGCGGAAGTTGAGGTTGGCAGTGTCGATCTCGCGACCGATATCGCCCTCGGCGACTTCCGTCTGGAAGATGTCGATCCACAACTCATCCGGCAGCACGTTCCACTCGGAGATGTCGCCATCCAAGTTGGGAAGGTGAGTCGACGGCCACTGCCACGCCCCGAAGATCTGGCCTTCTGGAAAGTGAGCGAGGCTAGCCGTGCTAGTCAGCATCAACGCCGTGGCGGCGAAAGCTAACAATTTTCTCATTGTTGAAACCTCCTATATAAGGTTTAAAAATAAAAGGCGGCGTCACATCTATCGCTGTTGGCGACCGCCTTTACTTGAGAGCATTTCCGCCGAACACTCCCCGTATAAAACTGACACCAAACAAAAAAAGGATTGGATAATTTGTCAATGATTTTCTCAGCGAGTGTCCTCGGCCAGTGCAGTGCCCGTAGCCCACGGCATCGCGCTGCGGCCCAATTCCCTGCGTTGAGCGGCCTTTTCTAGGTCTTCGACTAAAGCAGAAATTCTGCCATACTCTGCTCTATTCCCCTGTTTTCTATATACTTGAGATAGAGCCTGATATGCGCGAATATACTGGCTATCCTGCTCAATTGACCGCTTGAACGCCTTTTCCGCCTCGACTAGCTTGCCCATTTTCCAGTAATCCACGCCTAGATTGTAATGGGCTTGGGCCATTTCTGGATCCAAGTCGATGGCCTTGCGGTGGAGTTCTATTGCTCGATTCGGATCGCCAGATAGCGAATAGGCGATGCCAAGATGAGTGTAGGCCGGTGCAAATTCAGGATCTAGGTCCACTGCTTTTTGGTGCTCTTCTATCGCGCGCTCGTACTGACCTTGCTTCACGTAGGCCCGGCCCAAGTCGTCGTGGCTTTTGCCCACATTCGGCGTCACCCGCGCCATGTATTCTCCCATTTCCAGATCGGACACCGAATAGGTGGCATCACTCCAAGCCAAAAAGAGAATGGGGACGCCGAAGTAGAGCACTTGTCGCCCGGTCTCGAAGGCATAGCGCAACCCCACCCAGCGTCCAACGCTTTCCTGTAGCCTTTCGCGCAGTCCCTTGCGGTCAACCTCGACCGCTTCGCCCTCGTCTCCGGCGACCAAATTCTGGCGGATCTCTTTTTTGCGCACCTTCCACATAAAACCGTCGTAGTAATAGTGCAAAAAAGCCGAAGCGGCGATGATGACCTTGGCCACATCGTACATCAGGTAGTTGTCCGTCGCTCGGGCCAAGGCCTCAATGCCGCCATAGGCCAAAATCAGAATCACGTAGAACAACACGATGCGAAAGCGGCCATCGGAGAACAGGAAGCGGAAGAAGGATGCGCCCAACTCCTTCGAGCGCTTGAGCACCCCGTGGTTGTAAATCCAGACGATGGCAAAGTACTGAATATCGTGGGCCAAGGCCGTAATCGCGTAGCCGAGGATGATGTCTTCTAAGACGATATAGGCATAATAAACAGTGGCAAAGGTCGTCAGCGAAATTGCCAGCTTCGGCCAAACCACTGGTATGCCCCGCGCCCGCTCAAAGACCATGTTTGCCACATAGAGAACAGCTATTCCAACAGCCAGATAGAAAACCCACTCTCTAAATTCTAAGAGGAACTCCGGTGTGATCCAGGTGTAGAGGCCAAAACCATAGCGATGGCAGCGCTCGAGGAAATTGATCAGGTAATGGGGGCTGTCGATGATGATATAACCGAACCAAACGGCCGTCAGCCACCAGTCCAGCCGCGAACTGAGGAGTGAGGGCTTGCGGCGTTTAACATCGTAGATCCTCATGAAGCCGTAGTGCTGCATGAAGAAATGCCACAGGTCCCATAAGGCCAAGAAGATGAAGAAGCCCAGATGGCCGTTGAATACACTCCAAGCCACGAAGGCGGTTACCACCAGCGGCGAGACGAGGAAGGTCGCCTTGTGGCGGTCGAAAAGCTCTCTTTCGCCGTAGGCGCGCATGAAGCCAGGTAAGTGATGGCCTACCGCAAAGAATGCCAACACGAACCAAGCAATGTCGGCCGAACTGAAGTACTGTGAAGCAATGAGCAACGCGACCAGCGACAAAAGGGGCGTACCGATAAAAAAGACCGCATCGCAGCCGCGATTGATGATCCAACCTTGCACAGTAGAGACACCACTCATGTCGTGGATTTATCTACCTTAGACTGGCGAAAACCGAGAGAAAGGCCAGCCCCGCTGTGCGCGTCTCGGCGTCGCCATCGACAACTTCGATCGCACGTCGGTCGTAGCGTATGCCGAGCTGAGCGGTGAGTTCATAGCCCAAGTAATCTCTGCGGTTGGTTAGCTGTACGGCCAAGACTGTGCCTCTGAAATCTCCAGTTCGCTCCCCCGCCTCCAGTTTATCCTCGTCGCCTATGAGACTGTAGAACTGGCGCTGTTCAACGCCGAGGTCAACACTAGAGCTCACTAAAAGCGGGAAACGCACCAACAACGACCACAAAGCGTCCCAAGAGCGCCGCTCAGTCAAGTCGCGATTAAATGGTACCTGACGCAGAAATTCGCTTTTGAACCTAGGCGAAATCCACAGATGCCTCCAGTTAAAGGCGTAGTCAATTTTGTCGATTAGCCCAATAAAACCCGAAGTCTTACGGCCATTGCGCCCCTCCGGACCGAGTGGATCGAAAAGCACCACCGGATCCCCCTCCGCATCGAGCATCCTTTCCCCAGCTTCGTCGAGAGCATAGACTACGTCCGCATTGCGCTGACGCCACCAATCCCACTTAAAACGGTGCCGCGTAGCCCAGCGTCGCGGACTCTTGTATTCCCAGTCGGCATAGAACGTATTGATCCAAGTATCCTCGGCAGCCAAGAGGTCGGGTACAGGGACGTTGCGCCCGCTGACCTCTTCGACGACGCTACCCAACTCCAATTCGGGTATAATCCACTGTGAGAGCGGGTCGGGGATGGTGTCCTCAGCCCTTTTGAGCATGTCATAGACCCGCAAGCTACCCCAAGTAGGCCCAGCCCGCTGATAAGTCAAAATTCCATAGGCCGTCTCATTGCGGCGATTGGTTTCGCGCTGGTCCTGATAGAGGAAACCACCCATCAGGCGCATCTCTGGATTGACTTGAACTCGGGCGTAGGTATTGTAGCCCCAGTGGTCCTTTTTGTAGGGATAATCGGGCAAGTCGTCGTTTTCAAAGCGCTCGGCCCAGCCGTTGTTATTTAAGTCAATGCCAAAGAGAAACTCCGGCCGGTCCGAGTGATAGCGCAGGAAAGGCTCCTCGTAGTCGGGAAAAAGATTCTCCCGATCGCCGTTGCTGTTCTGGTTGAAATCCGAGATGAAATCGCCGTTTTCGTCGTAGCCGGGGAAAACCGCTGGATCGGCCACGCCCTCAGAAGTCACCGTGAAGTTGCTGATCGAAGTCGTTTGCGGCGGAATCAAACTTCCCTGAAAAATCCGCAATTGGTCCGGGTGTCGGTCGTGGTCGTCGTTGTCGTCAACAAAGTCGTAGAGCAGGTTGGTGGCCTCGGGCGAGTAGTCGGCCACGCCGCGGCCATCGACCGGCAGCACACTGGTAGAGTACGTCTCATCCATGCCGAAACCCTCTAAAAAGAGCAGCCACGGACCGGACTTTCGCGCCAAGTTGAACATCCAGCCGAGCGCGGTCTCGTCATCGACGATGCCCGAGAAGCTCTCGTGCTTTTTGCGGTTGATCGCAGGGTATTGACGGTATTGGTTGCTGACGTTGAACTCGCCGTAGAAGTCGAAGCCAAAAAAGTCGCGCAGTTCGGCGCTGGCCCCGAAGATCTGGCTGGCTGTCGGCAGGCCGTAGTCGATGACGACCTCGCGCTGATTGAGTTCGTTCTTGATATTGCCCGGTGCCCGCTCCATGACGATAAACTGGGGCTGGCCCGAGCGGTTGGTCTGGCGGTCAGACGACACCTCCACCCGGTAATCGTTAGCCAGCACCAAGCGGAATCTCACGTTTTTGATAGCGGTAATCGCGTCGGCGGCTTCGGCCAAAGTCAGCCCTAAATGCTGCTGCAAAAGCAAGCGTAGGGAGCCTTCCTCAGAGGCATCATCTTCGGGTGCGAGCACGTACTTGAGCACGATGCTCTCAGCGCCATCGGCGCGCAAGAAGCCGTCGCGCAACTCACCGCCATCGCGCACCGGGCGAAAACCTATTCCGCTGCCAATGATGGTGGTGTCGCGCGCTACTAGCTGTACGCTATCGCCGACTGAGACCTCGCGAAGCAAGGTAGTAGTGATTTCCACATCGTCGCTGAAGAGCACCGCCCCACCTTCGCCATCCTCGGGCGAATCATCCGCAAGCCTTACTACCAGCAGGTTCAGTTGGCGGTCGAGTTGACCCGAAGTCAACTGGCCTTTGAGTGGATTGCCCTGAAAACTTTCGCGCGCACCATTGCCGTTGTGGACATTGACCAACGTTAGCCCCAAGGTCGCTTGGTCGGCCACGTCGAGTTCAAAACGGCCAGCCGCCAAGTTGGAAAAATTCTCCAACGAAGCTGTCGGGACATCCGCGTCAATATCGACGATGGGTAAGGTCACCCGCGAAAACAGACCCGTAGCCCGGGTTCGCCCCGCTGCGAAGCTGGTCACTACGCCGTTGAAGCCGACCTTATTGAAGGTCATTGGCGTCAACGTGGTGCGGATCTCGTCGCCGACGATAATCGAATAGCTATAAGTACTGGTTTGGTCTGAAGTGATAATCAAGCGGTCAAACCAGCCCGCGTAGCGGCCCGTCTTGGTGATTGAACTGCTTTCGAAAGCACGCGGCTGGGTCTGTCGCCAGTCGTAGACAAGGTAGCCACGGGTGATAAAATCCCCGTAGGCGTCGTAGAAGTAGTTGCCGTCGAGATTGCGGTCTAGGTAGCGGCGGTAGGGTTCTCTGGCGTAGTTGGTGTAGCTCCATTGGCGACGCCCGTGCTCGCTGAACAGCTCCTGCGGCATGTACCAGCGCATGACCGTCGGGTCTAACACGTCCATATCGACCGCTGCACCCACCGAAGAGTAGCGCACCTGCTCGGCCACGCGGTATCCCAAGCGATTGCCGTAATCCATGTCCTGGGCCTCTGCTTCGCTTAGCGCTAGGGCTAGGACGACGAAAATCGCCGTGCGCCTCGACATCGTTCGCTCCCGTCTCATATTACTCTAGCCCAGCGAAGACCGTAATAAAACTGGTCGTCTCGTTGCTGCTCTCGTCGCTAATCACAAAGGTCCCCGGTCGGTCGCTATCCTCAATCACCTGTTCGGTAAGAATCCGGCCATAGCGCAGGCCAATCTGGGTCGTCAGCCGGTAGCCCAAATAATCCGAAGTGGTCGAGAGTTGCACGGCCACATTGGTCGAACTCAGGTCGCCTGTCTCCTGCTGGCGACCCGCGGCAATAAGCGCGTTCTCATCCACGCTCTGGTCGCTGAACCACAACTGCTCTAGCCCGGCCTGAATAATCGTGTGGCGCAGTACCGGCAAGGTCGCGATCAACTGCGCCGTCGCCGTCCACTCCTCGCGGTCGTCTTCTGCAACGAGAAAGGCCGTCTGGCGCAGAAGCTCGCTTTTAAACCTCGGCTGCAAATCCAAACGTCCCAAGCCATAGGTGTAGTCAACCTTGTTGATCAAGCCAAAAAAGCTGGAGTTGTCCTCCATCAGGCGGCCGTTGGCGTCGCGGGTCTCGGCTTGGTTCTGACGGAAGGTCTCCCACTTGAGCTTATTGACTAGGTTCAAGCCCTCGATACCCTTGTAGTCGAACTGCACAAAGGCGGTGTTGATCCAAGTATCCTGCGCCGGGAGGATATCTCGGACTACCGGCTGGATCGGTGCCCCCTCAAAGGGCGTAGGCTCGCGGCGGGCATCGGGGATCGTATCCTTGGCCTGTTTGATCATATCGAAGACCCGCAGGCGTCCCAAGCCCGCGTAGTTCTTGTCAAAGGTGAACATCGCGTAGTTGGTCGCGTTGGTCGCGTCGGTTGTCTGCGACTCTTCATCGGTGCGACCGACAATCAACCGAGCCTCTGGCAGTAGGTGCACCCCACCAAAGACATTGAATCCCCGACGATCAGGTTTATAGGGAAAGTCGGGTAAGTCATCGTCCTCAAAGCGGTCAATCCAGTTGTTGTTGTTGAGGTCAATGCCAAAGAGAAACTCCGGCCGATCGACATTGTAGCGCAGGAACGGCTCCTCGTAGTCGGGGGTGATGTTGCCTACGGTGGCGTTGTCGTTCTGGTTGAAGTCGGAGATGAAGTCGTTGTTCTGGTCCCAACCTGGGTAGATTGCCCGGTCGTTGATCGTGCCGAAGCGAACCCAGTCGGGGTAGCGATCTTGATCGTCGTTGTCATCGACAAACTCGTAGAAGTGCCGCTGGCTATTGTCGTATTGCACATCGCCGTTGGCGTTGACCAAAAAGGTAGTGGTCGAATAGGCTTCATCAATGGCGTAGGCCTCGCCATAGAGGAAGTAGGGAAAGTCATCGCGCGAGGCGCTGAAGTACCAGGCGTCGGATGACTCTGAAGAGATCGCGTGTTTCTTCCCCTCGTTGAACAGCGCGGCATTGGGGTACTGAGCATAGCGCTTGTTGCGGTCCCACTCGCCGTAGAAGTCAAAGCCGAAGGCATCGGCCCCCTCAATGGTAAAGCCGCCGATTAGGTTGGCAGTCGGCAAGCCATAGTCGAACTTGATCCGCTGCAAATTGGAGATGTCCTTCACGTTGCCCTCGGCGCGCCGCAGCACCACGAAGGCCGGCTGGCTGTTGTCGATTACTTCGCTGGTCAACGGGGCCGCCGGTACCGCCCGCTGGCCCGTCTGGCGGTCGGACCACAATTCAACCTTGAAGTCGTTGGCCACTACGTAGTTGAAGTCCACTCCGACAATGGTCGTCGGGTCTGGGCCGACATAGGCCGGGTCGTTGAAGTCGTAGTTGACGATGATCCGCTCCGGGCCGTCCGCCGCCAAAAATCCCGGACGCCGAAACCCGCCGAAGATGACCGGCCATTCGGAGCCGGGCCGGACCACCTCCTGCAAGGTAGAAACCGTCTCCTTGCCGGTGTCAAAGTCGCGGCTAGTGATCCGCACCTCGTGGCTGAACAGCGCCGCGCCCCCCTCGCCGTCTTCCGGCGAGTCGTCGCTCAGAATCACCGCAATCGCCGTCAGCGGTGTCGTGCTCTGTCCAGCGGTGAGGCTACCGGCGACCAAGTCGCCAGCGAAGAGATCGAGAGTAGTATTGGCGTTGCGGGCATCGACTAGTGTGGCTCCCAGCGTGATGAAGTCGCCGACCTGGAACGTCGCCCGCCCACCAAACATCGAGGTCGTATTAGTCTGAGAAACCGGCTCAGTGCTGCCGCCGAGGCCCTGCGAGGAGCCGCGGATCGGCTCGCTGATGCGCGAGGCGAGGATCGTCGCCTGATACTTATCCGAGGCAAAATCGATTTGTACCCCGTTGAAGTCCGGCTTGGAAAACGTCATCGGCGTCAGCGTCGTGCGAATCCGGTCGCCCACCGTGATCGCGTAGTTGTACTGACCCTGCGAATCGCCACTGATGGTCACTGCGTTGAACCAAGTATTAAAACGCGAACCCTGGAAGATGCCACTGCCCAAGGGCAATGGTTGGTCCTGACGCCAGTCGTAGATCAGCCAACCATGGGTGGTGAAATTGCCGTACACATCGTAGAAGTAGTCGCCCTCGCGGGTAGTGTTGACGTAGCGCTCGTACGGAGTGCGGGCATAATTGGAGTACTCCCACTGACGCCAACCGTAGTCCACGAAGAGTTCCTGCGGCACGTACCACTTTTTGACCGTCGGATCGAGCGCCCCGAATATCACGCCTGGGCCGATAGGCTCAAAACTGACCGCACCACCGCGCTGTACCCCTAACCGACCCTGGTAGTCCTCCTGCCCATGCGCCGGAGTTAAGCCAAGTAGAGCGCCGATCACTGCAAGACTTCGCATCGCTTTCAACACTGCTCTCCCTCGTTCCATAAGTACCTCAATAAGCCAAGCTGACCGTGCCAACGCCGCGTTCCTGGCCAGTGCCAGCGTCCAGCGTCACGCTGAACAGATAGTTGCCTGGGGGCACTGCCTCCCCAGCGTCGTTTTTGCCGTCCCAAAGACGAACGTGGCGCCCGCTACTGTCGAGTCCGCGGTAGAGCTGCCGCACTGGACGCCCTGCTAAGTCGCGCACCACGATTTCTACATCGGTTGGTCGAGCGATATTGGTGATGTCGTACTGGATCGTAGCTTGGTCGTTTATGCCGTCCCCATTGGGGCTAAAGGCCCCGGGGACCGCATGAACGTTGACCAGCAAGTCGCCGACGATCGGCACGGCCACCGAAAGGTTCCCGCTGAAAGGCGTACCCAAAGGCTGCAAGTCCGGATCGGCTTCACCCAGATCGGCGGCATTACCCGATACCACATCTTGGGCAATCTGCACTTCCTCGCCCGAATTGAATGCCCGCGTCGTAAAGGTTGTGCCGAAGCGCAGCACCGCGTTGTCGAAGGTCACCCGCACCTCAGAGCCATCCTCGGCGACTATTGGGAACTCAAAAATGAAGCTGTTGTCAGTGGCCTCAACCACCGCAAAGTCGCCGCGCTGGAGCGGCAACTGGTCGAGTGCCGCACCGCTGAAGTCGGCCTCAGTTGTCGTGCCGTCCGGCCGCCGGACCTCTATCACTCCCACGTTTTCGACCTTGAGCGGAGTATCAATCTGTAGCCGATTGAAGCCGCGGTCGAGTCCCGGGCGAAGTTTGCTCAATACGGCGAGGGTAAAGTCCGTCTTTTCGCCCAGCGCCGCTTGGCGCGGGACGATCTCGGCGATCAACTCCTCGGCAAAAGGCGAGGGCAGCACCTCAAAGGAAATCCCCCCAACGCCAGTGGCTGACTCGAACTCGTCGCTGGAGAACTCAATCGCGAACTGAAAATAGCGCCGCGGACTCGGCGAGACTATCGGCACTCCCTGCAATGCATCGGCCAAATCGGCATCCGACTCAACCAGCGCGCTGACTGGATAGGGCGGCGACCACGCGCTCCAGTTGGTCACGTCGTTGCGGATATTGCCCTTGTCTTCATTGCGCAACCGGCCAAAATCGGTAGCCGTAAGCGAGATCTGCTCCTGCTGCTCCAGCGACAGATCCTTGAATATCTGCAGTGCCTCGCGCAAATCCACATCCTCGTTGTCGAGCACTGTTTCAACCAAGGTTTTTAACTCGGCATCCTCGACGTCAGCGGCGAATTTCCACGGCACTTCGTCGCCACGGGCCGTGGTCCCCGTCTGTCTGGATCCACCGCCCAAGCGGAAAATCTGCTCGCCCGGGCGAATTTTGTTGTATTCAACCGGCTGCGGGTCATTGCCAGTACGGGTGCGGATCAAGACCCGAGATAGCCCACTGTCGCCCGCCTTCTGCTCGACCCAGCGCAGCGTTCCAAACAGCGACAGGTCGCCGAAGTCAAAGACATTGGAGATATAAGTGGCCTCGGGCACAAAGCCAGTGCCAAAGACTTGGAATTCAGCCAAGTCAAAGCCCGTTGACGTCAGCGACTTGAGCCGCACGAACCGCACGTACTGGGGCGGGATCCGCACATCAACTACCGGGTCTTCGTTTTGGTTGACCAGCACCACAGTCTCGCGGATTGGCACTCCCTCTCGCTGAGTCTCGGGTGTACCGTCGTTGATAAATATCTCAAAGGCGCGCATAAAATCGTTCTGGTATGGAAATGCCGGAGCGGGGAACGCCGGGTCGGCGTTGCGGGGAAAAAACTTGAAGCGATTGATCCCGAAGCGGGCCCCTAAGTCCAGATCGATGATAATGCCCAACACGCGCGCGCTCTGGCCACCGGCACTAGCGCGCAAATCCAGCGCCGTCTCGCCATCATTGTCGATGATACTGGGCAATTCCGGCCGGATGTTGATGGTATTGGGCGAGGTGATCGAGCCGCCGCGGGCCTCGGAATTAGCGCCGACGGCGATATTGAGCGTAGTATCAGCGCGCTGGGGAAAAATCCAATTTCTGAACCCCTCGGCATTGAAGTCGATGACCCCGCCGGGCGCATTGGTATTTTCCACCGAAGTCGCGCTGCGGATGACCGTGGCTTGAATCTCCCCACCACCGCTGACCCAATCTAAACCACCTTCGCCGCCGACGATCACAACTTCAGCGGCAGCCGACCAGCCTCCGAGTAGGCACAATAAGAGAGCATATACGCTGGCGCGTTTCATAGGCAAGAGTTCGTCGATAAGTGAATTCAGATTCGAAAATGCAATAAGTTCTTTATTATTAAAGGCATTATGCGCAGCCTACCACTGCGCAATCTCCTAGTTGGCCAACTATTTATAATCAATAGCCATTAACGCCGCAAGCATCTTTCAAACCCTGCCTCATCCTATCGCCCCAGCGCTTTACTTTCATTCCCTCCCTTTTTCTTTATATTCGTTTTTTCTTTTTCTCAAAATTAGGAGTATCCCAGTACCATGAAAATGAAGCATCTCAACGCCTTGCTCTTACTCAGTTGGCTCTTCGCCGCCTGCGAAAGTCAGCAGCAATCGCCGTCCTCGCCGGGCGAACTCGTCGTTGCCGAGGTTGGCGACAAGCCGATCACCGCGGCTGAGTTCGCCGAGTTCTCTTCCCTGATCCCCGAAGGTATGCGCGAAGGGGACACGCCGCTGGCCGTCGCCCGCAATCTGCTCAACAGCCTGATCGACAAGGAATTACTCCTACAAGAAGCCCAGGCGTCCAACATCGAAAACATGATTTGGTTTATCGACGAGCTGACCAACTACGAACGCTCGCGCATCTTGCGTCTCTACGAGCAACGAGAAATCATCAGCAAGCTGAACATCACCGAGGAAATGGTCGATGCCCACTATCGCGCAACCCGCCGCGACCGCTCAATCCGCCTCGGCGGCATCATGGTCGATACCGAAGAAGAAGCCAACTCCCTCTACCAGCAGCTCCAAGATGGTGCCGACTTTCACCAACTAGCCCGCACTCATTCGGTTCACCGCGAAAGCGCCGAGCGCGGCGGCGATACCGGGCTGTACCAGTTGCGCGACCAACTCATGCCCGAAGTCGTAGCCAAAGTAGCCGACCTAGAAATCGGCGAAATTGCCCCGCCGGTGTCGATGTTCGTAGCCCGCGAGCAAAAGTTTGCCATCTTCACCGTGCTCGACGAAATCCCAGCACCGCTCGAAGCCTCCGAGGCCCGCATCCGCGAAGAATTGCTCATCGCCCAGCGCAACCAGCGTCTGCAAACCATGCTCGATTCGCTGCGGGGCGAATACCATCCCCAACCGCAACCGCAAAACCTCGCCCTGTTAGCTGAGCGCATAAGTCAGTTCACTGGCGAGGAGTTCACCCCCGCCGAGGACGACGCGGCTTTACCTGTCTGCACCTTTGGCAAAGGAGACCCCATTGCCTTGAGAACATTCGTCGAGACCATCCGCCAGATGAAAATAGCGCCGCAAATGCTGATCGACACCGAGGGCGCCGCGGACTTGCTCGACCGCCGGGTCATCCCCGAACACCTGTTCATGTCTGAAATCATCAACGCCGGGTTGGACCAAGATCCCGAGTTCCGCGCCAGCATCGCCGCCAAGCGCCAAGAACTTATGGTAACCGGCCTCCGCAAGATCATGGTTGACCAACAACTGTCGGTCACCCCAGAAGAGGCGCGCACTTTCTACGACGAGCATCCAGAAAAATTCACCAAACCTACGACCACTGTCGCCATCGAAATTCTGGTCTCCAGCGACTCGCTAGCCCAGCATCTGTTCACTGAGCTTGCACAAGCCACTGAAGCCGAGGCCGAAACCCTCGCCGTGCGTCACAGCGAACGCGCCGAAGCCCTCCACCACAACGGACGCATCAATTTCAATATCTACACCGAGCAATTCTTCCCCGGCGTCTCCGACTTGGCCCAAGATCTCGAGGTTGGCCAAGTGGGCGGCCCAGTCCGCACCCAGCGAGGCTATTCGGTTTTCAAAGTCCTAGATCGCCAACGCGAACACATCCCCTATACTGAAGATTCAGAACGACGCGCCCGAGCCTACGTACTCATCGACAAGGCCCAGAACCGCTACGTCGAATACGTGCGTAGTCTGCGCAAAATCTATCCGATAACCATTCACGAAGATCATTTGAAGCAGTACACCGCCGCCCAAAGCTGATGATCTCCCCCCTGTGGGCGCTTTGCTGCCTCCTTCTAATACCATTCGGCGCACGCGCCGACCGCGCCGACACCACCATCGCCGACAAGACCTACGCCCTGCTTCCGGCGGCTGACTTGCTCTCTCGCCTCCAACGGGCACAAGAGCCGATCCACCTCCGCGCCACCGCTGTAGTTGGCCCTCTCTACGCCCCAACTGCCGGTATCGACACCGTGCGCGCCTCTTTTCATCTCGACGACGTCTTCTTCTTCGACGAGGTCACTCTCAACAACGTGGTCTTTCTCGCTCCAGTGCAGGGCGAGCGCACTACATTTGCCGGTGGCCTCTCCCTGATAAATGCCCATTTCCACAGCGCATTCGGCCTGCGCGCAAGCCGGTCCGACAAGCACCTCAACTTCAAACAGGCGGTCTTTAGTGCCGACGCCGACTTTGCCGACGGCGATTTCGCTGGCCCCAATTCGTTTATCAACGCCCGCTTCGCCGGTGCCGCCCGCTTCGCTCGTACCCATTTTGCGACCGCTGCCTACTTTGAAGGCACTCACTTTGCTGATCAGGCCGACTTTACCGACGCCCGCTTCGCCGGCGTAGCCTCCTTCAAGGACGCCCGTTGGAATGGCCCGGCTTCTTTTGCCGGTGCCCGCTTTGCCGAGCGCGCCCTCTTCTGGCGAAACCAGTTTCTCGCCACAACCGACTTTGCAGCGGCCCGTGCCGACGGGGAGATTTCCTTCAACCGAGCCACTTTCGCCGACCAAGCTCATTTCGCTGACTTCACCTTCGCCCAAGCCGTCCACTTCACCAACGCAATTTTCGCCCGCGCGGACTTTGGCGGCAGCTACTTCCGCAAAGAGGCCGATTTCAGCGGCGTCCAAGCGCAGACCCTGCGTTTCAACGCCTTTTTTAACCGCTCCCTCGACCTGAGCCGCGCCGCTATCGGCACCCTCGATCTGCACCCAAGTACCCAAGCCGATTCGACCTTTGCCGCAAGCGCCCAACTCTATTTGCAGCAAGCCTATTTCGAGCGCCTTCGCGTCCGCTGGGCGCACGTGCGCCACCGGCTAGCCACTGCCGACTCAGTGTCGTTCGCCGCGCTCGACCCTGCCTACAACAGCCTACGGCACCACTTCCTTGCCCAAGGACTAAAAGACGACGCTATAGCCTGCGAGATAGAGCGCCTAGACCGCCAACGGCGCGCTCTTAGCTGGGCCGCGCCCAAACGTTGGGGGTTGGAGCTGTGGAACCTCTGTTCCCGCTACGGCACTGCTCCACTACAACTCGTCCTCTGTATCCTCAGCAGCATCCTCCTTTGGGCGCTGATCTACCGGCTGGTCCCTAGCACTCTGCGATCCGCCAATGGCGACGAACGTCCCACCTTCGCCGATTGCATCGGCTTCAGCATCCACACCTTTACCCGCACCGATCCCTATCCCTGGTACGCGACCGGCAAGCTCAAACTCTTCGCCACCTTCCAAACTCTGCTGGGCTGGGCCTCGATCGGCTTATTGCTCGCCGTGATCCTAGCGCATCTGCTGTGAGTACTTTGTGGCCTTGGCTGGCCGCCCTCGCGCTGTTGGGCGGTTGCACCGCTGAACCTCCTGCGTCCACCACCTCAATCCACTTTGTCGATGTCGGCCGGGACGCCGGCTTGGACTTTACCCATTTCAACGGCTTTTCTGGAGAGTACTACTACGTCGAAACATTCGGTGCCGGGGCCGCCTTCCTCGACTACGACGGCGATTGGGACCTCGACCTCTACTTAGTCAACGGCACCTACCTAAAAGGGCTTCCCCCCGACCCTCTACCGCGCAACCATCTCTACCAAAATCAGGGGCAAGGAACCTTCCACAACGCGAGCGGCCCCAATGCCGCAGCCGACCCGGGCTACGGCTTCGGGGTCTCGGCCGCTGACTACGACGGCGACGGCGATCAGGATCTCTTCGTCGCCAACTACGGCCCCAACGTCCTCTACCGCAACGACAGCGGCACCTTTACCCGCAATGAGGCCGGCGTCGAAGACCCACGGTGGGGCACCAGTGCCGGTTTCTTCGACTACGACTTGGACGGCGACCTCGACCTCTTCGTCGCCAACTACGTTCACTTCAGCCTCGACGCCAATATCGTCTGCAAGGTCGGCAAGACCCGCTCCTACTGCGAGCCGGCCGCCTATGCCCCAATCGGCGACATCCTCTACCGCAACGACGGCGACCGCTTCACTGACGTCACCGACCCGGCTGGCATCACCTTAGAAGGCCGTGGCCTCGGTGTAGCCTTTGCCGACTACGACTTGGACGGCGACACCGACCTCTATGTGGCCAACGACGGGACGATGAACTTTCTCTACGAGAACCAACGCGGCACTTTTGCCGAGGTCGGGCTGGCGGCCGGCACCCGCTACGACGAGCACGGCCACGCCGAGGCTGGCATGGGCACCGACTTTGGCGACTACGACCGCGACGGCGATATGGATCTTTTCGTCACTAATTTTGCCTTTGAGACCAACACGCTCTACCAAAACGACGGCCAAGGCCAGTTCACCATCGCCTCTGGGCGGCTCGGACTGGGTGAGGCATCGCTCCGGCCTCTCGGCTTTGGCACCCGCTTTCTCGACTACGACAACGACCTCGACCTCGACCTCTTTGTCGCCAATGGCCATGTCATGGACGTAGTCGCCGAATGGGACTCAACCCAGACCTACCGCCAAACCAACCAGCTATTCCGCAACGAGGACGGCCAACACTTCGCCGATGTCTCTGCCAGTATGGGCCCAGCCTTCGCCCAAGCCAATGTCGGGCGCGGCACGGCCGTGGCCGACTACGACGACGACGGCGATCTCGACCTGCTGATCACCACGGTGGCCGCTCCACCGCGCCTGTTGCGCAACGACGGCGGCAACCACCACCACTATCTGCAAATCTTCCTCATTGGTCGTACCCATCCCGATGCCCTCGGTGCCCGCGTGGCCGTCACCGCTGGCGGCGTCCGGCAGACACAGGAGCGCCAATCGGGCAGCAGCTATCTCTCCAGCCACGACCCGCGATTGCACTTCGGCTTGGGAACGGCCACCCGCGCCCGCGTCGAAATCACGTGGCCTTCCGGTCAAGTGCAGACCCTCGAAAACGTCGCCGCCGACCAGATCCTCCGAATCGAAGAACCGTAGAAGTGCATTTCCTCTCCGCCGATTAATCCGGCGATTCTTTTCTTTCTGCGACAAAAAATCACTTGACAAATCGCCCAATCGCGCATTATTTAGCGATTCAAAAGGCTAATTTATTCGCGTTTTGTCATCCCGCCGTCCGAGGTCCCCGGACCTTAAGACGGCTTTCAAAGAGAAGGTACTATGCCCCGCAAACGCACCGAGGGTCTCACTGATCGCGAGGCCGAAATCATGGCCGTCCTCTGGCAAATGGGCCAAGCCAGCGTCGAGGACATCCGCCAGCGACTCGAAGGCCGTCCCGCCGCCAGCACCGTGCGCTCATTGCTAGCCATTATGGCCGAGCGCGGCCTAGTGGCCGACGACAATACCGTGTACGCCAAGAAGTACCGCCCTAAACTCGACCAGAGCCAAGCCCAAGACTCGGCCCTGCGGCGCGTCATTGACCGCCTCTTTTCCGGCTCAACCGAAGAACTGTTGGTGCGTCTGATCGACGAAGGTGCCGTGGACAGCGCCCAGCTTGAGCGCCTGCAAAAACGCCTGCGGGAACGCCGCGACCAAGGCGAATGATAATATGGAATCGGCATCGCAGGTGGACTCGATGGATCACACCCTCAAATCAAAATTGGAGAAGAGAGACATGAACGCGTACTCCGCAGCCTTGATGGTCCTAATCGCCTCCTTGAGCCTCTGTCTAGCCACGGCAAGCGCCCAAAACCAGCCCCGCGCCGCAATCGTCACCGGCGAAGTCCACAACGCTCCGTCGCGGGAAATCGAATTCCGCCACGAAGCCCTACTCGCCCCCGGATCGTCCCAACACCACATCGTCTTGGACGAGCAAAACCGCTTTGCCCTGCTCTTGAACATTCCCAAGGGAATTTTCGTCACCGGGTATTACAAAGGCGAGCACCACATCCACTTCCCCTTCTTTGTCGAACCCGGCGATAGCCTGCACGCGGTCGTAACCTTCGCCGAGGTGGCGGCGGCGGAATCCGACAGTGTGCAGAGCGCAGCCGATGAGGCCCCGCCCGCCTATTCCCTGACTTTTAGCGGCCGGGGGGCGGAGAACAATCGCTTCTTAGCGGAGTTTTGGCCTCAACATAGTGACTTCGAACCAGACTACTATGCGCTGGAGCCCGAGAAGTTTGCACACCAACTCAAACAGCGGCGTCAGGATGAATTTGCCTCGCTCTCCGAGGGGCGCGAGCAATACGCTCTTTCTCTGGGGTTCATCGACTGTATGACGGCCTTCATCAACTATAACTGGGCCGATAAGACGGTTTCCTATCCGAATTTTTCGTATGAAAACGGCCGACTGACACGCCGAATGAGCCCCGACGGCTCCCACAGAAGAGAGGTCCCTCCGGCCTACTACGACTTCTTGCAAGAAATCCCCTTGATAGATGAAAAGGCTATTGGCGTGCAGGAGTATCGCCGGTTTCTGGTGAACACCCTAGACTTAGAAGCAAAGCTGGATGGACCACCTAGACTTGCCGATAGATATAAGCTATCGGGGCTAGGGCTATCGCCCACCGTTCACGCCCAACTCGACTCCATGTACGACGCGAACAATCCACCCAGACTATCACAGATGATTGATCTGGCGGGATTGGGGATAGTGGAGTCCGCCCAAGCCCAACTCGACTCCATGTACGCAGACCCCAAAGAGATCAGCGCGTCCCAAAAGGCCGCTTGGTTGGGATTGGAGTTATCGCCAGCCGCCCTAGCCGAACTCGACTCTTATGAGGATCATAATATGACCTTCGGCATGGAAGATACCACGAGGATCGATACAACAGACGGAAAATTGACCTTCCATTTGCCACTGGCAAAAAACAACGAGTGGTACGAATACGTAAACAATCGTCCGCTATCGGCAAGGGTTGACATGGCGAGTTTGGAATTATCGCCGACCATCCAAACCCAACTCGACTCCATGTTCCAAAATCGCAAACCGCTCAAGCTATCCCAAAGGGTTGACTTAGCCGCCCTAGGTCTATCGCCGGCCGTCCAAACCCAACTCGACTCCATCTTTGCCGGACCGAGTTCTTATACCTCCTTATGGACTGCAGAACGATACGACCTCGCCCAGCAAAAACTGCAAGGGCGAGTGCTCTATTGGTTTCTAGCCAGAGAGTTGATGGATGGAATTCGGCGCGGCTTTGAAGCCTACGTGGATGCCCGATGGCAATCCTTTGAACAGAGCAATCCCTTCCCCGAATACACCGAGGCCCTCCAAGCAAAACTAAATAAGCTGTCAATACTGCAACCGGGGCAGCCTGCTCCCGACTTCACCCTCAATGACCCTGCCGGCCAACCCGTATCGCTAAGCCAGTTCAAAGGCAAGGTGGTCTTGCTAGATTTCTGGGCGAGTTGGTGCAGCCCGTGCATCGCCGATTTGGGGACTCTCCGCAAGATCAAAGAACGAGTGGCAGCTCAGCCGGTCGTCTTCCTCAACGTCTCATTGGACTCGAACGACGAGGCTTGGACGCAGGCCATTGCCAAACACGAGATCAAAGGCGTCCACGTGCGCTCGGACGGCGCGGTAACGCAAGCCTATAATGTGGGCGGCATCCCTCGGTATTATCTGGTGGATCCCCAAGGGCTGATTGTGGAGGATCGTTTAAGGGTAAGAGACATTGATGAAGTTGTGGCAAAAATTGAGGAAAATCTGTGAAGAAGCCACTCGGCTACCTGCACAGTAGGAGACTCCCATGGAATGGACGCATTTTGTCGAGCCAATCGCCAGCACTGTAATTGACCTCGGCCTCAAGGCCACCCTTATCGTCGCCTTCACTGGTCTGGCGATCCGCCTGTTGACTCGCCGCCGCCCGGCTTGGGCCTGCCTGCTGTGGAGCGCCACCTTGGGTGCGGTGGCCCTGTTACCGCTAGGGGCTTTGCTCGGACCTGTCCTGCCTTGGGGCCAAACCCCAGTCCCTCACTTCGACGGGGCTTGGTCCCTGCACACCGGGCCGCTCCCAGCTTCCCTACCCCCAGCGGCCCCGACCACCGCCGGGCCCGCTTGGTGGCAATGGGCCGTGGCCAGCCTGTACCTAATCGGCTTGGCCTTTGCGCTGACGCGCTTGGGCTGGGGCCTATGGCACCTGCACCGCCTGCGCCAATCCGTCCACTTGGTAGATGCGGCTCCAGTCGAGGCTTTGCGGCGGCAATTGGGCCTACACAATCCGGTCCAGCTAGGCGTATCCCCCCTCCTGCAAACCCCAGTCCTATTCGGGTGGCGTCGCCCCACCATTGCCCTGCCCGCCGCCCTTTATGCTCAGTGTACCCCGGGGGTGTTGCAGGACATTATCGTCCACGAGTTGGTCCACTTAAAACGCCGCGACCCCCTGCTCAATATGCTGAGTCAAGGGATCGTGGCTCTGTATTGGTTCCATCCCTTAGTACATTGGGCGGCCCATTCTTTGGTCGAGATGCGCGAATGCGCCTGCGACGATTGGGTGGTAGCCCAAAGTGGCGATCCGCTAACCTATGCCGAGACCCTGCTCCACGCCGCGGCCGATCAACGGCCCCACCTAGCTATGACCATGGCGCGTTCCGGGCGCGTGGCCAAGCGCGTCGAGCGCCTTTTGGACCCCTCCCATCGTCCTCGCCCCCACGTGCATGGGATTTTGGGCGGCGGCGTGATAGCGATGATATTAACCCTAGCTGGATGTATGGGTGGCTTGGGACGCGGTGGAGAAACGTCGGGACCTCAAGTCCAGCGATGGATAATCACCCCGCCCGCTAGCGGTGCCGTCGATTCGGTCAAAGTCAAACGGAGAGTCCTCCTGCCCGCTTCGGTCAAAGTCAAAATCCTCGGCAGCAGAACCGAAAGACAATTCCGTGCAAAAAGGGATAACATTCTGGGGGGAGTCCCTCTGCGACTCCCCCTGCCCGCCAGTGGCACCGTCGATTCGGTCAAAGTCAAAGGGAGAGTCCCCCTGCTGCGATTCCCCCTGCCCGCCAGTGGTACCGTCGATTCGGTCAAAGTCAAAATCCACCGCGACAGCACCGATGTCCCCCTGAAAATCTCCATGCAGTTTCCCCCGCACATCCAAATGCAAGTGACCACCTCGGCTAGCGACACTCCCGTCGATTCGGTCAAAGTTAACATCCTCGGCAGCAGAGCCGATACTTTGAAAGTCTTCATGCAGCGTCCCCCGAACATCCGCCATCTCAGTGTGGCGGCTCCCGTCAGTACGATCATGCTCAAAGACCTCGACGATAGCACCGATTAACAAAAGCCGGATGTGGGGCGACACGCGCAAAGAAAATTGAAAAATGGACCACCCCAATATCCTCTTCATCCTCTCCGACCAGCACAGCAAATTCCACCTCGGCTGCTACGGCGACCCGCTGGTGCGCACCCCGCATCTCGACCGCTTGGCCAGCGAGGGCATGCGCTTTGCCAATGCGTACACCCCTTCGCCTTTGTGCGTGCCAGCGCGCATGGCCTTTATGACCGGGCGGCGACCCAGCGCTAACCAAGTCTGGGGCAACGACCACATCCTCAACTCGGCGCTGCCGACCTGGGCTCATGCCGTGGGCGCGGCTGGATACGAGACCGCGCTGATTGGCCGCATGCACTTTGTCGGTCCCGACCAGCGCCACGGCTTTGAGCGTCGGCCCATCGGCGAGTACAGCGCTCTGCATCCGGGTGCGGCCCGACAGGGCGGCCCCATGTTCAAGAGCATTCCCGCCAGCACCTCGGGTCAGACCCGCGAATGCGTCGAAATAGCCGGGTATGGCCGCACCACATACCAATCCTTTGACGACCGGGTCGCCGAGGCGGCTTGCGCCTATTTGGCGGAAAAGGCGCTAACGCCCGACCGGCCCTTTGCCGCAGTAGCCGGCTTTGTGCTGCCGCACTGCCCATTCTTCGCCCCCAAGGATCTCTACGACTATTACTACGACCGCGTCGATGTGCCGCAACCCGACCCGACCGGAGAGCCAGCGGCCGTGACCAATTTCAAGAAGCGCCGCCTCCTTGACGAGCCCCTGCCCAAAGAGCGCATCCGCGTGGCGCGAGCGGCCTATTTTGGTCTGTGCGAATACTTCGACCGCAAAGTCGGCCAGCTCCTCGACCAACTCGACGAGACCGGCTTGCGCGATAATACGTTGGTGATCTACTCCAGCGACCACGGCGAAATGGCCGGCGAGCACGGCTGCTGGTGGAAGAGCAACTACTACGAAGGCTCGGTCGGCGTCCCCCTCATCGCCCGTTTGCCCGGCGTGATACCAGCGGGCGTGGAAAACCCAAGGCTGTGCAATTTGCTCGATTGGGCACCCACCGCCGTAGAAGTAGCCGGCGGCGAGCCCCTGCCCGCGGCCGACGGCCATTCCCTGTGGCGCGAACTACAGGGCCACGCAGACGACGCCCGCCCCGATGCCACCTTCAGCGAACTGGGGCCCTCGCGCGGCGATCCCCCTTCGCGCATGATCCGGCAGGGACCGTGGAAACTCTACAAATACCACGACAACATCCCACCGGCTTTGTTCAATCTGGCGGACGATCCAGAGGAATGGGACGACTTGGGCAGCGCTGATGCCTACGCTGCCGTGCGGCAAAATTTGCTCAACCAACTCTACGCTGATTGGGACCCCGAACAAGTGGCTCAACGCAGCGCTGAACTCACGCGGGAGGCACAAGTGCTGACGGCGTGGGGACGGGCAGTGCAGCCCCTGCACGAAGACACTCTGCCAGTCGAAGACGTCGAGGATGTAGTGCGCTGTTGAGGGAGTCGCCTCACATGTACGACAGAAAATGCCCAGTCTCCCCCAACACGCCGTCAATGCACAGCCACAATCCAGCCGCGGTCGCCTCGCCCAAGATCAACCCTAAGAAAAACGGCTTGGCCCGCTCGTAGAGCGGCATCCCACCCCACTTGACAATGCCCAGCTTGAGCGCCCACGCGATGAGCACCGAAAACCACACCTGATTGGCCAGCCAGCCGACGCTGACGATAAACCCCAGCGGGTGCAACGGCCACCAATAAAACCGGTGATGCCCCCACAACAGCACGGCCTCGACGAGTCCGCCGATGCCAGTAAACAACCAACCGCGCATATCGGCTGGCAGCGGATCGACAATCGGCCGCGCCATATCGGTAAACGTGCGATTGGCCTGACGGGTCATAAAGAACGGATGCAAATTGATCCCGCCGTGCTCGTAGCACACCTGAAAAATAATCCACGTCGCCCCGGCCAAACTCACCACTAACGCCAGCGCCATCCCCCAAAACAGCCGCCTTTTAGAGCCAGCCACCGCCTCGGCCAGCTTGAGCGAATTAGCTGCGGCAATCATCGGAAAGAGCCGCATCTCGGACTGCCAGACGTACGTAAAAGTCAGAGCCGTCAGCCCCTTGGCCCCAATCACCGGTGCGCCGACTGCGGAGATGACGAAAAATGCCGCCACCATCGGCGAGCGCGCCGTCGCCAGCCCGGCCGTGGCCACCGCCCGCGTGACGAACACATAGAAGAGCAAGCACACCAGCAAAAACAGCGGCAAAATCGCCAGCGGCACCCCAGACGCCCACAGCCACGCGCCCACGAAGAGCAGGCTGACCAAAAAGCCAAAGACCGCCACCCGATAGGAAAGCATTTCCCCTGAATCATCCACCGCTGGGTCGCCGCGCCACGCCTTGCGCCACACCGCCCCCAAGTGCCGCCGCCCCATCCACAAGGTGTAGGCGACGAAAATCAAACAGGCCCCCATCACCTCGTGCGTTAGGTCCGCAGTCTGCGAGTAGGAGTAGAGACTGAGCTTTTCGGTACTGGCAATGCCCAACGAGATAAAAATCCCCTCTTGCGCCTTGTTGAAGAGGTAGAAAAACCAAATAGAAAAGGAAACGTTTAGGTTGACCAAATAGAAAAAGCCGATCCACGCGTACACCCAGTGCAGATTCAGCTTCGGCCCCTCGCCGATCCACGACAGCAGCCCAGCCGACTGAATCGGCTGCGGCACCGCCGGAAAGTAGTAGTGCAGCCCCTTGAACGACAGCAGGACGAATGGAACTGCAAAGCCGATCCACAACAACCGCTGCTTAAAAAGCGGTGCTAGCTTAAACCCCGGCTGGCCCTCCTCCACCATCTTGAGCGGCAGTTGCACCATGGGATAGGCCAGCCGCTCGTGCTGAGACCACTGCCGATGCAGAATGGAACTCATGCAGAGCATCATAAAGCTCAGCACCAAAAAGAACACGTACCAATAGCTCAGAGTCTCGCTCCAAGCCGCCCACGGAATGCCCTCCCCTGGCGACAATCCCTCGTGCAAATCGACAATCGCCTGCCGGTCCTGCGGTGCCAACCACGGCGTCACATGCGGAAAGAAAATCTCACCCCAATTATTCTCCGGGGTCGCGTAGTAGTACAGCCCGCTGATAATCGGAATCAGATAGCCGACAAACGCCTGCGTTGGCACGGCCGACGCCAACAGCATCATCACATAAATGAGCACCAAATCGGCCCGCCCCAAAGCGAGTCCACGGCCCAGTGCCCGCAACAGAGTATTAACCACCACCACCAAGACGAAAAACAAAAAGATCGCTCCAGGCGACGAGCTGTTGAGCGCCATGTACGACCCTTGCAGCATAATCACCGCGTAGGGAGCTCCTACGCCGATGCACAAGGCCAACAGCGTCCCCACGGCAAACCCTCGCCAAGTAAAAGACGCCGACTGTTCCGCTGCCGCCTGTTCCTCTACGCGCTCTTCAGCCTGCTCGGCCGCCAGCGTCCGCGCCGACTCCACGTGCTGGACGCGATCGGTCTCCCTGAGCGCGTACCAAATCAACATCTGCTTGCGCAGAGCCTCTACCAACCGCAGGTTGAGCCGCTGCCAGTAGTGATGCTCGCCACTTAGCCGACGCAATCGGACTTCCATCGCCCGCGAGCGCTCCCCAACCGGCACAAACTCCACGACCACCTCTTGGCTCACCCCCAAGTCAAACGGGGCCAACCACAGCGCAAACGAGAGGCGATAGCCATCGGCCTGCGCAACTTGCATATCCTCGACGTAAAAATCCCCCAGCGTCGCTCGGCCAAAGGCCCCAAAGTAGTTGGCCAAAAAGCCGCACACCCCTTCGACCTCTCCCTCGCCGAGCATGAAGGGGAACTCAAACAGCCACTCGTCACCACTGGGCGGCTCAGGACGCCAGCGCCGCACCACGTCCGGCACAGCCTGCCGCGCCGCTACCCGCGCCGGATAGACCGTCGATAGTAACACCACCCCCATCACCGCCAGCGCGGCCCCAATCGCCGCCAGCGACGAGTAGTTCAAGGTCAGGCCCTGCAACAGCCCCAGCCCCAACAGCACCCTCCCCAACCCCTGGCCCAGCAAGTAACCCAACGTCGTCCCTAACACCGCATAAACGCAGGCTTCGGCCACAAACAGCAGCGCGATGTGCAAGGGTGCCAGTCCCACCGAGGAGTAGATGCCGATCTCGCGCAGGCGCTCGTACACCGCTCCCATCATCGCATTGAGCACAATGAGCGCAGCTACCAGCGCGGGAATCGCCAGCACCCCCAACCCCTGCACAGCCGTCAGCCCCACGGAACTCAGGGCTGTCACCCTCCCATCCGGCGAGCCGACGAACAAAGTGACCGCAACCCGCGTCAGATAGTCCTCGACCAACGCCTGCCCGTCAGTCTCTCCCGGAAAGCGCACGGCCACCGAACGCAAGCTCCCACCAGCCTCGATCAGCGTCTGATAGGGCACGATGACCACGTGCTGCGGCTCTATATGAATAAAAGGCCGCAATTCGTGGGGATCCTCCTCGCCAGCAATATCCACCGCCCGCGCCGCCCCTAGCTGGAGCATCTCTGCGCCCGACAGGACAAAATCGGCCGGCATTAGGCTCTCGTCGTCTAGGTCGCGCAGTTCACCTAACCGCTCCGGGTCGGCAATCCCGCGCACCTCCAGCGCCCGCCCGAACACCTCGACCTGATCCCCAACCCCAACGCCCAGCGCCGCAGCCATATCCAACGGCAGAATACAGGTACCCTCGTCATCCGCGACAAAAAACGATCCGGCCACCAAACTCTTATCCACCTCGGTGATCTGCGCTTCCTCTGGCGTCAGACCCAACAAACCCGTAGCCCGCACTGCGTTCCCTGCCGCGGCCACCGAGATCCAGCTTCCCTTGCCCCCTTCGGTCGCGTACCAGCCGCGCCGCCCCATCCAGCCACTGCCGCCAAAATGCGACTCAGCGTAGTCGAGCGCCTCCGGCGTCAAGCGCTCCCAGCCGCGATCGCGGATTAAAATCCCAGGATATGCCCCAGTGTGGGACAGCCGGAAACTCGCGTAGCGGATTTGCTGTTCAAACGAGGTAAAAGAGAGCAGGGTAAACGTCAAAAGCGTCAGCGTCGCCAGCGTCAGACCGGTGCGCAGGGGCCGCCGCCGCATATTGGAAATCCCCAACATGAAGGCCGCATAACTCGCGCTCATACGGCTCAGGTCCTGGGCGTGGACCCGCGTCTGCTGGCTCTGGTGCTGGGCCATGACGCGGTTGAACCGGCCTACCAACATAAAGAGCACGAAGGCGGCCATTGCCATGATGGCAAACGCCAACAGCACCACCAGCGGCTCGGCCAACTCAAAGGCTGGATGCACCTGCGCCAAAATCAGCCAAATCGCCAGCAATAACAGCCCAAAGCCCGCGAGCTGCCGGCGAATATCGGCCGCGGCAAACAAGAGCCGTTCCCCGAAAAAGGCCGCTGGCAACAACAGCGCCATAAAGAAAATCACCCCTTCGAGGACATCGTTGAGCGTCGCCAAGACCTCTGGGTAGGCCCGCGTCTCCAAGCCCAGCGCCTTGCGGCTCCACGCCACGTACTCATCCCACTTTAGCTGCTCAGCCGCTGCTTCCGCCTCGGCTATAGCCACCGCTGCCTGCGCGTGCAGGCGCGTCAACCGCTGATTTTCAATGCCGTGCTCCTTGAGCACCCCCAACCGCGCCGCATCCAAGTTCCACACGTCCCGGGCCGCCTGCAGCGTCGCGGCTCCGAATCCCTCCTCGGTCAGCAAAAATCCCCGGCCCCGCGCCTCGGTCTCGCTTTGGCTGCCCTCGCTGTTGAGCAGCAAAAGTTGGCCATCCAAAATCACTTTGACGCGATCATCGGCTGCGGCATCGGCTGGCCCGTAGATCACCCCCACCGAGCCGATGCTGCTTTTACCTAAGACGTACCCGTACTGGCTCGGCTCGGCCCCGTCCGCCGACAGCACCTTCACTTTGTTCAACGCGCGCAAAAGGCGCGGCTCGACTAAGCCGTACAGGGGCCGACCCACGCCGGGAAAGAGCACGGCGCTCTGCTCGTTTTGCCGCCAGCGCACATTTTTGGCCAAGCGGCCATCCGGCCTTGGTTTCCCGTGGTGCGCCTGCGCACGCTCACTCAAATCCACTACGTGAGTAATCGTCCCCCGCTCGGCGTCCAGCGCCGCCACAGTCAGAGGATACGTCCCCTGTACCAGCCCAGGCACCCGCACCAACCCAGCGGCATCCGTGAGAAAGTAGCGCACGTCGCGCACTCCTTTACGCTCTTCCTGCTCCACCTGCACCGCCACCAGCGCCCCGGCCACCGGCCGGTCCGGCACCTGACTGCGCCGAGGAAACGTCCGCGCTTTGACCCGCAAATCCCGCAGCCGATCTTTCAACGCCTCCTCGAGCCGCTCTTGCCCTGCCAATAGCACCGTATCGGCCAACGCATGAGCCAGCAAATCGGCCACCAACGCCGCCTGTCCTTCCACATTATCCCACGCCACCCGCTCGCCCGTATCTTGTGGCAAATCCAGCGCAAAGCGAGCGTCGCCTACGGTGGCCAGCGTCAGCGACGGAAATCCCGCCTCGAGCGCCAACTCTCCATCCGCGGCCAAACCCCCAGGCATATAGCTGTCCCAATCCATTCCCCGAATTGGGCTGATGCCATTGGCCACTGCCTCGGCGCGGCCCAGCGCCTCTGCATACTCGGCAAAGCGACGGCCAAAGGGCACGAAAAACCGCTTGAGCGCGTAGCTATCCGTATTGTTCCACAGCACCACCCGCTCGCCGTGGCTGGACAAATCAAGGCCAATGAACAGATCAATATTCAGCGGCTCGGCCAGCCGGGCTGCGTAGTACTCTTGGCGGCGAGCGTGCCTGTCGAGGAAGGCGACTATGCCCTGCCGCCCTTGGAAATGGGCACCCAGCGCAGCGAGTATCACCGTGTGCGCTGGCGGGTTCGCCTGCAAGCGAGCGGCCACCTCCAACATCGCCGCCACACTCACCGCCGCCTCTGCTCCCGGTGCCCGTGCCGGTACCACCGACGGCGCGTCGTAATACGCATGGACGAGTACCGTCTCGTTCTGCGCGGTCCCCGCATCCTTCCCCGGCATTACCGCCCACACGTTGTACGCCATCCGCTCCTGCCAATCCATCCGCCCCCACAGCCCCACCTCCACCTCTCCATCCACCAACCGCCGCCGCAGCCGCTCTCCAGCAGCCCCCTCCACCCAAAAGCGCGGCACATCCAACGGTGCCCGCAAGTACTTGCCTTGCGCTTGCTGCGTAGTAGCCAAGTCCGCAGCCACAAACACCACCGCCCGCGCCCCTAACGACGCGGCCTTCAGCCAATTGTCCCCACTGGCAAAGTCCAGCACCACCACCCGCCCAGCCACCTCCTGCCCATTAAAATCGCCCCAATCCCCATCGCCGCCCCAAATCGCCGGTGCTCGCAACCCCTCCGGCGGCACCGTCGAAGTCCGCACCCCATTCGGCCACACCGCGTACAAAGGCACCGACTCATCTTCCCATTCCAACCGCCCCCCCCGGTCCATCGGCACCACCACCGCAAAGGAGTCGCGGCGCGTCGCCAGCCCCAACGCCTGCAACCGCCCCTCCACGTACTCCGCCGCCCGGACGCTCCCCGGATACCCCGCCACCCGCGATTCCAGCGAGGACAAATGCTCCACCACAGCCCGCGGTCCTGTAGAAGCTGCCACCGAGCCGATGGACGAGGCGACCAAAAAGGCGATAATCAGCGCTGCCATAGCGTCCCAATATCGGCCCCAAGTATTCCGTCTAGCAAGCAAACCGACGGACGCGGCTTCTTTCGGCACTAACTGGAGGACCGCCCCTGAGGCGATTACTTTATCTGTGCGTGGAACTTTAGCTATCGGCGAGACGTTCAAACGCAGTTGAAGGAGGGCCCCATGCTATACCGCATCGCCGCTATCGGCTTCATTTTTGCCTGCACGAGTGTCGCCTGGATCATCTTGGCACAGGTCGTCTCGCACCGCACCCACCAGCAAGACACCAAACTCAAAGCCGCGGTGGGCCAATTGTGGGGCACTTCCCAGTCCCAACGCGCCCCCCTCCTGTACTGGACCACCGAGGAAACCGTCGTCACACAAACCCCTGACGGCCAAGAGACAGAGCACTCCAAGGAGCGGCGGCATCTCCTGCCCCTAGAAGCCAGTCGCCTACAAATCGATCTACACCTCGAACACCGCCGCAAGGGCCTGCTGTGGTACGCCACTTACCAAGTGGCACTGGACGCCACCTATACGGCGACCAACGAGACAGACCGTCCCCTCGATCTGACCTTCGATCTAGCCCTGCCTACTTCTCAA
Source organism: Gemmatimonadota bacterium (assembly GCA_009841115.1). Taxonomy (GTDB): domain Bacteria; phylum Latescibacterota; class UBA2968; order UBA8231; family UBA8231. Next base: position 106,797 of record VXML01000030.1, on the reverse strand, counting down.
GCTGTGTATGATGATTTCACCCTGTCCATCGACGGCCAACCCATCGCCCCGCTGCCGCTGGCGGAAGGGCACTTGCAACAGCCGTTGCACTTCGCGCCGGGTCAGAGTCGCCAGATCCGTCTTTCCTATCAATCACAGGGTTTAGAAGAATGGTGGTACCGCTTCGGCGACCACGTCGAGCAAGTCTCCGATTTCGAGTTGGTCATGCACACTGATTTCGACGCCATCGACTTCCCGCGCGAAAGCCTAGCACCCACTCAAAAGGAGCGCACCGCCGATGGCTGGCGTCTCACTTGGCAGTACGACCGCTTGCTCACCGGGGCTTCCCTCGGCATGGTCATGCCTGCCCGCCTCAATCCAGGCCCTTGGGTACAAGACGTGACCCAAGCCGCGCCCATATCCCTCTTTCTCTTTTTCTTTGTTCTATTTGTTTTTGCCACGGTCAAAGGCATCGACATCCATCCAATGAATTACTTCTTCATCGGCGCGGCCTTTTTCAGCTTTCACCTGCTGTTAGCCTACCTAGCCGACCACTTGCTCATCCACTACGCCTTTTTGGTGGCCGCAGCGGTGTCTGTTTTCTTGGTCATCTCCTACATGCGGCTCGTAGTCGGCCTGCGGCTGGCCTTGGTGGAGGTAGGGTTAGCCCAATTCATCTACTTGGTGCTCTTCTCCTACACCTTCTTCTTCGTCGGCTATACCGGCTTGGCCATTACCGTCCTGTGCATCGCCACCCTTTTTGTCGCCATGCAGCTTACTGGTCGGATGGACTGGTCGACCGTTTTTGCCCAGTCGCCAGCCACTCCTCAGAAGTCCGACTAGTAACGCGCAACCGCTCTGGCACCCCCACCGGCTCCCCATTGCGACACACCACCGGAAAGTGCGGGCCGGCCTCGGCCATCGGTGCCTTGTCGGGCAAATCGACGAACTGCTTCATCAGGTGCTCGCCGCCTTGGTCGAAGCGCGCCGCGCCGGTCATGTAGTGGATAGCAATGGCGCGCCGGGGCCGCGGCGACTGATTGAAGGGCGAGCCGTGCCAAGTCAGGGAATGGTGGAAGGACACCTCCCCGCGCATCACCGGACACGGCCGCGCTTCCACCTCGCGGATCTCGGCGTCGGCTGGCGGAGTAAATCCCTGTAAGTCCTTGAAATTTTCCAACAGCGACAAATCCCCCTGCGTGCGCAAAAACTCGATCTGATTGCCCCACTTGTGGCTGCCGGGCACCATCCACATGCAGCCGTTTTCTTCAGTCGCATCGTCTAAAGGAATCCACGCCGAGACCGGCGTCATCGGCTTGATGATCGGCCACAGGGGCGCGTCTTGGTGCCAGTGGGTCGAGCCGCCGTAGCGCGCGGGTTTGTACTGGATCTGGTCGTGCCAGACCTGCAGATCGGCATGGCCGGTGAGTTGGCTGATCCCCCGCACGACAGCCGGGTGGTAAATCAGCCGCTCCCAAGCGGGCGCAGCTTCCCAGATATTGACGATCTGCCACACGGGATGGTCGCTGACGCCGCCCCCGCCGGCTAGGTCGCGGAAGGATACCGGCTGCGCTTCATCTGGATCAAAACCGTCTGGGCCTTTGGTCAAAATCTCGTCGAGCGCGTCGCTCAATTCGCCGATCTCCTTGTCGGAGAGCACCCGCCCGCCATTGAGAAAGCCGTTGCGGTGGAATTCATCGATCTGTGTTTGCGTAAGCATTGTCCATCCTTGCACCGACCTGCGGTCGGCGAGTAAAGCGTTGCACCGACCTTATGGTCAGCGGATAAAGCGCCTCATCGACCTGCGGTCGGCGAGTAAAGCGTTCACTGCATGCGCCGAAGCAATTCGCCCCGAGCCTCGTTAAACAGGCCGATCAGCCGCTGGCGGATCCCCTCGTCGCGGAAGACGCCGATCCTTTCGGCCCAAGCAATGCCACCCTCCATGTGCGTCAGCAGATAATTGCCCTCGGCCGGCGCAAACACGCAGCGCCGACCCACGTCGATATAGACCGGCGAGGAATGAGCCATCACCGGCCCGGCGTCCGTGTAGTGCGGCCCCCAGCAGCGGGCCGCGACCCAGCAGGAACGATTGGCCTTGAGCTTGAATTTCAGTTCGATCTGCTCGGCACCGGACGCGGCGGTTTCACGCGCAACGGACTCGCCATTGCAAATAAGCTCCAACCCGGTAAGCGGCCAGACGCTTTCCGCAGTCGCCACCACCTCGACCGTGCCGCCGTTGCCGGGCAGGTGGATTTCCTCGCCCATCTCCCGTCCCTCGACCTTCAGATCGATCATCGCGCCCGTGCTGGCAAACGTCTGACCGCGGCGCACAGCTTGGCACCAATTGTCAAAGGTAAACTCCTCGCCGTCGCGCAGCTTGGCATACGTGCGAGAACCGCCCAAAATGCGGCCGTTAGACATCTTGTCGGTGCCGCCGACAATCGGCAGCTTCTGGCCCACGTTGAGCCAGCGGTAGTAGCCCAACTCGGCCGAACTGATCTGCTCGCCCTCCCAAATCCAGCACATCTCGCCAGCGTCGGCGTGGCCCAAGACGATGTTGGCCGCGTTCTCAAAATCGGGCAGCGGCATGTGCGGCATAATGACCAGCCCGCCCTGTTTTTTGCACTCCTCAGCCCAATCGGCCATCAGCGCATCCACCGAGCCGCCGACCCAATCCTCATTGGCCCCGCCGGTACACATCGGCGCGACCAGTTCCTTGAGGCCGAGTAAGCTAATGTGACCGAGCACGTGCTGCCGGTTCTCCTGGCTGACCCAAACCAAGTGCTCGTCACTGCTAGTCGGTGCCAAGCCGCCGGTAAACTCCTCCCACGAGGTAAACAGCCGACCCCACTGGCTGGCCAGCAAATGCACCACATTGAGGTCTTCGCCCTCGGCCTCTAGGTGGGACGACTGGGCGGAGAGGAAATGCACGTGGGTATCCCCCGAATAGTACCCGCGCTGCTTCATGTCAAAGGCGCGTTTGACCTTGAGGGTCAGCGCGTTCTGTCCGGGCTTGATCTCGACTTGCTGGCGCAGCGGCTGGTACTCAAAACCGCGCACGACCTCGGCGTACACCGGGCCGATGGGCAAGTCGATCTGGCAGGTGCCATCGATGTACGCGTAGGGCACACCCCCGGTCTTACAGTCACCGCCCATATCCTCAAACCACGCCACATTGACGTCGGCTTGGTGCCCGTGCGGCGCCAGATAGGCTCCGTGCTCGGAGCGGAAGTGGACGCGGGTTCCCACGGGTTGGCCGGTATCCGCGTCCTCGACCCGCACGTGGACCCACTGCTTGCCAGCCGGTGCGACGACCTCGATTTGCACCTTACCTTGAGCGACCTTCTTTTTTTTGAGCACGTCGCCCCAGCAGATGCGTTCTTCGACGTCGTCCCCCGCCGTGATGGCGAGCTGACCTTCTGTTGATCCATGGATTTCCAGATAGCCACCATCGACTGTCTCCTGTCCACCCCGGCCCCAACCCGTCTCCTCGGAAGTGAGGAAACCCGCACTCGGTACCCAAAGCCGATCCTGGCGCACGATTTCGCCGCGCTCCATCGCCACTTCGGGCGCTCCTTCGGCATCGACCCGCAGCGCCACCTCCTGCCGCGCCGGCCAAGCAAAGGGGTCGCTCTCCTCGTGGCAGAGCGTAATGCCAGCCAAGGCTAGCGCCGTAGGCCCAGCCGCCGCCACCGCAACCGCCGCAATCTCCTTGTCGGGCGCGGGATTTTCCCAGTCGTAGAGCCACCAACCTTGGAGGTCCCCGCCCTCGCGCGTAAAGGCCCCTGTCTGCACCATGCCATAGCTGTGCTCAAGGCTGTTCAGCGGCACCGAGTAGTAGTGGCGGCAATTGCGACAGAGAAAGGGATGGTGCCCCCAAGGCACCTGCACATCGTGGATTTCAAAGCGGCGGCGCAGCGACTGCTCAACCGAGCTCCCGTCGGCATAGAGGACGCAATAGGTCCCAATCTCCTCGCCCGTACCCTCGACCGTAGCCCACTCTCCCGGCACCGGCGCACAAGTGTGGGCATAGAGGATGCGCCGCGCCTTGGCGTTTATCGGAATCTCTACCGACGCGCTCACCTCTCCTCCAGCCTCTTGCGCCACCAGCACCACAGCCCGGTCAGCCCCTGCGGCTGCCAAGCTAAAGGGCACGCCCCAAAACTGGTGCTCGCCCCAAGGTAGCCTCACGAGCGGAGTATTGTCGGGCGCGTCGTCGGGTGCCGGCCAGAGTTTGCCGTCTTTGGACTCAACATTGCCGGTACCGGCGCTATAGACCGTGCTCAAATCCAACGGTACAAACTGGTCGTTCATCAGTAGATATCCTCCATTGAATTTTCACCCAATATATCTGGCGTAGTCAAATAGAATAAGGCGAGTCGCCCTGTCTTCTGCTCACATTATGTTCAAACTTGAGTCGCAACTTTTTATTTAACTTTTTATTCAATCTTTTATTCAACTTTTCCACGAACTCATCTTTGTTCGGCATATTAGGATTGTTTCGCATCGCTTGATATACTTCATCAACAGTGGTCGATATGAAGCGAGTGCGTTTCAACGTCAAGCGGTCGCCGTTTTCCCTCATGTCGTACAGCGCGAATACGGAAGCGTGTTCGCGTGAAAATCCTTTCTTCTTAAGCCCGTATCGGGCGACCAAGTTTGCATAAATATACTCCTGTATAACCCAGTAGCACTTCACGTTCCAAGCCTCGTACACGATGCCCTTATTAATCAGTTGAGTAATGGAGCGCTTTATCGAATCGTAAGTATTCATGCCGAACTTGTAGGACTTATCCTGCAAGTCAATCCCTTCATTAAAATCGTGTACTCCTCTATTCAACCCTCCGGTTCCCGTCGTAGAATCGGACTGAATTTCGACGGCGACAAAATCGTCCACCACGGCTTGCATTGGTTTGTGTTTGACTATGACGTAGTCAATGTTGCCCGCGTTCGGCAGACTGACTTCAGGAAAAACAACGATGTTGTCTGCATTGCCAAAACAGTTTACTGCAATATCTTCCAAAGCCCGGGACACCCCATCGGTCGAACCCCGTTCCTGAAAGCGATGCGGACAAATTGTGCGGATCTCACCGTTGTACTCCACGGAACAGACACCCATTTCCTTGTCGCACTGATTCTCTCGGAACGGACACCAATGCTTCCGACGAGCGTCTTGTGCTGCAGCGGACTGGTTTCCTATCGGATAACCACAAATTTCTGCAGGACGCTTAGCTTGGCTCTTAGCCATCGTCTCCCTCCCGGATGAGGTTTTTCCAAACGGCACGAATTTCGGCCGGTGAGAATGCACTTTCCAACAACCAGCCCAGCGTTGCCCCACATTGCCGGCAAAATGTCTCGCTGTCGTTGGTATCAATAGCGTCCAAGGGTGTCCAGGGAACGGACGAGCCGTTGCCGTCGAGAGCGAAAACTAAAACGCTGTCGTGCTGGATTGAGTTCAAGTTGCGGATGTGTACTGAGATGGGATGTTCGGAGTACACTACATAAGCATTCATCAGCCTAAATCTGGAGCTTTTGAGAGCCAACGTGAGTTCGGCCCACGCGCTGGGATCCCAGTGGTGAAAAGTAAATACCATCCTCCCGGTCTGTTTCTTTAGGACGCGCCCACACTCTGCGAAAATTCCTGCAAGGACCCTCATAAAATTGCTAACACCAGTGGTTGATTTTGTCGCGACAGCACTGTCGGATTCGTCATAACTCCACTCGGCTTCGTCGGGAAGCAGGCGCGTCAGCCACACCCGAAAAAAAGCCGCCAGATTACTGTATTGCACACTATCGTAATAGGGAGGATCGGTCACTATCATATCTACGGAATGGTCGTCGAGGGGCAAACTCTGCGAATCGCCTTGAAGGAGCCAAAACCGGCTCCGATCACGCATGAGATCAGCCTGATTGAAAACCTCAACGCCGTCATCCGTCTCTCCCGGTATCCTGATTAATTCCCTTTTGCCGTCTTCCCCAATTTTCCGTTCAACGGGCAATACCGACCACTTGCGTCCCCGCTCAATCCGATCGCGGAAAAGCAATTGTAGGTTGCCAGACGATTTCCGAGGATTGACCGGATTGTTCTCCAGCACCGTGTATTGAAACGAATAGGCGTGTAACGCGAAAACATGCCGAATCGCACCCGGACGGCGTTTGTTCCAACCCTTGTACCCGCAGAGCATTGAATTGAACTCTAAAGACGTGGACACAAGCATCCCGAGAGTGAGTCTATCTATACCCGCGTAGTCGCGAAGTTGTCGAATCGCTTGATGCAAGTAGAGTAGCTGACGGGATGAAAAAACGTCGAGGTACGAGCGGACATTGTGCCTTAGCAGGTCACTGGACTTGGGACCGTCATGTACTATAAAATCCTCTAACGGCCCGAAATCCAGTTCGCTGCGCTGCTCGTCAGCCTGCTTGATTCGTGCCAAATCTGCTTCACTAGGCGAACGGAAAATGCTGCCGTGCTCGGGGCAGGCCGCAACAATCGCAATCGGCGTATAGCGTGCATAAAACGGCAAGTCGAGCAATTCTTCGTAATTCTGACCACAGATAGGACACGTTTTTTCTGCTTTGGTTATCAGATTCGCGGCTGCACCGACCGTTCCGGTCGGCGGAGATAACGTTTCGACGGCGGTCTTCTGCCCATTTTGAGTGCGAAAAATCTCCCCGCTCTCAGGGCAAATGCTGATTGTTGAGTCGTCCTCGTGTCGCAAATCGTACTGGTCAATCTGCACGACATTCCGACAAGCGCACTTTTTACGCAAACCGTGCAGCAAATATTGGACATCTACAGTCTCCTCACAGGTAGGACATTCGGTCTGAAAATAAGGCCCCAAACTATCGTGCAGATCGGAGAAGAACTGATCGAAAACTACTCGCAAACCCGCCAATTCGACCTGCGTGAGTGACGCTCGGGCCTGCACAATCGGGATCGGGTCTATATCCGCACCGATGACGTTCGCACCGAGGCGAATCGCTTCGTGCAGGGTCGTGCCGCCTCCCATCATCGGGTCAAGTACGGTTATGCCTTCTAGCCCGCCAGGTGCGTAGTAATCGCGACTATCGTGGTTGGAAGCAAATTGCTTGAGTATGGTGCGAAACGTGGATCCGCACCGTCGCGCCCACCACTTATGCAGATACGTGTTTGGACGAAAGAGATGTTTGTTGAACACCTCCTGACGAGAAAGATCGTTGACAAATTCCTCGGGAAAGGCACGATCTATACTGAGACTGTGTTCCGTTTGTCGTGGGCGGATTAGTTCATCCAGTGTCAATTGGCGTACGTCGCTCGCAACGTCGGACGATGGCTTGATTTTTTTAGACGGTGAGTATTCAGTCATTTTGCGTCCCTCCGCGGACGCGAATAGTAGCCGCTCAATATATCCCCGCCAGAATCCCTAAACAAGACGGCCTCAGTGCGGCACGCCCAACTGGTGCATCCGGCGATGAATCGCCTCCCGCGCTTGGAGGAAGGGCCGCTCCAGATAGGCGAGATGATCCTCCTCGCCGTGGTGGTGCGTAATGTCGTCGCGCAAATGCAGACGGCTGTTGTGGCGGATGTAGTGCAGTGAGCCATCCACCAAGGTCAACATATACTGCGCCGTCTCTTGGTTGAACATCCACCACTCGCCGCCACAGGCCAGATACACCGGCGAGGTGTGCGCCATGATCCCCCGGCCCCAGCCATCAAAGTGCGGCACGCTCTGCTCGTAGCCCGGCCCACTGCACCGCGCCGCCAGCCATGAGTGCCCCTCCACCTTTACCTCGGCCTTCAGTTGTAACTTGCGCCCCCCCTTGGAATCCTCGATAGACGCTACCACCCTCCCCTCCTGCACCACTTCCAGCGTGTGGATTGGCACTACCGACTCGGCCTCGGCGACCACCTCCACCGTGCCGCCATTGCCCGGTAACTGCACCGTGTCCCCCACCTCGTGGCCATCGACGCTGAAGCGGATCAGTGGGCCGCCGCTGTGGAAGGTGCGGCCCGCGGCCATGTACTTGCACCAGTTGTCATAGGTAAACGGCTCGTCCTTGGGAATCTGCACATAGGTGCGATAGATCCCCACCGGCACGTCGCTACTCATTTTATCCGTACCGCCGACCAACGGCAGCTTGTAGCCGCAATTGAGGTAGCGGTAGTACTCGCCGTGCATGTACGTCCCGTGCCGAAGCATCTCCACGGCGTCGGCGCGCCCGGTGGCAATCAGGGCGGCTGGCTCGCCGTTGGGGCTGGGCAAATGCGGAATCACCACGCTGCCGCCCTGCGCTCGGCAGCGGTCGGCCCACTCGGCCATGGGCACTTCGAGCGTTCCGCCCAGTTCGGCTTCGCCCGGGCCGTCCGAACACCACGGCATCACCGGCTCCTTCAGTCCCATGAGGATCAAATGCCCCAAAAAGTGCTGCCGGTTCTCTTGGGATACATAGACAATGTAATCGCCATTGTCCGTGGCCATCTCGCCACCGGTAAATTCCTCCGTATTGGTAAACAGCCCACCCCATTGCGATTGCAGCAGGTTGACCACATTCAAATCTTCACCCTGCGCCTCGGTGAGGCTGCCCTGCGCAGACAGGAAATGCACGTGTGAGTCGCCGCTGTACCAGCCTTCTTCGTTCATCTGCCGCCAGCGCTTCAGCCGCAGCTCCAAGGTGCGCTGGCCGGGTTCGATCTCCACTTTAGTGCGCAGCGGCTCGTACTCGTAGCCGCGCGCCACATCCACGATCACTTCGCCGCGCGGCAGCCAGCCTTGGCAGGTACCGTCGATGTACGCATAGGTGATCTGCCCCAAGCGCACATCGCCGCCCACATCGAAGTGCCAAGTCCCCATGTTGGAGTTGACGTGGGCGTGGTGGCCGTGCGGGGCGTAGGGGATGCCCTCCGGCGAGCGGAAGTGGACGCGGCAGGGCACGGGCTTCCCAGTGGCGTCGTCAATGACCTTGGTATGCACCCAGTTGCGCCCGCGCTCCACCACTTCTAACTGCACTCGCGGCGAAGCCTCTACTCGGCCTTGCTCCCGCACCTCGCCCCAGCGGGCCTCGCCCAAAACTTCGCCGTCTCGCTTAACCTGCACAGTGGCCGAAGGATTGGCGGCAATTTCCAGGTACGAAGGACTACTGCCCTCGTTTTGGGCTTCGCCCCAACCTTTGCGCCCGTCGATAAAATCCTCGGCCGTCGCTTCCGGCAATGGGTAGGGATAGGTCGCAACGCCTCGATCTACGTCCACTTCGAGAGCAGCGGACTCGCGCGCGTCCTCCTCTTGCGGCAGGGTGATGATGACCTCGCGCGTGCCCTCGCGGCAGATCGGCTCTTCGTCCAAGTCGCTCAGAGTGATCCCGCCGATGACAAAGGCCGGCCCCGCAGCCTCGATGGCGATTTTTTCCAACCCCTTGTCCGGGTGCGGATTCGGCCATGCCCAGAGCACAAAGTTCTGCACCCGCCCGCCATCGACCTCGGTCTGGCGACGCCCGGCCATGTCCCACGGGCCTTGGGTGCGCGGCAAGAGCTGATCGTTCGTATCCGGCACTGCCACAAACGGCGAACCGCCATACGACGACGGCACCGTCGAAATTTCAAAGCGGTCGCGCACGGGCACCTTGAGTACCTCTCCATCCTCGTAGTGCAGCGCGTATTCAGCTACCAGCGTCGCCAGCGGCCCGTTGTCGGCGATCCGCGATTCCAACAGGCGATGCGCCACAATCATCCAAGTCACCCGACGACCGACCGTAATTTCCACGCCAGACTGATCCCCGCTACAGGCAATCAGACAACGCTCAGCATCGCTGCCAAGCGCAAAGGGTAAGCCGCGAAAGCTTTGTGCGCCGAGCGGCCCTTGGCCTCCCAAGATGTCCAGCCCGGTGTTGTACAACGAGTTCAAATCCAGCGGTGTGTAGGTACCCATGGTCTCCTCCTTTGAAGTGGTCTTGCGTTTGGGCTGATAAAATGGTTTGAGGGACCGACTTGTGCAAAAAGAATGGACGCATCCCACCTGGCCAACCAACGACACTCAACGCTTGCGTCTCCTCTCCCCCTCCCGTAACTTGGCCGCCAACCACCTTCTCCGTCCATCAAGGAGCCTTCCAAGATGAAAATCACCGACATCGAAGTCATCCCCATCTTTCCCAAGCTGGCCAGCCGCTACGCCGAGCGCCGCGTCGATCTCTACGGCATCGACTGCCGCGTCGTGTACAAAGTCCACACCGACGCCAGCATCACCGGCTACGGCGACATGCGAGTGCGGCCCTACGCCAAACCATCCCGCGACGCCGTCGCGCAATTTATCGGCCTCAGCCCTTTCGACTTCATCAACGACAATCGCTCCGCCGTCCCCTCGGGTCTGCTCTGCGCCCTGTACGACGCAATGGGCAAACACCTCGACCTGCCCGTTCACAAACTCCTCGGCCAGAAAAAGCGCAACGCCATCGCCGTGGCCGCCTGGACCCGACCCGCTTCCCCAGAAATCTTCCGCGACGAGATCAAACGCGCCGCCGCCGAGGGCTACCGCGTCTTCAAAATCCACACCTGCACCTATCACGACGTCTTCGAGCAGACCCGTCTGGCCACAGAGGTCGCTCCGGAGAGCTTCCGCATCCACTACGATTTCAACCACAACCGCAGCCTCGGCAGCGCACTGCCGATCATCGCCGAACTCGAAAGAAACTTCCCCATCGTCGGCTACATCGAAGACCCGTTCGACAAAAGTGACATCGACGGCTGGAAGCGCCTGCGCCAGCAGACCAGTCTGCCGCTAATCATGCACGGCACGCCCTTGGGCGGAGTCCAAGAGTTGATCTACGGCCTCGCCGATATGTACATGATCGGCGGCACGCTCGAAGACACCATGGCCGCCGGCTGGGCCTGTGGCCGGGCCAATGTACAAGTTCTGCTGCAATTCGAAGGAGGTACTCTGGGTAAGGCCATGGCCATGCACATGGCTTCGGTGCTGCCGACTCACACCGCTCACTCGATCAACCTCGACGACCAGTATGCCGAAGACTACACCACCGAAACCATTCCCGTCGTCGATGGAGCCTCCCCCGTACCCAACGGACCGGGCCTGGGCTTTACAGTCGATGAGGACGCGCTGGCGCGGCTAGCGTCCCAATCGCTCGTCGAGCGTCCAACCCACGTCGGTGTCTTGCAGATGCCCGGCGGGAACACATACTACGGCTCGTCCTACATCTCTCCCACCAGTATTACCGGCCATCAAGAGGGCGTCGATCGCGGCTTCCGCTCCTCAATCTGGGAAGACGACGGCTCGGCCGAGTTTGCCAAAGTTCACGACCGCGTCAAAAAGGAAGGCGTCTTCCGCACCGATTGACGCGAGTGATCTAAACGTCTTGCACCTGACGCCAGCGGTCGTAGTAGCCCTGCATCCGCACCGGCAGCGCATCCCGCACATTGTCGGCCAATTGCCAGCGAAAGCGCTCGTCGAGGGCTTCGCGCTGGGCTTCCTCGTGCTTGACTAACGCGCCCGTCAGGGTCAGCCGCTCGTTCACGCCAGCGGACAAGAGACCCCGGTGAATGGTATTGCCATTCCAGAAAATGGTCTGCCCCTTTTGTAGCACTATTTGCTGTGCATTGGGCACGTCGCCCTTGCGGTTGTTGATCAGCACTTCGCGTTCCTCCTCGGTGCGGTAGCGGCGCTGGCTGCCCGGCACCAACCACAGGCAGGCGTCGTCCACCAAGGCCAAATGCCACTTGACCAAGTTCTTGCGATAGCGGCCCAGAATCTCCAACTCCACCTCCCGACTGCCGTCGCGCTCCTCTTGGCCAAAGTCGCGGTGCCAGCCCGTGTCGTATTCAGTCGGACCGTGCAGGACGATTAGCCCCACCCAGCCCAAGCGCAACGGGCCGTCCACCAAGGCGCGCACGTAGGTCTCCACCGGCTCGGACATGAGGTATTCGGCAAAGATCGGCTCGCCAAACTCGGGCGCGATCAAACCCAAGATGTTGCGCGGCTCCACACCCGGGCCGCCGGTGCTGATCTGCTCGGCCGTAGCCACCACCGCGCCGGAGCGCACCTTTTCCACCGCGCGTCGCGCCCCGGCCTCCAAGGCCGCTAGCATGTCCGGGGCGACTGCATCGTCAGCGATGAAGTAACCCTGCTCGCGGTATTGCTCTACCTGCAATGGTGTCGCCATGCGGCCTTCTCCTTTTGGCCTAGGGCTGGTACGGCTCGCCCGTGCGCCGCAACTTCTTGGTCACTGCGATCTGACAGGTCGCGTACCCGCCCATGTAGCCAGTGGCAAAGCCCGGACGCGCGTCCCCAATAGTGCCGACGATCATGTTGGCGTATTCGTACGTAGTGTCGTAGCGGTCGCAAATGAGGGCCACCATTTCGAGCCACGCCGCTTTGAGCGCGTCGCCCCACTCTTCTGCACGCGCACTGGTGAGATATTCCTCAGCGTCTTCCACTACCCTAGTGGTCTCGACCACGGGACTGCTATTGGGGAATCCGGGCGAGCGATCCACCTTGAGCGTGATGGCCGAGTCGATCTCGACCCCAGCCCCAGTCAACTCGCCGTCGCCCATGCGCGCGTGGACATCGCCCAGCGAGAGTAATCCCCCAGGCTTTTGCGCGCGGATGTGAACGGTGCTGCCGGGCTGGATAGCATTGAAATCCATGTTGCCGCCGTGATCGATGGCATTGGGTGCCCACGATTCGAGCTGGACGACGCCGATCATGGGCCGCACCGGGACGACAAAATCCGGCGGAAAGTGAATCAGTCCGTCGCGCACCGGCGCCACACAGCGCCAATTGCCCCAATTGGGACCGCCGTTGCGATAGAAGCCGTAAGGACCGACCTCGATGTCGATGATTTCAATGGCCACCCAATCGTCCGGCCCAATGTCCTCGATGAGAAAGGGGCCGCCGGGGCGGGCGTAGCGGCGATGGCTCTCCCCGGAAGTAATCATGCCGGCGCGGGTCTCCCCGGCCGCTTCAAAGTCGTTGTCCGCTCCACCAGTGGTCTCAATGATGACGGTTTCTCCGAGCGCCAAAGTGCCGCGCACTTGGCCGATTTCGGGATCGTCCGGCCCGCTGTAATGGGGGGTGCGAGTAAAGTGACGCATAAGCGTTCTCCTTTTCTTGTGATGTTGAAATTCTAACGCCCCTCGGCAAACGGAAAGGTCCCGTTGTACCCGAGCGCGGCAATGGCCGGCAGCGGCGAGCTGACAAAGGGAATCCCCGGGAACATCGGCGTCTGCTGATAGTGCAGCACCACGTTGCCGCGGATGGGGGCGTCGGCATCTTCCTTTAGCTTGGCACCTTGGTGCGGGATGTGGCTGAAGAACACCACCGCGTCGCCGGTCATAGGGTGCAGGTGGATGTGCTCCTGCCGCTCGCACCACTGGTAAAAGGGATTGTCGGAATTGTATCCCCCTAGGTGGCGAATTTCTTCCGGCAGCGCATTGTGACAGAAGTTGTTGATGAAGGTCAAACGCCCAGTCTCAGGCGCGTTGTCCGTCAGGTAAAACGTGGTGTTTATGCACAGCGGTCGCAGCGCATGTCGCGCCTCGTCGGGCGCGTCCCAATAATAGCCAAAGTCCTTGTGCCACTCTTGGGTATAAGCCCCCGGATTGATATGCGCGCGAAAGCTCCGCAACTGGCATTGCCGTCCAAGCATGGCCTGCAAATACGGCGCGACCGAAGAATGGCCGACCATGGGCCGGGCTATCTCGGGTTCCTGCTCCAACAAATGGTCAAAAGCCACATTGCCCACTTCGTTGCTAATGTCCCATTCCCGCCGCTCGTACTTCCGCACCAAGCACTCTCGCCAAGCCAGCACCACATCCTCGGGCAGCGCATTGCGCACCAATAGAAAGCCATGCCGGTCGAGTGCGTCGAGTTGATCTTCCAGTTCGGGGATTTGAGCCGTATCCGCGATGATTTCGCTCATGGAAAAGCTCCTAGTTTTAGTGGTCATTTACATTGCGCGCAAAATACCGCTCCCAGCGCTCCGTCGGCTCAAAGCCCAAGATGCGCCGGGCCTTATCGACATTGTACTTCCCGTGCCCCTCCCAGCTAAGCAAATTGAATTCCTGAAAGCAGTCCGGCACCTGTGGAATTTCCAGCGCCAGCCGACAGGCGTGCTGCAAGTCCTCCCACACCACCGTAAAAGGCGGAAAATCCCCGGCACTTTGCGTCGGCCGCGGCCCCAAGCCATTGAACACAAAGCTGATCGTCTGAATGCCATGCGCCCGCGCGTACGTCCGGCAAATCTCGCTCGCCAGTCCCTTCGTCAGGCAGTAATAACCCGTAGTCAAAACCGGCGGCACATCCGCAATGTCAAAGTCGTGGTCATACGTGCGGCGAACGAATTGCGGACCGGTGTGAATCACCTTTTTGATCCCGTGCTCAACCGCGGCCTGCATCACATTGAGCGCCCCCCGCATATTGACGTGAAAGCTCTGCTCGGGATGATCGCGCACGACCGAAAAATTCATAATCGCGTCCATGCCCGCAGCCGCGTCCCGCACCTGCTCCCGCGACGACACATCGCAATGCACGATGGGCTTGCCGTCCGGGTGCGGGACAACGTCAGCCAGCGTCACATCGTACGTATCTTCGAGACCGGGTAGCAGATCGGGGGCGATCATCCCCGAGGCCCCTAGCAGCAACACCTTTTTCTTCATGCGTCGGCTCCTCGAAACTCGCGCTGCGGCCGATAGCCCATGGACTTAGCTCGGTCGAGCAAAAACTTAGGATGGGTAATGGGCGCGGCAATGTGGTACACAGCCCAGCGCGGCACCCAATTTAGGGATGCGCTCGCATCCCGCGCCAACGCCGCGTAAAACGCCTGCGCTGCATCGCGAATATCGACCCACATCAAATCACATTCTTGCCCGGCGACCTCCTCCTCCCGCACCAGCTTGCCGAGACGCAACGCCGTGACCGTAATGGGATGCTCACGCGCAAATTCGCGGCACGTGATCTCACCCAAATATCGCGCCAACACCGCCATTTCGGTCGGTGGCAATGGCTTGTAATATTCAGTGACGTACACCGTGTCAGGGTATCCGCGAAACACTTCAAGAGTACTGCCATACACAAACCGCTTAACGCCGGCCTCCACCGCCGCCTGCAACAGCACGTGCGTACCGCGCGTCGCCCGGTCCAGCAGGGCCTCTTCGCTCTCCGGCGCAGGCGGCGGCTCGCCCGTGTGGACGACGGCATCTACACCCTGCACCGCCTGACATACCGCGTCTGGATCCGTCAGTCGAGCATCGATCCATTCGCCGTCTTGCCGCTGCGCCGCGCAGTCGTCTAACAACCGCAGTTGCGCGTTTTCATCTGCTGCCAGCGCAGCGGTTACCTCTTGGCCCAATGCACTAGCCGCGCCCGTAACCAATACCCGCATCGGCTCGTATCCTCTAGCGGAACCAATCGTACGTCAGCGCCAAGCTGCGGTCGGCCAGTGGCAATTCCACGCGCTCGCCGCCCCGCGCTGACGACTGCTTCAGCCCCAGCTCCACTTCCAGCGCAACAGCGACCCGCCGCCCGGAATTTTTCGGCTCGTCCAACCGCCCCTCCATGCAGTCGATCAGGTCGTCGAGGCAGTACACCGTCCGCATGCCCGACAAAAACTGCGGCGCGGGCCACGGCATTTCCACCCGCCCAGCAGCCGGTGCCTCCACGTCTTGACAGAGCCGCCATTGATTGTACTCAAAAGCCATCTCCCCCCGACTCCCCGAAATCCGCACCTCGGGCGCGCCAGCGCGGATGTGGACCACCGTGCCATCGCTACACGCGATCATCCCCTGCCCCATGAACTCAGTACTGCCGCGCTCCCGACGCGGCTGATCGCCCGTGCCGCACACCCAAATCGGGTCGCTGGTCAAAAAATAGCTCCAGTCCTGATGCTGAGCGAAAACCGGAACCCGCGCTTCGAGCGACCGCACCTCCCCAATCGCCCCCTCCTCCACCAGCGCCTTGGCTCGCGCAAACGACGGATGCGAAACGCTCGTCGCCCCACCCACCAGCGGTACTCCAGCCTTGGCGCACGCGCCGACCATAGCGTCGGCTTCGGCCAGAGAGAACACCATCGGCTTATCCACCAACACGCCCCGCACCCCAGCGGCGACCGCTGCCACCGTCAGCGCGGATCGCCCCTTCGTGTTCGTCGCAATCGCCACGATGTCCAGCCGCTCTTCGTCCAACATCTCCTGCGCGTCCGCGTACAAGGCCCCAATGCCGAAGCGCTCCCCGAACATGGCCCGTCGCCGCGGGTCCCGATCAGCCCCGGCCACCAATTCCACTTCGGGCCGGTCGGAAAGAGCCGCAGAATACGAAGAACCCAGCCCCTCCCGCCCGGGGTGATCGTAGAGGTGAAACGTCCGGTTGATATCGAGTCCATCCGGCAGGGGCCGGTCGGCGCTTTCGACATCGTATATAGGGTTTTTGTGCGACCCGCCAATGCGCTCGTAATCCCGTTTCCCCAAGTCGTAGAGAAACCCCATCCACCCGAGACCGATGACGCCAGCGCGATACTTTTTTCCCATGAGAAATCAATCCCCTCGTCCCGTTCGTCGCCTACTCGCCACGCGGCGGATCAACTCGTCAGCGATCACTCCCGCCAAAATCACCGCGCCGATAATGGCAAATTCGAGTTGGGTGGGAATGCCCGAGACATTGATTGCATTGTAGAGCAATCGCATAACAGCCGCGCCAATGATAACCCCCAAAATCGACCCTTCGCCGCCGCGCAGAGAACAGCCCCCCAATACGGCCGCGGCAATCGCATACAATTCGTAGAAGTTGCCGTGCGCGGCCGGTTGCACTGAGTTGACGTCGAGAGCGAACAGGATGCCTCCCAAACCAGCGGTGCCTGAGCACAACACGTACGCCAACACTTTCATCCGCTCAATTTGAATGCCGCTGTAGCGCGCCGCGGTCTCGTTGCGGCCCAGTGCCAACAGATAGCGGCCCCATATCGTGCGGTTGAGGAAGAGAGCGGCGAGAACTCCAGCAATCACCAAGAGGAAAAACGGAATCGGCAGCGCAAAGCCACCGCCTAGCGAGACCTTGCCAATCGCCAGTTGGCGCAAGCCCTCGTAGGACGAGCCAAAGCCCTGGACTTGGTCGTGGGTGAGCCAGCGGGCAAAGCCTCGGTAGAACAGCAGACCACACAGCGTCACGACAAACGGCTGCAAGCCCAAGCGCGTGATCAGCAAGCCGTGCATCAACCCAATGGCCAGCGACAAAACCACAACGGCCAACAGCGCAATGACAGGTGGATATCCAGCGGCCAAAAGCATGGGCAGCAGACAACCCACCAAGCCGATCAATGAGCCTATCGACAAGTCAATACCACCCGTGATGATGACAAAGGCCACGCCAATGGAAATGATGCCAAACAGCGAGGTCCAGCGGATGATATTCTGTAGATTATAGGCACTGACAAACTTAGGTTCGACGATCCAAGTGACCACAAAAATCGCCACCAACAAGCCGAGGATACCCAGTATTTTTTGGGACTTATATACGTGAGTGACCACGCCTGATTTTTATTTAGCTTGCAGAATAATCATTTACAAAAAGGAGCTAGAACATGACTGCCATAGCTGAGCAAGAAAGAACGTGCCAGCACTGTGGGCAAGTGCTGCCTACTCAGACTCTTCAATCTCCTGAGCCAGATTCCGAAAGAAATCCGCCGCCGTGGTGTGATCCGAAAATGGTAGGGCAAGAAATCGAATTATATGGGAGGCCGTATAAGGTTCTGTATGTGAATCCAGATTTCGTATATTCACCATAATAAGAACCTCCTTCTTTAGGGAGGGCGACAGGCTTCCTATTGAGCCAACGTATTCAATAGTCGCCCTTGTGGGTGCCTCAGCCATGCGTCTTGCTCCTCGCGTTGTGGTTAGGAAGGAGTCAGAACCTATCTCTCTCGACGGCTGGCGCAAGTTCTGCGTCGAGCAAGAAAGGGCTTGCATCGGCTTATAATCCGTTCTTAATTGGTTCTCGTCGAAACCCAGGCAGACCCGCTTGTCGGGTAGCCTACCTAATACAAGAGCCAGTTAAGGGACGGACTTGCTACCCGGCCTTGGTGAATACGTAGGGATTTCCCGCATCAATCTGCGTGGGTTTCGACAACTGCCCGGCCCCCTCGGGGGCCGCAACGTCAACCTCACACAAGGAGATACGGGAATGAAGACAAATCCGTTCCTAGCTTTTGTCCTGCTGGCGTCCCTTTTCAGCCAGCCTTTGTCAGCCAAGTCGGCTATCTTCTCCGACGAGCACCTCCGGCTTCACAACGTCGAGGTGGCCCACGGCCGAGCCAGCACCACCTTCACCGGCCTGATTGAAAACACCCACCCGATCCGCTCTGCCGACGACATTATCATCTACATCGTCTTAAAGCAGCACGCCGACAACCACACCTTCATCATCGACATCCTCCGCGGCTTCCCCGACGACTCGTCGGTCAACATAGCCCCCGGCGAGCGCCGTCCCTTCGAGGTGGTAGTCCCCTATGGGGAGCGCGACTTTGACGACTACACCCTCCGCGTCGACGGGGCGTTGGCGTTTGTCTTTGATGGCGGCCAAGTAACCGGCGAGGTCGCCCTCGTAGAAGAGACCCTCACTTGGACCTGGAACGACGACGGCGACACGATGGTCTACGGCGAGCTGTACAACGGCACCAACGCCGTGGTGGGCCGCCTCAACCCGACCTTCACGCTCAAGCGCGGCGGCCGCGACGTGGGCCTGACGGTCATCACCGATGGGTTCAACAGGCTGAGCCGCGTCGAGCTTTTGCCGGGACAGACTGTGGAGTTCTGGGCGGTGTCGGCGGCCCACATCGACTCGTGGGATACCTACTCGGTGGACATCTACTGGGAGCCTCTGCGCCTGTATGAGGACGTGAGAACCGGCCTCGAAGCCGCATCGTGGGGACAGATCAAGAACTATAGTCGTGTAGAAAACGCCGAGTAATTGGCGAGGTACACAGCTATGGTTGAAGTCTTGATCCTCGCAGCCCTTATCATAGGAGTTCGAGCCGTTTACCTGCGAATTTTTCGAGGAAAAGAAGAGGCCAAGGGATTCGTCGAGAAGAGTACAAACGAAGTAAACCAAGTAATGGGTTGTATGGCTCTAATAGGCTTGCTACTGGTCATTATGTTCATTCTCGCCGTCTCGTAGATTTTAGGCTTGTTCTCCGTTCTTGCAGCCCCTATATTGCCAAGTGGCGGCCCCGCCGGGACTCGAACCCGGACCTAACCCTTCGTCGGAGAGTTGCTCTATCCATTGAGCTACGGGGCCGCCACTTGGTTCTATGGACCGATGCCCCGTTCTGCAAGGATAAACCTAAAAAAATAAGGGCCGCCGCCCCTACGATGGGCGACGACCTTCTCTCTACGGGTCGGCGATTAGCGCTTGGTATGGTAGGGCTTTGCCCATCATGCCTTGCGCCATCATCGCCATCTGCTGAATCGTATCGACGGCGCGGGCGTTGTGTCTTCCGGCAAATTCTCCTATGTATCGGGCTAGGTGCTTCTCGCTCATCTTGTGGTATGTGCCGTAATAGCCACGCTTGAGCAAGGCCCAAAAGGATTCGATGCCGTTGGTGTGTGCCTGCTCTTCCACGTACTCGCCGACGCTATGCCGGACGGTTTCGTGATTGGGTAGGCCGTCATATCCGTAATGCTCATCTGTGTAGAGCATCGCGTCTGGCTCTCGGTGCTCTTCCACAAATCTTTGTAGATTCTCCTTGTTTGCTGGCTGGGTTATCTGCGCCCTAACCTCCTTAGTGGCTCGGTCTTTGATGCCAGCAACGGGTATCTTGCCGATGGTGCCGCGTCCAGCTTTGAGCTTGCGGCTTTCGTGCTTGTTGGTCTCCTTGCCGCCGATATACGTCTCATCGGCTTCAACGGGACCAGACAAGCGAAAATCGCCCGCTTGCCACATAGCGCGGATACGATGCGCCAAGTGCCATGCGGTCTTCTGCGTGACGCCTAGGTCACGGTGCAGTTTCATCGACGACGTGCCTTTGATGCCGGTGGTCAATAGGTAGATGGCCAAGATCCAAACCTGAAAGCCTAGCTTGGATTCGGCCATCACCGTCTTAGTGCGTACACTAAACCACCGCCGGCATTCGCGGCAGCGGTAGGGCATGGTCTTGTGTGCCGTGCCAGACTGGATACGCCAAGACCCACAATGTGGACATTGTGGGCCATTAGGCCAGCGCGTATCGGCAAACCATGCCTCGGCCGTGGCGTCGTCGGGGAACATGCGTATTAGCTCAGGTAGAGACAATCCCTTACGGAAGGATTGCCCCGGCCCTGATCTCTGGGCTATGAGCACCTCCTTTCTAAGGGAAAAAAAGAACGTCCCCCTTGCCGCAATCAGCAAGGGGGACGTTCTTGAATATCTACCTCCTACCTCGACCACCTCCTAACGATAATCAAGATCACCGCCTCGATTATTTCAATCCAAAGTCTGCCTTGGACTAGTGCCATAAGACAGCCTCCTTTGTTGGGGTGGGATCAAGCTGAGCAGCACGGGGTCGAGTCCAATTTCCTCTGTATACAGGGGTGATCCACTATACAATCGGGTTAGTTATAGTTCCCTGCTATGCAGGGGTGATCCGACATCTCTCTAAAGACGGTCATGTTCCCTGCGAGGTCATTGGATTTTCCCCGGCTGCTCAGCCCAATAAAAATGCGCTGCCAAGACGACAGCGCATCACGAGTGTAAGGTATATACTTTACACTAAGTTATACCACAAAAAAGGCCGTTTTGGTCACTCAGATATATAATTCCCTATTTTTTTCATCTTCTAAGCCGCCTTCCCCGTCGCTAAGCTCATAATCGCCTCCTCGCTGAGCGCATCCCGCTGGAGTTGGCCGGTAATGCGCCCCTCGTGCATAACCAACACCTCATCGGCCATCCCCAGAATTTCCTCTAACTCACTCGACGCAAACAGTACGGCCACGCCGCTTTCGGCCAACTCTTCCATCAGGTGGTAAATCGCTTGTTTGGCTCCTATGTCGATGCCGCGGGTTGGTTCGTCGAGCAGCAACACGCGGGGTGCGAGAGCCAGCCACTTGCCCAGCACCACCTTTTGCTGGTTGCCGCCGGATAGGTACTGGACGATTTGGGCTGGGCCGGGGGTGCGGATGGCGAGGCGCTCGATCATTTGGTCGGCGTCCGTAGCTTGGCGGGCAAAATTGGCCCAACCGGCAACGCGTTGGTAGCGCCCCAAACCGGGCAGGCCGATGTTGTCGCGCAAGGCCATTTCGAGGATCAGGCCCTGTTGCTTGCGGTCTTCGGGCACGAGGGCCAAGCCAGCGCGAATAGCATCGACCGGCGAGCGGATCACATGCGGAGCGCCGTCGATAAGGACGCTGCCACCGAGCGCGGGTACGATGCCAAAGAGTACCTCCAACAACTCGGTGCGCCCCGCGCCAACGAGACCGGCAATGCCGACGAGCTGACCGCGTCGGATCGCGAAGTTGAGCCGGTGTTCGGGCCAAGCAGGGATGACCAAGTCCTCGGCTTGCAGGGCGATGTCGCCAGCCGGATGAGGTTCGTGCGCGTAGTACTGGGCGACATCGCGGCCGACCATTTTCGCCACCATGGCGTCGTGACTAATCTCCGCACGGGCCAGCTCTCCGGCGTTTCGCCCGTCGCAGAGGACCAAGACGCGATCCGCTAGGGCTTCGACCTCGCCGAGTCGATGGGAGATATAGACGATGGCCACGCCGCGCTCACGCAACTCGTTGATGACCGCGAATAGAGCCTCGGCCTCTTGGCTAGTGAGGCTGGAAGTTGGCTCGTCCATAATCAGAATCCGCGCCTCGGTCGAAAGCGCCTTGGCGATTTCGACGAGTTGCTGGTGGCCAATGGGCAAGTCGCCCATCAGGGCGTCCGGCGATACCTCAAGCTCAAGTTGCGCGAGAGCTTGGACGGCCCCCTCGCGGATGGTGGCGCGGTCGATCAGCCCCCACTGCTGCGGCTCGCGACCGAGGTAGAGATTAGCGGCGACCGAGAGGTTGGCGCAAAAGTTGAGTTCTTGATGGATCAGGGCGATGCCAAGCGCAGCAGCGCGGCGCGGCGAGTCAATGATCACCGACTCCCCATCGCGCACAATCTGGCCGCTGTCCGGAGTCTCAATGCCAGCGAGGATTTTCATCAGGGTGGATTTGCCAGCCCCGTTTTCGCCGATGACGGCGAGGACTTCTCCTGCCTCCACCGCCATATCCACCGCGTCGAGGGCCAAAACCCCGGGAAAGCGCTTGCTAATGCCGCGAGCCGCCAACAGCGTCATTAGTTCGTTCCAGTCAGGGTTTTCAGTTCGTCCCAAAAGGCTTCGACATTGTCGCGGCGAATGGACCGCGCCGGCACGTCGAGCACTCCACCCTCGGGCAAAACCGAACGATCGCCGCGGGCCAAGGCGGCGAGGATGCGCACTGACTCGTATCCGTAGCGATACGGGTTTTGCACCACCGTACCGTAGATATGGCCGTCGATGATTCCTTGGAGAGTGGGAGCTTCCTCGTCAAAGGCGATGATTTGGATCTGGCCGGTCTTGCCCGCTTCCTTGATGGCTTCGAGGCACATCGGCGGATTGTAGGCAAATAGGCCGACGACGCCGTGGAGGTCTGGGTACTTGGCCATGGCGTCCTCGACTTGGGCCTTGGCTTTAGCGTAGTCGAACTGGTCGGTGCGGGTGTCGAGAATGGTGTATTGATCGCCGACAATCGGGCCGCTGTTGGGGTCGTGGCGCGTCGGATCAAAGGAGCGACTGAGCAGTTCGTCAATGAGGCCCTGGCGGCGCTGGCGAGCGTTGAGCTGTTCGAGGCGGCCGACGAAGATCATGATATTGCCGCCGTCGGGCAGGGCTTCTTTGACCAGCGCTCCGCAGGCGCGACCGGCCGAGTAGTTGTCGATGCCAATAAAGCAAAGACGATTGCTCTTTGGAGCGTCCGAGTCGTGGGTGAGCAGATTGGTGTGAGCGGCGGCCTCGTTGAGCAAGTTGGTCTGATTGTCTGGGTCGATGGGGCTTATGGCCATGCCGTCGATGCCTCGGGCCAGCAGGGCCTGGACGATGCGCTTCTGATCGGCGACCCCCTCGCCGGGCATTTGCACCTCAGCATCGGCAGCAAATTCGGCAGCCGCAGCCTCGACTCCTTTGGCGGCAATAGTCCAAAAGGGACCAACGCCATTGGTGACGAAAGCGATTTGGGGGTTGGCCGCCGGTTGCGGCGCGTCGCTACAGGCGACAAAAATCAAAGCAAGAAGCAAAAAGGACATTTTCATAGTTTATCTCGCTAGGAAGTTTAAGGGACGACGCCCTCGACTAGGATAAGATACCCGTAGGAGCAACACTCGTGGTTGCCCCCGCGAATGCGAAATGCCTATGTTACGTCCGGCAAAAGGGAAGCGCAAGCTCAACAACCCAAGGAGGGGCCATGCAAAAGCCCAGCGCAATAGTACTGGCGGTCGCCTTGGCCGCCACCGCAGGAGAAGCTAATGTGAGCAAAGACAGCTTTGGAACGACCGCAGCAGGACAGCCCGTCGATCGCTATACCCTCACAAACGACCACGGCACTATTGCCCGCGTCATCACCTATGGTGGGATCATCACCGAACTCCTCGTGCGCGATCGCGCCGGAATGCTAGGCGACGTAGTGCTAGGCTTCGACCGCTTGGAGCAGTACGAGAAGGAAAATCCATACTTCGGCTGTATCACCGGGCGAGTCGCCAACCGCATCGCTGGCGGCAAGTTCTCCCTAGATGGCCAAGAGTACACACTCGCGGTCAACAACGGGCCTAATCACCTGCACGGCGGAATAGTGGGCTTCGACAAGGTAGTATGGGACGCCGAGGTCGTGGACGATAAACGCGGACCAGCGGTGCGCCTACATTATGTGAGCCAAGACGGCGAGGAGGGCTATCCAGGTACCGTGCCGGTGAGCGTGACGTACACCTTGACCCACGACGACGAACTAGTCATCGCATACGAGGCGACCACGGACAAGCCTACGCCGATCAATCTGACCAACCACTCCTATTTCAACTTGGCTGGCAGCGGCCCCGTGCTTGGGCATATCCTCACGCTCCACGCCCGCTACTACACCGAGCCGGACGCCAACCAAATCCCCACTGGACGCATTTTGCCGGTGGCCGGCACACCTCTCGACTTTGGCAAACCGGCCGCCATTGGCGGGCGAATCGGGCAGATCGAGGACATCGGCGGCTACGATCACAACTACGTACTCGACAATGGGGGTCGGGCTGAGCCGGGACTGGCCGCTGAGGTGTACGAACCGGAGAGCGGGCGGGTGATGGAGCTGTACACCACCGAGCCGGGCGTGCAGTTCTACTCGGCCATCCACCTCGACGGAGTTCAAGGCAAAGGCGGAACAATCTACAATCAGTACCACGGCCTGTGCCTAGAGACCCAGCACTATCCCGACTCGATCAACCAGCCGGGCTTTCCCTCGGTAGTGCTGCGTCCGGGAGAGACCTACCGGACGGTTACGATACACAAATTTTCGACGCGGTAAGGAGCTTGACGTGGGTGATCCGCAGCGGGGTCTTCCAACTTATTCAGGCTTCCCACCGCTCCCAGCCCCGGTGCTCGTGCGTACCACTGAAGTGTTGGGGATGGAAAGTCTCAGCGAGAATTTCAGCCGACTCCACCAAGCGCGGCCCTGGGCGATTGAAAAACTGATTGCCGTCGGTGAGGAATACCTGCCCCTGCTGCACGGCTTGCAGCCGAGACCACAGCGGATGCTGGGTGAGCACTGGCAACTCGCGTCGGGAGCGGGACATATCAAAGCCGCAGGGCATTAGGACGATAATATCTGGCTGGGCTTCCACTAGGTCCTCCCACGCCAACCAAGGGGAATGTGTCCCTGACACCGCAAAGAGGTTTTCACCACCAGCGATCTCCACCAATTCGGGGATCCAATTGCCCGCGGCCATCAACGGCTCGAACCACTCGATACAGGCAATGCGCAGACGATGGTCGATATGGCGAGTGCGAGTAGCAATCCGATCTAGCCGATCCCGCAATTGAACCACCAAGGCGCGGCCCCTCTCCTCCACTTCTAGCGCCACAGCCACCCGTTCGATATCGCCCCAGACATCGGCCAAGGCATTGGGCTCCAACGATAGAATGGCAGGCCGCGAGCGCACCAATTGACAGGCAGCCTCTTCGACATCTTTGAGACTGACGGCGCAAACTTCACACTGCGATTGCGTAACCAACCAATCCGGTGCCAACTCGTCGAGCAGGTCGGCATCCACCCGGTACACCGAAGTAGCTTCCTGCAAAATGGCTTTGACCCGCTGGTCAATCTGGTATGAGGTCCCATCCGGATCGAACTTAGGAGCCGTACAAGCGGGTAAGTCGCTGACACCGGCAGGATAGTCGCACTCGTGGGAGCGGCCGACCAAGCGCTCGCCACAGCCAAGGGCGCAGATGATTTCAGTGCTGCTGGGCAATAGAGAAACGATGCGGTTCATGGATAGAACCTCCAAAACGCCAGCGCCGCCGCGCCGGCAACTGTAATAGAAAAACTTACCGCTTTTACTATCTGCTTCAAAGGCGACGTTTTAAGTAACTCGACAGCGTCCGTCTCCATTTCCTATCTTCCCAAGTCAGACAAAAAGCCCGCTGCCCGAAATTCTGGGCAGCTAACCCGCGAGCGCACCCATGACTACCGAAAACCAGATAGAAAGAATGGAAGCGCGGATCCGGGAGGCCGGCGACCTCGCCGACGCCTTTGCCCGCGACCCGCATCGGCCAGCCTATCACTTCACGCCGCCAGCCGCGTGGATGAACGACATCAACGGAGCCCTGTTCTGGAAGGGCCGCTACCACATCTTCTACCAGTACAACCCGGACGGCGCCTACTGGAATCTCATTCAATGGGGCCACGCTTCCAGCACCGACCTCGTGCACTGGGTCCACCATCCAGTGGCGCTGACGCCGGACGCGGATGGCCCGGACCGCGTCGGCTGCTTTAGCGGCGGAGCCTTGATCAGCAAGGAAGGAATTCCAACGCTGATTTACTACGGCAACCCCGACGGCCTCTGCCTCGCCCGCAGCAGCGACGATCTGCTGATCGAGTGGACGAAAGACCCGAACAATCCGGTGATCCCTCAGCCAGAAGAAGGAAGCGCCAACTTCGGCCGCTACACCATCCACGACCCCTGCGGCTGGTTGGCCGGCGACCTCTATTACGCCGCCATCAACAAACGCGATCCGCAAGACCAAGGGGACGCGGCGTACTTGTTCAAATCGCCGGACCTGCGCACATGGGAGTTCGTCGATTTGTTCTACCAGTCGCGGCGGGAGTGGACCGAAGGAGGCGAAGACTGTGCCGTACCGGACTTCTTCCCGCTCGGAGACCGCCACATGCTGCTCTTCTGCAGCCATCTGCAGGGATCCCAGTACTACATCGGCCAAGTCCGAGACGAACGATTTTATCCAGACGTTCACGGACGCATGAGCTGGGAAGGAGGTCATCTCGGCGGCCCGCGAACCCTGCTGGACGCAAACGGTCGGCGCGTCTTCTTCGACTGGGTCCGCGAACTGCGCGGCAACGAGCGCGAGCGCGCCTCGGGATGGTCGGGCGTCATGACCGTTCCGCGCCTTTTGTCTCTGGACCCCGGCGGTCATCTGCAGATCGACCCTGTCCCAGAACTCGAAGTGTTGCGGTTGGATCCCCGTCGGCACGAGTCCATTGACGTACCCGCCGATTCCGAGGTAGCGGTCGAGGGAGTCGGCGGCGACTGTCTGGAGTTGGCCGTTGAAATCGATCCCCGTGAGGCGCGAGAAGTAGGGCTGAAAGTGCGGCGCTCTCCAGGAGGAGAGGAGGAAACCGCAATCTCCTACGACGCCACAGCCGCCGTGCTGCGAGTCGATGTCAGCCGGTCGTCGCTCGACCGCGAGATACGCTACACCCGCTACCGCAGACTCCTGCCGCATCTGGCCGAGAGCGAACAGTACGTCACCGCCCAAGAAGGTCCGTTCGAACTGGCTCCGGGCGAATTGCTGAGCCTGCGCATCTTCCTGGACCGTTCGATCCTCGAAGTCTTTGCCAATCGCCGGCAATGCGTGACCCAGCGCATCTATCCGACGCGGACCGACAGCATCGGCGTCAGCCTGTTTACGCGCGGAGGTGCGGCCAAGGTGCAATCGCTGCAAGCCTGGACGCTGGCCCCGACGCGGATATGACACTGTCCGATCGGACCGGAACGCCCCAACTCTCTGGTGGCGCTGATCCTGCACAACAAACAGAGGCGTCTGAAAAGGCACTAATCCTCTAGAAGCGTTAATCAATCGCGTCTAGTTTCAAGCACTTGACCAATTCGTACAGGGTGGCACAGACGCGGTCACCGGTCGCCGTGTGAAGCCGCCAAACCGGGTCGTCGTTGTCGTGAATGATCTCGACGCACACCGACGCGTCTTCCGCCACGCGAAACCCCGCCCGTTCCAACGCGCGCTCAGTCCACAAGGCATGGAGCCCTTCTCCCACTAAGCCAACTGCACCCTCCGGCTCTTGCGCTAGCTGAAAAGAACCAATGGCCGGGTCGAATTTCACGTCCGCAAACGTCCGCTGAAAAGCCCCACTCAACACCAAGTCTTCCGGTGCCCCGATTTGCAAAGGACCATCCAGCGGCAGCAGCCAGAGGCGGTCGGCACAGCGCAGGGCCAAGTCTAAATCGTGCGTGGAAAGCAAGACGGCGCGATCGCTAGCGCCGGCCAAGCGGCGCAACAACTGCACGATTTCGACCCGCCGCGGCAAATCCAAGAAAGCCGTAGGTTCGTCGAGGAGCAGCACCGCTGGTTCCTGCGCCAAGGCGCGGGCAATCATCACCTTCTGCCGTTCGCCATCGCTCAACTCGCCGACGCTGCGCGCAGCCAGTTCCCTAGCCCCTACCGCGTCAATAGCCCAGCGCACCACCTCTTCGTCCGCAGCAGAAAGACGGCCATCCCAGCCCGTGTACGGATAGCGGCCCAGCGCTACGAGTGCATAGGCCGACAAGTTGCCCACGTCCACCCGCTCAGTCAGGACTAAACCCAAAAGCCGCGCTCGCTCGCTCTCGGTCAGCCCGTGCAGGTCGCGGCCCTCAAGGTGCACCTCGCCAGTTAGCGGCTTTTGCAGGCCAGCCAGCGTGCGCATGAGCGTGGATTTGCCAGCACCATTAGGTCCTAACAGGCATACCAGTTCCCCCTTGAGCAAGTCCACGCCAATGTCCGCAGCCACTTCAACGCGCGGGCGTCGCTTGGGCGCATAGCCAATGCACAAGTCGCGCGTTTGTAGAATGGTCGCAGCCACGGCGTTCAGGCGGCAAAAGCCTGCCGCAACGTGCGGCGGCGCACGATAATCCAAGTGACCACGGGCGCGCCGATCAAGGCGGTGACCGCGTTGAGCGGCAGGGTGGCCTCGCTGCCGGGCAAACGGGCCACCAGATCCGCAGTTAGGGCCAAAATACCGCCCAAGAGCACACTAGCCGGCAGCAGTACGCGGTGGTCCGAAGTGTTGAAAAGAGCGCGGCACAAATGCGGCACAGCCACGCCCAAAAAGCCAATGGGACCGCAATAGGCCGTGACCGCGCCAGCCAACAGCGCGGCGCTCGCAATAATCCACAATCGCGCCCGCCGCGCGCCCAAGCCCATGCTGCGCGCATAGGTTTCGCCGAGTAGCAGGGCATTGAGCGGTTTGACCAGCAGACCGGCAATCCCCAGACCGACCAGCACCACCGGTGCTAAAAAGGTGAGTTGACCCCAAGCAACCGCGCCAAAGCTGCCAAAGGTCCACAGGACATAGGTCTGCACCTGTTCCGGGATGCTGAAGTAAAGCAACACACTGACCACGGCACTGGTCAGATAGCCGAACATCAGGCCGAGGATGAGCAAGGTCATGGTGTGCTGTACGCGCCGCCCCACGAAAAGCACCAAGCCCAACACCAGCGCCGCCCCAGCCACAGCCGCGGCGACCACACCAACCTGCCCCAAAAGCCCCAGACCGACCAGCAACCCGGCCCCAGTGACGCCCGTACCCAAGACGACCAACGCCACGCCCAGACTAGCTCCGGCGCTGATGCCGAGGATGAAGGGGTCGGCGAGGGGATTGCGGAACAGGGTCTGCATTTGCAATCCGCTGGCACTCAGAGCCGCACCGGCCAATAGCGCAGTGAGCGCGCGCGGCAGGCGAATCGCGTAGATGATATGGCTCCAACTCGGCTTTTGGTCGGCTTCGCCCCACAGGATGGCGACCACCGCATCGAGGGGAATGGACACCGACCCCACACCCAGACTGAGCGCAAAAAAGCCGCACAAGACCCCGGCCATCGCCAGAAAGAGTCCCCAGCGCGGACCCAGCCGGGGCCAAGGAGTGTCCTGCGCATCAGTGGTGGAAGCAGTCGCCACGGCGTCTTAGTCTAGTTTTTTATAGAACTTGAGCGCGTACTCCGGCAGGAGATCGGGATGCAGAATTTTTATAAAATCGGCCAACACAATGTGGGGTTCGACAAGGCCAGCTTCCCAGTAGTCGTTGCCGCCGTGCGCGTTGAGCCGAGCATTGGCATTGTACACTCGGCCGCTGTCGAACGCGGCGAATGCGATATAGCGCTCGTCCGCGGTCTGCACCTCGGCCAGCGAATGCCATTCGTTGCGCATGGTCAGCCAAACGTCGGCCGCGTGAGCCTTTTCGTACACAGCCTCAAAGTCCAAAGGCAAGCTCCCTCCAGAATCGTCGTCGGCCCACAGGTACGCACCGCCGGCTGCGGCGACCAATTGCGCTGCGTAGCTCTTGCCACCGGCGACGTGCCAAGTGTCGCGCCAGAGAGAGCCGCCGAATACCGTGGGACGCTGGTCTGTCGGCACATCCCGCACCAAAGCCGCGTATTGCTGGTACTGGGCCACGATGTCCGCAAAGCGTTTTTCCGCCAGGGCCTCTGCGTTGAAAAAGGCCGCGGTGAATTTGAGCCATTCGGTGCGGCCCAACAGCGACGGCTCGGTGTACTCGGCGTTGACAGCCACGGCCACGCCGGCTTGTTGCAGAACCGGGTGAGCATTGTACTGGGATTGGGCTGCAGCCACAGTCATCACCACGTCGGTCTCCAATTCCAGTACTAATTCGAGATTGACGCCGGCACCGTGGCCGATTTCGGCAATTTTACCGGCTGCAAAACGCTGATTGACGCCGGGTGAATTCACCATCTCGATGTCGCTGACTGCGACTAGGTTTTCGAGGGCGTCGAGCAATTCAAGGTGCGGTAATTGGGTCGTCGATAGAACAGCGAGACGACGAATGGGTACGGTGATGCGCTGCACGCCGTCGTACCCTTCGGGTGCGGGCGTGCCGCACTGGACTAATAAGTACTGGACGGCTTCTTGCGCACCGGGCCACGGGGTATGCACGGTGACCATTTTGTAGTTGTCGAAGTATTCAATCGAAAAGCTCTCGGCGTATTGCAGCTCGGCCTTGTCGGGGAAATAGTCCTTCGCCGGATCGTAGGTATCGCCGCAATCATCTCCATGCGCCGCCGGCACGCCGAGGGCCAACCACGCCCAAAAACACACCTTGCGCATCAAACGCCTCCGCAAAAAATCGACCCTACCAAAATTCTCTTACTCATCAGTCGCGCCCTCCCCCGGCTTCCACAACACATCCGCCTCCCCGCCGTCGTTGGCGGCACGAGCCATAGCGAACAGCAAGTCGGAAAGCCTGTTGAGATACAACAGAACCGGCTGACCGACTTGCTCTTGTTCCGCGAGTTGCCAGGCTGCCCGCTCGGCTCGCCGACACACCGTACGCGCCAAGTGGAGCCAAGCAGCGGGAAGCCGTCCCCCGGGCAAGATAAAGCTCCGCAAAGGAGCCAAATCTCGCGTGAAATCGTCAATTTGCTGCTCGAGAAAAAGGACCTGCTGCGGCTGCACGCGCAGGCGTTCTTCTTCGCCATCCGCCTGCGGGACGCACAAATCGGCCCCTAAGTCAAAGAGATCGTTTTGCACCCGAGCGAGCACATCGTCGTGCTCTGCGCCACTGGCCCGAGCCAACCCGATCACCGAGTTCAGCTCATCTACGCACCCATAAGCGGCGATGCGGGCGCTTGTCTTGGGCACTTGCGACATATCGCCCAGCCGCGTGATGCCGCCGTCGCCCGTCTTGGTGTAGAGCTTAGATAGCGTAACCATGTCTGTTGCCTTTCATTTAATCAACATCACCTTGCCCACAGCCCGTTGACTGCCAGCGCGCAACTGCACCAGATACGCGCCGTTGCCCACCGACTCACCTGCGGCACTGCGACCATCCCAGTGGAGCACGTGTCGCCCGGCGTCCATCGTACCGGCGATCAGCGTGCGGACGGTGCGGCCCAACACGTCGTGGACGGTCAATTCAACCGGAGTGTTGGCCTGCCAGACAGCAAAGGGAATCTGCACCGAGGCGTTGAAGGGATTGGGATAGGCCGCCTCAAGGGCGAATTCCTGCGGCAAGCCGGTGTCGGCGGTCTCCTCCACAGCCGTGGGAATAGTCACATCACTCAGAACCACGACGTCTTGCGGCGGCAGGCCGGTATCGATGGGGCCGCTCAGGAACGCGCCGGTGGCTGCGTCGTACAATTTGAGCCCCGCACTGGCCGGATCGGAGAAAGAGCCTCGATCAGCAACGATCAAGCGGTCGCCATCGACAGCCAAGCTGGGAATAAAACCGCCGCTGATATTTTCCAAGGGCGCGTCCACAGTGCCGCCAGACAAATCAAAAGGCCGGACGCTGTTGGCGAAGTTTTCATCCGCGACCACGGCATAGCCTCGGTTTTGGTCAACGAGCACCATGGACGTGATATCGCCGCCCAAATCCTCTTCACTAACGGCCAATCCAAGGCTGCGGTTAGTAGCCGTATCGACGATTTCCACTCCACCGGCCCGGTCGCCAAAATTGGACACTACCCCCACGGCAATCTGCTCGCCGATCACGGCCATGCTGTTGGGATTGGCGATACTCAGCGCAATGCCCTGCACCCCCTCGGCATCCGAGTCCACATCGACCAAGGTGTCCGTCGCTATATCGACGACAATCAGGTAGCTAACATCAACCGGTCCCCACCCACCGTCGCGGTCGAGGCGCTGACAACTCAAGTAGAGTCGGTCGCCCACGCGGACAATTTGCGATACCTCGGGCAGGCCATCCGCATCGGCGAACGCACTCAGATCAATCTCGCCTAGTTCCGCGCCGTCTTGGAGATTGACGATCAGCAAAGACGCCGTCTCATAGCGCGTCACATACGCCTTGTCGGGTGCGACAATTTCGATGTCGTGCGGGTTGGCACCATTGCCCACCGAAAACTGAGTCAGCGGAGTGCGCAAATCCATCGCGTCCAGCACCAAGATATTGTCCTGGCCTAGGCGGTTGATGATATAGACGCGACCGTCGTGGTAGTGCCCCACTGCATCCGAGTGGATGCCCAACAGATTCACCTCGGCCTCTGCCGCATTTGCGGCCAAAAAGGCCGTGCTGCCAGTAGAAAAGTCCGTGGTGATGACGAAGAGATCGCTCTGCGCCGACGACGAGTTCGCTAGCAGCAAGAGAGAGACGGCTAAAATGGAAATGCGATACACGAAAATCCTCCTTAGTTAGTTAGTGGTTAGTAGCGTCGTCCCTTGTAGGAACTGCCCCTACTAATGCGCAGCATAATGCACGGACAGCCCATACGAGCGGCCCGGCAACGGGTAGCCCCACAGATCGGCTACTTGATTGTCGGTCAGATTGCGCAGTTCCCAAGCCAAGGCAATTCCCTCGACCAGCGGCACACTGCCGCCGAGATTGTACAGGGCGCGGACGGGCACAGTCCGCAGATTAGCGCGATCGAGAAAATGCCGACTTTCACGGCTGAATTCTCCGTATATCTCCGAGCGTCCTAAGTCGAGGGATACGCGCGCATTGAGCCGATGGCGCGGCGCATTGGGTAGGTCATTCCCCCGTTCAAAAGAGAACGGAGTGCGGTTTTCGGCCCGCTGGTACGCGTAATTGCCACGGAGCACCAGCCTTGGCAACAACCGCGCCTCGACCCGCGTTTCCACGCCGCGCATCAAGGCCCGGCCCATATTGTGAGGCCGCGACACCCGCTGTGAGTTTTGTATAAAGCGAATGAGGTCTTCGACGCGATTGTGGTAGCACACGACCTCGGCCAGACCCAGCCCCATTCCATCGACGGGACCGCGAAAAACCAAACCCAAATCCCAGTTGTGCCCTTGTTCACTGACGAGGTTGGTATTGCCAATCACCGCGCCTCGGTCGCCGAAGAGTTCAAAGAAATTAGGTGCGCGCTGATAGCGGCCATTGTGGGCTTTGAGTGCCAAGCCTGCGCCTAAGTCCAAGGCCGCGCCCATGCGGTAGCCCCACAGGATTTCGCCGTTATTCCGGCTCGGCAACACCGCGCTGGGTGCGAAGTATTTGCGATCGAAAAAGCGGTCGTCGAGCCCTTCTGCCTGCGTGCCAGCATTGAGCGTCAATCGCTGCCCTAACGGCACCTCCACCTCGGTGCCGACAGCCAATGCCCGGCGGCGACTGCGCAAGAGCCGACTTTCAGGACGAAGTAGATCGTCGGGCGCAAAGCTCTCATATCGAGCCGCGACAAAAGCGGTGAGCAGGGACTGACCGGACAACAGAGCATTCACTTCGCCGCGTAGACCCGAGCTCTGAGTAACGTTGCGGTCGTGCTGGCGGCCTAAGCCCACTTCGCCGTGCCGATCTTGGTACTCGTCCTTTTCGCGGGAATGATGGGCTTTGAGCCGGTACCCGGCGTGGCCGTGCCCCAGCGAGCCAAAAAGCGCAGCTTCGGCAATATGACGCCACGTGTCGTAGCGGGTGTGCAGGGACTGGTTGTTGCCAATGCCGGGAATGCCTTTATAGCTCAGGTCAAAGGTGTTGTGAATCTGCAAGCGACTGGCACCCAAGCTGCGCCCGATTTTGGCCAAACCGCGCACGCCGCGAAAATCGCTGTTGAGCCGTCGCGCCCAGCCGTCGTCTTGGGCGTTGTACTCAGTGCCATTGTCGTCCCAAAAGCGAAAGTCATTGCGGCTAGCTCTGTAGTTGACCAACCCCAAGTACTCCCAACCCTTATAGGGACCGCTGAGTGAAGCGCCTAGGCGACGGGTGCCGTGCGAACCGGAGGCCGTGTGCAAGCGCGTGCGGACTTTGCCACCGAGTGGCTGCGTGCGGATGTGGACCACACCTCCGAGACTGTTACCACCAAAACGCGCTGGCACTGCGCCTCGGTAGATATCGACGCTTTCAACGCCGCCGATGGGCAAGCCGCCTAGATCCACGCCGCCGCCAACAGCCGAGTTGAGCGGCACCCCATCAAGGAAAACTTGGACCTGTTCAGCCGTGGACCCACGGATGGAAAGAGTACTAAAACTGCCCAACCCGCCGTAGCGGCGGATGTTGACGCCAGTAGCGCGGTCCAAGGTCTGGGCTAGGTCTGCGCCGGGAGCGCGCTGGTTGCCCAAGACGATAGTTTCGACGAAAGAGGCAATGTGCTTGCCCTCGGGGTCGCGGCGGGCGCGGACCACTAACTCGTCCATAATCATGGGCAGAGATTGCAGGTGCAACTCGACTGAGGAGGGGGCCGCGCCGATCTGGATGTGGCCTTGCAAGGGCCGGTAGCCCAGCCGTTCCACGCGCAAATCCCAAGTGCCTGTTGACAGATTTTCGAGGCGGAAGGAGCCGGTCGTATCGCTGCGGACGGAATGGACTGCGCCGGATGGGGCGCTCAGCGTCAATACAGCACCGGACACGGGGCGTCCCGCGTCCGGGTCGAGCAACTGGCCCTGTAGCGACCCGGCCAAGAGCGTCGCGGGATGCAGAGCCAGTAAGATAAAAACAATAAAAAAGCCCGCCCTCGAATGAGTGCGGGTCTGGGTGCTTGTTCTAGGCACCGGTGGACCAACCTTTCTACCGAAGGGTGTCGTTCACCTCGGTCGCAGGCAGGTCTCCTGACTTCCGGTTATGTGCCGCCCGACTCCTTCCCGATCCTCTTGGGAATCAGTGGCTGACGTCGGGGACGCGACGGCCGGTGGGCCGTCAACCGGTCACAGTGGCGGGACCGCGGCAGATTTGCACTGCCTTCCCTATTCTCCCACTGCCGTGCGGCAGCGGGCACCTGCGCCGTTATTTGATTTGGCTATTAAAAGGGCTACGTTGAGATCTGTCAAGGGCGCGCTAGATAATCGCTCACATCCTCCACCCCGGCCCGCAACAACTCGGCCACGCTCCACGCCTGGGCGATGCAGCCGCGAGGCGCGAAGGGCGGCTCGGCGTCAAATATCTCCGAGACCGTGCCCAAGCCCGCCTCATTCAGGTGCGCGGCAAAACCGTCGAGAAGCGCGCGGCCGCGCTGGCGACCTGCTCGACCATGGCAACGACAAAGAGCAGTGATGTACGGGCCGATGAGCCAGCTCCACACCGTGCCCTGGTGATACGCGCTGTCGCGCTCCCAAGGGCCGCCCGCATACCGAGCGCAATACGCCGGGTCGCTCGGCGAAAGGCTCCGCAGACCGCGCGGGGTCAGCAAGTGTTCGTCAATCACAGATAAGATCCGCCGCGCCCGCTCCCCTTCAACGAGCGGAAAGGGCAGCGAGAGCGCAAAAATTTGATTGGGGCGAATCGCCCAATCCGGCCCCTCGGGCGCAACCACGTCGCACAAGTACCCCCGCTCCTCGCACCAGAACAGGCGGTTAAAGGACGCGCGCACCGCAGCGGCGCGCTGGCCGTAATCGGCACGCTGACCAAATGTCTCGGCCAAGTGTTGCAAAATTTTGAGCGCATTGTACCAGAGCGCATTGACCTCCACCGGCTTGCCCATGCGCGGCGTGACCACCCAATCGCCGACCTTGGCGTCCATCCACGTCAATTGCACCCCTCGCTCCCCAGCCGCGAGCAGGCCGTCGGCATCAACCCGGATCTGATGTCGCGTACCGCGCCCGTGCCAAGCGGCTATGTCCTCTAGCGTCGGCCATAGCTCGCTGGCAAACTCGTAGTCTTGGGTGTATTGCAAATACTTGTAGAGCGCGACAAAAAACCACAAGGTCGCGTCAACAGCGTGGTATTCCGGAGCCTCTCCCGCGTCGGGAAAGCGGTTGGGGATCATGCCCTCGCTGACGTGCTCGGCAAACGCTGCAAAGATGCCCCGCGCTTCGGCAAAGCGCCCGGTGACCAAGCAGAGGCCGGGCAGAGCGATCATGGTGTCGCGGCCCCAATCCGTGAACCAGTGGTACCCCGCGACAATGGTGTGCAAGCCATCGCCGCGCCGCACCAGAAACTGATCAGCCGCCCGCGCCAGCGACCACAGCAAAGGATCGGCGGTCCAAGGAGCGCGCACCTCCACCTGCTGACGGCGATTAATCTCGTCAGTGAGAAGCTTGAGGGGGTCTCTACAGGAGGGAAGCTCAGTGGCCGCAAGTACGCCAACGGTGGCTCCGGGGACGAGTTGCAGACGCAGGTAGCCGGGCGTGAACAGGTCTTCGCTGTGGTCGAGGCCGCGCTCTTCCTCACGCGGATATTGGAAGTTGTAGTACCAGCCTGGAACAGCTTCCCAGCACGCACCCGGCGCGAGGAGGTGAGCGGTAGGCTGCTCCCGATAGGGCCGATAGATCAACACATCCTCGACCCAATCGGCCGTTGACACGACTTGATCGTTGGCCTGCATCAAGTGGTGATAGTCTCGGCCCGCAAAAAAGGGACGCAATTCCAAACAAAGCGGCTCAGGCGCTTCCACCAGTTCGTACGCAACGACCAAGGCGTGCTCACCTGCCAACAACGCCAGCCGCTTGCGCAACACCCACCCATCTCCCGCATACGTCCACGTCGGCACCGGCTCAGTCGCAAAGGCAGTCAACCATTGGTCGCCCCGTGGGTGAATGACCTCGGGAAAAATGCTGCAACTTAGCTCAACGCGTCTTGTAGGTAGGACCAAAGTCTCGTCGAGCCGCGAGAGCAACACCACTCGGCCAACCGGCGGACAGGTCGCCACAACCAGCAGGCCGTGATAGCGCCGGGTGTGCGCACCGCTAACCGTAGAGGAGGCCCAACCCCCCAAGCCGTTAGTCTCCAGCCACTCGCGTACGAAGTTGTCCTCGCTGCCTTCAGGTACTACTAAGGCGTCGGCGGTCACTACTTGTTGGCAATAAGCGAGTCCACGACCGCTGGGTCGGCTAACGTTGACGTGTCGCCAATAGAATCGGTCTCGTCGGTAGCTATTTTCCGCAGGATGCGGCGCATGATCTTGCCCGAGCGCGTCTTGGGCAGGCCCGGCGCCCAGTGGATGACGTCCGGGGTAGCGATCGGGCCAATCGCCGTGCGCACCTGTTGCTTGAGCTCGTTCTTGAGCACGTCGGTGTACTCCTCACCGGCGTTGAGCGTCACGTACGCGTAAATGCCCTCGCCCTTGATGTCGTGTGGAAAACCGACGACCGCGGCCTCGGCCACCCTAGCGTGTAGCACCAACGCGCTCTCGACCTCCGCCGTGCCCATGCGGTGGCCGGAGACATTGATCACGTCATCGACGCGGCCGGTGATCCAATAGTATCCATCCTCGTCGCGCCGACAGCCGTCGCCTGTAAAGTAGTAGCCCTTGTATTGCTGAAAATAGGTCTGCTCAAAGCGCTCGTGGTCGCCGTACACCGTGCGCATCTGCCCCGGCCAAGGAGCGCGCATGGCCAAGACACCAGTGACGCCGTTGCCTTCTATCTCCGTGCCTTTCTCCGGGTCGAGCACGACCGGTTCAATGCCGAAGAAGGGGAAAGTGGCCGAGCCGGGCTTCGTTGGAGTCGCCCCAGGCAACGGCGAGATGAGGATGCCGCCAGTCTCGGTCTGCCACCACGTATCGACGATGGGGCAGCGCTCCTTGCCAGCGTTTTTGTGATACCAGCGCCAAGCTTCGGGGTTGATCGGCTCGCCGACCGTGCCCAGCAAGCGCAGGGAAGGCATCTCGTAGCCGGCAGGCCATTCCTCGCCGGCCGCGGCAATCGCGCGGATGGCGGTCGGGGCCGTGTAGAACTGATTGACGTTCCACTTCTCAATGGTCTGCCAGTAGCGGTCCGGGTTGGGATACGTGGGAATGGCTTCAAACATCACAGTGGTCGCGCCGTTGGCCATCGGACCGTATATGATGTATGAGTGGCCGGTGACCCAGCCGATGTCGGCCGCGCAAAAGTAGATGTCGCCGTCGTGGTAGTCGAAGACGTACTTGTGCGTGGTGCCCGTATAGACCATGTACCCACCGACCGTGTGCTGCACGCCCTTGGGCTGGCCCGTGGACCCTGAGGTATAGAGGATGAAGAGCGGATCCTCGGCGTCCATGACCTCACAAGCGCAGTCGGCGTCCGCATCGGCCATCAGTTCGTTCCACCAGAAGTCGCGGCCAGCCTGCATATCCACGGCAAAGTCCGCGCGATCAACTACGATGCAGGTCGCTACCTCAGCGTCCATGCGCGCATCCGCGTCGGCCATAGCCTGATCGGCTACGGGTTTCATCAGAATGGGCTTGTCGCCGCGATGGGTGCCGTTGCAGGTGATGACGGTGGTGCAGGTAGAGTCAACGATGCGATCGGCGAGTGCGTCCGCGGAAAAACCGCCGAATACGATCGAGTGAATCGCGCCAATGCGGGCGCAGGCCAGCATGGCAATGGCCAGTTCGGGCACCATCGGCAGGTAGATGGAGACGCGGTCGCCCTTGTTGACGCCGCGCGCCTTGAGCACGTTGGCAAATTTGCAGACCTGTTCGTGCAGCTCTCTATAGGTCAGCGTGGCATCTTCCCCCGGCTCGTTGCCCTCCCAGATGATGGCGACCTGATCGCCTTTGGCATCAAGGTGTCGGTCGAGGCAATTGTACGCGATGTTGGTCTGGCCGCCGACAAACCACTCAATCGCAATCGGCCCTGCGTCCATGTCGTAGTTGTACGACCGCACGGTATCCCACTTCTTGAACCAGTGGAACTCCGCGGCCTTTGCGGCCCAAAACGCCTCTGGATCGGCAATGGAGCGCGCGTACTCTTCCCGGTACTCATCCATGCTTTTGACGTGAGCGCGGTCGCGTAAATCGGCATTAGGTTCATAGACTTCAGACATGCGAGCTAACTCCTCATTAGGGTAGAAATAGCCATCAATAGCACAAACTACTTACCACCAGCCACCGGCGGCAAGGGCCACTCGTCGCCAGCCATGAAGCCGCCATCGACGTAAATGCACTGTCCGGTGACGTAATCCGAGGCTGGCGCGGCGAGGAAGACGGCTGTGCCGACCAAATCTTCGGGCGTCCCCAAGCGGTTGAGCACAACCCGCCCCTCGCCCCAAGCACGCATGGTGTCGTCGGCCCACAGCTTCTCACTGAGCGAGGTGATTATAAAACCCGGGCAGATGGCGTTGACCTGGATGTTGTGCGGCCCGAACTCAATGGCCTGTCCCTTGGTGAGCTGGCCGACGGCCCCCTTGGTCGCGGTGTACACCGACACTTTGGCAAGGGCGTAGCCCGTGGTCAGCGAGCCGATGTTGATGATCTTGCCGCCTTGGCCGCGCTCGATCATCTGGCGGCCGACCTTCTGGCTGAGAAAGTACAGGCCCTTGAGGTTGACGGCCATGATCTGGTCGTAGTTTTCCTCCGAAACTTCGACGATGGGCTGGCGGATGTTCATGCCGGCATTGTTGAACAGGATGTCTATTGGACCGCATTGCTCCAAGGCCGCATCCATGCCCTCTAAGTCGGCCATGTCCAACTCGACCGCGCGGGCCTTGCCGCCAGCGGTCTCAATGGCAGCGACGGCTTCGTCGAGTTGGCTGCGGGTGCGGGCAGCGCAGATAACCGTGGCTCCGGCCTCAGCCATGCCCGCGGCCACCCCGCGACCAATGCCGCGACTAGCGCCGGTGACGAGGGCAACTTTTCCCGCTAGCGAAAATAGATTCACAATATACTCCTTCGTCGTTAATAGATAGGACAACTCTGTCGCGTTATCTCGCGTTAATTAGTATCCCTTAAGATAGGGAATTATATACGATGTGGCCCAAGCCGTAGGGAAAGGACAGCATAGCTTACGGCTCGATTTTCCTTTGATTCCCACCTAAAAGTACACTATATACATAGCAACGACCGAGGGCTGGTAGAGCTAGTCCGCGAACCGAAGAATCAGCCGATCTTGTCGCGCCGCGCACATTTGAACCACTGTGAATAAGGAGTGCCATGAACCGTTGGAACTTTGAGTGGTGGCATTTTTTCGCACTGTATGCAGCGCTGATCACCATCAATGCTGTGACGGCCATTACCCAGAGTGAGATAGGCGTAATAGGTGCCTATTTGACCATCCTCGCTATGCTTTTCGTGTCTGCTAGTATGTTTTATCAGATGCTAAAGAAGAAAGCGACGGCGGAAAGAGGAAATGCCATGAACCGTTGGAATTTTAAGTGGTGGCATGTCCTCGCGCTGTACTGTGCAGCGCTGATCGGCATCAATGTTGTGACGGACATTATTAAGCAAGAGATCGGCACAATAGGTGCCTATTTGACCCTCCTCGCTGTGTTTCTCGTCGCGAATCTGTTTTACCATGTGCTAAAGAAGAAAGCAGCGGACGCGAGTTGACGTTTCCCTACGGCTTGCTGTCAATTTTCAATCAAGCAAATACCCAACGCCAATGCGGATCTTCCCCTCGCTATCTGAGGTTGCAATCTTGAGGTTTCCACCGCGCTGAATCTCGTATCTCGTCTTGGGCTTTAAGCCCCTTATGTACGCATCGTTATCGCGCACACAGACGGTCTCAGCCTCCTCCGGCTTGCCGACCGGATGACAATCGTATATACGCATGAGGGCTATCTCCGACGACGCCAGCGACGAAACTCTTCACGAATGGTATTGACAATGCCTCCGGGGTTGTACCCCGCAGCAGTATGAGACGGGCTGGCGAAATGGGGCCGGGTTTCTCCCCCTCTGCGGATTCCCCGGCGTCCACCTTGCGGCCGCCAGCCCGTCAGGCGCATCCAGTGTTTGAGGCGAACTGACCCCCTACCAATTGTCCCCCCGGAATTGGATCAATCTGAAAAAGGATGGCGAAAGCGCCGTTCCCACTGCGTTGGGAGCCATTATTAAGATACGTTCCGTGCGTGATTTATATGTGATTTACAAGCCTGCTTTCATAATTATACTATGATTTTTTATTGCGATTTTATTTTTACAATATGCTTGGCCCGCCAGATGCCGTATCTCAAATCCCGTTGCTCGCTCTTCGGTGCGACTGCGTCGGTCGGAGGCCGTGAACCGACCCACAACCGACTGGCGTCTTCCCACAGGGACTCTAGCGGGAGCAAGCATACTGTCTTAGAGAAAAAATCATAACAAAATTATATAAATAAACTTCCAAATCACATACAAATCATACATGAAGCCTAAATTATAAACGGTAGCGCAGGAAGAACAAAAACTCGGACTGGGCTAGCGCTCCCGTCGATGAAACCGAGTAAGAAGCTGAAGTTCCACATCGCCGAATAGAAGCGCCAACTGCCCATCTAACGCACCATGGACGGGCTGACGGCACGCAAGGTGGACGCCGGCCTTTAGAGAGGGCTCGGCACCATCCGTCAGTCCGTCCCAAAATCGCCGCTCCACTATCTCCGGGGGAGGTTTCCGCGCGGCACGGTGGCTCCTTGTACAGCCGCAAGCAAGAGACCACCCGGCCACCATCAGAAGGAAATCAACGAGGTGTCGGCAATGCCTACAGAAGGAGTAGGGAGAGACATTGCCGACGAGTTCGGGGAACACTCCATCTAAGTTCCCCGGACTCACTTTATCAAAATGGAGGTGTTGTGAAGTCTGAGAATCGGAGTCTACTGGTGGGAGGCATCTTTGTGCTGGTGGTCGCCGTCGCGCTCTACGAATACATCACCTACGACATGGACGACTCCAACAAAGACTCGCAAGGCGGTCGGCATCTGCATCACCCATCCGGCATTTCGTTTGCAGAGATCGACGACAAGTTTAGCCGTAAAAGCTCACTGACAAACCTCCAGAAAGTAGAGGCGTGGAAACGCTACGAGGGTGAGTGCGTGGAATGGTGGGGAGAGCTTACACATGTGGAATCAGGGTATTTAGACGGCATCCGAATTGGAATGAGACACAAAGCCAGTACGTCCACCTACGACGTGCAGATATCCGTTCCGGCCCAGAAAAAAGAGCGGCTGTTGTCCTGGGAAAAAGGCCAGACTTACCCATACAAAGGACGGCTTATGGGCTACGTTTACTTGATGGATACGGTCTATGTCGATTGGGGATGCGATTGATTTCGTGCGGTCAAGAATAGCCCAGGGCTTTGTCTTGGCGTGTGTGCTGGGGGTGATAGGCTGCGGTGCGCGGATTGCGTTTGTCGCCACCAACGAGCCCTATGCCGCTTGGGACGGGCCTGTTCGGATATTACACGAGATGCCCATCGAGAGGGCCTTTGTCGAGTTGGGCGTCCTTATCAGTAGAGGCTATCAGGCCCATCGTTGGGATGATGTCGTGCGGGCCCTGCAGGAGAAGGGCCGAGAGCAAGGAGCCAATGCCATCGTGCTCATCGGCCGAGAAGCGGTTTTCAGCGATAACATCCAAATAGCCGCGATAGCCATCCGCATTTTGGATTGAAGTAAAGGTCAGCAAGCAGTTGACAAGGCCGTGCGGCGATCGCGGTCGCTGCAATTCAAAAGCCCGAAAAAATTCAAACGGATACATTATCGAAAAGGGAGGCCCTGCCGGATCCTACCAGTCGTCGAGGCTGGCGTTCCAGCAAGGCTTTTCAGGTGGGCACTGAAGCGATTAGATACTCCAATTTTTCGTCTCCCAGCGGCGCGACTGCACAATCCCGTCCAGCCGGTACCAGCGCGGTCGCGCCCGTGTCCAAGGCGCACTCGCCCACGCACGCCCGACCGCGGACGACCGTCAGCGACAAAAACGATCCCTCGGCCCGATGCTCAGCCTGTCCACCGTTTAAGCCGCAGCCGCGCAGCACAAAATGCTCGGACTCTACCAGCACTTGGCCCCGCAGCACGGGATGCGGCAGTGGCCCGGGCAGGCATTGGGCAAAGTCGATGACCTCAAGGGCCTGCTCCCAGTGCAGCTCGCGCGGATGACCGTAGTCGTAGATGCGAAAAGTCAGGTCGCTCGTTTGCTGCACCTCGTAGAGGACGACCCCTCGGCACAAGGCGTGTACCGTACCCGGCGGCAAAAAAAGCACATCCCCCGGTGCAACCGGGTAGAAGCGGACGACTTCGGTGACGCGATTAGCCGCGTGTGCGGCGACAAACTCCGCGCGGCCCACGCCCTCGGCCAGCCCGCAAGCCACGCGGCCGCCATCTGATCGCAGCACGTACCAAGCCTCCATCTTGCCGCTGTCCATCAACCCATTGCACTGGGCGTACTCGTCGTCGGGATGCACTTGGATCGACAAGTCTTGCTGAGCGTCGAGTAGCTTAATAAGCAATGGGAAGCGCCCACCGTAGCGCGCCCATATCTTAGTACCCACTAGGTCGGCGCGATGCGTTTCCACCAACTCCCGCAACGAGCGACCGTCCGCCGTCCGACTCTCGCGGCCCTCGTACGCCGACAGTTCAAAGGACTCGCCAATGAGCACATCGTCTGGCAGGGCCTTGCCATAGAGCGCAGCTAAACGGCGTCCGCCCCACACCATCTCCCGGTAATAGGGCGTCAAGGGAATGACCTCGGGCAATGTATCCATACCTAACGCCCCAACACCAACTCCCGCGAGGTCGTCAATAGCGCCTCCTTGCGCGGCAGGTCAGCAGCTAGCGGCAACTGAGCTACGCCGATGAGCCTCCGCATGATCTCCATGCCGGCAAACTGCAGCGCCAAGCTCTGGGAAAGCGAGGGATCGGTGCCGTAGTGGGCAAACGCCGACTGCGCTAGTTTCAAGGGACGACCGGCGAGCAACAAGTGGCCGACGAGAATGCCCACATCGAATTCCGGCGGGCCAAAGAAGCAAAACTCCGGGTCGATGATCCACACCTCCCCGCCAGCGCGCACCCAACTGCCCGGATAGAAATCCCCGTGCAACAAGCAGGCACCATTTTCCAAGTAGAGCGCGCCCAATTCAGCAATGGCGCTGCAATACACCGCGTCGTCTTGCAAGGCCCGAGCGGCCTGCGCCAGTCCGGGCGTGACCGCGTCGAGGTCGAGGCCGTTGTCCGGGCGCAGCGGGAGGCAGTACAGATGCTCGTGGTTGAGCTGGCGCATGACGCAGTTTTCCAAGCGCGCTCGGGTCAGCTCGTCAAACGTCGCTTGGTGCAAGGCCGCTAA
The DNA here is from genome assembly GCA_009841115.1 of Gemmatimonadota bacterium. Lineage (GTDB taxonomy): Bacteria > Latescibacterota > UBA2968 > UBA8231 > UBA8231. Next base: position 62,521 of record VXML01000030.1, on the reverse strand, counting down.
CCACTGGCACAATCCCGGCAAGTCTTCAAACGCTACACCGCCATCATTGTACAAATCGGTACAATCCGCGGTCTCCCCCAAGTCTGCAAACGCGGCGACAAAATTCTCCTCGTCCCAACCCAAGAAGCCGGGCATGCGCTCGGCCACCAGCGGGCAACCGGCAACGGCTTGGTAAAAGGCGGCCTCCACCAGCACCCGTTCCTTGGGCGCGGGAATGGTCGGGTACTTCTCGACCCAAGGCCGCGCCTGCTTGAGTATGAAGGAACGCTCTGCGGTCTGCACTCGCAGGGTGAGGTTCATATTGCCTTCGCCAGCGCGGCCTAGCCCACACACCGATTCCGTCGGCAAAAGCCATCCCCGAGAGCGCGCGTACGCAGCCAGATCTTCGGGCTGGTCGAGGTGCAACAACGTGTAACCTGCGCGGTTTTCCATTTTATATCGCGTTCACCTTTTTGCTTGCATTAAAGTATAGGACGACGGGGACGAGACAATACCAGAGGCGGGATGCACACACTCCAATCGGCTTGATAGCACCCCCACAGCTTGACAGCAAGCGGGCAAACCCTATCAATTGAGGCATGTCCCATCTCGCAGTGTGACTCAAAGCCGCGATTTCACAACCAAGCTACACTGGCGACCTCAGAATCTATGAAATCTGCTGACCTTGATATTCTCATTCAGCAAGGCGAAGGTACCACGCTTGAGTTCAAAGAGAGCCTCTCATCGTCGTTCTCACGAGAACTCGTGGCCATGGCCAACACAGTCGGGGGCAAGCTCATGCTCGGGGTACGCGATGACGGGACCGTGATCGGCGTCAAAGACTCCAATGCCCTGCGTGCCCGCATTCAGGACATCGCCCGCAACTGCGATCCTCCGGTGAAGGTGCTAGTCGAGCCGGTGGATGACGTATTAGCAGTGCATGTACGGGAAAGCGACGCCAAGCCGGTGCAGTGTAGCGATGGCTTCTTCTGGCGTCAGGGAGCAGTGACTCAAAAGCTCAGCCGCGACGAAATCCGCGATTTTTTCCGCAGTGAAGGCGTGATCCGGTTCGATCTCTCGCCCTGTCCCCGTTTCCACTACCCGGAGGACTTCGACCACGAGAAGTACGAGGCTTGGCTCAAGCTGTCCGGCATTAGTGGACAACCGCCGGTTGAAGATGTGCTGGTCAACATAGAGGCTGCCGAGCGAGCAGGCGACAAGTTGCTCTTCCGCAACGCGGGTGTGCTCTTCTTCGCCAAGAACGTGCGCCACTTCTTCCCAGAGGCATACATCACCTGCCTGCTGGGCAAGGGAGCGGACAAAGTGCATATCCTCGACCGACGAGACTTTGACGGCGGCATTGTGGCCGACATTGAGGATGCCCTCAGCTTCATCGAGCGCAATACCCGCACGGCCTATCGCATCGAAAGCCTGCGCCGCGAGAACATCCCGGAATACCCGATGAAGGCGCTGCGCGAGGCCATCACCAACGCAGTCATGCACCGCGATTGGTTTTTCGAGGGTGCCAACGTCTTTGTCGAGATCTACGCCAATCGCATTGAGGTGATAAGTCCCGGCGGCCTGCCAACGGGCCTGAAGTTGGCCGAACTCGGCCGCGAGAGCATCCGCCGCAATCCACTAATCGCCGATCTGCTCCACCGCATCGAATTCATCGAGAAAGCGGGCACTGGCATTCGCCGCATTCGAGACGAGGCGCGAGAACAGGGCTGTCCAGAACCGGAGTTTAAGGTCCGGGGAGCCTTTTTCGTCGTTGTTTTCCGGCCGAATCCCGAGGTGCGGGCACCAGAAGATCAAGTTACCGGGGAAGTTACCGGGGAAGTTACCGGGGAAGTGCGTCTGCTAGAGGTAATATCAGGCGAAATGAGCAGACGACAAATCCAAGACGCTCTCAACTTGAAGCACGAGGATCATTTCCGAGAAACCTACCTGCTCCCCGCCCTACAGGCCGGTCTAATCGAAATGACCATCCCCGACAAACCGCGCAGCAGCAAGCAGCGTTACCGCCTGACGACGGCAGGACGCGAATACTTGCACAAACTCAAGGGACAGGATAATGGCGAAGACTGAACTTCACTACCTCGCGCACCGCAATCGTCTTCGTGAACGCTTCCTCAAGAGCGGCTTGGGTAGTACTTCATAAAATAGTGATACGCGAGACGGTCCCCATACTGCAACAGATTATCCACTACGGTAATGATCTTGCAGACATCTGTTCCACCATTTTTCGGCCCTCGGAGACCACGCCCAATCATTTGCATATATCGAACAGGACTAAAAACCGGGCGAGCAATGACGATTGTTGACGTTTTTGGAGCGTCAAATCCAGTTGTTAGAACTTGGTAGTTCGCCAAGACCTTGATCGCACCCTGTTGGAACTGGCGGATGAAGTATTGACGCACAGCCGTTTCAGTACCTCCGTGTATGGAAGCAGAGGGCACTCCCAATACGCATAGACGGGCAGCCAGAAACTGAGCGTGTTCCACGGAGCTCGCAAACAGAAGGATCGGTCCTTCATCAACGACGCCACGAACACAATCAACGATACGCTCGTTTCGGGACTCGTTTTTAGCTAAACGCTGGAGGGCACTTTCGGGAAATTCCTTGAACCGCTCAAGTTGTTCCCGTTCTTCTTCTGTGAACTCAAACTGAACTTTACTCTGTAGAGCCTCAGCCTGGACCCTAGACAGAATACCATCCTTGCAAAGACGTTCATAAAGTTTTGGCTGTTCCTTAGCTGCCGGCAGCATCCTTTGGTTAAACCGATTTGCCAGCCGTCTTGTCTCATCTTCGTTTAGCCCTCTAAATGGAGTGGCCGTGAGACCAATCACCGGAGGCCTGCTTTCAATATCGTCCTTGATCTCTTCTTCAGGCAGAAACCAGTTGAGTAATTTCGTATAACTGGGCGTTATCGCATGATGGGACTCGTCTATGACCACTAAGGCACAGCCTTTCAGGAGCGCGAGACGGTCTGCCCCGAGTCTTGCTGTCAATGTCTGAATACTGGCAATGACTGCCGTCGGTACGTCATCCGGTGAAGGTGCGGGATCGGGATTGCCGCCCCATAATCGAACCACTCGAAGATCCGTCCATTCCCGGCCGCTGTTGCTCCAGACCTGCCGAAAACTCTGAACCGCCTGCTCACATAACTCGTCGGTCTGAGCGACCCACAGTAAATATCTTTCATTAGAATTAGCACTAAGAACATGCTTGACGGAGGCTTCGACGACGACGCGCGTTTTGCCGGCCCCTGTTGGCAGACTAATGACGGCTCTGCCTTTCATACCCCGATTGCCGACGATAGATTTGAGTTGATTGACGATCTCGGCTTGGTAATCGTGAAGGTCCCCAAGCGGCATAGGGCCGGAGACAGTAAGTTCGGATGGACGCTTTGCACGGGGACTGACAGCGAATTCCGGCGGGAAACCAAGAGCAGCAACAAAATCTTGAGCTTCTTGCGTCCCCCAACGCGATGGTGGTTTTAGGCCACATTCTTCCAGTGTTTCGGACAGATGGGACAAAACGGCTGGTCCATGAATGTTTAGCGCGAGCTCGGCCAGCCTTGGACCATCCTGCGATATTTCGCTGGGAATCGCAGATCGGGTAGCATAGTCAAAACTTTCGAGGAGTCTGTTCGGGGCGCTGCGAACAGCCAGCAGAAGACGCTCCGTCAAAGACGCTTGTTCTGCGACCTTTTTACGCAGACGTAGCGAGCTATCTTCGAGGAGTTTCTTGAGAGCGGTTGTTGCGTCGCCAGAAAACCAGCCAGCGTTGGTCACTTGCCCAACTAGCAGTTTCATTTGCTTTTCCCAGCTTAGACTTCCTAATTGCTCGCGGTCCAACCAAACCTCGCCTGCTTCCAAAACACAGGGATTAGCAACCGAATTATCTGCCACGCGAAATTCGAGACCGCTGACCAAGCGTACAAATGATTTTTCAACCCCCGCATCGTCAAGAATTTCTCTAAATTCGGGAATAACCTCAATCAGAAGAACAGGCTTATCGGCTTTCCAATCGGTGTGGAGATCAATGACCTTTTCTAGGTCTTGTGCCCCGTGTGCAATCCAATTGACCACAGCATCGGAAGACAGAACAATGGTCGGCTTCCCAATTTTAAGTGCTGCCTCCGCCAAAATTGGAAATTGGGTGACATAACAGTCTTTGAATTTAACATTCTCAATTTCAGTACTGACATTATTTGGAAAGTACTTTTCTTCCCTCATCCATTCATAGATGGCGCGGCTTGTATCCGGGGCAACCCTGTCTTGAAGACAATAGGCCTCAAGCACTGTCCAGAACTTTTCATCCTCTTCATGAGTCGACCATCTCCATCCCTTCTCCTCATAGTCTGCTGGAATTTGCTCAATCAGCTCCGATAAGTCAGTCTCAATTTCCAAAAAAGGGTGATTCTCAATACAGCGAAGCCGCTCAAAATGCCGGACAATCGTTTTTATGGGAACGAGACATTTTCCTGACTCGATAGAGATGGTTCCATATTCTCGAAGCAACCAAATGAACGGATGAATCATTGGAATTTCAGGGTAACTCTCTGGTCTAGAGCTATGGCCGAATTTAATAGGCGAAAAGTTCCCGAGAGATTCCCTTATGAAGTACTCGGAGATTCTAGCATTGACAATTCCAGTCGCTTTCTGTACCAGTAGTCCTCCGTATGGCAAATAAAATTCTCCTATGATATCAATATAGGATTCACGAGGTTTTGAGTATCCCCTCTTCTTGCACCGATCCTGATACTCCTCCCTCATTTGCCATATATAAAATTCATAATCATCAAGTGATTGATTAGAGGAAAAAAATTTGTATCGGCTACTAATCGGCAAATCGGAGATGCCCATTTTTTTTAAGATATGCTTGTCTGCCTCATGGGTTTCCATATCTACGACCAAACGGCTATCCGTTTCCGACAAATGGCTATCCGTTTCCGAAACAATTCGTCCCGGTAGCAATACCTCATGTCGATATCGCCAAGAGTCGTCGCGACAGTGAACCTTCAGTTTGTCGAAAAGGTCAGAGATTTCCTCAAGCACGGACGCGGGCGCAGCGCGTACAAGCCGCCATACATCTTGCCACGGATGAACCCAAGGAGCAGAGTCGATCTTTATTTTTATCCGACGTTTCCACTCATCGTTGTCAAGCTCAGGGACTGAAAGCACCTTAGTTAGGACCTTGCGTACCTCGGTATCGGCAAGGAGAGCTGGCTCAACGCAATGAACTTGAACTTCCTCGATGGCCTCCGTCGTCCCGCCGATAACGGCGTCTTTCGCTGCTACAAGTTGGCCTCGGTCAGAGAGTACGATCTTCGCTTGTCTTACCTCGGTCTCGATAGTCTGCCAGTCTTCTATCTTGGATAGCTTGGCGACAAGCGATAGACACTTTTTGGCGGCAGCAACATTATCCGTACAAGCTGCCTCAAGCCAGTCGCAGAGATCGACTTCAGGGACTTCCTCTTCAGTCCGAGACCGTAACTCTTTCAGCCGAGCCAGTCTCTGCCTCTTGAGACACGAGGGATGAACGTATCGGGAGAGGGCATCTTTGTGTTTGACTAACTCAAGCCACTGAGAGACTAGTTCAAAATCATCGAATGGGTGCAAAGACAGGGCTTCGGCATATCGTAACTTGTCGGTTCCGTCAGGAATAATGGCCATGCCGACCAGCCTGTCCCATAGTGCTTCAACAAGGGGTGCGGCGGGTTCATCCTTCGAATCCAGTTGCCTTGGAAAAATATCCAAGACACACCCCGGATCGTTCTCCTGTCTTAACTGCGGCATACTCTCGGCAATAAGAGCGGCAGCCTCTTGCATCAATGCTTCATTGTAGGCTCCAGGACTTAAAGCTGACCGACCGAAATCGATCTTCCACGGCGCGTTTATAATGCCAGGGACGCGGCTGAAAGTATCCGTTGGGAAGAACGCCCAAAATCGTCCCGCTTCTTGCTCGCTAGCGTTCAACGGAACGGCCCATATTAATGGTACCTCGGGTCTGCCGTGAAGACGTCCCGCGTCCTTTGCCGCCTCATTGGTAACAGGAATAATACGCTCGATGGAGAGCCATTTCTCTGAGTGCTCGCCCTCATGCAGGACTGCGATCCCGTTGGAACGCTCGCACTTGATTCGCCGCGTTTCCTCAAGACCGAAATTCAGTTCGAGGGAAACATCAACAGGCAGAAATAGCACAAACTCGCGGGGAAAGTTCCGTAACTCCTCATGAAGATGGTCCTTCATGTCAGCATCGTTGACCTGGGCACGCAGAACGGTGGTAGCCCACTGACCAAATTCTGCAAGTTGAGGTTCTTGCCGTGCCTCGTCTTCAAACGAAACAACCTCGGCAATTCTTAGGCCCGGTACTAGATAATCCGGGGACAACCTGAGTTTATTGCGAATCGTTTGTTGGCAGGATAAAGGGTCGAACCGAATTGACACGGATCGACTGAATAGGTCGATTTTTCCGTTGAGTGCCAAAAGGGATTTGAATCCTAAGCCAAAGCGGCCGATCTGGTTTTTTCGTTTAGAAGATGAGTGTGCGCCTAAAAGAGCTACAATGCCTTCTTTGGTCAACGGCGCACCTGTGTTTGCCACATAAAGCTCCGAGTCATTTAGACGGACAATAATGCGGGCAGCACCTATATCCCCTTCCTCAGCACCCTCTAGAATGGCATCCGCCGCGTTCTGAACAACCTCGAATACCTGGCGGTAGCGGTATCCGCCGGCAAGTACGCTTTCTTCAGTATTGAAGTCCTCGTTAAGACGCTCAGGCTCTGTCTGATATACAGTAAGGGTTTTACCGCGGCGCTCTTCCACGTACTCAGCGAGAGTCTCATCGTGCCATTCACGCACCTCCGCCTGATCGTGCCATGCCTGCATCTGCAAAAGCATGTCCATACTAACGCCAAAGGCTTTTTCGACACGATGAGCTATTTCAGGAGATAGGGCCACTTTCTCGTCAAGCAAGTCGGATAGCCCGGCTTGGCGTACGTTCAACGTTTTGGCAGCTTCGGCTCTACTCAAGCCAAGTTCTTCTATAATCTCCGTGCGAATGAAGCCACCTGGATGAGAAGGTCTCATGCCGATTTTTACGGGCTTATCATTCATTAGTGGTAGTCCTCCATGTCGAGAGAAACTAAGCCTCCTTCTACTTCTCTAAAAGTGATCCGCCAATTCCCGGTTATTGAGATGCTCCACGTATCTCTGCGGTCTCCTGACAGCCGATGTACGCGCCAGCCAGAAGGCGCTGTATTGATGAAATCAGATATAGAATCAGCCAAAATCAGCGCCGTTAAGATATTCCGTACCCTGTTGACCAACTCTGGCCGAATGCCTCTAGGATTGTCTTCTTCAACTAAGCGTTTTAGTCCTTTATGACGAATAGAACGGATGAGCATTTAGCTAAGAGACTGTCTTAAAATTCCTCATGCTGTCCATTGTATATAAAAAAACAATCCAAAAGCAAGGGCAGTTAATCCTCGAAAAAATCAGTGACCAAGTTACCGGGGAAGTACGTCTGCTAAAGGTAATATCGGGAGAAATGAACAGACGAGGTCGTCTAAACCCCCGTCCCCTGCGCCAACTTCTCGCCCTCAATCAAGTATTCCTCCCGCACCTCGGGCGCAATCGTCCGCCAGACCAAGAAGCGCTTGCGCAGCACGTTGAGGAAGCTAGTGTTGAGCCGCTGCCAGCTCACCACATCGCCGCTGACGCGCTGCAAGTGCATCTCAATGCGGTAAATGCCTGGGATGTCGTCGGTCGGCAAGGTACGCAGGAAAACTCGCTGGCTCACGCCCAAGTCGTAGGGCGCAAGCCACACCATCAGTTCCAGCAGATAGACCGGCTGCGCGCCGCCCTGCTCCAAGTGGAAATCCACGCCCTCGGTCATAAAATCGCCCACCGACCCCTCGCCATACGACGAGAAAACCCGGTGCAGATACGCACACGAGCCTAAAGCATCTCCTTTGCCCAGCGTAAAGGGAAAGTCGAAGCGCCAATCGTCGCCATCGGGCGGGGGGAATTCCCAGCGCCGCGTCACGTCGGGCACGGCCATGGCCGCAGCCTTGCGTGCCGGATACAGGGTCGAGAGCACCACCACCACCATCACCACCAAAGTCGAGAAAATCGCCGACAGCGATGAGTAATTCAGAAACATCCCGCCCAAGAGCGCATAGTGCGCCAGCAGCAGCGTCGTCGTCTGCCCCACCAAATAGCCCAACACTGCGCCGACAATGGCAAACACGAGGGCCTCGGCGATGAAGAGCGCGGCAATGTGGCTCGGTGCCAGCCCCACCGACGAATACACCCCGATCTCGCCGGAGCGCTCGTACACAGCTCCGAGCATGGTGTTGAGCACGATCAGCGAGGCAATCAACAAGGGCACGAAGAGATTGCCAATCCCGGCCAAGGACGCCGATCCCATGGATGTGTACACCCGCACGCGGTCATCCGCTCCGACAAAGAGCGGCACGGCCACCCGCGACACGAATTCCTCCACCTCGGCGAGCAAAGTCTCCCGATCGGCAAAACCAGCAATGGCAATGGAGCGCAGTGTACCGCCCAAATCGACGACCTGCTGGTAGGGCAAAAACGCCACGTTGTTGGCCATCAGATGGGTAAAGGTCTCAATCGCGGTCGTGTCCATCAGGCGTGGGTCTAAGTCGGCCATTTGCTCCATCTTCTTGGCCTCGGCGACCGTATCCACCGGCATCGGACTCTCGTTGTCCAAGTCGCGCAGACCGTCGATGACCTCGCCGTCGATTAAGCCAATGACCCGATAGGAGCGCCCCATCAGCCATATCTGGGCCGTGCCCACATCCTCCGGGCCAATGCCCAAGATCTCCGCCATAGCCGCCGGCAGGATGCACACATCGCGCTCGTCAGCCGCAAACCAGCGGCTCTCCGGCCCCACCAACAACTCTTCCAGCCCCATCAATGCGCCCTCGCCTGGAGTCACTCCGAGGAGGGCTGAGGCAAAGCTCTTCTTCTGCGCCTGTTTGTGTTCAATGTCGATATAGGCCCGCTCGCCAATGACCTTGGAAGTAATCCACGACCTCGGCAGCACCTGCGCTTGGTCGCCAAACGCGCTCTCCGCATAGTCGAGCACCGATAGCTGCAAGCCCTTCCAACCTCGGTCGCGCAGCAGGGCACCTTCGTAGCTAGGCACATTCGGGCGGGGAATCTGATAGAACTTGAGATAGCTCTGCACCGAGGTGAAGGCCTGGGCCGTAAAGGTCAAAAGCGTCAGCGTGACAACCGTCAGCGCGGTGCGCAACTTGCGCTTGCGGAGATTGGAAATCCCCAGCGACGCAGCCGCGGCCGTGGCGCTGAGGCGACCGATGTCCGCTTCGTGGACGCCAGCAGCGGCCCGCTTGCGTTGGCCAACGGCCCGGGTAAAGCGACCTAAGATCATCATCAGGGCCGTGCCGCCTATGGCGAAGATGACGAAAGCCAAAAAGATGATGTACGGCGACGAACTCAGCTTAAAGGCCGGGTGGATAAAGCGCATGATGAGGAAGATCGCCAAAAAGAAAAACGCCGCGCCCGCCACCTGACGGCGGATGTCGGCAAAGCCGAAGAACAGCCGCTCGCAGCAAAACGAAAACGGCAGCAGCAGCGCAAAGTAGAAGATCACCCCATAGACCGTGTCGTCCGCGGTCGATTTGATGTCTGGGTAGCCCCGCCCTTCGAGGCCCCACGCCTTGCGCGTGGCTCGCTTGAACTCGCTGTAGCGCCGCGCCTGTAAGTGCTCTTCGGCCTCCAACAGGGCCAAGCGCGCCTCCTCGTGCAAGCGCATGAACTTGTCGTTGCGCACCCCGTAGCGCGCTAACTGCTTGATCCGCACATCGTCGAGAACCCACATGTCGCGCGCGGCCGCATACCCAGGGCGCAGCACCACGCCTTGATCCACGAGATAGCCGCGTCCGAGCGCCTGTTTCATCGTCGCCTCATCCACGTCGGCTGGGCGCACCGGCTCGGCCACCCATTCGGCGGGCGCACCGCTCAGCAGGTAGCGCACGCCGAAAAGGCTCGTGCTCATCAGGGCTTTGACCCGAGTACCGGGCTGGGCGTACACCACCGAGGCGAGCGTTACCTTGCCTTCTTCATTGCTCTGCCTTTCGACAAAGTCGGCTCCCCACGACTGCGGCACGCCGTCGCGCTCATCGAGTACGGTGACGTGATCCAAAACCGACAGGTAGCGCGAGTCAACCGTCTCAAACAAACTCAGCGCCCGGCACTTGAAGAGCACTTGCAGCATCTCGTTTTCCCACCAGCCCCACGGATGCTCAGTCGGGTACGTCTCATCGCCCTCTTGGCCCATGTCCGGTGCCGAGATGATTTCGCCGTAGGGATCGAGTTCATACGCGCGGATGGCGTTGCTCAACCGATTCCGCATGATGTCGAAGCGAAAGCGACCCGCGTCGTCGGCCTGTTGCGCGATCAAGGTGCGCACCCCACCGACTGAGTTCGGGCCGAGTTGCTGATAGGTCACTAGCGCTTGCGGCACCGGCTTTTTGGGCACGGCAAAATTGACATCGCGGTCGAACCAGTAGATCGCGCCCGCCAAACTGTGGCCGTAGTCTTCCAACTCCAACTTGGTCGGCTTGAGCAACTCGGCATCGCGGCCGGCCCACGCCGACATGGCCGCGAGCGTTTGAATCTGCCGCGTGAGGTTTTGCACGTCCACCGCTTCCGGCAAATCGAGCGGCGTGTCGATCCGCTCGCGCGCATCGTTGGCCGTGGCGAGAGCGAGGGCCTTCTGACCGACGAAGGCCGCAGCCTCGCTGGCAAAGGCGAGCGGGATGGGCATGAAATTTTTCCACGTGCGCTTGGGCGGGGCAATGCCCTCGTAGTGGCGCGTAGTGTCGCCAAAGGTCTCTTCGACCGCCAGGCTCAGCCGCTTGGAATAGGGTGTCAACATGTATTTGACGTAGTTGTCAGTGCGCCACTTGGGATTGTAGAAGGTGCCCATGCCAAAGCTAGCCGTGCGGTCGGAGTGGCTCGACAGATCCAGCGATAGCATCAAGTCGAAGTCGATGCGCTCGGCTTCACTCATGCGCTCGCGGAAATAGTCGCTGCGGCGGCTGTGCTGATAGAGAAAATCATTGATCCCAGACAAGCCTTCAAAGTGCCCGGAGGTCGCCAAAAAAAGCACCGAGTAGTGCGGGCGATATTCTTTGAGCAGTTCCACTAGCTGGAGCAGGGCGACAATTCCAGCCGCGTTTTCCGCTCCAGGGGCAAGGGCCGGCACAACCGAGATAGCGTCGTAATAGGCTTGAATGACGATGGTTTGGTCCTGCCAAGCCTGCGGCTTTTCACGGCTCTTGGCCGGCAGCATCTCTGGCGATCCGGGCAGGTAGCCATACACGTTGTGCGCTTCCACGCCTTCCCAATCCATTCGCGCATTCAAGTGGACGGCGACCGGCCCGTCTTGCAGGCGTGCCAACAAATCGAGCGCATCTTGCCGCTCGAGCCAAAATCGCGGGATGTCAACGGGCACCTTGAGGAACTTGTCGGCAGCCTGCTCGCGGTTGACGCCGCCGTTGTCGAAGAAGACGATGGCCTTGGCCCCCAGCGATGCGGCGTGGAGGTAGTTTTGGCCGCAGGCAAAATCCAAGAGCACGACACTGTCCTGCACAGGTTGGCCGTCCAATGCTTCGAGCTCGCCTTGACCTCCGTAGATCAGCGGGCCGCGCACGCCGGCCGGCCCCAACGAAGGCGTGCGCACCCCATTGGGCCACAAGCTGTAGAGCCGTTTGCTATCGCCTCCCTGCACCACTAGCTCGCCGCCGCGATCTATGGGCACGGCCACCTTAAATGCCTCGCTCTGCACGTCCTCCAATCCCAGAGCCTCAAACCGCTGGCGCACGTAATCGCGGGCCTGCCGCTCCCCCGCATAACCTGGCACCCGCGAGCCAAAGGCAGCAAAGCGCGCGATCTCAGCGGCAATGTCCGCCTCGTCAATGCCAGCAACCAAGGCGCGAAGCTCAGCGGCTTGCGCGGGATCCACCATCCGCGCTTCGACGGGCGGATTGGGTGCCCAGCCGAAGAAATCATTTACCGCGCGATTGACTGCTCCCGGATCGCCGAAACCGACGACCGCAATCATGGCGGCAGCGAACACCAAGAAGAACGCATTGAGTAGTTTGGATTTGGCCATGAAACTCGCTTTGTCTATAGAATGGGACGAGCGGCTGTCAAGATAGGGCATCGGCAGGGGGGATTCAAGCGCGGCAGGAGGGGTGGGTCTAGCCCGTGATGTTGCGAAACAACCCTCTATCCTTTACCATCTCAGCAAGGGAGGACATGAGATTGTGCCGGAGAAGCATCCACTAGGCTCGCATAAGGAGCAAGGCCATGGAATCGACGAAAGAACCGGCTCAGGAAACGACTACACAGACGCTTTTAACGCACGCCACGCTAATCGGGCGGCTCGACGGAGTTGTCGAGCAAATCGATAAACGACTGGGAAACATCGAGAAAACCCAGCGTTGGGTGATCGGCTTACTAGTCGCACTCTGCGTGGGAATGCTCAAGCTCTTATTGGACAATTGATCCCGACGACCATCCCGTAGAACTAAGGCCCTAGTGCTTTACCGCACTAGGGCCTTTTTGGTCTCAACCGTGAAAGTACGCGTGCCCCTCGCCCATAAACCAGAAAATATCCGCCAGATACGACAATCCAATCCCCAAGAAATACCCAGCGATCAATCCCATAAAAAACGGCCGCGCCTGACGGTACGCCGCAATCCCGCCATAGCGCATAATCGCGCTTTTGGCCACCCACGCCAGAAAGACCGAAAACGCAATGAGCCGGGTCATCCACAGCGGGGCTACCGCAATGCCTACTGGGTGTAGCGGCCACCAGTGAAAGCGATACTGGAGAAAAGCCAAAATCGAGTACACCACCATGCCGATCCCAAAGTAGGACAGCTTGTTCCAGTCGGTCGGCCAAGGGTCGTTGAAGTGGCGGATCACTCCGTTGTACGCCATGCCGCCGGCACCACCGCCAGCGATAAAGTACCAGGAGCCAAAATTGCCCGCGCCGTACTTGTAGCAGAGCAAGAGAACGAAATAGAGACAGGTGGTGAAGCCCACGACCGCAGCAATGCCCAGCGCCAAGGCCATCGACCGGCGAACCCGGTACAATTCCCCAAGCCGTGCGCCGTGCGCCGCCGCCGGCATAAAGAGCGATTGCACATCCCCGAACCACGTATAGGAAACCCCCAGCGCCACTAAATTGTGCCCACCGATACTCGTGCCGGTTATTGCCAAGGCAAAAGCCTGAGCACCCACTGGCGGCGTCAAAAAATAGACCCCGGCCTGCACCACCAGCCGCGTGATGCCGTAGTAAGCGACCAACACGCCAAAGATAAAGAGCGCGGCAATGTGGAGATCCATCCCAGACCTCCACAGCCAGCCGAGGATATAGGCCGACGCGGCTATGAATCCGCAAACCGCCGTGCGATAGGAAACCATTTCCTCGCGGTCGTCTAGAGTCCGCCGTCCCCCCAAGGCTTGGCGCACGACTGCCACTAGATGCCCCCGCGCCATCCACAAGCTCAACAACACCATCGCCGTAAATCCACCCCACGCCTGCCAAGAAAGCGACTGCATTCCCCAGACGAAGGCATCGGGCCGCGTTACGTCATAGCCGATGCGGTTGGTAATCCCCTCTTGCACCACAGCTACTAAGTAAAAGAACACGATGCTGAACGAGACGCTGGTGCTGACCAGATACATAAAGCCGATCACCGGGAAGTAGAGCATCAGGCTGATGGTGGGAAACTCCCGGCTCAGTTGTAGATTGACGGCGTGGTTGAAGTTGATCTTGGGAAAGCCGATGTAGAATGAACCAATGATGTTGAACAGGATCATCCCCAGTGGAATCGCCGCGCCGATCCAAAACCCCTTGGAGCGCACAATCGCCCGTCCGTCGTCGTCGATCAACAACCTCGGCATCTCCATCAAGGGAAAGACCAGTCGCTCGTGCTCGACCCACTGGCGGCGGAAGATCACCACCAAGCAGAAGCAGGCGAAGTACACAGTCAGGATCAGGCTCAACAGCCAAAACAGCGGCCCGACCCAGACATCGAACGGCAAGGCTTGCCCCTTGGGCAACCCCTCGTAGAACCAACGCATGGCATCGCCGTCGGCGCGAGGTACGACCCAATCGGGCAGGTAGGAATGGATGTTGCCCGCCCAATCGTTTTCCGGGGTGGCTCCATAGTACGGCGAGGAAATAATCGCCAGCAAGGTGCCGACGATAAAGGTCGGAATCCCGGTCGCTGCCAAGCCCATAATCACAATGACCGCCAACTCGGCAGGCCGCAACGCCCACGCGGGCCGCACCCACCGCACCAGCGCATTCGCCAGCAGAATCACCACAAAGCAAAAGCCGGCGCTAGTCGGAAAATACGACCACGTAATCTCCGAAGAGCGCACCATCCAAATCGAATAGGGTGCCCCCATGACAATGGCCATTACAACCACAATCCCCAACACGGCCGAACGCAAAGTCACGTTACACTGCTCCTGCTCGATAGATAATTTACATTATCCATTTTTTTATATATTTACTGTTTAGCTCAACGTACTGACTATGTCCACTAACCGCTTCATACCCCTTATCCTCGCACTGCTGCTGACGGCTTGTTCCAACAGCACCGGCCCGGACAGCAGCCCGCAATCCCTCTGCACGGACGCGCCCGGCACCATCTGCACTTGGGCAGGCACGGGCGAGGCTGGTTTCAACGGCGACGGCCAGCCACTGCTAGCTTCCACCCTCTACTGGCCCGTCGATCTCACCTTCGCCCCCTCGGGTCAAACCTACCTCCTCGACTGGAATAACCACCGCGTGCGCCGCGTGACCCGGGAGGGCACTCTCGTCACCGTCATTGGCACGGACTTCGTCGGCGACGGCCCCTACGACGAATCCGACCAAGTGTCGCCCGGCGCGCCCGGCACCGAGGTCCACCTCAACCACCCGACCCATCTCCTACCGCTGGCCGACGGCACCCTGCTGCTGACGGCTTGGCACAATCACAAGCTGCGCCTCTACGACCCGCAGACCGGACTCGTCCAAGTCATCTGCGGCGCAGGTCCGGGCTTTGCCGGCGACGGCGGTCCAGCCCGCGACGCACTCCTGAGCCAACCGCCGCAAACGGTCTTAGGCCCTGACGGCGGACTGTACATCCTCGACCAGCGCAATCAGAGAGTGCGCAAAATAGACCCCAACGGCATCATCACCACCGTCGTAGGCACCGGCGTGGCCGGATTTGCCGGCGATGGCGGCAGCCCGCGCGACGCTCTGTTGCAGATGCCAGCCGGAGCCAATCCGCCACCAGCCGGGGCCTTAGTTTTTGATCCGCAGGGTCGGCTCTACATCGCCGACGCCCTCAACCACCGCATCCGCCGCGTCGATTTTGACCTAGACCGGATCGAAACAGTGGCTGGCACGGGCGCGGCCGATGGTGGCAACGACGGCGGCCCGGCCCTCAGCACAGCACTCAATAACCCGCGCGACTTGGCCTTTGGTCCCGATGGCCAGCTCTACATCGCCGACGAACTTAATCACCGCATCCGCGCCCTCGACCTAGCGACTGGCACCATTGAAACCGTTGTCGGCAGCGGCGAGGAAGGCTTTTCCGGCGATGGCGGACCGGCCCGCAACGCAGCCCTCAACCGACCTGCCGGGCTCGACTTTGACCCACAGGGTCGGCTCTATATCGCCGACACGTACAACCACCGCATCCGTCGCGTCGTCTTGCCATGATTTACCTAGCGCTCTTACTCATCCTGTCCGCCTGCGGAGAAATGCCTCTTGGCCCTAGCGGCCCCTACGGACGCATCGAAACTTTCGCTGGCACCGGCGACGCGGGCAAAGGCCCGGAAGAAGCAACGCTACAGCAAGCGCTCTTCTACCTGCCGCAAGACTTGACCTACGGCCCCGACGGGCGGCTCTACATCCTCGATTGGAACAACCACCGCGTCCGCGTGGTCACCAATGGCCGCATAAGCACCCTGATCGGCACCGGCGAACTCGGCGACGCACCGGCCGGTCGAGCGCGCGAGATCGGCCTCAACCATCCGACCCACATCTCCTTCGATCCGCTCGGACGCCTGATACTCACGGCTTGGCACAACTCGATGATCCTGCGCTACGACTTTGCCACCGACTATATCGAGCCGATCTGTGGCACCGGTGAGCGCCTGTACGGTGGCGACGGAGGCCCTGCCATACAGGCGCTAGTCAACCTGCCAAGCGCTACCGCTTTTGACCCACTCGGACGCATGTACATCTCCGACCAAGAAAACCAGCGCGTCCGCATGGTCGATATAGACGGCACGATTTCCACGGTCGTTGGCACCGGCGAACCGGGTTTTTCCGGCGACGGAGGGCCTGCGGACCAAGCCCGTATCTACGCTCCTATAGGCCAAGCGGCCCCGCCCACTAGCCGCATCGCCACCGACGAATTCGGCAACCTCTACCTCGCCGACACCTTCAACAACCGCATCCGCAAGGTTGACTACGCGACCGGCATCATCACCACTATCGCCGGCAATGGGGCCTTCCCTCCCATGTCCGACAGCGAGCGCGACGAAGGAGCTGCGGCCACCGACGTTTCGCTCTACTGGCCCTGCGATGTGGGCACCGACTCCGAAGGCCGAGTCTTTTTCGCCGACACCTTCAACCACTGCGTGCGCTACATCGACCTCGACGGCGCGCTCTACACCGTGGCCGGCCAGTGCGGCAAATCCGGCGATATGGGCGACGGCGGCGACCCGCAGGCCGCCCTGCTCAGCCGCCCCTACGGCATCGAACTCGACCCGGACGACAACCTCTACATCGCCGATACGCGCAACCATCGCATCCGCCTAGTGCGGAAGTGAAGGCGACCGCAACGGCTGCTAATCGGCCAGATTGTCCCCGACTATCACTGCCCCTGCAAATCCCTTGGCTACCATCCGCTCGGCAAAGGCCCGCACCTCGGATTGGGGCAGCAGCGCGTTGTTGCTGATGATCAAATCCGCCCCCACGTGGTTGATTCTGCGCAACCCGTTTAGACTTTGCAGTGCGCCATTGCCACTGACTTCCAAAAAGTCCCGCACTCTAGCTAAGTAGTGCAGACCCTCTAGGCTTTGCAGCGCGTCGTTGAACCAGATGTCCACGCTGCCTTCGATCTCCACGAGGCGCGGCATGTCCGTCAGGGACGCAAGCGATTCATTGCGGACCAGTGCCAAGCCCCCGCTAACGGAAGCCAAGTTCTCCAACCCTTTGAGCGAGCGCAGAGCCTTGTTTTCAAAGATCAACAACCCTTCCACCACGTGAGCGACTTTGCCGGCCGCGGGAGTAGGTAAAGGCGGTGATGCGTCCGCCGGACCTAGCCCCGCTCCGACGCTTTCAAGCCCTTCCAGTCCCGTTAGGCTTTCCAAGCGGTCGTTAAACCAAATCTCGACGCTGCCCTCGACGCGCTTCAGCCCTTCCAAACCCGTCAGCGCGACTAAGCTGCTGCCGGCGATCTGTAAGTCGCCATCGATGATGTACGCAGCGCCTCCTCTTTCCCGCAGGGCCGCGATGTCGGCCGGCGACGCAATGACAACGCCCTCTTCCAAAACAACTGGCGCTACGGGGTTTTTGCCACAGCCTGCCAGCGCGACGAGCAACGGCAGGATCGACCTAACACCCAACTCAAAAATCCCGCGCACACCGGATCCCAATATCTATGTCAGTCAACAGCGGATCATAGGCTTCCCGATTTGCCGCGGGCAGAGACTCTTTCTCAAACCACCACGACCCACCCCGCAGCACCCCAAACTCCCCGCGCAACGGCCCCTGCGGATTGTCCCGTGGACTCTCTGCATAGTACGTGTCCCCGTACCAATCAGATACCCACTCCCACACGTTGCCCGCCATGTCGTGTGCTCCGTAAGGCGACACCCCTTGGGGTCGGCTGCCCACCGGCTCGGTCGCCCCGGCGATAAAGCGAAAATTGGCCTCGTCGCCTTCCAACTCGTATCCCCAGGGATATATGCGTCCGTCGGTGCCGCGCGCGGCCTTTTCCCACTCGGCTTCCGTCGGCAGCCGCAGACCGGCCCACGCGCAATAGTCGAGCGCGTGTTGGCGATTAACACAGTTGATGGGATGCGTGTCGTCTATGTCCTTGTCCCAATTGCAGTTAGGGGCATAGGCCGGTTCTTCACAGGCATCGTCCTCCACGCAGCGCCGATACAGTCCTATGGTGACCTCAAACTGGTCGATGTAGTACGCGGAAAGAAAAACTTGGTGCGGCGGTTGCTCGTCTGGGTCGCCCGCTTCCCAACCCATCACAAAGAGGCCTTCGGGCACGAGGACCATGGCGTGATCGGCTTTGTTGACTTCGGTAACTACAGTAGGGGAATCGTCTTCGGTAGCGGGAGCCTCTCCGGACGGGGCGGGCGCAACCACGCGATCCTCGCTCACTTGCCCTGAGTTCCTTTGGCCGCAACCAAGTGCCAACAAGGCCATGCACACCAGTGCGCGACTCACCGTGCGGCTCCTTAGAACACGACCTGCGACACGGCCTTGGAAATCAGCGCAATGGCAATGGACGTCATGCCAATCAGACCCACGCCGCACGAGTACCCGGCCAGCACAATGGGCGCATACGCGTACCAGCGCTCAGGGCCAAAGCGCTTTTGCAAGTAGAAGCGGCCCAGCAGGGCACCGAGGAAGTTGAGGATGGCAAAGTGCGGCCAGCCGCCGAGGCCGGCGACAAAGCCATAAAATATCCCCAGCGGTGCGCTAAGTGCACTCAGCAGCGCGTACAATGCACCACTAAAGACCAGCCCGACCCCGATATAATCCCAGCGAATAATTTGCGTCACCAAGCTCTGGCCCGCGCCCGGCAGCGTTGACTTGGCCCAGAACGCCTGCATGGTGGCGTGGAAGGGCCACATCTTTTGCACGAACGGGTACGCCGAGGAGGGAATCGGCCCCAGCTTCCATATCAGCGACCAGAACAGAAAGCTACACACAAACATCACGGCCAAGGTCAGGGCCGTCATCTTGACGATGCTGCCAAAGCGAGTGCGCGTCAGCTCTAGCTGCTTGAACACTTGCGCTTCGTAACCCCACTGGAAGATCGGCACTGGCGCGAACCAGATCCCAGCCCCTTGGTAGCCGGACAAATAGAAGCTGGCCTCGCGCAGATAGGGAAAAGTCACTCCCTGCGGCGATCCCGTCAGGCCGATCATCCGCGTGCCGATATACGAGTAGATCGGCGTCCACACAAAGCCAAAGAGCGCGGTGATCCACCAGGGAAAATCGGGTACCAAATAATACACCATCAGCACGAAGCCCAGCGTGCTCACCGCCCAGATCCCCAAGGCCATGACAATGCGAATGTCGCCGCGCTCAGGACTGGGTCCCTGGGCAGCTTCCCGAACCGGAGCGCGCTCCTTGCCAGCGGCGAGCAAGACCTTGCCTGCGGTATAGAAGCCCACAGCCGCGACTACGATGGCCCCGCCCAACGAAAAGCTCAGCCAAAAGTCAAAGGTATTGGCGATTTGGGTGGGGATCGACGACATGCCCGGCTCCCAAGTGTGCAGGATGCCGTAGGCATAGAGGATGGGGTTGGCGACCAAGTTGACCAAGATCGACGAGGAAAACACCCCTACTACGACCCAGAACGGCAGCACAAGGCCGAATAGCACGTGGATCAAATCCGTGGCCAAGCCGATGACTGCGGCGGGCAAAACCGCCTTTAGCGGCACGGTAAAGTCGATGAAGGGAATCGGCAAAATCGACACGGTTTCAGTCAGAAAAACCGACGACAGCGTCGGCACCACCACGTAGAATACGCCCCACACCGCCCCGATAAAGGCCCCCGTGCTGAACACGTGCCAGCGCCAGCCCTCCTGCTTAGCCGAGGTCTCGGCAAGGGCAGTGGCACCGCCGGCCTGCACATAGGCCATGGGAAAGGGCAGGCGCTCGACATCGTGGGTGATACGGAAGAGCACATAGCCCAACGACAGAGCATTGACGCGTTGCAGTGCAACGGCGCAGAGGAGAATGACGATGGGCTTGAGCCACGCGCTGTCTAGGAAGCTGCGCTCTAAGAGCGCCTCTGAACCTCGTGGGGGCACGACCCAAGTTGGAATGTGTTCGGCCAGTCCGTCGGCCTGGGGCGATTGAATCAGATATTGATCCCAGATCAATACGCCGAATGGGCCGCCGAACAGGTCGGCCCCAGTGCCTAACTTGCCGCCCATCATCACCAAGCCACCGGCGACCCAGTAGAGGATAATGATCTCCTGAGTCCGCAGGGATACGAAGGTGCGCTTGGCCATTTCGATAAAGAGGATGAGCGTCACCCATTCGGCCCCCCCGGCCATGCTCATCCCGGTCACCAGCCCGAGATAAATCGCGCCGGGTAGCATTACAAAGCCGACGAAGAGCGCGGCCCACAGGGTCTTTGCATTAAAGCCCGGTTCAAAAGGGGCGTCGGCGGGCATAACCGCGAAGCGCTCTTGGGCGTTGGCCTGCGACAAAAATCACTCCCTTCGTTTGCTCAGTTCTGCACCAACTCGTCGTCCAAATACCGCAAGTGCTCTTCGTACACGTCTATCTGCTCGACGTATTTTTGGCGCAAATCGCGCAGATAGCTGTTGAAGAACTCCCGCTCGGCGCGCTCCCGCACATCCCGCTCTACCGCATTCCGCACCCGTTCTAGCTCTAGGCCGTGGTAAATCTCTGGGTATCTTTCAATAACCCGGAAGATCGAATATCCTCCCCTCGTCTGGAGCGGCCCTTGGAGTTGGTGCAATTCGGCGTTCATCACCGCATTCATCCAAGCCTCCCCCAAAAAGGGGGCCTGTGATTCGGAGACGTACAGGAGGCCATCTTCGGCGTTGCGGCGCTGGCTGTGGGCGCGGGCCAACTCCGACCACTCGGCACCGGCCGCAATCTGCGCTGCGATCTGACGTGCCTCGCTCGGGGTCTCGAGCAAAATTTCCTCTAATTGCGCGTGGGGGGGGCTGCGAAAGCGGTGCTTGTGTTCCTCGTAGAAGGCCCGTAGCTCGTCCTCGGTCGGCGCGGGGACCTCGGCCAAGATCTGCTCGCGCAGTTTCATCAGCATCAGGTTGCCCAACGCTAGTTCATGCGACCGCGCGAAAGCCTCGGTTTTATCGAGGCCCTTGCGCCGGGCATCGTGAGCCATGATGCGGGTGGGAAAGTGACTCTCAGATAGTTTCTCGTTGACGGCGTCGGCCGTGGCTTCCGGCCACAGCCGGCCCGATGGCCGCACAGCTTCTAAAACCTCTGCCACGTCCATCTGCAAGCCCTCAAAAGCATAGACCGGGCGCTGGCGCTGGGTCTCGTCCAAATCCGCATAGCGGACCGGACCCTGTAAGACGTTTACTACAATATCCATGCCCTCGGCGTCAAAAACCGTCTCCAAGTCCCACTTGAGGTGCCGCAGGTACGATTCGCGCAGTTGCTTTTGCTGCTCGTCGCCGAGCGCCTCGCGGATGCCGTCTTCGATCTCGACCAATTCGGCGCGGCGACGTTCTGCTACTTTGGCGATGACGAATCCTCCGTGCAAGGGGAGCGGCTCGGTCACGCCGCCCACGGGCAGGGCGAAGACCGCTTGTGCTAGGTCGCGGGGACCATCGAAGGGCGAATAGGCTACCTGCCGCATTTCGCCGGTATGCACACCGTAATAGAGGTCGGCGGCGAATTGACGACCTACTTCCGCAAAGTCCTCGCCCTGTGCCAAAAGCGCTTGCACCTGACGCGCCTTTTCCCGGTTAGGCACAAAAATCTCCATGGTAGTGACCTTTTCGCCCCATCCCGACCGCGCGTAGGCTTTTTCGACGTCGTCCTCAGTCACCGCGACCTTGGCTGCAACATTGCGCCGCAACATCGCGTCGGCGAGGGCCTTGGTCTCGCGCTTGGCGAGTTCGGCTAAGACCTCTTCGTCGCGCTGTAAACCCCGCTCGTTGGCCGCCAAAAGCAACACCTCGCGGTCAATGAGCGTCTGCAAGTTGTCCCGGTGCTGCAAGCGCATGGTGGCCGTTTTGAGATTGGCCTCAAAGGTGCGCAGATCGGCCGCGGTAATCTCGACCGCGCCGACCTTGGCCAGCAGATGGGCGTTGTCCGGCTGCTCATCGCCACAGCTAATGCAAGTCCAGATTAGCACCCCGGCCAACAGTGGTTTGTGCATAAAAAGAGGAGCTAGACGGAAGGTCCAGCTCCTCGCAATGAGATATCCTGCCATACGTTATCCAGATGCGGCGCAGTGCTGGGGACTCAGCCCGCCCCGCCCGCGCTGGCCTTTTCCCTCGTTCCTTGGTCTACCGCAAAGCGGAACTCGACGTCGATGGTCTCTTCCGGATTGCCGCTGGCGTCAAACGACAGCACAAATTCGTGGAATGTGAGCAGCAACTCGTCGTTTTCTGGCAACAACGGGTCGAAGACCAACATGCCTTTTTGGCTACTATCGCGGAAAATCGGCCGATGGCGGTGAAAGACCGTCTTGTAGATAATCCCCATGCGCTCCAAGTTGATTTCGCGCTCATTACCCGAAGTGCCCAACTCCATTTTGTAGTACTTGGTGAAGCTGTTACCCCCCAACACGACGGCCCCCTCGCGCCCGGGATCGTAGTAGCGATGGGTCTCGCCGCCTGATTCCATAGTCGCCTTGGCCGGATCGAATTCGATCTTGGCATAGGTCTTATTTATGACCTCGACTTCAAAAACAGTAAACCGCGGAGGGATATAGCCCTTTTCAGGATCGATATCATCCCGGGTATAAGGGTTGACGTGGCGACCATCGTATAGGGGCGGGAAGCGCTCGTTGAGCTCGGCATCGCTCAGATGCCGCACCCGGATTAAAAGTCCCTCTTTACTAAAGACCGTTGAACTGTCGTCCGGATCGATGGTGTAATCGCCGCGGCCCTCGGGCAGGATGGACATCACGTGCAGGTCGTACGCGAGTTGGGGCGGCACCAGCCCCCCGCAACTCCAGACCAGCCCGAGCGCCACTAAGCCGATGAGCGCCATGTACCTCGCTCTCATAAAATTGCAACTCCCTTTTTGCTAGCTGTTGTCAATTGGTTGGTTCCTCGGTTTCGATGTCGATCTTTTCTATGCCCGCCATGGTGGCCGTTTCCATCGCGTCGATAATATGGCCGTGTGCAGCATCCGCGTCCGCAGTGATAATCAGCGTCGATGAGCCGCTGCGGACCTTCTCGCGCTCTAACCAACTCGCTAGCTGCCCCATAGCCACAAGCTGCCCGTTGATCTCGAGCTGGCCCTCGCTCGAAATGCGCAGATTCAGCTTCTTTTCGGACTTGAGCTGGTCGTAGTGAACCGAGTCGGGCAGCTCGATCTTGAGCTGAGTGGCCTTGACAAAGACCGTAGTGGTCATAAAGAAGATCAGCAGCAGGAACACTGCGTCGATCATCGGCGTCAGATTCAGCTCAAATTCGCCGGCTTTTTCGGCCAGCGACTGTCTCCGTTTAGCCATGCCGCTTTATCCTTCTCCGCTCTTGGCGAAGGCGATGGCCTCAATGCCCTCGCCGCGGGCGATGTCCATCACCTGCACCACATAGGAGTGCGGTATTGAGCGCGCGGACTCCAAGATCACGTTCTTGGTATTGTCGGCCTCAATGACTTGGCGGATTTTTTCCGCCAATCTCGCCTTATCCGTGATCTCGCCGTTGACTTGGATCGTCTGATCCGGGTCAATCACGATGTTCATGTCCTTGGTCGCTCGCGACTCGCCTTCGCCACCGGGCAGATCTACGCTCAAGCCCTTGGGGTTGACGAAGGTGGTCGCCACCATGAAGAAAACCAACAGCAAGAACATGCAGTTGATCAGCGGAGTCAGATCCGGGTTTTCCGAGGTCTTAAAGGCGCTTTTGCCGTATCCGCTTTTTCGTCTCTGCCGCATTGCCGCGTCTCTTTCTGCCTAGCCGGCCTCCTGCTGACTGGCTTGGAAGCGCACCAGTAGGGTATTGGCGAAGGCGTGGCAGTATAGCTCCACGCTCTTGAAGACCTTTTCCGCACGGCCGGAGAGGTAGCGGTGGAAGATGATGGTCGGAATGGCGACGATGAGGCCGCTGGCCGTCGTGATCAGGGCCTCGGAGATGCCGCTAGCTACAGCCGCCGGATCGCCAGCCCCGGCGCGGGCAATCGCGTCGAAGGCATTAATCATACCCATGATCGTGCCCAACAACCCCATCAGCGGAGAAAGGACGCCGATGGTTCCGAGCGCGTTGAGCAGGCGGCCGAGATACATCTCGCCAGCCTCCTCAGTGGCCAAGATCAACTCTTGGCGCATGTCCTCTAGATCCGTGCGATTTTCCAGCACTAAGGTATCGTAGCGCTTCACCAACGCGGCGAAGATGAAGTTGAGCACGCCACTACCCTGGCGAAACAGCTCAATGGCCCCGCCTTCGCCTTGGCTTCTGAGCACTTCCTCGGCCTCGTTGAGCTGCTGTTCGGCCTCCTCTTCGCCCGGGACCGTCAGCAGACGCCACAGCCGTTCTATGATGATGGCTAGGGCGATCAGCAAGCAGAGCAACAAGGGCCACATGATAGGCCCGCCTTTGAAAAACTGGTCAACTAAAAAATTCTGCTCCATTACAACCTCCCGGTATTGTGTCCTACTTTGCGTTGCGTTAAAAGCTCACTATAGTCGGTTTTCCACAATCCATTCTCGGTGGAGCTTGGCAAAACTGACCACGTCGGCGTTTTCCGGCTTGTCCCCACCCTTTTCTTCCACTACCTGATAGTTTTCCACCGCCTGCGACCACTGGCGCGTGATTTCATAGACCAGCCCCAAGTTGCAGTACGCAGCCAATTCCGTATAGGTGCCGGGATAATCGCGGATAATTTTCTGTAGAGCTGGCACGGCCTGCTCGTAGTCTTTGGCTTCAAAGAGCTTCATGGCCTCGTTGTAGCTAAAGCTGGCCTGGATCTCGCTTAGCTCTTCCACTAAAGTTGTGGCCCGTGACGCCTCCTCGGAGTTGGGATATAGCTTGAGTACTTTCTCGTAGGCCGCCATAGCCTCGTCATAAGACTGGATATTGTAGTAGTAGTCGCCAATGGTAAACTGCGCTTTGGGAGCGAATTCGCTCTCGGGGTAATTGGCAACTAGGTCTTGCATCGCGCCTACTGCTTGCTCCATCTCCTCTTGTTCGACAAAGGACCAAGCCAACGCGTACTGCGCCGACCCGCCGTATGGCCCTTGGGAATATTTGGCCAAGAGGGCTTGGTATGCGGTCACGGCCTCGGCAAAGGCTTGCTCGTTGTAGTAGTTTTCGCCAATCAGAAAAAGCGCTTCTTCCTCGTATTGGGACTGGAGATAGCGCTCGACTAGTTCGGCAAAAGCGGCCGCGGCCTCCTTAAATCGCGTCAGGGCTTGGAGGCTGTGGGCCAGATAGTACTGGCCGTGAATGCGGTTGGCGTTGCGCGGATATTTGTCAACAAAGGATTTGAAGCTCTTGGCTGCTGTCTCGTAGTCGCCGTAGCTGATTTCGGCAAAGCCCTTGGAGAAGGCCAAGTTGCCGCTCTCGCCCGAATTCGGATAGCGCTTGAGACCTTGGGCAAAGATGCGGGCGGCTTCCTCGTACTTTTTTTGCTGCAGCAGCGCGTTGCCGATGATGGAATAGGCGCGTTCTTTGCGGTAGTAACCCGCCTGATTGTCGTCTTCAAACTGCATGTCGAGGAGCTGGCGAGCGAATTTTTCGGCTTGGACAAAGTCCTGCTGATCGTAGTACAGCTCGGTCAGGAGCATGCTAAAGGTCGCCTGCTCTTGGGGATCGTCCGACGCGGCGATGAGCTCTTGATAGTAGCTAGCTGCCTCTTCTTGCCGCCCCAAGCGGATCATGCCCGCCCCCAGCGTGCGGAAGGCGCTGTCCTTTATCTGGGGCGCGGGATCGCTTTCGAGCAGGGCCTTCATATCCTCCAGCGATGCCTCATAGCTTATGCGGGCTTGGGCCGTATCGCCGACGGCGTCTTGCTGTTTGGCGACCTCGTAGTACGCACCGCCGCGGGCCAGAAGCGAATTTTGCAGGATGTGCACGGGCGGATTCAGCGCAATGGCCTGACCCCAAGAGTTGATCGCACCCGCGAAATTGTCCTCGGCGAAATGTACCCGAGCCAAGGTGTAGTGCATTTGGCCTCTTAGGGTGTCGTCGCCGGCCCGATCCAAGGCACTAGAGAGAGCCTTGCGCGCCTTTCCGTACTCTTGTTTACCCATGTACAGCTCAGCTAACTCGACCTGCACGGTAGGCCACTTGTCCCAACCTTCTTCCACCGTCTCATAGGCGGCGATGGCGCTATCTGTATCCTGGAGGCGCTTGTAGGTGAGTCCCAATTCCATCCGCGTCGTATTGCGCAGTTCCGAATCCGGGAAGCGGTTGAGGAAGGACGTATAGATCTCCTCGGCCTGTTTGAGTTCGGATGCGGCATAGGCTATGCGAGCCAACTGCAAAAGGCCGTTGGGAGCCGCCGGATGGTCCGCATACTCATCGACTAATCGCTGGTACAGCGGCTGCGCCGCTTCGTCTTTCTCTAGGAGTTGGTTGGCAAAGCCGGCGTTGAAAAGCACGTCCGGTATCAGGACATTGTCCTCGTGCTCGCTCAGGAGTTGGTCGTAGCTTTCGAGCGCCTTGGCGATTTCCTCGTCCGCTCTAGCCGGGTCTTCGCTGCGGACCTGCCGCCCGTATTCTTGGTGGCACTGAGCGACGCGAAAGAGAACCTTGTAGCGATCGAAGCCGATGCGCTGGGCCACATCGCCGTAGGCCTTGAGATATATCTCGTATTCTTGGGCCGACTTGAGGTACTCCTCCTGATCGAAAAGCATCAGGGCGACCGTTAGCTGCGTGCGGGCTTGAAAGAGTTTGTCCTCAACCTTTTCGATGGCGTCCTTGTACGCGGCGATGGCCGCTGTCGTGCCCTGCTCCTTCTGCACCAACTCGGCGATGCGGATATAGCTATTTTGCACCAAGACTGGCTCAGCCGCGTATTCGGCCGGAAGCACGGCATAAGAGGCTAGGGCCTTTTCGACCTCGCCTTTATGCACATAGATATCGCCCTTTTTCAAGTGAGCCTTGGCGACTAGCTCGCGCGCCGTCTCCTTGACCAAGCCCTTGAGCTTGAGGGTGGTCATCTCGATGATCTCTTCCTCGGTCATCTGCGCGAAGTCATAGCGGGCGATGAGGCGATCAAGGTACTCCAGCGCCTCCTCGTACTGCCCGAGCTTGTCGTAGCTCTCGGCAATTTGGAAGAGCGAGCGATCGGCGTTGGAGCCTCTGGGAGCCAAGATCAACACCTGCTTGAAGCTGGCGATGGCCTCCTCGTAGCGCTCCAACTCAAAATAGGACCACGCGCGGTCGTAGTGAACGGATGCCTCATAGAGACTATGGGGGAATCTGCGTAGTAGCTCATCCCCTTCCTCAACGACCTGCTCGTACTCCTTGAGTTGGTAACTCGTTTGAATCATCTGGTACTGCGCCATCACCCGAGTGCGCTCATCGACGCTCTCGTCCGCGGCTAGGGTGCGGAAGTGGTCGCGGCTCTTGTTTAGATCTTGCAGTGCCTCCTCGTAGCGAGCATCAGCCTCGGCCTCTTTTTTTTCTGAGCGCAAAAACTGCGAGCGCTGCAATTTTTCGAGACCTAGCTTGTTGTAGGTATTGCCTAGCTGGTAGGTAGCCCCTACGCGCACCGGCAGAATGAACTCGTCAACCGCTACGGTTACATCCTCCACGTTGATCATGGCGTTGCTCTCGGTAGAGAGAATAACTTCATAGCGCTCAATGGCTTTGTCGTAGTCCCCGAGCGCATAGAGCTTCTGACCTTCCTCAAAGCGGTCTTGCAATTCCACCGGCGAGAAGAAGCGCGTACTCAGGCTGGCGGCCGCGCCAACCGCCGCAATTAGCAGCAGATTTACCAGAATCATGGTGTCAATCTCCTAAGCCTAGAACCCGGCCACAATATCAAAGAAGAGGCGCGAGTTGTCGAAGCTATCGGAAGCGCGAGTGGCATCGTCGTACTCCCGGCTGGTTCTGATAAAGCCGAACTGGGAGGCGAGATTGTAGCCGTAGTGATCTGAGCGATTGCTCATCATCAGCACGAGTGTCCATTCCTTAAAATCGTTGCTATCATCCACTCGGTCCAAGCTAGTGTGCCGCCAGAAAGGGAAGCCCTGAAATCCGAGTTGCAGATTGGACTTGGTCGTCAGGTCGAAACGGGTCCTGATGATCGGCGCGTAGATCGAGCGGGAATCAATGCGTCCATCGCCAGTGGCGTCTTCGAGTACACTAGAATACCTGCGCAAGAACAGGTGCTTGAACATCGGGCGGATGTTCAGATTACCGGCGTTAATCGTATAGTCGAACCGGTTGACCATCGTAAAGGTCGAGAGTACACCGGCTTCCTGTTGGGTGCCATCATCGAACTCATCCTCGGCTTGGCTGTTGCGGATCCACTGGATGTTATTGATGACATTGAGATTGGAAAACTGCCGAAAGGTTGAGCTGATGAACAAGGTATTGACCAAGCTATTGCGCATGTTCAGCGGATCGACATCCGGCGGGAAAACCTGAGAATTGAGATCCCGCGCCTCAATCATCGGGCCTTTCAAGTGCGGGAAGGGGCTGGGTATCCGCTCGTTAAGACCTACGTCTTTCCAGACGTACACGTCGTCGCGAATGTCGTCTTTGACCTGCTTGATGTCCTCATTGATGCGAACTCTTCCCAGATAGGGCGAGGTAAAATTGTGCTCGTAGCGGGCGTAGATGGCCTTGGCCTTACCGCCGCCGGCCGGCTCCTTCATGGTGTAAGAGCCTACTGAGGCCCATTTGCCCCAGCGCCCCAAGCCTTTCTTGGTGGCCACCAAGTGGGTCCCCTGGCGGTCCCGTGGGTAGGGATAGTCGGGCAGCGCGTCGTTTTCGCGGTAATCGACTACGCCGTTGTTGTTGAAGTCGATGCCGTAGATGAAATCCGGCGGATCGGCGTCGTAAAATAGGATCGGCTCAGTCCAGTCGGGAATGCCGTTGAAATTCTGGTCGCTGTCTGGGATTAGGTCGTTGTTTTCGTCCAGCCCGGGGAAAATGCCCGAATCCGACTTCTCCGCGCTGGGCAACTCGTTGATCATTTCGTCAGGCCACTGGTCGTTGTCGTCATTATCGGTCATGACGGACATTTCCTGCGTCTGCGGACACACAAAACAATTGTCGCTGAAGAAGGCTACGCCGCCACGGGCGCTGTCGTAGTTGCCGCTGTAGTCCGGGTCTAGGTTGAAAAATTCACCGCCTATCTCGATCGGGCCTACTTCCTTTTGGGCCGTGAGGAAATAGCCGAGAGCTTGCTTGTCAAAGCGCTTGCCGGCATTGCTACCCACCGGGAAGAGGAAGTATTGGGGATTGGTGGCTAACTCGCCCTTTATTTTTAGCCCTTTGAAGTCTAGGTCCCAATCCAACCCGTAGAGCGCCTGACCGGTGGGGATGCCGTAGTCGAACTCGACCACCTTGCGGCCCGAGCCGCTGCCGTCGGAGCGCAAGACTGTATAACCTACTTGGCTCGGATCGAACAGATCCCACTTGTATTGCAAAAACGGCTGAGCCTGGGTAGTGGCCGGATCCGGTACCACCGGCCACTGGTAGAAGGCTTCGGGATTTTCTACTATCACATCTTCGAGGGACTTGATTGCGTCGTCGCCTTTCAGCCCGGTAAAAGGATTGACGTAGCTCCTGCCGCCCGGAGCGTATCTGTCGTCCCCTTCGGCCACTTTGTCCACGTTCTTTTGGTGAGCCCGCTGGTCGAAGAACAAATGCTGTTGGCGCACTAGAATGCGATAGTCGCCTTCGACATCGGCCAAGAAGCGCACGGATTTCATCGTCAATCCCGGCACAAAACCATCGGGATCTGCGGAGTACGCCTCGGCATCCGGGAGGTTGAATCGCGGCATTTGGAAGCGGAAGACGACTTGGTCTTCGCCGGCTATGGTCAGCCCGCCCTCGGCCCCACCGACGGGATCAATTATCTTCAGGCTCGAGTCGTACTCGGAATCGCCTTCAATGCTGGTCAGGCGCACCCGCTGTCCCTGCGACTCGCCGATGACCACCACATCTACGTCGTACACAGTGGCCACCCGACCTATATCATCGGGCGAATCGTCTTCGATAATGACTTCGATAAAAGAGGGCGGCAGCATGCTATAGGGGGTATCGCCCTTGAGGAAGGAGCCGTTCTCATCGGCAGTATTGGCCATGTGCTGATTGAAGTACGTGGCACCCATGCGCAGCACATTGCCCAGCTTGGTCTCCCAGTGGCCACCAAAGATCAACACCGGCGAGGTCTCCCTGGTCGCCTTGAAGGTCGAAAACTTGGCGGCACCCAACAGGTCGCCGCCTTGGCTCAGCATCAGAGTGAACCTGTTGTCCGAGGAAGCGCCATCGAGCAGGATGCCGAAGAAGCGCGGGTCGCTAAAGGTCAGATCTGAAAATTTGGCGCGGATGTCCTCGCCCAAGGTCACTCGGTAGTTCCAGCCCTTGTACGAGTCGTTGAGCATCACCAAGTTGGCGAACCATCCCAAGTACTGGGCAGTA
Source organism: Gemmatimonadota bacterium (assembly GCA_009841115.1). Classification (GTDB taxonomy): domain Bacteria; phylum Latescibacterota; class UBA2968; order UBA8231; family UBA8231. The sequence goes on along the minus strand of VXML01000030.1, from coordinate 31,925 downwards.
CGGGTGTTGATATTACTTTCCCCAGGGCGAGAAAACTCCCAAGTGAATACATTAAATCCACGCGACAGGTAATTGCCTAAGCGGTCGTAGCGATTGCGTGCGTTGATCACCGAGGGATAGGGATCGTACTCCTTGCGCCCGTAGTTCAGATACGGTTCGGGATGGCCGAGGTTGAGGAAATCCCGGTTGCGCAGAAAGGTCTGCGCTTCGGCTTCGGCACCCAACATTCCCAATCCCACAAGCGCTAGTAGCGCGGCCCTTACCATTCTCTTTCTCGCATTACTACTCATGGCAGCTATCCTCATGCAGTGTAGAGATTCTGTCTTCAGTCGCATTCCAACTCAGTGCTGGCGATACCCAACGCTGAACCGATGCACGCCTCCATAGCCGGAAAGGTGCAGTGGGTATGAATAAGCATAATCGAAATGCCATTGCTTATAGTTGTGCCCAAGCCCCACGTTGAGCTCTCTCTCGTCAAAACCCGAACCAACTGCGGCTCCCCCCATGCGGAACCGAGCGCCGTTGAGGCTCACCGTCCGCGTCTCGTACCCCACTCTGAACTCGATTCGCCCATCGCGGCGTTCAATGTCGAGCAGGACTTCTCGCCCCGCCAAGTTGAGCAAGGCGGCCGCAACCACGGCCGGCTTTTCTTCACCTGCGGCTTGGCCGCCCGCAGCGATATTCGCGCCGTTCAAGTCTTTGACGACCAAGGCCAAGCGCAGGTACGCCCTCGGATGTATGAAACCCACTTCCCAAGTGGCACCTACATCGAGGTGCCAAGCCCGATGCGACAGGTCGCCAGCTTTCCAAGCGCTGGTGCGCAAGCCGCCACCTAAGGCGAAGCGCTCGTGCAACGGCCGCCCATAGCCTAGGGCAATCACTTCTTCGCGCCAGCCATCAGCACCGAGAAACGAGACGCCCAATTGGAAGCCACCGCCTCGCAAGGGCCCAGTTACCGACAAGCCGTTTAGGGCTGGGCTTTGGTCCAACCCAGGATAAATCAACGCGTGGGTCGTACCTGCCCGCCACTTTTGCTGCTGGGCATTACCGGCCGGATTGTACCAAACGGCCTCAACCGTCCGAATGCTGGCGGCGAAAGCGCCGCCCAATGCCGTGCTCTGAGCCCCCCGGCCCACAAATTCAAAAGCAGCGCCAACTGGGGGGACGAGGATCAGCAATAGGACGCTAGTACGCCACCACAAAAGTACCTCGGCGCGCCTTATCGCTTCCTTCTATCCTAACCTCGTACAGATAGAGTCCCGGCTCGACAACTCGATCGCCCCCATCGCGGCCGTCCCATTCAAACTGATAGGTCCGGGCGCTTCCGGTCTGCGCCAACTGGCGAATCGACCGACCGGTCAAGTCGTAAATTTTTAGCAAGACTTCCCGGCCCTCTTCGATATTGCCGACGACGAAGGTAAAGCGCACATACTCATCCGCAAACGGCGAAAACGGGCGCGGCTCCACCTGCACTTCGCCCAAGAGCTGCAACGGCGTTCCCGCAGCCAGTACCGTCCAAGTGGCACCCGGCATTTCTCGCCCTTGCTGCCAGTTCACGTAGCCGTCTCTGTCGCCTTGGGCCTTGTTACCAGCCTCAAAGCGCATGGCGGTCTTGTCGCGCACAAAGAGCGCTTGCCCCTCAATTTCGACGGTAGCCATCGCGCTGATTTGCTCGTTAGGTGCAAGCTCTATCAGCATCCCCTCCTGATCCGGCGTTGGGTCCCAAGTGTAATCCTCTGTGGGCACGAGTTCCCGACCATCGACGCGCACGGCTGTTACGCGGAGCAAGGGGCCTTGTATACGCAAGAAATCAACCCCGTAGTCATCGACGCCAGCCGCGATCTCTACTCGGTAGATCAGCGTTGCTTCCTCGCCTTTGCGCAGTGAATCGGATACGACCACCTCCGCCAAGAGTTGTTGGGCGACCAAGACGGGATCGTAGTCAATGGCAATGCGCTTGAGCACCGGGCTGACAAAAGGAGCCGAGTTCGTCAGACGAGCCCGGTACGCCAACTGCGCGACCGGCTCGTCCCCATTGTAGAAAAATTCCCCATCCGTGTACGCCGCAACCCTTCCCCAAAGCTCCTCTGCACTCTCTGCGGTAGTTCCGCGCACCTGTAACTCAATGCCTGTGCGTTCCAGACGATCTACTTGCCAGCGGATCAGCCCCACGTTGACCGGGGTAGGCGGAGCGAAGCTATCCTCTATGAAGCCTTCGCTAACGTAGCCCACGCCGAATACCTCAATTTCGCCGATGGCAACCCAGTTGCTGCGGTCTTGGCGGATTATTGTCAGCCGCACGAAGCGACCCTCGCGCGGGATCGCCTCACCGCGCTCGTCGGTCGCAGCCCAAGTAGAATCTGCGCTTGTATCTACATTGAGGACGAAATTGTCCGGCTGTTCCGCCAAAAGATGCCAAACTTGCGGTGCCACCTGGGAGGCTGTCTCGATCCTGTACCCACGCACGAAATACTCGGGCTGGTTCAGCGCCGTCTCGCCGGCTAGCAATCGCACGCGCTTGATCGCCCGGTCCAGCCCGAGATCGACAGTAAATTGCTTGTCGAACACGTGATTGGTACCCGAGATCCACTCGCTCCGCACGAGGTCAATCGCGCCGTCGGTTAGCGGCACAGGCTTGTCAAAATCGTCTATCACTGATCGTCCTAAAGCCACATTTATATTCTCGTCCAAATGCGCCAAGATGACGAGGCTATCTGAATGCACCTGTACACCTTGGGTCGTTCCCAAGGCAAATGTATCGACCGTGTCCACTACCCAAGTCTTTAATTCAGCACGGCACGGACTGAATTCAAACAATAGCAAAAGTGCGCCCAGCCCCAGCACTTCAGAATAGCAGTTTCTGCGTCAGACTGGTCACCACGGCGACGGCGAGGGCCTCTTCCAACTCCCTAGAGTTAAAGGTCATGACAATACCAGCATCCACTGGATTTTTCTTGCTCACTTTGCCGGTTTTGAGATCCTTGACGGAAACCTCGACCTGCACTCTTTGCGTTTGCGGGGAGAATACTTTGCGCACCCGCTGACTGGTAATCAGAGCCGTGCCGCTAATTTCCAAGTCGGCTTCGTCTGAGTCTGCTGACACCAGAGTAAAGGGGTTATCCACTTGTCGCACGCTATCTTCGTCTAGCACCTCAACCCGGTCCGTCTGCGTGAAGATCCGCACCTTGTCCCTGCGGAGCTCGTGCAACAAGGCCTTAGACAAATCCTCGATTCGCGAAGGACGAGAAATCTGCACCAGTTTACTTCCATGGCTGGCAAGAGCGTTCGTGACGTACTGGGTTGGCTGGTCACTGGCCGAAGTGGCCATCCTCGGATCGACTACATTAGCCTTGCTCTCGACCGGGAATTCCTTGACGTATATTTTGACCGTCGTCGTCGGTGGGTTGGGCAAACTGGTATCCTTGAGTGCCTCGTATTTCAAGGCACAGCCTGTCGAGCCGACAAGCAACATCACCCCGAGGTATTTCACCATCTTTTTCATTCCTTAATTCTCCACCCAACGCACTCCGTGATCGACATTGAAGTGGAATTTCAAGTCGGTGAATTCCACTGGATTGCCGTATCCTACTTGAAAGCGATCAAAGGCCAGAATGAAGTCGTTTACTTCGAGGGTGAATGACTTGGTTTCTGCAGGCAGCGGTGGAAAGGTCAACTTGCCGCTGTATCTGGAGCCTTTGCGCACGGGCTTTTCCCGGTAGTACTCGCTCTTGTTCCAGATTGGATTGCGGTCCAAACTGGCATGATAGCGCACATTACCTTCTTGACCTCCCCACTTCAAGTAGGAATAATCGAAGAACTCGTCCTTGTCGTACCAACCTCCCGCTCCTTGGCGGCAGAGCAATCGGCTGCTATCGTCCAAACGCAGAATAGTCTGCGTGGGATCCAGCTCCACCCGCTCCCGAGTGCGGTTGATCACGGTTACTTCAAAAACGGTCCACAGAGGCGGCGTATAGTCCAAACCGGGAATTTCGACCCCAGTGAGCGTATAAGGCGTGAAGCGGACATCGTATTCGGCGTCGAGCATAGCATCATCGTAAAACTTGACCTTGACTTGCACGCCTTGCTCGCTCCACACGACCGAGCTGTCGATCGGATCAATGTAATAGGTATCCCCAGCGGGTAGGACCGGCTCCAGCTCAATAAAGTACTCCCGCTGCGAATGCGATTCGAGGGATCTGAGAGTAGCGCACCCCCCAGCGGCCAATGCCAAGCACAGGAGGACGCGAATGTGTTTTGCGATGAGTCTCATGTATATTCGCATCCTTAGAAGGGGGATATTAGTTCCACAAAGAGGATGCCCTGCTTGGAATCGGGCCGCCCTGCATGGCTAAAGTCCCGTCGTGTGCGCTGATAGCCGAAGAATATCGAATTGTCGCGGATGCCAAAGTAGTCTGCGGTGATGCTCAGCATGGCCATATAATCAGTCTGGCTGTACGTCCCATCCTCATAGGCGCGATCCCAGTGCTTAAACGGCATCAAGGGTAGCCCCTGTACGCCAAGCTGAAAGCTGGTCTTGGGCGTGAGCCTGTACCGCCCCATTACGATGGGAATGAAGTCGCTGTACGATTTCCTCGGCACATCTTCGCTGTCAACCTGCTCAAAGATCGTCCGATGCTTCAACTTAGGGGTGACGCTGAAGGCACCCCAGCTATGGGTGTAGTCGATCTTGTTGACAATGGAAAAACGCGAGCGCACGTCTTGGGGCTGTAACAACCCGCTGCCGTCTTCAAGCTCAATTTCGGCTTGGCTGTTGCGCTGCCACAGGAAGCCGTTTTCAATGTTGAATCCGTGGAAGCCCTGATAAGTGCTGTCGAAAAAGAAAAGATGCACAAAGCTGTCGCGCATTAACAGCTCGTCCGGCGTCGCTGGCCGCCAAAAGCCCGCGCGCTCGGGCGGGCCGTCCGGCTCGTTAAACCAGCTAATGGCCTCGACATCGTCAATGGGCACTCGGTACACGTAGGTGTGATCCGGGATGTCGTCTTTGACCTGCTTGGCATCGAAGTTAATGTTCAGTGCACCGACGCCGCGCTTTTCCACCTCATAGGCGTAGCGGAAGTACATCCCCTCGGATTTGCCCGGGCCGGCGATCTGGCGGTTGTCGTAGCTGCCTATGCTGATAAACTCGCCCCAACTTCCCAAGCGGTCGTAGCGCAGGAAGATGTGCCGGCCCTTTTGGTCGCGTGGGTAGGGATAGTCCGGCTTATCGTCGTTCTCGCGGAAGTCGGGCACGTTGTTGTTGTTGAAGTCGATGCCATAGACAAATTCAGGCGGCTCTGAATCGTAGGTCAGAAATGCCTCTTCCCAGTCAACAATGAAGTTCTCGTTGCGGTCCACGTCCGGGATATTATCGACGTTCTCATCGAGGCCGGGGTACACTTGGGCATTGGGAAATCCTGGATACAGGGTGCGCGGCTCGGCAACGGCCGTATCACTAACGTGTTCGTCGGGGAAACGGTCGTGATCGTCGTTGTCCTCGTGGATGGGATATTCCTCGGTAACTGTAGAGATTCTACCGCCGGGAGCAGGCTGCCCATCGTAGTGGAAGGCCATGCCGCCGCGATAGCTATCGTACCCGCCGCCGTAGTTAGGCTCCATGCGGTATATCTCGCCTCCCAGTGCTAAGCCGCCGGCGACGTTCTTGATGCCCTTGATCCACCACGCAAAGGCGCGCTCGCTGCTGCGCTGGCCTTCGTTATTGCCAATCGGGAACATGAAATTCTGCAGATTGTGCGCCATCTCGCCACTGACTTCCAGCCCCACCAGATCGACCTGATAGTTAATCGAGGCCAAGCTCTGCCCGGTGGGAATGCCGTAGTCAAAGGAGACCATCCGGCGATTGGCACCAGTCCCGTCGCTGCCATCGGCGCGGATGAGGGTGTAGTAAAGTTCCTCGTCTTCGTCTGTGTACCATTTGAACGGACGCCGTATGGCCCGCTCACCAGCGCTGGCAATGGGAGCTGGCCAAGCCACCTCGGTGATAGCTGCGGTGCCCCGGCGATCGATGTTGAAAAAGTCGTGAGTCTGACTGACACCGACCCGATAATCGCCGGCCACATCGGCGACAAAGCGCGCCGAGCGCACTGTCACGTCCGCAGGAAGGACAAAGGTATAAACCACCGGTACTTTGCCCTCGGCCTCGAGCCCGCCACCGGCGAGGACGGCACCGCCTTCGGGCGGCCCGGCTTCTAGCATTGGATCATAGTCTGGATCATCGTCGAGACTAGTCAGACGCACCGGCTCTGTGCCACGCGCACCCTCAATGAGGATGTCCACGCCATAGACAATGGCATTGGCCCGCGCGTCATCGGGCGAGTCATCGGCCACGAAGACGCGAATGGTCTTGGGACCGAGCATCTGATAGGGCAAATCGCCGCGCCAAGCGCTAGTGCGCGACAAATCTGGCGAACTCATAATCTGGTTGATTAGCGTACCGCCAACGCTGGCGAAGCGACCCACTTCGTGCTGCCAGTGGCCGCCAAAGAGCATCACCGGTGAGTTGTCCCAAGCGTCGTCGCCTTCTTGGCCAATCGCCCATTTGGAGAACAACTGGGCACCAGCGTGGTCGCCGCCGCGCGAGTAGAGCAGAGTCGCTCGGTCGCGCTCCTTGTAGTTGATGTCCATGCGCAGCGCACTCATCTTGCTGTTGACTAGCGTCAGCGGCGTGAAGATGGTGCGCACATCCGTAGCACCGCCTCGTGTGCCCACGTTGCCCAACGTGGCGGTCCAGTGCAAATCCTTGTGGGTATAGTGGCCGATCCGAAACGACCGATACTTGTGATCAATATAGCTATACCCACTAAAGTCACTGCCACTGCGCGACTCTTCTATTGTCAGGAGCCGCTGATAGCCACCGCCCATGTAGTTGCCCATCCGGTCCCAACCCACGTTGCGGGCGCTCAGGGGACGGCCCGACGGGGTGGCCCAAGCAACGGTCTCGCGGTAGTAAGCAATGTACTTTTCGTCGGCGTAGTTGAGATAGGGAACGCTGACTGCGGTGTTGAGGAAAGCCCTCCCCAATCCTCGGTCATAGCGGTCTTGGGGTCCGCGAATAAAAGCGGGGCGCTTTTTCCACGGAGGGTCTTGCGGCGTGCCGGGAGAAGGGTCGTAATAGGGCAGCGGGCCAGCAGATTCGGGGTGGCGCTGCGCCTCCGCCGGTGCGGACAAGCCAGCGCAAACCAGCGCGGACAAGGCCACCCAGCGCTTGACAACACGGCATTTTAGAAAACACAGCATGAGAACCCCTCGCGGGTCACTTAAAATTAGGTGTTGGGCGAAAACATATATTTGCCCAAGCTCGCGGGTCAAGAAAAAAAAACGGGAAGCAGGCGTCAAGCCCACTTCCCGTTTTTGTCTAACCTATCCAAAAGTCATTGACTATTGGACGAAGGTCTCCTTTACGCGGCCCCAGGAATCTTCTTCGACCGCGGTACCTGACGGACCAGCCGGCGTATCCACGAAGACCCAGTTGGCGAACTCGGACTGGTTGCCACCAGCCCACGCTACGCACTGGATCTGGCCGCCATAGGCGTCTTCGCCATCGGCGTCAACCAACAGCCAAGTGAAGCCCATCTCCGAGCCGGTCGTAGGGGCTTCAAAGAGGTTGCCGTTGCGCAGAAAAGTGTCCCACTCCATCCGCCCCTCGATCACGTAGTCGGCGTCGCCTTCATCGCCAAACTCGTCACCGGCGTCGCGGAAGCCGTACTCAAACCCCTCAATTGCATCGGGATCGTGGACATCCACGCGCTGGTTCTGCACGGTGGTGATGTAGCAGACGGACAGTTCATTCGAGCCGAAAGGCACGGCCATAAAGTTGACCACATTCAGGTTGACGTACTCGCCGGTCGGGTCGCCACCTGGGTGATCTTCGTTGTTCATGTCGAGGTAGAGAGACATGGAGTCGCGCTCCCACCAAGCCCGTGCCTCGCCGCCACCCTCGGTGTCGCGGACGTTATCGCTAACCTCGGTGATGTAGTACAGGGCATCGTCATCCCACGCCTGCAAGATCACCGAAGAGACATCGGCGTCGGTGCGGCCCTCGCCAGCTACTTCGGTCTCGCCGTTTTCATTGAGCTGGTTGGTGCTTACTTCAGAGGACTCGTTCGCCTGATCGCGCCAGCCAAACTCTTGACCGTCGAGCTGAATCTGGCTCGGCGAGCAGTCGAATTCTAGCGCGCCAGCCCACTCGTCAGCAACAGTTGCGCGGTCGCCGTCGAGCGTGGGAGCTTGGGTGAACTTGGGCAAATCGAAATAGCGTATCGGCGGCTGGGCATCGGCCAGCGTCGTAACGCAGAGGGCCGCGGCCGCGGCCAAAAGGGTCAACTTCTTCATTGCTGTATCTCCTTAGCTGTAAGAGAAGTGGACGAAAAAGTTCAAATGAACGATTCATAATAAATGCCCTTCAAAAGGCTGTCAAGAAAAAAGTTGCTCTACGAGATCACCTAAATTATACATTAAATACAGGCAACCACAGGTTTTCCACTGCGATCACGCATAGTTTAATTCCGTGAAAGATCTCTTCCTCATCGGCTTGTTCGTCTTCATAGTCGGAGGCCAGGCGGCCAACGCCCAGCCGCACATCTACACCATCGGCTTGGTCTTTACCGATCTCGTCGAGCAAGAGATCCTGCCCGTCCACCTCGCCGAGCAACATCCCCGCCTGATGCGAGAAATCGAGCGAGCGATCAGAGACATCTTTACCGACTTGGGCCGCTTCCGCGTCGTGCGCTTGCGGAGCATCCGCGAGGCCCGCGATCCCACGGGGCAAGAATCCATCGATTACATCGCCCATTTCACTTTCAACAAAGCCCATAAGACATACCACAACCAAGTTATTCATTACTACGAAAATTTGGGCCTATTAGACGATAGAGGACCAAGCGAAGACCAGTCTTACACGGTGATTTCACTGCCCTCCATCGTCTGTCAACTCGAAGTCAAGTTGGAGGATCCGCACCGCGACAAAATTTTCTGGTCGGACTTGCGCGACTCTTCAGCCGTGATACCTTATGACGAACAACTATTCCTTTATAATACTTGGAAGTATCCAGGCGCGTCACATCCTGGTTTAACGCGGGCTTTCCTAGCCGATCTTCTCCGCTTGCAAATGTCCGATCCTGCCACAGAACGCGCACTAAACGTTGCCGAGCGTTGGTTCATCTCCAAGCCCAGCAGCGACCTCGCCGTTGCCCGAGGGGTGTTAAAGGGACTAGCGGACAATCTAGCGCCCGACCTAGACGCAAATTTGCCGCTAGAGGGCCGCATCGCGGCTCTCTTGCCCGAACGGAAAGGCAAACCCCACGTCCAGCTAAATATCGGTGCTCGGCACGGTCTGATGAAGCGAATGCGGTTCGATGTGTGGCGGCCTAGGCCATCGCAGCAGAAAGTGGGGCAAATAGAGGTGGTTGACGTTGATTCTACTACGGCCATCGCTCGGCTGCGAAAACTCGACAAGAAGCTCAAAAAACGCGGAGATGGCCTACAGATCCAAGACCGGGTCATTTCCCCCAAACGTCCTTTGAGGAGGTCACTATGAGTAAGAAATGGGTCTCCACGCGCTTTGCTTCGCCCACTCAGGACTTCGATCTTGACAGTCTGGTCCGCCGCTTGCGCCGGGGCTTCTTTATCGCCCTAGCTTCTGCTGCGGCCCTTCTGCTCATCGTCGTTGCAATCAACCCTTTTGAAAAAGACGAGAAGAAGACACCCCGGCCCCTGACGACCAAATTCATCAAGCGCGAGCCGCGCCTGACCAAGCCGCTGGAACTGCGCAAAATTCCCCAGCCCAAGCGCCAGCTCGCGCGCCGCGAAGTCCAGCTAGCGCAAGCGCGCATGGACCAAGTACAGGCCACAGCCTCGTTCAACACCCGCAGCCTAATCGCCGGCGTCGGTGGCTCGGGAATTCGCCTGTCAGGGCAGACTGCCTTCAGCACGATGAGCGGTATGACCATAGAGCCCAAGCTAACGGCAGCGGCCGTGACCAGTACCCGCACCTCCGAACACAAAATTGACATGGGCCTAGAGATGCTCGACGTCAACAACATGGACACTGGTCGCTACCGCGCCATTATCGTCCAAGACGCCACGGACAAGCAGGCCATCAAGGGCTTTGTCAAGCTGGCCCAAGTCATGTCCTCGCGGGCACTGGCCGGCGGCACCTCCGGCTACGGCACGGTCACGCTCCGCGTTAAAACCATCGATCGAATCCGCGACGTACTCAACGAGTACACCGGCCTCAAGGCCGAATTCCTTGGATTTATCACGTTCGACGATCCGCGCCTGATGGAAATACCAGTCATCGTCGAGCCCCAAGGTGCCGCCAACGACGCTGAAATGGCCAACTTGGCCCAATACCTAATGTCGGGTGGTTTTATGCTCAGTGGGATCCATGAAGAAGCGTTGGAAAAGTACGGCGGCCTAGTCCGCGGCAAGGATTTCTGGTCCGAGCGCCTTCCGGAGGATCACCCGGTCTTTACCTCCTTCTTCGATCTGAGTGGGGGTATGCCTTTCGGCTATAGTCCCTCACTAGGGCAAGGCAAATTGGGCGTTAGGCCCTGGAACTATCTGCGCGGCTATTACATCAAAGGCAGGTTGGCGGGTGTCACGCCCGGTGACGGTGGTTGGGGCTGGCAAAACGACGGACGCGGCGGGGATTCGACCCGCCAGCTACAACTAGCCGTCAACATCATCATCTACGCCCTGACGCAGGAAGGGTCAATTACCCAACGCCTCATGCAGATGGTCAACTAGGCTTCACTGCAAAGCTAAACCCAAAGCAGGTGTCAGGTTTTTAATCCCTGACACCTGCTTTCACTTAAGCCGCCCATGTCCAAGCTCGCCCTAGCAAGCCTCTGCGCCGGCCTATTGAGTTGCGCCGCACAACAGGCCGAATACTATATCGACCAACTCGCCGATCCGAGGCGTCAAGTCCGTCTCGACGCCAGCCACGCCTTGGTGCAACTAGGCAGCGCAGCCGTCGAGCCTTTGCTGGACCGCGCAACCGCTGGCAGCGATAGCCTGCGCTACATTGCCGCGCAAATCCTCGGTCAAATCGGCGACCGACGCGCCACACCCTTCCTCAAATCACTCCTCCGCGACGAAAACCGCCATGTCCGCGAACAGGCCGTCCGCGCCCTCGGCCAACTCGACGACCCCCACCTCCACGCGACCTTGGCCAGCGTCCTCGCCGACGACTCAGTCCCCGAGGTGCGCGGCGCGGCAGCTTGGAGCTTGGGCAATCTCCGCGACACCACGGCCGTGCCTTCTCTGGTGCGCGCCTTGGTGGATACCATCCCCTCGGTGCGCCGACAGGCCCTCGCCGCGCTGCAGTTTCTGTGGACCTCAGAGGCCGAAGCGGCAACCCTCGCCGCGCTGCGCGACCGCGACGACAACGTGCGCTACATCGCCGCGCAGCTATTGGGACACCACCGGACGCATCGCGCCCTCGACGCGCTGTGCCTCGCCTTGACCGACGACAACATCTGGGTCCGCGCAGAAAGCGCCCGCACCCTCGGCCGCATCGGCGACACCACAGCCGTGAGGCCGCTAGAGCGCATGTTCGCCGAGCGCGAAGGTCCCGACCACGAGGCCGCCAAAGAGGCATTGCATCTGCTCACGGGCCTAAACTACGCGGTCGCCCCCTAATTTGCGCGTCTTTCCGCTGTTTTGCGGCGCGCTGCTATGCGCCCTCCCCCTGCGCGCCCAACCCCAATTTAGCGACCAAACCGCCGCCGCTGGCATCACCTATCGCAATGTATTTGGCGGGCAAGAAAAGCACTACATCTTGGAATCCCACGGCAGCGGCGCGGCCTTCTTCGACCACGACTCCGACGGCGACCTCGACCTCTACATAGTCAACGGAGCCACCTTTGCCACGTACCGCGACCGCTCGGGGCCAGGCAACGCGCTCTACCGCAATCGCGGCGACGGCACTTTTGCGGAAATCACCCGAGAAGCTGGGGTCGGCGACGCCGGTTGGGGCGGAGGCGTGGCCGTGGGCGACATTGACAACGACGGTCACCCAGACCTCTACGTTACCAACTACGGAGCCAACGTACTCTACCGCAATCGCGGCGACCGCTTTGCCGAGGTGATTCGAGAAGCAGACGTTGGCGGCGATCAATACAGCGCCAGCGCGGCCTTTTTCGACTACGACCGCGACGGCGACCTCGACCTCTACGTGGCCAACTACGTCGTCTTCGATGCGGAGAACCTGCCGGCTGAGCCACAACTCTGCACCTTTTTCAGCGGCCTCCGCGTCTATTGCGGCCCTAAAGGCTTAGTCGGCGCGCCGGACGTGCTCTACCGCAATGAAGGTGATGGTGTATTTACCGACGTCACCCAAGCGTCCGGCGTGGCAGCCGCCAACCGCTATTACGGCTTGGGCGTGATCCCGGCCGACTACGATTCCGATGGCGATAGCGACCTCTTTGTCGCCAACGACGAAACTCCCAATGTGCTCTTCCAAAACCAAGGCGACGGCACTTTTCAAGACGTCGCCCTCATCGCGGGCGTGGCGTACAATGGCGACGGCGATGTCGAAGCCGGCATGGGCGCAGACTTTGGCGACTACGATCAAGATGGCGACCCAGACTTGTACGTAACTCACTTTTTCACCGAGACCAATACGCTCTACCGCAACGAGGGCGGCGTGCGTTTCTCCGACGTCACGACCACGGCTGGCCTCGCCGCAGCCACAGTAGAGATGTTGGGTTGGGGAACGCGCTTTTTCGACTACGACAACGACGGTCGCCTCGACCTTTTCGTCGCCAACGGCCATGTATATCCGCAGGTTGACCAAGCTGCAACCGGCACCACTTACCGCCAACCCAATCAGCTCTTCCGCAACGAGGGCGACGGTCGCTTCGCCCCACTGTCAGCCGGTCCCGGACTAGCGCAGGCCAAAGTCAGTCGCGGCACCAGCTTTGGCGACTACGACGACGACGGCGATATCGACCTCTTCGTCGTCGAACTCAACGACGCGCCAACTCTGTTGCGCAATGATGGAGGAAATGCGGGAAACTATCTCGTAGTGCAGGTCTTTGGCCGTGAGGACAATCTCAATGGGATCGGCACTCGCATCGGCCTGCAAGCGGCCGACAAGTACCAGTGGCGCACGGTCAACGGCGCAGGCAGCTACCTCTCGCACAGCGACTTGCGCGTCCACTTCGGCTTGGGCGCAGCGCAGGCCATCGACCGCGTCGAAATTACCTATCCCAACGGCAGCACCCACGCAGTCGAGAACGTGCCTGCCAATAAACTCTTAGTCGTCCGCCAAGGGCAGGGGCACGCCCTCCTCGAACTAGGCGCGAATCCTTTTTAACGATCAACCCGCGCTGTGCTCGGCCCGCACCCGCTCGATTTCGGCGAGGCGCTCCTGCGCGGCAGAAAATTCGGGATGGAGTTTGAGGAGTTGCTCAAAGACCGCAGCGGCCTTGTTGACGTACCCGAACTCTAGGTGGAGCAGCCCCACGTTGTAGCTGGCCTCCGGCGAGCGCGGCGACCGGCTCGCAGCCCGTTTGAGGCTGGCTAGCCGGCCCTCGTATTCTTTGAGCTTGGCAAAGACCTGCATTAGCTCTTGGCCCTCGTCGCTACGGCCCTGCTTGAGGTAGAGCTGGGCCAAGCTGTAGTGGGCACCCGCGTGGCCAGGGTCGCGCTTTATGGCCTCCAAGTAGTAGGTGGCGGCCTGTTGCTCCTGCCCTAACTTGGCTGTCACCGCGCCCAAGCGATGATAGGAATTGGCGTGGGCCGCATTTTTGAGCAGGGCTTGGTGAAAGTAACTCCGCGCCGCTTCCAGCTTGCCTTCCTGCTCGCTGATAACACCGAGGTCGTAAAACGCGCCCGCCGTCTCGACGCCGATATCTATAGCTCGCCGATAGGCCGCCCTTGCTTCTTCATATTGGCTCAAAGCCATGTAGCTCTCGCCCAAGCGTGCGTACACCCGCCCTTCGTCTGGGTGGTCCGCGAGGGCGCGCTGGTACTCGGCAATGGCTTCGCCCGGGCGGTGCTGCAAGTGATAGACCCTCCCCAAGTTGGCCCGAGCTTGCAGGAAGGTCGGTATCAAGCGCACAGCTTCCTCGTACTGAGCTGCGGCCTCTGCGTAGAGACCCTGTTGATGGTAGAGATAGCCGAGATTGTAGTAGATCGCCCCAAAGTCAGGCCGCAGCGCCAGCGCCTTCTTATAGCTGTCCTCTGCCGCTAAAAAATGGCCCAACCCGTCGAGCGAAACGGCGAGGCCAATCTGCGCTTCAAAGTGATCGGGGGCCAGCGTTAGTGCCTGTTCGAAGTGGGGGACTGCCTCGGCAAAACGCTCTAGCGCCGCTTGTGTCACGCCTAGGTTGCTATGGGCTTGGGCGAGGTCTGGATTCAACTCGATGGCCCGCTGGTAGTAGCGGGCGGCTTCGTCCATTTGGTTTTGGGCACGCAAGCGGTCGCCTTGCTCGACAGCTTTTTGCGCGGCGTTTGTCCGGTACTGCGAGTACCAGTACGAGCCGCCCGTACCGAGAGCGATCACCAGCGCGGCTGCTCCTATGTAAAAGAAGCGACGGTGCGGCATTTGCTCGCGGTTCTTTTTGCTAAGGGTCATCCGTGAATTGCGTTTACTAGCGGGAAAAATATCGGGGCATAGAATCGGTCGCGCCGAGCGCGTCTAGCGCACCATTGCGAATACATAGAAGATCACCGCAAATCCCGTCCATCCCACCAATCCCATAAATCACAGTCCTACTGCCGCACAACTTCTATCTCAGTCATGATCTGATCTTGGCCCCAAGTTCCTCCGAGCCGCAGCGAACTCGTCGCGATGGAGCCGGTGATCGTGTCTTCTTCTTGGGTGAAGGCATAAACCGTCTTAGCATTGAGGTAGCGCACCTCCAAGGTGATTTGGTCGGGATCGTCGGGCTGGAGGATGTCGATTTCCTGGAAGAAATCGTTGCGCCCCTCGCCATAAACCAACGTGGCAGTCACGGTAACTTGCTTAGGAGAAACCCTCACAATACTCATCGAAACGGGGCGATCTTGTCCGCTGATGCCATTGGATAGAGCAAAATTCCCGGTGCCTTCGTATTCGCCGACCCAAGCATCGGCGTAATCGGGCGTCGGTTGAACGGCTTCATCCGAACCGCAACTCAGGGTGGTCAACAGACCCGCTAGGGCCAACCATGTCCATTGTTTCATCGCGCGTACCTCCGCAGAGTTTTCATTCGGCAAAAGTATAGGACACAACGCGCCGCGAATCAACCGCTTTGCGCCGCCGCCACTCGCCAATTCTCCCCTCAGTTCGTACACTATGCAGCGCAAAATGTATCTACTGCCAAAGACGCCAATGCGCCTAAGTATTGCGCTCGCCGCCTTGTTGGGCTGTGCCTCCGAGCCACCCCTACCCGCGCAGAGCGCCCAGCGCTACCAACAGGCCCGCCAACACCTAGCGGCCGGCCGTTTGGACTCCGCCGCCTACGTGCTCGAAGCTCTCATCCGGCGCGACACCCTGCACTACGAGGCCGCGCTCGCGCTCGGGCAAATCCATTTGCGGCAAAAGCGCTACCAACAAGCCTTGTCTCCGCTCGCCCGAGCGCAGAGACTCGCGCCCGAGCGCATCGAGCCCCGATTGCAGTTGGCCCAAACCCTGAGCAAACTCGACCGTCAAGCCGAAGCGCGCACCCTTTTCGACTCCATAGTGACGGCCTTCCCCGGCAACGCGGTCGCCTGCATGGCATACGCCGACCTCCTAATGACGCAAGACCAACCCGACGCCGCAGGTGCCCTCGCCCAGTACGAAGCTATCCTCGCCGTCGATCCCAATCACTACCGAGCGCGCTCTGGCAAGGCCGCCTCGCTTTTGCGCTTGGGCGATTTTATCGGCGCAGCCATCCGCCTCGACACCTTACTCACCGAGCGACCAGACGACGTGTATCTATCTTTCCTATTGGGCGCGGCCCACCACCACTTGCGCCAATATCCCGAGGCCGTCGCCGCGTACAAGCGCGCCATTGACGTCCTGCCCCCGGCCTCGCCACAGCGCACCGTGCGCCAGTGGAACCTGCGGCTGGCCTATATCGAAGCGTATGGCACCTACCCGGGCGACCTCGAACTGGCCCATCAAATCGGCTTGGCACCGCTAGCCGAAGCATCGCCAGTGCGCTTCACCGATGTGGCCGCAACGGCTGGCGTCGGCAAGCGCGATCGGGGACGTGGTGTGGCGTGGCTCGACTACGACACCGACGGCGACCCGGACATCTTCGCCGCGGGCATCCAAGCCCCACACGCACTCTACCGCAACGACGGCGACGGCCGCTTCGCCGACGTATCTGCCGCAGCCGACCTCGCAGACCCGCGCGGCGGCTGGGCAGCCATTGCCGCAGACTACGATAGCGACGGCCACCCAGACCTCTTTACCACCCGCGAAGCCTGGGAAGGTCTCGCGCCCAACTCGCTCTACCGCAACCAGGGCGATGGAACCTTTCGCGATGTCGCGCCCCAAGCCGGAGTCGCTGGCGCGGACGACAGCTTCATGGCCGTCTGGACCGACTACGACAACGACGGCCTACCGGATCTGTACGTGGCCTCGGGCATCACCGGCAGCGGACGGCCCAACCGTCTGTACCACAACCAAGGAGACGGCACCTTTGCCGACCGCGGCGCACAGGCTGGCGTGGCCTATCGCGGCAAAACCCTCGGCGTAACCTGCGGCGACTACGACGGCGACGGCGACAGCGACCTCTACGCCATTGACGTAGCCGCCCCCAACCACCTCTACCGCAACGACGGACAGCACTTCACCGACGTCACCACCGAGGCTGGCGTGGCCAAACCGGGTGAGGGCAGCTACGTGGGATTTTTCATCGACAGCGACGGCGACGGCGATCTTGACCTCTTCGTTTCGGCCATGAACTTCTACGAAGACATCGTGCAGTCGCAGATCACGGGGCTGGCCTTGCGCCCGACCCGTGCCTATCTGTATCGCAACGATGGGGCCACCTTCCGCGACATTGCCCCTCAGCAGGGGTTGGCCCGCTCCTTCGGCTCGATGGGTGCGGGCTATGGCGACGTGGACTACGACGGTCTAATCGACATCTACCTGACCAACGGCGGCCCCATTATGGCGCGCTTTGAACCCAATACGCTGTTCCACAATCGCGGCGACCGCTTCGCCGACATCACGGCCGCGGCCGGCGTCGGCAACCCAGGCAAGGGGCACGGCGTGGGTTTTGCCGACTACGACCTCGACGGCGATCTCGACCTCTATACCGCGGTTGGCGGCCACTACCCAGGCGACCTGTGGCCCAACAGTCTGTACCGCAACGAGGGCCACCACAACCACTTTCTCGGCGTGGATTTAGGACCGCAAGCCATCGGCGCACAGTTGCGCCTGCGCGCCCAAGATCTGCTCGGGGTAGTGGAAATCAGCAGCGGTCCGGGATTCGGGTCGTCCAACAGCTTGTCCCCAGCTCTCGGCTTGGGAACGCGCACCCGCGTCGATACCCTCGAAATCCGCTGGCCCACCGGCGCACAGCAAGTGTACGCAGATCTGGAAATCGACCGCTTCCACCGCTTTGCCGAGCAGCCCTGAGATGGCGTGGCGACTACTCTGCACGGCATTCGCGCTCGTCTCCTGCGCCTCTGAGCCAGTTCCAGCACCGAATCCAGCCGATCACCTCGCCCACGCCCGCACTCACTTTGCGGCGACCCGCTTTGAAGAAGCGGCTGCTGCCGCCCATGCCGGGCTAGCCCTCGACTCGACGAACGCCGACCTCCACAATGTGCTAGCCTCGTCCCATGCGGCGCAGGGCCGCTACGCACTGGCCATAGAATCCCTCGAAACAACCGTCCGCCTTAAACCCGACTTCGCCATGGGCTTTGTGAATCTCGGCGGGATCTACACCAAGCTAGGCCAGTACGATCGCGCCGACACCTATCTCCAGTGCGCCGTCCAACTCAACCCCGACAACTCGCCAGTGCGCCGACGCTTGGGCGAGCTGTACTTGGCCACGGGCCGCTACGCCGAAGCCACCCGCGAACTGCTCGAAGCCCTGCGCCTGTTTCCCAACGACGCCACGCTCTACTACTACCTCGGCCAAAGTCTCGCGGCCGCGGACAGACAAGACGATGCCTTGGAGGCCTTTCAGCGCGCCACCTTGCTCGACATCGGCTTTGCCGACGCCTTCTATCGCCTCGCCACCCTCGCCCGCAAGGCCGGCCGCGACACCTTAGCGCAGCAAGCCCTAACGAGCTTTTCGCACCTGCAAGCGCTCAGCGGCAAGGAAGTCAAGCGGCTGCGCGCAGCTATCCTCAACGCGCCCGAAGAAGCCGCCCACCACTACAACCTCGGCTTATTCTTCGTCCGGCACGGGTACTTTCCCCAAGCCGAAAACAAATTCGACCGGGCCGTCGCCCTGCGCCCCGGGAATCTCGCTCTGCTCAACCGCCTCGCTGGCGACCTCCTAAAACTGCAACAACCCGAGGCTGCGCTGCGCTACTTGCAGGTCGCCCTCGATCAAGACCCAGCGTACTTTCCCGCCTTGCTCAACGCCTGCCAAATCACCGGCCAACTTGGACACTACGACGAAGCCATCGCCTACTGCCGCCGAGCGGTTGCAGTGCGCCCAGACGACGCCGAGGGCTGGTACCTCCTCGGCTTGGGCCTGTTCAGCAATGGGGAACGCGCGGCTGCCGAACAGGCGTTGCGCCGCGGTCTAGCGCTGAGTGTGGACAATGCTGCGCTGCACACTAAGACCCAGCAACTTCTCAACACCCTGCAACAACCCACAGAAACGCCGTGATTGTACTACTTTCGCTCTTTTTGCCCCTCGTCCTCTCTTTTGCTTGTAGTGAGCCAGACCCCAGCGCCGAGGATTGGTCCCAACACTATCAAGCCGGGCGCACAGCCCTCGGCCAGAGCCGCTTTGACGAGGCCGAAAAAGCCCTAGCCCACGCCCTAACGCTAGCTGAAACCTTCGCCCCCGACGACCCGCGCTACGGTCGCACCGCCCATCAACTCGCGCAACTCCACGTCGTGCGCGGCGAACTCGCACGGGCCGAAAGCCTCTACCAACACTTGCACGAACGGCAAATGGCCCTCCCAGACGATCATCCCAACAAAGTGTTGACACTCGACAAACTAGGCGACACCTATCGGCTCCAGCAGCGACCAGCCGAGGCCGCCCCACTCTACGACCGCGTCCTCGCCTTTCAGCAGGCCCACCGAGGCGATGAAGAAGTCGCGGCGACCATGCAGAAGTTAGCCAACCTCTACCGCACCCAAGGCGACCGCGCCGCAGCCGATTCCCTCGCCCAGCGCGCTCATGCCCTAAACCTCCGCGCCCGCGCCCATGCCCTGTTCCTCCAAGGCCACTACCAACGGGCCGCTCCCCTGTATCACAGTGCGCTGGCCCTGCAAGCGGGTGACCATCCCGATTTGGCCCGCACCTGTTACTACCTAGGCCGTCTGTACGACGCACAGGATCGCTATCGGCAAGCCGAGCACTTCTACCGGCGCGCCCTAGCCGCGTCCCCTGCCAGCGATCCCGACCAAGTTGGCGCAGCACTCGCCGACCTACTTGCCCGCCAAGCCAACCATCCTTAACGCCCACAGGAGTCCCTTGTATGAACCGCCCCCCCACAGAATTCAAACGCATTGCCGCTGACGACCTCAGAACCTTTGGCACGGCCTGCCTCCGCGCCGCTGGCATGTCCGCCGCACACGCCGCGCAGTTGGCCGACTTGCTGACCAATTCAGACTTGCGCGGCGTGCGCTCGCACGGCACCCGTGCCCTGTATGGGTATTGCTGCACGATCCGCGACAAAAAGGCCAACCCCACCCCAGATATCCGCGTCCTGCGTGAAAGCGACACCTACGTCTTTGTCGATGGCGATGGCAGCCTCGGGTACGCGCCGACCATGCTGGCCACCGAACGCGCCATCGCCAAGGCCAAGGAAAAGGGCCTCGCCATCGGCGCGGCCTGCCACATCGGGCACTACGGCTCAGCCGGACACTACGTGCGCCGCGTTATGGCGGAAAACTGCGTGGGCTTCTCAGTGCAAGCGGCCTATCCCCAGTACTACCCCAGCAACGACGGCAAGCGCGCCGCCCACTACGGCAACCCGCCCCTGTGCTTTGGCCTACCCGGACAAGAAGGACCACCAGTAGTGCTCGACGTGGCCACCTGTATCCTCGCCGACTACCAACGCGGCGAGCAGATCGAAGCCATCGAAGAGCTGATCCCCGCGGCCTTCTTCAAGTCCATGGGCTACACCGCGGTCGCCACCCTGCTCGGCGGAGCCTTTGTCGGCCAAGGCAGCGACCGCGCCCGCGAGACCGCCGCGCAGTGGCCGGCCGCGCGCATGGGCAGCTTAATCCTCGTCCTCGACTTGGGCCTCTTCGCACCCGCTCCACAAGTGCGCCACGGCGTCGATGAGTTGGTGCGCCTAGCGAGCGACCAGATGATCCCGCTGCGCGGGTACGACGAAGTCACCCTGCCCGGCACGCCCGAACACCACAACGAGGAAGCGTACGCACGCGACGGCATTCCCATCGGCTTAGAAGATGTCAAGCGCCTAGCCGAGTGCGGCCGGGCCTTTGGCGTTGTGCCCCCGTGGCTGGACTAACGCCGCGTCGATTTCTACCTTAACGAACCGCAAAAAGGAGAAATTCTATGAGCCTGACGCGCGAGCGCCACGCCGAACTAAAGCGCTGTGCCATCCAATTGCGCCGCCTAGTCGTCGAGTCGGTACACCACGCTGGAGCCGGCCACTTGGGTGGCCCCATGTCCGCTGCCGAATTACTCGTCGCCCTTTATTTTGCCGAACTAAACATCGATCCAGACCGACCCCGCGACCCAGACCGCGACCGCTTCATCCTGTCCAAGGGGCATTCCTCAATCGGCCTCTACGCGGCTTTGGCCTTGCGCGGCTACCTGCCCATTGAGGAACTCGCCACCTTTGACGCCATTGACTCCCGTCTCCAAGGCCACCCGGACATGAGCGTCCTCCCCGGCCTCGACATGTCCACCGGCTCGCTGGGCCAAGGTCTGTCGCCCGGCCTCGGCATGGCCCTCGCCGCCCGGCTGAAAGGACAGGACTTTCGCACTTGGGTGATGATCGGCGACGGCGATTCGCAGGAGGGACAAATCTGGGAGGCGGCCTTTGTCGCAGCGCGCTACGGCCTCGACAATCTCACCGCTATTCTCGACTGGAACGGCCTGCAGCAATACGGCTGGGCCACCGAAAAGGGCTACGGCGTGCTCGACCGCTTGGCCGCGCAGGAAAATCCACTCAGCCGCTGGCGCGCCTTTGGCTGGAACACCATCGAAACCGACGGCCACGATTTCCCCGCCATTTTCTCGGCCTTTGCCGCGGCCAAATCACATCGCGGCCAACCCACCATCATCGTCGCCCGCACGGTCAAAGGCAAAGGAATCTCCTACATGGAAAACGACTTCAACTGGCACTCCAAACCAGTGACTGACCAAGACCTCAAACAAGCGCAGGACGAACTCGCCGCGCAGGAGGCCGCCCTGTGAATCCCTCTACCACCGGCGAGATGCTGGCCCAGCGCGATGCCTTCGGCGACGCGCTCATCGAACTCATTGACCGCGACCCGCGCGTGTACGTGCTCGACGGCGATTTGGCCAACTCGACCAAGGCCGACAAAGTCTCCCGCGAGCGGCCCGATCGCTTCCTCGAAATGGGCATTGCCGAGCAAAACATGATGGGCGTCGCCGCTGGCATGGCCACCTGCGGCCTCGTACCGTGGCTGAGCAGCTTCGCCTGCTTCATCGTCAACCGCGATCTCGACCAACTCCGCGTCGTCGTTGCTCAGCCCAACCTACCGGTCAAGCTCTGCGGAGCCTACTCGGGTCTATTGACCGGCAAAACCGGCAAAACCCATCAAGAAGTCGCCGATATCTCCGTCATGCGCGCCATGCCGAATATGACCGTTTTGGCCCCAGCCGACGCGGTAGAAGTCCGCGCCTGTATGCTGGTAGCCAACGACTTGCCCGGCCCCGTGTACGTGCGCATGACGCGCGACCCGGAACCAGTCATCTTTCCAGCCGACTACGAGTTTGAGTTGGGTCGCGCCCTTGTCGTGCGCGAGGGTACAGATGTCACCCTCATATCCACCGGAGCCCAAACTCCGCGCTGCCTCGCCGCGGCCGACGAATTAGCGAGCGAAGGAATCTCGGCACTCGTCCTGCACGTACCGACCCTCAAGCCGCTCGACGCAGACGCCATTGTCGCCGCGGCCGCGCAGACGGGCTGCGTAGTAACAGCCGAAGACCACACCATCGTCGGCGGCTTGGGCGGCGCGGTCGCTGAAGTGCTAGGCGAGCGGCGTCCCACGCCCATGCAGCGCGTCGGCATCCGCGACGTCTTCGGCGAATCCGCACCTAACGAAGACCTGCTGCAAAAATACGGCTTGACCCCCGGGCACGTGGCGCAGGCGGCGCGGGCGCTGCTCTCTTGACCGTCGTATCCAAATACCCGTAATTAAATGAGACTCATTTACCGCAACCGATAGCCATAAGCTGCTGATGACGCGACATACTGGGTTCACTTCAGAGTGTTTGTTCACCAGTAGAAGCTCATACGAGCCATTAGAGTGCATCTTTGATGCGCTCTTTTTCTTTGGCCGGTACCATAGGAAACGAGAAGCCGCATGAAAGAGGGTTTGTTGCAACTGTTGAAGCTCCAAGAAGTCGATAAAAAACTCTTCTCTCTCGAAGAGGCCAAAGAAAAATATCCCGCTGAAATCGACCTGCGGCGCAGCAAGCTAGCAGAAGCGCGGGCCGTTTTGTCCGATCTAGAAGCCCAAGATGCGGACCTAGCCAAGCAGCAGCGGCACTGCGAGCGCGAGATCGAAAGCAGCAAAGCCACCCTGCGCGAGCGCGAGGAGCGTTTTTCCGTAGTAACCACTAATAAGGAATACGATTCTCTCCAGCTCGAAATCGAGATTTGCAAAAAGACCATTGCCGAGCACGAGACGCAATTGCTCAAAGCCATTGAGGGCCAAGAGCGAATTCAAGAAAAAATCGCCGAAGAGCAAGATGTTTTTGAGGAAATCCGGGCGGTCGAGCAAGAGCGCATTGACGAACTCGAAGGTCAGCTCGGCACCATGCAGGAACAAATCGACGAAGTTGAAAAGAGTCGGGAGGTAGTCGCCAATAGCATCGATGCCCAATTGCTGCAGACCTACAAGAGCAAGAAGGGACGGCGCGGCATTCGCATCGCAGCCGTGCACAAGGAGGCTTGCGGCGCTTGTTTCCACCAAATGCCCGCCCAAATGCTCAACGAGGTACGCGTCGGCGACCGCGTCATCCACTGCGAGAGTTGCGGCACCATTATGGTCTGGGACGAGCAGCCGGTTTGATTTTGGGAGAAGTAAGTCGGGCGGGCGCGCTAGCAGTCCTCAGTGGCCGCTGGTGAGGAAAGTCCGAGCTCCACAGGACAGGATGCTGGGTAACTCCCAGGGGGGGTGACCCCACAGATAGTGCCACAGAAAACACACCGCCCAGCTTGCTGGGTAAGGTTGAAAAGGCGAGGTAAGAGCTCACCGCACCTGCGGCGACGCAGGTGGCAGGGTAAACCTCATCCGGAGCAAGGCCAAATAGGGGAAAAGAGGTGGTCCGCCTCGCTAAATTCCCGGGTAGGCCGCACCGAGGCGACCGGGCAACCGCCGCCCCAGATGAATGCCCGCACAGCGCACTTCAGGTGCGCGGACAGAACTCGGCTTATAGACTTACTCCTCCCACACCCGGGGCCCGGCGGCTCCGGGTGATTTTTCTGTTTTTGGAGAGCTAATGTTTCCTTTGATCGCCGCGCTGGTGTTGATTGCCGCGCGACTGCCCGCCCAACAACCCGAACGCTACGCAATCGAGCCGCTAGCCGAGGGTTATATCGACTGGACGCAACACGCGCTCTTCGCCTATGGCGACGGTACTGCGCCCGCAGCAATCACCGACCCCGTGCAGCAGCGACTCCACGGGTTGCGCAATGCCCGGGACGCGGCCTTCCACAACATGCGCCAACTAATCGGCCAAATCCGCCTCAACGCCGACACCCAACTGCAAGACGCTGGCCTCGATCGCGATTTTCAAGACCTCGTCCGCGTAGCTATTGGCTCGCAAAGCGAGGACCAAGGGCGCTATCGCATCGCCGTGCGACTGCTTCTGCTAGGGGATTTCGCAGCGGCGGTGCTACCCGAAGTCGAACCTATAGACCCAAGATCACACGACCTAAATTACTTCGACGACTCCCCCGTAGTACCAACGACCGCCGATTCGCTAACAGCATCAGTCGGCACCGACTCGCTTGAAATGCTAGCCAGCGCCGATTCACTCATAACGCCAGTCGTCGCCGATTCGCTAACAGTACCAGCCGCCACCGACTCGCTCGCAGTGCTAGCCAGCGCCGATTCGCTAACGACGCCAGCTACCTTCGACTCCCTCGCAGCGTCCGCGACCACCGATTCGCTAACGCTATCAGCTACAACTGATTCCCTAGCCATAGACGCCTCCGACTCGCTGACGACGTCCGCTACCGCCGATTCACTCGCAGCAGACGAACTCGTATTTTTCGTCCCCGAGGCACCCTATACCGGCCTGCTCGTCGATGTCCGCGGTCTAGGACTGCAACCGAGCATATCGCCGCGAGTACTCAGCATGGCTGGGCACGTGATTCACGGCGCGGCCACTGTGGACCGCAGCCTCGCCACATCCTACGGAGTTGTCGGCTACGACGACGACATTGACCGCGCCTACACCAGCGAACGGCTCGGCGGGGAGGAGGCCAACCCTTTTGTCGTCAGGGCCACAGGCACAGCCGGTCGCTACTCGGGCGACGCCGTCCTCGACGACTTTGATGCCGTCCAAGTGCTGCAAGCCGACGAGGTCGGCGACTTCTTGCGCCAAGGCCGGGTGACCTTTCTCCTCGGCTCCGCGCCAGCAGCCTTCGACGACGCCTATTTCGATTCTACCTATACGGACACTTTCATCTTAGAAGGAATAAAAAATGAGTTTGAGTTTTACGGAGAAATGGAACCAAGCGATCTCCAAGAATGACTCGCTGGTCTGCGTCGGGCTAGATACCGATCCCGCGCAGCTACCCGCCAGCGTCCGCGCCAAAGCCGATCCCGTCCTCTACTTCAACCAGCAAATCATCGACGCCACCTGCGATCTCGTCTGCTGCTACAAGCCCAACTTCGCTTTCTACAACGCCCTCGGCGCGAGCGGCTTTGCCACGCTCAAACGCACCCTCGACCACATCCCCGCAGACATCCCGGTGCTCATCGATGCCAAGGTCGGCGACATGGGCAATGTAGCCGCGCAATATGCCCGTGCCTTTTACGAGGTCCTCGGCTGTGACGCGCTAACGGTGAATCCCTATATGGGCCACGACTGCGTCGCACCTTTCACCGCATACCAAGACCGCAGCACCTTTCTCGTCTGCCTGACGTCCAACCCTGGTGCCGACGACTTTGAAAAACAACTCATGGGCGACCGGCCCCTATACGAGCGCGTCATTGCCAAGGCCCACGAGTGGAACGCGGCCAACAACATCGGCCTAGTCTTCGGCGCGACTCAACCCGAGTACTTGGCTCACTTCCGCTCCCTAGCGCCGGACATACCCTTGCTAATACCCGGAGTCGGCGCACAAGGCGGCTCTATAGAGCTAGCGGTCAAAAACGGCTGCGACGCTCGCGGCGCGGGCATCCTCATCAACTCCTCGCGCGGCATCCTCTACGCCTCCCAAGACAGCGATTTTGCGGCTGCGGCGCAGCAGGCAACCCTAACCCTGCGCGACGCCATCAACGCCCACCGCCCTTGAGCCATTATTGCCATCGTCTATAGCTATCTCTATTTTTTGCAGTGAGTCGGGGTGTGGCGCAGTCCGGTCAGCGCACCTGCTTTGGGAGCAGGATGTCGTCGGTTCGAATCCGACCACCCCGACCACCACTTTCCTTCCAGCACTCCTCCCTTCGCACAGCGAAATTCGCAGCCCTTCAGACAAGGATGAATCATGGCACGAGAAATCAAGGCTTTGCTCGACGAGGAAATCGCCGCGTACGCAGCACGCAACCCCCGTTCCCAAGCAATGTTTGCGCGGGCCGTGCAATCGCTGCCGGGCGGCAACACCCGCACCGGCATCCACATTGACCCTTTTCCCTTGTACGCCGACCGCGGCGAGGGAGCCTATTTCTACGACATCGACGGGCACCGCCTGATCGACTTCGTCAACAACAACACGGCCCTGCCCTTGGGCCACGCCCATCCCGCCATCGTCACTGCCCTACAGGAACAAATCGCCCGCGGCACTGGATTCTCGCGGCCCCTCGCCCTCGAAGTGGAGATGGCCGAGATGCTCCGCGCGCGCATGCCCGCACTGGAAAAAATGCGCTTTTGCTCCTCTGGCACCGAAGCCGTACTCAACGTCCTACGCGTAGCGCGGGCCCATACCGGGCGCACCAAGATCGCCAAATTCGAGGGAGCCTATCACGGCATCGACGACAGCGCGCTAGTGAGTTACTTGCCGCCGCTGGGGCCAGAGTTGGGACCAGCTAACAAGCCGCACGGCGTGGCCTCTTCGGCCGGGCTGATGGCCCACACCCTCGACGAGGTGGTCGTGCTGCCGTTCAACGACGCGGCGGCCTGCGTCGAGATCATCAGTGACAATGCCCAAGACCTAGCCGCCGTAATCGTGGATCCGCTCTCCACGGCCGCTGGACTGACGCTGCCAGAGGCCGGTTTTTTGCCGAGCCTGCGCGAGGCGACCACCCGCGCTGGTGCCCTGCTGATCTTCGACGAAATCGTCAGCTTCCGCTTCGGCCCGGGCGGGACGCACACGGCTTATCAAGTGCGGCCCGATCTAGTCTGTTTGGGCAAGGTAATCGCCGGTGGAACGCCCGGCGCAGTTTTCGGCGGCCGCGCCGACGCCATGGACCTATACGATCCAGCCGATGGGCCGCAGATCCAACAGTCCGGGACCTTCAACGCCAATCCCATCGCCCTAACCGCCGGCTTGCAGACCCTCCAAGCACTGACCCCAGAGGCGTACGAGCAGACAGAAGGGCTGGCGCGTCGGGCGGCTGAGGGATTAGAGGCCGCGTTTGGCGAGGTCGGAATCGCCGTGCAGGTGGTCGTGGCCGGGTCCATATTCCGGCTGTATTTCCTCGAACAGCCACCGCGCAATTTTCGCGAAGCAGCACAAGACGACGCGCAGATGCATCGTTGGCTGTTCTTCGCTCTGCTCAACAGAGGGCTATACACGCGGACGGGCGGCAACGTGTCGCTGGTGACCGAGACTCACCACATCGACGTGCTAGTGCAGGGAGTGCGCGAGGTGGTGCAAGTGCTGTAACGTCCCGTATGACCGCTAGCGCATGGCGGCGCGCACTCCTGTGCAGCCTGTCCCTGAGCATGGTTTACTGCGGCGGTTGGAGCCGGCAGCCTCCGCCAGCGGAATCGCCAACCACGACCACGGCGACAGCCCACTACGCCTACTACTGCGCCGACTGCCACGGACCCGACCTAGACGGGGGCATGGCTAGCAGCTTAATCGACGGCCGCTGGGATTACGGCGCAAGCGACGCGGCCATCTTCGCAAGCATTGCCGTGGGGATTCCCGAGGACGGCATGCCCGGATTCGGCGCAGTGATGGACGCAGCCCAAATCGACGCGTTGGTGCGCCTGATGCGGGAGGCCGAGCGCACGCAATCCCATTAATCTCCACCGACTCGCTCTACGACATTGTCATTTATAGGATAGCTATCCAACCAAAGGCTCAAAAAAACATGCGATACAGCATCTATCTATTTTGCACTCTCGCCATTGCAGCAAACGCCGCAGCCCAACAAATCGTCCAATCCGAGAAACACACCTTTCGCGTCGAGACCTTCGCCACCGGCTTGGACGTGCCGTGGGGCCTCGCGTTTCTGCCCGATGGACGCTTGTTGGTCACCGAGCGCGAGGGATGGCTGCGCATCGTCGGCACCGACGGCGCAGTCTCGCCGCCCATCGACGGCGTGCCCAAGGTACTCGCCAAAGGACAGGGCGGACTGATGGACGTGGCCTTGCACCCCCAGTACGCAGAGACCGGCTGGATTTACCTCAGTTACTCGGATCCGCTGCCCGGGCCGCTAGGCGGCATGCTGAGTTACACGGCCATCAGCCGCGGACGGCTGCAAGATGACGAGTTGGTCGATGTGGAAGTAATTCATCGCGTCCCGGATCAATTCTACACTCGCCACTCCCACCACTATGGCTCGCGCATCGTCTTCGACCGCGAGGGCTATCTGTACCATGCAATCGGCGACCGCGGCCAGCGGCCTCTCGCCCAGAACGTGAAACTGCCCAACGGCAAGATCCACCGCTTGCACGACAACGGCGGCGTCCCGTCCGACAACCCCTTCGTCGGCGGCAACGGAGCCATCGCGTCGATTTGGTCCTACGGTCATCGCAATCCCCAAGGCATGGCTATGCACCCAGAGACCGACCAACTGTGGGCAGCCGAGCACGGCCCCAAAGGCGGCGACGAGCTCAACCTCGTGCGCCGCGGCCTAAACTACGGCTGGCCGGTCATTACCTACGGCATCAACTACAACGGCACGCCCATTACCGACCAAACCCATGCCGACGGCATGGAACAGCCGCAGACCTATTGGGTGCCGTCGATAGCGGTCTGTGGCATTGACTTTTATACCGGCGAGCTGTTCGGCAACTGGCAAAACGACCTGCTTGTGACCTCGCTGCGCTTCAACCGACTGCACCGGCTGCGCTTGGCGGGCACAGAAGTGGTACACGACGAGATCGCGTACCAAGGCGAGTCGCGGATGCGCGACGTGCAGACCGGACCGGACGGCGCAATCTATCTCGCAGTGGAAGACCCAGGGCGGATTTTGCGGCTGATGCCGATGGAGTAGGGACGGTGAGACGGAGATAGCCGCCTCGCGGGTCCAAACCGCATAGATGTGGCTTTGTGAGCCGCAAATGGGCCGCTATTTACTCAGCGATTCCAATCTCTGTGAGAAAGTCCCTCACCTCTTGTTGTTGTCGGCGTGTTGCTTTTAACACGCTCAATACCGTCCGGTCGCGGTCGGTTCGGGCGTGAATATCCGCCTCGTGCTCCACCAAAAAACGTACTACTTCTAAAAAGCCTCTCGGCGAATGATAAGCGGCCTGATGCAAGGGCGTCCAGCCGAGGTTAGTTCGAGCGTTTATATCGGCCCCACGATCCACTAAAAGACGCACCACCTCTAAACGGCCTTTTCGGGCGGCCTGATGCAAGGGCGTCCGGCCATCGTCGGTTCGAGCGCCTATATCGGCCCCACGATCCACTAAAAGACGCGCCACCTCTACGTGGCCTCTTTGGGCGACCTCGTGTAAAAGCGTCCGGCCATCGTCGGTTCGAGCGTTTATATCGGCCCCGTGTTCCACTAAAAGACGCGCCACCTCTACGTGGCCTCTTTGGGCGGCCTGATGCAAGG
>VXML01000030.1:0-2337 GCA_009841115.1 Gemmatimonadota bacterium | reverse complement strand
TCCACTAAAAGACGCGCCACCTCTACGTGGCCTCTTTGGGCGGCCTGATGCAAGGGCGTCCGGCCATCGTCGGTTCGGGCGTTTATATCGGCCCCGTGTTCCACCAAAACGCGTACCATCTCTACATGGGTGGCCGACATCAACGGCGTCCAGCCACCGCGGGCGGTTCGGGCGTTGATGTCGGCCCCGTGTTCTACCAAAACGCGTACCATCTCTACATCATCCCGCGCAATAGCCCCCCTCAAGGCGGTCTGGCCGTCGCCATCTTGGGCGTTGACATCGGCTCCGTGCTCGACTAAAAAACGCACGATCTCTATATCGCCCGGTTGCGGGCCCTCCATCTTTCCCTCCAACTCGGCGACCCAGTGCAAGGCCGTCCGGCCGCTTTTATCTCGGGCGTTGACGTCCGCCTCGTGCTCGACCAAAAAACGCGCTACCTCTACATGGCTGTATTCGGCGGCCCTCATCAAGGCCGTCCAGCCGCGGTCGGTTCGGGCATTAACGTCGGCCCCGTGCTCGACCAGAAACTCCACCACCTCTAACTGGCCTCTCCCAGCGGCCCGCATCAACGCCGTCCAGCCGTAGTCGTCCGTTGGGGCGTGAAGATCCATCCCGGCATCCCTAAATAGCTCTACCGCGAACAGATCCCCCTTTTTCACGCGCTCAAGGAAGGCCGACCGGGTATATTCAATCCCCCACTCACGTAGTGCGCTGCGAGCCTGCTCAGAGGTTCGGGGTTGGTTAGGGTCGCCAATCGAGTCCGCTTCGACTTGGCCCAGTGGAACCAGCAGCACGTACAGGACCAATACAGCCATCAGGCGGTTCTGTTGGACAATCATGCTATGATCCTTCTTTTATCTTGATAATATCTTGGGGATATTTCGTCTAATGGTCTAATGATAGTATAATTGACCTCAGCTTGTCCCGCCTGAAGACTCGGTGAAGCGGGTGATACTAAGACGATTGGTGGCCCCAACTATGGAAAAGCGAACGCTTGGCCGCACGGGCCTTGAAGTCAGTGTGCTCGGCATGGGAGGACTGTACGTCTCCAGTGTAGGTGCCCGTGGACGCGACGAAGCATGCCGCGCCGTCCATCGCGCCCTTGAACTGGGCGTAAATTACGTGGATACAGCGCCCAACTACCGCGACAGCGAAGAGGTTTTGGGCATCGCGCTCGAAGGGGTGACGCAGCCGTACTTCCTCGCGACAAAACTCGGCGGCCGGCCGCAGCCGTTTAACCCCCAAGATAAAGATCTCTTGCGGCAATCGGTCGATGGAAGCCTGCGCTTACTCAAACGCGACTGCATTGATGTCCTGTTGGTACACGAGCCTGACCGCCCCGGTCAGTACGATTGGTGGACGGACTACGACCGTTTCCACGGGCCGGTCTGCGAGCTATTGGAAGAGCTGAAGGCGGAGAAAATCATCCGCTTCACCGGACTCGGCGGCACCACTGCTTATCAGCTTCCGCTCATTATGGCAACGGGCAACTACGATGTCGTCTTGACAGCATTCAACTACAGCTTGCTCTGGCGGGAAGCGACCATCGCCATCTTCCCCGAAGCCGAGCGGCAGAATATAGGTCTTATCATTGGCTCGCCGCTGCAACAGGGTGCCCTATCGCGGCGCTATCCCGAAATAGAAACCGGGGCACCGTGGCTGAGCCCGCCACGCCAGCAACAGTTTCAGCGGCTTTACGCATTGCTGGATGAAATTGAACTGTCGCTACCGGAGGCTGCGCTCCGCATGATGGTAGCAACCCCGCAAATCTCCACAGTCCTAATGGGGGCGCGGTCAGTAGAGGAAGTAGAACAGAATGTGCGCGCGGTCGAAGCAGGGCCGCTGCCGCCGGATGTCCTCGCCAAGTTGCAGGAAATAGCGGATATGGTACCGTTTCGACCGTATGAAGAGCCGTTCGGCCTACCATTTGGCCGGCCCTACAAGGGGCCTGGCCAAGCGGGCAGGTAAGCGAGACAGTCCAACTGCGCCTTGCAGCGACCCGTCCACTTTGTGGATAGGATCGTCCGCCACCCCGGGGAAATAACGCTTTACGGGCAACAAGCCGGAACTGGCGACGATCGTGGGCACCGACCCGACGAATCCAGTGTCCAGGCCTCCCTCATCGACGCTAATGCCGTTTGCATCGACATCGTCAAATTCCACCTGATAGCGGTATATTAATCGGTTCGTGTCAGAGCCGGACAGGTACTCTGCCACGCGGGTGTTGGGGCCGCTGGTAGCATCGCCGACCCGAATGACAATCCAAGAGTTGTCCTCGGGCGCGTACACGTCCGTGTTGAACGTCAGGGCGATGTCAATGTTCTCGCCATAGCGGTA
>VXML01000098.1 GCA_009841115.1 Gemmatimonadota bacterium | reverse complement strand
ATGGGGGCGAAGACGCCGTTGATGCCGGCGTTGGGCACGACGACGTCGAGGCGGCCCCAACGCTCGACCGTGGCGGCCACCAGTTCAGCGACGTGCTCGGCGTTAGCTACGTCGCCGGGCAAGGCCAGCGCTTGGCCGCCTAGTCCTTCGATTTCAGCGACAGCTTCCTCGCAGCGCTCGGCGCGACGGGCCGTCAGCGCGATGTGGGCTCCTTCGCGGGCCATGGCCACGGCCGCGGCCCGGCCGATGCCGCTGCTACCGCCGGTGATGAGGGCTACTCTGTCCTTCAGCTTCATGTCGATCTCCTAAGTTGACGAGAAAATGTGGGCGGAATATCATTGGAAGCCCCTAAAATACATCTGGCGAAAATGGAGACAAGAATGGAAGAAAACGTGAACACACACTCCCGTCCCTCGGACCTGAAGATCACGGATATGCGCGTCGCCAATCTGCGCGGGGCACCGTTCCGCGCGACGATCATCCGCATCGACACCAACCAAGGTATCTCGGGCTACGGCGAGGTGCGCGATGGCGGCAGCCCGACCTACGCGCTGATGCTCAAAAGCCGCTTGCTCGGCGAAAACCCCTGCAACGTCGATAAACTCTTCCGCAAGATCAAGCAATTCGGCCACCACGCGCGCCAAGCCGGTGGCGTCTGCGGCGTCGAGATGGCGCTGATGGACCTAGCGGGCAAAGCCTATAATGTGCCGGCCTACCAACTGGCTGGCGGCAAGTTCCGCGATCGGATCCTCTGCTACTGCGATACTCCCACGCGGCAGGATGGTCGGGAGATGGGACAATTGCTCAAGGAGCGAATGGAACGGGGGTTTAAATTCCTGAAAATGGACGTCGGCATTGGGTTGTTGCGGGGGGTCGAAGACGCGCTGATCGCGCCGCCGGGCATGTTGGAAAGCCGAGACGTCATGCACCCGTTTACGGGGATCCAACTTACTAACAAAGGCATCGACATTCTCTGCGAATACGTGGCGCAGGTGCGCGAGGTGATCGGCTATGAAGTGCCCTTGGCCGTCGATCACTTTGGGCACATTGGCGTCGAGTCCTGCATCCGTTTGGGCAAGGCACTGGATCAGTTCAGTCTAGCTTGGTACGAGGACATGATCCCTTGGCAGTTGCCCGACCAGTGGCAGCGGCTTGCCGAGGCCGTGGATACGCCTGTGTGTACGGGCGAGGATATTTATCTCAAGGAAAACTTCCTACTCCTCTTTGAGCGGCGCGCCATTGCCGTCGCCCACCCGGACTTGGCCTCTTCCGGCGGAATCCTCGAGACCAAAAAGATCGGCGATTTGGCGCAGGAACACGGCATTGCTATGGCTCTGCACATGGCCATGTCGCCGGTGGCGGCGTTGGCTTCGGTGCATTGCGCTGCGGCAACGGAAAACTTCATGGTGCTCGAAAACCACTCGGTCGATCAGCTAGAACAGTGGAGCAGCTTGGTCGAGGGTTTGCCAGTGCCCCTGATTGAGGATGGGCACATTGCGGTGCCGGAGGGGCCGGGGTTGGGCTTTAGCGGCCTCAATGAAGAAGTGCTGCGGTCGTTTGCCGATCCAGACCAGTCGGAGATTTTTGGCCCCACTGACGAGTGGGACGACGAGCGGCCACACGACCGCTTGTGGAGCTAAAAATGGCCTACGACATCGCCGTGCTCAAAGGCGACGGCATCGGATCGGAGGTCATGGACGAGGCATTAAAGGTGCTCAATGCGTTGGAGACTCCTGCTCTTACCTACTCTGAATACCCCTGTGGTGCGAGGTGCTATCTGGAGCAAGGGGATCCACTGCCGGAGGCGACGGTTGAAGGATGTCGTCAGGCGGATGCGGTTCTATTGGGAGCGATGGGCCTGCCGCACGTGCGCTGGCCGGACGGGACGGAGATGCGGCCACAAGTCGATTTGCGGTTCCAACTAGACCTGTACGCGGGGGTACGGCCAATTTACCTCTATGCCGCCGCGCATACTCCGCTCAAAGGGTTGGAGGCGGGCGATATTGACTTTGTCATCTTGCGCGAGAACGTCGAAGGGCTTTTTGCCTCCATGAACGGCGGCATCCAGCTGCGCGGCGAAGTGGCTGTGGACTCTATGGTCATTACGCGCACGGGCACGGAGCGCGTGGTGCGCTACGCCTTTGAGCTGGCGCGGCAGCGCGGCCGGACGCCGATGAAGGTAACGTGCGTTGACAAAGCCAACGTCTTTCGCTCGATGGCCTTCTTCCGCAGTGTGTACGACGAGGTCGCCGCTGATTACCCAGACGTCGAGCGCGACTACGCGTACATCGATGCGCTGAGCATGTACTTGGTGCAGCAACCGGCGGGATACGACGTGCTGGTTACCGAGAATATGTACGGGGATATTATCTCGGACTTGGCCGCTGGTTTGGTCGGCGGCTTGGGGTTGGCTCCTTCAGGGGACATCGGTGAGGACGCGGCTGTGTTCCAACCTTCGCACGGGACGGCCCCGGACATCGCGGGGCAGGGAAAGGCCAATCCGGTGGCGATGATCCTGTCGGCGGCCTTGATGCTGCGCTGGTTGGGTCAGCGGCACGGCGATCCGGTGGCTGTTGCGGGCGCTGAGCGGATTGAAAAGGCAGTGCGTGCGGTAATTGGCGAGCAAGGTATGGGAACGCCCGATTTAGGGGGTGCATTGAGTTGCCGAGAACTAGGGGAGCGAATTGTCCAGGCGCTCTGACATGAACCGCCGGACCTTTCTCGGCTTGGGTTTAAGCGCGGCTGTGTGGCCTGCATTGGGCCGCGCTGCGCCCGTGCGGCCAGAGCGGGTGCGCCTGCGCGAGTTGGGCATTGTCATTGGCGACTTGGCGATTGGTCCTCACAACGCCATCACTGATGTCGAGGGCGTCCAGGTCGGTCATGTGACGCTGATTGAGGATGGGGGGCCGGTGCGCACCGGCGTGACGGCGATTGTGCCGCGCACGCCCTCGTTTGCCGCCGACTTCACACTCAACGGCAACGGCGAGCTAATGGGAGTAGGCTCTATGCGCCGCACGGGCCTGTTGGCCGGCCCCGTCCTTTTTACCAACACGTCCAGCGTCGGCGCGGTGTACGATGGGGCGGTGGAGTGGATGCTGGCGCGCGATCCCGACCTGTTCAAAAGCGATTTGCAACCCGCGCCCATAGTCGGCGAGACGTGGGCTGCATTTCTCCACGACGAAGTCGGGCGGCACGTGCGACCTGAACACGCGGTAGCAGCCCTCGACGCGGCACGAGACGGGTCGGTGGCCGAAGGCTGTGTCGGCGGTGGGACCGGGATGCGGGCCTATAGCTTTAAGGCCGGCATTGGTACGGCGTCGCGCAAAATTCCCTGCGGCGATCAGGTCTATACCGTGGGCGTGTTGGTGCAGGCGAATTTTGGCCGACGGCCCCGACTACGCGTTGATGGCGTCCCGGTGGGCCGGGAGATCACCGACCTGATGCCTGCGCGCGGTGGCAAGAGCAAGTCCCTGATTGCCGCGGTGGCCACGGACGCGCCGTTGATCCCGATTCAACTCCAGCGCGTGTGCAAGCGGGTGGCTTTGGGCATGGCGCGCACGGGCGCGATCTCTACCCAAGGCAGCGGCGATCTCTTTCTGGCGTTTTCCACGGCCTCTCCCGAGCCGCCGGACGCGCTCGCCATGCTCTCCGACCGCTGGATTTCGGGTGTGTTCCAAGGGGTAATTGAGGCTACGGAGGAAGCCATTCTCAACTCGCTGACTACGGCCCACACCATGACTGGCCGCGGCGGCAATACTATTCACGCCCTGCCGCTGGATCGCTTGGTCGAAATCATGCGCGCATACGGTCGGCTCAAATGAATCGCTCGTATCTATCGGGCGATGCGGCGGGGCCGCACAACGCCATTGTCGATGTGGCCGGAGTCAGCGTGGGCCACGTGGATATCCGCACGCCTGACCTGCACACTGGTCTCACGGCTATCGTCCCGTATCCAGCCTCAGTAGAAGAGCGCAAGTTGTTTATCGGTCGCTTCTCCATAGACGGCGGCGACGCCATGAGCGGCCTTGGGGTCGCCGAAGACTTCGGCACCTTTTCCTCGCCTATTGTTCTTGCCCCGACCCCAGTTGTCGGCCGGTTGTACGAATCCTTAATTCGCCACAGCTTGGGCCGCGACACCGGGCTATCGACCGTAGCTGGTTGGCCGCCGGTGGTCGTGGGGATTGACGACACGGCTGTCAATGACCCCGCGCTTGTCCGCAAGGTTCTGACGCATGCTCACGCAGACGAGGCGTTGGCCAGCGCTGGCAGTGCGGTGCCCACGGGCAATGCCGGAGTTGGCGGCGGGTTGCAGGCCTTTGGCTACAAGGGTGGCATTGGCACGGCCTCGCGCCGGGCTGGCGAATACGCGCTAGGGGTGTTGGCCGTGGTCAATGGGGGCCGCGAATTGCATTGGGCCGGTCGCGTCCTGCCGGTGGGCGAGGGGGCAGGGGGACCGCAGACCTTTGCCGCGGTCGTGGCCACGGACGCGCCCCTGATCCCGCGTCAACTAGAGCGTTTGGCTGGCCGCGCCGCGCTGGGGCTGGCGCGGACGGGCTTGTGGAACCCGCATACGCGCGAGGGCTTCGTCCTCGCCTTTTCCACAACGGGCATTATCCAAGAGCCGGACGCACCTGTGCGGATGGTGGGTGAAGAAAGGCTCTATTCGCTCTTTGCCGCTGGAGCTGCTGCCGCCGAGACTGCGGTCGTCGATGCTCTCTTGGCCGCTGAGACGGTCGGGAATCTCAAAGCCATGCCGCAGACCGACTGGTTGGAAGAGGAAGACGGTTGAGCCGCAGCTTACTCGACGATCAGGACGCGCTCAGCGCCTTCCGCGCTCGGCTCTTGGCTTGGTATCGCCAGAACAAGCGGCAGACGAGCTGGCGCGACAGCGGCAATCCCTATCACGTCTGGGTATCCGAGGTCATGTTGCAACAGACCCGGGTGGATCAGATGGCCCCTTATTTCGAGCGTTTTATCCGCGCGTTTCCCACGCTTCAAGCGCTGGCTGCTGCTTCTGAGGACCAAGTGCTCAAGGTCTGGGAGGGTTTGGGCTACTATGCGCGGGCGCGCAACATGCACAAGGCGGCCAAGCGCATGGCCTTTGAGTTGGGAGGCCGCATACCGGATACGTACCAAGAGCTGATCGAGCTGCCTGGGATTGGCCAATACACGGCCGCGGCCGTCAGCAGCATTGCCTTCGACCGCGACCACCCGGTGCTCGACGGCAATGTGACCCGCGTGCTCTGCCGCTTGTTGCGGATTGAGGACGAGCCGACCCGCGCCCACGTCAAGGCGCAACTCATCGCCGCTGGCGAGACCCTGCTGGCGCGGGGTGAGGCCGGCGACTTCAATCAGGCGATGATGGAGTTGGGGTCGCGAGTTTGCACGCCGCAAAGCCCTTCTTGCCCGACGTGTCCGGTCGGCGACTGGTGTCGGGCCAAGGCCGAACTGGACGACCCGTCCTTCCTGCCGCGCAAGGTGCCTAAGAAACAGAAGCCGCATTATCAAGTGGCGGCTGGCCTGATTCGCAAGGGCGACGAGTTGCTAATTGCCCAGCGGCCGGCCGAAGGGATGCTCGGCGGCCTGTGGGAATTTCCCGGGGGCAAGCAGGAGCCCGGCGAGACTCTGCCCGAATGCTTGGTGCGCGAGATCCGCGAGGAATTGGGCATTGAGATCGAGGTGGATGAGCGTCTGACGAGCGTGGATCACGCCTATTCGCATTTTAGCATCACCTTGCACGCTTTTGCCGCTCGCTATGTGTGCGGCACCCCCAAGACGCTGGGTTGCGCTGCTTGGCGCTGGGTTGTGCCAGAGGCTTTGGACGACTTCGCCCTGCCAAGAGCTGATCGCCTGATCGTGGAATTCATGCGCGAGCACGCACAGCAGATGGAGCTGTTTGGTGAAAGAAACTGAGTTGCTAACCGAGGGTAAGCGCCGCACACCCGGACTGGTCTTGCGCGGGCTGTGCATGGGCACGGCCGATGTGATCCCCGGGGTTTCCGGGGGGACGATCGCCTTGATTACGGGCATTTACGACGAACTGGTCGGGACGATTGCCGCGGTCGATCAGCGGCTCGTGAGTGCCTTGGTGCGGGGACGCTTGATCGAGGTGTTGCACCGCGTCAATGCTCCCTTTCTGGTGCCACTGCTGTGCGGCGTAGGCTTGGCCATTGCCTCGCTGGCCAAGTTCATAACTTGGCTGCTGGTAGCGCACCCTCAGCCCGTGTGGGGCTTTTTCACCGGCTTGATCTTGGCCAGTGCGCTCGTGGTCGC
>VXML01000091.1 GCA_009841115.1 Gemmatimonadota bacterium | reverse complement strand
AGGCAAAATGTTCGTGGAAAGGGGCTGTGGGGGCGCTGATGAGCGGCTTGGCGATATGGAGAAAGTCAAGTTCCATATACAAAGAAAAAGCCCCTAAATGCCAATGCCGTCAACTCTCGTTGTCCCAATCGGTTAAGCTGCTTATTATAACACGCTATTGCGATATAGTAAGGAGCTCCACTTGCTAAGACGCTTGCCGACTCACTACCTAGACCACCTCGCCGGGCGCGACCAAGCCCTTCTGGCTCCGCCCGGTACGCAGCAGCTAACCATGCGTGCGTTTTGGGTGGGAGCGTTCCTCAGCTTTTTCTTAGCCGTCGGCGCTCCGTACGGCAACATGATCATCCGCGGCTCCTACATGGCCTTGGACTTCAGCACGCCAGGGGCCATTTTTTTGTTTCTCGTCCTCATTGGGCTGCTCAATGTGCTGTTCAAGGTCGCCGCTAGCCCGGCGGGCGCGGTGGTTTGGGCCTTGGTCTCGTGTGCGCTCTATGGCTTCTACTATGGCTGGGTGGCTCCTCTCGATCCTTTTGCGCCGGGTTTTTTCTTTGCCACCTTCATCGTCGCCTCATCCCTGCTCAATATGGTATTAGTTTCTTTCGGGCGGAGTTTGGTCCTCAACCGGGCCGAGTTGATTCTCGTGTACGTCATGCTGTTGATCGTCTCGGCTCTTTGCACTATGGGCCTGAGCGAACAAATCCTGCCGATGATCACGGCGGTGTTTTACTTTGCCTCGCCGGAAAACAAGTGGCAGGAAATGCTCTTTCCCCATTTTTCCGCGCGCGAAGTCCTAGTCAACGACGGGAGCGACAGCAAAACCTTTTACGAAGGGCTAGCATCTGGGGAGGCGATTCCCTACGCAGCGTGGGTGGAGCCTTTGTGCTGGTGGGCAGTTTTTCTCTTGGCACTATACGTGACCATGGTGTCGGTCGCGGTTATCATCCGCCGGCAGTGGATGGAGCGCGAGCGATTGCCCTATCCGATCACACAGGTGGGACTGGCGATGGTGCGGGGGGAGGAGCGCGGGTTTAAGATCAATACCTTTTTTCGCCAGCCGGCCATGTGGGCCGGTTTTATGGTGCCGATTTTTTTTGGCAGCTTGCAGGCCCTGCATCGCTACGACCCGGCTTTTCCGGTCTTCGTCCTGACTAAATGGATACCCCTAGTGGGCGAGCAGACCTTGCGAGTGACCGTCAGCTTCGCCATAGTCGGCTTTTCGTACTTCATCAATGCCAATATCGCGGCTGGTATCTGGTTTTTTCACCTCTTGGCCAAGTTTGAAAAGGAGTTTTTCGCGGTCGCTGGCGTGACATCTGAGCAGAAGGTCACCTTCGGCGTGGCCGACTTTCCCCTGATGGCCTACCAAGGGGTCGGTGCCTTGCTGGCGATGGTTGCGGTTGGCTTGTGGGTGGGCAGGGAACACTTTGGCAATGTGTGTAAAAAGGCCCTCGGCTTAGCACCAGAGGTGGAGGATGGGGATGAGATCATGTCCTATCGCTGGTCTTTTTTCGGCGCGGTGGGTGGGGTCTTGGTCATGTCGTGCTGGCTGTGGGTCATGGGGACGCCGCTGTGGGTGGCGTTTGTTTTTGTCGTCTTGGCCTTGCTCATCTTTCTCGGCGTAACGCGAATCGTCGCCGAAGCCGGTCTAGCGGCCGTGCGCGCCCCGATGACGGCACCCGACTTGGTAATCCTAGGGCTGGGGACCGACTTGGTGACGCGGACTGGGGTGTGGAACTTATCGTTGGCCTATATGTGGGGCGCGGATGTGCGGGTGTTCGTCATGGCCACCTGCACCAATGCCCTCAAGCTAATCGAGGAGATGGAGCCGCGGCTGCGGCGGCTGGTGTTTTGGGCTATTATTCTCGCACTCTTCATTGGTGCTCTCGGTGCGTTTTGGATGATTTTCCACATGGCCTATCAGCACGGCGGAGTGAACCTCAACAGTTGGTTTTTTAAAGGCGCGCCCGAAGTCGCGTACAACAATGCGCTCCGCAACCTAGAGCCGACGGGCATACATTGGCCGGGGGTAGGGTTTTTGTCTGGTGGTGCGCTGGTGATGGGGGCGATGATGTGGGCGAGACAGCGCCTGCCGTGGTGGCCGGTGCATCCCATCGGCTTTCCCATTGGCGGCAACAACCTGCTCAACTACGTGTGGTTTAGCGTATTCTTGGCTTGGTTTATCAAGAAGCTGCTTATGCGCTTTGGCGGGGTCGCCTTGTATCGCCGCAGTCAGATGTTTTTTTTGGGGCTGATCTGCGGGCAGGTTTCGTGCAATGGACTGTGGTTGGTCATAGATTACTTCACCGGCAAAGTGGGGAACTCCATTTTTTGGGCATGAAACACTCGGCTTACTACATCCTCTGCGTTCTCGCGCTGACTGCTGATAGCGGTTGGGCGCGCGAGGACGGCGTGCGCGAAACCGTCGCTTACCTGTCGTCGCTCGGCTCTAGGGTCAGCGGTTATCCTGGGGCCGCGGCCGCCGCGGATTACGTCGAGCAGCGCCTGCGCGAGATTGGCTTGCCCGAGCTGACCCGCGAATCCTTTGAAGTCACGGTGCCTATCGATCAAGGGGGGGAATTGCTCCTCACAGAGAGCGGGGAGCGCTACGCACTCTATGGGCTGTGGCCCAATTTGGTCCGCACCTCGACCCTGCCTGAATACGAGGGCGAGATGATCTATGGTGGGGACGGCGAGTGGGAGGATTTTGTGGGCTTTGAACTCGACGGCCGGGTGGTGCTGATGGAGTTCAATAGCTGGAGCCGGTGGTTGCAGGCCGCGTCGCTGGGCGCGCGCGCCATCGTCTTCATTGAGCCAGAGGAAACCACAGCCAACCAAGCTACGACTAAGTACTCCACCGCGCCGCTGGACATCCCGCGCTTTTGGATTGAAAGAGCCGCCGGGCTGCGCCTAAAAGAGCAACTCGCCCAACAGCCAACTTCCGTAGTGCTCAAGGGGCGGATGGACTGGCAGCGCGAAACGGCTTGGAATATCTGGGGCCGATTCCCCGGCACTGACCCAGCGCTGGCCGACGAGACCATTGTCATCGAAAGCTACTACGACGGCATGTCGGTGGTTCCCGCCTTGGCTCCGGCGGCCGAAGCGACTAGCGGCATTGCTGCGTTGCTGGCGCTGGCCGAGCATCTGGTGCGTCACCCGCCGCGCCGACCGGTCGTGCTGGCGGCCACGGGTGCGCATTTCCAAGCTCAGCAGGGGATTGTCCACTTCCTCGAGCGCCACGCCCGCCTCCATCCCTACTACGCTAAGCGGATGGCAGAACCGTTCAAGCCCAAGCTCTTCATCTGCATTGACCTGACGAGTCAATCCGATGGGCTGGGGATTTGGAACAATACCTTTAGCTACGATCTCAAGCGATTCTTCGTGCCTTTTGGGCGTCGCTTTACAGCCTATGCCGAGGAGGAGGCCGCTCGGTTGGGACTGGAGCAGGAGCGGCCGTTGGCCAATGGGATTAGCCCGATTCGCGGCATGGACTGGTCAACCTTCGTGCCGGGTGGGGTCTCGGTCAGTGGGGTGCAGGCTCTGACTGCTGGGATCGTCTCGCTGTCGTTTGTGACTGTCAACGACGCCCGTTATATCGTCGATACCCCGCTCGACACACCTGAGCGGATGAATATCGACAATTTGTCCCGCCAAATCCGCCTGCTCAACGCCATGCTAGCGCGGGCTGCAAACGACGAGGCCCTGTTTGCCGATCTCGAAGACTTTGGTCCCGTGCTCAAGGACAAATTGCGCTCCTTGCGGGTCAAGGTCCGCTCGTTCCCGCGCCGCAGCCAAGTGCCGGACCGTCCCATCGCCGATGCTATTGTAGTAGTTGATCCCTGGTTCAAATCGCACAAAGGCGTGCGCTGGGCACAGTACCACCTCACGGACGGCCAAGGCGTCGCCGATATCGACGGCTTGCGGACTGGAGGCTATCCAGTGGCGGCTTACCAAGTTAATCCGACGACCGGGGAGATCACGTTCGCGCCCGACCTTTCGGAAAGAGCGCAGCAGTTCAGTGGCAAGCCAGTCAATGGGTGGATGCTCAATAGCAAGATTCGTTGGAATACCAACGAAAAGATCATCGTCGTCTTTCCCAGTATTTCGCGGTCCTTCTACAGCATGATTGACCCGCGCTATCTCCGATCGTTTGGAGAGATCAAGATCGTTAATCGCAGCGGGGTGGCACCTCGGCAGTTTGGGCTGGCGCGGGGAATTGACGAAGGCGAGGCCGTCGGCGTGGTCTTTGGACCGCAGGACGCCGACGAGGACGACGGCATCAAGATGTTCGTCGCCAATCGCCTGCTCTTGCTCAACAGCGAGGGGAACGAAGATGAGAAGCAGGCGCGAGGGCGGGGCTACGTGCTCAGAAAGGAATCGCTAATCCGCACGGGCATGCTGGCCGTCGAGGACATGTGGCAGCTCAACGAGGCGCGGCTGCGCACCTTGCGCGAGCACGCCATTGAAAATCAGCGTTTGGCCCGGCTGCACCAGCGCGGCAAGATCCTGATCGAAAAGGCGCATCAGGCGGAAGAGGCCAAGGATTGGGAGCGCTATGTCGAGCACGTCCGGGCTGCCTTGGGGGTGACATCGCGCGCGTACCCAGAAGTGCTACAGACGCTTAACGACGTCATCAGCGGGATGGTGTTTTTTCTCGCTTTGGTCATCCCCACAGCCTTTCTGGGGGAGCGGTTGCTGTTTGCGGCAGCTGATATTCGCCGGCAGCTAGCGGGGTTTGGGGGATTGTTGGTTTTGATCTGGTTCGCCATTTCCCAGGTTCACCCGGCCTTTGCCATCGCCGAACCACTGGTGATCTTGCTGGCCTTTGCGATCATGGCAATGGCGGCGTTTGTCCTAGCGATGGTCAGTGCCCGCTTTAACCGCTATATGAAGGCCTATCAGGCGCGGGAAGCCCACGTCCACGAGACCGATATCAGCCGCGCCAGTGCCAGCTACGCGGCCTTTATGCTCGGCATTTCCAATATGCGCCGACGCAAGCTGCGCACTGGGCTGACCTTGCTGACCTTGGTCTTGCTCACTTTTACGGTGCTCTCCTTCACCTCGTTCAATACCCAAATCCGCTATATGGCCTTTGCGATGGACCACGAGGGAACCTACGAAGGAGTGCTGATCCGCGACCGCAATTGGAACGTGCTGAACCGCCCGACGCTCGACTACGCCCGTTCCCATTTTGCTACCGAGGGGGTGGTCGTGCCGCGTAACTGGTATATCGCCTTCGACGATGAGCAGAAGAAGTACATCGAGGTCTTCGGGGATACTTCGGTGGTGCGGGCGACGGGGATGCTGGGGCTGATGCCAGAGGAAGTGCGCGTTACCGGCATCGATCAGGCGCTGGTGGGGGGGAGCTTCTTCGCGCGCGAGGACGAGGCAGCCTGCCTGATGGCCGAGGGCATGGCCGAGGCGCTGGGCATAGGGCCAGCGGAATTGGGCACGGCGACGGTGCGGGTGTTTGGTCGGAACTTGGTGGTGCGGGGCGTGTTCGACCCCGATCTGTTTGAGGATATTCGCGACCTCGACGACGAGTCGCTGACGCCAGCGGATTTCCAGATGTCGAGTGCCCAAGCACTGGGACCAGTGGCCCAAGACGATATGAGC
Organism: Gemmatimonadota bacterium; assembly: GCA_009841115.1. Lineage (GTDB taxonomy): Bacteria > Latescibacterota > UBA2968 > UBA8231 > UBA8231. The sequence continues at coordinate 713 of VXML01000091.1, read as the reverse complement.
ATCGCCATAGAGGAATCCGCGCTCGATATTCGTCCTTTCATCCACCTAGAGTCCGACAACGTGCTGGTCTTGCCCTATGGAACGCTGCGGGAGGCGGGGGGCATGTTGCGCTCGGTGGCGGTGCGGATGGAGGATGGGGAGCGCGGACAGGAACTGGTCGAAGATTTTCTCCTGCGTTTGGCCATTACGCTTTTTGCCGGCCTGAAGGAACCGGGCGAATCTGCCATTAAGGTATTTTCCTACACCTCGATTGGGTTGACCGATGTCGAGGGGTTGGGGGCCTTGGTGATACCGATGTTTATCGCCGCATTGATTGTGCTCAATGCGATGATGGGGGCTGTCTATGAGCGCTTCCGCGAGATCGGCATTTACTCATCGGTAGGATTGGCCCCCCTACACATTGCCCTGCTTTTTGTGGCCGAAGCATGTGTCTATGCGATTATTGGCGTTACTTTGGGCTATATTCTCGGCCAGAGTTTGGGCAAAGCACTCATTGCGCTGGACCTGCTACAGGGAATAAGCCTCAATTACTCGTCGATGGCGGCGATTGTCTCGGCGTTGATCGTGATGGCCGTGGTCTTGCTTTCGACTATCTATCCGGCTAGGGTGGCGGCCCGCACGGCCGTGCCCGATACGGTCCGGCGCTGGACGCCGCCGACTCCTAGCGGGGACCGCTGGGAGATGGAGTTTCCCTTTATGGTCAGCGAGGGGGA
>VXML01000080.1 GCA_009841115.1 Gemmatimonadota bacterium | reverse complement strand
CACCCACCCCTTGCGCGGCCCCCTTTTTGAAAATTACCAAGTCGCCGAAGCGGCCAAAGCCTTCCGCCACCACCGCCAGAAGCCCCCGCTGTATTTTTGGCGCGACCGCACTGGCCACGAGGTTGATCTACTGGTAGAACAGGGCTCGGCACTCTACCCGATTGAGATCAAGTCTGGACAAACGGTCAGCTCCGATGCGTTCACCGCCCTTACATGGTGGAGCCGCACCGCCGGACAGGACCTTGCGAATGCCTCGCTGATCTATGGCGGCACCCGCGCGTACCGGCGCAACGGAGTGGCGGTGCGACCGTGGTTTGCCATTTGAAGAAAATTTTCCTACCCACGAAATTCCCTATACTATACCTATGATCGCTTGGTCTCCTAAAGGCGGATCGGCAAGAACCCCGATGGCACCTATGAAAGGAATCAACCAACCACGGAGTGCAAACATGCCCCATCCCGAACTCCTCAAGCGCATCACGGCGCGTCCAGATATTTTCGATGGCAAGCCCATTATTCGCGAAATGCGTATCTCGGTGGAACTTATCCTGAGCTTGTTAGCCCAAGGTGTAAAGCCAGAGGCCATTTTAGCCGATTACCCCGAACTCGAAGAAGCCGACCTACAGGCGTGTGTTGCCTACGCACACGCGGTGATCTCGCACGATACGCTGTCAGCCGTGGCCATAGCAGCACCTTGAGATTCCTCATCGACCGGTGTGCTGGCCACCTGCTAGCCGAGTGGTTACGTCGCCAAGGGCATGACGTCGTCGAGTCGCGGGAGCTTGGACCGGACCCCGGCGACCGAGCTTTGCTCGAAGTTGCCGCTAGCGGACAAAGAATTCTAGTGACGGTTGATACAGATTTCGGAAAGCTGGTGTTCGTTTGGGAAGTTCCACATGCGGGGTTAGTACGCCTCCCGGACGTGCCGACCGAGCAACGCATCGCCTTAATGGCCGAGTTGCTTGAGCAGCATCGGCAGGCACTTGAAATGCAGGCGATTATCACGATTCGCGGTGGGCGGATTCGTATCTCCCAGCCGCCGACGCCGACCGATTAGCTCGACGCGCTCGATCAATTCGTCGCCTACCCGCTCCGTACCACGGTGAATTCATCGAGCGGCGCGATGCGCTTCGGCGATGGGACTTTGCGCGTTAAATCTCCCCGGCGGCAATAAATTCGCGCAACAGCGCCAAGAAAGCCTCCGTCGCCGGAGAACGCCGTCGCTGCCGGTGCTCGATTAGACCTATTCGGCGTTTGGCCAATCCATTGACCTGTATAGCGCGTACTTTTCCCGCGGAGACCTCTTCTTCCACCGCCACCTCCGGCACCAACGCAAGACCCAACCCAATCTCCACGTAACGCTTGATAATCTCGATCCCGCCGAGCGTCATTTCGACCTGCAACGACAAGCCCTGCCGTTGGAAAACCTCGTCGAGCAACTGCCGGCTAGTGCTCCCGCGTTCCAAGACCAGAAACGGATATTCGGCAAGCTGTTTGAGCCCTATCCTGCGCCTTTTGCCCAGCGCGTGGTCCGGGGGACAAATAAGCACATCCCGCCGCTCGAAAAGCGACTCGCAGACCAAGTCGCGGTGCTTGACCGGCAAGGTCGCCAACCCGAACTCCACTTCGTCGTTGAGCACTAGGTTGCTCACCTCCGGCGACATTCGATTGCGGATGTCTAACTCGACCTCTGGGTAGTGGGCGCGGAACTCGGCGAGCACGTTGGGCAAAATATAGGTGCAGTTGGTATCGCTAGTCCCGATCGCTAGCCGCCCACGCAAGACCTGCTTGAGCGCCGCAATATCGTCGCGCGCCTTCTCCAGCCGTGAGAGAACCACCTTCGCATGAGCAAAGAGAATCTCGCCGGCCGGCGTCAGACGGAGTTGCCGCCGATTGCGCTCGAGTAGGATCTCGTCCAGTTCGTTCTCCAATGCCTTGATCTGGAGGCTAATGGCCGGCTGAGTCAGAAAGAGTTTGTCGGCCGCCCGGGTAAAGCTCTGCTCGCGGACGATTTCGTAGAAACTACGCAATTGGTAGAGGTCCATTCGGAGTCCTTTATTTATATTAATTATCCTAAGAATAAGATATATAAATTTTTATTATTCTACCATTTCGCTTATCGTTAGGGCGGTCAACCAATTCACCCTTTAGAAATCTCTTGATAATCACCGACTCTCCCCTATACGTCTCCGATTTGGACGGCACTCTGCTGCGCAACGATACTTCGCTATCTCAGTACAGCAGAGATACCCTCAACGCGCTATTGGATCAGGGTTTGCTCTTTACCGTGGCGAGCGCCCGCAGCATAGCCTCCATGCGCCACGTACTGGCCGATTTACCTCTGCGCTTGCCGGTGGTCGAATTCAACGGTGCCTTTGTTTCCGATCTGGCCAGCGGCCAACATTATCTGGTCCACGATCTGCACCGCGACATTTTGTCCGAGTTGTGGCAACAAATAGCCGACGCTGGTTACACCCCCTTCATCTCGACCTACGACGGCACCGCCGACCGTCTCTACTATCGCGATATCACCAACGACGGCATGGCTTGGTACCTGCGGAATAGGCAGCTTCACCAAGATCCGCGCCTGTGCTATCTAGCCGACTTGCAAAGCGGCCTCGACGACCAAGTGGTCTGTCTCACCGTTATCGGCCCGGGACCAGAGCTGGAAAAATTGGATGAGGCGATCAACCAACGGCACGCCAAACAGGTTCAGACTCATTGCTACGAGAATCAGTACTCACCAGGATGGCACTGGCTGACCATCCACGATGCCCTCGCCACCAAAGAGCAGGGCATACTGAGTCTCAAGCGCATGCAAGGACTGGAAGATTGTCGTATAGTCGTCTTTGGCGACCAAATAAACGACATGGGCATGTTCGAGATGGCTGACGAAGCCCTAGCCGTGGCCAACGCCATCCCCGCTCTTAAGGAACAAGCTACTGGGATCATTGATACCAATGAAGAGGACGGCGTGGCTCGCTATATAAGCACCCATTGGAACGGAACACCAAAATAAGAAAGGAGAAGCGCCATGAGCGCCATCATCGTCGTTGACGCCTTCTGGGGCGATTCGGGTAAAGGCAAGGTCGCCGCCTTCCTAGCGCAAAAACACCAAGCCGCCTACAGCGTCCGTGCCGGGATCGGCACCAACGCCGGGCACAGTATCCTCTTTGGCGACGGCAGCGAAATCCGCACTCGGCAGCTACCCTGCGGCTTCCTCCATCCCGACACGCAACTGCGCGTCGGCAGCGGCGTCGCCGTCGATCCCGAGCAGTTCTTCGCCGAACTCGACCAGCTAGACCCTAACTATGGGCTGCGCGAGCGGACCCGCGTCGATTACCGCTGCCCGCTGATCCTGCCCGAGTACCGTCAACGCGAAGCGGCCGACGTCTTTCTGCAGGAACACGGCACCACCGCCAGCGGCAGCGGCGTCGCCCGCGCCGAATTCGCCCTGCGCAAAGCGCGCCAAGCCCGCGACGAGCACATCCTCGCGGATTACACCGCCGACGTGGCCCGCGAGCTCAACGAGAGTTGCCTGCGCGGTGAAACCATCGTCGTCGAGGGCAGCCAAGGCACCCACCTGTCGCTAGCCCTGAGCGATGACTACCCCGATTGCACCTCGGACAACTGCACCACCGCCGCCTTTGCCGATGACGTCGGACTCAACTGGCGTCACATCGAAGAAGTCTGCTTGGTGGTCAAAGCACTGCCTAGCCGCGTCGGCACTGGCCCCCTACCACTACAACTGGCGGAGATGGAGGAAGACCGTCGAGGCATCGTCGAATACGGCGTGACGACCGGGCGACGGCGGCGCAAAGCCGAGGGTATCTCCTGGCCACATTTGGAAATGGCCGTCTTACTCAACGGTCCTACCCAGTTGGCCTTGACCTTCTGCGACCACCTCGACCCCGAGGTCGCTAGCGCACGCCACCGCAGCGCATTGACCGCACCCGTCCGCCACCTCATCGACGAACTGGAGACGCGATTCAACATTCCCGTATCGCTCTGCGATTGTGGCGTACATTTCGAGAATCTCATCGAGATCGCGTGACCTCTCGACAGCAGCGAGTCTCCTAGCCACATTATGGGCGAACGCGCAAGCGAAAGGATTACTCCATGACTTGGCTCGTCTTCGCTCTTCTCACCGTCTCTTGCTGGGGCCTCTACGGCGTCCTGCTGCACACCGGCCAGATCGCCATGGCCGATCCGGTAAACGGTCGCTACAAAGCCTTTCTCTTCGTCGGCTTGGCCTATCTGCTCACCGCGGTCTTCGGCTCCCTGATCGTCCTAGCCTACAATGGCGCAAGCTGGATCTACCCGACCAAGGGCGTCTTCTGGTCCACCGCCGCCGGCATCGCCGGAGCCATCGGCGCATTGGGCGTCCTCCTCGCCTTTGGGGCCAAGGGGACGCCGGCCGTGGTCATGTCCATCGTCTTTGCCGGTGCCCCCATCGTCAACGCGGTCGTCGCCGTGCTCGTGCATCCGCCCGCTGGCGGCTGGGCAGCCGTGCGTTGGCCCTTTGTCCTCGGCATCGTCTTGGCCGCTATGGGCGGCTGCCTAGTAACATTCTTCCGACCCGGCAACTGACGTGTCCGTCGAATTCCGCACCCGCCGCCGCGTCGAGTGGGCCGATACCGATCAGGCTGGCATCGTCCACTTCGCGCGCTTCTTCGTCTTCATGGAAGCCGCCGAGCACGCCTTCTGGCGCAGCCTCGGCCTGAGCGTCCACAGCGAATGCGACGGCGACATCATTAGCTGGCCTCGCCTCGTCGCCGAATGCGAGTACTTTCGCCCCGTCTCCTTTGAAGACATCCTCGACATCCATGTACACCTCGAAAAGCAGGGCGAGAAGTCCCTCAGTTTCCGCTTCGAATTCCACTGCGACGGCGAACACATAGCCCAAGGCCGACTCAAGATCGCCTGCTGCGTCTGCAATCCGGGCGAGGCCATCCGCGCCATCCCCATCCCGGACTTTATCACGACTCGACTGAGCTCGCCGAAGTCCCGCAAACTGGCGGCGCACGACTCGACTGAGCTCGCCGAAGTCCCATGAACGCAGCCCCGGCCCTCGCCGCAGCCGACGTCTGCAAGCACTTCGCCCTCGGCGACCAGACCGTCGAAGTGCTGCGCGGAGTCTCGCTGTGCGCCGAGAAGGGTCAATCCCTGGCGCTTGTCGGTCCATCCGGCTCGGGCAAGAGCACTTTGCTGCACCTGCTCGGCACCCTCGAACCCCCAACCTCGGGCCAAATCGCCATCGGCGGTCAAGACCCACTAGCCCTCCCCGAACCGCAACTCGCCCGCTTCCGCAACCAGCACATCGGCTTCGTATTTCAAAACCACCACCTGTTGCCCCAGTACTCAGCCCTCGAAAACGCCCTAATCCCCACCCTCGCCTTTCCCCAAGCTGATCGACGCGAGCGCGCCCGCGACCTGTTAACCGCCGTCGATCTGGAAGAGCGCCTGCACCACCGTCCCGCTGAACTGTCCGGCGGCGAGTGCCAGCGCGTGGCCGTGGCGCGTGCCTTGATCAACCAACCCGGCCTCTTGCTCTGCGACGAGCCTACCGGCAGCCTCGACCGCCAGACGGCCACCACCGTCGCCGACCTGCTCTTCACACTGCACCGCGCCGAACAAGCTGCCCTCGTCATCGCAACCCACGACCTTGAGCTAGCGGCGCGCTGCGACCGCCGCCTACTCTTGCGCGAGGGGACGTGCGTCGAAGCCTGATCTACTACTGGCGGGTTCACCTAGGGTTGTTGCTAGGGACCGCTGTTGCCACAACCGCCCTGACCGGTGCCCTCCTAGTCGGCGACTCCATGCGCGGCAGTCTGCGCGACTTGGCTTTAGAGCGCCTAGGCCAGATCGACTACGCACTGCTCGCCGCGCACTTCTTCCGCAGCGACTTAACCACCGAACTGCCTGGAGGCCATGCACCTGTCATCCTCCTCAACGGCAGCGCCCGCCACGCCGAGACCCAAGCGCTCGCCGCTGGCGTGCAAATCCAAGGCATCGACGTCCGCTTCTCCGCCCTCTTTCCCGAAAGCGGCCCCGCCTTGCGCGATGCCCTCAAACCAGCGCCCAGCCAGCCGTTTCCCTCGCTCGTCGTCAGCGCCTCGCTGCAACGCGCCCTCGGCCTTGAACTAGGCGACGCAGTCCTGCTCTCGCTGGAGCGCCCCAGCCAAACCTACCGCGAATCCCTCTTTGGCCGCCGCGCCACCGACGATCTCGTCACCACCCTGCGCGTGGTGCTCACCGGCGTCTTGCCCGACAGCGGGGCGGGGCGCTTCGGCCTGCGATCGCATCAGCACCTGCCGCTCAACGCATACCTCGACCTTCAAATCCTCCAGCGCGCCCTCGGCCAACAGGATCGCGTCAACGCCCTACTCATCGCCTCGCCCAACAGTCAACACCAAGACCTGCAACGCGCTCTTGCCCAGCACCTGACTCTCGCCGACCGCAAGCTGGACCTCGCGCTGCACTCCAACTACATCGAACTCACCAGCACCCGCTTTGTCCTCGACGATTCGATTCGCACCGCGGCCTTGGCGAATACCGCCACCCACCAGCTCAAAACCGCGACCTTCTCGACCTATCTGGCCAACGCCCTTGAGGGCAACGGTCATCAAGTCCCCTACTCAACCGTTACCGCTCTCGACAATCCTACCGGCCTCTACCTCGCAGACGGACAACCTGCACCACCCCTCGCCGCCGACGCCCTCTACCTCGACACTTGGACAGCCCAAGAGTTAGCTGCAACCCCCGGCGACTCCATATCTCTGACCTATTACGTCGTCGGCCCGCGCCATGAGTTGCGGACCGAGCAGGCCCACTTCCGCCTCCAAGGGATTGTGCAGATGCGCGGCTTGGCCATTGACCCAACCCTGACGCCCGAATATCCAGGATTGCAGGAAGAAGGCGATATGGCTGCCTGGGATGCGCCTTTCCCCATCGACATGGGGCAAATCCGCCCGCAGGACGAAGCCTACTGGGATCAATACGGAGCCGCGCCCAAAGCCTTCGTCGCCGCCCCTACAGGACAGCGCCTATGGGGCAGCCGCCACGGCGCGCTGACCGCCATCCGCTTCTATCCGTCCTCGTCCGCCCAGTACGAGCGTCTGCACCAAGACCTGCTAGCGCGCCTGTCTCAGACGACGGCCGGCTTCTCCTTGCGCTCCGTCCGCCAAGAAGCCTTGCGGGCCGCAACTGGGGCCACGGACTTCAGCGGCCTCTTCATCGGCTTCAGCCTCTTCCTCATCGCCGCGGCCGCGTTACTGGTGGTTCTGCTATGCAAGTTCAGCCTCGAACAACGCGCGCGCGAAGCAGGGCTGTTGCTCGCTACCGGCTACCCGCTCGCCGCGGTGGGCCGACGCTTCTTGGGCGAGGGCATTGCCTTGGCCGCGCTCGGCGCACTACTCGGCCTAGCCGGTGCCCCGCTCTACGCCTATTTGATGCTGGCCGGCTTGCACACCTTGTGGTTGGAGGCCATTGGCACGCCCTTCCTCTCCCTTCACGTTAGCTGGTTAAGCTTAGGAGTGGGCTATCTATCCACCCTGCTACTGGTCTCGCTGGCGCTGTGGCGCACCGTGCAGCGCTTCCATCGGCTGCCCGTCCGCGCCCTACTCGCCGGTGCCCTCGACACGGCCCCGCGTCTCCCGCGCCGTCGCAGCACCGTTCTCGCCGCACTTGGTCTAGTTATAGCTCTCACCTTAAGCGTCCTCGCCGGTATGGCCGACGCAGCCACGGCCGCTGCGCTTTTCTTAGGCAGCGGCACCGCAGCCCTGTTGGCGCTATTGGCCCTGTTCGCAGTATGGTTGCGCGCTCCAACAGCGAGCCGCCTCAGTTCCAGCCTCGGCTTGGGCCTCCTCAACAGCACCCGCAAGCCCAGCCGCAGCACCCTCTGCACCTCCCTCGTCGCCTGCGCCACCTTTGTTATCGTCGCCGCTGGGGCACACCGACAGGTCGAGTGGTCCGACGATCCGGGCACGGGCGGTTTCTCACTCGTCGCCGAGGCAGAGATTCCCCTGCACCAAGACCTCAATAGTGTGGACGGTCGCTTTGAGTTGGGATTATCAACAGACTTGGGCACCGCGCGCTTTTTCCCCTTCCGCGTCCTACCCGGCGACGATGTGAGCTGCCTCAACCTCTACATACCCCAGACCCCGCGCGTCCTCGGCGCATCGACCGAGTTCATACAACGCGGCGGTTTGCCCTTCCGGCAGACGCTCCCCCTAACGCCGGACGAGCGCGCCAATCCCTGGCGGTTGCTCCAGCGCGATTTGGGGCCGGGTATCATACCGGCCATCGGCGACTTTAATTCGGCGCAGTGGATTTTGCACAAGCGTTTGGGCGACGACATCCCGATTGCGGAGGGCTTGTCCGTGCGGTTAGTCGGCCTGTTGGACGGCAGTCTGTTTCAGAGCGAATTGCTCATCGCCGAAGACCGCTTCGCCGCGCACTTCCCCGAACGCGAAGGCTACGGCTATTTCCTAGTCGAAACGGAACAACCAGCCACCGTCGCCGCCGCGCTCGAAAGAGAGTTGGCAGCCTACGGCCTCGACGCCACTTTGAGCACCGAGCGCCTCCGAGGCTACCGCGCCGTCGAAAACACGTACCTGGCTACCTTTCAGACGCTGGGTTTGCTCGGGCTGCTCTTGGGAACTCTGGGTTTGGGGATTCTTATCCTGCGCAACGTCCTCGAGCGCAGTGGCGAGTTGGCGGCCTTGAGCGCCTGTGGCTTTCGCCGCGCCCGCCTAGGGGCAATGCTGCTCTACGAGCACGGCTTCCTCCTGCTAGCAGGCGAAGGGATAGGCAGCGTCGCCGCCCTCATCGCCGTCGCCCCCCGCCTCTTCGACCCCACACCTTTGCCTTGGGCCTCGCTGGGCCTCTCACTCGGCTTGGTCTTCGCCGCTGGCCTGTTGGCGTGTGCTGTCGCTAGTCACTCGGCCCTGCGCCGCCCCCTGCTAGCGACTCTCAAAGCCGAGTAACCGGCACTACTGGCCAATGCAGTACAGGTGCGACTCCGTCCGCAGGAAAATCCGCCCCCCGGCAATGGCCAGCGACGACAGCGTATAGCCGCCGTCGAGTTCGTTGGTCGCCAGCACCTTGTACTCTGGTCCGGCCTGCAGCACGGTCGTCACCGCGTTTTCATTGACCACGTAGAGCTTGCCGTCGGCCAGGACCAGCGAGGCACTAACCGTCCCTTGGGCCGTGCGCTCCGGCCCCCACACTACCGCGCCCGTCTTGGCGTCAAGACAGGTAGCCCTCCCGCGATCATCAACCATGTAGAAATAGCGGCCATCGGTAACAGCCGAAGGCACATCTGGTCCGCCCGCTCCCGTCCACTTCCACGCCAAGTGACTCTCGCTAATATCCCCCGTACCACCGGCGCGAAACGCTAGCACCGGATTGCGGCGGCTGGTCGCGTACACCATCCCGGCAACCGCAACCGGCGACCCAACCACCCGGTAATTCCGCTCCTTGCCCGGATTCAAGCCACCTGCCCGCCACACCTCTTCGCCAGTGGCCGGATCGTGACCGGTGACATAGTCGCCGCCGGAGACGACGATTTGCGTCTGGCCGTCGTATTCCAGAACCACGGGCGTGGTATAGGCGTCCGGCGACTCGCCCGGCGCATCGGTTGGCCGCTCCCGCCGCCACGCGACCTCGCCAGTGGCCGCATCAAAGGCGATCAGGTAGGAAGGATCGTCCGTATTCATCCCGTGTAGGACCTCGACAAAGAGCTTGCCATCGTAGAGCAAGGGCGATGAGGCGTAGCCCCACATCAGGCCGAAAGAGCCATGCTTGGCCTGCAAGTCGTAGTGCCACAATTCTTCGCCATCCATGTCAAAGGCCCGAATCACCCCCGTGCCCGTAACGGCCAGCACGCGCTCGCCATCCGTGACCGGCGAAGGCGAGGTGTTGTTGTGCTTGCGCCAATAGGCATTGCCCTCGTCAAGCGTGCGCTGCCACAACACGCTGCCATCGGCCGTTGACAAGCAGCCCAAAAGCAGCTTTTCGCCGCCTTGGATTTCTTCGCCCGAATTGGGCGACGTCAAAAAGATCCGCTCACCCCACACCACCGGCGTACTCCCGCTCCAAGAGGGCAGCTTCCTGCTCCAGACCACATTCTCACTCGTGCTCCAAGTCGTCGGCAGGCCCACGGCCTCGCTAACGCCGTTGTGGCTAGGACCGCGCCACTGGGGCCAGTACTCTCCAGCACCAGCGCGCAAAGCAGCCAAAAGCAGCAGTGAGATGATCGCGTAATTTTTCATGTTTTGCTCCTCTCTATTATCAGCAAAACTGCACCGTAAATCACCAGTTGACAAGTAGCGGTCGCTGATCGACAGCGTACCCCTCCATCTTCCCGCCTTGGCACTCGTTATTAGTCTGCAAAAGTTGACGTTCCCGCTTTTTTGTAGTAACATAAAAAAATAAATGAAGATTGAATTCGATCCGGCCAAACGCAATGCCACCCTGCAAATCCGTGGCTTAGATATGGCCCGTGCCCCAGACGTTTTTGCCGGGGCGACGCTGACCATCGAGGATAATCGCAAGGACTATGGAGAGCCTCGGTACATCACGATCGGATTTCTCGCCAACCGCATGGTGATCCTTGCATGGACGCAACGCGGCAAGGTGCGCCGGATTATCAGCATGAGGAAAGCCAATGATCGAGAACAAGCCGTATATGGGGCCCGGTTCCGATGACGATCTACCGGATCTCGCCACCCCGGAATGGCAGGCAAAATTCGCCCAAGTCCCAGTTCAGCGAGGCCGACCGAAGGCCGCCGTGACCAAAATCTCCACCACTATTCGACTAGATCCCGATGTGCTAGCTGCCTTTAAAGCCGACGGCCCCGGTTGGCAGACTAGGATCAATCAAGCGCTCCGGAAAAGTGTCGGACTGGAATAAGATCGCTATCGCTAGTGCTATAAACGGACCGACTATCATCGGACATTTTATAGCACGGGTTTATTTTTAGGTAGGACTGGCATACGCGAGATAGACTGCCGCCAACCCTACGCTGAGCAAGCAAGTCGCAACGACAAATACGCACATGCGGCGCATGTCTTCAGGCCGCCCTCCTTCCGGATCGTTCGCATCGCCCAGCCACAAGTCTGTGACCCGCATTCCGTCCTGCCAAATAGGGCCAACCAACCGCCGCTGTAGTGCGCCGGCCGCGGTTGCTTCACTCCACCCAGAATTTGGCCCCGGAACGAGCGCGTGCTGCTGCCATCCTACTACGAGGGCCTTGCGCGCCGAACAACGCGGCATAAAAAATGCGACCACAATCATCAATACATACGTCAAGCGCGCTGGCAAAAAATTCAACACATCGTCGAGCCGCGCACCACACCAGCCAAAATACCGGTAGCGCGGCGTCTTAAAGCCGACCATGGAATCCATCGTGCTGATGACCTTAAAAAGCACAAGGCCCGGCAGCCCCAAGAGCGCGTAGTAAAAAATCGGCGCGATAAAGCCATCCACTGCATTTTCGCTCAGACTCTCCATGCCCGCCCGCCGGCAAGCCGCCGCATCCATCCTCTCAATATCGCGGCCCACGAGCATCGCCGTTGCCTGACGCGCACCGTCCAGATCTGCGGCGCGATCAATGGCCAAGCCGTGTTTGCACAAGTCTTTGAGCGCAATGAGGCTGTACAAGACAAAGGCGTGAAAAAGCCAACCGATCTCCGCGTGGACGCGATGCAACACAATCGCCAACGCACATATCGACCCCACCCAGAACGCCGCCAAAATGCAAAATAGCACGCACCCACCGACGTATCCATCCAAGCGCAGGCTGCGCAGCACCCGCTCAAAAAAAGACAGCGTTGCACCCACCAACCGAATGGGATGCAACGCATAGACCGGATCGCCGATAAGGCCATCGCAAACAACCGCGCAAACGAGCAACAGCAGATCGGGCGCGAGTATGGTCAGGTCCATTTCAGACGCCACCCCAAGGCCAAGGCATCGTACGCGATCGCCAGCCAGTCGTCTTCATGTAGCCGCAGTTGTTCGTAACACGACAAATAGGCTTCGGGTTTGGCAGCCAGCGCGGTCGCCAAAATGGCAGCTTGCTGGCGCAAGACCGGAGCGGCCAATTCCTGCGACAACGTACCATAGCGCACGCGATCCCAAACCGCGGCAAACGCATACGCCGAGGCGGCAACGCGCGGCTCGTACACCACGGACTTGAAATTCTTTTGCAACAGCGCAAAATCGTCCGCGCTCAGGCGTTCGGCCATCGCCGCCAACAAGCGCTCATCTTTCATGCCAAAGCGCTTGAGCGCATGCACGATGCTGCGCGTATGCGACGGCTCTAAACCATTTTGCCAACGCAGACTCTCCAACGTGGCCTTGCGCACGGCTGTGCCAATCAATTCGCCCAATTTGGCGTGATGTCCTGCGCTGGTTTTCGGTTTTCTCGTGGAGTCTAACGGAGCGGCAATGCCGTATTGATCCGTGCCCGTACCCGTTGCCAAATCGCTCGAATAGCGGCTCGCAACCGCGAGGTCGCGCAAGGCCGCAGACTTGCCTTCGGTCATCGTCACCACGGCCCGCGCCATCGCACCCGGAGAGAGCGGCCAATTGACCAATAGCATGGTGTTAATCGTGCCCACATGAGGCTCGTCTTCTTCGTGCCACGTCGCCCGGTCGCCCGCGCATCCCGCATTGCCCTCCACCCCGGCGGTTACAACGGCACACACGCGCAATTCAGCGTGCGTTTCTACGACGCAAGCCGCGTAGTTCACATTGGCCGCCGTGCCCATCAGGGCGACTTGATCCGGGGGCCAGTTGTGCTCCGCGCATACGTGGTGATGATAGCCAGTCTCTCCGAGTTGTTTGAGCAAGGCGAAGCGCGAGTCGTGCCCTTTCCCTTCGCAACTTTGGTGATTGACCAAGTAGCGAATGTCGTTGCTCAACCCTCCATTACAAGCCGATGTACTCAGCACCTGATGCGGCGTCTGCAAGCGGGCAATCAGAAAGCGCCCCTCGCGCGTCAGGTCGTAACACTCGTGCTGATCAATAACGTCCATAGCTACGGGTGGAGCCACAAAAGATCTCGCAGCTCAGTAGTAGCCCTTTATTCGCCGCAGCTTGTTGGCCCTCCCAATAAGTTTAGGGTCGGGCCAATCCGCTCTATTGGCCGGCAAGTGTATCTGAGAATCCAAGTAACCTTGCAGATCGTCAAGGCCGTCTTCAAGTCGCTGGCTCTTTAACTCACCTACTTTCTGGTCATTAAGCCGCATATAGTATCTTGTATCGAGATAAATCAAGCTGTTGTCATATGCGCGATGTATGGTTGGGGACAGCGCTATGCCATTAGAAACATCATCTGTCCCTTGGGCCTTTACCGGTACAATATGGGCGGCATCGACTAGATTGAGTTGCGCTCTCGTCACCGCACAGCGGTTACCATAGGCATCCATAACTTGCCGACGGAAACTCGACTCACGCGCATAGCGGCTTACCGATTCGACTATTCTTTGCCTTTCTTGTGCCAAAGGCTCCATCTCTTGCGGCTTTATTTCCTCCAATTGAGCAGCCTTTAACAGTAGGCTATACGTTGGGAGGTCAACTCCGTACTCATGCAGAGAAACAGCGTTAAGCACGTAGTTCAGAAATTGATCTGGGCGAATCCCAACGACTATTTCTTCATTATTTTTTTGGGAAAAGGCCAATCCGTCTCCAACAGCCGTATGAATAGTCCCTATATCGATCTGAACGGAGGGCGAACCTACTGTAAATGTGAGGTGTCTATCTATATCAAAGCCCGCAAACATATCACTCTCAGCGTGATAACCCAGTAAAACAGTATGGCCGCTTGGGGTGGTTGATAGTGGAGAGGAAACCGACGTCATCTGAATTCTGTACTCGTCCTGTAATGATCGCCGGCCGCCATGAGTAAGCGTCCATATATAGACCCAAAGTGAGATTGTGTCTTCGCCATATTGAATCAAGAATTCTCTAGGATGGATAGCCGGTTTTTCAGACATGTAGAACCCGCTACCACCCGACCTCTGTATGGCGTGCAGAATGGCATCGACGAGCTTAGCAGGAGAAACAGCAGGCATAGTTTCCTAGGTCTTTGTTTTCTTTTGAGGTCTTTTCTTCCCCCCATCGTCCGACAGGGCCTCTTCACTATCAGTCCCATTCCACATCGCAGCAGGGTGACAAAGGTTATAAGAAGGCACTTTCTTTTTACCTCTATGTTTAGTCTCAAACCTAAAAAGACTACCTTCAAGGTATTTTTTGACGAGATCACAGCAGAGCCATTTACGCTTCAATCGCTCGGCAACTTCTCCCGTTACACAAGAACCAGCCAAGGGATCGAACACCAAGTCTCCCTTATCGGTGAGCATCCTAATAAAGTACTCGGGCAATTCAGCAGGAAAGCGAGCGGGATGCGGTTTTATATCGTGCTCCTTGCAAAGTCGTAAGTAATTGGAATTGCTCTCTGTATTGGGAATTGCGATGAGATTGGGCGGAATAGAAGCACCGTTATCAATGTTAAATTTCTCACTAATATCGTGCCCACTGGGCCTCAGTTTGGCTTTATATCCACTTTTGAGTAATCCCTTCATTGAATTGCTATATGGAACTAGAACTCGGCGATTACTAGCTTTCGGCCAAGGAGTCGGCGAAAGCCACCAGACGCAATTAACCGCATCTTTAACTCGAACTCGCCGTATGTTCACCCACTCGGCCGGCGTAGGCAATTTTGAAGGATTCCACCAGAAGAATTCTTGGGCGAGATGAAAATCGAATTCCCTGCAAAGCATAATCAAAAGCTCATAGTGATAAAGTGAGCGAGTCGGCTGCCCCGGAATCCAAGCGCCACCAATATCAATGACCAGAGAGCCATTGTCCTTGAGGATGCGTATAAATTCCTTGGCAAATGGACGAAACCAATCAAGGTATTGATCAGCATCGACATTGCCGTAGTCTTTTTTGCGAACCAACCCAAACGGTGGGGACGTCATAATCAGATTGACACTTTTATCCTCGATATCCACCATGAGATCAAGCGCGTCACCCAAGTAGATTTCCCCTAAATCGGTTTTGTGAAATCGTTCCATATCTCAAATAACCTCCTAGTTTGAGATAATAAATTAAACTTTGCTCCTTAGCGAATGCCCGGTGCAAACGGCACCCACGGCTCGCCGTACTCGTTACCAGCCCGATCCTGTCCCCGCGCCAGATACACCGCGTGTGCTGCGTGTGGCCCCGTACTCCGCACTTTCACCGTCGCTGGCATATAGCGCATGGTGTAGCCGCAGCGCCGCTTGGCACTGGTGTTGGGGTTGGAGCCGTGAATCATTTTGGAGTGATGGATGTGGCACTGGCCCTCGCGAAGTTCCAGATCGACGACCCGCGACTGATCAACTTGCTCGGCCACGATTTCGCGCCCGAAGACGTGGGTGTTGTGATCAACCTCCACGTAGTCCGAAAAGCCGTGTCGATGCGAATCAGCGACCACCCGCATACAGCCGTTTTCTCGCGTCGAGTCGTCGATGGCCAGCCATACGGTCAGCACCTCGTGCTCGCTGAGCCGCTCATTCCAATACGCCGAGTCCTCGTGCCAAGGCACGCGCTTGCCGTCGCCGGGTGGCTTGCTGATAAAGTGGCTCGACCACAAGACGATGTCCGGGCCGATAAACGCCTCGACAAAATCGAGCACCTCTTCGGCAAGGAGCCATTCAAAAAGCTCTGGGTGGGCAAAGTGCGGCACATCCATAGCTTCGGGTCGTTTACCCGCAGGCAAATCGGCCAACAAGCCAGCGAAGAAGGATTGCAAACGCTGGAATTTTTCAGCCGGAAAGAGCGGGTGTTGATAGACGAAATAACCGTGATCGCGGTAGAACTGCACGTCCTCAGCAATCACGTGCAGGGGGTGGGAAATGCTCATCGGCGAATACCTTTCCTCGTAGTTACGACCTCAATATACGGCAATCCTCTCACCCATGCAGAATCGGATGCCCAGCGCCCTTAAACCAGCCCCAGTCCAGTACAAACGACAGAAAAACCCCGCAGAAAAACCCCACCACCAGCCCGATAAACAGCGGCTTGAGCCGCTGGTAGAGCGCCACGCCGCCAAAGCGCAAGATCAACGCCTTGCAGGCCCACGCTAAGAACACCGAGAACACAATTCGCTTGACCATCCAAGTCGAGGCTACGGCCAACCCCACCGGGTGCAAGGGCCACCACGCGATCCGATAGTGCAAAAACGCCAGCACCACATAGCCCACCACCCCGCTGCCGGCCAAGCCGAGCTTATCCCAGTCAACGGGCGCGGGATTGCGCGTCTGCTCGGCGACCCAGTCGAAGGCTCGCCCACCTGCACCTCCAGCCGCATTGAAAAACCACGAGCGCAGATTGCTCGCCCCGTAGTCGTAGCACAAGTAGATCATAAAGCTGGTGGTCGCCACAAAGCTGACCACCACCGCCAAGCCAATGGCCAAGGCTAGCCCCCCGCTGCGTCGATGCGCATAGTAATCGTGCAGCTTGAGCGCGTTGGCTGCCGAGGGCATAAAAGTGGATTGCACATCGCTACACCACGCAAAAGTCAGCCCCAGCGCGACCAAGTTCTGCGGCCCCAAGGCCGAGCCAGCCGCAGCCACGACCATGCCTTGGGCACTCATGGGCGTCGTCAAATAGTGCAGACCCGCTTGCACCACGAGCCGCGTAATGCCCAAAAAGATCGTCAGCGCAGCCGCCAAATAGAAGGCCGCCAAATGCAGATCCAAACCGCTGCGCCACAGCCAGCCGAGAATAAAACACAGCCCGGCCAATCCACCGCCCACGGCGACCCGATAGGAAAGCATCTCGTCGGTGTCGTCGATTCGCCCGGTGCGGCCCAGCGCGGTACGCCACACGGCCGCGAGGTGACTCCGCGCCATCCACAAGCTCCACCCCACCATTGCCACAAAGGCCCCCCAAGACTGCCACGACAAGGGCGTCAGACTGATCACAAACGGGTCGGCGCGCAAATTGAACAGGCCCATTTCGGTGATCAGGCCCAGTTGCACCAGGTAGAGCAGATGGAAGAACCAGACGCTAAACGAAATGGCCAGCGGGGCCAGATACATAAACCCCAAGACCGGGAAGTACAGCAGCAGGTTGATGGGCGGCGCGTGGGGTACGAGAGAAAAGGCCCATCCCTGAAAGACGGGTATTTGCGCCAAGCCGGGGTAAAAGTAGCTGGGAATATTAAAGGCGATTAGGCCGAAAGGGACGGCAAAGCCGATCCAGAACACCCGGGTCTTGAGCGCGGGCGGCAGCGCCGATCCCGGAGCCTGTTCGGTCAGCATCAAGGCCACTTCGGTCAGGGGAAAAGTCAGCCGCTCGCGCTCCATCCAATGCCGGCGCAGCACCACCACCGAGCACAGGCCGACGAAGTATATGGCCAGCACCAGCAGCAGCCACCATAACAGCGGCGCGGCCCATGCCCCCCACGGAATAGCCAAGTCTTTACTCGGCAAGCCCTCGTAGAAAAAGCGCATGGCGTCGTGCGCTGGGTCTGGGATGGCCCATTCCGGCAGATAGGGATGGACGTATTCAGCCCATTGATTAGTGGGAAGCGCACCGTAATAAGGCTTGGAAATGATGCTGAGAATCAGGCCGACCATGAAGATGGGCATACCGCTGGCGACCAGCCCCATGATGATGATAGTAATCAGCTCGGTCGAGCTAAGGGCGCGTTTGAACAGCGCATTGCCCAAGACCAAGAAAAACAGCGGCGCGCCCACGGCAATGGGAAAGTACGACCACGTCATTTCCGACGAGCCTACCATCCATATCGAATAGGGGCTGCCAATGCTGATGGCGACAACCAGACCCAGACCGAGCAGCAGAGACCGCCAACTCAGGCCAGACCCGGCCAATTCAACGAGGTAGCGGTCGCTGAGATGGGCGAGGTAATGAGTGGGGATTCTCTTTTGCACGGGGCGCGCTTCTTGGCAAAATTAACAGGAGGCCAAAAAAGGAGACTGTAAGTCAATCGTCAAGGGACCGGGATGGATGTAATGGGCAGGATGAACAGGATTGGGAGAGAGGCCAACTCCGCAGAGTGGACGATGTGCAGCTTGAAGGTGCAGCTTCAGGACGAAACCGGACGGGCGTTCGCTGGCTTTGGCGCAGAGGATTGCGAACCAATCGTAGACGACGCCTTAGATGCGCCCGTGCGCTGGCGTAGATCGGGAGACGTGCGCTCGTTGACCGGCAAAATGGTCGCGCTCCAGTTTAGCTTCTTGCCGGAGGACAAGCTGTATTCATATACGCTGTGGGGGGCGAGCTAGCTAACCTCAGCGACGTCATACTGATGACTACATATCGACTATAGCCCTATTAAACCACCTTTTAAGAAAGGCTCTTTTATTATGACCGCTCAAGAATCAAACCCTAAGAACTTGACTTTTAATGTCATTGATGTTGAAACGGCAAATGCCGACCGGAGAACGATTTGCGAAATCGGTATCGTCTATGTCGAAGACGGTCAGGTACGGGATGAGTGGAAAACGCTTATTGACCCAGAAGATTGGTTTGACCCGTGGAACGTTGAGGTACACGGTATAGACGAGGAAGTCGTTAAGGGGAGCCCTACTCTGCCAGAGATTTGGGACGATTTGAGCATCATCGGGCACTTGATGACGCTAAGGCGGCAGCACAGATAGTGTTAAAGGCTTGTGAGGCCACCAATCTTGACATCGACGAATGGCTTGCTAGAGTAAAAAAGCCTGTTTCCAATACCCAAACTAATGATGTATCGATGAGTGGTAATGTCGGGGGGCATTTGTATGGAGAGGTTGTAGTATTCACTGGTTCTTTAGCAGTGCCGCGACGCGACGCTGCTAAACTGGCAGCAAGCGTCGGGTGTGATGTTACTAATAGCGTCACGAAGAAGACCACGATATTGATTGTGGGCATTCAGGACGAAGGTAAGCTAAAGAAAGGCTATGACAAAAGCAGCAAACACCGAAAGGCAGAGGACTTAAGTCGCAAGGGAAGTGAGATTAAAATTATGTCTGAGCGAGATTTTTGGTCCGTTGCGGCACTTGATATTCAGCCCAGAGAAGTACTATCGGATGGTGAAGATGACGTTTGTAAAAATCGTAGCGAGCCTTCAAGAGAACAGGACATTGGCTATCCAATAGATGATAAGGGGAGTGTTCTCATTATGCGCCCTACTCATTCAGGAATAGATGTGATGATACGGATGGCCAAATAGCTGTTGTCTCATCCGAGCACAACACAGAACACATGTTTTTTAACAGTCACAAGGGGTTGTCGCTCATCAAGTGTGATCAGCAGCAACGTGGGTTGGCAGTCGGCGTATAGCCGCACCAACCTGTTGGTCGGCGGCGACCAGATCGAACTGCGCCTGAAGGTTCAGCCAGAATTGAGGCTCTACGCCGAACCAGTGTCCAAACCGCAAGGCCGTGTCGCCCGTCACCGACCGCTTGCCCGCGATGATCTGGCCGACGCGGTTCGGCGGTACATTAATCTGACGCGCAAAGGCCGTAGGCGTGACGCCCACCTCTTCGAGCTCGTCTTTCAGGACTTCACCCGGATGCACGGCGCGTTTGAACATCTCCAAACTCCTATTTGTGGTAATCCACGATCTCTACCCCCCTCGGTCCCGGGGAGCCACTAGGCCAAACGAAGCAGATGCGCCATTGCTGGTTGATCCGAATGGAGTATTGCCCCGCTCTTGCGCCCTTAAGAGCCTCAAAGCGGTTGCTTCGCAAATTTCTCAAAGTCGCCAGCGACGGTGCCGCATTCAGGATTGCAAGTCGTTTCTCGGCCTGCTTTTCAAAACCCTGAAATGCCTTGACAAATTCCCCGCTAGCGAACCGCTCGGTCCTCTTGTCCTTGTAATCTAATATCATCGCTCTCTCCACTTTTTTTGTGGTACAAAATTCTCTTCACGTAACTTCCTTCCGTTAGGGTCAGGGTTAGAGTTAGGATTAGGGCCTGGAGAGAGTATATATAAGGTATGACGTTGGACGTCCAACGTCAAGAGGAACCGCCACGGCATTTCCAGCCTGCCGAGCTTTGGCTTGGCGACTTTGCGGCTCGATGGATTTGTCTCGGTTGAAACGATCGGCTTTATGGAGGGAACGCTCGTCACTCGACCGCATCACTGGAATGCGGCTGAGGTGCGGGTCAACGTGCAATCGCCGACGGGCGGCTTAAAGGTGCAACTTCAGGATGAAACTGGACAGGCGTTCGCGGGCTTTGGCGTGGAGGATTGTGAACCTATTGCTGAAGACGCCCTAGATGCGTCCGTGCGTTGGCACGGTTCGGGCGACGTGCGATCGTTGAGCGGTAAAATGGTCGCACTCCAGTTCAGCTTCTCGCCAGAGGACAAGCTGTATTCATACACGCTGCGCGCGGAGAGCTAGCCGAGTTCTCGTAGCGGTCCATTCGGTCCATTAGGGCCGGTTCTGCCAGCGACCTAAAAAATCAATCTCATCCCTTGGCTTGAAGAGATACCTATACATATGTATACTTGGTTCAGACATCGGGAGATGGTATCATGAGCACTCTAACAGCCGTTAAATCAGTAACATCAGTCAAGGGGCCCCAGATACTGCACGGTGACTGCCTAGAAGTAATCCAGTCCGGCAGAGTCAAGGCTGAATCGGTCAATCTGATCTTCACTTCGCCGCCCTATGCCGATCAAAGGAAGAACAACTACGGCGGCATCCATCCAGATGATTATGTAGAGTGGTTCTTGCCGAGGGCGGAGACGCTGAAGAAGAGCCTCAAGCCGGACGGTTCATTTGTTCTGAACATCAAGGAAAAGGCGGTTGGTGGCCAAAGGCATACTTATGTCCTAGAACTTATATTGGCTCTGAAGAAACAGGGCTGGTTATGGGTTGAGGAATACTGCTGGCACAAGAAGAATTGCTATCCAGGTAAATGGCCCAATCGGTTCAGGGATTCGTGGGAGCGTTTGCTGCACTTCACGATCAACAAGAAGTTCAAGATGCGCCAAGAATCCGTAATGGTGCCGATGGGAGATTGGAAGACGGCGCGGCTGCGGAATCTGTCGAAAACCGATTATACTAGGGACGAATCCAAGAACGACAACGGCTTTGGCAAGAAGGTCGAAAACTGGATTGGGCGCGACATGGCGTACCCGACAAATGTCCTGCATCTATCTACAGAGTGCGGCTACAGGGGCCATCCAGCCGCATTCCCACTATCTCTACCCAACTGGTTCATTCGCCTATTCACCGATCCAGGTGATATGGTTCTCGATCCTTTCGCCGGTTCGGGCACTACGCTAGCCGCCGCTAGGGAACTCGACCGAGACAGCATAGGTATTGATACATCTTTGGACTACTGCGACCTAATGCGCGAGAGACTGTCAAAATGAACCCAGCGGAGACCAACTGTCGAGGGGAAAGGAAACCCTACGGCCTCAGTTGGTCCTCCACGATCCGCAAAAAATGCGCCTCTTGTCCAACCTCCCTTCCCACCAAACGAGCGTATTCCCGCGCATCCTCCACCCGCCCAGCCCAAACCAATTCAAACGCCAACGCCTGAAACAAACTCAACGCATAGCGACGGCGAAAATCCTCGGCTAAAAAAGCGCGCTCCAAATGCAACAAGGCCGGATCGCGTTCTTCAAGCAGATGATAGAGCTGTCCCTTGACAAAATCGATAAAGGACGCGCCCACAGCCGGATCGTGCGCGAGAAACCCCGCCTGTTTGAGTGCGGCTCGCACCTCGTCCCGCTGCTCATCGGTAAGCGCCATCCCCTGCATCTTGATGCACCACCCCCACTGCACCGCCGCCCACAACCCGCGCCGCGTAAACGGCACCTCGCGCCGCGCAGCCGCGTAGTGAACCTGCGCCCGCGCAAAATCCCGCTCAGTAAAAAGCTGATCCGCCACCGCTAACACCAACGGCCCCTGCCGTCTCTGCTGCATCCACTGCTCAATGCCGCGCCGTTCCCCCAACGACAACCGCTGCCCTTCCATGGCCGCCAGTTGCTTGAGATAGCGCGCATTGTGCCCATTGTATTGGCCCAAGGGCGCTTGCGCGAGCATCGCCCCCATTTTGTTGTACGCCACCACGCGCTCCACCGGCAGGTCGCCCAAATCGCGCCGATACGCCTCCGCGCTCCGCAGAAATCCCAAGTCAATGTCCTGCAATCCGGCGACACTGTGGAGAACAGTCCGCGCCAATAAACCCTGCCCAGCAACAGAGAAGTGAACGTGATCCACCATCCACTCCCAACCTACGCCCTGCGCGGGCGCAGCATCTGCAAACGCAGCCTCCACATCCGCCAACATAGCCCCATGTTCTTTGGCAAGTGAGCGAATCACCGCATTGTGCGCTGTGGGGGCGCGCCACGGCATGATGTCCAAATCTCGCGCCTTGCGAAAGGCCCGCTGCGCTTCGGCATCCCGCCCCAATCGCTCCAACGCTCGGCCTTGCAAATACCACAACCAAGCGTGTTCGCTCGAAAGGGCCGCCGCTTGCTCCAATTGCTGTAGCGCATCCTCAGCATCCTCCGGCGCAACGTAACCCCGCGTCAATACCTGCGCCGCTTGCTCCACCCGCGCCTTCCACGCCTCATCCCCCTCCGTCGATCCCACCGGTGCAAATCCCGCGTCATTCGCCACGATAGTACACAGCACTAAGGGCACCTGCGCTCGCTCGCAGAGCTGACTCACGCGCCGCAAGTTATCGCGCAAATTTTGCTCCGCCGTCGCTCGACCGGGACCATGCAACGGCACCTCGCCGCGCGCAGCCGCCATCTTTATCAAATCCGTCGGCTCGTCCCTAGTCCCAATGCCCCCTATCAACCCATCCACCAGATGCGTCAAATGCAGTTGCCGCAAAAAGTACTTCAGTCGCTGATACCGCCCGGCCCCGTACAACCCGTAGAATTCATTGTGCCCGGTATAGACGACGACCATATCCGGCGACAGCGCCAACGCATCTTCTACTACTTGCGCCACCGCAAAGCTGGCAATAGACGTAATGCCCAAATTGACGACCTCCACCTCCCGCTCCGGCCAAGCATCCGCCAGCATCGCCTGTAAAAAGGACGCCGCAGCCAAGCGTCGCGGATGGGGAAAACCTTGCACAGTAGAAGCACCGACAAAAACGACGCGGTAGCGGTTGGCTGGCGCAGGTTCTACAAAAAAGTGCTCGCCCATCTGACCCGCTGCGGCCAGCCGACCCTTGTATTGCGCGAAAAATCGCTGCGCATAAAACCGACTCGTCGCGTGCAGCGATTCACCGGTCACCTCGTCCTCGGCCAAAGTCACGACCAACGGTGACGGCCCCAACCCCGGCACGAGCCGCAGCAAGCCCTCGGCCACCACCACCAAAGCCGCGCCGACCGCTACAGTCGCCAAACGCAAAAACCAAGGTCTATTCTTCGCCTTCATCACGCCTCGGCTTCCCCATCATTGCGTACACATTCTCCAACGCTTCATATAGGTCGCCGCGCGGTGCTGCCACCACAGCCTGTTCAAGAACCTCGGCCGCCTGCTGATATTGCCCCAACCCCACATAGACGCCGGCCACATTGCTCCACACATCAGCGCGTTCCCGCTCGTGCTCCAACACGCTCAGGAGGATGGGCAGCGCACCGCGTAAATCTCCGCGCAGCGCCCGCAGCGAACCGAGATTGAACCAAGCCTGCCAATACGTCGAATCGAGCCGCGTGGCCTGTTCGTATTTCAGCAGCGCCAAATCGTAGCGTCCTTGTTGCAAGTAGGCATTGCCCAAGTCGTTGTGCGTGGCGGCCTTACCCCGCCCATCCATCGGCGGCAGATCCCAATTCACCAACAGCATCAAGAGAGCGAGAACAGCCGTCGGCAAAAGCGCTTGACGCAAGGGGCGTTGCCGCCATCTCGCATACAGCCAACTCCCCCCGTACGCGGCGAACAAAACCAGCAGCGGCACAATCGGCAGACGATAGCGCGCCGCGACAAAAAAGGAAATAACCGCGAAGCTATAGCCGAGAACAAAAAGCACTGGCAGAGCAAAGCCTTGCCGCCGGATGTACACTATCAGACCCAGCAGCGCGAGGGGGCTTACCAAGCCAAAGGGAAAAGCCACCCCCCATTTCCACAAGGCACCCGCGAGAACACTCGAATACTTGCGCCAATAGTACATTTCCTGGTTGCGCTCTATTTCATCACCGCGCCAAAATTGGGCGGTTTTTGCCGCCAGCAATCCCATGTAATCGAGAGGCGCATCCTGTATGTACTCAAGAGCCTGCCTGTAAAAGAACAAGGACTTGGACGAAGGGCGCGTAATCCCTTCCCGCAGCGGCAGAGCAACCAATTCCTCCCATTCCCATCCCGGACGCAAAGCAAGCGTCTGTTCGGAATTTGCATTGTTCCCTATGTAGAAATTCACCCCCCCATTATAGGAGATCGGCACGAAGTCCCCACCGATGGTGTAATTTCTCAGCGTTACCGGCGCAATCGCCAGCACCGCCCCTAAAAGAAAAGCAACGACTGCCAACGCGGCCTTTTTCCGCAACCAATAGAACAGCCAGATAGCCACACCTGGGATCAAGGCCGCGAGAACCGCCGCAGTAAGCGACGCCAGCCCCAGCGCAAAACCCGAGGCTATAAAAATGGGTTTCGTCGGCCGCTCGACCGCACGCATCAACAGCAAGAGACTTACAAGAGTGAGAAGAGTAGCAAGACCAGCCGGCAAAAGCCGAGCGTCAAAATAGATCAGCGGCCCGTACACTGCCGCAATAAGGGCGCCGATAAAACCGACGCCTGACCCAAAAAGCCGTCGCCCAACCAAGTACAGCAACACACAGGTAAGGCTGCCAATTAGAGCCTGCACAAAGCGGGATACGTAGTAAAAGGATTCTGGAAATGCGAGCTTGATTAAGCCCAAGAAATAAGGATAGAGCGGAGGTTGCCAGAACGGGCCTTGGCCGCGTCCCAACCAGTTGCCCTCGGCTAGGCTGACCGCCTGTTCGGAATACGTAGCCGCGTCCACCGCCGGCATGGTAAAAAGAGGACTCGCCGACATCTGGAACGCATGCACCAAACGCAGACTCAGCGCCAGTACAAAGACGATCCCTCCCCAATGCCAGAGTCGCCTCATAGGACTCTCAGTTCGACCGTTTTAGCGGACGATCACGTCCCACACCTTCGACATCCGCGCCTTCCCCTCGGGGCCTTCGACGTAGAGAGTGACTGTATAGGTCGTCCCAGGCTCTGCGTACTGGTGGATGGGGTGTTGCTCGGTCGAGGTGTTGCCGTCGCCGAAATCCCAACGCCATGAGTGGATATCCCCATAGGACAAATCCTTAAAAGCAACCAAGCGGCGTTCCATATCGAGGACGGTAAATTCCCATTGCGCCTCGACCGGGTCGCGCAAGGCTTTTTCCAGCGGCATCAGCCGGAAGCCGACTAGGTCGGAGGCGTTGCCGTACATGGTCGTCTTGTGAGATAGGTTCCAAAAGCCCTCAAACTCCTGCTGTTTAACCTCCGCATCATCGTAGTCGAGAATGCACCAACTCAGGCCAATCAAGGCGTCCTCTTCGAGCTTCGACTCTACGGCGCGCTCCGGCCCGTCGGCCGAGGCGTAGTCGAAAGGGGTGATCCAAAATTCGAGCGTGTAGTGTCCGCTATCGCCCGGCGCAAAATCGTAGTGCGCCGCTGCATTGGCCCAAGGCAGCTCGTAAATCCACTGATTGGCACCCCAGACCATAGTCCAAGGCTTGCCGTCGGCCGGGGTCAGGACGTGGTAGTTCTGGGCGTGGACGCCGTGGAATTTGAAGTGGCCGTCGAGGCCCTCCAGCCCGTTGGTCTCCTTGTCGTCGCGCAGTTGGGGGATCAAAGGACCGCCGGACAAGTCGCCATCGACGACGATCTCCAAAATGTCGTTGTGCAGATCGCGGTGGCTGAAATCCCAGTAGTCGTCGTAGGCTTCGTAGAGAAAGTAGAGTCGGTTTAGCCCCTTGACCCAGCCGACGCGCACGGTGACGTCTAGATCGGTGGTATCAATCGGGCTGTCGTGTACGGTGTCTTTCAACTGATCGATGCCGATGGCGTAGTCAGCAGGAACCATGCCCCAGTCGGATACATCCCCATCGATGCGGGGGATCTGATCGGCGGGGAACTGAAAAATTTTAAAGGTGGTATCCGGCCGTTCCAGTGCGGCGGCGGACAATGCCCACAGCACGCCAACGGTTAGGATCGCACTGCACTTTTGCATCTGTCGATTCCTCCGATCAAATCCGGTTGTCATCGATATAATCCCAGTTGTAGGCTATCCCCAATCCCGGCTCCTGCGACACGTGTACGCGCCCTTCGTCGTCCATGGGATCGGCAATCTGATCGAGATGCGGTAGACTCTCGTCGTAATCGCGCCCAGGCCGCAGGAGGCCGCGTTCGTAATAGCGGCAAGTGGCTTCGGGAGCGGCCGCGGCCAAATGCACGTGCGGGGCACCAACCCCGTGTATTTCACATTGCACGCCGTAGAGTTGGCACAAGTTGATCAGCTTCCAGCAGCCGGTGATGCCGCCGTAATTCACATCAATGCGCAACATGTCGCAGGCCCCCTGCAACAGCCACTCGGCCCGCGTAAAAGGACCGCCCTTGACGTGTTCGGGGGAACAGATGGCGATAGAGGTCTGCTCCGTCAGGCGGCGATAGGACTCCACCCGTGTCTCGACCATCGGGTGCTCCAACCAGTAGTAGTTCAATTCTTCCAATTCCCGCGCCACCCACAGCGATTCCTCTAGGGTATAGACGCCAAACGGATCAAGCATCAGCACGATGTCGTCGCCCACGGCCTCGCGCACAGCGCGACAAATCTCCACATCCTCCTTGGGGAATCCCGGCAGTTGCGGCGCGGGCTCCCGCGTGTGCGGATTCCAGCAGATGTTGGCGTGTACCTTGAAGGCCTTATAACCGCGCGCTACGCACTCTCGCGCCAGTTCTTCATACACCTCGGGGCCGCCCAAGTTCGGATACGTGCTAGCGTATGCTTCGACCCTGTCGCGGGTGCCGCCCAACAGTTGATACACGGGCATGCCGGCTTTTTGCCCGGCCAGATCCCACAGCGCACAATCGACAACGCCGAGTTCGTGTTCGGCGAGGCTGTGGCCAAACGTGGACATCTGATCCATCCAATGCCATAACTTCTCGCGGTTTAGTGGATCCTCGCCGACTAGGAGGTTTTTGATGGCACCTTCCATAGTCGCCTTGTTGCCGCCCAGCATGTGCCCTGTAACGCCCTCGTCAGTGGAGATTCTGGTGATCGCACTAGTGCCTTCCACTTCCTCGTCGTCAATCCACACGCCATAGCCCCAGCGCGAGCCAGCACTCCGGCCGCGGTTTTTGGTGCGAAAATGAATAACTTCGACATCGGTGATTTTCACGATTTGTCCTCCTCAGAACATGAATGACCTCATAGACACCGCCGGTCACTCTTCAAACGGAAATGAGTTATATATCGACTCAGCAAGCGCATAGATATCGTCATAGTCATACTCTCGACCGATCTTTGGCGTCCAGTACCGACCATGTGCAAGCCAATGTCTATACTTGAAGGCACGGTCTAAGTCTGAAATGATGGATCGGGGAACATTCGAATGCAATTGCCACTGCGAGAAAATATCCTTTAGCGGCACATATTGCCCTCTCTGTTTATGCAATTCTCGAAAATATCTTGATAGAGGATCTCTTCGTCTTTTATAACAACGCTGCAAAAAGTCCATACGGAAAGTTGCTTCTAAAGCAGCCAAGATACTCATAGATGTACTCCGTGCATGCTCTGCAAGAACGGAGGTCATCTCGAGTTCTATTTCCAGTGGTGTATAGCCGACGAAACGCTCACCTAATCGTTGATTTTCAAAAGAAAAGTAGTTTCTTACGGATGCTTCGATGTCGCTATAATATTGGGCAATCTGAACGAGCGGGAGATGTTCTCCAGAAAACGTGACTCTCCGAGCACTAGGCATTCGCAACTTCCATTATTGCGGAAAGAAAGGACTCCTCTTCAAGTTCGATGTATTTGATGTTCGGAGGTGGCGTAAGTATTTTCCAGGCCAACTCCTTGATAACAGGTTCGGGTTCATCCTTTACTTCGCTAGATGCCTCTTGGATGACGAGGATCGTAGGGGAAGAATCTGTTTTCGGGACGAGAACGAACTTAACCGTACCATGCGGCCCGTGCATGTCTACTCGCCCTTTTACACCGAGAACTCGTCTACCGATGGGATCGAGGCGAACTTTGATGGTACCAATCTGGACCTCAAGAGATTTCACATCATAACTACCGATGTGTTCCTCAGTGATCTGCTTGGTAGCCCGCGTAATATGGACCTTACCCTGGTTAGTGTATTTCTGTAGGAATCCTTCGACTAGCTGGTAGAATTCATCGAGATGCTTCTTCCAGTCATCGCGTACTTGGATCCAGTCGATTGATGGTTCTTCCTTGGCTATCTGTTGGTTTACAAAATCGTCGAAAGACATATCTGTCATTGTGATTCTCCTTTCTCAGAACACGCTCTATATCCGCTCCGGGTATAGGATGTCTACAGGAGGATGAATGTCCCGTAGTCGGACACGAAGTGTTATGTATAACTAACTTTTCACGCAGCGAACTTCCATCCCTTATCCGTCAGAGCCCACCAACCCCTACCTGACTTATCCGGCGGCTGAATCAGGCCCCTCTTTTTTACACGTTCCTTCGCCCACGCCAAATTATGTCGCCATCTTGGGATGCCATGAGAAACGGTTCCTTGGTAGTAAGAAAGCTCAAAGATGTTTTTGAGCTGTTCATATACATCGTGCTCCACTTGGGTTTTCTGTGCACGACCACCATGCTTTTTCAGAACCTTGACCATGTACGGAATAAGATCATCTGCGGTCAGATGATCTGCATTTTGGTTCGGGTCCTCTGGATCGCTTACTTCTGGCGGTTTATTTATCAGGAAATCCCATACTTGATCATCCGTTGGTTTGTACCCACATAGACTTTCTACTTTTTCCGCCACTAAAGCTAGCAAAATCTCATCTTTTTCCTCCATCAATTTATTCCATGCTTCTGGCAAATTTTCCTCTATATGTTTCTGCTTAGAGATGTTCTGGTAGTTGTCTGCAATTGCATCAGATGATTTACCAGTACACACTGATTCGTAGTTGAGGTATCTGTTGAGGCGCGATACACTTTCCTCACTGTCCGTTTCTATTAGATCCAACGTATATACTCTGCGTTCTTCGTAATTTCCCCAACCGCTTGGGTGGAAAAATTGCCATCTCTGACCATCGGTGAGAACAGCAATTGGTACCCCAGCGTGAAAAGCATATTCAAATAGCTGTCTCTCTGCCCCATCACTTTGTCCTACTTGCTTAACTTCAATAAAGATCATCGGCTTTAATGCAGGATGGCATAGAGCAAAATCCACCCTCCTCCCCCCCACTGAGTATTCAGGAATGACAATCTGTGGATTATACCATGGCCAAGTAAGTGAGGTGAGTAGCCTACCCACGATGCCCTGAGAGACTGCTGCCTCATTTGGAAATTGGTTTTCTCTTAAAGCGTCGCGTATGTCGTCAATATGCTCCTTGAGTGTCATTACTTATATCTCCCTTTCCCGACTGTAGTGCGACAGCCCTGATTGTCGAAACTGAATAGAATAATGTGCCATAGCCCCTACACCTCGTCAAATAACGGACTAAATCGAGATTAGAAGGCTTCTTAGGGATATCCTATAACGCACCTCCATCGTGCCTCCCTCACCATCGGCGAAGAGACGGCGCGGGCTGCCGAGCGCATACCTGCTAGCCTCCGGCTACTGGAGCAAGACCGCTTCGAGGCGGTCTTCATATACGACAACCCTATCTTCGTAGTCCCGCCGTAGCCCCATCAAAAACGCATCTGCCAAGCGGCTCTCTTCGGCGCGTTTCAACAGCGCCCGCGCCCGCTTCACCGCAGTGTCAAAAGGCTCGGGAGCGCTGCCGAAATTCGACTTCAGCACCTTGAACACCGAATAGTACTCGCCGCCTCGAGGCATGGCCTCCGGGCCGACCACTTGGGCGGCCTGTGCCGTCACCGCTAGCGGACCGTACAACTTGCCGACCTCGACACTGCGCACGACGTCGATCAATTCTGGATAAAAGGCTTGTTCAAAGGCATGGATGTGGAACGTACCCTGCGCGCCCTTGCCCGCCGTTCGCAAGGTGTATTCGTCGGCGAGTGCCCCCATATCCTCACCTGCCTCAATTCTCGCCTTGATCTCCACGGCATCTTCCCGGGTTTGCACCATGATCTCCTGCAGCGTGACTTCCTCCGGTGCCGTGAATAACTCGGGCCGCTCGTCGTATAATTTTCTGACCGCCTCCGGCTCGATCTCGACCTGGTCCTTGACCGCCGTCTGCCTAAGTGCCAACAGCAACAGCGCGTCTTTGCGACGCTCATACCAGCGCACAATCTGCTCTTCGCGATCAATCCCCCTTTCATGGGCCACATGCAGGAACAAGGTGCGGGGCAACAGCACGTCCTCGGCAAACCAACGCACCGACTCGGCAATGTCACCTGAAAAGCCCATCTTCAGCTCTTCCGCATAATCCCAAAAATCGCCCACCGTGATACTGCCGTCGCGGAATTGAAAGAGCACCGCTACGCGTTCTACCTCGGTGTACTCTCTACGTCCCGCCGCAACCCATTGCTGTAACTGATGCAAGGTCTCGGGGTTGGCCTGCAAGTCGATGTCGGTCCGCAGTTGCGCCAAGAACGCCTCTATCAGTTCGGTCGTCTTTTCCTCTCTCAGCTTGGCCTCCAGCTCGTTGCTCGCAGTGGCAAAACTCACGGGCCGTGCGTGCATGACTTGATAGATTCCGTACTGGCCATTGGGCAGGCGGACCGGCTCAGAGTACTCGCCAACCTCAAGCGCGTTTATGTATTCTTGTAGGTAGATCGGGATGCGCTTGGGGGTCAAGTAGCCGTCCAGTTCTCCACCTTGCGGTACCGTCGATTTGTGCTGCGATCGGCTGTGTGCCAGTTCGGCGAAATCCCTCCCATCGGCGAGGCTTTGCCCGATCTCCTCGGCTTCTGCCTGCGTGTCAACGATGATCAAGCGCAGCTTGACTTCGCGCTCCTTGTCCGCGGCCTCGTAGGCCGCCCGCAACTCCTGCTCATCGACATTGACCTTGGCGAGGAATTCGCGCTCGAACAACAGGCTCAACACCCGTTCGGCTTTTTCCCGCTGTAGCTTCTGCGCCACCTCTGGCACCTCGTCGAGTCCCCTTTTGATCGCTTCTTGAAGGAAGATCTCCTTGTCGATGATCGTCTGTAAGTAGTCGCGGTAGCCGTCTAAGCCAGATTTTTTCGTCTTTAGCTGCGCCGGCAAGCGCTGTTCAAAGTCGATCAATTGGGAAGCCGTTATCCGGCGGTCTCCCACTTCGGCCAAAACGGGGTCTTCCAGTTCCTCGGCATCTTTTGCACAACCCATAAACGCCAAGACAATCCCACTACAAACCAAGGATAGGTACGCTTTCATAGATTCAGTACACTCGCAATTTTTTAGGTGGAATGGATCAAACCCGACGGTCAGCAGGCGCTAGCGGATGCTGCCATATACCGTCACGAAGGAAAGGGCACCCGTCTCCCGAGCGCTCGGCTGTTCAAAGCGCTCTAAGTAGCGTCTGCTCACCCTTATCCCCATCAGGGTTTGCAGGGTATAGCCCAGATACGGCTTGTCGATGGAAAACTGCACGGCGAGCGAGGTCTCGTTGAAATCCCCAGTCGTATCGCCGGCGCGCAAGCCAGCGGTGGCCGTCTCATCTTGGATAAAATCGCGGAAGATCAGGTGCTCGACGCCCAATTGTAGCGACACGTGGTTCAAAAAGGAACGCCGCAGTAAGAGCGAGGAGATCCCGCTCCAGTCTTGGCGGTCGGCCGTCGAGGCGCTGGTTAGGCGGTCGATATTGTAGGGCGTGTCGTCCATGAAGAGTTCGTGCTTGAAGCGCGGTTGTACCGTCAGCCGGCCCAGCGAAAATTGGTAATCTATGCGGTTGATCAGCCCCAGTCGCCGCGTATTGCGGGCGATCTTGCGGCCAGCTCGGTCGCGGGCATCGGCGTCGCGCTGCCGAATGAATTCGTGGATGAACTTGCCCTCGCTATTGATGCCCTTGTAGGTCTTGCCGGTGAAACCAGCCCACAGCCGATTGACGACGGCGTCGCGCATCGCCAGCGGATCCATGACCGGCTGCATCGACCCCGGCGAATCCAGCGGCCTACCCAGCTCGGGCCGCGCCGTCACCCACTGGACCACATCGTCGGCAATGTCGTCCTGCACTAGCTTGAACATGTCGTAAAAAGCAACATTTCCCACCGTCGGGAAATTGCGCTCGTAGGCCAACAGGGCGTAGCGAGTCAGATTCTTTGCGCCGGTAGATAAGCGCTGCACTTGCTCCTGCCCCGCCATCCATTTCAGCTCCGGCGTCAGCCACGCCCCTAAGTAGACGTTGTACCCGCGCCGGTCGCGCTTGTAGGGATAATCCGGCTCGTCGTCGTTTTCAAAGCGCTCGCCCCAACCATTGTTGTTCAAGTCGATGGCGAAGACGAATTCCGGCCGATCGACGTAGTGGCGCAGGAATTGCTCTTCGTAGTCGGGCATGAAATTGGGGCGCACTGGCGTGTTGTTTTGATTGAAATCGGAAATGAAGTCGTTGTTTTCGTCGAGACCGGGAAACACCGCTCCGTCGGCCAGCCCCTCCTTGTCGCGCCGCTGGTCGAGGCGGATGTCGTTGTCGTCGTTGTCATCGACCAAGTCGTAGAGAAACTCCGACCGCGCCTCTTCGTCATCGCTGTAATTGATCCGTCCGCCCTGATCGACGAGGAACGACGTGGTGTTGTACTCGGCGTCCATGCTAAACGCCTCGCCGAACAAGAAGAAGGGGTAGAATTCTCTGGCGACGTTGACCATCCAACCCGTGGCCGACTCATCCCCCAACACGCCAGACGCGCTGTGGTGCGTCTGCCGAGCGATATTGGGGTACTGCCGGAACTGGTGGTTGACATTGTACTCGCCGTACATCCGAAAGCCCGCCCAATCGCTGACCTCAAAACTGAATCCGAAAACTTGGGTCGCTGTCGGCAGACCGTAGTCGAAGACAACCCACCGCTGATTGGAGTTGTCTTGGACATTGCCATCCGCTCGCACCACGTTCAGGAACTTGGATTGGGCACCCAAAGGTTCGTTGTCGGTCTGGACATCCGAGGTGACATCAATCCGATAGTCGTTGTTGAGCAGGAAACGGAACTTCACCGCAGTAATGTTGTTGACTAAGTCGGCATCGTCGATAATGTCTTCCAGCGCCATCACCGCCGGGTCTTCCGAAGAGAAGTTGTACCGATAGGTGATCTCGCCCTCGCTACCAGCCCCTTCGGCAACGGGAAAGCCATTGCGCGTGGTACCGCCCTCTACCTGCGGCAGAAAACCAAGCTGACTGCCAACCAGCACGGTATCGCGACCACCGATTTGGGTATGCACTTCAATATCTTGGTCGAAAACCGTAGGGCCGCCCGCGCCGTCCTCGGGCGAATCGTCCGTTATGCGGACGATGATCCAGTTGATGCGATTTTCCAGTTGACCATTGGTCAGCTTGCCTTTGAAGGGATTGCCGCCGCGGTCGGATTGCGATCGGTCGTTGTGGGCGTTGACAAAGGTCGCGCCCAAGTGCACGGCGTCGAGGACCTTCCACTCACCTCGGAGGCCGAGCAGGTTGGTAAAGTTCTCGGTGACGATGGGGACGCGCACGCCCGGGGCGATCTGATGCACCGGCAGACTAATCCGCGACATCAACACCGTAGCGGCCAAGCGGTCGGCAGCATAGTCAAATTGCACCCCGTTGAACCTAGTTTTGCGGAACGTCATCGGCGTCAGCGTGGTATTGATCAGGTCGCCGATAGTCACCCCCAAATAGTGCTGGCCCTTGGTATCGGTGGCAATGAGCAGGTTGCTGAACCACGAGTCGTAGCGCCCGGACGGTTTGAGCAGGCCCGAGCCTCCCGAGCTGGTCGGCTGTCGCTGCCGCCAGTCGTAAACCAACCAACCCTTGGTCAGATAGCGCCCGTACAGGTCGTAGAAATAGTCGCCTTCCTGCCCAGGAGAAAAGTAACGCCGGTAGGGATCTCTGGCGTAATTGGTGTACTCCCACTGCCAGCGGTATTCAGAGACGATTTCCTGCGGCATGTACCAGCGCTTCAACGCGGGGACGAACGCCGCCTGCTGCATGAGTGGGCCGGAGGCGTAATAGGAAACCCGGTCCTCCTCGTTGGTCCCCAAGCGGTTGCCGTAATCGGGCTGGGCATTCGCTGGCACTAGTCCGGTCAGCAGGCAAACCGCCGCCCACATTGTTAGATTGCGTCGCGTCATTCTACACCGGCGTACACCGAGATAAAGCTCGTGCCAAAGGAGCGGCTCTCACTCTGCTTCACAAGGCCATCATCACCCAACACCACGGCCTCGTCCCACCGCTTGGTATAGCTAACGCCAAACTGAGTGGTAAGCTTGTAGCCGAGGTAGTGTCCGAGGGTCGTCCACTGCACGGCCAAAACCAAGTTGCGGAAGTCACCCGTGTCTTGGGTCGGGCCATCGTCCAGCAAGGAATCTTCGTCCAAGACCAGTTCGCGGAAAACCGAATACTCCACCCCGCTTTCGAGGAAGGAGTTGTTCAACACCGGCAGCCGCGCCTGCAAAATGCCAATCCCCATCCACTCCTTGCGATCGGGATCGGCCTGCAAAAAGGCCGTCTGGTTGAGGTATTCGCTTTTCACCTTGGGTTGCAGCACAAATTGGCCAATTTTGCGGGTGTAATCCGCCTTATTGATCAAACCCACAAACTGCGTGCGTTCATTGAGGATGGGTGCATCGCCGCTTTTGAACGCCTCACCGCGCTGGCTGAAGAGGCTGTATTTGAATTTGTTGATCACATTCAGCTTTTTGACCGGTTCGTAATCGAACTGCACGTAGCTGTCATTGACCCAAGTGTCTCTGGCCGGCAAGATGTCCTCGACAAGAGCCAGCGAGAGCGTCTGCAGGTATAGCGTCGGCTCGCGGCGAGCGTCGGGGATATTGTCGGCGACCTTTTTCAGCGAATTGAAAAACCGCAAGTGGCCCCATTGTGGGTGATCGCGGTCATACGTGAAAACGCCGTAGGTCGCGTGGCTCCGGCGGTTGGAGGATAGCTCGTCTTCGCGCAGTCGTCCCACCGTCAATCGCGCCTCCGGCGTCAGGTGTTGGCCGACATAGACATTGTAGCCCCGGTGATTCCTGCGGTAGGGATAGTCTGGCAAGTCGTCGTTTTCAAACCGATCAATCCAGTTGTTGTTGTTGAGGTCAATGCCAAAGAGGAATTCTGGCCGATCGACGTTGTAGCGAAAAAACGGTTCCTCGTAATCCGGGATGCGATTGCTCAGCGAGATGTTGTCGTTCTGGTTGAAGTCCGAGACGAAGTCGTTGTTTTCGTCCCAACCGGGGAAGACGATTGCGTCGGGGCCGCCCTGACCCCAACGGCTCCAATCGGGCGTGCGGTCTTGGTCGTCATTGTCATCGACAAACTCATACATTGAGGTGCGCGTGTCGTCGTAGTAGATGTTGCCTCCCGAATCGACGATAAACGCCGTCGTCGAGTAATCGGGGTCCATGCTGAAGGCCTCGCCGAACAAGAAGAATGGATAGGCCTGCTTGGAAACGTTGACCATCCAAGCCGCGGCGTCGCGGGCGTGGGTGCGCAGGTTGCGGTCTGCGTTGGCGAGCGTGAGGTTGGGGTACTGGGTGTAGTCGCGATTAATATCGTACTCAGCATAGGCATCAAAGCCCATCAACTGTAGCACTTCCATGGTAAATCCGAACACCATGTTGGCCGATGGCAGTCCGTAGTCAAAGACCACGCGCTGCTGGTTTGAATTGTCCGTCACATTGCCTGCGGCGCTGCGGACATCGAACAACACGGCACCCGCTTGCGCCAAGTCCAAACCTGTAAGCGGCGGGCTGGGCAAGCTGCCGCGTCCAATCTGGCGATCCGACCACACCTGGATCTTGTAGTCGTTGGCCACCACTAAGTCGAACTGGATATCGATGATCTCCGTCGGTCGCGGCCCAATATACGCCAAGTCGGTAAAGTCGTAGTTAATGACGATCTGTTCCTCGCCGTCGGCAGCCAAAAAACCCTCCCGGGGAAAGCCGCCGGTAATCACCGGCCATTTGGTTGGATCGGCTACCACCTCCCGCAAGCGGTATTTCGTGCGCTTCTTGGTGTCGAAATCCTCGGCCGTAATGATGATGTCGTGGGCAAACAGCGCCGCGCCGCCTTGGCCGTCTTCCGGGGAATCGTCGCTCAGCACCACAGCGAGGACCCGAATCGGATCGCTGCCTTGCCCAGCCCCCAAGGTGCCGATGAACGGATTGCGTTCAAACGCCTCGGCCAGCGTCTGCGAGTGGTGGGCGTTGACCATAGTTGCGCCGACCTTGACAAAATCTCCCACCTGCGCCGTGGCCCGTCCCCCCATCATATTGGTCGCATTGGTCGAGGTGCTGGGCTGGAGTGCGGGGGTGGTACCGAGGATCGCCTCGCTGGCGCGGGAAAACAACAGCGTGGCCTCGTATTTGTCCGCGGCAAAGTCCATCTGGATGCCGTTGAAACGCGGCTTCGAAAAGGTCAGTGGGGTCAGGGCAGTGCGGATGCGCTCGCCAATGGTTATCGCCAAGTAATACTGATCGCGTGAATCGGCAGAGACAGTAACGGCATTGAACCACGAATTGAACCTAGGATCTTTGTATATCGACGAACCAAATTGGCCCGGCTGCGTCTGGTTCCAGTCGAAAACCAGCCAGCCCCAGGTCTGATAATTTCCGTACAGGTCGTAAAACGGCCCGCCCTGGCGGTTGGTGCTGACGTAGCGCTGGTATAAGTCTCTGGCGTAATTCGAGTACTCCCACTGACGAAAGCCGTAATCGACGTATAGCTCTTGCGGCACGTACCATTTCTTGAGCGCCGGGTCGAGGGCATCGAAGAGGACGCCCGGACCGCGCGGTTCAAAAGTGAGTTGGGCACCACGCTGGGTCCCGAAACGACGGTCCAGCGACTGGCCGATTGCCTCGGTCGCTGGCAATACCAGTGCCAAGAGGACCAGCCACGCAGGTATCCCCCTAGTTCTGCCCATTAAATCCCTCCATTAGAAAACAAATCTTCCTAGTCATGCTGAGCGCAGCCGAAGCATCCACTAATACACCATCTCGACAATACCCACGACCGCTTCTCCCTTAGCATCGGTGGACAAATCGACGCGGAAGAGGTAGATACCCGGAGGCATCTGTTGTCCGGCAGCATTCGTGCCGTCCCACTGCGCGGAAAAACTCCCGCCGCCTTGCTCGCCCGCAAAGAGCGTGCGAACGCGGTGTCCAGCTAGATCGAACACGTGCACGGTAAGCGGCGCAGCATCGACCAACCGCACCAGATCGCAGTGTATCCGCGTCTCATCATTAACCCCATCTCCGTTGGGACTGAAGATGCGCGGTTGGGCTGCGACGTTAATCATGAGGCGGCTCCCCGCCAGCGGCACTCTTACCGCTAGGTCATTCGGGTCGGCAGCCCCGATAGGTATTAAATCGTCGTCCGCCGCCCCTAAATCGGCCGCATTGCCGCCGATAACTCGCTGGCCGAGGTCGTCGGTAGTGCTGTTCCAAGCCGTGCCGGTAAAAGTCGTGCCAAACCTCAGCACGCGGCACTTGAAGCGGATTTTGAGTACTGCCGCTCGGCCCGCAGCCAAATCGCTTTCCGTGATTGCGGGAAAGCGCACCCGCAAATGTCGCTCAGTCACCGATTCCACGGCAAAGAGGCCGCTGTCATCCTGAACCGGCAGATTAGTCAAGTCAACGCCCGTGAAATCCGCCGTTTGCACCTGGCCGTCGGCGTGCACCACCTCGATAGTCTCAACCTCTTCAGAGCGCACGGGCGTGGCGATCTCGAACACATCAAACCCCAAATCCACGCCCTGGCGCATCTTGGTCGGCAAAACGGCATACGTAAACGACACCGGCACGCCCAGTTCAACTTGGCGCGGGACGACCTCACTGATAATCCGCTCCGTCAGCGGCGGATTGGATACCGTAAAGGCTAGCGCACCCATTGCGCGGGCGGCTTTCAAGTCTTGGCTGTCGAATTCGGCCTTCAACTGGAAATAGCGGCGCGGGCCGGGCGAAAGAATGGGCACGCCCAACTCATCATCGCCGATGTTTGCGGCGTTTACAGTACCCGCAGTTAGCTTGTACGGCGGCGACCAGCGGCTCCAAGCGACTAAGTCGTCGCGCACATCACCCTTATCCGAACTTCTCAAATCGTCGTACTCGTCCTGCGTCAACGCCACCTGATTGCGCTCGTCAATAGGCAGGGCGTTGAACAGGTCGAGGGCTTCTTCAACATCGTCAATCGCGTCTAAGTCAACCGCATCGCCTGTCGCCGTAGTCGCGACCGCGCCTTCCCGCCACGGCACCTCTTCCCCACTGCCTGAATGCAGGCGAGTAAATTCCAACGGCGTGTCGTCCCAGCCGCTACGCGAACTGATCAGCAAGCGCGACAGGCGCTCGGACCCGAAGTGCTCCTCCTCCCAGCGAATGCGACCCCACAGCGCCAATTCCTCGCCAAAATCGAAAATGTTGGAAAGGTAGTCGGCCCGTGGCACAAAACCGGACCCAAACACGCGGAATTCCGCAACCTCAAACCCCACGGTGGTCTGCGATTTCAGGCGGATATAGCGGACGTATTGCGGCGGAATGGTCAGTTCGACGACCGGCTCTTCGTTTTCCGTCTCCAGTTTGACAGTGGTCAGCACCGGCTGATTGGCTACCTGTGTTTCTTCGCTGCCGTCGTTGAGCAGCAGTTCAAAGCCGCGCAGAAAATCGTTTTGGAACGGGAAATCTGGGGCGAGAAAATCGGGGTGTGCGTTGCGGGGGAAAAACTGGATTCGCTCGACGCCGAACCGCGCGCCGAGATCGAAATCCATGATTACTCCGAGCGAGTTGACCTGGCTCCCCCCGCGAGCCGTCTTGCGCTCAAAGGCGGTCGTGGGATCGTCGTCGATCATAAAAATTAGCTGGTCTTTTATGACCTGCGACAAAATAGTCGGCGCGCCGAGGCGACCACCGCGGTCGAGGAGGCCCAAAGCAATATTTACAGTCTCATCCGCCCGTTGCGGCGACAGCCAGCCCACCCGGCCATCGGCGTCAAATTCGAGCACATTGCCCGGGGTGTTGTTAACCTCGACCTCAGTCGGACCGGTTTGTATCAAAGCCGCGATCGCGCCGCCACCGCTTTCCCATGTCAAACCGTCCTCGCCACCCATGACAATCGTGCGGCGCTCCGCCCCTAGATTCTGCACCGCTAACAATACCAGCACCAGTGCCTTCGCGCGCGGATACAACACAGCCGACTCTCTTCCTATAGGTTGGTCAATACGCCACATGCAGCAGGCGCTGAACTCCCGTTTGCCGCACGTCGCGATCCGAATCCGCATCAATGTCAATGCGCAAAATGTAAATTCCAGGCGGTACCTGTTGTCCCTGCTCGTCATCGGCCGCCCAGTCGAGTACGTATTTTCCGGCCACTAGCGGCTTCTGGGTATCGAGGCGGCGCACCAGTCGTCCGCCTAAGTCGTAGATCCGCACTTTGACCGGGCGCTCGCCACTCAACCGACGCACGGTAAAATCAATGGTTAGCGCGTCGTTGACCCCATCGCCGTTGGGCGTTACTACCTCTGGCTGGATGCCTAGATCGCCGAGAACCTTGTTGTCTTGCACCGAAGCGAGGATTTGCAGTCCCTGACTCTGGGCCAGTTCGGTCACGTCCGCCGGGTCAACCTGTTGCCACGAGTTTGCCAACGACGAATTGCCCAGCGCCGCTTGGAGCACTACCCCGGGGGAAAACAGCGCCGTCGTAAACTGCACCTCAACTAGATCGACCTGTCCGCCCTGATTTATCAGCCGGTCGAGGCGCAACCAGAGCGAGTCGGAGCGAGTCTCCATCACTTGCACATCGGCCAGCTCTTCGGCTTGGCCGCTTTCCCACTGCGCCGAGCTGCCCAAGCGCAGCGCGCCGAATTCGAGCGACATATCTGGCGGCGTGCGCACCAAAATCTCGTCAAAGCCCAAGTCCTGCGACGCGAAGGTCGGCTTGACGAATAGTGACACCTCCTGCGGCGCGCCCAAGCGCTCAAAGATTCCAATATCCAGTTCTCCTTGCAGTTGTTTCGCCACCGGAGGATTAAAGTTCAAACGGATGGAGTGCAGGCTGGCAGCGTGCATGGGTTCTGTGGTCGTCAACCGAGCGCGCAAGGTCAGATATTGGCGCGGGCTGGGCGAGGCAATCGGGTCGCCGGAATGCGCGTAGGGCGCACTCCAATTGCTCCAGTCGGACCCGGCCACCTGCAGAGTGTCGATTCGGCCTTTTTTGAAAAAGCCCAACTTCGCGTATTTGCCCTCCGAGACTTCCGCACCGCCGCTGTCGTAGTAGCGGTACGCTTCGGAGACCTCATTGCCAGTACGGGTCTGGATTTGCACAGACGTACCCGGGGGCGTATCCGCCTCCCATTCGATCGACACGAGATTCTTGGCCCCCTGCAATGGGATCAACCCCGACTCCAGTTCCACCTCGGGATGGTGCCCTTCGCCGTAGATCTGCACTTCTCGGACGCGCGCTTTATTCCCCTCCCGCCCCGACTCGCTACTGGAAAAAGGATAGGCTATGCGCACAAAGCGGGCCGGCGTCGGCTCAAAGGTATTGACTTCATACGCCGTGCCCAAGCCGCGGACCTGTGCGGGCACCCTCCACAGCCGACCGCCACCTGGGGCGGGAGTGCCGTCCGAAGTCTGGATTGCGTAGCGGTGAAAACTGGCTCCAGCCAGCCGGCCGCCAGCAACGCTGAGGCTGTACCATAGCTGCACAGTATCGAGCCAGTAGGAAGCCCCTAGGTCGAACTCCAGAAAGCGCTCGCCGAATTCCACGTTCCCCGTCTGAAAGGCTTTGAGATTAAAGGTCAGATAGGTGCCTTCCCCATCTACTAAGTTGCCCACAGACCCATCGTGGGAACTCTCGGCACTGCCGTTGCGGTCTAAGACCATGCCCTGCGAAATGTTCTTGCCCAACTCATAGACGGCCAACTCGGCCAAGCGCGGCCGCTCCCGCCGGTAATAGCGCACCGGGCCGCGCAGTTGCGAGTCAATCGCCTCGTAGATCGCCGCCTCGACCTCCACTTCCCCCTCCCCCACTTGCTTATAGAAGACCACGTCTCCCTTGTCGCGGCTGGCCAACGCCTCGTATTCTTCCGCCGACACTTCGACGGCGCGTGCGCCATCGCTTTCGGTGATCACGACTTGCACGAAGCGCACCATATCGCCCGCAAAATCCACGCCGGGAGTGGGGTTGATCAGTTCCCCTCGGTTGAGGTCGAACTCGAACTCGCGCTGGTTTTTGTTGTCGCTTGGCGTCCGGTACACCAAGTGCATGGGCACCTTGCCCGCGATCTTGTTGCCTTGATCGGCGTTGTCGGCCGTCAGCACCGCAAACTGCAAAAAGGGATCGCCCTGCCCCTCGGGCACGAATTGCAACCCGACCCGCGTGGCATTGATCAATCGTCCCATATCGACCTGGATCCACCAGTCCCGCAATGGGCTGTCGGGGTCTGGCTCCCAATAGGTCGTTTCGTCGCCGTCGAAGAGGTTGGCGACCGCCGCCTTGTTGGTCCCGGCTTCGATCGCGTCGAGGATAGTCGCGTTATCGGCGAGGCGCTGCAGGTGTTGGACAATGTCCGTCACGGCGTTGTGATCCTTGGGCACGAAAGCCGGAACGACCTCCCCGCTAGCGGAGACATCCAGCGTCCCCTCGACGAAAGCCCAATTATTCCAATGACGTTGGCTGTTTACGACGACGTGGTCGGACCGCAAGGCGTGATTCTGCGCCCCAACCAACCCCCACAACCCGAGGCCCAAACTCAATGCCAGTGTGCACTTCCTGCTGACCATAGCTCAATCTCCTGAACTAGCCGATTTCAATAGGCGACCGCCACGACCCCTACGCGCTGCCGCCGTCCCTCCTCAGTCTCTACCTCGACGCGGCAGATGTAAACACCGGGAGCCACCTGCTGGCCACGTTCGTCCAAACCGTCCCACTGCCGCCGGTGGCGGCCAGCCGCATCCAAACCATTGTAAACCTCGCGCACCAACCCGCCGGCCAAGTCCCGCACCTCCACCACTACCGGAGCCGGTGCCACCAGTTTGAGCAAATCATAGGCAATGTCCAACCCGTCGTTGACGCCGTCGCCATTGGGCGTAAAAACGCCCCCGGCTAGGTCTAGCGCACCGAGGACCCGGGTGCCTAACGCAAGGGCTTGCACCGAAAGGGTGTTGCCGTCCCTGAGCGCGGTGGCGTCGCCGGGCTGCACCGGCTGCCAAATTTCCTGTGGAGTTTCGCTGTCGAACACGCGACCGGCAAAGATCGCCCCATAGCGAAAAATCTCGGCGCTGAAAATAACCTCCATCACCTCTTCGGTGCGGTCCACGTTTAACCTCGGTACGCCCACCACCAGCCGCTCAGCCCCTTCTTCAACTCGCTCAAAAGCTACCTCTTGACCCCCGATCCGCACGCCGTCGATACTCACTAGCCTCCCACCCTGGGCTGAGATTTCCAAATGATCGAATCCCGGGTCGTCAACTCCGATGGTGGGCCGGATGGCATAAGTGAAATGCGTTACTTGGGCCGTTTCCACCTGATAGGGATCGATTTCTCCCACCAGTGTCGTGACCGCCGGCGGAGACGCAGTAAACTCCACGTAATTCATCCGGCTGCCCGCGGCAATGTTCGATTGAAAGTCCAACTCAAACTGGACAAAGCTCCGAGGCTTGGTCGCCGACCAGCGCGTCCCAACACTGTCGCCAAAATCGTAGGTCTTCGACCAGAAATCCCAATTTGCCGCGTCGCGGGTGATCTTGCCGCGCTCGGAAATTTCCAACCGCCCGTACGCACGCAAGGTCAGCGGATTGCCCCTAGCGTCGTAGCTGACCTGCTCGTCGCCCCGAAAGGTATGACGCCAGTATATGTTGGGATCGACATCGCTGCCGCTCCGGCTGCGGATGTTGACCGCGGCCTCCGCGTCCTTGGTCCCCGACCAGCGCAACTCGCCTAGCGAGACTTCTTTGCCCAGATCGAGGATGTTGGAAAGATACGAGGCGTTGGGCACATAGCCGGGCGCAAAGATCTCAAACTCGGCGATCTCCCAGTCCCGAGTTAGCTGCGACGGCACGAACAGCACCACGCGGCGGATGTACTCGCCGGTGAGTTCCACTTCTACGGTCGAGCGGGTGTTTTCCTTGACCTCCAACAGCGCGTTGAAATACATGTTCTTGCGATTGTAGATGTCGCGGTGTGCCCTGTTGATGAAGCCCAAACAGTTGTCCGTCCTGCCAGCAGTGCAGAGATCCACGCTGCTGATCCCGGCTTCTTCATTCGTCAGCGTATTGGTCCAGATGTGGAAGAGTTCGATGTAATTGGCTTCGTTGCCAGCACGCGTGAAAAAGCGGATTCGATCCACCGCAAACAAACCGCCGAGGTCGAACAGTAAAACTTTGCCGAACCGCAAGTCATCTCCCACGTTCACCTGATTGGATCCCTTCTCCTCGTAATAGGCCGTCGCGGGATCGCCGTCTTTTATCAAAATTATATCATCGGTTTCG
Source organism: Gemmatimonadota bacterium (assembly GCA_009841115.1). Taxonomy (GTDB): domain Bacteria; phylum Latescibacterota; class UBA2968; order UBA8231; family UBA8231. The sequence goes on along the minus strand of VXML01000080.1, from coordinate 166,857 downwards.
ACCCAAGCCTGAAAACCTTGGGTCTGTAGATAACCACCGCGATCCTTAACCGTCGGTGCGATATTGACATCCGCAGGGAAGAACAACGGGGAAATGGCGTCGGAGGCAATCGTCAGGGATTCGCTTACTCCCTGTAGGTCGGGATCGAGTTCGGCCCAGCTAAATTGGACTAAATCGGCTTGTCCACTGGCCACTTCGGGCGGCGGCGGTAAACCCTCACCACCTAGCCGATAGACGGTCAATCCCGCGACCGGGATACTACTCGCGGCCAACAAGAGCGCGGCGCAGAAGCCTCTGAATGCCACCATGACTCCATCTCCCCAAGGGAAGAACTTAACACACAGAAATCTGAAGGGGAGATGCACGAGACACCTCCCCTTCTAAGACTAGCAGTTACTGAATAGTTGAGAACGAGAAGCGAACTACTGGATATAGGCCGCCTTAATGCGTCCCCAGCTATCTTCCTCTACCGCGGTTTCAACGCTGCTGAAATCCACGCGCGGATCGATCGGGGCCAGCAGGAAGTCTGAGCAGTTGACGCAGTCGAACCACATCTGGATGTTGGGGTTGATGCCCCAGCCGCCAGCGCTGGCTCCGCCATTGTCCTCTGCAGTGTTGTCTATGTCGTGAACAACCCAACCCAGACCGATGGTATTGCCCTCGGTGAAGGTGTGGACTAGGCTCTCGTCGGGGCCGATCCAGTAGAAGTCATCCCACGCGATCGTCATCACCTCGATGCGCGCCGTGGCCTCGCCCGAGTTGACTTCGCCATCTAGCTGGAAACCGTAATCGCCCCACGGTGGCTTATCGTGCCAAGTGGATTGACTGTTGAAGAACCACTTCCAGCCGACGGCCCGGTTGGCGTCGGGCATTTCGGGCCAGACGTAATGGGCGTTCTGGGCAAAGCGACCTTGGTTGCGCTGGCGCTCTTCGTCGTCTTCGAAATCGTCGGGAAGGGCAAAGTGCCGGTCGCCGCCGTGGTCAGCGTCGATCATGATCTCCCAGCTATCGTCGCCAGCCGCGGTCTGACCAAAGCCTGTGCGGACCCAGAGATTATCGAAGCGCTCCATCATAAGATAGAGGCGGTTGGTCCCCGCACTCCAAGAGCCTACCACCCGAAACGACAAATTGCTCTCGTCGTTTTCGTGGCCCAAGCCGAGGTAGTACTCGTAGTGCGAGTCAAAGGGAACGTAGTAATCCTCGGGAACGATGTCCCATTCAGAAAGGTCGCCGTCCAAGGTCGGTTCCAGGCCAGCGGGCCACTGAAAAAGCGTACCGGAGTCGATGCCGGGGATCGGCACGTGAGCCGATACTGCGCTAGCCTGCAACATGATGCCTAGAGCCAAAATACTCGCGATGCTCAAAATCTTCTTCATAATGCAATTCACCTCATGGGTTCGTGGTTTAAACATTCGCTAAAAAACGAAAAGTGAGCTTCTAATGCCTAAAACGGCCTCTCTTTACCTCCTTTCAACAGCTCTTAATAGTTGCTAATCGTTGCTAAATATCAGCACAATATATAAAAAGAGTGCCGCAAAAGACAACTACCTCTAGTTCGAGTGCTCACGGCTATTTTTTAACTCCCTCCTCCAAATACCAAGTCTCCGGGTAATACGGCCACGTCCAGCGCGAATCCCAACCCCAATAGCCTTGGAGCGGCACATTGCGCAGCTTGTGGCTGACCACGACCGGATGCGGCCCCAAGCCAATGACGCCAAGTGCCCACAGATTCTCGGCTTGGCTGCGGAGAATCTTCTTGCCCATCGCAATGCGTTCGTCCTCGTCCGTGGTGCGGCGCAGTATCTCCCACCAACCGATCAGCTCTTTGATCTGCGCCGGCGGCTCCCACCCAAGCGCACCGTCGGAAAAGTACCACCGCGTCCACTTAGACCACTGGCTCTGCTCCCACCCACCATTGGTCGGCACGTACCAATAAGGCTCAATGGGAAAGAGGATATCCGCATTGCGGTCGGCGTGCCAAATGGTCATGTCCATCAAGCCCGCCCTAGCGCGGATCCGCTGCAGCGTGCCGCTGATCTGTTTGAGATTGACGCTTATCCCCACCTCGCGCCAGTGGGCCGCGACCAAGTCCAAAGTAACCTGCTTGGGCGTCTCACCGATCATGTACTCCAAAGTGATTTGCAAAGGCTCGCCGTCGAACCGCTCGCGTCTTCCATCCCCGTCGCGATCAACAAGCCCCATCTCGTCGAACAGGGCATTGGCCCGCGCCGGGTCAAACTCCGCCCACGCCGTGGCAAATTCTGGCTCGAAGTAGCGACTCGCAGACACCACCGTCAACTGGCGCGGCACCCCATAGCCGAAGTAAACGATGTCGTTAATTTCCTCTCGATTGATGGCCAGAGACATCGCCCGCCGGAAGCGCACGTCTTGGAAAATCCGCCGCAGTCCCTCGTCGGGATGATTCAAGTTAAACTGCAACACCACGTCCGAGCCGTACGGCCGCGGCCAGACGTACGTGGAAAAGCCATTGTTCTGCTCAAAGCGCTTAAACAGCGGAATGTCGGCCGTCATAAACTGCCGTCCAGCGAAGTCAATCTGTCCGGTCGAGGCTTTGGCCGCCATGATTTCAGGGCTATCGACCCGCTGTACCTCCAGATAGTCGATATAGGGCAGTTGGTTGCCTGCGGGATCCACCTTGAAATAGTAGGGATTGCGGCGCAGCAGGGCGCGCGTCGAAGTCCGGCTGACCAGTACGTACGCCGTCAGCACCGGGCGGTTAAAGTGAATCAAATCAGTCGTACTGTTGACCGCCCCAAAATAGGTGAGCCAGTCCTGCAAACCCAGCTCTTCGGCCTCGCGCTCCAACTGCGCGGGATCGGTGAAATCCGGGTGGTAGCGGCGCATAAAGTGCGCCGGCATCACCAAGCGCGAACTGTTGTGGGCGAGATGGTTGACAAACAGCGGCATCGGCTGGGGAAAGTGATAACTAAAACTATGCGCGTCGTGCTTTTCGATCCGCGCGCCCTTGAACCGAGGCTCCACCACTGGCGTGAGCTCCTCGTTCATCAGCACGTGATTGAACCAGAACGCGTAGTCGTCAGCCGTTACGGGATGGCCGTCGGACCACTTGTGGCCGGAACGCAAGGTGATCCGCAAGGTCCGCGCGCCGTTGCGGTATTCGGCCTTGGCCGCAAAATTCGGCAGATTCAATCGCATTTGCGGCCCCGGACGCAGCACGCCCTCGGGCACGTTGATCAGGCTTTCACCAGCAAAGAACAGCCGGGCCGTACCCCCGTAGCGGCCAATTTCGCCGAAAGGTTCGACCACCACCGGATCGTCGGGCAGGCGCTCGGCAACCGGCGGCAATTCACCGGCCGCCACCAATTCATCGAGCGCGGACGATTGGCGGAAGGTCTGCAATCCCACGGCTGAAGCCGTGGCCGGCGGCCGGAACCAGGCCGCTGGCCACGCGCTGCGCGGAATGTCTCCCGCTGGCACCGCACTCTGGACATCGACTGCTGCGGACGGACGCTCCGCTTCGACCGGAACACAACCCAACCACGCAATCGCGCCTATACTCCACACCATCCTGCCCCATCCAATCACCTGCATGACCTCGCTCCTTTTCCCATCTTCTTGACGAGTTGGACGAAGTTTAATAATCTGTATCCCATCAACACAACGCGTCCCCCTTGCGCAACTAATTGTGCCGCCAAGAAAAACCGCCATGACCGCACAGCCCCAATTACAGCAAGAGCAAGCTCCGCAAGAGCAAGCTCCGCCCCCCCAGCCCCAATGCGCGGCTGCCCGCCTACTCCACGCCGCTCTCGCCGATGTCCCCATCCCTTGCCAGTTTACCTTCGCACAAGGCGAAACCTTGCGCTTGGGACCGGCGGGCGAACCGGCCTTTAGCGTCGTCTTCCACTCCGACGAAGTGCTCAGCAAGAGACTCGACGAGTACGCCATCGGGCGCGCTTACGTCGACGGCCAGATCGAAATCGAGGGCGATGTGCACGCCTTCATAGATCTGCGTCAGTACGCTAAGGGCAATGTCAGCCCCGGTTTTCTGCTGCGGGCCTATCTCCAACTCCTCTGGAGCAACCGCGTCCGCCTCAATCGCGCTGCCATCGCGCATCACTATAACTTTGGCGACGATTTCTACTTGGCGTTCGTCGATCGCCAGTACCATCTCTACTCACACTGCCTTTTCCACGACGACGACGAGACGCTGGAACAGGCCGCCGAGCACAAATTTGCCACCATGGCCCAAGCCCTGCACCTGCAAGCGGGTGACCGCCTGCTCGACATCGGTGCGGGTTGGGGAGCAGTTACCCGCTATGCCGGCCCACGCGGCATCCACTGCACGGCCCTGACCATTGCCGAGGACTCGCACCGACTGCACCAAGAATTCATCGCCGAACAAGGGCTGACAAACTGCCAAATCCTCCTTGAAGATTTCCTCGCGCACGACCCGCCCGAGCCGTACGACGCCATCGTCATCTTCGGCGTCATCGAGCATATCCCGCACTATCGCGACTTTGCCGCGCAAGTGTGGAAATGCCTCAAGCCCGGGGGCCGTATTTATCTAGACGCTTCGGCCACGCTCGAGAAGTACAAGGTGAGCAATTTCGTGCGTCGCTATATCTACCCCGGCACTCACACGTACCTATGCCTACCCGACCTGCTGCAAGAGTTCCTCATGCACGGCTTCAAGGTGGAGGAAGTGGTAGATGAAACTCACGAGTACGCCCTGACGCTGAGGCACTGGGCCTCTCGCTTTGAGGCCAACCGCCAGACCGTGGTTGAACGCTGGGGTGAAGCGGTTTTCCGCGCCTTCCGTCTGTATTTGTGGGGCGGGGCCCACGCCATGCACAACCACCAACTCCAAGCCTACCACGTGGTGGCCCAACGCACCGAGAACCCCGGCATCCGGCCAAGTTTTTTCAAGCGCCTGCTCTACTTCATCCGCAGTCTCAAATAGGCGGTTTCCCACGTCCCGCACCACCCCTCCTTCAGCTTTCTCTCTGCGCGCCGTCCTCACGGGTTTGCTCCTCGTGGGGGCGATCAGCGTGCTAAGCCCTTGGGGTATCCTCATAGTCAAGGGATCGCAGATCACTAGCAATGCCATCCCTCTCATCGCCGTTCTCTTCCTCTTTCTGCTGACAGCCGCAGCCCTGCCCCTGCTCAAGATGCTGGGCCGTGCGTGGGCCTTTTCCCGCGCCGAACTCATCGCTGTGTACGCCATGATGCTGGTCGGCTCGGTGGTAGTCACCACCGGCTTCACCGGCAGCTTCCTGTCGGTCATCACCGGAGCTGCATATTACGCCACGCCGGAAAATGCCTGGCAGGAGCTTTTCGTCGAATATATCCATCCTTGGCTGGCTCCCACTGATACCGAGGCCGTGCGCCTGTTCTACGAGGGGCTGCCCCAAGGCAGCGCCATACCGTGGGCTGCTTGGAGCCGTCCGCTAGCCGCTTGGCTCTGCTTTCTCTTCACCTTCTACTGGGTCCTCTTTTGCCTCGGCGTGCTGCTCCGAGGCCAGTGGGTCGCCAATGAGCGGCTCGTCTTCCCTCTCACTCGCCTGCCGCTTACCATGCTCGAAGACGCGGACTCCGCGTCCCTTTTCGGCCGCTTGTTTAAAAATCGCCTGCTGTGGCTGGGCTTTGCCGTGCCGCTCCTCATCCATTCGTGGAACTCGCTCAACTACTACCACGACGCCTTCCAGCCCATCGCCCTCAACGGCAGCCTGTCCCTGCTGCAAGGCAGCGTCGGCCTGCCCTGGCGGATCAACCTGCCGATCTTGGGCCTGGCCTACCTGATGGCGCTCAGCGTCTCCTTCAGCATCTGGTTCTTCTTTTTGTTCTACACCCTAGAAAAAGTCGTCTTCGCCCGCATCGGCCTCGTCATTGGCGGGGGCGATATCTGGACCTCGGGCGGCGGCTCGGTCCCCGTCTCCCATCAGCAGGCCGGTGGCCTCTTGGTGCTGGCCCTCTTCGTTATGTGGACCGCCCGCGCTCATCTGCGCCGCCTGTGGAGCCAAGCGTTAAAAGGCGAGCCAGCCCCCGGCGAACTCATGGCCCCGCGCACGGCCTTTGGCGGCCTAGCAATCGGCGTGGCGCTCATGGTCGCTTGGCTGACCCTCACCGGCCTCTCCCTGTACGCCGCCGTACTGCTGGTGGTAGGGGCACTCATTGTCTTTATCGGCCTGTCGCGCATCGTCTGCGAGGCCGGCATCCCCGGCTGCCAGACGCCGATGGCCCCGCAGGCATTTATCACCCGAGGCATTGGCCCCGAGACTCTCGGCCTAGGCAACATGACCGGCTTGGGCCTGAGCACGGTGTGGATGGGCGAGACCGCGGCCAACATGATGAACGCGGTCATGCACAGCCTCAAGCTCACCTCCGGCGACTCGCCCGCGCCGCGCTGGCTGCCTTGGGCCTTGGTTGCCGCCATCGCCGTGGGTCTGCTCGGCTCGATCTGGTTTACCATGACCCTCGCCTATACCTATGGCGGCATCAACCTGCACGGCTGGTATTTTAGCGGCGCGCCGCGCTGGCCCTTTACCTATATGGCCTCGGTGTACAACGCGCCCGAGCCGTCGTTTGCCCCGCGCCTCGCCTTCACCGCCAGCGGGAGCTTCGTCATGGCGGCCCTGCTTTTTTTGCGCCATCGCTTTGCGTGGTGGCCGCTACATCCTTTGGGTTTTCCCATCGCCTCCACCTTTACCATTGTTTACTATGGCTGGCTGTCCATCTTTTTGGCCTGGTTACTCAAGGCGACCATCCTGCGCTACGGCGGGGTGCGCGCCTATCGCACCTTGATGCCGTTCTTTTTGGGCCTGATCCTCGGCGACTTCACCACGGCTTGCCTGTGGCTCTTCATCGACGGGGCCTACGGCGTCGAGGGCAACATGATCTTCAACTTCTGATTTGGCCCCGTAATATACATGTAATTTGACTCAGCAAGCTAAATACCAGACACTTGGCACAGATTTAAGCCAAAGGAGGCCCCATGATCCGCAAAGCCTTTGTCATGCAAGTCAATCCCGACCAACACGCCGAATACGAAGCTCGCCACAACCCCATCTGGCCCGAACTGGAGCAGACCCTCAAAGAACACGGCGTCCACAACTACTCCATCTTCCTCGACGCCGACACCCACCAGCTTTTTGCCTACGTAGAAATTGAGGACGAGGAGCGCTGGAATAGCATCGCCGAAACGCCGGACTGCCGCCGGTGGTGGACCTACATGAAGGACATCATGGCCTCCAACCCGGACGACAGCCCTATTGCCAAAGATCTGCGCGAGGTCTTCCACATCGACTAGGTAGGGGGCGGTTTGCAAACCGCCCCTACAACGCGGAATTTGCCTGAAAAACCATGCACATTTTGGTCATAGGTGCCGGAGCCATCGGCTTCCAGTTGAGCAAGCAACTGAGTCAAGACGGGCACGATATTACCCAGATTGACACCGATCCCAGCCGCGTCAAGCGCGTCAGCGAACAACTCGACATCATCGTCGCCGAGGGCAATGGCACCAGTTTGCAGGACTTGCGTGGGCTCGGTATCGAGCAGGTGGATCTCGTCGCCGCCATGACCACCAACGACGAGGTCAACCTGTTCGCCTGTAGAATGGCCAAGAAACTAGGCGTCCAATCGGCCATCGCTCGCATCCGCAATCCCGAATTCGCCGCGCCCGACTTTATCTTTAGTCCCCGTGAACTCGGCGTCGATCAGTTCATCCACCCCGAAAAGGAAACCGCCGACGCCATCGTCCGCCTCATCCGCCAGTCCAGTGCCACCGACCTAGTCGAATTTGCCGAAGGCAAGCTCGTCTTGCTCGGTATGCGCCTCGACCACCAGTCCTCCCTACTCCACGCTCCTTTGAGCGAATTAGGTCGTCAGCTTGCCGACATCCCCATGCGCATCGTCGCCATCCAGCGCAAGCAGCAGACCTTGATCCCCAGAGGCAACACCACGCTGCTGCCAGAGGACCGGATCTTCGTCATCAGCGATCCCGACTTCATCCCCTCAGTGGTCAGCTTGACCGGCCTAGCCGACCACCGCATCGAGGATATCGCGATCCTCGGCGGCGGCCTAATCGGCCAGTTCGTCGCCCAAGAGCTCTCTTCGCAGATGCACGTCAGGCTCATCGAAAGCCGCGCCGACCGGTCCCGACAAATCGCCGACCAACTCGCCAACGTGCTAGTCATCCAAGGCGACGGCACGGACTACGACCTGTTGGCGGTCGAGGGACTCGCCGACATGGACGCCTTTATCGCCGTTACCGGCAACGACGAGGTCAACATCATCTCGACGCTAGTCGCCAAACACCTTGAAGTGCCGCGCGCCATCGCCTTGGTCAACAACGTCGATTACATGCCCATCACCCCGGCCATCGGCCTAGATTCGGTGTTGAGCAAACAGCTCTTAACCGTCAATGCCGTCCAGCGCTACGTGCGGCACCAGCGCATCGCCTCCATCGCCGGCCTACCCGGCCTCGATGTGGAAGCGGTCGAGTACATCGCCCACGGCGGCAGCAAAATCACCCAAAAGCCCCTGATCTCCATCCGCCTGCCGAGGGACTCGATCATCGGCGCTGTCGTCCACGGCGATAGCGTGGTCATCCCCCGTGGAGATACGCTCATCCACCCCGGAGACAAAGCCGTGGTCTTCGCCCGGCACTACGTCCACGAGGAAGTAAGAAAGATCTTCGGGGATTGAACGGGAACGCATGCGCTCCGCAGTTGTATTTCGGGTACTAGGCGTCCTGCTGACGCTGTTTAGCGTCAGCATGTTAGTACCCGCTGGCGTATCCCTCCTCTACCGCGACGGCACGGCAACCGCCTTTCTGTTGGCCTTTGCCATTACGCTCGTCACCGGACTCGCGTGTTGGCTGCCCACGCGCAAGCAGCGCGCTGAGTTGCGGATCAGGGACGGCTTTTTGGTAACAGTCTTGTTCTGGGCCGTCTTGGGCTTTTACGGCTCCTTCCCGCTGATGCTGTCCGACCAGCCCGAACTGAGCTTTACCGACGCCGTATTCGAGTCTCTCTCTGGCTTGACCACGACCGGCGCCACCGTCATCCAAGGCCTAGACGACCTACCCCGCTCCATCTTGTTATACCGCCAGCAGCTCCAATGGTTGGGCGGCATGGGCATCATCGTCCTCGCCATCGCCGTGTTGCCCATGCTCGGCATCGGCGGCATGCAGCTTTTTCGCGCCGAGATCACCGGCCCTATTAAGGACTCAAAGCTGACGCCGAGAATTACCCAAACCGCCAAAGCCCTTTGGTACATCTACTTGAGTTTGACCGTGGCCTGTGCCTTGGCCTATTGGCTGGCCGGCATGGAACCGTTCGACGCCATCGCCCACAGCTTTTCAACGGTTGCCATCGGCGGATTTTCAACCCACGACACCAGCATCGGCTTTTTTAACAGCCAAGCCATCGAGCTAGTCGCCGTCTTTTTTATCGTGCTATCGGGCATCAACTTCACGCTGCACTTCTACGCCTTTCGCCAGCGGTCCCTGCATCCGTATCGCATCGACCCCGAATGCCGCACCTACTTAGTCATTCTGCTAATCACCGCCCTAATCGCCTGGCTGATACTCTTTACCCACAACGAGCACGACGCCGTCGCCTCCCTGCGCTACGGCCTCTTCGCCACCGTGTCCATTGTCACCACCACTGGGTTCAGCATTGCCGACCATTCGGTCTGGCCCAGCGTACTACCGTTTTTGTTGTTCCTCGGCTCGTTTACCGGTGGCTGTGCCGGCTCAACGGCAGGGGGCATTAAAGTGATGCGCCTATTGCTCATTTTAAAGCAGGGAAGCCGAGAGATTATGCGCCTGATCCACCCCAACGCCGTCCTCCCCATCAAGGTGGGGCTGCGGGCTGTTCCCGATCGGGTCATGGAAGCGGTGTGGGGATTTTTCTCGGTGTACGTGCTGACGTTCACGGTCATGTTCCTCGCCGTGCTCGCCACCGACTTGGATCTGACTACGTCTTTTTCAGCAGTAGCCGCCTGCATCAACAACTTAGGACCGGGCCTCGGGGAAGTCGTCCACCACTACGGCGACATCAATTCGGTCGCCAAGTGGATCCTCTGCTTTGCTATGCTGATTGGGAGACTGGAAGTTTTTACGCTCTTGGTGCTGTTCAGTCCGGCGTTTTGGCGCAAGTAATACCCTCGGCAATGGCGGCGAGCGCTTCCCACAGATAGGCCGCCAAGCTGTAATCGACCCACAAGCGGTACGCACGCTGCCCATCCTCGCCGCACGGCAGCACCCCACAAGCCACCCCAGCCACTTGCGTGTACACCATCCGCCCTACTGGCTCACGAGCCAAATCCACCGCGCAAGCCTGCGCCAAAATTCCCTCGGCATCATCCCCTTGCACCACCAAGGTCACCGACTGCTGCTCCACCCGATAGACCCCGGCCTCCGCAGCTTCCAACGCCGCATTCAGCCGCGTCCACAACTCGTCTTCGGGCCGGCACTCCAAGATCAGTTCGCCCGCGCCCACTCGCGCCAAGACCCCAACCACTCCCACGGGCCGCGCGTCGTATATCCGCTCCGGCAATGCGAGCGCGTGCTGCTCAGCCCACTCGACCAAGCGCGGACCTTTGGCCCCAAGCTTGACCATATCAACCGGATGGTGCAAAGCGGCTTGCACTGGGGCTGGTGCGTCGGCGACGAGATGGGCGATGGGACTTTTGCGCGTCGTGGTCATAGGGTTGCGATTAGTTATGCGATCCGTGCCCATAATCACGGCTCGAATGGCCGATACTCCACCAGGGCTGACCGTCCTACAATCTCCACAATCCTCCCGGTCATCTCGACGCCATTGACATCGGTGAGACGCAGGTCTTCGCCGAGCACAAAATGCACCGGCTGCTGCTGGCCTTGGTTAATGGCGATGTTCGAGGCGTAGAGATAGGTCCGGTCAAGGTTGTCTCGTTTAGGATTCAGCGATCCTTTCAGCCCCGGAATTTGGCCGCTGGCTTCGGAAAGAATGACGGCACCGCCGCCAGGAAGCGGCTCAAGTTCAATGGTGAGCATACCTTCTGCGGGTATCCACTCGCGTTCGCAGTGCGCAGCAAAGCCGTGGGCAGCGGTGAACACGGTCATCGGTAGATCAACCGTATGCAGACCGATAAGGGCTTGGCCCAGCGCATCTGTTGTGGCCTGTTTCCAAGTCTTGTTCGGGAACAGCACCAGTACATCCGCATTGGCAAGCGGCTGGTCGCCAGCACACACGGTAATGAGCACGCGGGCCGGACTCGGCTCGGTGGAGGCCGCCGGTAAGGTGACGCGAAGGTCCGCGCCCCCAACCAGATCAAACCGCGGCAGACGCCCGGCAAGTTCGCGAGTTTCTCGCCGGATGACGGGGACGCCATCACCGCGCCGCTCCATAATGAAAAGTCGGCCACCAGCTCCTTGGATACCGCTGGTCGGCATCCGGCCAAAGACCGAGGCAAGCACCTCGTTGCGCGTCGCCTGCCGATATTCCAACTCATCCACCGTCAGACTATTGGCCAAGGCACCGGGCGACTGAATTTCCACCCGGTCGGCGAACATGGACAGGCGAATCCGGCTGCCGCGCATCGAATAATCGCGGTGGGCCACGGCATTGGCGATAGCCTCGAACAGGGCTTCGGCGCTGTACTGCGGCAAATCCATGCGTGCCGGGTCTTTGTAGGCACCAACGCGCATATTGCGCACGGCAAAGGCAACCGCTTCGGCAATTTGTCGGTTGAGGGGGCCAGTGATTGTCTGGGTGTCGAGTTGGCCAGAGGCCCGATCCGTACCGCGGTAGTGGGTGGCCGTAATGCAAGCATTGGGCAGCCATTCTTCCGGTGTGTGGCAGCAAAAGAGGAGGCCGGCGACGGTTGCTCGCACCGCATCGTGTTCGTCGCGTCCGATAAGGCCCATTTTTTCCAAGGCCGTTTCCGGCTCAGCCCTGCCTTCCGCACTCAACAACGGTCTCCAAAGCGCTTCGTCCAGCGTTCCCAATCCGGTGTTGGGCACGGGCTGCTTATCGAACCAAAGGAACCGCGCTTGTCCCCGTCGTTGCGCCAAGCGCAGCCGCTCATCGCTTGTCATTCGGCGTTTTGAGCCGCCTACCCGAACATAGCTGCCGCTTGGACTATCATGCTGCGATTCGCTTTGGGGTACTTTGACTATGAGCAGCCGCTTGCCATCCAGTTCTCTGTGATAGGTGCTGATGCGAACGGCTGGTCTGATGGCGTCAGAGCTAACCTCGACCAGAACAGAATCCAACTCGACGATCTGTTCACGCGACATGCCCTGAACTTCGCCGGCGTCAGTGACGCCACAGAGTAGTACGCCACCGTCTGTGTTGGCAAAAGCGGCGATCTCATCGGCCCAATCATCGCGGCTCGGACTTTTTGGACGACTTCCAGAAAACTCAATCCGCTTAAATTCCCACTCGCTATCCTCGCCCGAGCGAAGTTGGCGCGCGATCTCTTGGTCAGTGTAGTTCATTGCTTGTCTCCAAACCCGAGGGCCTTCAGATTCGCGTCAATAGCCGCGTCCATGCTGCCCCGCAGCGCATCAGCCATTTGCCACAGCGCGGCCTCATAGCCGGTGGTGGCCCCGTTACCTCTGTGTTGGAAGGTGTCCGTCGCGTTGTCGTCACTGTGTATGCGTTCTCCTATCAACAAAAATTAATACACCGGCAGGCGATTGCCCACCATCCCGGTGAACCCATCGACGATGAGCCAGATCCCCGCAGTGACAATCTGGCCGAGAGCTATGCCGAGGAAAAAAGGCACGGTCTTTTGGTAGAGTGCCGCGCCCCCAAAGCGGAGCACCAAAGTCTTGACGAACCAAGCGAGAAAAATAGAGAACCAGATATGGTCCATGACCCAGCCCATGCTCGCGGCAAAGCCCAAAGGATGTAGCGGCCACCAAGCCCAGTAGTTGCGCGCACCAATCAGCGCACTCATCAGCAGCGCACCACCGCCGGTCCACAGCCAGCCGATGGCATCCGGGCCAGTGGGATGGAGTAGTTGATGCGCGGCGAACTTGGACGGCTCGGCCGCAAAGGTGGAAAAGTACTGCTGGTGTAGGTTGACGGCTCCGTGCGTATAGGCCAAGCGCAGCATGTACCAAGTCGATAGCACAAGGCTAATGAGCATGGCCGCGACCAAACCCCAAAGCAACCGGCGGCGATCCCCCGCCAATTCACTGCCCAAACGCAGACTATTGGCCAAAGGAGCGGTCATAAAAACCAACAGTTCGCCGACCCAGACCAAGGTATAGCCCAGCGCTACCATACCCGGCGCACCCAAAGCCGGTACACCGACGGCACTGACGGTAAATCCAGCGGGAATCATGCCCGAAGTAATAGTGGGAGTACCGGCTTCGGCGATGATGCGCGTCAGCGCAACCAAAAGGCCCAGCGCCACCACCACCACCAGCGCAGCGATCCACATCGGCAACCCACTCTGCCACAGCCACACCACCATGCCTGCCGTGCCCAAGACCAAACCAACGACGGAAAAGCGATAAGACGCCATTTCCCCTTCGTCTTGCCCAGGGCGCAAAAAGCGGCGTCCAACCTCGGTTAGATGGGCGCGGGCCGTCCACAAGCTATAAGCGACGAGCGCGGCGCAGGCCCCTATCATCTGGTGTCCCATCCCCGGATCGGACCACGTCCCCACTTCGGCGGTATGCTGCAAATGCAGACTGTCCAACAAGCCCTCTTGCAGGGCGTGGATCAGATAGAAAACCCAAAGGCTAAAGGAGAGCTGGACGCCAATGAGATAGGCGAAGCCAAGCATCAGGAAGTTGACGTCGAGGCGCAGGACCACGATCTGCCGCAGCAGCGACAGTCGCGTATCCAGCACGGGCGAGGGCATAGCGGGGAAGTAGTGATGCAGGGCCTCTAAACTGCCGAGGACAAAGGGGATGGCCAAGCCCAGCCAAACGAGGCGCTGGCGGAAAAAGGGTGCGAGCCTGCTTTCCTCCGCGCCTTGGATCATAGCCAGCGGCACTTGCGCTAAAGGATAGGCCAGCCGCTCGTTATCTACCCACTGGCGGCGCAGGATATTCATCAGGCATATCAAGGCCAGATAGAACGCCGCGTAGAACGCCAGCCAACGCCCCAAGGGCACCAACCAAGCATCCCAAGGGATCGGCGCATTGCGCCCCACGCCCTCGTAAAAGCCCTGGATAGCCTCTATGTCCGCGACGACCATCCAGTCGGCCAAATGGGGATGGATCAACTCGGCCCACTGGTTTTCTGGAGTAGCGTAGTAGAAGGTGCCGGTGATCATCGGCAGCAGCAGCCCCACTACGCCGCGCGTGGGAATGGCCGTGGCCACCGCCATCATCGCAAAGATCGTCAGCAACTCGCCGCGGCCAAATGCCCACTCCCGCCGCATAGCCCCCAGTGCCACCTGCACAGTCAGCAGCAGCACGAACAACAAAAAAAACGCCGCGGGCGTCGCCGACGAAAGCCCCAGCCGCGACCCTTGTATCACCATGCCCCCATAGGGCACGCCGATGGCGATAAGAGCCGCCAAGAGGCCGCCGGTGAGTAGGGCGCGCCCCGTAGCACCCCGGCCCGTGGTCTGGTCGCGGCGCACTACGCGCCGACGATAGACAGCCGGTATTTGTCGGAGCAAGACCAGTCCTTTCTTAGCGCCGCCCTAGCAACCCCTGATACGCCACCAAGGCCCTGTAAACATTCAGCTCAGGTCCCTTACCGTACGGGTCGGGGCTTCGGTCGGCGAGGGCGGCTTTCAGGAATTGGCCCGGCAGCTAAAGCAGAGCAATACAGCGGTGAGCATGGGCATTGGCTAAGGATAGGATGGGCGGGAGAGCGAGGCAAACGGAGAGTGCTCGTTTGGAACCTTTGCCTATACTGTTTAGTCATTCCAGCGTATGTTTCCGCCAATAGTAATGGTCTGGTTCGCCTTCTTTCTGTTAGGATACTCCGCGGCTGATTCCCAAGCCGAGGTCGTGGTACAGGGCGTAGTGCTCGATGCAGAGACGGGAGAAACCCTGCCACGAGCCAACATCGAAGTGATGGGCCAAGCGTGGGGGACTATCGGCAATGACAAGGGGGCCTTTCGGCTGGTGGTAGATGCGTTGCCGGTGACGCTCAGGGCGACGCACATAGGATACGCGCCCGCCGAGTTGCTCGTGGCCAAGGCCGGTCCCCTAAAATTCCGTTTGCAGCCGATACCCCTCGAGGTCGAGGGCCAGATTATCGACGGCGACGACCCAGCAGTGCGCATCATGGGCGAAGTGATCCGCCGCAAACGCGCGTGGGCACCGCTTGCGCATCGCTACCGGGTCGAGGCGCATACGCGGCAGGTCCTCTACAGCAATCAGTACATAGCGGCGATCCGCGAGAGCCTAGCCGAGCTATATCGAGATCGGGACAAAGGACTGCGCGAGCAGTTAAAGGCCAAAAAGCACACGGCCAACGTGAGCGCTTCAATGCAGGTCTTTGCGGCGGCGAAGTATCTGTTCAACCTCTACGACGACGAAATCGCGCTCCACGGGCAAACTTTCTTAGGACCGACGCACCCGCAGGCACTGAAGCACTACTCTTTCCAACTGGTCGGCCACAAGGACGACCACTACTTCATCTCGATACAGCCAAAAACCAGTGCCTTGCCCGGATGGACGGGCGCGCTGGTCGTCCAAGACGGCGAGTATGCCCTAGTGGAGGCGCAGCTATGGCCGAACCGCCGGCTGCATCCGGCCGGTTTCGCAACGGAGAACGGGCTTGGCTACCGGCTCAAACAGCACTTTGCCCGCTTCGCGCATGGAGCTTGGTTGCCGGTGGAGACCGAATACGAGATCGAAGGGCGGTTGGGCACCACAACCGGCAGCGAACGCATCCGTCGCCTCCGCGGCGCGCCCACGCCGCAGGCGCGGCTGCTCGGCTGGACCTGGCTCAGGGGCTATGAGTTGGACGTGCCGTCGATTGATTATGCGTTCGCCATAGAACAAGCTCTCTTGGTCGAACCGCACTCGCCGACTTGGGACAAGTTTCTAGACAAACGGCGAGCGGATCACCCCTTGACCCGCCGAGAAGCGCAGGCTTTTGCGGACTTGCAACAAGGGTTCAAGCCGCTGGCCGAGCAGGCAGTCTCCGCACTATACCGGCTCCACGAACGGCGGATCGGCGAAGAGGTGCCTGCTGTAATCGGGGAAGATCCGCTGGCGCAAAAAACCTTGGTCAACGACGAACTCTTGCGCGATGTCGTCGCCGGGGCGACCGGGGTCCACCTCGACACGAGCCTGACGTTCTTCGGCCAGCACGTAGTAGAAATCCCATCAGCGGCCAGGGGCAAGCTCACGCCGGAACTATGGGTCAACCGCGTCGATGCGCTGCATTTCGGCGCGCGCTGGCGCGGCACCAACCTGCTCGGCCAGCGCACGGGGCTCTACTTCAAGGGGGGCTACAACACCGGGCACGGTCGCTTCTTTGCCGGCGTGGGGTCAAAGCGAATCTGGGGTACGGATGGCCGCAGCTTCACGGGCCTGTACTATCAGCGCGGCACCGCTCCACGCTATCCTTCCTCACTCTATACACTCGCCGACAACAGCTATCCCTTTCTGCTCAGTCTCGACGACTACTTCGACTTCTACTGGCGAACCCGCTGGCGCGCCGAGGCGGGGTATCGCTTCGCGCAGCAACGCAGCGTCCTGACACTGGCGTTCAATCGGGAGCGGCATAGCAGCTTGCGCAAGGAGACAGACTTCAGCTTCTGCAGTGTGCAGTCCAACAGCAGTTATGTCTATAAGCACCTCTGCGCCGACCGGGACCTGACCTACAGGGATAATCCCCCGATCAGCGCGGGGCGCATGACGTCGCTGGAACTGGTGCTCGACCTAGGGGGACTCGATCCCAAGGCGTGGCATCGCACCCGGCTTGCGGCCGAGTACAGCGACGAATGGATGGGGAGCTTTGCCCGTTTTGCCCGCCTAGATGCCCGGCTCGACTGGCACGTCGAGCGAGCGCGGGGCAGATTCTGGCCGGCCGAGTCCAACTATCGGCTCCAAGCCGGTGCAGGTCTTGGTCGGGTGCCGATTCAGCGCCACGGGACCCTAGATGCTGGTCTGGTGATCGTCGCCCCCTTTGGCGCATTTAAAACCCTACGCAACCGCCCATACACAGGTCGGCACTACGCGGGATTTTTCTGGGAACAGCGCTGGCGGACTGGCCTCTTCGAGCGGTTGGGACTGGGATGGCGCGCCCATCGCTGGGGATTGGGCTGGGCACTACATGGGGCTGCGGGCCGAGTTTGGGGCCTTGTCGAGGACCCACCTACACGCCTCCACCACGAACTCGGCCTATCGCTGACCCTGCTCGACTATCTCAATGTAGAATACACCCGCAGACTAGATCGCCAAGAGGGGCACTGGAGCCTGAGTGCGAAGAAGACATTTTGAGAGAACCCGTTGTACTGACTGACGACAGGGCCTTTACTTTTTTGAACGCGCTTGCCAATGTCGAGAGCCGCTCACAGCTTCTGTCGCTCGTCCTCGGGGTCGTAAAAGGGCAGCGCGGTCACCTCCGCCACACTCGTCGAGCCGTCGTCCAAGCTCACTTCCACCCGCGTGCCGGGCGCAGCCATATCCGCTTCGACAAAGGCCAAGCCCAGCGGATAGCCCAGCGTCGAGACCGGGGCAATGCTGGTCACGCGGCCGGCGATCCATCCCTCCCGCATGATCAAGTTGCACTCCTCGGGCAGCTTGCCGGTAAAATTAGCGGGCCACCGCACGCCGACGAGCGTGCGCCGAGTTGGACGTGCGGCGTAGATTCGCAGGCTGCGCTGGCCGATGAAGAAGCGCTTGTTCTTGCCAATAGCCCACGCCAACCCCGCCTCTTGGGGATACGTCAGCGCGTCCGTGTCGTGGCCGACGATCAAGTGCCCTTTTTCCAAGCGCAACAGGCGCTGCGCCTCCACCCCGAAGGGCCGCGCACCGGCCTTCACCAGCGTGCGCCACACGTGCTCCCCCTCCCAAGCCGGCACGTGAATCTCGTATCCCAGTTCGCCGACAAAACCCACCCGCATCACTATTGCCCGCACCCCGGCCACTTCGCCCTCGCGCACCCGCAGATAGGAGAAAGGCCCCGACCGCAGGTCGATGTCCGTCAACGCCGCCAGCGCGTCGCGGCTTTCTGGGCCAGCCAAATTGAACGCCGCCAGTTGACCCGTGACATTGCTCAAGGTCACGTCCAAACCCCAAATCGCAGCCCAGCGCAGCATCTCGCGGTAAAAGGCCGCCGCGCCGCTGCTAGTCGTAGTCGCGTAAAAGCGGTCCTCGCCCAACCGCGCTATCACCCCATCCTCGATCACCACCCCACTTTCGTCGAGCGCCACGCCGTAGCGGCAGCGGCCAACCACCTGCTTCTTGAAGCGGCCCGTATAAAGGCGCTCAAGTAGCTCGGCAGCGTCCGGGCCGCTGACCTGCAATTTGCCCAGCGTACTCACGTCGATAATCCCCAGACCAGCCCGCACCTGTTGAGCCTCCTGTACAATGCACTCGTCGCGGCTAGCGTCGCCGCAGGCATAGTACTCGGGCCGATACCAGTCGCCGGCGTGGGCAAAGACCGCGCCGTGCTCGCAATGCCAATCGTGGATCGGCGTCCGGCGCATCGGATGGAAGCGCCGACCGGCCAAATGTCCCAGCGATACCGGCTGGTAGAAGGGACGGGCGGTCGTCGAGCCAGTCGCGGCAATGGTGTCGCCGTTGAGTTTGGCCAAGATCCGCATCGCGTTCATGTTAGACAGCTTGCCCTGGCTCGGCCCCATCCCCACGGTGCTGTAGCGCTTGAGCAATTCGACGCTGTCGTAGCCTTCTTGGTGCGCATTGACAAAATCCGTCAAATGCAAATCCTCGTCGAAATCCACGAAATTCTTTTTGCTCGGATGGACAAAAATCGGATAGCTATGGCTGAGGGCTTCTCGCCCAAGAGAAGGGGGCGCGGACACCTCGCCGTCGCCGTGACCAGCGTAGTGCGCGGCTCTAAGCCCGGCGATCCGCCCGTCTTCCCGCTGCGCGTCTAGGTCGTACACCCCGCGAACGCGCCCAGCGACAAAAACCCCGTCTGGACACGACTGTGGCACGAGTTGCTCCAGCGCCTCGTCGTACGCGAATTGCACCCCCGCTTGGCTAGGCAGCGCGGCATTGGGCATCCACCCGACCGACGCGACAAGGCCATCGCAGGCGATCTCGGTGCCGCGCTGAGCATCTATGGTGCCGTCTGCGGCTAGCGGAGCCACCACTGCGCCGCGCAGACCATTCTTCTGTCTATTCGGCATGGCCGCATAAATCGCATGGCCGCTGTGGATCGACACCCCGGCGGCGGCGATTTTCTCGGCTAGGTCCGACGGAGTCACATCAGGGCGCAAATCAGCAATAGCCGCCACCTCGACCCCCGCGTCGAGCATGTCCAGCGCCACCCCATACGCATCGCTATTGGCCGCTAGCACCACCATGCGGTCGCAGGGTTTGACCGCGTACAACTTCACCAACCGCTGAGCGGCCGACCCGAGCAGCACACCCGGCAGGTCGTTGTGCCCAAAGACAGCCGGCTGCTCGATCGCGCCATTGGCATAGACGACAGCCGCAGCGCGCACCTTGGTCATCCGCACCGCGTCGAACAAGGCGACCCATCCGTCGGCGTAGTGGCCGCCGGCTACCGTCCCACAGCGGATCTCCACATGTGACAGGCCAGCGAGCACCTCGACCAGCTCGTCGCAATTCCCACCGTGCTGCCATGCCCAACTCCCCCCCAAACGCGCCTGTTCCTCGACCAGCAAAACGCGGGCACCAGCTTCTCCCGCAGCCCTAGCCGCCTCCAACCCAGCCGCACCACCACCCACAACCAGCACATCGCACCAAGCGTATTCCTTGGGGCTAGCCGTAGCCGCTTGGTCGCGATTGATCTGACCCAAGCCCGCTATTTGGCGAATGATCCGCTCGTGGAAGGGGAAAAGCCACCGGGGGCGGTGAAATGTCTTGTAGTAAAAACCCACCGGCATGAAGCGGCCCAAAAGCTCCAGCCACTTGAGTATATCGCCTTTCAGTCCGCCGATGGTGTTGACCGCCCGCAGGTCCATGCCCGCAGCCAACAACTCGCTATCGCCGCGCAGATGCGTGCGTTCGCCGTCTGTAAACAGCGCGTTGGCGTCGTGATCGGCCAAGCTATACGCCCCGCGCGGCCGGTGGTACTTGAAGCTGCGCCCCATCGTCTGCACGCCATTGGCCAAAAGCGCACTGGCGATCACATCGCCGGCAAAGCCGCTGAACGCCTCGCCTTCAAAGCGGAATTCAAGCGGCTGCGTCCGGTCAATCCACTCCCCGGGCTGTGCGGACAGGCGGCGCTTCACGCTGAGCCCTCCTCACCCCACAAATAGGTGCGGACGATCTCGTCGCTGGCCGTGTCTCGCTCGGCGATAAACCAAGTGCTGCTGGCGCTGTGGTACCACCACTCGCGCTGGATGCCCGGCTCGCCGCAGCGGTTGAACACGTAGTCGGCCCACGCAGCGTCATCCGCTGTCTTAGGATTGGGCATGGAGCGCACCTCGCCGCCGAAGACGAATTCCGAGAGCGGGCGCGGGCCGTTAATTGGGCAGGTGAGGATTTTCACGACTGCCTCCTTGCGTGGCTAGTGGCCAACGGACGCCGCTCCCTTCTCTCCGACCAACTCAAACGCACCAAAGCGCGACAGATTAAAAGCGCGGATCAGCGGATGATCCTCGTCGTGGGCGATGGTATGAGCCATGGTGTAGCCGCAGACCGGCGAGGCCTTAAAACCCCAAGTGCCCCAACCCGCGTCGATGTAAAAACCCGCAATCGGCGTCGTGCCCATGATCGGCGAAAAGTCCGGGGTCATGTCGCACAACCCAGCCCATTGGCGCAGCACCTTGACGTCGCTCAAGCAGGGAAAGAGGTCGAGCATGTGCCCGGCCAACCCCTCGGCAAATTCGAGCGTCGAGCGCATAGACGTCAGCTCGTAGGGATCCAAAGAGGCACCAGCGACCAACTCACCGCGCGAAGATTGGCTAACGTACGTATGCAAGCTAGCCGATACGACAATCGCGTCGAGCCACGGCTTGAACGGCTCGGTGACAAACGCCTGCAGCGGATGCACCACCAGCGGCGAGCGCAAGCCGACCATCCGCTGTATCTGCGGCGTCCAGCCCGCCACCGCACTGAGCACCTTGCGCGTCTGGATAAAACCGCGATCCGTGTGCACTCCCGCGACCCGTCCGTCCTCAACTTCAATGTCAGTGACACTGGTCTGTTGGTGGATTTCAACGCCTTTGCTGTCGGCTCCGCGCGCATACGCCCACGCCACCGCGTCGTGGCGGGCGATCGCGCCCGGCGGATGGTAGAGCGCGCCGACAATGGGCGGCTGATGCCCACCGCAATTCAGGTCGATCTCGGGGATGATCTTCTTGATGAACTCCGGGCCGACGACCTCGGAATCGATGCCGAGGTGCTTGTTGACCTCGGCTCGCCAGCGCTGGGTGCGCAGCGCGGCCGGCGTGTGCGCCAAGGTAAAGTGGCCGCGCTCGGAGTAGAACAGGTTGTAGTCGAGCTTCCGCGACAAATCGCGGTACAGATCCACGCTGAATTGGTAAAAGCGCGCGCCCTCTTCCGTCAGGTAATTCGAGCGGATGATGGCGGTATTGCGGCCGGTGCCGCCGTGGCCAATGTAGCGCTGCTCTAGCACGGCCACATCGCTGATGCCGTACTCGTGGGCGAGATAGTGCGCCGCGGCTAG
Organism: Gemmatimonadota bacterium; assembly: GCA_009841115.1. Lineage (GTDB taxonomy): Bacteria > Latescibacterota > UBA2968 > UBA8231 > UBA8231. The sequence continues at coordinate 145,111 of VXML01000080.1, read as the reverse complement.
CCCGTGGCCGCCGCCGCCGATGATCACTACTTCATAGCTGTCGCGTAGCCGCTCGGGCGAGCGGAACATGCGCGGCTCGGAATAATCCTTCTCGAGCCCGTATTTGAGCAACCGGTAGGACATGGCCTCAACAGGAGGTCAAATACCGGTCGATCTCCCAGCGGCTGACTTGGCCGTCGTACTCGGCCCACTCGTCGGCTTTTATCTTGAGAAACTCGTCGGCGATGGGGCCTAGTGCGCTCTGCACTACTTCGTCCGCACGCAGCGCGTCGAGCGCCTCGGCCAGCGACTGCGGCAAAACCTCTATCCCCTCCGCTTGGATCTCGTCGAGGGAGCGCTCGTACATGTTGCCCAAATTTGGCTCGCCCGGCTCCAAGCCCCGCTCAATGCCGTCAAGCCCAGCGACCAGATAGGCGGCCAAGGCCAGATAGGGATTGGCCGCGGCGCTGATCGTGCGGTCTTCAAAATGCCCTTCGCCAGCCGTGCGAATCATCTGCGTGCGGTTGTTGTCGCCATAGGTGATAAACGCCGGCGTCCAGGTAAAACCCGAACGGCTCGAATAGATTCCAGCACCGAGCTGGAGGCGCTTGTAGCAGTTCACCGTCGGACTCGAGACCGCGCACAGGGCGCGTGCGTGGTGCAAAATGCCGCCGAGAAAGTGGTAGGCCAACTCAGAGCAGCCCAAGCCCCGTGCGTCCCCCTCGTCCAAAAAGAGATTCTCGCCCGACTCGGCATCGGCTAGATGGTAGTGCGCGTGCAAGCCGCTACCCGTGCGATCGGCAAACGGCTTGGGCATGTGCGAGGCGATGGCACCGTACTTCTTGGCGATCTGCGAGGTGGCCATCTTAAAGAAGATGATGCGATCCGAAGTCGTCAGCGCATCGGCATAGTCGAAATTGACCTCGAACTGGCCGTTGGCGTCCTCGTGGTCGCACTGGTACACGCCCCAACCCAAGCTGTTGAGCGACAGCGTCAGCTCCTGCAAGTACGCCATCGCCGGCGACATGGAGCGGAAGTCATAGCAGGGCTTGGCCAGCGAGTCCACCCCGTCCGGGTCCCAAGGCCGGATCGAGCCGTCGTCATTGCGCGAGAGGAGAAAGTGCTCCGGCTCCATGCCCACATTGAAGACATAGCCCTGTTGCGCGGCGTCGGCGAGTACCCGCTGGAGGTTGGTGCGCGAGCAATAGGGATAGGACTCCCCATCGACGAACAGGTCGCTGGCAAAGCGCACTGTATTTGGCTGCCAAGACAGCCGCGCGTACGAATCGAGGTCGATCCGCGCCAGCATATCGTGCGAGTGCGGCCCTTGTCCCAAACCCCAAATAGACGCGCCAGCAAAACCCGCGCCTTCGTCAAGCGCGTCGTCGAGCGCCGTCACCGGCACCATCTTCACTTTGGGCGCGCCGGTCATATCGACGAATTGGACGAGTAGGAATTCAATGCCCTCTTGGGCGAGGCGTTCTTTGATCTCAGTGCGTTCAGTCACAGCAAGCTCCTTTATTAGTTGGCGTGTTTCCAGGAATCCAATCCGTCCCGGCCAAAGGGATCTTGGCCATGGCCGCCGCCTCAATGGTCAGCGCCGCCAAGTCCTCTGGCTCCAGATTGTGCACGTGCGATTTGCCACAGGCGCGGGCAATGGTCTGGCACTCCATGGTCATCACCCGCAGATAGTTGGCAAGTTGTCGGCCTCCCACCACCGGGTCGAGACGCTCGGCCAATGTATCGGTTTGGGTCGAGATGCCAGCCGGATCTTCGCCGTCCTGCAAGTCGTCGTAAAAGCCAGCCGCCGAGCCGATTTTGCGGTACTCGGGGTCCAAGTGCGGACTGTTGTCGCCCAGCGCAATCAGCGCGGCCGTGCCAATCGAACAAGCGTCCGCCCCCATCGCCAAGGCTTTGGCCACATCCGCGCCGCTGCGGATGCCGCCAGACACAACGAGCTGCACCTTGCGGTGCATATCCAGCTCGTCGAGCGCTTCCACCGCTTGACGCACGGCTGGCAAGGTCGGTATCCCCACGTGCTCAATGAACACCTCCTGAGTCGCCCCCGTGCCGCCCTGCATCCCGTCGAGCACCACCACGTCGGCTCCGGCCTTGATCGCCAAGAGTGTGTCGTAGTAGGTCCGCGTCGCGCCGATCTTGACGTAGATCGGCACCTGCCAGTCCGTAATCTCGCGCAACTCGACTATTTTGATCGCCAAGTCGTCCGGGCCGGTCCAATCGGGATGGCGGCAGGCCGAGCGCTGGTCGATGTCCTTGGGCAAGGTCCGCATCTGGGCGACGCGATCGCTGATCTTCTGGCCCAACAGCATTCCGCCACCGCCGGGCTTAGCCCCCTGCCCGAGCACCACCTCAATGGCATCGGCCTTCCGCAGGTCGTCGGGGTTCATGCCGTAGCGCGAAGGCAAAAGCTGGTACACCAAAATCCGCGACTGTTCGCGCTCCTCTGGCGTCATCCCCCCGTCGCCAGTCGTGGTGCTCGTGCCCACTTCGCTGGCACCGCGGCCGAGCGCCTCTTTGGCCTGCGCCGACAGCGAGCCAAAACTCATCCCCGCGATGGTAATGGGAATGTCGAGGTGGATCGGCTTCTTAGCGTAGCGCGTACCCAGTACCACATCGGTGTCGCAGCGCTCGCGGTAGCCTTCCAGCGGGTAGCGTGACATGCTCGCGCCCAAAAAGACCAAGTCGTCAAAATGGGGTACCCGGCGCTTGGCTCCCCAGCCGCGGATATCGTAGATCCCGGTCTGTGCAGCGCGCTGGATCTCGTAGATCACGTCGCGACCAAAGGTCGCCGATTCGCGCAAGCCCTCTGGGCTATAGTGTGATTGCATCATATTTAGTGGACAGTGGTTAGTGGTTAGTGGTTAGTGGTTAGTGGTTAGCGCTCGTCCACATCTTACGGCACTATTCACTGGCCACTGGCCACTGACCACTCTAGTATGCGTTATCTACCTTGAAGTTGTAAAGCTGGCGCGCCGACCCGTAGCGGCGGAACTCTTCGGGGCGCACATCGGGCAAATCCGCCCGCGCCAACAGCTCGGCCAACGCGCTCAAATGCTCGTCGCGCATGGGCTTTTCAATACAGTCAGCCCCCAAGCCCGCGACCCGACCGCGCACGAAAATCCGCGCCTCGTACAGCGAGTCGCCCAATGCCTCGTCGGCATCGCCGCAGACGACTAAATTACCGGCTTGGGCCATAAAGCAACTGCTGTGACCGACCGAGCCGCCGACCACAATATCGATCCCCTTCATCGAAATCCCGCACCGGCTCGACGCGTCGCCCTCGATGACCAGCAGACCGCCGTGCCCGGTGGCCCCAGCGCACTGGCTGGCGTGGCCCTTCACTCTCACCACCCCCGACATCATATTCTCGGCCACCCCGACCCCCACCATCCCGTGGACGGTAATGTAGGCGCGCTGGTTCATGCCGGCGCAATAGTAGCCAACGTGGCCTTCGATATCGATTTCCACCGGCGCATCGACTCCAGCGGCCACCGCGTGCGCACCCCGAGGATGCAGAATCCGCCACGGCGTCTTGGCCGTCTCCTCAGTCAGATCGTGCAGGCGCTGGTTGAGCTGGCGCAACTCCCCGGTCGCCAAGTCGAAAACCTCCGCGCCCATCAATCGGCTCCTCCCCAAGTGTACACCCGCGCCGGCTTGGGCTCCCACACCTCTGCATCGTCAATCCCCGGCAAGCTCGATAGCGCCTGGAACTCGCTGGCCATCGCCACGTACTCATCCGTCTCGGCCAGTACTGCCGGCTTGCAGGCGATCGGGTCGCGCAGGACTGCGAAGCCATCGACCGTGCCAATGGCAAAGGTATAGAAACCGTCGAGATCGTCGAGCGCCGCTTGCAGGGCCGCTTGCAAGGTGTCCCCCTGCTGCATCCGCCACATCAAGTAACCAGCGGCCACTTCCGAGTCGTTTTCCGTGCGGATCTCAATCCCCCTGCGCTCCAAGCGCGAGCGCAGCCGGTTGTGATTGCTCAGCGACCCGTTGTGTACTAAACAGAGGTCCATGCCCGTGGAAAAGGGATGCGAGCCATCGGTAGTCACCGCGCTTTCAGTGGCCATGCGCGTGTGGCCGATGATGTGCGTGCCGCGCATCTCGCGCACGCCAAAGCGATCGACGATCTCAGCGGGTGCGCCGATCTCTTTGAGGATCTCAATGCTGCGGCCGATACTCATTACCGTCAGGCCAGGGTCTGAGCCAGCTAGTGCCCGCCCCAGTGTATCGGCGTCAGCACGCACTGCGATAACCGCGTAGTTGGCGTTGGCGCGCAGGCTAGCCTCGCAACCAAAGTGCGCGCCGAGTTGGTCGGCCAGCCCCGGCCAGTCGTAGTCGTCAGCCGCGTGCCGCAAGGTGACCTTGATAAAGCCTTCCGGCGGCTCATTGCCATAAAGCGCCAACCCCGCGCTGTCGGGGCCGCGATCGCTCATGCATATCAGCATCTCGGCGAACAGCGCGCCGAGTTGGTCGGCCAAGTCGCGTTTTTTTACGTACAGCCCAACAATACCACACATTGCTACTAGTCGTTTTAGTCCGATGTTTGTTCTACCGCTCGCGGATAGACTAAATTACACAATCGCTTCATACGCAACAAACACGACGAGGCAAATAATATGACCAAATTTCCAGCGGTACAAGCCCTCACTTTCGACCTGTTCGGCACCGTCCTCGACTTGGGCGGCAGCCTGACCCCGGCCATCGCGTCCTACCTGCGCGATAAAGGGTCTTCAGTCCCGCCCGAACATCTGTGGAACCAATGGCGAGCGCGCCAGCGCCTAGAGCAATATCAGGACAACATCCTCCTGTTGGGCCACAGCGGCTATTTGGAGACGGTGCGGCGAGCCTTGATTTACGTCTTGGCGTTGGAGGGAATAGACGCGGCCGAAGGAGATGTCCCCCGGCTCATGGCAGCTTGGCAGCATCTCAACCCCTTTGCCGATGTGCGGACAGCCCTCGAAAAGTTGAAGGGGCGCTATCGCCTAGTCGCCCTATCCAATGGCGAGGCAGATTTTTTAGATCACCTAGCGACCAATCGCATTGGCTGGGACTTCGACCGCATTATCTCGGTCGAGGAAGTAGGTGCCTTCAAGCCGCATCCTGGGGTGTATCGCCGGGCCGCGACCCTGCTAGACCTGGAAGTGGGGCAGTGCATGATGGTTTCGGCCAATTCCTTCGACGTGCTAGGGGCGCGGGCCTGCGGCATGAGGGGTGCCTTCGTCAACCGCAATGCCTTGCCCTACGAAGAAACGCCGTATCGCCCCGATGTGGAGGTGAGAAATTTTACCGAGCTAGCCGAGGCGCTACTGTAAGGCTTCTCCCTCACATATGTAATCCGAGGTAGTGTATCCGTTTGGAATCTGGCCTACGCCGTCAACGCAGCAGGGATGGCTCAAAAGTACAAGGGTTGGCATCGGTGGTGGACGCCAGCAGCCCCCCGCCAGCGGTCACTGAAAAGTTCAGCCAGCACGTGCGACGCTGTTGGAACGACCTTACCAGCACCGAACAAATCGAACAAATTGCCAAAGTCCAGCTTCTCGTTGACCGTGATGGTGAAGGTCAACGAGGCGGTGCTCTCTTCCTCGTCGGTCGCTGTATAGACGATAGTGATAGCACCGTCGGTTGCTGCCGCAGGCGTGCCCGAAATCGTCCGCGTGGCCGCGTCAAACGACAAGCCCGCCGGCAGAGCCGAGACGCTGTACGTCAGTTCGCCCGTGCCGCCTGAAGCCTCCGGCAGCACTAAATCAGCAATCGGCCATTCAGCGGTGTACTCTTGGTCGTTGATTGCAGCGTCGGTGGCGAAGGCAAGGGACGGACTCTCTGGTTCCTCCGGCTCCTCCGGCTCCTCTGGTACTACTGCTTCTGCCTCAGCGATTGTAATGGTGAAGGTCAGCGTGTCCGTGGTGCCGTCCTCGTCTGTCGCCATGTAAACGATGGTGACCGCACCGCTGGTCGCTGCCGTAGGCGTGCCCGAAAGCGTCCGCGTGGCCGCGTCAAACGACAAGCCCGTCGGCAGAGCCGAAACGCCGTACGTCAGTTCGCCCGTGCCATCCGACGCCTCCGGCAGCACTAAATCGGTAATCGCTATCCCAACGGAGTATGTCTGATCGTCAATGGTAGTATCCGCCGCAAAAAAAGACGCACCGTCCGCGCCGGTGTCTTGCAGCGTTATATCCACAGGGACGACCGTCAACTTGACGGCGTCTCCTTCAGCATCTTGGACCGTGACTTGATTGTTGGGATATGACCTTGCCAGCCTCAGCCTGATGGTCTCGTCGCCCTCCACCTTCTTGTCGTTAATAGGGGTGATCGTGATTGTCATCGTCCCCGACACCGAGTCGGGTGGAATTGTTAAAAGACGCAGTTCTGTTACATAGTCTGTATCGAGCACCGCCGCCTTATCATCATTATTCACCGCGCCATCGCCATTAATATCTTCATCAAAGGTCAAGAGCACGACCACGTCATCGTCAAACACTTTCCCATCCAATCCGTCCAACGTTGCGGTCACCACCACCTCGGTCGCCCCCGCATCTTCGCTTATCGCCATCGGCTCGACGGTCAGCAAGATCTTCGCGCCGTCAGTTAGGGTTTCTGCGGCGATAGTGTCGGAGCCTCCGGTATCTTCTTCGGCGGGCGTGGTTTGCGATTCCCCGGTATCTTCTTCGGCGGGCGTAGTTGGCGATCCTCCGGTATCTCCTCCGGTGGGAGTGCTTTGCGATCCTCCGGTATCTCCTCCGGTGGGAGTGGAGCCTCCGGTATCTCCTCCGGTGGGCGTGGTGGGCGTGGTTGGCGTGCTCGACGAACAGTCCCACGTGTAGTCTATACTAGCCGTGGCAAAACGCGTATAAAAAATATCTTCATAGATACCCCCTATATCCCCTACGAACCGATGAGCCTGCCCCGTAATGTGGAATACCTCCCCACAATCGCCAGGTCCGGGGGTGACTCGGAATTGGTTACCGCCTGACAAGCGATCGGGCCATGTCCCTGTCCATAGAACTACTGCAATCTTGTAAGGCGTATCGGAAACGGTCATCGTGCAGAGTAAATCGCCATCGAGATTCTCGCAGGAAATTGAGGCGGTCTGCGCTTGGGTCGGGCTGCCCTGAGCGACGAGAAGAAGGAAGGCGCATACTAGCGGAAAGGTTACTCGGGAGAGCCTACTCATTAATAATGATCTCTTTAGTCATAGATTATTCGGTAGTGTAGCCGTTTGAAAATTATATACGGCTTGGGGTTTCTTGTATTAAAGATAAGGATACTATATGATCTATACGTGATCTTAAAGGTTTTTTCTATGATTTATTTGTGATTTCTACCCAAAACCATCCCGGCTCAGGGTGAGGAGCGCGATTGGGGAGAAAGGAGTAAGGGAGGCAGACGAACTTACTGTCCCCTCTCAAACACGACACGGGGCCGTCCAATACCAGTTTGGACGGCCCCGTGTCGTTAAACTGCTGTTGCCCGGCTTCAGCCGCCAAACTTATAGGACAAGGCCAGCTTCAGCCGCCGCCCCTTGGGATCGTGCGTAAAGCCGTCGTACGCCTGCTCAATGTTGACCAGCGGCGGCATCGTGTCGAGCAGGTTCATCCCCGACAGCGCGATATTGACGCCCTCGGACAAGTCCCACAGAAAGCTCACATCCCAAGTGACGAACGAGTCAATGGTGCCGAATACTTCTTCAACGGCAGCATTACCGGAGTTCAACGATCCCCGATCCTCGTACGACGAAATGTAGTTCAAAAAGCTCACGAGACGGTAGCCTTCCCAGTGATAGCCCGCCGACACTTGACCCTTCAACTTCGGTAGCGAGGTTGCAATGGGATTGCCAAAATTCAGGTAGCCGGCCGCGTCTGCTCCCTCTTGCAACTCCAAGTTGCCGAACATCAGAGCCTTCGTCCGGTACTCAAGCGTGTACGTAGCGTCCAAGCTGAGCGCAATTTCCCCGGCTCCCGCGGCCGTGTTTCCGCCCAAATGCAAATCAATTCCCGAGGTCTTGACCCCTGGCCAATTGACGATATCAACTTGCACCCGCTCAAGTTCGGAGGCCGCGCATGTACCAGTGCCTACCCCGTCTGGGCAGACAATGAACTGCTTCAGGGCTTCCTTATTCGCCTCATCGGCATATAAGGCAGTAATGGCCCCGTGCGGCATAGCCCCGATGACATCCTTGAAATCGTAGCTCCAGTAGTCAAACGTCGCATCAAAGCCCTCCTCAGTGACTAAGACGAAGCCCGCATTATAGGTAAAAGCCTGTTCGGGTTTGAGGTCTTTGCTGCCGATTCGGTCCACCGTCTGATAGGCACCCGTCTCATTGATCCACTCAAGCGTCGAAAGCGGGTTTTCATTTACGTCGTCCAGCGATGGTGTGCGAAACGTCGTCTGCACCGAGCCGCGCAAAAACACGGATTGAGTCGGGGATTCCACTAGTTGATAGCGCCAGCCAAACTTGGGATCAAAACTGCTCGCCACATCGTGGAACTCGTAGTTGGCCGCGAGTTGGGTGTCAAAGCGCGATCCCAAGCTCAGGGGAATCTCGGCAAAGAAGCGATGCACCGTCTGCGACTCATCATACGGCCGATTCACATTGGTAAACGCATAGGGTCCGAACCGATCCTCCGCAGAGCACCCATCATCTCCCACTACCGGACAGGGATTGATAGTAAAGTCGCCCTCATCGTTGGGATTGCCGCTAGCATTAAGCAGGCGGAACTGGTAGCCGGCCGCGTAACTGGCGACATCCTCAATCCAAGTGCCACTCAGCGTCGCATCAGCGACCAGCAGATCCGCAGTGCTCTGTAGATCGACTTCCTGATTGAGCCAGTGCCGCAACTCGGGACTGTTGGCAAGGTTGGCGCGGTAATCGGGATTCGCTTGATTTGCAAAATCTGCGCCGTATTGATCTGCGAACTCAATGGCATTGCCGAAGGGATTGTAGTACTGGCAGCCGCCCTGCCCCGCCACTTGGCCATTGAGTGGGCCGAGCCGCATCCCAGCAAGGGATGTGTTATCCGCCTCCACGCCAACGCCACAATCGGGACCGCCAAACCCGCGGAAGCCGAGGAACAGCCGCTCGATATATACCCCCGGCAAGTTGTAGTTGCCCTCGGTGCGGGAATAGGACAGACCTAGATCAAAATGGATATCTTGACTAAGGTCGCCATTGGCGGCAGCCGCAAGGCGCAAGGTGCGAGAGTCGCGGCCCAGTATGCGCCCGGGACCCGAGTTGCCAAACGGGCGGCCGTTAAAATACCAGTTTTCGCCGTCTTGGCATTCGTTGTAGTACAGGTCGCCTTCCTCAGCGCCGTAGTCCGCACAGAATGCCTCCCGGCCCGGATGGTTGGGCGCGACTTCCATGATGCTCGTGTCTGTCAGGGGGAAAGGAGGATACGAAGGCGTGGTGTACCACTCGGGAATCTCAGCTTGGGCAAACAGGCCCTCTAAGTGATACTCCGTTCCATTATCCAACTCGCCGTTGATCTCGGCAAAAGCGCGGGTATGGCTCATGTCCTCAATCAAATTCTCGTACTGCTGATAGCGGAAGCGGCAGGTCCAAGATTCCCGGAAGCCGCCAAACTGCTCGCAACGCGGGGCGTGGATGGCAGCGGTCCACGGGGCCGGCGCGCCAACGGCGAAAGTGCCCGGATTGCCCAAGCTCGACCAGCCAAGGCGCTGCCCGCCGCCATGCCACGGCTGCAGCAGGTAGTCCCTCTCGGAGGCCGGTAGCGCCTGACGCCCTCTCCATTCTCCAGAAACAACCGCATGAGCCGCGCCGATTTTTCCACCCCAGATCGCGCCGATGTTGGAATCGCCAGCACCAGCGATATACTCGTGCGCCCCTGAAACCTCAAAGCCCTCAAAGTCGGCGCGGGTCAAAAAGTTGGCGACCCCTGCCACCGCATCGGACCCATAGATAGCCGAGGCCCCTTCCTTGAGCACCTCGACCCGATCCACAGCGATGGAGGGGATGGCATTTACATCGACGAAACGCCCGCCGATCAAGCGCGCCGGGACATAGGTCTGGCGGCGGCTGTTGATCAACACCAGCGTCCGCGAAGCTCCCAGACCGCGCAGATTGACGTTGGCAATGCTCTCGGAAAGGGTGGCGGCTTGGTTGGCGTTGTACCAACTGCTGCGCTCGCCGATCACCCCGTGACTGGCGCTCAAGTTCTTGAAGAAATCAACCGCCTGCGGCGACCCTTGTTCAGCCATCTTGTCCCGGCCGGTCACCGCGACTGCGTAGGGCAAGTTGATGGGAGACTCCTTAAAGGCGGTGCCGGTCACCGTCAACTCTTTGAGGAGCAGCGCGGAGGGTTTTATCCGCAACTCGACGGTCGCGGTTTGCCCGGCCTCTACCGCAACAGTGGCAGTCACCGACGAGTAGCCGATCAATTCGGCGCGCAATTTGTGCTCACCCACCGGCACGTCGGCCATAGTAAACTGACCCTGTGCGTCCGACATCCCGCCTAGGTCCAAGGCCGGGATATAGACTAAGGCCGTCTCCAGCGCCTGACCGCTATCGTCGTCAACCACAGTGACGACGATAGTACCTGTAGCTTGCGTCCACGCCGGCGCAGCCCAAGCCAAAGCCGCGGCGACTAGCATCAAAAAGTGCCTATGCAAAAATTTCATCGTAGGCCTCCTTCATTTAAGAGTGGGTGTATATCTTCATTCTAAGAATTCGTTTTGTAACGTTTACTCCGTCAGCATTCAGTGCGCTGCACGCACTTCGCGGCGCAGCCCCATCCAGACACAAACGGCCATTCCCAAGAGGACTAGGGCAAACGGGAAGCCTGTTGCGAGCGAAGCCGCCTGCAGCGAATTCAGCCCTCCGCCGAGTAGGAGAGCGATAGCAACTAACCCCTCAATCGTACACCAAAAGACCCGCTGCGCTACCGGAGCATCTACTCTGCCACCGGCTGCAATGGTATCGACAATCAACGAGCCAGAGTCCGATGAAGTGACAAAAAATACGATGGTCAGCAGGAGCGCCACCGACGAAAGCAACTTGGTCAGCGGGAGTTGGTCGAACATCTTGAACAATGCGATTTCCAGCTTCCACGCCGCAACATTCTCGGTTACACCAGTATAGCCCCCAACGATGTGCTGATGGAGGGCCGTGCCGCCAAAGGTGCCAAACCACAGCAGGCATAACACCAGCGGCGGAATGAGGACAAAAATCGCAAATTCGCGCACGGTGCGGCCTTTGGAAATGCGGGCGATAAACGTGCCGACAAAAGGTGCCCAAGCAAACCACCAAGCCAAGTAGAATGTCGTCCAACCATGCAGAAAATCCACGTCCTCGCGCCCGACCCAATTGCTGAGCGGCACAATTTTGGCGAAATAGCTGCCGAGTGCAGTGAACATACTGCGGAAAATGTAGAGCGTCGGCCCGAGCACAATAACCGTTAGCAGCAACAACAACGCGAGAATGATGTTGAACTGGCTAAGGCGCTTGATCCCAACATTAATACCCGCCAACACCGATGTCAGCGCGATGGACGTAATCACCACAATCAGCACCACCATAGTGGTATTGTTCGCGGGAACATCGAACAAATAGTTCAGACCAGAGGTTAGCTGCTTAACCCCCAAGCCAAGCGAGGTTGCAAGCCCGAACAAACCGGCGAAGATGGCAAACGTATCGATGATATGACCAGGCCAGCCCCAGATGCGGTCGCCGAACAAGGGATAGAACGCCGAGCGAATGGTGAGCGGCAATCCGCGATTGTAAGCGAAGTACGCGAGAGCAAGTCCCACGACGCCGTAAGCTCCCCAACCGTGCAGCCCCCAATGAAAAACAGTTGCCGCGACGCCGACGGCCGCGGCTTCTTCTGTTCCGGCCGCGATGCCAAGCGGTGGACTCTGAAAGTAGTAGATCGGCTCGGCCGCGCCGTAAAACAGCAGACCGATACCTACGCCAGCAGCAAAGAGCATGGCAAACCAAGTTGCGTTGGAGTATTCGGGTTTTGCATCGGCCCCTCCGAGGCGCACCTTGCCGAGAGGCGAGAAGGCTACATACAGACAAAAGAGCAGGAGAAAATTAGCGGTAACTAGGAAAAACCAATCGAGATTTACAGTCAGCCACTCGCGGGTATTTCCGAAAACTTCCGTCGCGGCTTCTTGGAAGACGAGCGCCCCAGTGACAAAAGCGACAATGATGATACTGGAAATTGTGAATACTGGGGTCAGATAGATATCTAAACCGAATAGCTTCTTGTGGCCCTCGTCATCTAGCGACTGTAATTGTTCTCCTTCATTTATTCCCAAAACTCCTCCTTTCTTGGGAACTTAAGAGTATTAACCCAACTCGGCGTTGCTGCATGAGCGGACGATTTTTATTCCGTAGCGCCGTAACACAAAGGGAATTATATAGATAGTGTCCTTTTTTCGTTTTAGCAATGATAACGTGTGATTACTTTAACCTATCTGAGGGAGATTAAAATGAAAATGGTTGAGGAAGTAGGCACCTTCAAACCGCACCCTTTCACCAAGCCAACTGCGGTGCTGATATGAATTTGTCCAGCTACTCGGCTATACTTTCTTTAGGCTTTAGGGGCTACTCGGCTATACTTTCTCTAGGGATTAGGAGACGAGTGTTATGAGATCAGTAATAGGATACTTCATGGGGTTGCTCTTAGTGGTCAATGCCAGCGCCCAGCCGCTGGTCGAGGGGCGAGTGCGCCTGGCTGCGGGGCAACCGGTCGCCAACGCGCAGGTGCGGCTGTTCGACGCCACCGATCTGCGCCGCTCGGTCCGCGCTATCACCGATGAGACCGGCTATTTCTCCCTGTCCTTAGCGGCATTGAGTACGAACGTCCTGTCGGAACAAACCGTCCTGCCGCAACAATTTTACTTAGGGCAGAATTACCCCAACCCATTCAACCCTTCCACAATCATTCCCTATCAACTGCCAGTTTCGACTCACGTGCGGCTAGAGGTACTCAACATCCTAGGGCAGCGTCTGGCGACATTGGTGGATGCGGAGCAGCCAGCGGGCTTTCACACGGCGACGTGGGATGGCACGGACGCGTCGGGAAGAGGCGTCGCGGCAGGAGTGTATCTGTATCGGCTGGTTGGCGATGAGGTGCGCTTGACTCGCTCGATGGTGCTGCTCGACGGGTCAGTTGGGGGCACCTCTGCGGGGCCGGTAGGCGCGAAGCTGGTAGGCACGGAGCCATCAGACTTGGCGCAAGTCTATGGATTGACCGTCTCAGGCCAGGGCTTGATTCCCTACGTGGACCCGGCCTTTCGGGTGGGGACCGAGGCTGTCGATATTGTAGTCGCATCACTCGACAGCGTTCCCCAAGATCAAGGGGCGGCGAGCAGGCTACTAGGCGACCTTGATAACAACGGTCTCGTCAATTGGGCCGATGCGCTGCTAGCCGTCCTGTACAGCGAAGATTCCTCCATCGCCCTACCCAACAACGGCGATATATCCTTGGGCGATGTCAGCCGAGACGGGCAAATTGACCTTGCCGACGCCCAGCTTATCGAGACGTACAGCGTCGATCCGTTCCACCCGTCGCTGCCTGCGGGGATCGGCAAGTCGGTGGACCCGCCCCCACCCGAAGACCCGCGCCTGACGCAGATCGAGCTGCCGGAAGGGTTCCACATCCGCGTGTACGCCAAAGGGGTACCCGGCGCTCGCTCGCTAAGCCTCAGCCCCAATGGCACCCTATTCGTCGGCACCCGATCCGGCAGCCGCGTGTACGCACTGCGCGACGAAGACGACGATCACAAGGCCGAGCGCGTCATCATCCTCGCCAGCGGCCTGAACAGACCCAACGGCGTCGCCTTCAAGGACGGAGACCTGTACGTAGCCGAAATCAGCCGCATCCTGCGCTATCGCAACATCGAATCACACCTCGACAACCCACCGCAGCCAGAGGTCGTCAACGACGCTTTCCCAACCGATCGCGCCCACGGCTGGAAGTTCATCCGCTTTGGCCCGGACAGTTTGCTATACGTGCCGGTCGGCGCACCGTGCAACATCTGCGCCTCCCCCGATCCGTACGCGTCAATCGGCAGGTTGGATCCCTCCACGGGCGACTTCGAGGTCGTGTCGCGGGGCGTGCGCAACTCCGTTGGCTTCGACTGGCACCCGGAAACAGGAGAAATGTGGTTCACGGAAAACGGCAGAGACTGGATGGGAGACGATCTACCGCCCGACGAGCTGAACCGAGTAACCGCCGATGGGCAGCACTTCGGCTATCCCTACTGCCACGGCTCCGACATTGCCGATCCCGCTTTCGGCGCTCAGCGCGATTGCGGCGAGTTCGTTCCGCCAGTCCAAGAACTCGGCCCGCACGTAGCAGCCCTCGGGATGCGCTTTTACACTGGCAACATGTTTCCAGCGGAATACCACAATCAGATCTTCATCGCCGAACACGGCTCTTGGAACCGCACTCGCAAGATCGGCTACCGCCTCACCCTAGTGCGCTTGGCCGACGACGGGGCGGTCAGCTACGAGCCGTTCGCGGAAGGCTGGCTACAGGGAGAATCGAACTGGGGCCGGCCGGTTGATGTTCTAGTAATGCCCGACGGTTCTCTGCTAGTCTCGGACGATCAAGCCGGTCTAATTTATCGGATCAGTTACTAAGGCCGCGTATATAACGCTTCAAACCGGTCTTTAGCCTCCCAGCCCAAGAGCCGCTTGGCCTTGTCGGGCCGGTACTTGTCGTGCGGCAGCCGCGCACAGATAAAGAAATTTTCGTACGACGACGGCATCTCGGGTGCCCGCAACCCATACAAGAACGCCTCTCCAGTATCCTCCCACGAGGTCGAGTATGGATGCACGCCCTGCCCATGTTCCTCGGACAGCACTTCCCGCGGCCGAAAATCCGTATAGACAAAGGTGAGCACCTCCAAGCCTTCGCGCTCGGCAAACACGCGCGTAATGTGCCCGCCGAGATACTTGCTCACTGCGTAGAGATCGTCGCCCGGATGAAGCGGGATGTCGGCCTCCACTTGGAAGTCGTTCCAATAGTCGGCGTTGTGGTTTAAGGAGGTGTGAAAAGGCCCGGTGTGGATCAGCCTTTTTATTCCGCAGGCCACGCAGGCTTTGGCCACGTTGTACGCGCCGACCATGTTGACTTGGAAGGCCAGCACGGGATGCGGCCGGACGACGGATACATTGATCGCCGCGTCCATGCCCTCGCAGGCCGCCAACACTTGCGCGTAATCGGTAATATCGACGACTCGATTTTCGTGCGGCGGCCCCAACACCTCTGGGATCGGCGCTCGGGGACTTTGCGGCGGCGCGGACGCAATCTCCGTCATTGGTCGGAGATCAGTCACCCGCAACGTGTAGTGATCTTTGAGCGAAGTAATCGCCGACGCGCCGACCGGCCCACCCGCCCCAAACAACACCACCTTGCCTTCGTTCACCGTTGCCATAATGCCCCATCAAGCGAAGCGTCCGCTCGACGCCACGTGTGCCAGCGACCAATGGTGCCCTTCGCGCTCGGCGGTAAGAGCTTGGCGCACCGCTTCCACAGCGTCGTCAGCCGTAGTCTCCGCATCCAATTCTCCGAGCGCAAACAGCGCACCTCAATCTGTCCGGTGCGAGCAATTTCGCGGCCAACTAATTCGGCCATAAGCGGCGCTAACGATCCGGCCTCGGCCCGTGGCAAGGCATTCCACTGTGGATCCACTAAATATTCTTCCGGATAGTCGCGCAGCAAATCGAGGTTGCTCAGCAGCACCGCTTTCTCAATGCCGATGGCACAAGCTGCTGTCAGCGCCACGTAGGTCCCCCGCGCCGCAGCGTCGAGCATGGCCCCTTCGTCGTCGCCAGCCGGATCGCCGCCCGCCACGTGGACGATGGCCTCCACACCTGCCAGCGCCGGATCTAATGCCTCGCGCTGAAGCAAATCGACCTGCCGATAGCCAACTAAGTCACTCGTCTCTTCTGCACCAATCGCCACCACCTCGAACTCCGCGCTCAATTCAGCCGCTAGCAGCGCTCCCCAAGGGCGATCCGCGCCGATTACCGCCACGCGCATAGCATCTCTTCTACCAAGAAAGTCATCGTACTATTCAGAATCATGACACTGTTTCAGTGATATTTCTATCATCCAAAAAAGCAACCGGCTCTTCTTCTTTACCATTCTCCCACATAAGGGAATAAAACCAAATGCCACTCTCACCAATACAGAAATCTGCGGGAGTAAAGGTCATTTTTGAGTCTAGTGGCGGATCAGACGTTTCGGGACTGTATTCTGCCGGCCAGCCAAATGCCTCACCGATCCATAGCTGTCCTTCGTCATGGAGCTTTTTCGCAAACATCACGACATCCTCAATGTTTGGAATGACGACGGGCACAATGGGTGCTCGTTCTCCATTTTGCGTTTGTATTCTAACTTTGACTGTTGCCACGTTTCGCCTGCTCCTTTAGCCATGCGTCCATGATATCTTCACGATGGGCCATTAAAATGCCTTTGATTTCGTTTAACTCATGGGGACGAAATCGCCTAACTTGCGCCAATCCAATTGGATCAACCCAATACTTCGCTTCCTTTCCTTGTTTCCCTACATGAACATGGGGCGGTTCATCAAGGTCTGCCTGATAAAACCAAAACCGATAACCTCGTATTCTTAAAATAACAGGCAAAGCCTACACCCTGAGTGCGTCCTTATGGTGGAGAACCTCAGGGCGATCCGCGCCGATTACCGCCACGCGCATAGCATCTCCTCTACCAAGAAAGTTTCTCAGACAGAGCACTTTGACCCGAAGTTCTATCAGTGACGGATAATGGGAAAGTGCCTATCCCAGTCATTCCTGTATTGAGACAAGTCACTCTGATTACAGATAATGCTCGTATCCCTGAAACGCAACAATAATTTGAGTCCATCGTTATTTTCATTCCCCATCCAACGCGGGCACTCATTATCTAGAGTCTTCCTGTCGATCACGACAAAATCGCCCCAATAATCTTGAAGACGAGTAGCAAAAATATACATTATTTCTGGTCTTATCGGTGTCCGAAGCTGCGAAAGCGGAAGTTTAAACTCTGCACTGTACCCGTACTTACGCGGTTTTGCCGTAGCTGTCTTTACCTGTACTCGATGCATATTCCCATCGCTATCGCGAACGACGAAAATATCGTCGCCTACATCTACCTCCGGAATGGCTGTATTCCATCCTCGAAGAAGAAGCTCTGCCATAACGGCTAGATGACCAGCTCTACCAGTGTACAGACTTTTTCTAGACATGTTGTTCAGAAGGCTCAAATAGGACTTCCAGCGTCCTTGGATCTACAAACACGATCCCGCCAAATGCCCGAAGGTCTGCAGCCGAATAGCCGGTTAGAATCTCTACAGTGTGCTTCCATGTTGGGCCGCGAAAGAATTCAAAGTGCCGTTCGGTCTCATACGATATAAACACGCTCGTAGGTAGCGTCCCTGAATCCCGTATATTTAGCACCCCTAGGCTCCAAGGGTCCAGCGCACACGTATATCCATCTAGTTGTTCGGTTACATAAATCGCGACTTTGGACATTTGCCTGAACGTATGCATAATTTGTTCTTTTTCATAAGATCTTATTAATGGTTTTGAGGCATCTCCAAACATCCACCGCCGATAGTAAGATTGTTCTCCTTTTGTTTCGCGAGATGCGATCGCATCTGCGAACGCCAATAAAGTCAAGTAGTCTAAGTCATGTATTATATTGTATAAACGTTTCTCATATTTCTCCGATATTCTTCTAAACGCATTTTCGCCTCGACGGCCACAATCGCAGAATATTGTAAGAAGCGATTTACCATAATGCCATATAACCCACTCTTCATTTACGTCCTTGGAATTTAGTAAAACATCCATATCATTATTTGTCACGGACCGAATTATATCTATCATCGACCGAATACTTTGGGGGTCGTTGATTGCATCGTAACAAGTTTGCACGACCTCTTTATCATGAGGCATCTTATCTTTGATCTTTGCTGTGACCTCCTCCTTAAACTCCTTATTAAGTTTTGCGAAGTTCCGAAATAGTTCAGGGATATTAGAACCTTCGCGTTCTTGACGTACCTTCTCAATTATTGCTTCCAAATCATCAGGCTCATACTGTAGATCATTTGCCAATTCAGAGCGCAGACCTTCAGTCTTGTCATGATGCAACGGATCGCCGTATGGGCGATTCTTTTTAAGCTCGACCTTATACATCTTGGAGACATGTTCCCAGACCTCTATAGCGTCTCGGCACGCTACAAGCCTACTCTTCGTTGCTGGCCATTGGTTGGGACAGGATGTGAGACGCTCATAAGCTAAAGTATCGGTTATAACGATGCGCCCGCCTTGTTCAGATATCGTTCGAAGCGGTGCACCATCCTTCTGCATACCATGAATGTAGCTTGCGTCGATGATAATGCGTGGATTTTTCGCTTGTCCATTACTATTAGCTTTTTTGTCGACCTGCTTGATCTCGTCTTCCATGGGTTTTTGACTCCTGTCAACTTCCAAAGTCCGACCTTAGTCAGGTCAGACTTCATCTATGAGGTCTAACTCATGATCATCAGAATATGCTAATCTCAACTCTCTTAGGTGATTCTTCAGTCGCTTGGCCATAGGCTTCATCATTAGCGCAGTCAAGCCGGCAGAAACAAATCCGCCAACAATTGGCACGACTTTTGACACGCTACGCGCAAAGGTACTTTTGGTAACATTAAATCCAATCCATTTGCCAATCTGTTTGATTAGCGGATAATACGCAGTCCTAGTAAGCGCCTGCCTCGGAAGACGCCGCGCAATTTCGCGGGCAAATCGCTCAGCCACCCCGCTTATTACTTTGTTAGCCCCCTGAGCACCCATCATCGCTCCGATGAGCAGTGTAATCTTCGCTTTAGTCTCTTCGTCAGCCTCGTCTTCCTTCAATAAATCTGGCCAACCATATAAGTACGCCAACTTCTGGGATAAGACTATCGCATGCCAATAGAATTGAGCTAGGTCGGCGGGAATTGTGGCGGCCACCGCCCAACCACCTGGCAATCCAGTCCCAAATGAAATCGCAGAAGCCTTTCGAACATGCGACTTAATGCAGGCATCTGCCAATCTATCAATCAGCTTAGATGGTATTCCAGCGTTAGCAGGCCTACCTTCAATGGCTTTCTTAGTCTGTGTCTCATCGCAATAATTAATTAATTGAGAATAAAGAAAGCTGCCGCGATCAACTTTCGCTCCAGGAAGCGCCAACGATGCGCCCATGATCCGGTCCCACGCCTTTGCCCCGGTTTCCTTGGCTTCATGCTGCTCAGAATCGGTATAGGTCATTTTTTTCTCCATGCCGTTGTACTTAAAATTGGTACTGAATTCGCTTCAATTAACCGCCAATGTGCGCTACTCTCTGTGCGGAACACTCCTCTACCAAGAAAGTTTCTCAGACAAGTTGTGAAAAAAATAATTATCGTCGAGATATATCAACCGCGCCGTGTGCGCAGCTTGACCGACGTACACCTCCTGCTCGGGAGCTAAGCTGCATATCTCGTGACCATCGGCAATGAGCGCCACCTGGCTGTCCACGGTCTCGGGGCTGACGCGCAGCCGCACCCGTTTCTCGGCTGGCAAAATCAAGGTCCGCGACGTGAAGTTGTATTCGTTGATACCGTCGAGCAACATGCAGCGCACCTCCGGCATGACCAGCGGCGCGCCCATCGACAGCAACAGCCCGGTGCTGCCCGTAGGCGTACCAACCACCACGCCGTCGCCGCGAATGGTGCGGATCTTAGCATCGTCAACGAAGACGTCCGTAGAGAGCATTTTGTGGTGCGCCCGCAAGGTCACCTCGTTGAAGACCAAACTCTCGCCGCAGGGATGGCGGCAAGAGAGCACCAAGCGCTCGCTGACGAAGTACTGGCCATCGACTAAGAGCTGGACGATGCGCGCCAAATCCGTGCGATCCCCAGCGGTCAAAAAGCCAACAGTGCCGAAATTGATCGCCAGCACCGGCCACTGCGGGAAGCGCGCAAAGGCGCGGAGCACTGTGCCGTCACCACCAAGCGCGACGACTAAGTCCAAGTCGCCCGGGTGCTCATCCCCCCCGATAAAGCGCACCTCAATCCCATGCGCGGCAAACAAGTCGCGCACCTCGGCGACCGGATAGTCCAAATCCTGGTCGCGCAGCAGAACCCCAACCTTTTTCAGTTCAAGTTGCACCGACGCCCACCCCGGAGGGCTACTCAGCCCGCGCTTGTCTGCCGGCCTGGGCCTCGTAGGCCTTGATCAGCGCCTGGGTCCCCTCTTCAGCGCAACCAGCGCGCTCGACGATGTTGAAAAACTGGTGAGCTATGCTCACAGCCGGTAGGGCCAACTTAACATCGTTGGCCGCCTGCAACACCAACCGCAAATCCTTTTGCTGCAAATAGACCATAAAGCCCGGATCAAAATCGCCCGCGGCAATGCGCGGGCCTAAGTTGCTCAACTGCCAAGAGCCTGCCGCCCCGCCGCTGATGGCGTCGATGACCTTTTGCACGTCCAAGTCAGAGGTCGCCGCCAGCATTAGGGCCTCGGCCATCGCCATATTGTTGACCGAAACCGCGATCTGGTTGCAGAGCTTAGTCGTCTGGCCAGCGCCGTTGGAGCCAATCAAGTTGATGTTAGTACCCATCGCCTCAAAGACCGGCAGACACTGGTTAAAGACAGCTTCGTCGCCGCCGACCATGATCGACAGAGTGCCATTGATCGCGCCCACATCTCCACCGCTGACGGGCGCGTCGAGCATGGCCACGCCTCTCTCCTGCAAGGCGGAGGCTACTTCGCGGGTGACTTTGGGCGACACCGTGCTCATATCGATGACGACCGCGCCCTCTTTAACTCCGTGAATCGCACCCTCCTCGCCCACCAGAACGGCCTCCATATCGGGCGTGTCCGTGACAATGCTGATGATGACATCCGCACCCGTCGCCGCCTCTTTGGGCGAACCGACCCGCACGCCGCCCGCAGCGACGACCTCGTCAACGCGCGGCCGGTCACTGCGGTTATAGACCCTGAGTTGATAACCGGCTTTGAGCAGGTTCTTGGCCATGGGCGCGCCCATGATCCCCAAGCCGATAAAGCCGATTTGCGTTTGCCCCGGTGCTGCTGACATGATTCCTCTCCAATCTAAAACGTGAAAAAGCGATGTCTGTTGTCCTCGATCTCGGCCGTGTCGTACAAATGCGCGAACCAGTTCTGCACGGCCTCCTGCTCGCGCTGGGCCTGAAGCTGAGCAACAACCTGCTCGCGCTGCTCGGCGAATTGCTCCTCATCTACCGGCGTCTTCTCCAGCAGTTTCAGCAAGTACGCCCCGCGCTTGCTGCCCTCGGCGACCTCGATCACTTCGCTGAGCCGGCCCTTTTCCAAGCGGAAGGCCGCGCCGATCACCGCGTTAGCACGACCTAGCCCCTCCACCGATTCGGTGCGCGCAAAAGCCTCGGGAGCGTGGAATTCCACCCCGGCATTTTGCGCCGCCTGCGCCAAGGTGGCCCCGGCTCCTACTTCCCCCCGCACGGCTTCTAGCCGGGCCGCGGCGCGGGCGGCCTTTTTGCCCGCGCGCACCAACGGCTCAAGCCGATCCCTTAGCTCGTCCAAGGGCGCTACACCCTCAGGGCGTTTGGCCACCAAATGCGCCACCCACAGCCCTGAGTCATCCTCGATGACTTGGCTGACGGCCCCAAGCTCCTCCTCAAAAAACCAGTTGACGAGCCACGTGGTGTTCGCGCTGATTCCCGGCACAGCTTGGCTCTTGCGCAGGAAATTCGTGGGCGTCGCCTCAGTGCCGGAGGCCGCCAGCGTGGCTGCAAATCCTTCGGCTGTGGCCTGCTCTTGGAACACTTCGGCCCGGCTGCGCAGGCTATCCTCGGTCGTGCGCGAGGGCTGGTATCTGAGCAGAATGTGGCGGGCATGCACCCTCTCCCCGCCACTTTCTTCCTCCAAGCGTTCTTCCACCTTGATCAGATGCCAGCCATAGCGCGTCTGCACCGGCTCGGAAAGTTCGCCGGGAGCCAAGGCAAAGGCGGCTTCCTCAAAGGACGTAACCATCTGGCCGCGACCAAAAAAACCGAGGTCCCCACCTCGGGCGGCGGATCCCTCATCGTCGGAGATCACTCCAGCCAACTCGGCAAAATCCGCCCCGGCCTCGATCTCTTGGCGAATTTGCTCAATCTCCTTTTTGATTTTCAGCGAATCCGCAGCACTGGCCACCTTGGGAAAGCGCACGTACTCCAACTTTACTTGGTCGGGATGCTCGTAGTCGGCCACGTTCTCTTGGTAATAAGCCGCTAGATCGTCGTCAGAAACCTCGATTTCGTCGTCCGCAGCGTCGCTGGGGGCAAATGCGTATTCAACGCGCACCTTTTCGTTGGCCTCAGCAAAGTGCTGGTGCGCTTCGTTAGGACTCACCTGCGCAGTGCCCCGCAGCATCCGCTGTAGCCGGTACTCGAGCAATTGCCGCTTAATCGTGCTCTCGATCCACAGGACTAAGGCTTGGTTGTTGGGGTCGCTGAGATTGGCCGGATTGCTGATGAACTGGGCGTACTTGTCCATGTCGAACGCGCCGTCGGTTTGAAAGGTCGCGAATTCGCGCACGGCCTGCGGGGGGTTATTCCGCGTGTAAAAGGCAATTTCCCCATCGGTCACCTCGAATCCCAAGCGCTCGTATTCTTGATTTAGAATAATCTCGCGGACGTAGTAGTCCCACACCTGCTGCACGAGCAGGGCCTGATCGGCGCGCTGCTCCTGCGGCATCTGGCGCGCTATCCGCCGCAGCGCGTCTTGGAACTCCTGTAGCGAAATGGTCTCGCCATTGACTACACCGACCGCATCGCCGGCGGCGTTGGTGCCCGCACCCGAGTAGTCGGCTCCCCATTCGACGACGATTAAGCCGATAAAGGCGAATATCACGAACCACAAAACGAGCACCGTCTTTTGGCGCAACAAAGTCATCATAAGCTATAGTTCTCCTGCTATCTTGCGTTTTTTTCGTTGGCTTCAGCAACTAGCCGGTTCTTCAGCTCCGCGGGATAGCGGAGCAGACAGGCTGTGCAATGGCCGCCGCCCAGATCGACGAGGTGCGGCACCACGCGAGTGCAAATTTCCTCGCGCTCTGAACAGCGCGGGTGAAAGGCGCATCCCGAGGGTACGGCCGCTGGATTGGGCGCGTCGCCCTCCAACAGGACGCGCTGCCGCTTAGTCCGCGGGTCGGGCGCGGGCACGGCCGCCAGCAGCGCGCGCGTATAGGGATGGGACGGCTGGCGATAGAGCCGATCGCGAGCCGCCACCTCGACTACGCGCCCCAAGTACATCACGGCCACCCGATCCGAAATGTGGCGCACCACGCTCAAGTCGTGGGCAATAAACATATACGTCAGACCCAAATCGCGCTGTAGGTCTTGCAGCAGATTGATGATCTGGGCCTGCACCGAAACGTCCAGCGCGGACACTGGCTCGTCGGCAACGATAAACTGCGGCCGCACTGCCAAGGCGCGGGCAATGCCAATGCGCTGGCGCTGGCCGCCGGAAAACTCGTGCGGGTAGCGCCGCGCGCAATCCGCCGGCAACCCGACCATCTCCAGCAACTCCCCCACCCGCTCGGTCAACTCGACGCGCTCGGCAAGGCCGTGGACCTTCAGGGCCTCACCGATGATGCCGCCCACCGTCATCCGCGGATTGAGCGACGCATACGGATCTTGGAAGATAATCTGCATGTCCCGCCGCTGCCGCCGCATGTTCTCTTTGCTCAACTCCAATAGATCAACCCCAGCAAAGCGCACCTGCCCGGCTGTAGCTTCAATTAGCCGCAACATGAGCCTGCCCAGCGTAGTCTTGCCGCAGCCACTCTCGCCGACCACGCCCAAGGCCTCGCCGCGTCCAATCGTCAGATCGACCCCATCGACGGCCTTAACATGGGCCTGCACCCGACCCCAAAACCCCTGGCGCACGGGAAAGTATTTTTTGAGGCCCTTGACCTCGACCAAGGGCGCAGCTTGGCTCATGCGTCCCCCGCTTTCCAACAGCTCGCCCAGTGCCCGGCCTCAATCTCCTCCAGCGGCGGCGCTTCGGCCCGACAGTGATCGTCGGCCAGCGGGCAGCGCGGGGCAAAGCGACACCCCGGTGGGAAGGCGCGGGCGTCGGGCACCACGCCCGGGATGATGTCCAATCGCTCCTGCTCGGCGTCCAGCCGCGGAATCGAGCGCAGCAAGCCGCGCGTATAAGGATGCCACGGGCTGGTAAATAGCGCTTGCGTTTCTGCGTATTCGACGATTTGGCCGGCGTACATGACCGCCACTTGGTCCGCGGTCTCGGCGATCACCCCGAGGTCGTGCGTGATCATCACAATCGCCATTTGCAGGGACTCTTGTAGCGACTCCAACAGCGCGAGGATCTGCGCTTGGATCGTCACATCGAGAGCCGTGGTCGGCTCGTCGGCAATCAACACGTCTGGATTGCACGACAGCGCCATAGCGATCATCACCCGCTGGCGCATCCCACCCGATAGCTGGTGAGGATATTCGTCGATCCGCTGCTCGGGCGCTGGAATCCCCACCAGTTGCAGCATCTCGATCGCTCGGGTGCGCGCTTCCTGCATGGGGACCTGCTGGTGCAAAACCACGGCCTCGGCGATCTGAAACCCACAGGTCAGCACCGGGTTGAGGCTCGTCATCGGCTCTTGGAAAATCATCGCGATGTCGTCGCCGCGCACGCGGCGCATCTCCTCTTCGTCCAGCACGAGCAAATCGCGCCCCTTGAGCAGGATCTGTCCGTCCTCAATGCGGCCCGGTGGATCGGGCACCAAGCGCATGATCGAAAAGGCGCTGACGCTCTTGCCGCAGCCGCTTTCGCCGACCAGCCCCAGCGTCTGGCCCCGCCCCACCGCAAACGACACCCCATCGACGGCACGGGCGACGCCCTCTTCCGTGTGGAAATAGGTCCGCAAGTCGCGGACCTCTAATACGGGATCCTGCGCGATCATGCGCTGTCCCTTTCCCAAGCCCCAGCGCGGCGCACCTCGTCGGCAGCCAGCGCGCCCCAGCACATTTTTACGCCGAGTTGACGCCTAAAGCCCTCGACCAAGCAATTGACCAACTCAGCCCGGTCGATGGGCCGCCCCAAACAGGCCTGCAAATCCGTACTATGCGCTCGCACCTGCTGAGTCCATTTTTGCCGCGCGTCCTCGTCAATCCGCAGAAGTTGCGGCAGGCGTTCGTGCGCCCGGCCGAGCAAAATTGACCCGTGTTGCAGCAAGCGACGTCCATAGCGCCGCTGCGCACTACCGACCAGCTTGCGCTGCTGGCACTTGAGCTCCCAGCGCGCCGTGCTGCCAAAACAAGGACCCGACCGCAAGCCGCCAACGCAACGACCAGCCCTTTCCAACTCGACAGAGGCCCCGAAAAGCCGCAGCCCTTCGGCCAAACACGCGCCAATTTTGCGGTGCGTAGCCTCTATCCCGCCACCCGCGACCAATGCCTCTGGGACGCAGGCGACGCTGTAAGTCAATTCCTCCCAGTGCAACACCGCCCGTCCACCCGTGGGCCGGCGCACCACGTCAATACCCAACGCACGACAGGCTTCGACATTAGCCTCGCGCTCGGGCTGCTGGTTCCATCCGCAGGAAACGGCCGGCGGGTCCCAACCGTAAAACCGCAGTACCGGACCTTGAGCCGCGTCAGCGGCGAGAACTTGATCGACGCCCATATTGTACGCGCCACAGTTCACACCCGTATCGACGACGCGCCAAGCAAGGCCCATTAGAGCGCTTCCAAACTCTCAAGGGCGTCCTTGGCCGCCATCTGTTGCGCCTCCTTCTTACTCCGCCCCTGGCCCCATCCCATGCGCTGGCCGGTGATGCACACCTCGACGCTGAAGATCTTGTCGTGGTCTGGCCCATGCTCGGCGTGCACCAAGTAACGGGGGTGGCCATTGCCCTTGCTCTGCGAGTATTCGAGCAACCTGCTCTTGAAGTTAAATTTCGCGTCCGGTTGGACTATTTGGTGAAAATCCGCCAGCACCGCGCGCCGGACACAGGAGCGGGCAGCCTCTAAGCCACCGTCGAGATAGATCGCCCCAATCAGCGACTCCAAGGTGTCGCAGAGGATCGACGGCCGCTGTCCGCCGTTGGCTTCGCGCTCGTCCTCACTCAGCAGCACAAAGGCCCCTATCCCAAGACGGTCCGCTTGGCCCGCCAGCGCCTTGCGGCTGACTAGCTGCGACTTCATCTGAGTCAACTCACCCTCGCCCTTGTCTTCAAAGCGGCGAAAGAGATAGTCGGTGATCAACAGTTCCAACACGGCATCGCCGAGAAATTCGAGCCGCTCGTTCGACTCAATGCGGTCACTGCCTTCTTCAGCGTACACATACGATCGATGCTTGAGGGCTTTGACCAATAAATCCTTGTTCTTAAAGTGGTAGCCCAACAGCTTTTCGAGAGCGTACCGCGAATCCGCCGTACTATCTTCTAGGGCACCCGCCGGCTTGCGGCGATTCCACAAAGTTGAAATCCAGCTCATCTGCCTAATACCCGATTGAAAACCTCGTTTGCACGGGGAGTGCTCGGGGGATGCTGGGGAAGGGCTTCAGCCGGTGAAGCGACCGAATACCAGCGCCACGTTGTGGCCGCCAAAGCCAAAGGAATTGTTGAGGGCGTAGTCGATCTGCACGCGGCGCGCCTCGTTGGGGACGTAGTCGAGGTCGCAGTCGGGGTCCGGGTTTTCGTAGTTGATCGTCGGCGGCAGGACCCCGCTTTTGAGCGCCATGATGCAGGCGATGCTCTCGATGGCCCCGGCTGCACCCAACAGATGCCCAGTCATCGACTTGGTCGAACTTACGGCCATGCTGTCGATGTAGTCGGCGAAGACCGTCTTGATCGCCGCAGTCTCCTGGTGGTCGCCCATGGGCGTCGAGGTGCCGTGGGCATTGACGTACCCGATGTCGCCTGGGTCCAAGCCCCCGTCCTGCAGCGCGATGCGCATGGCCCGCGCCCCGCCCTCGGCCTCTGGTGCCATCGCCGTTTGGTGATAGGCGTCGGCAGTAAAACCCAGCCCGAGGAACTCGCCGTAGATCTCGGCCCCGCGCCTTTGCGCGTGCTCCAATTCCTCCAAGATGACGGCTCCGGCCCCTTCGCCGAGCACGAAGCCATCGCGCTCGGCGTCAAAGGGCCGACTGGCTCGCTCAGGCTCGTCGTTGCGCGTCGATAGGGCCTTGGCCGAGGAAAAGCCGGCCATGGAAATGGGGGTGACGGCTGCTTCTGAGCCGCCAGTCACCATCACGTCGGCTTCCCCGTACTGGATCTTGCGCGCCGACTCGCCGAGCGCGTGGGCCGCCGACGAACAAGCCGACACCGTGCCGTAGTTAGGCCCTTTAGCTCCCAAATCCATGGAGATCATGCCCGGGGCCATGTCGGAAATCATCATGGGCACGTAGAACGGGCTGATGCGCCTCGGGCCTTTTTCCAGCAGAATAGTGTGCTGGTCTTCGTGAGTCTGAATCCCACCGATCCCCGAGCCCCAGATAACGCCCACGCGCTCGGGGTCAACCGCTTCCATGTCGAGCCGAGCGCGGCTAGCCGCCTCCCGGGCCACGCAGATCGCGTAGTGCGTGAAGGCGTCGTTGCGGCGCACATCCTTGCGGTCCAGAATCGCCTCTGCGACAAAACCCTTGACCTCAGCGGCGATCGTAGTCCGGTGTTGGGAAGTGTCGAACCTAGTGATCGGCCCGACCCCAGAGCGACCGGCTATAAGCGCCTCCCAGAACGTCGGCAGGTCGTTGCCATTAGGCGCTAAGACCCCTAAGCCCGTGACGACGACTCTGCGCTTCTGCACTGAATTGCCGTTCACGCCTTGCTATTCTCTTCTAAGTATTTAATCGCGTCGGCTACGACCATAATTTTCTCGGCGTCCTCGTCCGGGATGTCGATCCCGAATTCTTCCTCAAAGGCCATAACCAACTCGACAGTATCGAGCGAATCGGCACCTAAGTCGTCGATGAAAGACGCTTGGGGATTTACTTGATCTTGGCTCACGCCGAGTTGCTCGACGACCAAATCTCTCACGCGCTCTTCAATAGAAGCCATGGTGTGTTCCTCTTGGGATAGGAGTGAACAGTTTTACCGCTGTGCGGTCTTAAATTAGAGTCTAAATATAGGCGATGAGCAAAATTTTTAATACCTAAATTATATGGCCATGCCGCCATCTACGGACAAGACCTGACCGGTGATATAAGCGGCTTGATCTGACGCGAGGAACGCCACGGCATGGGCCACGTCTTCCGGCGTCCCCGCCCGGCCCAGCGGTACCGTGGCAATCATCTGCTCCTGCTGCTGTTCCGTCAAGCTGTCCGTCATGCCCGTTTCCGGCACCAACCCCGGGGCCACGGCATTGGCGGTGATCCCGCGCGAGGCCAACTCCCGCGCCAAGCTCTTGGTCAGGCCGATCAACCCGGCCTTGGACGCGGCGTAGTTGGCTTGCCCGGCATTGCCCAACAATCCCACGACCGAAGTGATATTGACGATCCGCCCGCCGCGGGCCTTGAGCATAGGACGCACTGCCGCTCGAACGCAGTTAAAGGCCCCCTTGAGGTTGATCGCCAACACCTCGTCCCAATCCTCTTCCTTCATCCGCATCAGCAAATTGTCGCGGGTGACGCCGGCGTTGTTGACCAACACGTCCAACCCGCCTAGTTCCGCAATCGTCGCTGCCACCAGTTCAGCCGCCTGCTCGGCATCGGCGACATCGGCCTGGCGCACGAAGCAGCGGCGACCTAGGCCCTCAATGGCCGCAGCCACTTCGCCAGCCGCCGCAGCATTGCGGGCGCAAATTGCCAAGTCCGCGCCCTCTTCCGCCAATCGCAAGGCAATGGCCCGACCAATGCCCCGCGATCCACCGGTTACCAACGCAACTTTCCCGTCCAAAAGTCCCATATTATTCCGCTCCTTGTGCCGCGACGATTTCTTCCACGGTACCCGCCAGTGTGACCGCGAGCTTGGGCACGGTGCGGCGCACCAGCCCCCTTAGCACAGCCCCCGGCCCCACTTCAAAAGCGTGGTTAATACCCATAGCTGCCAGCCGCTGCACTGTCGCACTCCAGCGAACCGGACCCGTGATCTGATGGATCAGGTGCAGCCGCAGTTTTTCTGGATCTTCCACGGGCTCAGCCGAGACATTAGTCAACACCGGCACGCGCGGCCGCGCAAAGGGCACCGCCTCTAACAGCGCCTCCATCTCCACGGCCGCGGACGCCATAAGCGGCGAGTGAAAAGCCCCGCTGACGGCCAATTCGACGACGCGCCGAGCGCCAGCTTGAGAAGCCAACTCGCTCACCCGCGCCACCGCGGCCCGCTCGCCCGACACCACGACTTGGCCCGGAGCGTTAAAATTGGCGGCGACGACGATCCCCACATCGGCTACTTGTTGACACAAGGCCATGACGTGGTCGTCGTCCAAACCGATCACTGCCCCCATCGTCCCCGGCCACTCGCTGCCAGCCTCCAGCATCAATCGGCCGCGCGTCCCCACCAGCGTCAGGGCCTCTGCAAAGGAGAACACCCCGGCCACCACCAGCGCCGAGTATTCCCCGAGGCTGTGTCCGGCCACGGCTACAGGCTGTAGTCCAGCCGCGGCGAGCAACTCGTTGGCGGCGACGCTGTGGACAAAGACAGCCGGCTGCGTGACGTTGGTTTGCGCCAGTCGCTCGGCCGGCCCCTCAAAGCAAAGCGCACTGAGCGGAAAACCCAGCACCTCGTCGGCCTCGGCAAAGCGCGCCCGCACCGATTCGTGCTGCTCGTAGAGGTCACGGGCCATACCCACGGCCTGCGAACCCTGTCCGGGAAACAAAAAGGCGCACCCGCCCATCTCACAGCCCCCAGCGAAACAAGGTGCTGCCCCACGTGAGGCCACCGCCAACGCCGGTCATCAGCACCAAATCGCCGCGCTCCAATCGACCTTGTTCCACAGCTTCTGCCAAGGCAATGGGAATCGTCGCAGCCGTGGTATTGGCGTAGCGGTCGATATTCATCATCACTTTTTCCGGGGGGAGATCCATGCGCTGGGCCGCGGCGTCGATGATGCGTTTGTTGGCTTGATGTGGCACGAAGAGCTTGAGGTCTGCGCCCGTAAGACCATTGCGCTCCAGCAGGCTGACCGACACTTCGGCCATTTTTTCCACGGCAAATCGGAAGACCGTGCGCCCCTCTTGGCGGATGTAGTGCATGCGCTGATCTACGGTCTCGTGCGAAGGAGGATGCAGGCTGCCGCCACCTTTGATGTGCAGGCATTCGACCGCGGCCCCGTCGGCGTATAGCTCAAAGTCGATCATGCCGACTCCATCCTCACCGCGCTCTAACAACACCCCACCCGCCCCGTCGCCAAAGAGCACGCAAGTAGCGCGGTCCTCAAAGTCGAGGATGCTGCTCATCTTGTCGGCACCGATGACCATCACCCGGCGATGCGCGCCGCTTTCGATAAACTGCGCGCCGGTTGCCACGGCGAAGACAAACCCAGAGCAAGCCGCCGACAGGTCGTAGGCCCAGACCCGGCTGGCGCCGATGGCGTGTTGCACCAAGCAGGCCGTGGCCGGAAAGATCATATCTGGCGTAATGGTCGCGACGATGATTAGGTCGATGTCATCGGCGTCGATTCCACGGCGCACCAATAGCTCTTGGGCCACGGCAATAGCCATGGTGGAGGTCGGCTCATCCTCCGGCAGGAAGCGCCGCTCGGAAATGCCAGTGCGCGAGCGGATCCACCCGTCCGAGGTATCTACCAGCCGCTCCAGATCGGCATTGGTGACCACCTTGTCGGGCAAAAAGGACGCAGTTGCCGTAATGGCCGCGCGAAATTTTTTCCCCTCTTCAGCCACGCAAGCATCCGCCCCGAGCAGCCTATACTTCAGGCTCTACGTATTCGCGGCCTCGATAGAAGCCACAGCTCGGGCAGACGCGGTGGGGCAGGGCGGGCTGTCCGCAGTGGGAGCAAGTAGTTCTCGCCGCTGCCTTGATCTTCCAGTGAGTGCGCCGCTTGTCGCGGCGAGTGCGTGAAATTCTCCTCTTAGGTACTGCAGCCACGGGGAACTCCTCTCAAGAACCTTCTTTGGGTTGCGAAAATTCGATCTGCGCGAGCGCGGCCCAACGTGGGTCCACGGCTCGCTCCTGTTCGGCGGTGGGTTCGTCGGCCTCTTCTACTCCGCAGTGCGGACACCGCCCATCGGCGTCCGGGGTGGGTATTCGCATCGGCAAGTCCAAGATCACGGCCTCGCGGATGTATGAGCACAAATCAACCTCGCGCGTCCCCGGATCGACGATCTCGATAAACCCGTCTTTTTCGGCCGACGCCAACTCTTCGGGAGTAGCTTGACGGCGCTGTAAGAGCAAGCGAAACCGCGCTGTGACTTCTTCTTGTACTTCCTCTAGACAGCGATAGCACTCGCCGGCAATGCGGCAGGTAACGACCCCGTCAATTCTGAAGTTGTCGAGCGCACGTCGCACTTCGACGCGGGTTTCAACCATAGAGGGAAAGGCGAAAAATTCGTCTTTTAGCTCCAATTGCTCTGCGCGCAGCTCAAAGGCGAGCGCATTGGGTCCCTCTGCGAGGTCGTCGAGTACTAGCAAGGCGCTCATGGGATTGCTCAGTCGGCAAAGAAAAACGCGATTTCGGACTTGGCGTTGGCCGCTGAGTCCGAGGCGTGCACGGCGTTGCACTGCACGTCCGTGCCAAAATCGCCGCGAATCGTGCCCGCCGGGGCCTCTGTGCTATTGGTCGGCCCGATGAAATCGCGCAAATGCGCTACCGCGTCAGTGCGTTCTAGCACCATCGGCACCGCTGGCCCCGAGGTCATAAATTCCACCAACTCGCCGTAAAAGGGGCGCTCCCGATGCACGGCGTAGAAAGCCCGCGCCTGCTCGGCGGATAGCTCGACCATGCGCAGGGCGCGCACCGCAAACCCCTCGCCCTCGACGCGAGCAATAATTTGGCCGATGACGCTTTTGGCAACCGCATCGGGCTTGACGATCATCAACGTGCGTTCCATAGATATAGAAATTATTTCCTTAGCAAGTGTTTCCCCTAGTCAAACGAAATCTTGGAAGATAGGAGCCAATTGGTTTTGTGTCAATGGACGGCCCGCGCAACAAAATGCCCTAAGTATTTCTTTCATAACGAGTTCGGCGCATATTTCTTGACAGAGTAACACGCCTCTCCTAGATTGGCCAATGCTATGGATCATCCGCTTTTAGCCGAAGAAGGCAAGGTCATCCGCGACCCGGTTTGGGGCTATATCCACTTCCCCGCTCCCGTCCTCGCCCTCGTCGATACCCGAGCCTTCCAGCGCCTGCGCAACATCTCCCAGCTCGGCTACGTGCATCTGGTGTACCCCGGCGCGCGCCACTCCCGCTTTGAGCACTCGCTGGGCGTCTATCACTTGGCCAAGCAGTTTTTGGCCCGTCTCCTCGACTCGGACCCTCCTCTCGTGCTGAGCGAAGAGGACGTGCGCGTCTTCATCGCCGCCACCTTGCTCCACGACATCGGCCACTACCCCTTCTCGCACACCCTCGAAGAGCTAAGGCCCTTTTTCATCCGGCACGAAGAAGGGGCCAGGCAGATCATCGAAGACCAAAACGGCGAACTCTACCAGACAATCGCCGATGAGTTCCAGATTGATCCAGCCCGCGTAGCCAACGTCATCGACTACGAAAACAGTGGCCTCGCTGTTCCCCCCGAGGATTTGCTGCTGGCCAATATCCTCAGCAGCACCCTCGACCCCGACAAAATCGACTACCTCCTGCGCGATTCCATGTTCTGCGGCGTGCCCTTCGGCGAGAGCGTCAACCGCGACCGCCTGATCGCCTCCATCAAATTCGACCCTGAGCGCCAGCGGCTGGCCATCACCAGCAAGGGCGTCTCCGCGGTCGAAGCCCTTGTCTTTACCAACTACCAAATGTACCGCAACGTGTACTGGCACCACGGCGTGCGCTCGGCATCGGCCATGTTCAAGCGCGCAGTGCAAGAAATCCTCCTCCACCCGCACAACCGGCTCGACTTCTCCGATTTCCACCGCCTCACCGAGAGTGGGCTAATCGCTCGCCTCCAGCGCGAGCAGAAGCGTCTAGGGCTGGAAACCTCCGCTCAGCTCCTCGAAGGCACGATCCACCGCCGCCTCTACAAGGTCGCTGCCGTCATTCATCCCAGCGAGCGCACGCAGCCCTTGATGAACCGCCTCGATTTTCTCTTCCGCCATCCCTACAAGCGCCGCGCCAAGGAAATCGAACTGTGCCAAGTCTTCGGCCAGCGGCTTGGCCGCGCGTTCCAAGGCCACGAGATCCTCATCGACATCCCTAGCTTTAACAAGACCCCCGAAGTCGATCTCAGGGTCTTCTACGGCCGCACGCTTCCCGCGGACAAGACCGACCCTTTGACCTTTGCCGATCCAGAGGTCTCCCGCCTGCGCGACTCACTCCTGCACAATTTCGAAGACCAAGCCAAAATTTTCCGTATCTTCTGCGTTGACGACCCCGACCTGCGGGAGGTGGTGGGCAAAGAGGCCAAGCAGTATCTCAGTTGAAATGCACTTGGGTACACAGACGAGGGGATAGAATGAGACAATCAGAGGGAAAACGAGAAGCCGGTGAACACAGCAACGGCCTCCAGATGGCACCCGAACAGATGCTTGATCTGGCGCGCAAGGCCGCAGAACTCGTGGTGGAGCGGATCGACGGCCTGCCCAGCGAAAATGCTTGGGAAGGAGAATTCCGACGCGAACTCGAGAATTGGCTGGTAGAGGAGCCGCCCGAGGCGGGCCGACCAGCAGCAGAAGTCATTGAGCAGGCCGCACGAGATGTTCTCCCCATTGCGACGCGCCTGGACCACCCGCGTTGCTTTGGGTTTGTCCCGACAGCGCCCACTTGGCCCGGAGTACTCGCCGACTTCATGGCCGCCGGATACAACGCCAACGCCTGCACTTGGTTGGTCGCGAGCGGCCCGAGCCAGCTAGAACTAGTCGTCATCGACTGGTTGCGGCGCTGGATCGGCTACCCGGAGAGTGCCGGCGGGCTGTTGACCAGCGGCGGCTCGGCGGCCAGCCTCGACGCCTTTGTCGCGGCGCGAGAAGTAGTCGGCCACCCCGAGCGGATGACTGTGTACATGAGCGACCAGAGCCATAGCGCACAGATCCGTGCGGCCAAGATCGTCGGCGTGCGACCAGAGTGCATACGCCTGCTTCCGAGCGACGAGCACTTTCGCCTAGACGTGGAGGTACTCGCACGCACCGTGGCCGACGACCGCGCAGCGGGATTCAATCCCATCGCGGTGTGCGCCAACGCCGGTGCGGGCAGCACCGGAGCCATTGATCCGATCGGGGCCATGGCCGACTACTGCGAGGCGGAAGGCATCTGGCTGCACATCGATGGGGCATATGGCGGTTTCGCAGTCGTGACCGAGCGGGGCAAAAAGCTACTGCATGGGATTGAGCGCGCCGATTCGATTGGGCTAGACGCGCACAAATGGTTCTTCCAGCCGTATGAGGCCGGCGGCCTACTGGTGAAGGATCTGAGTACGCTTGAGCGCGCTTTCGGCGTTCGTCACGACATGCTCCAAGACACGATATGGGGCGCAAATCACCCGAACTTCTCGGATCGCGGCTTGCAACTGAGCCGTTCGGTGCGGGCGCTGAAAATTTGGATGTCGGTGCAAACCTTTGGGATGGCCGCGTTCCGGCAGGCCGTGTCAAAGGGAATGGAGTTGGCAGACCGAGCCGAAGAGTACGTCCAAGCGAGCCAGACCCTAGAGATGGTGACCCCCGCGTCGCTGAGCATCGTGTGCTTCCGGGTCAACCCCGCCGACATTGACCTCGACGAGGAATCCCTTGCAGAGATCAACAAGACGGTACTCGCCCACGTCTTTTGGGACGATCAGGCCTTCGTATCATCGACCCTTCTCCATGGAAAGTTTTCGCTGCGTATGTGCATCGTCAACCACACTACTACCTGGGACGATGTGCGCAAGACCCTAGAGGCTATCGAGCGGTTTGGGCGTGAGGCGTCAGCCTAAAGGAGAACATTGTGTGTAGAAGCGGTTTTACACGATTCACAGTGTGTACTGCGGAATCTTCAGCAGTTCGCCGTCCTTCAGCGCCGACTCGTGCGCGACGATGCCGCTGACCGTCATGTTCAGTGATTGGGCCACGTCGATGAGAGGCGTGCGGTCCAGCAGGATCGCCTCGACGAATTCGCACATCAGGTAGCCGTGGGAGCCGCCGTGCCCGCCGGCCTCCACCCCCGGAGGAAGAGGTGGGCGCTTGAATGTTGGCACAGAGTCCTGCCCGTCATTCTGGAACGCGCCGTAGAAAGTCCCCTTCTCCGTGCGAATCCGGCCCGTCTCCCCGCCGACTCCCGGCGTGTCCCAGCTAACCCCCATCCGCGCTATGCCGCCGTCGCTGGTGCGGAATAGCGCGATTTCAGTGCCAAACGGGTTGCCGTAGCGGTTGTTCCCAGCCTTCAGATGATCGACGCTGCTGGGCACGCCCATGCAGGAGACCTCGGTGAAGCTCCCGCCGGTGACGCCCATGTAGTAGGCATTGGAGTGCGTGGGATACCATTGCGGGGGAGCCCCAGTGCGCCAGCCCTCGTGCGCGGCCAGCGGCGTCGGGAAGTAGTGCCAGTACTCACCCTCTGCATAGACGACTTTTCCCAGCGCGCCGGCTCGGTACAACTCCCGCATGTTGTAGAGATCTTCGTGGAAGTACGAGGTTTCAAACATCATATAGCTGCGATCGGCAGTTTTGGCCGCGGCAAAGAGCGCATCCGCATCCTCCAGCGATCCCCACACGGAGGGCACGGCCGATGCAACGTGTTTGCCGGCTTTGAGCGCGGCGATGGCCAGCCGGGCATGGCTAGGGGCGTCAGTGGCAACGAAAACGGCCTCGAGCGAGTCGTCTTCGATCAACTCTTCGCACGATGAATAGGCGGTAGCACAGCGGCACGCTCTGGCCAGTTCGGCCCGCTTGTCGGGGTCCAGTTCGGCAACCGCAGCGACGGTCACATTCGGATGGTGCTGGAAGTGGAAGGCCGCACCGAAGTTGCACACGCCATATCCGGCGATACCAACGCGAATCACGCGGTCGGACACGGGCTGCCAAGTCTTCGACGTCTCGTAGTCAGTAACTGCCTTCTCAAAACCCTGGATCGGGACGGCCTCCGCCGTCAGCTTCGGATCGCTCTTCTGGTTCATGGTTCCTCCTTTAGTGTCTCAACCCTCGTGCCTCCATCCACATGCGGATTCGGAACGATAAAGGGACCTCACCGATACGTTGTCAATACAGCCCCTTGACAACGCCTCTATAAAGGCTTCTTATCGTTCCGATCCGTACGAGAGGGAGCGATAAACGTGGACGCGCGCCAAGAGAAGCTACTCAGAAGAACCTTCCTCGACTACCAGTCGACGGCCGAGTTCATGAATAATCCGCTCATCGTGTCGCGGGCGGAAGGGCTCTACTACTGGGACACGGACGGAAAGCGCTACTTCGACGGCATCAGCGGCATCTACTCAACCCTGCTCGGCCACCGTCATCCGCGCGTCGAAGAAGCCATGCGAGCCCAATGGGACAAGCTCGCCTTCGCGCCGCCCATGCACGGCACGGCCGACGTGACGCTCGATTTCGTCGAGAAGCTCGGCAGCGTCACGCCCGACGACCTCAACTACGTGAAAGCCTTCAGCGGCGGCTCAGAATCTATGGAGGCGGCGATCAAGTTCACGCGCCAGTATTTCAAGCAGTCGGGCCATCCGCACAAGTACAAGTTCATCAGCCGCTACCAAGCCTACCACGGCGCTACCCTAGGAGCCATGGCGGCAAGTGGCACGGGAGAGCGCAAAACCCCATTCGAGCCAGCTCCGCCGGGCTTCCTCAAAGTATTCCCCCCAACGCACTACCGCGATCGCTTCGGCGACTGGGACGAGGCGAACCGGTTCGCGGCGCAGCAGTTCGAGGATGTCATCATCAGTGAAGATCCGGCGACGGTGGCCGGCATCATCCTCGAACCAGTGTCGAACACAGGGGGTATCATCACGCCCACGGACGAGTACTTCCAGATCATCCGCGACACCTGCGACCGCCACAACGTCGTGCTCATCTACGACGAGATCATCACCGGCTTCGGTCGCACGGGAGCGATGTTTGCCGCCCACACCTTCGGGGTGACGCCCGACATCATCTGTGGCAGCAAAGGGCTGTCGAGTGGTGCCATTCCCCTCGGAGCGCTGATGGCGCGCGAGGGGATGGGGGAGTACTTCTACGAGCCCGGCGAGAACTTTGCCCACGGTCACACCTACGCTGGCCATCCACTGGCCTGCGCGGTCGGCATCGCCGTGGTTGACGAGATCGTGGAGCGCGGCCTCGATGCCCATGCCCGCGAGATGGGCTTCTACCTCGCCGCCAAGCTCGAAGGCCTGAAATCGCTCGGCGTCGTGCGGGAGGTGCGGGGCAAGGGGTTGCTGAGAGGGGTCGAGCTGGTGAAGGATACGTCGAGCCTCGAGCCGTTCCCAGAGCTGGGCAGGGCGCTCAAGAAGACGGCTCTGCACAACGGAGTCATCCTGCGGGTTGATCCGAGTTGGTTCGCCGTCGTGCCCGCCCTCATCATCGACAAGCCCCAGATTGACGAACTCTTCGACCTCGTCGAGCAAAGCCTCAAGGACGCACTCGACCAAGTATGATCGGCGGCTGTGCAGCCGATGCAAGGAATCGGATCAGTGAGCGTCAACGAACACATCCGTTACGAGCCAGACGATGCGTGTCCACCGCCCGTATCGATTGGAGTCGCCCTTCAGGGCGTCGTGATTTCCCTGGCGAACACGGTGCTATTTGTGACCATAACCTTTCGGGCGGGCGGCCAGAGTGAGGACTACCTAGCATGGGCCGTCTTTTCGGCGCTGGTAATCGGTGGAGCTATCACTGCCCTGCAGGCAGGTCGCATCGGACGGCTGGGAGCGAGACACGTACTCATGACGGGTGCCGGACCCCACTTCATAGCGATCTCTGTCCTGGCGCTGAAGGAGGGCGGGCTGTCCATGCTGGCGAGCCTCATCGTCGCGTCGTCGCTAATTCCGTTCGCGTTGGCCGCGTGGCTCCCGCTGCTGCGGCGCATCATCACACCGGTCGTCTCCGGCACGGCGCTCATGCTGATCGCCGTCACGGTCATGTCAATCGCATTCGACAGGTTGAAGGAAGTACCCGAGGGAGCGCCGCTATCTGCAGGTCTGTCCGTCGCCGCGGTGACGATAGCAGTCGCCACGGTGCTGGCCATGCGAGCCACAGGGGTCTGGCGATTTTGGGCACCGCTCATCGGAATCGCTTCGGGTTGCACAGTTGCCGCCTTTTGGGGCCTGTACGACGTTCAGCCAGTGATCGAAGCACCCTATTTTGCCATGCCGGATATCGCGGCATGGCCGGGACTTGATCTGCGACCGAGTGCGGAGTTTTGGGCGCTCCTACCGGTGTTCGCGATTGTGAGTCTCGTAACCGCGGTCAAGACCAGTGGCGATGGCGTTGTCATTCAACAGATTTCGCGGGTCAGGCCGCGGGCGATCGACTTTCGCCTGGTCCAAGGCTCAGTCAATACCAACGGAGTGGGCGCGCTGCTGTCCGGAATTGCAGGGACGCCGCCCACTGTAGTCTATACGCCTTCGTGCGTGTCGCTCATCAACCTCACTGGGGTCGCGGCGCGCAGCGTTGGGTACGCTATTGGGATCATCTTATTCGGGCTGGCGTTCTTGCCCAAGGCGGCGACCATCCTGCTGACAATTCCCACTCCCGTCATGGGGGCCTTCCTGTTGATGATAATGGGTCTGCTATTCGTGGAAGGTATGCGGACGGTCTTCCAAGACGGCCTCGATCAGCGCAAGGCCCTAGTGGTAGGAGTGGCCCTCGCGATCGGCGTGAGCATAGAGAATCAGAGTATCTTCGCAGACCTGCTGGGCGGGACGTGGGGCGCGTCCCTCGACAACGGCATGACGGTCGGCGTTCTAACCGCGATTCTACTAACCTCGTTCATGGAGCTAACTAGCCCGCGGCGCAGACGCCTAGTGGTCGAGTTGGACATTTCCGCTCTGCCCGAGATTGACGCGTTCCTCCACGAGCTTGCTTCCAAGATCGGTTGGAACGATGCTTCGACGGAGCGGCTGCGCGCCGCCGGTGAGGAGGCGCTGTCGAGTCTGTTACAGCTAGGGGGTACCTACGCGACTGATAATGCGCCGCAGTTAATCCTCGTTGCGCGTCCCGACAACGGGACAGTAGAGATGGAGTTCTTGGCAGTCTTTGAGGAGGAGAACATCGAAGACCAGCTAGCGTACCTGAGCGAACAGGTCGAGGTCCCAGAGGAAAGCGAGGTGTCGTTCCGCCTGTTGCGGCATTACGCGTCTTCCGTGCGCCACCGGAAATATCACGGTATAGACATCGTTACAGTGCAAGTCGATGGCTCGCGTTAGCCCTTTGGGACACGGGCTTTAGCACGACAACAGGTCACACCGGCGGAGCGCTTGTCCAAATGTGGCGGTTGATTTGGATGGCCCACACCTAGTAATGTTGATGGAACACAGACTACAATTATATTCCTGCTGAAGTTTACTCCATAACCCTACAAAAGGAGAGGTCAACATGGCCGGATATGTAATCGTAAATGACGCAATCACAGACGAGGCTGTCTTTGCTGAGTTTCGCGCGCGGATTGCAGCGACCGTTGAGGCTCACGGCGGCAGATACTTGGTGCGCGGCGGTGCCACTGAGGTCGTAGATGGCGAATGGAGGCCTGACCGCATCGTAATATTGGAATTCGACGACGTGGACCGGGCGCGGGCGTGGCTGAACTCACCGGAGTACGCCGAACTTAGAGAGATCCGCCGCAAATCCGCCAACGCCAGCGTGGTAATCGTCGAGGGCGTGTAACTTCTGCCTCACCCCAGCAGCAGGTAGTGTATCCGTTTGAATTTTTTCGGGTGTTTCTTCCCTTTATCGGAAGACTGGAAATTTCAAACGGATACACAGAGGGATCTGGATGTCCTCAACCTCGACGCACAGAATTAGTACGCCTTCGCGTCTCCACTTCACGCTGATCGACATGAATGGTGAAATTGGTCGCATCGATGGCGGCCTTGGCTTGTCGCTACAGCGGCCAGGTGTTGTGTTCGACTTCAACCCACACGAGCGGACAGTCATACGTGGTGGCGATCCTGATGACCGACGCGTTGTGACGAGTGAACTCCAGGCAAGTAGCCGGTTGCTCCACATCGAACCAGAGATCGAGATCGCAATACGAAAGATGATTCCGCGACATCAAGGATTGGGTTCGGGTACGCAATTGAGGCTCGCGCTGCTTGCTGCGCTGAATCATCGATTCAATTTGGGGCTATCGCAATCCGAATTATCCAGAATATCTACCCGTGGGGGCACATCAGGTGTAGGAATCAATGCCTTTTTCCAGGGTGGCCTGCTTCTTGACGGCGGTCACTCTGTTAACTCGCAGAAGAAGTCGTTTGCCCCGTCGCACTATTCGACCGGAGTGCGACAACCGCCACTGTTGTTGCGTTACGAGTTTCCAGCTACGTGGGGAATAGTTGTGTTCACACCTGATAATCTCAGTGGTCTATCGGGACAACAAGAGCTTGAATTCATGGTGGCTAACACCCCCATACCAATAGATGAGGTTCAGGCCGTATCACACGTGATCCTGATGCGTCTTCTCCCTGCAATCTTGGAGATGGATCTTGTAGCATTTGGCTCGTCAGTGAATGCGCTTCAGCAGATCGGCTGGAAGCAATATCATTGGAGTCGTCCCGATGTTGCGCCTCTCCACTCGGTGCGATCTGCGTTCAACGACACCCATAGCATTGTAGGATGCGGTCTCTCATCGACCGGTGCTACGATCTTCGGTTTCTTCGATGCTACTAAATTCTCGGATAGCGAAGTAAGCGATGCGTTGAACAGTGCTTTGCGGGAGCACAATGCTATTCCCGGCCGTGTCCTATGCACACGTGCTGACAATACTGGCATGAAGATAAGCGCAACGGAAGCAAGCCATCTCCAGCCGAGACGCGCTGCCGATCGCACACCGCGATTCTAGCTACGGTCCCTTGACAACGCGTCCATAAAGGCTTCTTATCGTTCCGATTCTTATAGCAGCGTAAAGGAGTACGAGTGATGGAACAAGCACTGACAAAGCGCGAGATCGAAGCCATCGTCCGGGAGGTCACAGACGAGGAGGTCGCCTTCTACCACGAATACGGTTGGGTTATGATGCCGCGGCTCGTCGCTCCAGAGTTCGCCGCACAGCTTTTGCGCGTCGGACGGGAGTGGGTCGATCGCAACGCTCAGGAGGTTGGCCACGGCAATCCACGCGCCGGCCTAGCGCGGAATCAAGAGACCGAGCCGTTTCGTTCGTTTATGTTCAGCGAGCGCATGGCACAAAACGCGACGCGCCTCGTCAACAGGAAGCGGCTCAAGGGGGTAGATGTTCCACTCCGCTACCGCGTGGATATCCTCCTAAATAAGCCCCCCGGAGCAGCCGGGTCCACCTATCACCAAGATTCGTCCGAGCACGGCTCCGACCGGGTCGGCGAGCTCCAGTTCTGGCTGGCGCTGGCAGAAGTCACACCCGAGATGGGGGCCATGCGATTCGTCAGCCGCTCCCATCGCGAAGGCCCGCTTGGTTCGGTGTTCAAGGACGACCAAGGCGACCTGCTCAAGCAGTTCCCAAATCTGACATCCGTGCTGGAACTCTCGCCGCCCTTCCACTACCAGCCGGGCGACTGCACCGTACATCACGGCTACACCGTCCACGGCGGCCCGGACAACACCACCGACAAGCCGCGCTGGTCCTACCTCTTCTCGTATAGCCCCACCGACACCCGCTACTGGAATGGCAGCGCCGCCAACTGGGGCAGTGAGCGCAAGCGCCTGAATGACTCGGACAATCCCATGGTGCCCGCCGAGGATGGGCCATGAACCTCGAAGGACACGTCGCAGTCGTCACCGGAGCCAGTCGCGGAGTCGGACGGGCAATCGCAGATGCGCTGGAAGCGCGCGGCCTTGCCGTCGCAACCGTCGCGCGCCGCTCGGCACAATTCACCGCGGATGTCTCAAACCCGGCCGACGTTGACCGCCTCAAAACCGCAGTCGAAGCCGAGCTCGGCCGACCCACCGTTCTCGTCAATGCCGCCGGGATCTTCGGCCCAATCGCCCTCGTACAGGACGGTGCCCCCGAGGAATGGGTCGAAACGCTCATGATTGATGCGGTGGGGCCCTATCTCGTGTCCCGCGCATTCCTCGGCGGAATGCTAAGCGCAGGCTGGGGCCGGATCGTAAACCTTTCGTCTGCGGCGTCGCTGCACACACCCGGACGGCTGAACAGCGCCTACGGCACGGCAAAGGTCGCGCTCAACCAGTTCACCCGCCACCTTGCCGCCGAGTTGGAGGGGACGGGCGTCACGGCGAACGTTATCCATCCCGGCGACGTCAAAACCGCGATGTGGGCCGATATCCGCGACAAGATGGACACCGTCAGCGAGAGCGGCTACCACGACTGGGTGGCGTGGGTGGAGCAAACGGGTGGGGATCCGCCGGAGAAGGCGGCCCAGCTCGTGATCGACATCATCGAGAGCGACGTCAACGGGCGCTTTCTCTGGATCGACGATCCACTTCAGACCCCGATTCCGAGCTGGGATTAGGGTGCGGAGCCAGCGCGGGAAATGCCCCCCCACTATCCACCCCTCCACCTGCGCCCCAACAGCGAGCGCACCGTGCGCAACGGCCACCCTTGGGTCTTCTCCGGCGCGGTCGAACGCCCTCCCCAGGACGCCGATACCGGCGATATCGTCGATGTCTTTGACGCGCATGAGCGCTTCGTCTGTCGCGGGTTTTACAACCGGCGTTCGCTAATCCGCGTGCGCAGTCTCACCCAAGACCCCAACCGCCCCATTGACGCGAGCTTCTTCACAGAACGCATCGCCCAAGCCATCGCCCTCCGCCGCCGCGCCGGCCTAGCCGCTCACACCAACGCCATGCGCCTAATCCACGGCGAAAGCGATGGCCTACCCGGCCTAATCGCCGACGACTACGCCGGCTACCTAGTGGTGCAATTCCACACCGCTGGCATGGAGAAGCAACGCCCCGCCATCCTCAACGCGCTCCAATCCCTACTCGCCCCCCGCAGCATGTACGAGCGCAGCGATGTGGGCACCCGCCGCGCCGAGGGGCTGAACGACCGGCCCACCGGCCTACTAGCCGGCGAAGCACCACCCGAGTTCGTCGAGATCGAAGAGTACGGCACGCGCCTCTACGCCGATCTCTATCGCGGCCAGAAGACCGGCTTTTTCCTCGACCAGCGCACCAACCGCTTCTACCTCCAGCAACTCGCCCGCGACCAGCGCGTGCTCAACCTCTTCTCCTATTCGAGCGGCTTCTCCGCCCACGCCCTCAAAGGCGGCGCATCCCGCACCCTCGACGTCGATATATCGCCTCAAGTCGTGCCCGCCGCCCGCCGCACCCTCGACGCCAACCGCCCCCAAGGCTCTCACTCCGACCTGTTGATCGCCGATGTCTTTCCCTTCGTGGACGAACTGGCCGACCGCGGCCCCCGCTACGATATCGTCGTCTGCGACCCGCCCTCGCTGATGCGGAAACGCAGCCAGTACAAACAAGCCATGGGCGTCTATACCAAACTCAATCGCAACGCCTTCCGCCTCATAGCCGATGGCGGCCTGCTGGTGACTGCCTCGTGCTCGGCGCGGATTTCCCAAGAGGACTTCTTCCAAATCGTCCGCCGCGCCGCCGCTGGTGCCCGAGTCCGCACCCGTATCCTCGCCTACAACCTGCACCCAGC
This sequence comes from Gemmatimonadota bacterium, assembly GCA_009841115.1. Taxonomy (GTDB): domain Bacteria; phylum Latescibacterota; class UBA2968; order UBA8231; family UBA8231. Next base: position 101,282 of record VXML01000080.1, on the reverse strand, counting down.
CGACCATCCCATAGACCCAGCCTTCCCCGACGGACGCTACCTCAAGTGCATCTTCGCCCGCGTCCATCGCCCGTCTTGATGCGGTTGTGCGGAAGGCATATCCTCGTTGCAATAGCTAATCTGTATCGCTTTCTGCTGAAAATTCGCATCGCTCCTTTCCAAAGAGGCCAAGATGAAACGGGTAATCGCGCTCATTTTCCTGTCGGTGCCGTTGGCACAAGCCAACGACGAAGTCACCATTGAGTTGCCAGGTGGGGTGCCGCTGGAAATGGTGTGGGTCGAGCCGGGCACCTTCACTATGGGCTCGCCGGAGGTAGGGGTGACTCCGAGAGAGGTGACGATCTCTCAAGGCTTCTATCTGGGTAAGTACGAGATCACTCAAGAACAGTGGCAGGCGGTCATGGGCACCGCGCCGTGGTCGTCTGATGACTACCAAGGACAAGGAACTCACCCAGCCATCGGCATTACCTGGCATGATGCGCAGGCCTTTACCCAAAGACTGAACGACCACTTTGGCGAGGACTCCTACCGCCTGCCCACCGAAGCTGAGTGGGAGTATGCCTGCCGGGCAGGCACGACGACGCAGTGGTTCTTTGGCGACGACGAAAGCCTACTGGCATCCTACGCATGGTACGAAGCTAACTCCTTGTTCGATGTTCAGCCCGTCGGCGCGAAGCTGCCAAACCCTTGGGGCTTGTTCGACATGTACGGAAACGCTCAGGAGTGGGTATACGACTGGTTTGGCCCTTACGACCAGTATGGCTTTAAGGACCACGACGACACACCGCAGATAGATCCGTCAGGTCCTATATGGGGCTACTACCGCATACAACGAGGTGGAAGCTCCTTCGAGAGTGCTATAGTAGCGTCGTCAGCCGTGTCTTGGCCTACCCCCCCAGGGTGGTATAGTCTTGACGTTGGTGCGCGTCTTCTCAAGGGGACACCACTCAACGTACCCATCCCCACGCCCTTTCCCCAAGATGGCTCAGGCCCGTTTTTGCCGGTCCACGAGGGCAATATCTGGATTATGTCATCTCATTCCCATGGCTATGGTCCGCCGAGCGTGGGTATCTACTCCTACACATTAGAAAGTCAGATCATAGAGGGGGAGCAGTACTGGGAGTGGAAGGGCCGGGCACTCCCACTGATCTCTGGCTCCTTCCGTCTAGACGAAAATGGCAATATCTGGGAACGACATGATGGTTGGGCATCCGATGGCATACGCAATTTCCTGAGAGACATGGACGAGCGTCCCGAATTGCGACAGTCACAGTACTACCAGCAGTCCTCTCGCTTCAAAAACTTGGATCCCGACCAAGAGCATCTATTGCTCTACGATTTCGATGAGGTTGTAATCGACCCAAACTCACCGATCCCGACCCCGGAGTTAGATTATGAGGTCCTTGATCTATATGCACTTTGGGTAGACGATAGGTTCATAATGAGGGGCGAAGACCCTGCTCCCAATCAGCGATTGTTCCGCCTTGCGTGCTGTGGCAGTGAGTCGCATGGAGGTGAAATTATTTTCCAACGCGGTCTAGGTCCAATTAGAATTACTTGGTGGGATCCCCACACCACCAGACGCACGGACAGAGACCTACTATGGGCGCGTATTGACGGCAAGGAATACGGCTTGCATCCCGGACCCGGCTATCCTGGCTATCGAGAGGCCATAACGGCGGTCGCGTCTCCCGAGCTAACATCCGCCCACCCAGCCACCAGCAGCCTATCCCCCAATTATCCCAACCCCTTCAACGCCAGCACCCAAATCGCCTACGACATAGCCACCCCCGGCCCAGTGCGGCTGACGATCTACAATATTTTAGGCCAACCCGTGCGCACGCTCGTGGATCAGTCCCAGCCCGCCGGTTCGTACCAAGTCCGCTGGGACGCCCGCGACCAGCGAGGCACGGCGTTGGCGGCAGGAGTCTATCTCGTGCGCCTGCACTATCCCGGCGGCGAACAAACCCGGCGATTGCTCCTGCTCAAGTAGCTGTCGGGCGTAGGGAAAGCAACATGAGTGGCAGATGTCCATCTTGTAAACGCAAACTCGCCATGTATCTTCTCAGACACGTATAATTCGTGAACGCAGAGGGCTGAAAATGAAAGATTCGTCTGTAGCCCAAAAAATTCTCGATGAGATCCATAAATTGGGAAAAGGCCAACAAGCGGAGGTGTTAGAATTCGTTCGTTCGTTAACAAGGTCCGAGATGGAAGGCGTACCCGGCAAGACTCTGCTGCGCTTTGCAGGAACGATAGATAGAGAAGACTTGGCCAAGATGACTGAAACGATCCAAGCCGACTGCGAAAGCGTATATTCCAATGGATGAACTGAGTTAGACCGTGCTCCTGCTCCTTTTGCTCGTTTGGGGCTGCGCCCGCGACGATCCGCTCCTAGTCGAGGGCCGGCAACACTTCCACAATCGAGACTATCAAGCCGCGATTGAGGTCTTGCAGCGAGCTGTACAACGCCCGTCCCCATCGCAAGCTGCCTATCGCTATCTAGGACGTTGCTACCTCCAAGTCGGCCAATACGAGCAAGCGCGAGAAACAGCACGCTCCGGCCTATCCCTCGCCCCCAACGACCCCGAACTCTACGACCTACTCGGTGCCATCGAAATGACTCGCGCATTCGCCGAGGCCCGCTACAGCGATACCGATGCCGCCCTGCGAGCCTTCCAACGAGCTATCGAACTCGATCCGCAACGCGCCACCACCCACTACAACCTCGGCCTCGTGTATAGCTACCGCGACAGCGCCCACCTCGCCGAGCGCGCGTATCTGGCCGCCTTGCAGGTAGATTCCACGCTCGCGCCAGCCCACAAGAAGTTGGGCCTGTATTACCGACGACAAGGAGCCTTAGACCAAGCCCTAAGCCATCTGCAACGCGCCGTGCAGTACGCACCCGAAGACGCCGAAGCTCATTTTCATCGTGGCTTACTACACCGCGCTCAAGGACATTACGACCAAGCCGTCGAAGCCCTAGAGCGAGCCGCCGAACTCAACCCTTATTCTCCCCAAGTCCACTTCAATCTGTCGCAACTCTACCTGCGCACCGGACAGCGCGAGCAAGGAGAAAAGGCCCTAGCGCGCTCGGAAATCCTCCGCCAACACCACCGGGGCATCGGCTCGGAGCAATCCCCGCCTACTGGGAGAGCAGTGACCGTCGGCTCGGCCACGGCCCGCTACAATCTCGCCCTAAACCTCGCCCTGCAAGGCCAATACGATCAGGCCATCCTCGAATATCAAAACGCCCTCGCCATCAACCCCAAACTAAAAGACGCCCACAGCAGCCTCGGCGTCCTCTTCACTTATCAGGGCGATTTGGCCGCGGCGGCCGAGAGCTTTCGCCAAGCCCTTGCCCTCGATGAAGAAGACCCACTCTGTCACACTCGGCTAGGGATGACTCTCCTCAAACAGCAACGCTATGCGGAGGCACGGGCTAGCCTGCTGCGTGCCGCCGCACTCGACTCTAGTCTGCACGAGGCCGCCTACGGACTCGGCTTGGCCGCGGTCCGCACGGGAGATTTGACCGGGGCCGTCGCCCACTTTGCTGAGGCCGCTCGACTCAACCCCACCAGCGCCGCCGCGCAGTTGAACCTCGGGGTGGCATACGCGAAATTGGCCCGATTCGACGAGGCCGCCCGCGCGTATGCCCGCGCCGTCGAGTTGGATCCTGCCAATGACCGTGCCCATCTCTACCTCAGCGACGCATACCAGCAATTGGGGCATCTGCAAAAAAGCCAAGCGCACCGCGAAAAGGCACGGCAACTAGCGCGCGAGGTGCCGTAGCTCCTGTACCGTGCCAACGCATCCTTCTGCTACCTCGCGGTGGCCTTCCCGTTTCTCATCCGTCCCACCGCAGAAACCGACCGCGCCACAGCCTCGTCTCTATCGTCTATTGACGCGGCTCGACAACGGTCAAGACCTGGTCCGCAGCAATGTCGTTCAGCACCTGAACTGTCCCGCTGGGCCAGCGTACTTCGAGCCGGTCCACGCGCTCGGCTTGGCCCAAGCCAAAGTGCAGCCGCAGATCGTTGTGCGACAAATAGCTTCCCCCACTTTGCACCTCGGCATGTTGGGTCTGCCCGCCGGTACTAACGATCACCCGCGCACCAATCCCGTCGCGGTTGCTCACCGTGCCCACCGTCCGCACTAGCAAGTAGTGATTGCCGTGGTCGCCGTCGTTGCGCAACAGGGTGGGCGGGTCGTTGAGATTGAGAACGAATAAGTCGATGTCGCCATCGCCATCGTAGTCGGCGAAACTCGTCCCACGACTGACGCGGCGCAACGCAAAGCCCGGACCAGCTACGGCTGACACCTCCACCAGCCGTCCATCCCTATTCTCAAACAGCGAGTTGCCTTGTTGGTAGCTGGAGTTGACCCTCGGCAAGTCGGCCTGCGGGTAGGTGTGGCCGTTGGCCACGAAAAGATCGCGATCTCCGTCGTTGTCGTAGTCAAAAAAGCCCGTGCCCCAAGAGACCAATTCGGCCGGTGCCGCCCCGATCCCCGCGGCAAAAGACACATCTGCAAAAAAGCCGCCACCCTCGTTCTTGTAGAGCGCGTTGTACTCATCGGCAAAATTGGTGACAAAAAGGTCAAATAGCCCGTCGTTGTCGTAATCGCCCCACGCGGCTCCCATGCACCCCTGCGTCACGCCTTCCCCACTGTATGCCACCCCGGCCATAAGCGCCTCCTCGGCGAAGCGACTATCGCGGCGATTGCGAAAAAGCAGGTTGGGCGTGGAATCGTTGGCCACGAACAGGTCGGGCCACCCGTCGGCGTCGTAGTCGCCGAACAGTGCACTCATGCCGTAGAACTTTTCGCCTTCCAGGCCGGCCTGTTGCGTCCACTCGGAGAACGTCCCGTCGCCGTTGTTGCGATAAAACACATCCGCTGCTGGCAGCAAACCCACCGGCCCGCAGTACACCTTCACGTTCTTCCACAGACAGGGGATTGGGGATTCGTAGTCGAGGGAGAAATCCACGTAATTGGCCACATATAAATCCACGTCGCCATCGCGGTCGTAATCGCCAAAGCTGGCACCGGTACCCCACTCCATATCGCCTACGCCGGTCTCTACCGTCACATCGGCAAAACGACCGGCACCCGCATTGCGATACAGGGTATTGCGGCCAAAGTTGGTAACGTAGAGATCCGAGTGGCCGTCGTTGTCGTAATCGGCCACCGCACATCCCATCGACCAGCTCGTATCGCCCACGCCAGCGGCAATCGTCACATCGGCAAAGCGACCGCCGTCGCTGCGATAGAGTTGGTTGGCCGGATGCTCGCCCACGGCAAAGCCCGCAAAGGAAGAGCCGTTGGTCACGTACAAATCCACGTCGCCATCGCGGTCGTAATCGAAAAAGGCCGCACCGCCCATCATCCCCTCGACTATGTAGCTTTGGTCAGTGCCCGAGACATTGGGCTGCGTCAGGCCGGCGACCGCCGCTTGATCGACAAACTGCACGGCCAGCGGCTCGCTCCACCCACTAGTGACCCCGACGAGGCACCCAACCGCGCACTTGTAGAGAAATTTCACTCCTCCGCCAGCCGCTGCATTTCCGCCACGTTTTCCTCGAATAAGGTGACGGAGTATTTCTGCCGTAAATCGCGGACATAGTGCACATAGCCCCTCTTAGCCTTGTCGATTTTCACGTAAGCCCGGGCCCGACGCTGGGTATCGGCATTGTAGGACTCTTTTTCCCGCCCCCGATCTATTACCCTAAACACAGAATACCCCTCCCCTGTGGGCACTGGTCCACCTACTTCGCCTACCTCTAAATGCTGCGCTGCTTCATAAATGCTCGGATAAAAGGCTTGAGTATAAACGTTGAGACGCAGATTGCCGCTGTGATGCAGGGATCCTTCCCGCATAGTGTGCTGCACGGCTAGCGGGGTCGCATCTGCTCCTTCCTGGAGCTCTCGTTTAAGGCGATGGGCAAGGGAATCGCTAGGCACCAAGATCTCGGTCACCACGATCGTTTCGGGCGAGGTAAATTTCTCGGGATGGGCGTCGAAGAACGCCTGAGCTTCCTCATCGCTAGCTGTCGTGTGCTGATCCACCTCGCGCTGCCGCAGAAGGCTGATGAGCAATTCCTCTCGTTTCCTGCTGAGAAAGTCCAGTAGTTCCGGATCCTGATCTAGACCAAGAGCCTTGGCTTCTTGGAGGAAGAGGCGTTCCGGTATGAATATGTTTTTCAGCAGAGCCACGACCCGACTGCTGTCTGCCAGTTCCCGCGGAGAGATGCGAATCCTTTGGGCATTCTGGAGAAAGTCGGCGAGCGCAATCTGTCCTCCCTTGAAGGTGCAGAGAGCTTTTTTAGCCGTAGAATCGGCCAAGTCAGACCCATCTACAGCCTCCAGCCTGCTCAGCAGCGGAATCCTGTTATACACGATCCTAGGCGCATATTCCTCTCTCAACGAATCGAGCAGAGCTTGGGTCCTAGTCGCCATTTTCCAAGATATCAACTCTTCCCTTATTCTCTGTTCAGACGACTCCAGCGGCACCGAGATGGCGTCCAGAACTTTAAAAACGACATACCCCTTTTGGCCTTCGTAGGAAAAAGGCACTGGTTCTGAGATTTTCCCTATCTCTAGATGGAAAACTTTTTCCGCAATGGTTGGCCTTGTTTGGTCTCTCAGCTTGTATGTGCCACTATCCCCGCCGTGCTCTCCGGTGTCTTGATGTAATGAGCGCTCGCGGGCGAGTTGCTGGAAATCGGCTCCTGCTTCGAGCGCTGCTACTACCTGCTGAGCTTCCTCCCTAGTCTCGACCATGATTCCACCTAGGCGGAGGGCGCGATCCCGGTGCGTAGCGCGATAGTGCCTGTGTAGCTCTTCATCGGTAACTAGCACCTTGTCAACGATCTGTCTTTTTCTATATAATTTGAGCAGGCGGGATTTTACCTGCTCGTCCATTCGCTTCTGGAATACAGGATCGCTAGCGATATCTTGGGCATGTGCTTCCCTGAGTAGGAGTTTCATGTCTATCAGGGCCTCCAGCAGGTTCCTATCGATTTCTAGGGGAGTCTCACCCACTTGCATACCGGCAGAAACGCGGGACTTGAACGCCTTAAACTCCGAGGGAGAGATCGCTTCGTTCCCTACTATGGCGAGGATAGATCCGGCCTCCGGCAACGGGCGAGAATCGTCGGCAAAGGCGATGGTCAAACTAGCTGCCATGAGAAAGGTCAACAGGTATTTTTGCATAAGCACTGCTTAGATCCTTTTGGTTTTGCAAAGAATAGTTTGGTTAAATTTTCAAATCTATTGATTTTTTTCATGCGATCAAATGTCTAGAAAACCTTTGGCGATCCGGTAGATAATTGGCTAGGCCAGGGATATAAAAACTCAGTTTTGGAGTCATTAATGATGTTAAAAAACACCAAATTCAACGACAGCGAAATGGCACGCATGGCGTCAATATTGATCAAGTACTACCATTTCCACAAGAAACAAAAAGACATAGCTCAAGAGATGGGCATTAGTCCCGGTCTAGTGAATACGATCCTGTCACAGGCAAAAAAGAATGGCTTTGTGCAAAACTTGATTTCCATGCCTAAAGAGAATGTGTTGGCCGCCCATGTCCAAGAATTGTTCTCTCCAGACATTCCAACCCCTAACGCCATCGTGGTACCCTTTTCGAAAAATATATCCGAGCGAGAACGCCTGCGGGGAATCGGCGTAGCAGCAGCCCGCTACTTCGAAGCCATTGCTCGCGATGGGATCCATATCACCCTCGATGGGGGAGAGACGATCTTCTGCATGATAGAGGAACTGCGCCGGGCATTTTCGCAGATCGAGGTGTACAGTGTCGCTGGCGGCCCCCAATACGACCCCTATACTTCCGTGAACCTGCTAGTCAACTGCCTGCTGGTCCAGTTCGGGGCAACGCGGATGAATCCCCATATCCTGCCAGGCCCCAGAGACAAAGATCTACCTATTTACAGGAAGAAGGCCCAGAATACCTTGAAAGCAGCCTCAAAAGCTGACGTTTTCTTTCTCGGCGTTGGCGCTTTAGGTCGCTCCCTTTCCAGGACCAATAGGAAAAACATGGACGATCTAGGCATAGACTACAAGAAGCTACAGGATCGGGGTATCGTCGGCATCAGTGCTTACTCGGCTTTCGATGCCGAAGGAGAGCACGTTGTCTGCGAACTAGACGAAAAGATCCTCAAGGTCGCACCTGAACAAATTAAAAAAGCGGCCAGAAGCCAGAATAGGCATGTCGTCATCTTAGCCTACGGCCTCCCTAAGGTCAAGGCTCTGCGCGCTATGTTAAAAGGAGGCTGGGGCAACTGTCTAATCACCGACAGCAGTACGGCCGAGAAGCTCCTCGATAAGAACGAACGTATTTCCAAGCACTTCACTCCTATCTAAAACCATAAGACCGTTTGGTCCCTGCTGTTCAAAACAGACGCTATTGGCAAAATGCTTTAGGGGAGATCATTATATTGGTTTAAATTTATTCAATTTATTTGAAGTTTTTCCTTGATTCTCTTTATATTGTCTAAACATCAATGCTAGGTGGGTTTAATGCGTCTTCTAAGCCTCTTTTTGGCAGTATATAGGCCCTAGACCCAGGTGGTTTGAGGTGTTTGAAAAATCACACTTATCCAGACTAGTCCTAGCAGGACTAGCCGCGCTCGTCCCGATAACTAGTCGGTGCATGGCGGAAGTGGTCGTCGTGGGTGGCAGTCGGGGATTGGGCTGGGAAAGCGGCGGCGGCAGCATTCCGGCCACTGTCATCCGCACCGCCCGCACTGTCGAGCGTACCAATGCGCCGGGCGGCGTCATCGACTTTGACCCTCAAGACAGGCCCAACTGGATCTTTCCGCAACGCGCCGATATCACAGCCAATATCGCCGTGGGGGCCAACAGCGAAGAGCGGGGCGGCAGCATTTTCTCCCTCAACTCCTCCCGTGGAGCCGAGTTCGCCAGAATGATCGACGACGACGGAACTACGGCTTTGGATATGCGCCAAGCTTCTCCCTTACTGGGCGTTATCATCGATCTCGACCTAGGATCTCGCTTCGGAATCAACCGCTTCAAATTCTTCCCGCGCAATGCTGACCCCGACTATCCAGCTCCCGACTTTCCCTTTCAGAACAATTTTATCCGGGGTTTCGAACTCTTCGTCAACGACGGCACTCCACAGACCCAGCTAGAAGGAGTGCCGATCTTTGAGACCGTAGTCCTCGAGACGCAGAACGACAACGCAGTGGTGGATGTCAGCATAGAACCACAGTACGTCCGCTTTATCCGTCTAAAGTCCCTAACTACGGTCGGTTTTGAAATCGCCGAATTTCAGGTCTTCGGCACCGGATTCGTACCCGAAGCTCGCTACGTTTCGAATGTATTCGATTTTGGCGACCTCGCGCTGGTGGGCAAGCTGCGCTGGCTGGAGGAGAAGGAGGGAGACACAGAACGGTCTAAAGTGGAGATCCGTACGCGTTCGGGGTTGGACCCACAGCCTATCGAATTCAACAAAATTCGTCCAGGTGAGCGCCTCTTTCGGGTAGGCGGCGGCACGGGAACCGATACTGGGATCATCAGCAGCGTGTACCGGGGAGGCATCAACACCTCTCAGGTAGAGGTACCGTGGAAACAGGCTAAAGATGTAGAGGACGAAGAACTCAAAACGCTGATCGAGACCGTCTTAGACAACGACGAAATCGACGCGCGGGAAGCCTTTCGAGTCTTCAAGGAGCTCCCCTTGGAAAAGCAGGCCTTGATCGTTATCGATCAGGGAGATTACACCAGACTGAGCAATGACGACAAAGGCGGCATTCGCGACGACCTGACCAACTGGAGCGATTGGTCCCCCCCCCAAGCGCGTGCTGGGGTCGTTGCCAGCGAAGAGGAACTAGAGGACACCGGTCTGGGCGTCCAAGTCTTCTCACTCGTGCCCCGGCGCTATTTCCAGTTCTCCATCGACTTTTTCAGCGACGATTTCAGTGCCGCTACCGGCGTTGGCGGTCTGGCTTTCGAAGTGCTATCACCTCCCTTTGCCGCGGAACTGGTCGCCGAGATCGCGCCGCGCACGGCTGTTTTGGGGCAAAGGACTGACTTTATGTACGCCGTGCGGAACCGCTCTAGGCCTGGACAGGACCGGGGTTTTGATCGCTTTGAAATCGATACGCCAGTGCGGGTCGAATCAGTCGGACGGATCGAAATAGAGCAAGTAGATGGTACCGTGCAGGAAGCCGACTTCTCAACCGCCTCTTTAGATGCGCTACCCCTATCCCAGAACGGTTTCAGCGTTCTCGAGGTGCGCGAGGACGGTTTCGTCATTGCCTTTAACCCCATCGTCGAGGACAGCGCACTGCTCAAAGTGGCGTTCACGGGAACCGTCCTGCGCTTCGGTACCACTTTTACCGGCCGGGCCCGACACAGCCAAGCGAATTCGACCATCGGCCAAGGGGTCATTGCGGGCAACGCAGCCGATTTGAGTCCACTCGGTTTTGCCGATATCGATCAGCAGCCAGTGGGCACTCCAGTGGCCCGCAACCTCTCCGTAGCCGGCCCCCTCGTCGGAGATTTGCTCATAAACGTGAAAGCCAAGCCGGCTGTCTTTACCCCCAACGAGGATGGCCTCAACGACCGGACATTTATCCAATACGATATTACTAGCCTACGGAGACTCTCGCCGGTAGCAGTGCGCATCTTCGACCTAGCCGGCCGTCTGGTTAGGAATCTTTACCAAGATCAGGACCTCAGCGGCCGCTTTACCCGCTCTTGGGACGGGAGAGACGAGCAAGGCAATCTCGTGCCGATAGGGCACTACGTGTTCAGCGTTTCTCTGACCGCCGGGACAGGTAAAGTAGAAGAAGCGGGCTTGGTTGGTGTGGTCTATTAGGTTTGGTCTAAACGCGACAGACACTTCAATCGAGGAGAGGAAGACTTAAAGTGAACATCGCCAAGAACTGTCTCCTCATCGGCCTAGCCTGTTTCCTGCTCTGCGCCGGGATGCTGGATGCCCAGAGCTACGATTCTCGCATTGGCATGCAACGCGGGGGTAAGGTGAGTTTTGCACCTCGGGGGCCCGGCGTGTTATTCGGGGCGCTCGATCCGGCCGTGAAGAAGTGGTATATCCCCCAAGAGCTTTTCCTCGATTATTCCTGGCGTCAGTGGAAGTATTCCAACTATGCCAGAGATCCGTACCAGCGCTACGTCAACACCTCGCTAGAAGGCGGCTATTTCTACGATTTCTACGGCAATTTCATCGGCCACGGCTGGCTAATCTACGACTGGCGTCAGAATCAGCCCCAGCAACTGGGCAGCGGCATTTTCCAAGACACTCGTTTCAGCCGTTGGTTCAATTCAGTGACTATCGGCGGCGACGCGAAAGGGCAGTACTTCTACTCAATCACTGTGGGCAATCGCATCCGCACCACGCTCACCCCCATGACATTCTCCAAACCCACTTTTAACGGGGTACAGCTCGATTTTGCCTCCGACAAGTACCACGCCACCATTCTGGCTTCGCGCATCAGCGATCCTATCTCTGGAGCGACCCGCGAACCTGTTGTGCGCACCAATCAGACGACCTTTTTCGGTGGTCGAGCTACCTTCCAAGTAGGAGACTTCGTAGAGCTGGGAGCAACTCTGGTCAACGCCCACAATGCCAACACGGCCCTCGACCTGTTCGGCGGCGATCTCTTTGCCGGCAATCTGACCAACGGCCAGAGCAGTACTCCGCTCACGGCCATCGCCGTCGTCCTCAGCGACGATTCACCCCAAGACGGCGAGGGGGGAACGGCTCTTTTCAACCACGACATGCGCATCGTCAGCCGGGATTTCGAGACCGATGAAGAGAGTGTTTTTACGCTCCAGGAAGTCACGCGGCCTGGAGCCGAATGGCCCATCGTCTTCGGGGGATTTGTCCGGCCGGACTTTCTAGCCGCCGATGGACAGGAGCGCATCGTCCTCAACTACGACTTTAACGACCCAGGCTATATCGGTCCAGATCCCACCACTATTGTCAAGGTGGAGTTTGACTATCTGGTAGGAAACGATTTCAAAATAGAAATGTGGTCGGACCGACAAAGCGGCCGGCACGACACGCCGATCCCTCCACTGAGCCCCGAGACCATCGACAGCGCCCGACCCGCGCTAGCGACAGTGCGCCGGGCACCGGGCAATATCAAAGACACCTCCAACCTGCAGCGGGTCCGTTTCGACTATGGGCTACCCACGGCCAACCTAGTAGGAGGCTTCTCCATAGAGGGGGCTGATGTCTGGGGATTCGACTTCTACGGAGAGTGGGACCGCAACAAGCGCTTTACCCAGTATCCTAACGCCGCGCTCTTTAGCGCCAACGAGACGCACAAGATATCCTCTCAAGACGCCGATGCCTGGAGCTTCAACCTCTCCAAACAAACCTATCCTTGGTTCTTCTATGCGGAGGGATACTCATTTGACGAAGCCTACTCTACTACGGCATTCATTGTGGACTCCAGAGGCGATGTGCAGTACGACAATACTCAGCGCTATCTGTACGAGTTTGTCGACGATAACGACGACCAAGACCGCTTCCCCGACTGGATCCGCTTCGGCACGCTTAACGACCTGCTGATATTTCCGGGGTGGGACGAGAACAACGATTTCATCAACGACTTCAACCAGAACGACAACGAAGCAGTAACCAACACTATTCCCGACTATGAAGAGCCTTTCCTGCGCTACGAAGTAGATCGCCCCGAATTCCTCTTCGGCATCGATCTAAACAACAACGCCTGGATCGACCGCTTTGAAGACGACGATTTGCCAGACTATCCCTACAAGCCCGACCGCCGCGGCTACAATATGTTTGCCGGTGTGCATATCGCACCGGATGTGCGCCTGACCATCGGGCGCACGGATGAGGAGCAGCCATCAGAAGGCCGTCAGAACCGGACGGACTACCTGCTGCTGACCTTTGATGGCGATTACCCCGGCTTGGGGCGAGTGCGCGTCTTTGATATGCTCAAACGAGCAGAAGATGCTATCGCGGACGACCGACGCGAACCGGCACCCTACATAGAATCGGCGGTCATCCAGCCCCTAGTGCCCGATCTGCTGCCGGCCCAGAACACCTATATCAACACGCTCTGGATCGGGTTTGATTACAAGGGCATTGAGCATCTCAATTTCGTCAACAAACTCAAATACGAAACCTTCCATCAGCAAGAGGATCGCCCACGCGATATCGAGGGACGCTCTCTCCGGGATAGATCCAGTCTGTTCGGCCTAATAAACAAAATCGACTATTTGTACGGATTGGGCCGCCTCGATCTACAGCCCAAGTTCAAAAGCGAATATTTGCGGCGCACGCCCTTCCTCGCCGCCGAGCAAGAGCACCGTAGCTGGACGGGCACGGCCCTGCTGCTAGCTCGGCTACCCATCCTGCGCCATACCGTCCTCGAAGGGGGTTTGGAAGTTCTGCGATTCCGGGATCTGTGGGTGGATGAAAAGGAGATGCTAGACCAAGGCATCGCCGGCCAGACTGGAGACCTGAACTCAACTACCATCGCCGTCCAGCTAGCCAACTCCTCGGCCTACCAAGGCTACCAGCTAACCACCCTACTGGGCCTGCGCTTTAGCCGCATTGGAGCGGAGCGGGTGCTGCGTAAAGATCCACGCGCCAATCCGTCTCTATTCGAAAAGGACCTAAAGACTAGCAACGAAACCGTCACTTTCATAACGGTCTATGCCGGTTTAGAGTGACCATGACACCGGACATCGCGCTACATATTTGCCGCTTTTCAGGAGCCCTTGCGCTAATTGTCGTCCTATCTCTTCCCCTCGCCGCCGCAGAGGACTACGGCAACCGCTTGGGCCGGCGGACGAGCGGACAGACGACTTATACGGCGGTGGGTCCGAGCATTTTGCTAGAAGCCTTGGACCCAAGCGTGCAGCGGTGGTATTTGCCCCAAGAATTATTCGCCGAGTACGGCCGGCGCCAGTGGCAGTACACCAACTACGCCCGAGAGCCCTACCGGCGCTATCTAGAACGCCAACTTGAAGGGATTCATTTCTACGACGATTTCGGCTCGTTTGTCACCCGAGGCTGGATCGTCTACGATTGGCGGCAGACCCGTCCGCGTCCCTTTCAGAGCAGTCAACTCACCAAGCCCGGACGCTACGAAACTTGGTTTCAGCGCTTAGTCATCGGCAAAGACAGGAGTGGGGACTACGGCTACTCAATCCTCATCGGCGACGAGATTAACACCACATTGACTCCCATGACGTTCCGCAAGGCCGGCTTTAACGGGATCGCGACCAGCCTAGTAGGCAACCGCTTCCGGGCCACCGGGCTGTTTTCCAGAATTTCGGCCCCAATCGTCGAGATTGATTATCTGGCCCCCACAGTGGCCCTGTCTAATTCCACCAACCTTTCAGCAGGACGATTCGAAGCCGACCTAACCGATTTCCTGACTTTGGGCCTGACCGCGGTGAATTCCCACAACGTCCGCGGCTCGCGGGAAAGCTTCAGGGACAATCCCTTTAAGGGCATGCTGACTGCCGGGCAACTAAGTAGGCAAACAAACCTGCTGGTCGTGCGTCTCAGCGACGACTCTCCAGAGGACGATGAAGGTGGGGCTGTACTCTTTAGCGAAGATGTAGAGATCACGACCACCCTGCCTCAGCGGATCGAGGTCGCCGACAGCGTGCAGGTGGTGCCCATCGATACGGTCATCACAGGCAGCAGCATCGGATTCCACGCTGCACGCGAGGGCGGCAGCGTGCGCGACGGGTTCCTAACGGCTGACGGAGCCGAAAGTATTACCCTCAAATACGTCCTGAGTCCTGGTGAGACCGAAAGCGAAGAGAGCAGCCTGCGTTTCCTGATGCAGCGGCATTTCAAGCTGACTCTAGCAGAAGCCGAAGACGCAATAAACGCCATCAGCAACGTGCGTTTCCGCTTGGTGCTGGCCAACGACTACCGAGTCGAGGTGACTTCCGACCGGCAAACCAACCTCGATGGCCAGCCGCAATTTCTCCTAGTCGAGCGCGCCATCGGCAATATCAAGAACCGCTTGAACCAGCGCCAAGTGGTTTTCGACTACGGCCTGCCTACCGCCCATCTGATCTACGGGATCACTGCGGAAGTGCGAAATTTCTATGGCTTTGATTTCTACGGTGAGTTCAATCTCAGTACCCGGTACCGCAAATATCCGGCCATCAACCGAGAAAAACACCGGGCCGTTGCCGGCACTTCAGGCGGCAGAGAGGCCGTCGGCTGGATGATCAACCTGACCAAACGCGTCGGTCCCTATCGCTTGTTCGCCGAGGCCTTCGGCATGGACGACGAATACAGCACCAGCGTCAAGCCAGTAGATGGCCGCGGCATAGTTGACTTTTCACCCGAGGCCACGAACCGTCTGTACGACTTTGTCGATGACAACGACGACAACGACCGCCATCCAGACCAGATTCGTTTCAATCAGGGCAGCCTGATCCCGATCCCAGGTCAGACGGCGTTCTCGATCCGCGAGGAGGGCGTGCCCGATCCGGCAGTCTTTCCCGGGTACGATGAGAACGGCGATTTCATCTCCGATTTCAACCAGAACAGCAACAGTGAGCGGCCCAACTTCTTCCCCGACTACGACGAACCGTTTCTGCGCTACAGTTCGGACCGCCCCGAGTTCCTCTTCGGCATCGATCTGAACAACAATGGCTGGATTGACCGCTTCGAAAACGACGACTTGCCAGACTATCCGTATAAAAAAGACCATTGGGGCTACAACCTCTACAGCAGCGTCCAAGTCAATCCCGCAGTCAAAATAACTCTTGGGCACCTGAACCAAGTGCAGCGAAAGACCGACCGTAGGAATAAGACTACCTACGGCATCTTCACCCTAGAAAGGGACTGGCCGACCTATGGAAGGGTCCGGATTTTCGAGATGCTCAAAAAGGCCGAGGACGATATTCCCGATCCACTCTCCCAGTGGATCATGCCCCGCACGCTGTTCGGACAGGCCGGAGAGACCAGCGGCAGCAATGTGGCCGTACCCGATCCATTGGCTGCGGAGAACACTTGGATCAATACATTCTACATCGATTGGGAATATGCCAGCCCGCGTCAGTGGAGTACGCGGCACCGATTCAAGTGGGAGGTTTTCAGACAGCGAGAGATCGACAAAAAATTCTCGCTAGACGAAGCAGAGAACATCTTTTTAGATGAGCAGGAGAATCGGCTAGCGGATTTTGATCCCTTGGGAGCGGAGCGTCGCGATGGCCGCCGGACTTCCGGAATGGTAGGGCTAATTGACAAAGTCGATTGTAATTTAACTTGGAGAGAACTAACGTTTTTGCCCAGATTCAAAAGTGAGTTCCTACACATCGTGCCCTTTGAGCAAAACGAGGATGCGCAGCGGACTTGGGATGCGCTCTTTTTCTTGTTAACCGAAGTGCCTTTTTTGCAAAATACCCGCGTCCAGCTAGGCTTAGAGCAGAGGCTATTCTACAATCTCAAAGGGAAGGAGGACAACCTGCTTACTGGTACTTTGACCGGGGATTTTCGTGGCACTGTTTTCGCCCTGCAACTATCGACTACCCATCCGTACTCGGGGTACTCTTTAACCACGCAGTTGGGGCTGCGCTACGACAGACGCTCCTTAGAAGCAGCCACCGATGAACGCAAGATACGGACTTCGGGATTGGCCTTCCTATCGATGTTCGCCGGCTTGTAATAAGGGAGGGTCTCTTGGCCTGCCGCATTGAGAAAAGGGACTGAAAAATATGAGACATATTCTGTGGTTCTGCCGACTCAGTGCATTGGCTCTGCTGCTGACCGGTACGATAGGCTGGGCTCAGCAGCGGGGGCATCGGATCGGCAGCGCTGAGGTCCTCGTCAATAGCCGGAATCACTGGCAGAACTGGGAGTTTCCCGCGGGAACCGTGGAGATTTCTACCACAGGCACAGTACGGCCTCGTCAACTGCGGCGGGGGACCAACGCGGTGGAGGATATAGTTGAATTTCTACGGCGTCATCCTCCGGGTAATTTAACCAAGAAAGATCCCGAACAAATCAGTCTGACTGATGCCATCCAAGCCGGCTCCAATCCAGAGGATGTAATCCACGTTCTAGATGGCGACCCGAGCACCTACTGGGAGCCTGATCCTCCTCGGAACCCAGACAATCTCGCTTCGGAGTGGTGGTTCACCGTCGATTTGGGGCGGCTCGTCTTCGCTAGGAAGATAGTGGTGCGATTCGCCCAAGAGGGAGATCCATTTCTCTTGTTTGAACTGCTCGTGACCGACGGGCAGAAACGGCCCCAGTTTCCGCGCCCAACCTTCAAGACCGCGATTCGCACCCTGCAGCCCAACAGGAGCGAAAGGCTCTTCGAAATTGATCTAACAGACAGCGAAATAGAGGGTCAGGCCGTGCGCTTATTTCAGGTGCTCGTCAGCGGCAGCAACCTAGACCGCAACGAGGAACTTACTCAGGAAGAATACAATGCTCTGTCGGCTCCCGATCGAGGTGCGATCGAATACTACAAGCGTCTGCCCGACGGAGGCAGTTTCAGAGTCGAGAAAGAGGTCTATGAACAACTGTCGGTGGAGCAGCAGGGGGACATTCGCTATTTCCGGCGCGAGCGACCCCGGCTGGCAGAAGTGGAAGTATGGAGCGAAGGCGATGAGATAGTCGGCGGCGCTATCGAACGAGGCGGTCGGCTATCGACCACTCAGCCGGCTGCTGCAACCGGCAACTTCGTCGATGGCGACCCAAACAGCAAGTCGCGCCTGCCCTGGGGTGTTCCAGACCCGACCAGAATCGGTGAGGAGATGCAGCTAGTCGTCGATCTGGGTTCGCATTTCTGGATCGATACGCACCGAATGGTTTTCCAGGGACAGTCTTTCGCCGAATATACAGCGGAGATCTCAGACGGTTCCCTAGCTCCGGACGGCAGTCTGAAGTGGAACAAACTGCTGCAGCGCAAGCACGAGATCGCTTATAAGGATTTTGAAGTCAATACCTTCTCGCAGGTAGCGGCGCGCTTTTTCAGACTGAGATGGTTTCTATCGAGTCTGGAAGGAAGCGCCCAACTAGCCGAACTACAGCTCTACGGAGAAGGTTTCCAACCGAGGGTTTTCCTAGAGTCGGATCTGATCCGTCTGGGAGGCAGCCGCAATCTGCTCTCCATCGAGTGGCAGGCGGATACCCCCTTAGGTACGGATGTGCTGATTCAGACGCGCAGTGGCAGTCAACTGGATGAAAAGCTGCACTATTTTCACAAAGACGGCACTGAGCTGACTAAGGAAAAATACGAAGACCTGTTGTCGCTTTTCAGAGGTGATATCATTGCCGAAGATGTACCGGGAAGCGACTGGAGCGACTGGAGCGAACCCTACAGCGAGGCGACGGGCAGCCCGATTACTTCGCCTTCGCCGCGAGAATTCCTCAAAATACGGGCGACTCTGCTCTCAGCAAATCCCGAACTCCACGCCGCACTCCAATCGATCCGTCTGCGCTTCGTCAATCCCGTAGTCCGCAGACTAGTCGGCGAGATCGAGCCATTTCAAGTGGACTCGCTAGGAACGGAACAAGTCTTTTCGCTCTACTTGGAGCCACAGTTCTCCGTCAGAGATTCCGGTTTCGACGAATTGCTCCTCGTAGCTCCATCCGATATGAACCTACAGTTCGTAGGTTTGTACAGGAACGATGGGGAGTTGGCCGTGGAAGGAGTCTCCGTTGTACCCACCCAAGCCGACAGCCTGCGTCTGTCCTTTCCAAGGATAGCGCCGAATCAGGGCATTGACCTGCTGCGGCTCGACTTCAGGACCGCGCTCTTTGCTTCGGGCGCTGTGCTGCGTCCGGCCGTGCGCAACAGCGACCAAGGCGAGGACACTTGGCAGCGGGCCGATCCGGGCGATGTCCTAGCGGCAGTCCAAGGGAACACGACCACGATAGTGAGCACACTCAAGATCAAAAAGCTGATCACCGGGATCGAGGTGCAGCCCCTCGTCTTCACCCCCAACGGCGACGGGATCAACGACGAGGTGGTTTTCTCATTCCGGGTCACTCGTTTGAGCTCTTCTAGCCCGGTGGAAGTAACCGTTTACGATCTCAGCGGCCGGGCAGTGCGGCACCTAGCCGAACAACGCCCCTTGAGCACGGGAAGTTATGAGATCGGCTGGGACGGCAGAGACAGTAAGAGCATGGTGGTACCCCCGGGAATCTACTTTGCCCGTCTGCAGATCGCTGCTAATACATTCGGAGCGGTCGTCGGGGACGAGACCGTCGTGCGCTCCATAGGCGTAAGCTACTGATCTGCCTTGGGGACCAAAACTGCGCTCTGACCAGCGCAAGACTTTGCAAACTATTGCGGCGACTGATCCGGTTGCCGAAGGAAGGAGTAAGAAGTGCGGCCGTGACTAGAGAGCGTTTTTTCCCCAGTCTGTTGGTTGCCCTGCTAATCTTGCTCAGTGCAGGCTATGGAGAGCGCCCTACAGCCCTCACTATATACCGAATCGGCGGCGAATACCTGCCCGCTCCCGAGGAGGAGATACCGCACGAGTTCGTGCAGCTATCTTGGGAAGCGATAGAAGA
This sequence comes from Gemmatimonadota bacterium, assembly GCA_009841115.1. Lineage (GTDB taxonomy): Bacteria > Latescibacterota > UBA2968 > UBA8231 > UBA8231. The sequence continues at coordinate 81,742 of VXML01000080.1, read as the reverse complement.
AAATCTGTACGGCAAAGCGGAATTGGTGCAGGTGAGTCCTGATTCGGTCTCTCCTCTGCGCCTTGATCCCAATCTCAATCTCACGCCGCTGATCGAGGAGCGCGGCGGCCAGATAGAGAACTTGAGTTTCCGCGGCTGGGAAAAGCACGGCGATGAGGATGCCTTGATATTCGACCAAGATCCGGGCACCATCTACCTAGGGGACGGCCGCTTCGCCTCGTATTCGGCCACCGAAAAAAACTTGCTTTTCGATTTTGGCGGTAGGGTGATCCTCCACAGGGTTCGCTTCTATCCGCGCGACCAGTTCCTAAGCGACCGATTTGTGCAGAAGTTCAAGATCGGTATCAGCGACGGGGATTCACTCAAAGATGGCACGCGAGAATTTAACGTACTCTTCCGCGTGTGCCCCAGTTGTCCCACGCAGAGTGCCGGCGACTTCGACCTGATCCACGATATCAGAGAAAACACCGAAGCCGTCGTCGATCTGCAACTGCCACAGATGCCTTCCCGCAAATTGGTCTTTCAGGCTTTCGAAAACACCCGCAATGTCTGGGAGATCGCCGAGTTCGAGATCTACGGAATCGGCTATGCACCCTTCGCAAGCTATGTATCCAATATCATCGACTTGGGCGCTCCGGCCACTCTGGGAAGGATATCATGGTCCGGCCGCGTTGACCCAGAGGCCGAAATCGACCTAAAGTCGCGCAGCGGCGACGATAGCGAACCGAACACGTACTGGCGCTTCACCGAGCGCGGCAGCGAGCGCACCCGCCTAGATGCCAACGGCGCAGAACTGACCAGGCAAACCTACCAGAGACTATCGTTTAACGAAAAGGCAGGGATTACTCATGACGGTGAAAACTGGAGCTTCTGGTCAGCCCCATACGACTTCAAGGCCATGAGTAGCCCCCTAGTGAGTTCCAAACCACAGCAGTTTATCCAGTTCCAGATCGACTTCACCTCTGCGGTGCAAGCTGGTGCCCGGCTGGATTACCTTCAGTTTGGGGTGTCGGTACCGCCGGTGGCCAGTCAAGTTCTCGCTGAGATCACTCCAGTGGCAGTGCCTGCGGGTGAAGAATCCAATTTTACCTACAAACTACGTCCTCAAATTGCACCCGATGACCTAGGTTTTGACAGTATCGAGATCGACGTACCCGGAGCCCTTAAAGGGGTGGACGCGGTGCGTATCAGCGGCACCCCAGTGGAATTCGAGATAAGGCATCAGGCAGACAACGGGTTTGCCGTGCAGTTCCCGAGGATTGATTTCGAGCGCACAGGTGAATTGATCGAAATAGATTTTCGGGCAGAGGTGTTCAAATTCAGTACTATCTTTGCGGGACGGGTCTTCGACAGCACGCGACCACACGAGATGCATCAGGCAGTAGCACCCGGCGATGCGGACCCACTAACTGACACCAATACCCTGAAGGTGGACCTGAGCCAGTTGCGACAGGAGACGATCTGGACACTGCGGCTTTCCCCAGCAGCTTTTACCCCTAATGGAGACGGGATTAACGATGCGGTGCGGATCGTTTACGACCTGCTAAATCTGACGAGCCCAGCGTCGGTAGCTATGGAACTATACGACCTGTCAGGCAGGAAACTGGCAACGATACACAGGAGCGAAAACCTGAGCGGCCGCTTTTCGTTTATTTGGGATGGTCGCAACAGTCAAGGCGAGATACTACCCCTAGGCATTTACCTTCTTCGCATGGAGGTGGATGCAGACAAAGGCCGTGATTCAGCGCAGCGCGTCATTTCCATCGCCTATTAAAAGGTCGCCTCAAATACGTCGGTGTTAGAGATAGCTTATGGTGATGCGCAAAAATAAAAAACTGTGCCCGGATACCCGAGCACAGTTTTTTTAGGGATCGTAAAAGATACAGCGAGAAGGTTTATTCCATAAAATAGGACTTGATGCTGCCCCAAGTATCGCTCTCGACCGCGGTTGGCAAACGCTCCTCATCAACTGGGAGCAGCACGAAATCGGTAAACGAACTAGCATTTCCGAATACATCGTTCTGGCCACCCAATATAAAACGACCGAAGCGTTTGTCATCCTGGGATGGACTTATATCGTTGTCGATCACTGCGATCCCAAGGCCGATAATTTCGAGCTCGACGAGGTCGTGTTGGACGCTCTGTTCGGGGCCTTGGAAGTTGAAGTCGTCCCATGCTACCGTGTACCACTCGGCTTTCAGAGTGGCCTGAGTGCCGTGGGAGCCGTCTAGGGTAAACGAATCAGCGCAGCAGGAATAAGGCTCTTCATCGTGCCAAGTCGACGAGTTCATCCAGAACCAGTTCCAACCTTCCGGCTCGATAGCTGGCCAGCGATAGTGATAGGTCTGCGCATGGGAACCGTCCAACCGCATGAGCTCTTCCTCGGGCAGCCCGCGGTCTAGGGTGAAGTACCAGTCGCCAGAGTGGTCGGCATCCACTCCTATCTCGATGCTATCATCGTTGCCCGAATCACCGTAACCTCCACCATCGCGGTCCCATAAATCGTCAAAGCGGTCGATGACGTAGTAGAGACGGTCGGTTTCGTCGTGCCAAGAGATGGCAACGCGGAACCACATGTCGGACACATCAATTTCCTTGGTGGTGCCCAAGTCGCCGCCGAAATCCTGCTCGTTGATCTCGATCCATAGTTCCTCGGGCAACACCTCCCATTCGGAGATATCGCCGTCGAGGACGGGAAGGTGGGACGTGGGCCACTGCCAAGCACCCAACACCTTGTCTTCAGGGACGTGAGCAGAAACCACATTGGCCAAGGCGATCAACCCCACCGCTACAATCGAAAGGCTTTTCATCATAATTCCCTCCTCAGTTTATGGGAATGCAAGATATAACTACCATACAATCAAGTCAAGATATATTTAATTTTTTTAAAAAAATTTAGCGTCAATCAACCAAGGCTCAAATCCCCGCGCTGTCTATCGGTTCGAGCAGTTGGCAATCCGAACGTCCCAGTCCAATTTAGCTAGTCTGAATAATTGACCCACTAAAGGGTCGTATATATCGCAATCGAAATTAGCTTTGCAGGATCTCAGGCATAGAAAAAAGAGACGGCCAGAGAAGCCCCGCCAATGCCGACGCTTGCTCCTAGCAGGAGGCCTATGAAGAATGGTCGCACCTGCCGAAAGAGACTCGCCCCGCCGTAGCGCAGAATTGCGGCCTTGAGGAGCCAAGCCAGAAAGATGCTGAACCAGTCGAAGCGGATATTCTGAGTCATGCCCAAGACTAGTCCCGCAGGGTGCAGAGGCCAACCGGCAACATGATGGTTGGCAAAGGTGAGCAAGGCAGCTAGCGCAGCACCCAAGCCCATAAAGAAGGCCGTCTGGAGTTGCGGAGGGTGGGGATTGTTCATGGTGTTGGCGACCCAACCCCAGTGGAAGTCGGGCGACATGACAAAGTACCAGATCCAGCCGTGGATGAGGCCGTGCCGGTAGCCCAGCCAGATATAACAGCCCAAGGCCGTCACCAGACTGACGACGAGCGCAGCAGTCATAAAGAGGAAGAGTTGGCGGCTCGTGATCTTTTCCTTTGTCTCTTCGCAGACCTTAAAAGCGTGGGCTAGGGTGGCCATGAAGAAAAGTTGGAGATCGGAGGCCCAGACAAAATTTACTCCCATGGCCGTTAGGTCGCGGTCAGAGAGATGTCCAGTTCCCAAGATATTGGTCAGGATGGGCGGCAGTGAATAGGGAGCCCGCATGCGACCGAGGCCAGTCTGAGCTACCAGCCGCGCCATGCCGAAGAAGACGAGAAGAGCTACCAAGAGGAAGCCTAGGCTCCACAGAAGGGAAAGCCCAGTGGCATAGAGGAAGCCGGCCATGTACAGCAGGCCGACCAAGCCGACGAGGGCGACACAGCGCGGCGAGAGCAGGTAAGGTTCCTGGACGCCGCCTCCCACGATCAGACGCCACTGCTGGCGTAGGTAGTCTCGACCAACCCATAGGGAAGAGAAGACCAAGAAAAGCAGAGAACCAATCTGCTGGTGGGTCATAAGCACCGAGCCGGACGGCAGAGGACCGGCTGGCAGCGGACTTACAATCCCGGCCCATACCAGCAGGCTGTCCTCCAAGTTCATCAGTACATGGCAGCCCCAAACGCCCAGCAACACGTTCAGATTTACCAGATACCCAAGCCCTATGATCAGCGGATTGACCTCAATGCGGTAACTGAGGCCCAAACTGCGGGACACTAGTATGTTGGTAATGGGGATTTCAAAACCGTCTAAAACCTGAAAGTCGAAAAGCCGGTCGAGCACATCTATGGTGGGTATGGACCAAGCGATCAGGAAACCGACCCACAGCAGTTTACTTCTGAAGATGCTCCCCGCCGGATCGTCCAAACTCTCCACCATGCTGGTCGGCAAAATGGTCATCGGATAAACCAAGCGCTCCCGGCGAGACCACTGATGATGCATCAAGGTGATAAAGGACACGCTGACTAGATAGAAGGCCAACATGAATGTTCCCCATAGGAACAAAGGCTTGATCCATAGGCCCCACGGAATAGGCTGATCGGCGGGGATGCCCTGAAATAGGCCCGTGATGGCTTGGATATCTCGTGGCACAACCCATTCGGGTATGTGGTCCCATATGAGGTATTTCCAATTGTTCTCAGGTGTGGCGTAGTAGAACACCCCAGCGAGCAGAGGAATGACATAACCACCAAAACCCATAGTAGGAATGACCGTGGCGACCATGAGCGCGGCATAAATAAGCGCCAGATGAGCTGCGGAGAGGCGTAGAAAAGGATGCAACAGGCGCAGTGCCAAGCCAACGACGGTAGTCCAGAAAACGATGAAGATGACGCCTATGGTGGTGAAGTGGTCGGCGAATCCCGAATACGTGTCCAGTAGTACATAGCTGCGGACACCGACGAAATTCAGGAAGGCGCACAGGCAAAGAGTGATTATCAGAATCAGCACCATAGCTGTGATCGGGTCGCCTGCTCCTATTTCATGCGCTCATACCATGCGGCCAGATCGCCTTCGACAAAATAAAGCCGCGTGATGGCTTGGCCGGTCGCTCCAGGCGCGAGGGCACCAAAGCTCGGAGCGCTATGTATGCAGGAGTATTCCATGTTCTGGAATAGGAAGAGAGCTGGTTTCGACGCGGTAGCTATAAAACGACGACCGTCCACCGACTCGATGGCCATCCACCCCTCTAGTACCACATCTTCGGGCGTTGCCAAAAAATTGGCTACAAAGGGGATCTTTTTTCCAAGAGGAGCGCCCTCGACGCTGTAGAGCTGGATGGTGGGCCGGGGGCCAAACTGACGCGGCAGCGCCATCAGACGTTTCATCTGGCCCTGCTGGCCGACCCAATGACGCAGACAGTCGTGGTCCCAGACGGCTTCGGCATTATTCGGGTTAAAGCAGTTGAAGGCCAAGGTGGTCTCCCAGTCCCTAATGCTTTCGTTGGTCAGGCTCAGATGCGCTTCAACCATCTCCTCGCCTGGGGTAAGAGTGACGGTGTAGGAGAGTTCACCCGGACGCCTACCGACACAATACAGCACACCTCCATCGCGTTCTTCCCAGTTGATCTCCACTTCGTCGCCAAACCAAGTTGCGGCGGCTGCATCGCCAATCGCTTCGGGAAAGCAGGCACCAAACGTAGCTCCTGGAAAAGCCGGAACATTGGATAAAGAAAAACTCATCGAGCTTGACCCTACTGTCCCCGAGAGGGGTTCGATCCTGATTGGTGCCATCTCAGACAGCCTCCTTTGCGCAGCGAAAACCGTAGAACATGGACCGATTATTGGTGAAGCCGCTCATATTCCGCGCCGCCGGGCGCAGATTGACGATCGATTTAGTCAGGTAACACCCCCCTTTGATAAAAGCCGCACCCGGTCCCGGTGCGTCGGCGCACCATTCGGCCACATTGCCGACCATATCCATGACCCCGTACGGGCTCGCACCTTCGGGATAGGAGCCGACGGCAGCCGGACCTTCCTGGCTAGAGCGTCCCCAGCAGCACGCCTCTGGATCGAACTGGTTACCCCAGGGAAAACTAAGGCCATTAATGCCGCGCGCCGTCTTTTCCCACTCGGCTTCTGTGGGCAGGCGCTTGCCCGCCCATTTTGCGTACGCCCACGCATCGTCCTGATTTACCCCAGTGACTGGATGGTTGCGCTTTTCGGTCGGGAGCATCCCATCGGGCCAGAAAGCCGGTGGAGGATGGCCCGTCGCATCCGCGAATTCGGCGTATTGAGCGTTGGTCACTGGGAACTTGTCGATGTAGAAAGCATCCACGTCCACTGACCGCTGCGGGATCTCACCGATGAACCAGCTAATGTGGTAGCCGTACGCGGCTGCTAATCGCGTGGCTTCCCGTTCTGATGTTCCCATCGGGAATGCACCGGCTGGAATCAATATCATTTCTTTTCTCTTCTGACAAATACACGGCACAGAGGTAGCCTATAATGACAGCAATTGAATGTTCTTGCGCCATTGTTTTCGGCGCGGGTATGGTCCCAAGCTCAGCTTTTGTTGATCGGAAAGGCATACCCTCGTTGCAATATGTCAATACTCTCCTTGTTTAAGTCAGTTTCTCCACTATATTTCTGACATTATACCAATGGATACGACCATGCCAAGCCTATCTCAGCACATTGCCAAACGCGCCGCCGAGCTGCCCGAGGGGTCGTTATTGTGCCCAAGGGCGTTGCTCCACCTTGGAAGCAGAGCGGCAGTCGATCAGGCACTGTCACGTCTCGCACGTCGTGGACAATTAATGCGGGTCTGTCAGGGCGTCTATGTCCGGCCCATAGAGACTCGCTTCGGTCTGCGCCCGCCCGCAGTTGAGAAGGTCATTGAAGCGCTGGCAGAACTGTGGGGGGAGACCATTGTTCCCTGTGGCGGTGCGGCGGCGAACTTCCTCGGTCTCACTGCTCAGACGCCAGTGCAGTCGGTATACCTGACCTCTGGCCCCAGCCGCCGGTTGAAACTCGGCGCACTGACAGTGCATTTGCGTCATGCCCCGCGCTGGCAGTTGGTAGCACCACACCGGCCAGCCGGCGATGCGGTTCGCGCCCTCGCTTGGTTGGGAGAGACTGAAGAGAACCTCGGCGCGATTGCGAGCAAGCTCTCTCCTGCCGACCTTGACGAGTTCGTTGGGTTGCGCGTCCTGATGCCAGCGCGGATGGCAGAACTCGTGAGCGCACGGATCGTCAATGCCTGATGCGCTATTCCAGTCCCTTTCGGCCAGTGACAGACGCGGCGGCTACTCTTGTCAAATAGCTGCCCAGCCCGCGTCTATCGCCTGTCTTGATACTGCCGGGCGTAAGGAGACTTACCTATGATACACTCGATTGCTACTCGAAAAATCACTGCGTTCTTATTCGCAATGGCGTGGTTGACCTTCGTCGGGCAAGGCACTAGCCACAGTCAGCCGCCGGTTGAGGAGGGCAAAATCTACTGGGCGAACCCAATAAAAGGCATCCATCGGTCCAGCCTCGACGGCACCAATGTCGAACAGCTCGTCAAGCCAGAATTGAGATATCCAGCCGACATCGCGCTCGATGTATTGCGGGGCAAGATGTACTGGACAGATAGGTGGCTGGGAGGAGGCATCTATTGGTCTGACCTAGATGGCTCAAATCTCAAACCCTTCATGGACGACGACTATAGATCAATAGGGGTAACAAACATCGCGCTCGACGTGGACGGAGGCAAAATATACTGGACATCGGAGGTTATCGGCGGTGACGTTCTTAATGGTTGGGTGGCACGGGCAAATCTAGACGGTTCCAATAGCGAGGCCATTTTTGACGGAGCGGCTCCAGGAGACATTGCTCTGGATTTGGTCCGGGGCAAAGTGTACTGGACGGACTTAGGTTTTGAGGGAATCTTACGAGCCGACCTCGACGGACAAAACGTCGAATATGACTATATCCGAGCAGGCTTTCCTGGGGGTATCGCCCTCGACGTGGATGGGGGCAAAGTTTACTGGACAGACGTAGGGACGATCCAGCGAGCCGACCTCGACGGACAAAACCGCGAAGAAGTCCTCACCGTATCAGATGGCTACCCCGAAGAAATCACCCTCGACTTGGAGCGAGGTAAAGTGTACTGGACCAATCCAAGTACGCAGACGATTCAGCGAGCCGACCTCGACGGACAAAACCGCGAATACCTCTACGACTTAGAGGACGATGTTCACTACATCCACTCGGGACCCCGAACAGGTATCGCCCTCGATTCGGACCAAGGCAAAATATACTGGACGGACTCAGGGCCGGGGACGATCCAGCGAGCCGACCTCGACGGACAAAACCGCGAAGTACTCTTCGATCCAATAGTGAGGGAACCATACGGCATTGCCCTAGACACGGACAAGATGTACTGGACCGACGAGGTGAAGGGGACGATTCAGCGAGCCGACTTCAACGGCCAAAACATCGAAGTCCTGATCACCGGATTAAATCGCCCCAAGAGGATTGACCTGCTAGACGGAAACAAGCTCTACTGGACAGACGAGGGCACAGGAAAATACAGAGGGAGACACAGGCCGGAACCAGAAACAGGGAAAATTCAGGCGGCAAACTTGGACGGCTCCAATATCGAAGATGTCCTCACCGGCTTGAGCTATCCCGATGGTATTGCCCTCGATGCAGTCCAAGACAAGATCTACTGGAATGCGTTAGGAGAGAAATGGGAGCACACCATTCAGCGAGCGAACTTGGACGGATCTAATGTCGAAGGTGTCATCCCGAAGTTATCCGATACCTTTCTCCCTGGAGGAATCGCCCTCGATGTACTAGCTAGCAAGATATATTGGATGGCCGCAGGCAGGAAGGCGATTCGACGGGCGGAATTAGATGGCTCAAACGTCGAAGATATCGCCACTCTTTCTCAAGGTGAATGGATTTACTACACAGCCTTCGATCTGGATTTAATTGGAAACAAGATATACTGGTCAACTTTGGCCGAAGCACCGGCGGTGGGTGAATGGGGGACCATAATATGGGCAGAAGAAATCTTCCGGTCCAACTTGGACGGCTCCAACGTCGAAGAAATAGGGAAGGTACCTGTAAGTCCAACGGATATTGCCCTAGATATCTCCCACCCAACCTCAATCTCGACACCCCCCACCACACCGACGATACCAACCACCAGCAGCCTATCCCCCAATTTCCCCAACCCCTTCAACGCCAGCACCCAAATCGCCTACGACATAGCCTCCCCCGGCCCAGTGCGGCTGACGATCTACAACATTTTAGGCCAACCCGTGCGCACGCTGGTGAACCAATTCCAGCCCGCCGGTTCGTACCAAGTCCGCTGGGACGCCCGCGACCAGCGAGGCACGGCGTTGGCGGCAGGCGTCTATCTCGTGCGCCTGCACTACCCCGGCGGCGAGCAAACCCGACGACTCCTCTTGCTCAAGTAGCTGCCAAGCCCGCATCCATCGCCCGTCTTGACGCGACCCAGCAAAACGCATATCCTCGTTGCAATATGTCAACCCACATCCTTTTCTGATGAAGAACCTCTCCGAAGATCTGCGCCTCAAACTCAACGCCCTGCCCAACGAATCCGGCGTCTATATCATGAAAAGGCGCGACGGGCAAATCATCTACATCGGCAAGGCCAAAAGCCTGCGCGACCGGGTGCGCTCGTACTTTCGCACGTCGGGTGGCGATGGCCGGCGTCAGTTCAAAGCCCTAGTCCGCAACATCGCCGACATCGACTACATCGTAACGGGCAACGAGCAGGAAGCCCTCATCCTCGAAGCCACCCAAATCCGCACCCACAAACCGCGCTACAACATCCTACTCAAAGACGACAAGAAATACCCCTATATTCGCATCACGACCGAGCCTTTCCCCCGCATCTTCGCCACCCGCGATGTAGTCCGCGATGGCTCGCGCTACCTCGGCCCGTACAGCAACGTCCGCGCCATGCACACCACCATCGACACCATGCGCAAAGTCTTCCCCATCCGCACCTGCAACGCCCAGTTGCCCTCAGACAAAGTGCCGCTGTGCCTCGAATACCACATCAAGCGCTGCGAAGGCCCCTGCGAAAACCTCGTCTCGGCTGACGACTACCGCAAAACCGTCGAGCGGGCCGTCCGCTTTTTGCGCGGCCAAAACGCCGAAGTAATCCGCGAACTGCAAAAGCGCATGACCGAGGCCGCCGAAGACATGCGCTACGAGAAAGCCGCCCGCTTCCGCGACCAAATTCAAGCCCTAGAATCCATGCGCGCGCGCCAAAAAGTCGTCCTCGACGAGCTGATTGACCGCGACGTCCTCGGCATGGCCCGCAGCGACGACGAAGCCTGTTGCAGCGTCCTCGAAATCCGCGAGGGCCGCCTGCTCGGCAAAAAGCACCACTTCCTCGGCGGGGTCATGGAATCCTCAGACGAGGAAATCCTCTCGGCCTTTGCGCGGCAATTCTACCTGCAAAACGACTTCGTCCCGCCCGAGATCCACTTACCAGCCCAGCTAGCAGACGCCGACGAGGTAGCCGCTTGGCTGTCGCAAAAGGCCGACGGCAAAGTCGAGTTAGCCACCCCCCAGCGCGGCGCCAAGGCCCAAATGCTCGACATGGCCGCCAAAAACGCCACCCAATTACTCGCCGAACGCCAACTCAAGCGCGAGCTGAAGCGCGACCGCATCCCCCAATCGGTCTATGCCCTCCAGCGCGACTTGCAACTCGCGGCTCCACCTCGCCATATCGAAGGCATCGACATCTCCACCTTCCAAGGCGCGAACCCGGTCGGCTCAGTGGTCTGCTTTATCGACGGCCGGGCCAAGCGCAGCCAGTACCGCTACTTCAAAATCCGCGATCTCGCACAACCCGACGACTACGCCGCCATCCACCAAGTAGTCTATCGCCGCTTCCGCGGCCTAGCCGAGCGCAACGAGCCGCGGCCCGATTTGCTGCTCATCGACGGCGGGCCGGGCCAACTCGCCAGCGCGGTCGCCGCCCTGCGCGAGCTAGACATCGCAGACCAACCTGTCGTCGGCCTCGCCAAGCGCTTCGAGGAAGTCTTCCTGCCGGATCAGCGCGATCCCCTGCTGCTGCCCAAGACCTCGGCCAGCCTGCGCCTGTTGCAGATGCTGCGCGACGAAGCCCACCGCTTCGCGCTCAAAAACCACCGCCAGCAACGCGCCAAGAGCGCGCTCAGCTCCACCTTGGACCACGTCCCCGGCATTGGCCCACAAAAGCGCAAGGCCCTGCTCGTCGCTTTTGGCTCAGTCAAGCGCATCGCCGCCACGCCGGCCGAGGAAATCGCCGCCCTCCCCGGCTTCAGCCGCAAACAGGCCGACGCCTTGCTCGCCCATCTCAACGGCCCGGATCATGGCCCGCCCAAAATCCACGCCTGAACGCCCGCTGCCAGCGACCTTGTCCGACCCCTGCGAGCGCTTCCTCACGGCCATGGAGCGCGACAATGGGCTGGCAGCCAACACCCTCGACGCCTATCGCCGCGACCTCAACCGCTATCTGCACCACCTATCCGCCCAAGGCGTCGAGCACCTAGAAGCCGTCCAACACCAGCACATCGCCCACTTGCTCCACTCGCTGCGCGACGCCGGCCTAACTGCTTCCACCATGGCCCGCAACCTCACCTCGATAAAGCGCTTCCATCAGTACCTACTGCTCAAGGGCGCAACGACGCACAACCCAGCCGAACTCCTTGACCCGCCCAAGTTGGAGCGCCGCCTGCCCGACGTACTCTCAGTCGAGGAAATCGCCGCTCTCCTCGCCGCGCCCGACCCCGACGAGCCGCTGGGCCAGCGCGACCGGGCCATCCTCGCCGTGCTCTACGCCACCGGCATCCGCGTCTCCGAGCTGACCGCGCTGCAACAGGAGGCCCTGCTGCTAGCGCGGGGCCTCATCCGCATCCGCGGTCGGCGCGAGCGCATCGTGCCCATCGCGGCCAAAGACGCTCGCACGCTCAGGCACTACCTGCGCCAAGGCCGCCCCCACCTCGCCCGTCCCGACTCAAGCGACCACGTCTTTCTCAACGCCCAAGGCGGCCCGCTCTCGCGGATGAGCGTGTGGAAGATCATCAAAACCGCCGGCGACAAGGCCCGCATCGGCAGGGAGATCAGCCCCCACACCCTGCGCCATTCCTTTGCCACGCATCTGTTAGAAGGCGGCGCCAACCTCCGCGCCGTGCAGGAACTGTTAGGCCACGCCGACATCTCCACCACCCAGATCTACACGCACCTCGACCTCAGCTATCTCAAAGAGGTCCACAAGACCTACCACCCCCGAGGTTAGATGGAGTCTCAGCTAGTCGTAGCCGCAGGACTCAACAAGTACTTCCCCTCCGGGGTCCAAGCCCTGCACGACCTCAATCTGGAAATCAGCCGCGGTCAATTCGTCTCCATCGTCGGCCCTTCCGGCTGCGGCAAATCCACCTTCCTCCGCCTCGTGGCCGGCCTCGATGCGCCCACGAGCGGCGAACTGCGCGTGGAGGGCCACGATCCGCTTGGCCTCGCCTTCGTCTTCCAAGACGCCACGCTGCTGCCTTGGCGATCAGTCGCACACAACATCACCCTCCCCTTAGAGCTGCGCCACGAGGATGCCGACGAACGCGTCACCCAAACGCTTGAACTAGTCGGCCTAACCGATTTTGCCGATGCGTACCCGGCTCAACTCTCCGGCGGCATGCGCATGCGGGTCTCCATTGCCCGCGCGCTGGTGACCCGTCCCCAAATCTTGCTCCTCGACGAACCTTTTGGCGCACTCGACGAAATCACCCGCCAGCGGCTCAACGAGGAGTTGTTGCGCCTGTGGCAGGAAGACCACTGGACCAGTCTCTTTGTCACGCACAACGTCTCCGAGGCCGTGTTCCTCAGCCAGCGGGTCCTCGTGATGAGCGCGCGTCCCGGTCACATCCTCGCCGACATCCCCATCCCGTTTCCCTATCCGCGCTCAGCGTACCTGCGCAGCACCCCTGAATTTATCCGCATAGCCAACGGGATTTCGCGCCAACTCGCCCACGCCGATGAGCTATGAAACGCCTGCGCTCCCTAACGACCAACGCCCTGCCTCCGCTGCTGTTTTTCGCCTTGGTCGTGTGCGCTTGGCAAGGTGCCGTCTCGCTCCTCGGGATCGAACCTTTCCTGCTACCCGGTCCCCTGCTCGTGGCCCAAGCCATCGCCGACAATTTGCCGCGCCTGCTGTCGGCTACCCTGCTGACGGCCTCGGGTGCCCTCTTGGGCTTTGTCCTCAGCTTTGCCTTTGGCTTCTTGGTCGCTCTACTGTTTTCCCAGTCGCGTCTCATCGAGCGCAGTCTCTATCCATACGCGATCTTCTTGCAGACCATGCCCATCGTAGCCATCGCGCCCCTGATCATCCTGTGGATCGGCTACGGCCTCCAAGGCGTGGTGGCCGTCTCCTTCATCATCGCCCTCTTCCCTGTCATCGCCAATACCACCGACGGCCTGACCCGCGTCGATCCCCACATCCTCGACTTCTTCGCGCTCAACAAGGCCAACCGCTGGCAGGTCCTGTTCAAGCTCCGCGTTCCCGGCGCTGTCCCCCAGATGCTCGTCGGCGCCCGCATCTCCAGCGGTCTGTCGGTCATCGGCGCGATTGTCGGCGAATTCTTCGCCGGCTACGGCACTGAGGACTTTGGCCTCGGCTACTTGATCATCCTCACCAACGGCCAAGCCAAAACCGACTACCTATTCGCCTGCATTCTGTTTTGCACCTTACTCGGCTTGGGGCTATTTACCACCGTGGGCAGCTTGAGTAATTTCTTATTCAGACGCTGGACGGGCACGCCCGAGTGAAATGGCGGCGCGCCAACTTTCACTACAATTCACTAGGAGAATTCCCGTGATGTTCAAATACCCGCTCTTAGCAGCCTTCCTCGCACTCGTCGCTTGCGCCGCTGAAAAAGAAGCGCCCACAGCCGACGCCCTGCCTAAGGTCCAACTCGCCCTCAACTGGTTCCCAGAAGCCGAACACGGCGGCTTGTACGCAGCCGCAGTCCACGGCTACTATGAAGAAAACGGCGTTGAGGTCGAAATCCTCGGCGGCGGCCCGGATGCGCCGGTCGTCCAGCGCGTGGCCACCGACGCGGTAGCCTTTGGCATAACAAATGCCGACGACATCCTGTACGCCCGCGCCCAACAAATCCCCATAGTCGCGCTCATGGCGTCCTACCAGATCAGCCCGCGCTGCATCATGGTCCACGAGAGCTCGGGTATCGACTCCATTTCGCAAATCAAAAACATCACCTTGGCCTTGTCGCAGCGCCCGGCCTTCTCGCACTATCTGCGCTGGAAATACCCATTTGAAGGCGTCACTATCGTCCCCTATCCCGGCAATGTGACCCAATTCCTCGCGGACGAGAATTTCGCCCAGCAGGGCTACGTCTTCAGCGAGCCTTTCGTCGCCAAGACCAAAGGCGGCGATCCCAAGGCCCTGCTCGTAGCCGATACCGGCTTCAACCCTTATACCAGCGTGCTCATCACCACCGAAGAGCGCATCGCCGCCGAGCCTGAACTCGTCGGTGCCGTAGTCCGCGCCAGCGTCAAGGGCTGGGAGAAATACCTCGCCGAGCCAGAGGCCACCAACCGCCATATCAACAGCCTCAACCCCGAGATGGGTATGGACATTCTCGCCTATGGTGCCGCCGAATCCATGGATATGATTCTCGACCCAGTCGCCCAACAGAACGGCCTCGGCAGCATGACCTTGGAACGCTGGCAGGAGCTATTGGAACAAATGGTGGCCGCGGGTCTGATCAAAGAAGGGGTCGTGGACGTCACCGCGGCCTTCACCAATCGCTTTTTGCCCTAGCCCTTGGCCTTTTTGCAGGACATCGCGCTCGGCCGCTACCTCGCGCTCGACTCGCCGATCCACCACCTCGATCCGCGCACCAAGTTAGGAGCCGTTTTCGCGCTGACGCTGGCGGCCTTTGCAGCGCCCAACGCACTCGCCCTGCTGCTGCTTGGAGCTTTCCTACTGGTAGCCACCGCTTTGGCACGAGTACCTTCGCGCCTTATCCTGCGCCAGCTCAAAACTTTTGCTTGGCTCTTCCTGTTCACCTTTGGCCTCCACGCGCTGCTCACACCCGGTCGCGCCGTTTTGCCGTTGCCCTTTTCCGATCACGTCCTGACCGCCGAGGGCCTGCGCTTGGGAGCCTTCTTCACCGCGCGGCTGGCCGCGGCCATCGTCGCCGCCACGCTCTTGACGCTGACTACGGCACCGATGGAGATAACTAGCGGCCTAGAGCGTCTTTTTAACCCCTTGCGCCGCTTCGGCTTCCCGGCCGGTGACGTGGCGCTGATGATCTCCATCGCCCTGCGGTTTATCCCCGTACTCCTCGACGAAGCCGAGCGCCTGCGCAAAGCCCAACTAGCGCGCGGGGCCGACTTTAGCGGCTCTTTTCTGCGCCGCATCAAAAACCTCGTGCCCCTCCTCGTACCCCTCCTCGTCGCAGCCTGCGGTCGCGCCGATCGCCTCGCCTTGGCCATGGAAAGCCGCTGCTACGCTAGCGGAGCAGAACGCACTCACTATCGTCCGCTGCGCTTTGGCCATGCCGACGGTCTATTCACCTTGGCCGCCCTAGGCTTGGTCGCGCTCGTGTACTTTTTGCGTTAGGCGATGCGGACGCTGCGCCTAGTAATCGAATACGACGGCACTCACTTTGCCGGCTGGCAGAGCCAAAAGAGCGACCGCACCGTGCAAGACGCGCTCGAACAAGCCCTGCACACCTTGCTCAAAGAGCCGGTCCGCCTCATCGGCGCGGGCCGCACGGACGCCGGCACCCACGCTCTCGGACAGGTAGCTCATTTCCAGACCGAGGCCGCGTTGCCCATGGACCGGCTGTTCCGCAGCCTGAATGGCCTCTTGCCCCCGGACATTGCCGTGCGCGCCGCCGACGAGGTCGCCGCAAACTTCCACGCCCGCTATAGCGCAACCCGCAAGCGCTATCGCTACCGCATTCACCAGGGCAAGGCAGCCGTCAACCGCACCCAGGTGTGGACCTATTATCCAGCGCTGTCTCTGGCACCTATGGCCGCGGCCACTCACTCACTCTACGGCGAACACTCTTTTGGGGCGTTTTACAAACAAGATCCCATCCCCGAACATCTGACCTGCCACGTCTTTGACGCGGTCTGGTCTCAACGCGGCCCCGAGCTAGTCTTTGAAATCGAGGCCAACCGCTTCCTCCGCCACATGGTGCGGATTCTCGTCGGCACGATGGTTGAAATCGGCCGCGGCACGAGGCCGCCGGAGGCCATTGCCGACCTACTCGCCAGCAGCGACCGCAAGGCGGCCGGCGCCACAGCCCCTGCGCACGGTCTCTGCCTGCTGTGGGTGGAGTACCCTGATAGCCGTTTTAGTGCAGAAATGGTCTAGCCCAAATGCACAAAAAATTCCAGCGGCACATTGAAAATTTTACCTGCGAAAATTGTGGCTTTCACGCGCAGGGCGATGGCTACACCAACCACTGCCCCGAATGCCTCTGGAGCCAACACGTCGATGTAAACCCAGGTGACCGCGCCGAGCGCTGTCGCGGCTTGATGGAGCCAGTGGGATTTACCATCAAACGCGGCGATTACATCCTCGTCCACCGCTGCACCAAGTGCGGCATTGTCAAAAGGAATAAGGCCGCCAAAAACGACAGCTTTGCTGCGATCCTGAGTCTGCGCGGCGAATTGCCGGACTAGCGGCACTGCGAGATAGCTGTGCAATACTTGCAACTATGTGTATGATTATTATATAATTTATAGTTACTTGTCGTCGAAATTCATTTCCCGAGGTACAACCTTGCGCCTTATCTGCTCGCTCGCTCTGCTGGCATTGATTGTGAGCCATGCCAGCGCGTCTATTGGGGAGTCGCGCCGCACGGCCGTAGTGCAGGCTGTAGAGCGGGTCCAGCCCTCGGTCGTCAGCCTCTACGTGCGTTATCGCGAACGCGTCCAGCATCTATACAGGTATCGCGGCGATCCTTTTTGGAACTTTTTCTCGCCTTTCTACTACGTGCCCCGAGACCATGACCGCGTCTCCACCGGCTCGGGCTTCGTCGTCGATGACGAGGGCTACATTCTCACCAATAGCCACGTCGTCGGCGACCCGCGCCAGTTGCAAAAAATTACTATCTCTCTACCCGACCCCGACGACCGCACCTTTGAGGCCCGTTATGTGGCCTCAGACCCCAATTTCGACCTCGCCGTCCTCAAGGTAGATGACGGCAACATGCCGGTTGCGCCCCTCGGGACTTCGGGCGATATTCTGGTCGGCGAATGGGCTATTGCCATTGGCAACCCTTTCAATTTGGGTCCTACCGTCAGCATCGGCGTCGTCAGCGCCCTAGATCGCGACTTTTCCGAACCCCAAGGCGATTACTACTACCGAGACATGATTCAAACTGATGCGGCCATCAATCTCGGCAACAGCGGTGGCCCCTTGGTCAATGCCGATGGCGAGGTCATCGGCATCAACAGCTTTATCTACACCGGCGGCGAATACGCCAGCGGCTCTATTGGCATTGGCTTCGCCATTCCCATTGACACGGCCACGAGCTTCTTGGAAGAAATTCGCCAATACGGCCAAGTGCGTCGCTCTTGGACCGGCATCCTAGCCGTCCAAGACATCACTCTGCCTCTAGCAGAGTACCTAAGGCTCGATTCCACGGATGGAGTCCTAGTCGTCAGGGTTGCTAACGACAGTCCGGCCGAACTAGCGGGCCTCGAAAAGGGCGATGTAATCGTTGCGGTCAACGACGAAAAGATCCGCAGCACCGACGAGGCCATTGGCGTGCTGCGCGGCTTGCGCGTCGGCGAAGTGGCCGCGCTCAATGTGGTGCGCCACAACGAGCACTACAACCTAGACCTGACCCTTGAAGAGCGTCCCTATCGGACGCGGCGCTAGCGGCAGGAAGGATGCGAAAATGAGGCAGTTCATACCCACCGCCTTCACCATCGGCAACCTGTTTTGCGGGTTCCTCGCCCTGCACTATGCCTTCAACGGCAACTACGTGTCAGCCGCTTGGCTCATCTTCTTGGGCGCGGTATTCGACAAAATGGATGGCCAACTCGCTCGGGTCATGGGGCGCGACTCCCAGTTTGGACTCCATTTCGACTCCATCGTCGATGCCTGCACCTTTGGCATCGTACCCGCTGCCATCATCTATCAGGCCCACCTGCCGACCGGCTGGGGGCTGGCGCTGGCTTTTGTGTTTCTGCTCTGCGGTGCCATGCGTCTCGCCCGCTTTAATACGCTCAGCCTCGACGGCGAGCGCGGCGAATTTTACATGGGGTTGGCCATTCCCACGGCTGCGGTCTGCCTCACCCAATACGTGGTCTTTGTCAAAGCGTGGCCCATTCCCCACGCCACACCGCTGGCCGTACTGCTGATTTTAGTGCTGTCCTTCCTGATGGTCAGTCGGCTCGATTACGACAGTATTCCCAATTTCCGCGGCACCTCCCTCGGCGACCGCTTCAAACAGCTTTACTTCATCACCACGGTCGGGCTGACTATCTACGACAGCACCTTTTTCTTTCCCATGACCCTCGTGTACGTCTTCTCCGGACCCATTCGCTGGATCTTCCGGCTCGTGCACGGCGACGTCACGCAACACGCCTGAGTTATAATGCTACACGGCAAACCCCTCAGCCACCTCATCCTCATCCTCTTCACCACGATGATCAGCGCGAATATCGTCGGTGAAATGCTGAGGTTTATCCTCATCGCCATAGTCGGCCCCGATACCATTGTCGAACTCGCCCTCTTGCGCTATGTGGAGTATTCCATCGGGCCGCACATGTTCAACCTCATCATCCTATCTTTTTCGTTTGATCTGTCGCTGAAGTTTAACCTAATCACGATGTTGGGACTCTTCGTCGGCTGGTACTACTTCCGCCACAGCTATTAAAAACATCTTTCGGGAGCTAGAGCCATGTTCGGTATGGGCCATTGGGAAATACTCATCATCTTCGTCGTCATTCTGCTCATCTTCGGTGCCAAGCGCATCCCCGAGATGGCACAGGGCTTGGGCAAGGGCATCCGCGAGTTCCGCACCGCCATGCGCGACGTGCAGGACGAAATCGAGGCCCCCAAGCAACCTGCTCAGCCTACGGCCCCTCCGGCCCAGACTGAGCCTCAGTCCAAGGACAAGGACCAAGCCCAGACCGAGCCTCAGTCCAAAGACCAAGCCCAGATCGAGCCTCAGTCCAAGGACAAGGACCAAGCCGCCTCCTAACTTATGGCGCTCAACCAAGCCACTGCCCACGAACTCAGTGCTCGCCTGCAACAAGGGGAAATCACCACTCGTCAGCTAGTCGAGGCCGCACTCGACCGCATCGGCGCAATCGATGGCCAGATCAACGCCTTCATCAGCGTAGATCCAGAAGGTGCCCTAGCCCACGCCGACGACATCGACCAGCGGCGCGCAGCAGGTGCGGCTTTGGACCCTTTGGCGGGCATTCCCTTGGCCCTCAAGGACGTCCTCTGCGTGCGCGGCGGGCGCACCACCTGTGGCTCGAAAATCCTCGAACACTTTATCGCTCCCTACGACGCCACGGCCGTCGAGCGGCTGCGCGATGCCGACGCCGTCTTCATCGGTAAGACCAACATGGACGAGTTCGCCATGGGTTCGTCCTGCGAAAATTCTTACTTTGGTCCCGCCTTAAACCCCCGCGACCCCGAGCGAGTACCGGGCGGCTCCAGCGGCGGTTCGGCCGCAGCCGTAGCCGCCGACGAGACCATTCTCGCCCTCGGCTCAGACACCGGCGGCTCGGTGCGCCAACCAGCTAGCTACTGCGGCGTCGTGGGCCTCAAGCCTACCTACGGCCGCGTCTCGCGCTACGGACTCATAGCCTACGCCTCTTCGCTCGACCAAATCGGCCCCGTAACCAAAGATGTCGAAGACGCCGCCCTCCTGCTCCAAGCCATCGCCGGGCACGACCCCCGCGACTCGACTTCCAGCACCGCCCCCGTGCCGGACTATCAAGCCGCGCTCAAAGGAAACGTCCGCGGTCTGCGAGTAGGCTTGGCGCGCGAGCACTTTCCCGCCGCCCTCGACGCGGAAGTAGCCAAGGCAGCGCAAGATGCAGCCAACGCTTTAGTGGATGCAGGAGCCGAGCTCGTGGATGTCGAGCTACCCGTGGCCGGTCATCCCGAATACTGCATCAGTACCTATTACATCATCGCCATGGCCGAAGCATCGGCCAATCTCGCGCGCTACGACGGCGTCAAATACGGCTATCGCGCCGAGGGCAGCACCGACCTGCAAGAGATGTATTTGCACACGCGCAGCGAGGGCTTTGGCACCGAGGTCAAGCGCCGCATCATGCTCGGGGCCTACGCCCTGAGCGCCGGCTACTACGACGCGTACTACCGCAAGGCTCAGCAGGTGCGCACCTTGATCCGCGAAGACTTTGCCCGCGCTTTTGCCGCCTGCGACGTACTGATCTCGCCCGTGGCTCCGACCGTCGCCTTCCGCCTCGGCGAACAACTCGACGATCCCTTGCAGATGTACCTCAACGACATCTACACGGCCTCGGTCAACCTCGCCGGAATCCCAGCCATATCCGTACCCTTTGCCCACAGCCACGGCGACTTGCCCATTGGCGTGCAACTATTGGCCCCACCCCTCGAAGAAGCTCGCCTGCTGTGCACAGCCCACGCCCTCGAACGGGCAGCCGCCTGAAATCTGGAGACCAAACCATGAGATACTGTGCCCTCGCGGCCTGCATCCTACTTTCGACCTTGACACCTGCGAGTGCAATCAACCCCAACGCCGGCACTACGGGTTTCAACTTTCTCAAGATCGGCGTCGGCACCCGCGCTGCCGCGCTCGGCGGGGCCTATGCGGCCGTATCCGGCAACATCGAAGCATCGGCCTGGAATCCCGCCGGGCTTTTCGGCTTGAGCGAGCGCACGGCCGCGCTCGCCTACAACAGCTATTTCGTCGATTCCCAAGCTGGCTTCGCCTCTATCGCCGCTCCCAACGGGTCGCGCGTCCACGCCCTAAGCGTCCACTACGTATCCTACGGCGACTTGTGGCATACCGATGCAGAAGGACGCGATTTAGGGACCTTCTCGGCGACCGACCTCGCCGCTTATTTGTCCATCGCCCAACAACTCGGGCCGGACTGGCTAGCCGTCGGTGCCAATCTAAAAGCCGTCTATTCAAACATCGCCGAGTTTTCTTCAGACGCTTACCTTGCCGATGTGGGCCTCCTCGTCCGCGCCCCGATCGAGGGCACGACGCTCGGCGCGGCAATCTCCAACCTTGGTTTTGTGCGCTCGGGCTACACCGAGGGCTTCAAGGACTCTCTACCGGTCCACATTCGCCTAGGGATGGCCCATCACCTCGCGCACATGCCGGTACCCGTGCTCTTGGTCGCCGATTTTAACTTGCCCAACGACAACGACTCCTACCTAGCCTTCGGCCTTGAGATCCAACTCGCCGCGGGCCTCTATGTCCGGCCCGGTTACACCACCCAACAGACCGGCAGCCAAGACGAGGAGCCGTTGGGCCTGAGCGCCGGGGCCGGCCTAATCATGGACCGCTACGCAATCGATTACGCCTACTCGTCCTCTCCCGACTTAGGCCAAGTCCATCGGGCATCGATCATCGGCACCTTCTAAAACGCGCCATGCCCGGCCTCAGCTCGGAGCAGCTCGCATTCTTCCACGCCGAGGGCTACGTTCACGTACCCGACGCCTTGGCCCCCCAAGACTTAGATCCAGTCCAAGCGGAGCTGGAGGAAATCGTCGATCAAGCGGCCCAACGCCTACTGGCCGCTGGCAAAATAGAACGCGACTATACGGAGCTACCTTTTGCCAAACGCCTGATTCCCCTCGCCAAAGCCGACGCCAGTGCCACGGCCGGCATCAACTTCCCCGCCAATCTGGGGCCTAATATCTTCGCCTTTTTGCACAACCCACGGCTGCTCGATCTGATCGAATCCCTGATCGGCCCGGAAATCTACGCCAACTCCTGCCAGCACATCCGCGCCAAAGTCCCGGCCAGCGACGAGTACGCCGGCAACTTCTCGCAAAACGAATGGGCGCGCTCCACTGCTTGGCATCAAGACCTCGGCGTGTTGTTGCCCGAAGCCGACGACACGCTCGTCGTCACCACCTGGATCCCCCTCGTCGATGCCGACGAAGAAAACGGCACCCTGATGATTTATCCCCGGTGTCACAAGGAGCCACTGCGCCGACACGTGCGCCCGCCCGCCGACCAAGGCGGCAGCTTTACCGTCGCGCCCGAAGAGTTGCCGCCCTGGGACCCGGTCACCATCCCCGTCCAACGCGGCGGCCTAATCGCCATCCACTGCCGCACCCCGCACGGCAGCCAACCCAACTGCTCGGACGCGATTCGCTGGAGCATGGACCTGCGCTGGAACGACGCCCGCAAGCCCAATGGCCGGCCCCACCTACCCGGCCTCCTCGTCCGCAGCCAAGAGCATCCCGAACTGGTCGTCCACGATCGCCAAGAGTGGCTGACGGCTTGGAAATTCGCCCGCGTCTCCAGTCGCGGAGCTCGCACCTATCGCTGGATCTGAAAGCAGACCGCTAAACACCTCTCGCCGCTAATCGCCCCGGAGTAATGAGGAGCGTTACCCGCCGTCTGCGCTGCTGTATCCCAAATGGGTCATTATCGCCGAGCGCAAAGATCAACAGCCTACACATAACTATCTGTTCCTAAAGAAATAACAAGTTAGGCGACGGCTTGGTACGCTCTTTGCATAAGCAAGGGCATGGCCCGTCTCCTGCTCCTCGTCCTCCTGCTTGCGTTCGCGCCCCTTGCCGAAGCCACAGTCGTCATAAGCGAAGTGCTAGCCGACCCGCCTACGGGAACCGCTGGCGACGCCAACCAAGACGGCCAACGCGACACCTATGAAGACGAATTCATTGAACTCTACAACGCCGGTTCAGCATCCGTCGATATAAGCGGCTGGCGGTTGGGCGATAGCAGCAAGTCGTCGGACAGCTTTTTCCAGTTCCCAGCCAACACCATCATGGAACCCGGCTCGTACGTCGTCCTCTTCGGCGGCGGCAAGCCAACGGGATTCACCGTCCCCGTCTATACTGATGACGGACGCATCGGCAACGGATTGACCGGCAAGGGCGAGGATATCCACCTAATCGACGACACCGGCGACACGGTCGCCGTCGTCTCGCATACACCTTGGCCAACCAAACAGTCCCTCGTCCGCCATCCACCCGACGGCGACGAGTTCGTCCCGCACAAAACCGCCTCGACGATCAAGGCCCTCTTCTCCCCCGGCCACACCCACATCATCCCCAAACCAGACTATCCCCTCTTCATCAGCGAAGTGCTCGCCGACCCGCCTTCGGCCCTTGCTGGCGACGCCAATCGAGACGGTCGGCGCGACACGTACGAAGACGAATTCATCGAACTGTACAACGCTGGCTCGGAGCCCATCTCCTTGGCCGGCTGGCGGCTGGGCGACAGCACGGCCCCGAAGAACTCTTTCCAATTCCCAGCCAACGCCGTCATCGAACCCGGCTCGTACATCGTCCTCTTCGGTGGCGGCAACCCGTCGGGATTCACTGTCCCCGTCTATACCGACGATGGAAAAATCGGCAATGGACTGACCGGCAAGGGCGAGAAAATTCTCCTAATCGACAACAATGGCCACGAAATCGACGTCGTCGAGCATACCCCTTGGCCCAGTAAGCAGTCCCTCGTCCGCAATCCACCGGACGGCGGCGCATGGGTCCCGCACAAAACCGTCTCGACGACCAAGGCCCTCTTCTCCCCCGGCCACACGCATATCATCCCCAAACCGGACTATCCCCTCTTCATCAGCGAAGTGCTAGCCGACCCGCCTTTAAGGCTGGCTGGCGATGTCAACCGAGACGGCCAACGCGACACCTATGAAGACGAATTTATCGAACTATACAATGCCGGGTCTGTGCCCATCTCCTTGGCTGGCTGGCGGCTGGGCGATAGCACGGCACCGAAGAACCACTTTCAGTTCCCGCCCGGGGCCGTCATCGCCCCGCACTCGTACGTCGTTCTCTTCGGCGGTGGCAACCCGTCGGGGTTCACCATCCCCGTCTATACTGACGACGGTAAAATTGGCAACGGACTGACCGGCAAGGGCGAAGACATTCGCCTGATCGACAACAATGGCCACGAAATTGATGTCATCTCGCACGACGAGTGGCCGACCAAACAGTCCCTCGTCCGCACCCCATCCGACGGCGGCCCCTTGGTCCCGCACAAAACCGCCTCGCCGGTCGAATTGCCCTTTTCCCCCGGCCACGCCCCAGAAACGCGGCCCATCTTGACCTATCCTCTCGTCATCAGCGAAGTGCTCGCCGACCCGCCCGAGGGTGCCGCCGGCGACTCGAACCGCGATGGTCAGTACGATCCGCATGAAGACGAGTTTATCGAACTATACAACGCCGGTCCTGTTCCCATTCCCCTAGCCGGTTGGCGGTTGGGCGACGCCGGATCCCTAAGCGAGTACTTCCGCTTTCCAGCCAAGGCCGTCATCGCCCCGCGCTCGTACGTCGTCCTCTTCGGCGGTGGCAAGCCTTTAGGGTTTACCATCCCCGTCTATATCGACGACGGAACCATCGGCGATGGCCTGACCAACGCCGGTGAAGCCATCTACCTGATTGACGATCATGGCCATGAAGCCGTGTCTCTCTTTCACTCCACTTGGCCCAACGCCCAGTCCCTCGTCCGCACCCCACCCGACGGCGGCGCGTTGGTTCCACACAAAATGGCCTCGCCGCATGAGGCCCCCTTCTCAGTCGGACACGCTCCAGAAACGCGGCCCATTTTAACCTATCCCCTGTCCATCAGTGAAGTGCTCGCCGACCCACCTGATAGACGAGCTGGCGATGCCAATCGAGACGGTCGGCGCGATCCGCATGAAGACGAATTCATCGAACTGTACAACGACGGACCCGTGCCCGTTTCTCTAGCTGGCTGGCGGTTGGGCGATGCGGGATCTCTAAGTGGTTACTTCCGCTTCCCAGCCGACGCCGTCATTGCACCGCGCTCCTACCTCGTCCTCTTCGGCGGCGGAGACCCATCGGGATTCACCATTCCCGTCTATACCGACGATGGAACCATCGGCGATGGCCTAGACGACAGCGGCGAGTCTATCCACCTGATCAATGACCATGGCGACGAGGTTGCGTTCCTTTCTCACTCCACGTGGCCCGACGACCAATCCCTCGTCCGCACGCCACCAGACGACGGAGCCTTGGTCCCGCACAAAACCGTCTCGCCGGTCGAAGCCCCCTTTTCACCCGGAATCAACCCCAAAAAGCAGACTAGAGCAGATCTGCCAAAACCGCCTCCCAGACCCACTTACTCTCTCTTCATCAGCGAAGTGCTCGCCGACCCCCCTAGCGACGCCAACCAAGACGGACACTACGACCCCTATGAAGACGAATTCATCGAACTCTACAACGCCAGCACCGATACCATCTCCCTCGCCAGTTGGCAGTTAGGCGATACCGCCTCACTACACGATTACTTCCGCTTCCCACCCGGTGCCGCCATTGCCCCACACTCCTACGTCGTCCTCTTTGGCGGCGGCAACCCAGCCGGATTCACCGTGCCTGTCTATACCGACGACGGCACCATCGGCGATGGCCTGACCAACGCCGGTGAAGCCATCTACCTCATCGACAAAACTGGCTATCTAGTCGCCCGCGTCTCTCACGCTGCTTGGCCCGATGACCAGTCTATCGTCCGCACCCCACCCGATAGTGGTGCGTTCGTCCCACACCAAACCGCCTCGCCGACCCAAGCTCCTTTCTCACCCGGACGCACTCTAGACGTGCCCTCTGCATCAGCGGCCAAAGTTTCTGCCATGGTATCTGCATCCTCGCTGCAAGTGTGGCCCAATCCCTTCAACGCCACTACTCACCTTGGCTTCCACCTGCATCAGGCCGCCTCCGTCCACGTAGCGATCTACAACATCCAAGGCCAGCTTGTGCGCACACTAGTGGACGCACCACGCTACGCTGGTACACACCAGATGCAATGGAATGGCTGCGACGAACGCGGTCATTTGGCGGCCACCGGTCCGTACTTCGTCCGCTTCCGCACCGCACACACTCCCCCGCGCTACACCAAGCTCCTCCTCCTCCGCTGAGATCCTATCTCCACGCAGGTTGTGCATAGCTACCTTCGGTCGCATATTGGTACTTAGCGGAGGCTTTGCAATGTCCTTTCACTTCTTCCCTAAGACAGAACGGGTTTTAAGAACCTGCCTAGCCGCTTTGGCTTAGTAGGTCATGTTCCGCTTCCGCTACAACCTCGCCCTGCTGACGCTGCTCTCGCTCCCGTCCCTCGCCGCAGCCAACGTCATCATCAGTGAAGTGCTCGCTGATCCCCCTGAAGGACTAGCCGGCGACGCGAACTACGACGCTCGATACGACCCGCATGAAGACGAGTTCATCGAACTCTACAACGCTGGTTCACGTAGCGTCTCCCTAGCCGGTTGGCGGTTGGGCGACGCGGGGGCCCTAAGCGGGTACTTCCGCTTCCCGTCCGATGCCGTCATCGAACCCGGCTCCTACGTCGTCCTCTTCGGCGGCGGAGACCCATCGAGGTTCACTATTCCCGTCTATACCGACGACGGCACCATCGGCGATGGCCTAAACGACAGCGGCGAGTCCATCCACCTAATCGACAGCCAAGGCCATGAGATTGACTTCGTCTCCCACGCTACGTGGCCCGACGATCAATCCCTCGTCCGCACGGCACCCGACAGCAGCGCGTTCGTCCCGCACACCACCGCCTCTCCGACCAAGGCCCCTTTCTCACCTGGACACGCGATAGGAACAAGGCTCCCATTGACCTACGCCCTCATCATCAGCGAGGTGCTGGCCGATCCACCTGAAGGACTAGCTGGCGACGCCAATCGCGACGGTCAATACGACCCGTATGAAGACGAGTTCATCGAACTCTACAACGCTGGTTCACGTAGCGTCTCCCTAGCCGGTTGGCGGTTGGGCGACGCGGGGGCCCTAAGCGGGTACTTCCGCTTCCCAGACGATGCCATCATTGAACCCGACTCGTACGTCGTCCTCTTCGGCGGTGGCAATCCGACGGAGTTCATCATCCCCGTCTATACCGATGACGGAACCATCGGCAACGGCCTGACCGATACCGGCGAGTCTATCCACCTAATCGACGACTATGGCCATGAGATCGCGTTCGTCTCCCACGCTACGTGGCCCGACGATCAATCCCTCGTCCGCATTGCACCCGATAACAGTACTTATGTCCCGCACAAAACCATCGCGCCGACCAAGACCCCCTTCTCACCCGGACACTTGGCCTACTCTCTCGTCATCAGCGAAGTGCTCGCCGATCCGCCTGAAGGACTAGCCGGTGACGCCAATCGAGACGGTCGGAGCAGTTCCCATCAAGACGAATTCATCGAACTGTACAACGCTGGCTCAAGTCGCGTCTCCCTAGCCGGCTGGCGGTTGGGCGACGCAGGCCCCCGAAGCGGATACTTCCGCTTCCCGTCCGACGCTGTCATTGAACCCGGCTCCTACGTCGTCCTCTTCGGTGGCGGCAATCCGTCGGAGTTCATCATCCCCGTCTATACCGACGACGGCACCATCGGCGATGGCCTGACCGACAGCGGCGAAACCATCCGTCTGATCAACGAGCGTGGCGACGAGGTTTCATTCCTTTCCCATCCCACGTGGCCCAATGACCAATCCCTCGTCCGCACGGCACCGGATAACAGCACGTTTGTCCCGCACAAAACCATCTCGCCGATCGAGGCCCCCTTCTCACCCGGACACGCTCCGGAAACGTCGCCCATCTTGACCTACTTCCTCATCATCAGTGAAGTGCTCGCTGATCCGCCTGAAGGATCGGCTGGCGACGCCAATCGAGACGGGCGGTCCAACCCGTATGAAGACGAGTTCATCGAACTGTACAACGCCGGTCCTGTGCCCATCTCCCTAGCCGGTTGGCGGTTGGGATCCCCAAGTGGGTACTTCCACTTCCCGGCTGACGCCGTCATTGAACCCGACTCGTACCTCGTCCTCTTTGGCGGCGGCAAGCCGACGGATTTTACTGTCCCCGTCTATACCGATGATGGGAGCATCGGCGATGGCCTAAACGACAGCGGAGAGTCCATCCACCTAATCGACGCCCATGGCCACGAGGTTGCGTTCCTCTTCCACGATTCTTGGCCTGACGACCAATCCCTTGTCCGCATTGCACCCGATAGCAGTACTTATGTCCCGCACAAAACCGCTTCGCCGGCCCAAGCCCCCTTTTCTCCCGGATCTGCTTCAAAACCGAGGACCGGATCAGCACCGCCCCCCTCTCCCCTCTTCATCAGCGAAGTGCTCGCCGACCCGCCCGAGGGATCCGCTGGCGACGCCAATCAAGACGGTCATCAAGACCCCTATGAAGACGAGTTCATCGAACTGTACAATGCCAGTGCTGATACCATCTCCTTAGCCAGTTGGCAGTTGGGCGATGCGGGGTCCTTGGGCGACTACTTCCGCTTCCCGCCCGGTGCCGTCATTGCCCCTCGCTCGTACGTCGTCCTTTTCGGCGGCGGCAATCCGTCGGAGTTCACCGTCCCCGTCTATACCGACGACGGGCGCATCGGCGATGGCCTGACCAACAGCGGCGAAGCCATCTACCTGATCGATAAAACCGGCAATCTCGTCGCCAGCGTCTCTCTGGCTACTTGGCCCGACGACCAGTCTATCGTCCGCACTTCACTGGAATACGACGCGTTTGTTCCGCACAAAACCGCCTCGCCGACCCAAGCCCCCTTTTCTCCCGGACGCGCTACAGACACGCTATCCGACTCCGTGTCCGCAGTAGCTAAAATGGCATCTGCAACATCGCTCCAAGTGTGGCCCAACCCCTTCAACACAACCACCCAACTCCGCTTCCACCTCGACCAAGCCGCCTCCGTCCGTTTAGCGATCTACAACATCCAAGGCCAACTGGTGCGCACGCTCGTGGACGCGCCGCTCCACGCCGGCGCACACCAGATGCAATGGGATGGCCAAGACGAACGCGGTCACTCAGCCGCTACCGGTCCGTACTTCGTCCGCTTCCGCATTGGACATCGCCCCCCTCACTACGCCAAGCTCCTCCTCCTCCGCTGAAACAAAAAAGCCCCATCTCCACAAAGGGAGACGGGGCTTCCACCAGCGCGGCTTGAGAAGGCGTCAGTTTTGATAAGCGTGCTTAAACTCGTGTAACAAGGCCCGCATCTTCTCCACCTCCTCCACATCCACCGTCTGCTTGCACTTCATGGCCCCCCGCAGCATCTTGTGCAAAAGCACCAACTTCTCGGTATATGCGGCCCTCCCCTCGTCTCCTTCTTCCACCTCCTTGAGCCGCTGCGTCATAAAATACTGGGTGACGACGTGCTGGATTCTGTTGGCGTGCTCTTCCTTGTTCGCCACCCACCGCGCTAGCTGATTCGCGCTTTGGGCATCGCTTTGACCCGCTAGCTCCGCAATCTGGGTCATGGACTTCTCAATGGTCGTCAGATCTTCCGCAATCGCGACAAAACGCGCCTCGTCCCCATAAATGCCGCAGGGGATTTCGCAGTGCGCCCACAGCGGCGCGACTGGAGCCAAAAGACAACAGGCGAGCAGGAGCATCAATTTTCCGTTCTTCACAAGGGCCTCCTTGACAAAATGGTTTGTGGATCTGGGCAAGGCAGTATAGGGCGATTTCGCGGTCGGGGCAACGGCCCTAATCGCGCCAAGTGCGCGAGTCCGCGCGGATGAGCCAGCGGTTGATCTGGCCATCCTCGTCCAAATCAACGGTTTCCTCTAGCTGCGCCTCAAACTGGTGGTCGGTCACTTGGATGACTGGCGGCCAGCGAAAGTGCTGCAAAACCTGCGCTTCCATGCCGAGCGAGTCCAAGCTAGACGCATAGTGGCCGCGCTCGCGGCGAAAGTTCTTCTGACGGTAGTAGATCCCGCGCAAAACGCGCTTGGCCTCCTCGGCGGCTGCCGGGCGGAAGGATACCTCTTGCCGCCCTACTACCTCAGTGGAAAACTGCACAAACCCCCACTTTTCCGGGTAGTGCATATTAACCAACCCTTGCGGCGACCAAACCCAGTTATCCGGGCTATGGTCCTCTACTTTGATGTACTTGCCCACGTCGGTGACCAAGGCCCATTGCACGCGCGAAAAATTGATCCGCCATTGATCGCCATCCATCGGCGGCACCTTCTTGTATGTAGCTTCGGCCAGTACAGCCCACGGGAAAGCCATCTCCACCGACCACCCCTGGTCCTCGTCAGTGGGATCATTAATGCTGCCCCACACCCGCACAGCCGTTTGCAGCCCAGCGATGTCCCAAGCACTGATGTAGGGGCCGCCGTCGCGGTAGGGCTTGATCAGCAACAAATCCCACTCTGTGCCGAGGGCATTGATCTCAAACTCGTAGTATTGGTGCGTATCGCCGTCCGGGTCGATAAAGACCTCGAAGTCGTTTTCTTGGTAGATCGTCGCGTCGCGCAGTTCAATGGTAGCCCACACGTGCGGCTCTTCCAAATCAGCGGCGATGTATAGATACTCGTCGTCCCACAGCATCTTGGCCCGCGTTTGCAGACGCGGTACGGGCCGACGCTCGCCCTCAATATCGACGAAAGGCTCGGTCCAATCCGCCCGCTGCCAAGACGGCTCGTCGAGATTGCCGTCAATGTCGATAGCCCCGGCCGTGCGATGCGCCACATAACTTCGCGGCTCAATGCTTTCTACGTAGTCGATGTCAAAGCGCGGTTGCCCCTCGGCGACAGAGGCCAGCAAGGCCGCGCCCAACATGGCCCAGTGCAACATGGCTCCTCCTTTGTTCGTTCGTTCCCCAAGTCTGACGCCATTGCATCAATATATCACTTTGCGCTACTTTTTAAATGTTACAATATCAACAATTCACCTCAAACAGGCTCGCGCCATGACTGATAAAATGACCCTCTACAAGAGCGGCATGAACAAATTCGTCCAGCAAGACTTCGCTGGTGCCTTGGACGACCTAGCCCAAGCCATCGCCCTCGACCCGCAATTTGCCGACGCCTACCAAGCGATGGCGCACTGCCACGAAAAGTTGGGCGACCTCGATCAAGCGCTCAGCGCGGCGCAAAAGGCCGCCGAGCACGACCCCGACGACTTCCTCGTCCACACCAGCCTCTCCATGTTCTACCAGCGCAAAGGCATGATCGCCGAGGCAGAAAGAGAAAAGGCCATCGCCGCCAAGCTGCAAATGGAGAACCCACTGTAAGATCGTGCAACTCGGTCCTCACCAACTCAACCCCTTCAAGGAGGATATGCCCATCCTCACGCTAGCGCCAATGGCCGGGGTGAGCAACTGGGTCTTTCGCCTTATCTGCGCGCGCCTCGGGGCGCGACTAGTCGGGGTTGAATTTATCAACTGCCGCACCATCGGCATCCGCTCGCGCAAGAGCATGCAGATGCTCGACTTTTCCGATGCGCCCATCTACGCCGACACCGGCATCTCGCTGCTGGCCGCGCAAATCTACGGCAACGACATCGACCTGATCGCCAATGGAGCGCGGGAATTCGAGCGGCGCGGTGCGCAGGTGGTGGACATCAACTTCGGCTGTTCCGTACCCAAGATCGTCGCCAAAGGCTGCGGCGCAGCTTACTTGCGAGATCTCGACCGGCTCTATCAAGCCGTCGAGCGCACGGTCAAAGCCGTCTCGGTTCCAGTCATCGTCAAAACGCGCCTAGGCTGGAACGAAGAGGAGATCAATATCCTCGAAGTGGTGCGCCGCTGCGAGGACGCCGGTGCCCAAGCAGTGGCCATCCACGCCCGCACTGTCGTGCAAAAGTACAAGGGCCAAGCCAACTGGCACTGGATCGGCCGCGCCGTCGAAGCCTCCTCACTGCCCATCATCGGCAACGGCGATGTGCTGACCCTCGACGACGCCCGTCTCATGCAGCGGGAAACAGGCTGTGCCGCGGTCATGGTTGGTCGGGCGGCCCTGGCTAATCCTTGGCTCTTTTCCGGCCGCAGCGGCGCAACCCTCTCAGAGCGCATCGACTTGGCGCTGGAGCAGCTACGCCTGATGGCCGCGTACAAAGGCGAGCGCGCCGGTGTCCGCGAGACGCGCAAGCACCTCGCGCTCTACTTCAAAAGCCTGCCCCGCGCCTCTGAACTGCGCCGCCGCCTGCTGACGACCGCTTCCCTCGCCGAGTTGGCCGATCTGCTCGCCGAGTGGAAAGAGCCAGCCGCCGAAGAAGCCGATCTCACCCTGTCGGCAGCCGAAGCCGAGGCCCTCGCATGGGGAGGGAACGGGTAAAGCTACGTTAGAAGCGTGTCGCGCCTAAAGGCACGATGAAGCTCAAAACTAGGGTTCGGCCTCTCACTGTAGCTCAACGCCGCTGGAATCGGGGGCGTCGCGCCCTCGAAAAACGCTTGACGCCCAGGCCACTCGGCGGCCGCACAAATTTGATTCCGACGCGATAGATTAGATTCTATTCTACATGGGTTTAACCGTAGCCCAAAGGAGCATATTGTGAAATACTTACTTACTCCAGCGGCCATACTGATCCTCGTTTGGTCGATTCCCAGTTATTCCGAGCCATCGGTTAGTCGCGGTCTTATGCTCAAGATGCACGGCCTTGAGGTGGATGCAAAGCGGGTCTTTATCGACCTGCTATACAACGACGAGCCCCACGAAGAAGATAAGGCAGACGCTTTGTATCAGCTTGGGCTTATCGCCTTCAACAATAAGGACATCGGGCTAGCTACTGAAACGTGGGGGCTCCTTATTGATGAGTTTCCCAATACAGAAAAGGGCCGGACTGTATCAGCGGGGATTAAATACCTTTTGGAAGATTATGATGCCTTGGTCCTTGAGAGCTCAAAGGAAGAGATACGCGATAGGGAGGAAGTGATGCGTGATGCGTTGGCTCAATCCTACCTTCTTAACGCCCAGTTTTGGTGGGACCCTCCGAAACAGTGGGGCATATACACTTCCCATATCGATCAGTTTACTATGGCCCGTGAGTGGTATGATAAGGTCGTAACAGAATTTCCAAGGACAGATGCGGCTAAGAAGGCCATGTCTTACAGATTCATGCTATATAAAGACTGGATGGAGGCCTACTGGAAAGAGAGGCAACTCTTGTTCGATGTCTTAATAGGCAAAAGAGATGCTGCTGCTTTAGAAGCAAGTGCCTTGGCCTTAGGACTTGTTTCGGCGGGTAGTGCGGCTGGAGCAATCGGTAGCAAGGACAAAGCAGTCCAAACTCTTGGTACTGTGGGTGCTGTTGCTGCCGGTATTGGGGCTATTGCTCAAGCAAGGAAAGCGGAGAAAATAAAGAAGGAGGAGATTCCGAATGCCGTCTTGGAATTGTCTCAGGGTTTTGAGCCCCGTATTTTGCCCCTTATCCATGAGTACAACAAGTTTGTAGAGGACTTTCCCAGCGATGCGGTCTCTCATATCATGGAGCTACAAATAGCTCAGGAGTACCATATTGGGGTGAAACTCATTGCTACTTGGTTCGGGGAACTGGAAGGTATGAATCTTGAAATAGCTCACCAAATAGTTCAACGTGCCAATAATATCGCAGATGAGTCTGTTCGCTGGTGTTCCCTTGTCCCTCAATCCCATGGCATTGTTTATCAGGCAGCCCAAGCCACTATAACTGATGTTCGTGATTTTCAAGTCTTAGTCCAAGACTTACTCAATAATCATTTAATGGAGTCCCGTATTCGTAGGGTAAGAAAGGCGTTCAATCTAGTTCTTATTCAGGTAGTCTCCAGCGACGTTAGGAAGTATCAGTTTCAACTTGATGGGAGCAGGTTTAGGATGACGCATAGCGACATCAGTGTTCGAGTGAATGGAAAAACTCTTTCAGTTCCTATTGAGCGACTCGACCAGACTAAGAGTGTCGGAAAACTCTTGAAGTCAATGATTAAGGAAGCGAAAAAGCAAGACAAGGACTAAAGCCACCGAGCAAAGCTACCGGCAGACTACCCGCTAACTTCCCTTTCGTCGTCGCCTGCGTCCGAGAAGTTGGTTATTGCGACTTCGCCTTCCGGGAACTCAGCGACGATCTTCAACCGTCCGCCCAATGCTTCGATGTAGGAGCGAAGAGTCGAGACGTACATATCCGTCCGCCGTTCCATCTTAGCGATGGCGGGTTGGTTCACCGCCAAGGTCTCGCTCAGTTCCTTCTGAGTCATAACCTGTGCCTGCCGTAGCTCGTGCAGCGGCATGGCGGCCCGCAATTCGGCCTTTTTCGCCTCAATGCGCCGACGGCGCTCCGACGTGAAGTCTTTGGTCAACTCACTAAAGGGACGGCGACCGCTCATGGGATTAATCCTTCCTTTTGCAGGGTTTCAAGATGCTCATCGTAAAGTTTATCAGCCATCAGCACGTACTGATAGTAAAACCGGTCATTGCCTGTCTTGTCGCCCCCGATCAACAGGATTGCTACTCGTCTCGGATCAAAGGCATAGAAGAGGCGGATCGGCCTTCCGCCGCTTTGCACCCTAAGCTCGCGCATATGTCCGTGGCGTGAACTCTGAATACCCGATGAATAGGGATGCGGCAAGTGAGGGCCGTGCTCCAAGAGCAGCTCAACCGTGGCGGTAATGTCGTCCTGTTCGCTCTCTGAAAGTCCATCCCACCATTCGCCAAATTCGTTCGTATATTCAGCATTCCAAGTCATTTCAACAATCAATATATTCCATCAAGGGAATATAGGCAACAAGGGATCAAGCGACCACTGCCGCTTGCTAATCGAGATTGACTGTGGCTGATTGCCCCAGAGAATAGCGCCGCTGGTTTTTATGGATACATTAGATCATGGATACATTCACGGAAATTTAGCTCTAAGGCATCTAAAGCAATGAAAATCAAATCCATCGACTTAGTCCGCATCAAGCGCCCCGACGGCCCTTCGCTCCGCGCCCGTTCCCAAGCAGGCTCGACGCTCTCCGCTTCGACGGCCCCTGCCCAGCAGAGCCTACCCCGCCGCAAGGCTTGGCCCACCGAAATTGAAGTAGCCAATCCAATGTCGCGCTTTCCGCGCTTCAAGCCCCGGCGTCAACTCTACGGTGCCCGCCAATGGCCCGGCTTCGCAGTCAAAGTCACAGCCGAGGACGGCACTTGGGGCCTAGGTACGGCCGCAGGTCGGCCCACCGCCGCTGTAATCGAAGACGCCTTCGCCCACATCCTCATAGGCGAGGACTGCCTAGCCATCGACAAGTTGTGGGATATGATGTTCCGCGTCTCCAAACCCTTCGGCACCGTCGGCATCGCCACCGTCGCCATCAGCGCCGTGGACCTAGCGCTGTGGGATTTGGTCGGCAAGCTGCAACAAAAGCCCGTGTACCAACTCATCGGCGGCCCGGCCCGCGAGCGCATCTTCACCTACGCCACCGGCGACGACGTCGATTGGTACCGCGAACTGGGCTTCAAAGCCTTCAAACTTCCCTGCCAGTACGGCCCCGCCGACGGCCTGTGGGGTCTAGACCAAAACGAGCGGCGGGTCGCCGAAGTCCGTGCACTAGTCGGCGACGACTGCGAGCTCATGCTCGACTGCTACATGGCCTTTGACGTCGAATACAGCGTCCGCCTAGCCGAGCGCCTCAGACCCTACAAATTGCGCTGGCTGGAGGAGTGTTTGATCCCCGAAGACGTCAAAAGTCACATCAAACTCAAAGAGTGCCTGCCCTGGCAAACGCTGGCCAGCGGCGAGCACTTCTACACGCATTACCCCTATCAACAAATGATCGAGCACCGCGCCCTCGACGTGCTGCAACCCGATATCCACTGGGTCGGCGGGCTGACCGCCTGTGTCAAAATTTGCCACATGGCCGAAGCCGCTGGCCTCGAAGTCTGCCTCCACGGCGGCGGGCGCGACCCCTATGGCCAGCACTTGACCTGGGCAATGCCCAACACGCCCTGGGGCGAATACTACATCGGCTCAGATCCGGGGATTCCGCTGGAGGAAGTAGCCGAGCCCGGGGCGCTGGTGCCCAAAGACAGCTATCTGGAATTTGTGCCGCGCGGACCGGGCTTCGACTTGGGGATCGAGGAGGATTGGCTGGTGCCATTCGAGGCATAGGGCCGCTTGTTCAGACGACCGATTTTGCGTATCTAATTGTAGATACCTGTCTCCCGAGAGTCCTGCTCATGCGCCACATCTTTGCCATCCTCTTTCCGCTTCTTCTACCCAGTATGCTGTCGGCGCAAATAAGCACCTGGCAGCTCGGCGGCAGCGACGGCCTTGCATGGTCGGAGAGCGATTCGGTGCGCATCTTTATCGACTTCGATTCTGTCCCCGGGGCCATCCAGCCCGTTTACCTGACCTCGGCCCAAACCGTCTTTTCTCACCTCGACAACTGGTCCCCGTGGAAATTCCCCCGCGAAATCGGCTACATCGATGGCCAGCGACCCCGCGCTTGGAAGCACGGCTTAGGCGACTCGCGAACCGTCCACAATGCCACGTACCTAATCGATGGCGACAGCACCACCTACAACCCCCCGTCTTCGGATCTGCGGAACTTCGACTGGTTTACCTTTGACGTGGCAGTGCCCGTCCCGGCCACCCGCTTCGGCTTTTTTACGCCACCGCGTGGGTTCCGCTCGGATGGCACTCCACTGGCCGACGATGCGGTGCCCGCCTTTGAAGTGAGCGTTGCGACCGAACCCAATCCCGCATGGCATGGGCACAACAGCTACGCGCGCATCGGGCCGCTTATCGCCGACGTCGCCGAAAACCTGTCTCCCACCGTGCGTATCGACCTGCCCCGCCAATACGTCCGCTTCATTCGCTGGCGGCGCAACGAGTCCGTACTCGATCCGACCTTGGTCGTCCAAGAAAATTCGCTGTCGGGTCAAGCGCGGCCAGGCACCATCGGCGATTTTGAACTCTACGCCCGCGGGGTCCCGCAGCGCGTGCTCTATCTATCCAAAATCATCGATCTAGGCGCAGAAGTGAACTTCGGTCGGCTGTTCTGGTCGGCAACCCCCATGCGGATGGCGGACGGTGCCTTGGTCCCGGACCCCGCAGCGGCTGTCGGATTGCGCGTCGAAGTGCGCACCGGCAGGGATCAAGACCCAAACATCTACCACGAATTTGACGACAAGGGACGCGAAGTTGAAGTCTCGCGCCAGCGCTACGAGTTCGAACTCAAGGAGTCGCAAGGCTACGGCTACGTCGCCGGCGAGCGGCCTGGGGTCCGCGCGTCCGTGGCCTACGACGAGGACCACTGGACCTTCTGGTCGCCGGCCTTCACCGCGTCTGGCCAGCCGCTCAACCTCCACAGCGGCTCCCATATCCAATTCAAAATTACCTTCGACAGCGCGGATTTCGACGCCTTTACGCGCTTAGATTCGCTGTGGATCGAGCAGGCACCGCTCCTAGCGCGCCAGATCGTCGGCGAAGTGGCCCGCCTCGACGACCCGCAACCGAGCGGTTTCACCGAAGTGGCCCTAGGGCAGGCGACGAGCTTCAGCTACGATATTCGCGCCGACTTTGCCACCTCCGAGTCGGGCTTCGACGCGCTGCGCATCCGCACCGGCAGCCGAGTCCACCTTCAGACGCTGGCAATGGGCGATCCATTGGTGCCCGTCGAGCCTCGCCGGGTCGAGATCAACGACGACGAATTCCTCATTGAGTTGCCCGAGCGGGTCCACGCCGCCAACAACGCGCCCATCCGCATCGAGTTCACGACCGATGTCTTCGTCTTCGCCACGACCTTCGAAGGAGAGGCTATCGACACAACTACCGAACGCCTGCCCCAACCCATTCGGGGCGGTGATGCTACGGCTGCCGTATCGACCAATAGTCTGCGCGTACTGAGTGCAAAG
Organism: Gemmatimonadota bacterium; assembly: GCA_009841115.1. Taxonomy (GTDB): domain Bacteria; phylum Latescibacterota; class UBA2968; order UBA8231; family UBA8231. The sequence goes on along the minus strand of VXML01000080.1, from coordinate 43,953 downwards.
AGCGGTTCTGTCAACGCGATCCAGAATCTGCGCTTTTCAACCCCTGTTTTGACCCCCAACGGCGACCGTGTAAACGACCTAGTCCAAGTTTCTTATTCCCTCTTCCGCCTACCTGCTAGTGTACCCGTCGAACTGCGGGCCTATTCTCTGGATGGCCGGCAAGTCGCACGCCTGTCGTTCGCGCCGCAGGCTTCTGGACCGCAGCACCTTCGCTGGGACGGGCGCAACGCGCAGGGACAACTCCTGCCGCCCGGGCTCTACCTACTCGAAGTGGCGCTGCAATCCGATGGGATCAGCCAACGCCTACTGCGTCCGCTGGGCATTGCCTACTAAAATGCGCTTCCTCGTTGCCTTTACAGCTTGGCTCGCTTTGCCGGCCATTCCCGGCTGGGCTGAAATGCTGAGTTTTGACAGCCCAGAAAAATGGCAAAGCTGGACCATGCCTGCCGGGCTGGTACAGGTGGATGCAGAGGGCGTGTTGCGCCTGACCAAATACCGCAAGGAAGTGGATGCCATCCGCGACGCCCATCTCTTCACCCATTCCACCCAAAAACGCGGCGAAGTGGCAGGCGGAATCTGGCAGGTCGGCAGCGGGAGTGCGACAGCCACAAACGCCATTGACGGCGATCCCGCGACCTTCTGGCAACCCGACCCGGCTGACGAACTCAAAAATTGGTTCCTCGATATCGATTTGGGCCGCGCCGTACTCGCCCGCCACATTCGCCTGACCTTCCCCGACCAAGAGGGTGCCCGCCCGCTGCGGCAGTTCACCGTCTATGGCACCACCGGGGCGCGCATCCAAGCCACGGCCGACGTTTTCAAATACGACCCAGTCTATCGCACCACCCTACCCAACCGCGCCACTTCCCTGACCATTCCCCTCGAGTACCCGGCCGCCGATACCGTCCTGACAGTCGATCCAGATATGGCCATTGATCGAACCTTTGAAAACCGCTACCAAGTGATTCAGTACATCAGTATCGTCGTCGAAGACCAGAGCCCAGATGCAGCGCTCGCCGAAGTCGAAGTGCTCTCTGTGGGCGATAATATCAGCATCGGCACTGCCGAGCGCGGCACCTTCCTCAACGGCACGGTAGCCGCGGCCCCAAATAACCTCTTTGACGCCGATATCAACACCACCAACCTCATCACCTCTGGGCGCGGCGACCAAGGCTGGGAGAAGGCCGGGACTTGGTTTTACGTCGATTTAGGAGCCGTGTTCTTCGTCGATGAACTGTTCCTCTACGTACTCCAACCTTTTGAGGGCACTGCGGGCCATCACCGCGGCTCGGCCGGCCCAGGTCACAACATCCTAGTCTCGGACGGCTCGCTCAGCGTGGGCACTTCCCTGCCCGTACCTGCGCCGCTCGACTACGGCAACCTGCTCACGCACGTCAATCCCAAGGCGGATGGCCTCTATCGCATACGCTATAAATTTAGGCCGCGCAGGATGCGCTACATGTTCTGGCACGGCCTAACCGACCGCGATTGGCAAGAATCCAAATGGGGCGAGTTCATGCTGTTCTCGCCGGGCTATCCCGCTCAAGTCTCACTGCGCTCCGGCTTTATCGACCTCGGCCAGATCGCCGGCGACGAGCGGCCCAAAGTCATCAAGGCTCTGCACTGGGACGCCGACCTGCCTCCAGCAGCCAGAATGCAACTGCGCTCGCGTTCGGGCAACGCGCTGGCACCGATCTATACCTTCCACAACAAGATCGGCGAAGAGATCACCGAAGAAAAATGGAACAGCTCGCCCAAAGTGCTGCGCGGTGCCATTGACACTGCGCTAGTCGTCGGCGAGGACTGGGACGCTTGGAGCAATGTGTACCAATTTTCCGGCGAAACCTTTAAATCGCAAAGTCCGCGTCGCTTCGTGCAACTGGAACTGATTCTTGCCACCGACGACCCCGAGGTCGCGCCCACAGTCAACGAGTTGTCGATCGAATTCGACGCGGCGCTGCTTCAGAGTGCCCGCGGGCGCATTGAGCCGCGCAGTGCCCCACTCAACGAGGAGACGATCTTCACCTATACCCTGTTGCCCAGCGCTGGCCCCGATGACGTCGGCTTCGACCTGATGCGCTTCGCCCTGCCGGGTCCGCTCAATCTGCCCAGCGTGAGCGTGGAGAAGGGCACAGAAACCATCTCGGCGGCAGCTTCCCTGCGCGGAGACTCCCTGCTCATCGCTTTACCCGATCCGGTCCGAGACGATTCGGTCCGCGTCCACTTTACCACCCGCTTAGTGCGCAATGCCACGCTCTTCGCGCTGGACTTAGGCTCCAGCGCACATCCGGGCCTGTGGCAGTCGGTCGAACCGGCTGCCCGCCGCGCCAATATCGTCATGCTGCCCGAACTGACCAATAGCAGCCAGCTCATCGACGACTTCTTCATCTCCTCGCCAACACTTACGCCCAACGGCGACGGCATCAATGACCGGCTAGAGGTGCGATTCGTCGTCCTGAAAGTCGAAAACCGCGAGCCGCGAGTGGCAGTCTTCGACCTCGCCGGGCGCGAAGTAGCCGTTCTCACGCCAGCCGCCGAGGGTTTGCACCACCTCTTCACTTGGGACGGCACTCAGGTCAGTGGCACAGTCGTAGAGCCTGGCATCTACGTCCTGCGCGTCGATCTCGGTGCCGACGCCGGTGACGATACGGTCCTACACACCATCTCCGTCGCCTATTAGAACCTCGTATCCCAGTGGTAATTTTAATTCGGCGCACGGCTCTTTTTGCGTTATCTTCCCGCTAGCATTTCACCTCGGCGGAGGTACAGTATCCGATGCGCAGTGCTTGGCCTTTAATCATAGTTCTCGCCGTCGCGCCCAGTCACGCTCAAGTAGAAAAGTGGCAACTGGGCGGCAGTGGTATGGCGTGGGATCAGCGCGACTCCCTCCAAGTCCTCGTCGATTTCGCCGACGGTGCGATCCAGCCGCTCTACTTGCAGCCAGCTCAAAACGTCATTCACCTGCTGGAAAACTGGGAGTTCTGGCGCGATCCCTCTCTGCACAACCTCGGCTACGTCGATGGCCAGAAACCCCGCTTCTGGAATCGCTGGAACGGCGCCGGCGGCGATCCGACCCAAAGCGGCGTATTCTTAGTTGATCGCGATTCCACGACCTATAACGCCCCCCGTTCCGAATCGGTCAGAGCCACGTTCTTCTCCTTCGACACTGCCGTGCCGATCCCCGCCGTGCGCTTCGGCTTCTTCACTCCCTCGCAGGGCTTTCGCTCTGACGGCACACCACTGCCCTTCGACACTATCCCGGCTTTCGACGTCTCGATCGGCACGGACTCTGAACCGGCCGTTCACTGGGGCGGCAACGATCTCTTTGAAAAAACCATCGCCAATGTCGGTGCCAACTTCGAACCCTCCGTTCAAATAGAATTCCCCCGCCAGTACGCCCGCTTCTTCCGCTGGCGCCGCCAATTGTCGCTGGCCGACGAGGAAGCCCTCAACATCTGCCGCGACTGCGGCGGCCAAGGCAACCAAGCCATCGCGCTCAAAGGCTCAATCGGGGGATTTGAGGTCTTCGGCCAAGGCATACCCCAGCGCGTCGTGTACCTCAGCCAAGTCGTCGATCTGGGCCAAGTTGTAAATTTTGGCCGCCTGCACTGGGCGGGCACGCCGCTGCGCTTGGTCGATGGCGCAGTCGTCGAAGATCCCGACGCCCCCGTCTGGCTCAAGGCCAGGGTCCGCGTCGGCCGCGACGACAGCCCGGCGACCTACCACGAATACACCAACATCGGCCGCGAGAAAGAGGTCTCGCGCGAAACCTACGAGACGCTCACTGCCCAGCTCAACCGCGACCCACGGCCCGGAATTCGCGCCTCCATTGGCTACGATTCCGCCAACTGGTCCTTCTGGTCGGTGCCTTTCACCGAATCGGGCCAACTCATCCGGCTCCGCAGCGGATCGCATCTACAGGTGGATCTGTCCATAGAAAGCCGCGACTTCGACGCTTGGCTGCGGATTGACTCGCTGTGGATTGAGACCGCGCCTCTATTGGCTGCCGAGGTTTTCGCCGAAGTGGCCCGGCGCGACGACCCGCAGCCCAAGCGCGGCTTTACCGAAGTGGCCTTGGGCCAAGAGACCGAATTCGTCTATCAGGTGCGGGCCGAATTCGACGGCAACACCGCTCCCGGCTTCAACGCGCTCAAAATCCACACCGGCAGCCGCACCGCCTTCCGCAGCCTCGAAATGGGCACGCCGCTCGCTTCCGTCAATCCCGTCGCAGTAACTGAAGACGACGGGTTGACGATCCAACTGCCCCAGCGCGTCACCAGCGCCAACAACGCGCCGATCCGCGTGACTTTCGCCACCGCAGTTTTCGAATTCGCCTCCACCTTCACCGGCGAGATCTTTGCCGCTGACAGCGAATCGCTCCCCCAGCCGATTCTCGCCGGCGACGCCGACGAAGCAGTCTCCACCAATAGCCTGCGCGTGCTAGGCGCGAACGACGAAACACCTGATTTCATCCAATCGCTCGCCTTGTCCACCCCGGTACTGACCCCCAATGGCGACGGCGTCCACGACCAGCTCCAGATCCGTTATTCGCTCTTCCGCCTCCCCGGTGCGGTGCCCGTGGCACTCGAAGTGTACGCCTTGGACGGCCGCCGCATCGCCCGCCTCGACAAGGGCCGGCAAGACTCTGGGGATCAGGCGATCATGTGGGATGGCCGCGACGAGACCGGACAGCTTCTTCCACCGGGCCTCTACCTGCTCTCCCTCGCACTGCAAACCCAGTTCGTCCAGGCCAAACAGCTATTGGCTGTGGGCATTGCCTATTAACGGCCAATGCGTCCTCTGTTGCTCTCCGTTCTTTGTGCGGCGACAGTGCTCGCCGAAGAATTCCGCTTCGACAGCGCCGCTAGCTGGTCAACCTGGAAGCGACCCCACGGCCTGATCGAGTTCGACGACCGCGGACGGCTGCAACTAGTCAAATTCCGCAAGGACATTAACGCCGTAGCCGACGCATCCAACTTCACTCACCTCACCCGCTCGCGCGGTGCCAACGTGCCGGGCGGGATCTGGGAAGCCGGCAGCAACCCGGCCACAGCCAGACGGATCATTGACGGCGACCGCGAGACCTTCTGGCAGGCTTCTGCCGACGATCCCCTCGGCGACTGGTTCGTGCAAATCGACCTCGGCCGCACCGTGCTAGCCAAAGAGATCCGCCTGCACTTCCCCGACCAAGAAGGCGCTCGGCCCTTCCGCCAGTTTACCGTCTTCACCGCCACGGGCATCACTTCCGACGCCCTCGACGACCTCTTTATCTTTCGCCCGGTCTATCTCACGACCCAACCCAACCGGGACACCACGGTCTCGTTCCCCCTCGCCTTCGACCTCCAAGACTCCGCCCAAGTCCTCGACCCCAATCGCGATGTCGATCTGGAAAAATTCAACCAGTACCGCCTCATCCAGTACATCAACTTCACCGTCGAAGACTTCGATCCTGAAGGCGCGCTAGCCGAGATCGAAGTCATTGCCGTCGGCGACAACGTCAGCTTGGGCAACAACCTGCGCGGCGGCATCATCGACGGGCTTACCGCCCGCTCCACCGAGAACATCCTCGACGGCGACATGAACACCGCCAGTTCCATCCTGCCCGTGGGCTTTGAGGGCCGCGTCCGCACCTGGGAGGATCAGGGCACTTGGTTTTTCATTGACCTAGGGGCCGTATTCTGGCTCGACGAACTTTTCCTCTACGCACTGCGGCCACGCGAGGGCACGGTCGGCAGCGTGGCCGGTGCGCCGCGCGGTTTTAACTTCCTCTATTCGGATGGCACTCGCGTCATCAGCTCTCAACTCCCCATCCCCGAATCCTTCGACTTCGCCACCCTCATCGACCAGCCCGACCCCAACCCCATGCGCTATCTGCGCTATCTGCTCCAACCGCGCAGAGTCCGCTACCTGTTCTGGCACGCCCATATCCCCCAAGGCTGGGGCTCGCGCTGGACCGAACTAATGCTGTTTTCGCCGGGCCATCCCGCCGAGATAATCATGCGCTCGGACTTTATCGATCTCGGCGCGGCTGCTGGCGACGGTCGCCCCAAAGTCATCAGCAGTCTCTCTTGGGACGCCGACATTCCGCCCGGCACTCGCCTGCAAGTGCGCTCGCGCTCGGGCAATACCCAAGGCGAAGTCTATGCCTTCCACGACAAAATTGGCGAGCTGGTCACCGAAGAGAAATGGCTCAGCCTGCCCAAAGTGCTGCGGGGAAGGATCGACACCACGGTCGTGGTCAGCGAGGATTGGGATTCATGGAGCGAGGCGTACAACTTTTCCGGCGAGGCATTTAAGTCGCAAAGTCCGCGCCGCTTCGTGCAATTGGAGCTGATCCTCTCAACCGACGATCCACAGGTAGCCCCAGCGATTGACGCGCTATCGCTTGAGTACGAGGACGCGCTACTGCAAGGCGCGCGCGGCCTGATCACCCCGCGAGTCGCCCAACCCAACGAAGACACCCGCTTCACGTACACCCTAGTGTCCGCTGCCGATGATGAGGACGCGGGTTTCGACCTACTGCGCTTTGACCTGCCTTCCAAAGCGTCCAATGTCGAAGTCCGCGCGGGCGGCATCCATGTCGAACCATCTTCCATAGCCATCCGCGCCGATACCCTACAAATCGGCCTACCCCGCGCGATCACCGCCGACTCCGTCCAAGTCAGCTTCACCACCCGCGTAGTACACAACGCCACGCTTTTTGGCCTCGACTTGGGTTCAAGCAGCCATCCAGACCTATGGCAATCGGTCGAGCCGCTGACGCGCCGCGCCAATATCGTCATGCTCCCCGACCTGACCGGCACGACCCGGCTCATCGACGACCTCTCGATTTCCTCGTCGGTGCTCACCCCCAACGGCGACGGCATCAACGACGAAGTGGTTATCCGCTTCGTCGCCTTCAAGGTCGAGCAACACACGCCCCGAGTGCGCATTTTCGACCTCGCCGGACGGTCGGTTGCCGAACTGGCGACTCCGACTATCGACGGCTTGGCTCACGTTTTTACTTGGAATGGACGCGCTACCCAAGGCAACCTCGTGCCACCCGGTACCTACCTCTGTCACATCGACCTAGGGGCTGACGCTGGCGACGATACGGCGCTGCACACCATCGCCGTGGCGTACTGATTTGCTCCGATAGGATAATCGCTTACGGCGTATTATATTAATCCTTCCTTCGGAAGGAGAGTCATAATGCGTCGTACCACAATCGTCCTGTTCACCCTAATTTTAGCGCAAAGTGCCACCGCCCAGATTTCCCACTGGCAACTAGGCGGCAGCGGCTTGGCTTGGAGTGAAAACGACACCACCCGCCTCTTCGTCGATTTCGCAACCACTCCCGGTGCCATCCAGCCCACGTACTTCACGCTGGACGAAACGGTTTTTTCCCACATCGACAATTGGGCCTTTTGGCGCGATCCCAGCGACCGCATCTTCGACTACCTAGACGGCGAAACGCCGAGGATGTGGAAGTGGAACCACGGCGTGCCCGACCCATCGGAAAACGGCTCCTGGCTCATCGACGGCGACCCTCTCACCTATAACCCCCCAAAAGCCGACCGCATTGAAAAGGAAACCTTCACCATGGATTTGGCCGTGTCGGTGCCAGCGGTGGCCTTTGGTTTTATTCCGCCCAGCGAGGGCTTTCGCTCCGACGGCACGCCACTCGAAACGGACTTCGTTCCCGCCTTTCAGGTGACCGCTTCGGTCGCGCCCGAACCCCCGGTGCTCGAAGGCAATATCAACCCGCTCTCCACCGTCATCACCGATACCAAATCTAACTTTGAACCCCACGTGCGCATTGACTTCACCCGCCAGTACCTGCGCTTCCTCCGCTACCGCCGGACGCTCTCGCTACTAGACGAAGACGCCCAAGCCAAAAGCGGCAACGTCGCCATTGCCCTCATCGGCTCGATCAGCGAGTTCCAGCTCTTCGCCCAAGGCGTGCCGCGGCAGGCCATCTACAAGACCAACATAACCGACCTCGGCGAACCCGTGAATTTCGGGCGGCTGTTCTGGCAGGCCACGAAGTTCCGCATGGTCAATGGGACTCCAGTGGAAACCCCCGACGCGGCAGCGCAACTTAAAATTGAGGTGCGCACCGGCCTAGACAACGACCCAGCCGTTTATCACGAATACATGGATACCGGCCTAGAGCGCGTGGTTTCGCGCGACCACTACGAAAACGCACTGCGCACTCGCTTCGTGCGCATCACCGCCGCATCCGACCTGAGCGAACGCCAGCCCAAGCCGGGCGTCCGCGCGTCCATCGGCTACGATTCAGACAACTGGACTTTCTGGTCCGCACCCTTCGTCGAATCGGGCCAACCAATCAATCTGCGCAACGGCACCTATTTGCAGTTCCGCGTCACCATGGAAAGCGATTCCTTCGACGATTTCGTGCGCCTCGACTCGTTGTGGCTCGAAACTGCCCCGCTGTTGGCCGCCAACGTGCGCGGCGAAGTGGCCCCCTTAGACGATCCACAGCCCGTCGGCGGGATCACCCAAGTCCCGTTGGGCGAAGCGATAGAATTCGTCTATGATCTCCAAGCCGACTTTGAGACCGTAAATGCACCCGGCTTCGACCTGCTGCGCATTCGCACGGGGCACCAAACCGAACTCAAAAGCCTGCAACTGGGCGAGAGTCGCACGGAAACTGCACCCGCTGAGGTCGTCCAAGAGCCCGAGGGCTTGCTCATCCACCTGCCCGAGCGCATCACCCGCACCAACAATCCGCCCATCCGCATTGTCTTTGGCACGGAGATATTTGAATTCGCAACCACCTTCCAGAGCGAGGTCCTAGACAGCGAACGCGACATCCTGCCGCAACCTGTAGTCGGTGCCGATGTCGGCGAGGCTCTCTCGACCAACAGCCTGCGCGTGCTTGGCACCACCGGGCAGAAAACCGCTTTTATCCAGAACCTGACCTTTTCCTCTTCGGTTTTTACGCCTAACGGCGACGGTATCAACGACGAACTGCACATCGCCTATTCGCTATTCCGCCTACCCGAAACCGTCCCCGTCGTCCTCGAGATCTATAGCCTCGACGGACGGCGCGTGGCCCTCGTCGAGGCCGGCTTGCAAAGCGCGGGGCCGCAGAGCTTGCGCTGGGATGGCCGCGATGAAACAGGTCAGAGGCTGCCGCCCGGTCTCTACCTAGTGGCCTTAGACCTGCGCTCGGAATTTGCCGCTGATCCCCAACTCCGCCCCTTGGGCATTGCCTACTAAGGAGGGTTCGATGCGACGCGCAACCCAAGGAGACTTCGTACCACCCGGCACCTATCTCTGCCGCATCGACCTAGCGGCTGACGCTGGCAACGATACGGCGCTGCGCACCATCGCCGTGGCGTACTGATATTGTTTAAATAGGATAATTGATTCCGGCGCATTATATTACCCATGCTTCCCGCAAAAAGGAGGGTCATCATGCGTCGAACCACAATCGTCCTGTTTACCCTAATTTTAGCGCAAAGTGCTACCGCCCAGATTTCCCACTGGCAACTAGGCGGCAGCGGCCTGTCTTGGAGCGAGAACGACACCACCCGCCTCTTCGTCGATTTCGCAACGGCCCCCGGTGCCATCCAGCCCACGTACTTCACATTGGACGAGACGGTTTTTTCCCACATCGACAATTGGGCCTTTTGGCGCGATCCCAGCGACCGCATCTTCGACTACCTAGACGGCGAAACGCCGAGGATGTGGAAGTGGAACAACGGCGTGCCCGATCCATCGGAAAACGGCTCCTGGCTCATCGACGGCGACCCTCTCACCTATAATCCCCCAATGGCCGACCTCGTCGAAAAAGAAAGCTTCACCATGGATTTGGCCGTGGCGGTACCAGCGGTGGCCTTTGGCTTTATCTCGCCCAGTGAGGGCTTTCGTGTCGATGGGACCCCTCTGGAAACGGACTTCGTCCCCGCCTTTCAGGTGACCGCCTCAGTCGCGCCCGAACCCCCGGTGCTCGAAGGCAATGTCAACCCACTCTCCACCCTCATCGCCGATGTTGACAACAATTTTACCCCGCAGATCCGCTTCGACTTCAACCGCCAGTATCTGCGCTTCTTTCGCTACCGCCGGATTATCTCGATACTAGACGAGGACGCCCAAGCCAAGATCAGCAAAATCACCTTCTCCCTCATCGGCACAATCAGCGAGTTCCAACTCTTTGCCCAAGGAATACCGCAGCGGAGCATCTACAAGACCAAGATAACCGACCTCGGCGAACCCGTGAATTTCGGGCGGCTGTTCTGGCAGGCGACAAAGTTCCGCATGGTCGATGGGATCCCAGTGGAAACCCCCGACGCAGCGGCTCAGGTTAGAATTGAGGTGCGCACTGGCCTAGACGACGACCCGGCCGTCTATCACGAGTACATGGATACCGGACTAGAGCGCGTAGTCTCGCGCGACCACTACGAAAACGCACTGCGCACCCGCTTCGTGCGCATCGGCTCCTCATCCGACCTAACCGAACGCCAGCCCAAACCCGGCATCCGCGCGTCCATCGGCTACGATTCAGACAACTGGACTTTCTGGTCGGCGCCCTTCGTCGAATCGGGCCAACTGATCAACCTGCGCAACGGCACCCATTTGCAGTTCCGCGTCACCATGGAAAGCAATTCCTTCGACGATTTCGTGCGCCTCGACTCGCTGTGGCTTGAAACCGCCCCGCTGTTGGCCGCCAACGTGCGCGGTGAAGTGGCTCCCCTAGACGATCCACAGCCCGCCAGCGGGATCACCCAAGTCCCCTTGGGCGAAGCCATAGAATTCGTTTATGATCTCCAAGCCGATTTCGAGACGGTTGACGCACCCGGCTTCGACCTGTTGCGCATTCACACAGGACACCAAACCGAACTCAAAAGCCTGCAACTAGGCGAGAGCCGCACAGAAACTGCGCCTGCTGAGATCACCCAAGAGCCCGAGGGCCTACTCATCCACCTGCCCGAGCGCATCACCCGCACCAACAATCCGCCGATCCGCATTGTCTTTGGCACGGAGATATTTGAATTCGCAACCACCTTCCAGAGCGAGGTCCTAGACAGCGAACGCGACATCCTGCCGCAACCTGTAGTCGGTGCTGATGTCGGCGCGGCCCTCTCGACCAACAGCCTGCGCGTGCTCGGCACCACGGGGCAAACAACCGCCTTCATCCAGAACCTGACCTTTTCCTCTTCGGTTTTTACGCCCAACGGCGACGGTATCAACGACGAACTACGCGTGGCCTATTCGCTGTTCCGCCTGCCCGAAACCGTCCCCGTCGTCCTCGAGGTCTATAGCCTCGACGGGCGGCGCGTGGCCCTCGTCGAGGCCGGCTTGCAGAGCGCGGGGCCGCAGAGCTTGCGCTGGGATGGCCGCGATGAAACAGGTCAGAGGCTGCCGCCCGGTCTCTACCTGATGGCCTTAGACCTGCGCTCGGAATTTGCCACTGATCCCCAACTCCGCCCCTTGGGTATCGCCTACTAAGGAGGGTTCGATGCGACGCGCAATCATCGCCTACCTCGTGTTAGCCGTCCCACTCGCCGCTGACATGCTCTCCTTTGACAGCGCCGAGGAATGGGCCCAATGGCAACAGCCCCTCGGCTTGGTCCAGGTTGGCGAACAAGGCCAGCTCTCGCTCATCAAATTCCGCAAGGATATCAACCTCGTTGAAGACGCGCACCTCTTCGTCCACGAGACCCGTACCCGGGGCGATGCCGTCGCCGGAGGTCTCTGGCAAGCTGGCTCCAACGAGGCCGACGCCCCGCTGGCCATCGACGGCGATCCAACGACCTATTGGCAACCTAGCCCGGACGACGCCCCTGAGGATTGGTTTATCACCATCGACTTAGGCCGCGCTGCCCTGGCCCGCGAGATTCGCCTGAAATTCCCCGACCAAGAGGGCGCGCGCCCGTTCCGCCAATTCCGCGTCTTCACTACCTCCGGCGTGCGCATTGCGGCTACGGATGACCTCTTTCTCTATCGCCAAGCCTTCCGCACCACGCGGCCCAACGCCGAATCAGAGATTGTCATCCCGTTGCGCTACGCTGGTCGCGACAGCGCGCTAGTGTTTGACCTCGATTTGAATCTAACGCCGGCAGAACGCAACCACTACCGGTTAATCCAGTACATCCAAATCATTTCCGAAGAGCAAAACGCCAACGCCGCCCTCGCCGAGATCGAGGTCATCGGCATTGGCGACAACATCGCCATTGGCACCAGCCTACGCGGCAATTTCAGAGAAGGCGATGGCACCGGCTCCACCCCCAACCTCTTCGACGCCAACCTCAACACCAACAATACCGTCACCGGCTGCCGTGGTAATCTGTCGGGATGGGCCGAAGGCGGCACGTGGTTCCGCGCAGACCTAGGCGCGACATTCTTTATCGATGAGATGTTCCTCTATTCCATGCGGCCAGATGAAGGCACATTGGGTTTCACCGTCTCTGGGGCTGGGCCAGGACACACCATCCTCTTTTCCGACGGCACCCCGGCCACGGGCACCGCCCCACCCGTCGAAGTGCCCGAAAACGTCGATTACGAAGAGGTCTTCTCCCATCCGGCCCCCAACGCCGACGACCTGCTTTACATGCGCTATCTGTTCGAGCCGCGCAAGGCCCGCTACCTGTTCTGGCGCGGAATTAGCTGCCGGGGATGGGGCATCGTCAAGTGGGGTGAGTTACAACTATTCTCACCGGGTTATCCAGCCCAAGTCGAGTTGCAGTCGGCCTTTATCAACCTCGGCGAGGTAGCCGGCGATGGGCGTCCCAAAGTCATCAAGGCCCTGCACTGGGACGCCGACTTGCCTCCGGGCACCAGAATGCAACTGCGCTCGCGTTCGGGCAACGCGCTGGCACCGGTCTTTACGTTCCACAATAAGCTCGGCGAAGAAATCACCGAAGAAAAATGGACGAGTTCGCCCAAAGTGTTGCGCGGTCCCATCGACACCACGCTGGTCGTCGGCGAGGACTGGGACGCCTGGAGCAATGTGTACCAGTTTTCCGGCGAGTCCTTCAAGTCGGACAGCCCCCGCCGCTTCATGCTGCTGGAGATGATCCTCTCCACCGACGATCCAGCTATTGCCCCGACCGTCAATTCAGTCTCCGTCGAATACGAAAACGCCTTAGTCCAAGGCGCGCGCGGCAGCGTCGCTCCCCGCGAGGCCAGCCCCAACCAAGACACGCACTTTACCTACACCCTCTGGCCCGAGACCGACGAACTCGACAGCGGCTTCGACCTAATGCGCTTCACTGTCCCCGAACCCGTTGACCTCCAGAGCGTGTCGATAATGGTCGGCGCAGAACCGGTCGTTCCGGCCACCCTAGACATGCAGGCCGACTCGCTGCTCATCGCGTTGCCGCAGGTGATCTCCGGCGACTCGCTGCAAGTGAGCTTCACTACCCGCCTGCTGCAAAACGCCACCGTCTTTACCCTCGACCTCGGCTTGAGCGAAGCACCGGGCCTGTGGCAGTCGGTCGAGGCGGCCGAGCGCCGCTCCAATATCGTCATGTTGCCCGAACTGACCGACAGCGGCCAGCTCATCAGCGACCTGCAACTAGCCTCTACGACCGTAACCCCCAACGGCGACGGCATCAACGACCAACTAGAGGTGCGATTTGTCGCCTTCAAAGTCGAGGGTACCGAGCCACAGGTAGAAGTTTTCGACCTAGCCGGACGCCAAATAGCAGTCCTCACCCCAAGCACTGAAGGCTCCCAACGCCTCTTCACCTGGGATGGCCGCAACGCCGATGGCGCGAGCGCCGCCCCCGGCCTATACGTCCTGCGCGTCAATCTGGGTGCCGATGCCGGCAATGACACCGCGCTCCGCACCATCGCCGTGGCGTACTGAAAAACCTGCTAAAAAAACGACGGATTTGGGCCAACTCGCAGAACGAATCAAATTAGAAAGAGAAGAGCACTTAAAGTGACTGTACCCCAAGAAGTGGTTGAACTGATTGAACGCTTCGACCACAATGTGGAGACGTATAAGTCTGGATCGTATAACGAAACTCAACTACGGCGCGAATTTCTCGATCCCTTCTTTGAAGCTTTGGGATGGGACGTGGGCAATAAGAAGGGCTACGCCGAAGCCTATAAAGACGTCATCCACGAAGACGCCATCAAAGTCGGTGGATACACCAAAGCTCCCGACTATGGCTTTCGTATCGGCGGTATGCGTAAATTCTTCCTCGAAGCAAAGAAACCCTCGGTCGATATCAAGGACGATACTCATCCGGCCTATCAGCTTCGGCGGTATGCTTGGTCAGCCAAGCTACCACTTAGTATCCTCTCCGATTTTGAAGAGTTCGCTATTTACGATTGTCGAATAAAGCCGGTTTCGACCGATCGTGCAGCCACAGCTCGCACTTTTTACTGCAAATACTCCGAATACGCCGATCTCTGGGATGAAATCGCCTCCATATTTTCTCGCGAGGCAATCTTAAAAGGTTCCTTTGACCAGTACGTCGAATCGAATAAGGCCAAAAGGGGCACCGCTGAAGTCGATTCGGAGTTCCTAAAAGAGATTGAATCGTGGCGCAATATGCTCGCCCGCAATTTGGCCCTACGCAACCCCGAGTTGACACAACGCGACCTCAACTTTGCTGTCGGGCGCACCATTGACCGTATCGTCTTTCTTCGTATCTGCGAGGATCGTGGTGCGGAGGATTACGGGCAACTCATGGCACTTCAGAATGGTACGCGGATCTATGCTCGCCTCTGCCAACTGTTCCATAGCGCCGATGACCGCTACAACTCCGGCTTGTTCCATTTTAAAGTGGAAAAAGATCGCTCCGAGCCTCCCGATGACTTCACACTTAATCTGATCATAGATGACCAGCCGTTAAAAGACATATTCAAAAGCCTCTACTACCCCGATAGCCCCTATGAGTTTTCTGTTCTCTCCGCCGACATTCTTGGGCAGGTTTACGAGCAGTTTTTAGGCAAGGTAATCCGTCTTACACCTAGCCATCGCGCTGTTGTGGAGGATAAGCCAGAGGTTAAGAAGGCTGGAGGCGTTTACTACACGCCGACTTATATTGTGAACTATATCGTCGAGAATACTGTCGGCAAGTTATTAAAGGGAAAAACTCTGAAGCAGGCTGAGAAACTGAAAATTCTCGATCCCGCCTGTGGCTCTGGCTCTTTTCTCATTGGTGCCTACCAGTGTTTGCTCGACTGGCACTACAAATTTTATGTGGATAATGAACCGGAGAAATGGACAAAGGGACGTTCGCCTGTCCTCTATCAAGGTGACGGCGGAGATTACCATCTAACTACAGCAGAACGTAAGCGCATTCTTTTAAACAACATTTATGGCGTGGACATTGATTCACAAGCAGTGGAGGTGACCAAGCTGTCCCTGCTTTTGAAGGTCCTGGAGGGTGAGAACGAGCAGACGCTGACAAGACAGATCAGAATGTTCCGCGAGCGTGCCCTACCTGACTTGGGGAACAATATCAAGTGTGGCAACTCGCTGATCGGATTTGATTTCTATGACGGTCAGCAGATGTCGCTGCTCGACGAGGAAGAACGCTACCGGATCAACGTGTTTGACTGGGATACTGAATTTTCTAAAATAATGAGGAATGGTGGGTTTAACGCGGTGATCGGGAATCCGCCGTGGATTTCTTTAACAGGAAAATTTGGTGTTGGAGTTTATCCAAAATCCGAAATTGAGTATTTAATTCACAAGTTTGCTGGCAATACATACATGCCTAATATGTATGAGTACTTCGTAGCACAGGGAATTCGTCTAATCGTGGAGGGTGGATATTTTGGATACATTGTCCCTGATCGATTAGGTTTCAACTCTCAATTCTTAGAATTGCGAAGAGAGATCCTAAAACAAATGCAGGTTATTTCACTGATTTACAAGGTTCCATTTCCCAGAATTACTGCCGATACCTTGATGTTTGTTCTGCAACGTACCAATAATCCAATTCTAAAGACACCTGTTGAGATAGGAGAGTATGGAAAAGAGTCTTTGCAGATTCCACAACTACAGTTCGAGCAAGATCCAACCTATTCTTTCCAATATTATGAAAGTGTTGATATAATGAATCTGATAAAAAAATTAGAATGTTCATCAGATACAGATCTTCTGAGTAGCTTCTGTGATACCACGTCAGGATTCGGAGGAAAATCAGAACTTATTACCGACAAAAGAATAAGTTCCTCACAGATTGAAACCATAAAGGGAGATAGTATTGGGAGATATACCATCAAAAAAACTTATTGGTTTGAATTTAAAGAACAAAACATTACTGGTCGTACCACTAACAGGGCAAAATTGGGATCCAAACCAAAGCTCCTGCTGCGAAAGACCGGAGACCGAATTCTGGCTACATTTGATAATTCGGGGACATTTCCTGAACAGTCCTTGTATTTTTTATTTAATAATCGCAGTAATATAAACTTCAAGTATATGCTTGGCATTTTGAATTCATCTTTTGTGACCTTTTATTATCGTGCTAGACTTGTTACAAACAAGCAAAGCATAGCTCAACTCAAGAAAATTCATCTTGATGCAATCCCCATACCCAATATCAAATTTTCTAATCCTACTGACAAAGCCCGACATGACCGGATGGTAACGTTAGTTAATCAGATACTGTCGTTATACAAGAAATTGGCGGCTGCGAAGGTGAACCACACGAAGACGACCATCCAACGCCAGATTGAATCGACAGATCAGCAGATCGATAGACTTGTGTATGAGCTTTACGGGCTGACGAAAAAAGAAATAGAGATCGTCGAGGAGGGGATGCAATGATAAGCCACAAGCGGCCTTAGCATCCGTCATAAAACTTCTTTCCCTTGCATAGAGAGGTGCCCTCGACAGAAAGGCGAACTAGTCGTAAAGCAGTCGCTCAAGATGGCTAGGGAAGCCTATCAGATCGCCGAAAACTTGTCGCTGCTCAAGCGGTATCAGAAAATCTGGTATCTCCCTATTCTCGTTTCTGAACAGCTTAATTGGTACGCGGCCTTCGTGTCCTAAGCAGGCATTACAGATGACGATCACAGCATCAACACGCCCTAAGTCACGGCGAAACCTCGTGTTATCAGGCGCATCGGGATTGCCCGTCAAGGCACGTTTGACATCGCTATCTTCAAACGTGCTCAGGCCGAACTCGCTGTGGCAGTTGTTGGCCGCTACTATATAAGGCTCTTCCGAACTTCCACCGTGTTGATTATCTGCCTTGGACTTAGCACGTGCCTTCCTTTTGACCGCCTCATATAACGGACCAGACGGATCCATGGCACCAGACCGTGCAGGCCCCCAAATTTCACCTTTTTGCAAGTTATATGGCCATTCGATCTCTGCGTGTAGCCGCCAGCCGTCCTTAGTCCATTCTAGCGAGCGATCCTCCCTAAAGAAGTGCGTCGCATACATGTTATTACTACAAGCGATGGCCCTAGCTTTAAACTGCTCCCGTGTAAACCGTCCCAAGAGACCCTCGATCTTTTTTTTAATGCAGTCTTTGCTTATGGTCTCGTTCAAGGTTCCCTCAGTCTTTATATGGATGTCGAAAGGTGGGTTAGGGAACAACTCTCTCATCTTGGCAACCAAGTCGTCCTCGTTGGCATTCCCTGCGAACTTGCCCTGCCCTATACCGCATACAGTGGCTTCTATTATACAAGACTGTTTATCATCCTGAACGTGAAAGTCGAACAGCTTGCTGATTTCTACCTGTCTAGGCTCTATCTTGACCTTTAGGCCCATTAGGATTAGCAGGCGATACATCTGCATCTCAAAGAGCGAGGCTTGAAAATTCTGATTATCGCTGCGGAGGCGGGGATAAAAGTCCTTGTGCCGCTCAATGGGAAGCCCTTGGAATAGTTCCTCTATCCATTCCCTATATGCGACGATCTTTGGATTGGATTGTCGCAAGAAGAATTCATACAATTTCTCGCCTTTCGACTGACATATGTCATTTAGATTTTCGGAACCCACAATGAATAGTGGCTTTTTCTCAGTTATGCCCTGCGATGTACTGCTCATAACCCCCTCCTTTGGACACTTTCGTATATAAACTCTTTCAGTTAAATTGATATTCTATATATAAAGAATACCACTAGCAATGCGACGTCTGCTCTACGACAACTCCATCCGCCTTTATCGACTATGAGCGAACAACCCTACGACCTGTTAGTGCGCGCCCCGCGCCTCTTCTGCGCCGATAGCGGCCTAGACGGCCCCGGCGCAGTCGCCATTCGCGGCGACCGCATTGTCGCCTCCGGCCCCGGCGTCGAGGGATCAGCCCACACCGTGCTCGACTTCCCCGACGCCCTCCTCCTCCCCGGCCTAGTCGATCTGCACGCCCACCCGGCTCGCGGCCAATCGCGCTTTGGCATCGACCCAGACATCCACTTTTTGCCGCGCGGCGTCACCACCGTCATGTCCCAAGGCGATGCTGGAGCTCTGAATATAGACGACTACCGCCGCACCGTAATCGAGACCTCGCGCACCCGCGTGCTCCTAGCCATCAACCTGTGTAAACGCGGCGAGACGCACCCCGTGCGCTGCTTCAACGACTTGGCCGACGCCGATGCCCAAGCCTGCGCCGACGCCATTGCCGCAGACGACCGCAGCATTTGGGGCATTGCCGTTACCGTCACCGGCGGGGCCTGCGCCGACGGCCTCGACCCGCGCCCCATTATGGCCGCTGGACTAGAGGCCGCAGAATTGAGCGGCAAACCACTGCTGGTGGGCACCCGCCTCAAACCCGACTGGCCCCGTCGCGAACAACTCCCCCTGTTGCGTCCCGGCGACATAGTGACCTACTCCCTCAACGCCCTGCCCGAAAACCTGATGGACGGAGACCGCATTGCCGACGACGTATGGCAGGCTCGCCAGCGCGGCGTCCTCTTCGACTTGGGCCACGGCATGAACTCCTTCAGCTTTCCCATTGCCGAGGCCACCATTGCTGAGGGCTTCCTCGTCGATACAGTTTCGACCGACCAGTACCACCGCCACGTTGACAGCCGCCCCCAACACGATCTGCCCCGCACGATGTCCAAACTCATCGCCGCTGGCATGGCCGAAGCAGAGGTATTCGCCCGCGCCACGGCCCGCCCTGCCAAGGTACTGGGACTAAAGGGCGAAGTCGGCACCTTGGCTCCAGGTGCCTGCGCCGACTTAGCCGTGCTGCGCTGGAACGAGGAAGCCCTGCCCTTGCGAGACGTCAACGGCGAGGAGCGGCCCGGCGGCTGTTGGGAGCCGGTGGCTACCATCCGCGGTGGGCAAGTGGTTTGATTAATTAGGAATTAGGAATTACGAATTATCAGTTATGAATTCTTAATTCGTAATTCCTAATTCCTAATTGATAATCTTGGAGAACTCCTATGACTGACAAACTAGCGCGCGGGATCTGGCCCGCGCTCGTCACCCCATTCACCGACGACGGCAGCGCCTTGGCCCCCGCGCGCGTCGAGCCGCTCGTCAGGCACCTGATCGACGCCGGCTCAAACGGCTTCTTCGTCTGCGGCGGCACGGGCGAGGGAAGCGCAATGAGCGTACCCGAGCGCAAAGCCATGACCGAAGCGACCATCGCCGCGGTGGCCGGTGCCGTACCGCTGATTTTCCAAGTCGGTGCGACCTCCACGGCCAATGCAGTGGAATTGGCCCAGCACGCCGCAGCCGCCGGTGCGGACGCAGTGGCTTCGGTCGCGCCGGTAGATCAGCCCAACGACCTCAAAGCCGCGGTCACCCACTACGCATCTATTGGCGCGGCCACCAATTTGCCCTTCTACGTGTATTGGCTCGCCCACACCGCCGACAAGAACGTTACAGCCGAACAGTTCCTCGAAGCCATGGAAGCCGTGCCCAACTTCAGCGGCCTCAAGTTCACCGACAGCAACTTCTACTTCTTCCAGCGCCTCGTGCAACTAGGCGGCGACTACCTCAACCTCATCTCCGGCCCCGACGAAATCTGCCTCGGCGGCATGGTCGCCGGCAGCGACGCAGCCATTGGCTCGACCTACAACATCATGCCCAAACTGTTCGTGGAAATGCGGCAGCACTTTGAAGCCAGCGACATCCTGCCAGCTATGGCCCTGCAAGCGCGCGCCAACGAGGTCATCTCCACCTTGTTCCACTTTGACCTGCTAGCGGCTGTCAAGGAAATGTTGACCATGCGCGGGCTGCCCGTAGGCCCTGCCCGTCCTCCTCACACCCCGTTCGACGATGCGGGCCGCGTCGCGCTGTGCCAAGCGCTAGACGACCTCGGCTTCGCAGTGGAATGAGGGCCATTCCCCTCCCGGACGGCGACCTGCACCACGCCCCTGACTTTTTGGCCCCTGACGAGGCCGACCAATTCATGCGGCAACTGTTGGACGGCATTGAGTGGCAACAGCACCACGTCGTCATCTTTGGCCGCCAGCATCCCGCGCCGCGTCTCTCGGCGTGGCACGGATCCCCAGAGGCCCACTACGCCTATTCGGGGCTGGCGCTGGAACCGCGCCCGTGGACCGAACCGCTGCTAGACCTCAAGACGCGGCTCGAAGCCGCCACCGACTGTCCCTTCAACAGCGTCCTACTCAATCAGTACCGCGACGGCCGCGACAGCATGGGCTGGCACAGCGACGACGAGCCAGAGTTGGGCACCAACCCGACAATCGCCTCGCTAAGTTTAGGCGAGACACGGCGCTTCCTCCTGCGGCACAAGCGACGCGACCATCCCTCGGTCGAAATCCCCCTCGAACACGGCGCGCTGCTCATCATGCGCGGCCCAACCCAAACCCACTGGCAGCACCAAGTCCCCAAGACCCAACGCCCGTGCGCCCTGCGCCTCAACCTCACCTTCCGCCACATCGTCGCTACTGGACAACCTCCCACCGATGCGCCTTAATCCCTTGCCCTTGCACTGCCGCTAGCGACTCTACCCACTGCCGGCACCATTCTTCGTAGTCCCTCAGCTCAGACGCGGGATTAGACCGACTGCGGGCCACGAAGTCGGGATAGAAGGGGCGACCAGTCGGCGTCCCCGTCTCCTGATAGCGCAAATCCATACTCCAGCGCACAGTATCCGCGTTGTTGGGCGTCGAGCGATGCGGGGTCTGCTTGTCCATTAGCAGCACGTCGCCTTTGTCCATCGGCAAGGTGAGCGACTCAGTCTGCGGCATTTCCTCGTCGATGATCACCGTGCCCAAACCCTGCTTGATGTGGTGCTGCACCAGTCCCTTCCGGTGCGCCCGCGGCAAAATCTGCAAACAGCCGTTTTCCGGCGTCGCCGCACACAGCGGCAGCCACACCGTGAGGATGAAGTGCGGGTCGGCCTCCTCCCAGGTAACACCGGCGTCTTGGTGCCAAGGAGCCACGTGTGGGTCGCTGCCGCTTGGCGTCACACCCGCGGGCAGTTTGGCGCGGGTGTGCTGAATCGGACTACAAGTGATCTCCGGCCCGACCAAGCTCTCGACCATATCGAGCAGGCGGTCGTTGCGCAAAAATTCAAACGAGGCCCGCCCGCGCAAGTGCATGATGTCGAGCTCTCTGTAGATCGCGTCGTCTTCGCGGCAGATCGAGATGAGGCGGCGGTCGAAAGACTCGTCCGCATACAGAGATGAGATGTGGCCGGCCGCCAACAGCTCCTCGGCGCGGCGGCCGATGTACTCTTCGTACTCGGCGATGATCGGGTCGAGGTCGGCGTCGGTTAGCGCGCCGCGCAGCAGCAGATAGCCGTCCTCCGCAAATTGGGCGACCTGTTCGGGGCTTAGTTGCATAAGGCTTCTCCTGATGGATGGTAGCGTACGGCAATAATCTACAATTTTTCGTCGGTGCCGCGCTAAGAAACATAACCGCGCACAGCCCGTGGTACCCTAACCCGCCAAGCCCTCGGGCAAAGTCTCGATATAAGCACCGATCTCGTCGCGCACTCGCCGATACGCCCCCAGCGCTTCTTCTTCACTGCGCGCATCCCGCGCCAGCTTCGGCGGATCGTCAAAGGCCCGATGCACCACCCGGGCGCGTCCCGGAAAAACAGGACACTGTTCGGCCGCGTGATCGCAGACCGTGACCACCCAGTCGAAGTCGATGTGGCGGAACTGGTCAACATGCGTCGATTTCTGGTCCGAAATATCAATGCCGACCTCGGCCATCACTTGGACGGCGTTGGGATTGAGGCCGTGGGTCTCAATCCCCGCTGAGTAGGCTTCAAACCGATTGGATTTTAGCGCACGGGCAAAGCCCTCGGCCATTTGGCTGCGGCAGGAATTGCCGGTGCAGAGAAAGAGAATTTTGGGCATAGATATTAGGATAAACATCCGCGCTCGGGGCCGCTATACTCGCCGAGGAAATGTTCCAAGGAAGTCCATCGCGGCGAGTGCGTCGCTAGCTGTTGATGTTATATTGGATATTTACGTTATATACGTACCGATGGACACCTGAACGTCGCCCCGGTGAGCGGTAGGATGTGACCGAACGCGGCATTAAGGCCACCCAAGCGATTATATTCGCCTTCAGCCAGAAGGAGAATTCCGATGAAAAAGCCATGGTTGTTCAATCTCGCCCTGTTGTTGATCTGCGTCCTATGCGTGCAGACTAGCCGCGCCCAAGGCGATAACCCCTTTAATTTGCCCAAAGGTGCTCTCGCCCGCATAGGTAAAGGCGCAATCGGTAATGGGGACCGAACGCTGGCCTATTCGTCCGACGGAACGCGGCTGGCGGTGGCCAGCAAGGTCGGCATCTGGCTCTACGATGCCCACACCAGCACCGAAGTCGCCCTCCTCACAGGTCATACGGATCAGGTCACTTCGGTGGCGTTTGCACCGGATGGGAAGACCATCGCCAGCACCAGTTTCGACCAGACGGTGCGAGTGTGGGACGTGGATACCGGCACCCTAAAGAACACGCTGCGAGGACATACGCGCGAAGTCACTTCGGTGGCGTTTGCGCCCGATGGAAAAACCATCGCCAGCGCCAGTTTCGACCAGACGGTGCGAGTGTGGGACGTGGATACCGGCCAAGAAAAGGTCACCCTACAAGGGCATGCGGATGGGGGGCCTTATTTGGTCACTTCGGTAGCATTTTCACCGGATGGAAAAACGCTCGCCGGTGGTGAAATTCAGGGTTCGACAACGGCTGACATTGTTTGGACACACGCGGTTCGGTTGTGGGATGTGGACACAGGCCAGGCAAAGGCCGCCTTCAAAGGGCATACGGATTGGATCACTTCGGTGGCGTTTGCGCCCGATGGAAAAACGCTCGCCAGCGCCGCTCGCGACCAGACGGTGAGGGTGTGGGACGTAAACAGCGGGACCCTAAAAAATACCCTGCAAGGGCCGCATACGAGTTGGGTCACTTCGGTGGCGTTTGCACCCGATGGAAAAACTATCACCAGTGCCGGAGGAGGGAGGATTGGGTTGTGGGACGTGGACAGCGGTACGTTAAGAAATACGCTACCTGGGCGTACGGGTTGGGTCACTTCGGTAGCGTTCGCACCCGATGGAAAAACCATCGCCGCGGCCGGGAATGGAATCGGGGAAGGGGTTTGGTTGTGGGATGTCGATAGCGGAAACCTAAAAAATGCCCTGCACGGCTATGCGCGTGAAGTCACTTCGGTGGCGTTTGCGCCCGATGGAAAAACCATCGCTAGCACCAGTGGGGACGGTACTGTGCGGTTGTGGGATGTCGAAAGTGGAAACCTAAAAAACACGTTGGACGATTATAGGGTTACGACTTGGAGCTCTTTGGTAGCGTTTACACCCGATGGAAAAACCATCGCCGCGGCCGGGGGAGCGCCGATTAATTCCTCCTTTACCAACGATGTCTGGTTATGGGATGTCGAAAGCGGAAATCTGAAAAATATTCTGCAAGGGCATATACATGAAGTCACTTCAGTGGCGTTTACACCCGATGGAAAAACCATCGCCAGTGCCAGTGTCGACCGCACGGTGCGGTTGTGGGACGTCGATAGCGGAAACCTAAAGAACACGTTGGAAGGCCATACGCGAGGGGTCTATTCGTCGGTGGCGTTTGCGCCCGATGGAAAAATACTCGCCAGCGCCGGTTTCGACCGGACAATTAGGTTGTGGGACATCGACAGCGAAACCCCCAAAAACGCCCTGCAAGGACATACGAATAGAATCTCGTCGGTGGCATTTGCCCCCGATGGGAAAACGCTCGCCAGCGCCAGTTATGACCAGACGATTCGGCTGTGGGATGTCGATGGCGAAACTCCCAAAAACACCCTGCAAGGACATACGAATGAAGTCTCGTCGGTGGCGTTTGCACCCGATGGGAAAACGCTCGCCAGCGCCGGTTTCGATCATACAGTTCGGCTGTGGGATGTCGATAGCGCAACTCTAAAAAACACCCTGCAAGGACATACGAATGAAGTCTCGTCGGTGGCATTTGCGCCCGATGGAAAAATACTCGCCAGCGCCAGTGAGGACGGCACGATCCTATTGTGGGATATGTCGCCGTACATTATCCCCTCGACACCGACGGCGATTGAGCTTTCATCGCCACTACCGACGCAAACAACGCTGCTAGACAATTTCCCCAACCCCTTCAACCCAGACACCTACATCCCCTATCAACTCCACGCCCCTGCACATGTGAGTCTGAGCATCTACGATATCCGAGGAGCCTTGATCCGAGAAATCGACTTGGGTTACCGCGCGGCGGGCCAGTACCTGACAAGTGCCAACGCCGCCCATTGGGACGGTCGCGATCATCGCGGCCAGCGCGTCGCCAGCGGAGTGTATTTGTACCGCTTGCAGGCCGGGCCGGTCGCCCACGTGCGCAAGATGGTCCTCGTCAAATAGTCCTCACCTCCTACCATCATGCACTAGCATGACTAGCCTGAAGCCCAATCGGATTCCCATAGTACTCTCGTTAGTACTCGCTATTTCCGTTCCAGCAGGATCCTCGGAAGAATCCCCGCCTCCAGGGCACAAAATCCACCGCTCCATCCCTCCGCCGGGTGCCAAAACCCACGTAGTGATTCCAGGGAAACGGTTCCACGCCGGCGGATTCAAACGCTGGCTCTACGGCAGCGATTACCGAGATCTCTGGGCTACTCCCATCGAGGTTACAGTCCTCGACCTCGACCGCGTAGGCGGAGGCTTGACGCCGCTTCGCACCGGCGGAGCCGGACAGTCCATCTCTCTGCACTTTACGGGACAAGATAGCCGCCGCTATACGGTTCGCTCCTTGGATAAAGATCCTATGAAAAGGAAATGGGACGAACTCAAGAATACGGTCGTAGATGACGTCCTGCAGGACATGATCAGTGCGCTGCTGCCCACCGGGGCACTCGTGGTCGATCCGCTAATGGAAGCCACCGGTATCCTTCACACCAAGCATACGCTCGTAGTTATTCCAGATGATCAAAGGCTAGGAGAGTACCGCAAAGATTTTGCCGGCCTTATCGGCATGCTACAGGAACATCCTTCTGAAGGACCGGACGATACGCCTGGCTTTGCCGGTTCCCGCAAGATCAGCGGCACGGATAAGCTATGGAAGCGCTTGGAAAAAACACCCTGCAACCGCGTCGATGCCCGCGCCTATCTAAAGGCGAGGCTGATGGATTTTCTCATCAACGACAGGGATCGCCACTACGGTCAGTGGCGCTGGGCGCGGTTCCCCGCTGGCGATTGTTATACTTGGCTGCCCATACCAGAGGATCGCGACCAAGCCTTTGTCGATTTCGACGGGTTTGGCATGGCTGTGGCGCGTAGAGGACTTCCGATGCAAGTCGAGTTCGACGACGCGTATCCGAGTCTGGTGGGCCTATCGACTACGGGCTGGGAGCTGGACCGCGAGTTCCTAGTCGAACTCAATGAGACGGCCTGGGATTCGGTCGTAACGGCGTTTCGCCGGGACCTACCAGACCCGGTCATCGAGGATGCCGTGCGGCAACTCCCCCCGCCGTATTACAAGATCGTCGGAGAATCTCTTACAAACGCCCTCAAAGCGAGGCGGGACGCATTGCCTCAATTCGCCCGCCAATACTATGCGTTGATCACCCGCGAGGCCGAAATCCAAGCGACCGATCAGGACGAATACACCCACTGCGAACACCTGCCGAACGGCGACCTCTTGGTCCGCATCGGCCTCATCGAAGAACCTGATGGAGCGCCCTATTTCCAGCGGACGTTCCATCCCCAAGAAACCCGAGAAGTCCGCATATACCTTCGGGGGGGAGACGACCGTGCGGACATATCGGGGGCCAAGGGACGAATTGCCATTCGCATCGACGGCGGAGGCGGGGCCGACGCGTTCACAAACTCATCCCAAGCCAGTGCCGCAAAGACCCGGTTTTACGATTATCGCGGAAGGAACCGGTTCGCCAAAGGCAAGAGCGCAAAAATCGACGAGCGCCCCTATAAGCGTCCCCCCTCACCGATTCTCCGCGCGCGGTATGCACTAGACTGGGGCATGCAGACGATCGCGTTCCCGATTCTTGTAGCCAATCCAGATCTGAGCGTGTTCGTAGGAGGTCTCGGTAGCCGGCAGTATTTTGGCTATCGAAAAAACCCGTTCTCTTCGCGTCATTCCTTCAACGCCGGGCTAGCGATCAATCGCCTCAAATCCTCTGTCTCCTACACCGGAACCTTCCGCCAACTATTGTTCAATCTCGACGCGAGAATCCGCCTCAAATACTCCGGCCTCCAAGTGATCCGATTCAACGGATTCGGCAACGCAACAAAGATCCCGCGTCCGTCTTCTTTTTATCAAGTGGAGCAAAATTATTTCGCTTTCGCCCCATCCCTCGAATTTCGCACAGCAGAGCATACAGGAGACGTGGAATCGCTGCGCTCGAAATTAACCATTGGCTTGGGGCCGATCATCAAGTATTCAAACACGCCGCTAAGTTCCAATAAAGACAAATTTATCGGTTCCCTAAATCACCTGGTGTACGGCACAGATTCCTTCGGCCAAGTAGGAGCACAAGGCGAAATCCTGTACGACACGCGCAACAACCCAGCCTATGCCACTCGGGGATTTTTGGTCAGAGTCGCCGGAGCCATCTATCCGGGCGTTTGGAGTGTGAAGTCGGCCTTTGGCAGCCTAGATGGAGAAGCACGTACTTACATGACAGCTAGCATTCCAACCAACCCAACCCTTGCCTTGCGAATGGGCGGCAAGAAAGTGTGGGGAACCTTCCCCTTTCACGAGAGCGCCTTCCTAGGCGGACCCGGCTTAACGGGTAGTGGCGCGTCCGCTGGCAATTTACGTGGTTTTCGGAAAAACCGGTTCGCGGGAGATACCGCACTGTACGGCAATTCCGAACTGCGGCTGGTGCTAGCCAGAATCAAACTCTTGCTACCGGGAGAGTTGGGCCTGTTTGGTGCGGCCGATGCCGGCCGGGTAATTTTTGCCAAAGATCCGGACGATGCGGATACGTGGCACACTGGCGTGGGAGGTGGCTTGTGGCTGTCTTTTCTCCGACGGCTGCAGACCTTGAGCGTGGCAGTCGTAACCGGCGATGACTTAACGGGAGTATATCTGCGCGCTGGTTTGGTGTTCTAGCTAATTAAGGAGGGATACATAATGCTCAACAACATGATCATACGTCTGCTCGTTTACTACGCTGCATGGCTTTTAGCCCTCAGCGGGATTTTTTATCTCTTCCCCCAGATCCTCTACTACGTCGCCCAAGAGCGCAAACGCATCTTCGTAGCAAAATCCTTGGAGTTCGGGGCCGACACCATTCCATTTCCGCTCGGCAATATCGAAGAAGGAGTAGCCCGGCTTATCGATCCTGCACATACCATTCCAGTTATGGTCGCTTTGGTGCTGGCCTTCGGGGTTACGCTCCCCGTTACTTGGGTATATCGCTGGACGCGGCCGCGCAAGAAATACAGTCAATCCTTTGCTCACACGCTGCTCGTGATACCCACCTCCATAACGCTGGTCGTTTTTTTAGTTAAAGGTAGTCTTGCCCTCGCCTTCAGCTTGGCGGGCATCGTGGCTGCCGTGCGCTTTCGCACCTCACTCGAAGAGCCGATGGATGCCGTGTACATGTTTATGGCCATCGGCATAGGCCTAGCGGCCGGCACCCAGCTTACTACCGTCGCGTACCTCGCATCGTTGGTTTTCGTCGCCATAGCGCTGGGCGTGTGGAAAAGCAATTTTGGCGCGCGACCAGCCGTAATATCCGGCTGGACCATTGTTTATCCCGACAAATCGGCCCAAGTCTCTGAAGCGGGCGACACGGCTGTTGCTACCCAAAAACCCCGTGACGCTCAGATCGAAGTACACGCAACGAACGTCGAGGAGGTTCAAAAAGCAACGGACCTGATCCTAAATTCCAATACCAAGCGCTGGCAGGTAGCAGATGTGATCAATAATGAGGATGGAACGGTCGTCGTGCTGTTTGATGTTTGGTTAAAAAAATCCGTTAATCCGCTCTCCCTAATCCGGGATATTGAAGAAAGCGGCAAAGGTTATATCAACCACGTAAGAATGAGAGGTAATAACTCGTAACTTTCACGCGGCCCGCACAGCAAATAAATCAGCGTCCTGTAACACCACCCGCAGACGCACCGGACGGCCCTTGAGCCCAGACAAGTCACCGCCTGCTTTCCAAGCCACTGGCGCGTCGAGTTGGTCGCCGTAGATCGGCTCCATTTCCTCCAAAGCGTACCCGGGCAGCGGCTGACCTGACTCGTCCTGGAGTTCCATCCGCAGCGACCCCGCCGCTGAGGTCGCGTAGTTGAGACGCAAGGCAGCCTCTTCTAACAGCAAGGGACGGGTGAGCAATTCACCGCCTCTATACCCGGCCCGCACCGAGGCAAAACCGTGCGGCCGCACCACCACGCGGCGCAAGCGATTCGTTGACCAGCCGTAATTTTCCGAAAGGTACATAGACCATTCGTCGTCAGCAGTTTGCACCAAGCCAGGAGCAGGCGTGCAACTGCGATGGGACCAGTTGCGCTGATCCGTGCCGGGGCGCACCCACGCTTCCATAAAGGGGCGGTCCCAGTGGACGCCGTCGCGGCTACTCATAAACACCGCATCGGACAGACCCGACCCAGGGTAATCCATCGCCGCGATGTCGAGTTGGCGCTCGGGCAAAAAGCGCATGGGAAACGACAGCAGGATGTGCTCAGCACCGGGACAAGGCGTAGTGGCGTTGGTGTAGAAGTGCTCCAACGGCACGTCGTCGGCGTACTGGTGAGGCTGTGGCGACGTCCAGTGGATGAAGTCTTCGGAGGTGCAACTCTGGATGGCCCGCACCCGAGCGCCGGTGGTGTCGAAGTAGCGACTGAAGAGGCGATAGCGCCCAATGTGGGCGTCCCACAGGGCGACGTTGACCGAGTCAAAGGCCCCGGTGACGTCCAAGGGGCCTTCTTTGACCGGAGTCCAGTGGAGGCCGTCGGACGAGGCAAAGCCGTGCAAGTTGGACTGGCCCGTGCCGCCCACCGCTTTGAATCGCTGGCTCGGATCGGCCGCGGGATTGGCATCGAGGAAGACGCAGAAATTGTGGCTCTCGTAGCCTTGGATTAGGACGTTGTTTTTGCGCGTGCCGTTGAATTCGACCAAGCCCAGTTCCGGCTGCGTAAAGTGGATGCCATCGGTGCTGACCGCCAAGTTGGTGGTCTGGCTGGCCGCGCCGTCGGCGTAGTCCGCGCCAATCGGATAGAAGCCTCGGTAGTACAGCAGGATTCGATCCCCGTCCTGGGTGAGATTGTAGCAGCCCGTGCAGGCATTGTCCCAAGGCTGAGAGACTTGATAGACCACTTCGCGGCGGCTGGGCGGATGCAGGTGCAGAGCGGCCCCATTGAGGTGTTCAATGAGAAAGTGATCGACGAATAATTCGCGGCGGGATCCCAAGGCGATGGGCGCGGTCATGGCGAGGCTCCGGTTAGGGGATGATTGAGAAATAGCGTAGCTTTGCAAGGAAGATACTGTGCCTTATAGCACCGTCAAAATGCTGGCGGGACGCGATCCAGTACAGGCCGTCGAATATCTCCCTTGTGCTGTTATCTGTAACCGTATATAGTTACACACATGGTCAGCCAGCAAAAGAGGAACAAAGCGATGGCGGATAACTTCGACGGCTTCTCGGTCAATCTCTTTCAGGATGAAGACGGCGATTGGCTGGCGCACTTGGTAGAAATGCCCGGCATTTCGGCCTTTGCCGATACACCAGCCGCAGCGTTGGCAGAGTTGACCATAGCTTGGGAAGCGGCCAAGGAAAGCTATCGGGCACACAACGAGCCGGTGCCGGTCGCCCCTGCCCGAAAAGAATACAGCGGTCAATTCAACGTGCGGATTGATAAACGCCTGCATCGACGGCTGGCAATGGAGGCCGGGCGAGCCGGTATTAGCATGAACGCCTTGGTGGCCCAAAAACTAGCTCAAGATTCACCGCGCCTCTAGACGCGACAACGGCTCCATATACCAACTCTTATTATCGCAAAGCAAGGCTGCGATAACTCGGATTTAGCGACACCCACCCGTCGAGTGCACCGTCATTTTTCTTTCTGTCCTCGCCAGTGCTTTTGTCGCACCAGCGGCAGCCAGCCAAACCGCTGGTAAAACCTTCCTGCGCCCGCTTTTTCATCATCTCGATCAACAGACAGCACGATCCGATCGCACCTAGCTAGCCGTAGCCATTCAACGGCGTGACCAACGACCCACGAACCGACTCCCTGATTCCGCATCGTTTCACTCGTTTCGACCTCCGAAAGCTCAGCCCATCCTGCCAATGCAGGCAATTGGCCGCCTTGCGTGAGATCTGAAATACATTCGCAGTGTGCGATGTCGTTTCCATCTAACCGCGCGACAAGTCGCGTGCCGAAATCTCCCACATCGCGTTGGATCGTTACGCCTTTTACTGGCGGCTCACCAGGAGCAGCTATTTTCTTCAGCGTGCCACCATAGACGGATTCGTCAATGTCCTCATTCGCGGAATAGCCAAATTGTTCTATCAGACCGCTTATGTGCGGCCAGACATCCGGTATTCCTACGCAAGCAGGAACCGGCAAGGGGCCCGAAATCTGCTCGTCCACCACCTGCCAATCGTTCATCTGGTGCCGGCACTCCGTCATAACTGCTTCGCCAGCTTCGCGCTCTTTGGGCCAGAACAAGATCCAAGCAATGTCTCCAACTCCCTTCCAGCGCGTGTCGTCGCCGTATCGGAGGAGATGCGCCGCCGCGCAAACGCGATCCCTGACTATGCCAACAATGGATCTTCTTTCGACAACCCAAGGATCAGTGATGTACTCTTGCGGCTCGCTCTGCAGGCGCTCCCAAAAGTACTCAGCAGTCAAGCCCCACCCAGGTATCACGGTGCTAAGATGACTGTTGACGAGCGCCAAGACCTGAGGAAGATGAGAGCGATCTAGTGGTGCTATTTGTACCATAGTTGGCTCCTCGGATAGATTGTTACTTCCAAAAGACGCGCCTGCAGTTGCTAACCCTTGCCGTCCTCAAAATCCCGGTACGCGCGGCTAGCCGTGGGCACGGTCTGCCCCTGGTACTTGCTGCCCAGCCCCGGCGAACCGTAGGGACTGTCCGCTGGCGTCGCTAGCTGCAGGAACGAGAGCTGCCCTATCTTCATGCCCTGATACAGAGTGATGGGCAGATTCGCCACATTGCTCAGTTCCAGCGTCAGATGGCCCTTCCAGCCGGGATCCACATACCCCGCAGTAGAGTGAATCAGCAGCCCGATGCGCCCCAGCGAACTCTTGCCCTCAAGCCGCGCCACCAAGTCGTCCGGTAACTCTATCGTCTCAAGAGTACTGCCCAGCACGAACTCGCCCGGATGCAGCATAAACGGCTGCTCTCCAATCTCCTCCATCTCGGTTAAGTCTCTCAAGTCCTCGCGCACGTCGATAAATGGGCGGCGCGAGTTGCGGAACACGAGAATGCGCTTGTCGAGATGAACATCAACGCTGGCCGGCTGAATGCACCCCTCCCCCAACGGCTCGACGACGATTTTGCCCTCTGCCAGTAGCGTCTTGATCACGCGGTCACTGAGAACCATTTTTCCTCCAGGTTTTTTTTAGTATAGTGCATCGTCCACAATCTGATCTTAGCAACATAAGAGATTTACGTCGTCTTAAATAAGCGGTCGCTTCATTATTCGCAAAACTGCGGCCTTGACAGAGTTGGAATAGCTTAGTTTCATACGGCTTAACAGGCTGCCACAAAAACCCGCCGGCACCATGCGCGCCATGCCATGAGTCGGCGGGTTTGGCTTTTGTGATTCGATAGGAAGGAAACCAATGACCAATAATTGGCTCACGGGAATTTATCTCACCACGGATGAGGTCCTCAAATACCCCGATTACGTCGAGCGCCTGCGCGATGAGATCGGTCTGAATACAGTGGTTCTCTCCTTTACAGGCCAGCTATCAGAAGAGGTGCTCGCCCTCAGTCCCTATGGAGGACGCACGCCGACAGAAGCGGAACTGAGCAAGCTCGTCATACGGCACTTCGATGGTCGGCCCGTAGATCCGAGGGAATACCAGCAGGCCCAAGCCCTGTGCGGTCCCGGCGTTGCGGCCCGGGGCGACGACGAAGCATTCAGAAGGGCCGTGGGACAGCTAAAAGAGGCCGGCCTGAATGTGTGGACGTACGGAGGAGCTTGGACGATCCGCCGTCTCATGTTCTGTCCATCGCGGCAGGATGTGCAAGACTGGATCGAGGCAGTGTGCGTGTACTGGGTGACTCAGTACGATCTCGACGCGCTCGACATCACCCACTTCCGCTATCCGATGGGCAGTTTTCCCCTAGGGCTTTTTGGCTGCACCTGTTCTTCTTGCACCGCCGCCGCCCAAGAGCTCGGTTACGACATGGGAGCAATGGTCGAGGATTTACAGCGCGCCCGGGAGGGCCTGCGTCAGCTCGACGGCGTTCGCCTCGGCGAGGTAGTCCGTCTCGGGATTGGTTTCTTCGATGTGATCCACGCGCTCGGTCTGGGATCGGGGGTACTCGACTGGGTCCGCTTCCGCTGTGACCTGATCGTCCGCAATCTGGCGCGCTTTCGGGCGGCGGTGCACGCGGCGGCCCCCAACAAAGCCTTTGGCACCGACACCTACCCGGCCTCCATGGCCCTGACCGCGGGCCACGATTACCGGCGCTGGGGTGAGATGGCCGATTTTGCTAGCCCGCTGGTGTCCCACATCTCCGCCTTTGTCTGCAATACGTTCATCGAGTGGGCCCGCTTTCTGCAGGAGGAAATTCCCAACCTGCAGGAACAGGATGCCCTGCAACTCGTCTATCGCTTTACGGGGTACGACGGCATGGGGTTGCCGGAGACCATTGCCGCATACGGCGCTGACGAGCCAGCGACGCTGGCCTATCGAATCCCCACGGCCGACTTGGTTTTGCGGGATTTGGTGAAGGCAAAACTGTACCTACCGGCAGACATGCCTTCCTATCCGATTATCCACGGAGAGGGTTGGCCACCAGAAGCAATCGACCGCATCGTCAGCGAAGCACGTCGGCTGGGGCACAATGGTATCGTCTGGCAGGGCACTGCCGAACTAATGGAGTACGACTTCAAGCGCTGAGAAGGTGCGTCAAATCATTGGCCCCATTTGTGCAAATTTGGCTTTTGTAAAACCAACGTCAGGAGGACGATCATGCTCATAGCCACCAACAATCAGCTCTTCACTTTGGAGAATGGCACGCCCACGCAACGCTTGGCCATTGACGGCATCCGCTGCCTAGACGAGGGCGTCCGCTGTTCCGCCATTGGCCTAACCGACGGCCAAGTAGTCGTCTTGGCCAATGGCCAAGCTCAACCGCAGGCCACCGGCATCGGCGATCCAGTGGAGAGCATCGCTCTGCTGTCCGAAGAGCCGCTGCAAGTGCTGCTGGGCACCGAGCCGCCCCACGTGTACTGCCTCGACGGCGACGAGCCAGCGCGCCGGATAGAATCCTTTGACGCTTTGGAATGCCGCCAGAGCTGGTACACGCCTTGGGGCGGTCCACCGGCCGTGCGCAGCCTGGCGCACAGTGGCGACTGGGTCTTTGCCGATATCCACGTCGGCAGCATCATGCGCTCGCCCGACCGCGGCGCTACTTGGGAGCCGGTAACACCGGACTTGCACGCCGATGTGCATCAGGTGGCCACCGCCCCTATGGAGGGACGCCTGTACGCCAACACCGCAGACGCGGTCTTTGTCAGCGATGACTACGGCCACTCTTGGGATCATCGGAAGGAAGGATTGGCAAGCCGCTATGGCCGCGCCGTAGCCGTCCACCCGCGCGATCCCGACTGCCTGTTAGCCAGCGTCAGCAAAGGGCCTGGTCACGGCAGAGACGTGCAGGGCAAGCTCTACTTTTCGCACGACGCGGGCCGCACCTGGACCCAAGCGCTTGCCGGCTTCCCCGAGGCCAAGGGCAATATCGACACCTTCCACATCGCCTTTGACGCCGAGGGGATTGCTTGGGCCGCTGTCGAGGATCAGCTCTACCGCAGCGAGGATAGAGGCGAGAGTTGGTCTGCGTTTTGGCACGCGCCCGGTGCTATTGTCGCCGTGGCCTGCGCCCACTCGAACGGGATCTAAGCGTTGCAACTTCTCCTGACGCTGTTAATCCTAGCTGGTTGTTCCACCACCGGAAACATGCGGTCGCCTTGGCCTGCATACCCCGTAAATCCATTCGTCATCCAATTGGACATTCCCGGTCCTACGGATTCTGCTGGCGGCCTCATTGTCGCCGATCTAAATGGCGATGGACGCATGGATTACCTAGTCACGGTTCCCAATTATCTCACCGCTCATGCCCACGATGGCCGCAAACTCTGGACACTCGAAACCGACCTCTGGATAGGCGGCTCCTCAGAGCGCATCGGCCTACCCGGCCATCACGGGCCAGGTGTTCAGGCCGCAGACATCAATGGCGATAAACAGGTTGAAGTCCTGTTCCTTACCCAAGATGGCACGCTCCACGTGGTCGATGGTACTACAGGGCACGAGCAGTGGACCGCAAAGCCGCCCATCCCCAAAGGCACCCAACGCTGGGAGCATTTGGTCGTCGCCAATTTCCGTGGCGCAGGAGATCGGGATATACTCCTCCAAACCACCAATGCCGAGGGCTACCGCATGGGTCGTTTTCTAGCAGCCTATGCGCTAGACGATCTCCGTCGCAGCCATTTTGTCCCCCTATGGCAACGCGACGATTTCGTCTCCTGCGCCCACAACGGCGCGCGGCTGGCGGATCTGAACAGAAATGGGCAAGACGAAGTAATCGGCGCTACGGTCGTCTCTGCCGAGGGCGAAATTCTACTACAAATTCCCCTGCGAGGTCACATCGACTCAATCTTCATCTACGACGTGCTACCCAATGTACCGGGCTTGGAAATCGTCGCCTTAGAAGAAGGTGGAGGCAATCGCGTTTTCCTCTACAACCACGAACAACTCTTCTGGGAAACTCACTTCCGCCATCAAGAACCCCAGAATGCAGCAGTCGGCGAGTTCGACTTGGAGCGGCCGGGCCTGGAGATATGGTGTCGGAACCGCTATAACGAACATCAGAAGCCCTTCATTTTTGACGCCCAGGGCGAGAAGATCGCGGATTACCAAATGGACGATGTAGCGCCCGAAGGCTGGACCGCAAGAGGCGTCGAGGTCATCCACAAAATCGATTGGACGGGCGACCGCAAACAACTCGCCGCAGCCAAAGAGCGCCATACCTCCGGCGATATTGGCATCTTCGATCCGATCAGCGGTCGCTTTCTCCACCACTTCAAAGAGAAGGCCGACCGACTCTACGTCGCCGATGTGGCTGGAGACTGGCGCGAAGAGCTGATCGTCTTACGCGGCAACCAGCTCCACATCTACTTCAACGAATCCGAGAATCCAGGTTCTGACCATCCCCGCCTGTGGTCGCAAGACCACTACCGCCGCAGTAAAATGACCTGGAACTACTACAGTCCATAAGGTCAGACAACGATGTCGATTCTACCGGGAAAAATCAGTGATTTTCTCAAGATCGGGGTCGCTGCCGCCGGGCGCGGCGACCTTCAAACGGTCCAAGCCGTATTGGCGCAGAAGCCAGCGTGGATCACCCGCATCGGTTCGCACGGCCGCACCATGTTGTGGGAAGCCGCGTATCGGGGACGGCTCGCCATGGTCGATTACCTGCTCGATCAAGGCGCTGACATCCACGCCTGCGGCTGTCACTTCACGCCGCTGCTAGTCGAAATCTCCCCCTACTGCGCCGCGCGCTACAAGCGCCACCACGCAGTCGCCGACCTGCTCCTAACACGCGGTGCAGCAACCGACATCTACACCGCTGCCTTCCTCGGCGAAAGCGATGCCGTCGCCGACTACCTCGACCGCGAACCGGAGTTGGTAACAGCCGAGAAAACACAGCATGATTCCAGCCAGCGCATGACAGTCTTGCACTACGCCGTCAGCGCCGGGCACCTCGCCATCGTCTCGACATTACTGGCGCGGGGTGCCGATCCGCAGCCGTACAGTGGCGGGCTGATTCGCTTTGCCGTATGGCGGGATCGCGCCGATATCCTCAAGGCCCTGCTCGACGCCGGGGCCGATCCGACCCACGCCGAGGCCCCTCGTTCCGGCATCGTCAATGCCGAAATCATCGAATTGTTGACCGCTCGCGGCGTCGCAGTAGACGTAGACCACGCCGAGGGCGGCTGGCCGGCCCTTGTCTTCCAATCGCGTGGCGACCGCGGCGGCAGTGTCCAGCGCGTGCGCGCCCTGCTCGACGCCGGGGCCGATGTCAACGTCAGGAACTACAAGGGCCAGACGGCATTACACTGCGCCGCCAAAGCGGGATTCGATCAAATCGTTGCCTTACTGCTCGACCGAGGGGCCGAAGTGAACGCCAAAGACAACAAGGGCGCGACGCCGCTGGCAACCGCGTTGCGTTCAAAGGTCAAAGACAAGGATCGGCTCGCGGCTGTCATCGGCCTGCTCACCGACGCTGGTGGCGTTTGAGCCTCAGCTAAGGGAACATAGATATCCTGCACCATTACTGACGCTCATTCCTTGTATTCGACAGGTCTTATTAATACTTTAGCGTTAAATACTAATAACAATACGGCTTATTACGTTATGCTTAATAAGGAAATCTCTCCGTGAAACGCGGCGAAACTGGCCGATACGAGACCACGATCGTTGGCGATGAGACAGTGCGGGCTTTCGTACCTGCGCCGCTTCCGCCCACGCCTGTACTGGATCTGGTAGCTCTGCAAGGGCCACTGGAAAAGGCATTACTGGCGCTAGGCCGGTTGGACAGTCTCTCCGTGTTACTGCCCGATACGCACCTTTTCCTTTACACCTATGTCCGCAAGGAGGCCGTTCTATCCTCCCAGATTGAGGGCACTCAGTCTTCTCTGTCAGATCTTCTATTGTTCGAACTAGAGGAGATGCCAGGTACCCCCCTCGATGATGTCGTCGAGGTCTCGAATTACGTGGCGGCACTGGAACATGGATTGCGCCGGATACGCGAGGGGTTCCCGCTCTGCAATCGACTCATCCGCGAGATCCATGCCGAGTTGCTCGCACGGGGCCGTGGCAGCGACAAAACCCCAGGTGAATTCCGGCGCTCACAAAACTGGATTGGCGGCAGTCGGCCCGGAACGGCACGCTTTGTGCCCGCGCCGGCACACGCCGTTGCAGAGTGCATGTCGGATTTGGAGCGATTTCTTCATACAGGGGCCTACGGATTACCCGCGCTCCTGCGGGCGGGACTCGCCCATGTCCAATTCGAGACTATCCATCCCTTTCTCGACGGCAACGGACGGGTCGGCCGCCTGCTGATCACGTTCCTGCTATGTCACGACGGTGTGCTGCGCGAGCCGCTGCTGTATTTGAGCCTCTACTTCAAACAACACCGAGAGAGCTATTACGAACTCCTCAATGATGTGCGGAAAAACGGTGACTGGGAGACGTGGCTTGCGTTCTTTCTCGACGGCGTGACACAGACCGCGGAAGGAGCTGTCTCGACTGCACAGCGGTTGCTCTCCCTGTTTCAGGAAGACCAAGCAAAGATACAACAGATGGGGCGTGCAGCAGGATCGGCGCTGCGCGTCCATCGGGCTTTGCAGGAGCACCCGATTGCATCGCTCCAAGAACTTGCCAAGCGCACGGAACTCTCGTTCCCCGCAGTTACCGCCGGGATACAGGTACTCGAACAGACCGGAGTGGTGCGCGAATTGACGGGCAAGAAGCGGAACCGGCTTTTCGGCTACGATCAATATCTTGCCATTCTCGGCGAGGGGACCGAATTACCATAAGCCGACGCTGGTGGCGATTGAGGGTGCGGACAATTCGAAGCGGATATAATTGCTTGCGGCTTCACAGTCGAGTTGTGTTATTAGCGCATTCCAGCATTAACGCTAATAAGAGCTATCCTTATTTTCACATCTGAACATTGTGAGCCTGATATGCAACCAACGCCAACCACCCCAAACGTAAAGCAAGTCCCGCTCCTGACCGCGAGCCAGATAGCCCAGTTCAAGCGCGACGGCTTCCTCGTGCTCCCCGCCGTGCTCAATCCCGAACTCTGCCGCCGTGCCAGAGACGCAATGTGGGACGCAATCGCAACCCACCTGCCCCGCATGAAGCGCGACAATCCCTCCACTTGGGACCCGCTCACCGAAGAAGAGAGCGCCGAGCTAAACGCGCAGCGGCCCGAAATCGGCGGCGACCCCTATTTCGCCGGCAGCGGCCACCGCTTCTACGTCCGCAACGGCGCTGAACAATTCATGCTCGACTTAGCCCCCCGAGCCTTGTGGCAAGTCGCCGAGCAATTACTTGGCGAGGGCACGGTAGTGTGGCCTGCTGGAGAGGATGACGCTGGCATCACGACGGGCCCGTGCTTCATGTGCGACGACGCGGTAGGAGGACTCGCCTCCCACTTGGGCAAAAAGATCGAGAAGTGGCCAGAGAAGGGGTCCTTCACCACCGAGGAAGCACTGCGCCTGCCCAAGACCGGCCCAGTGTGGCTCAACGGCCAAGGGACGCGCGGCTTGTATTGCACCCTACCCAACAGCCCGTCTCCCGGACCGGAATATCGAGGTGCCCATTCCGACGGTGCCTGCTACGGCCGCTGGCGATTGCAAATAGCGGCTTACATCGACGACCTGCCGCCCAACTCCGGCGGCTTCACAGTGTGGCCGGGCAGCCACAGCCGCATCTGGCGCGATCAGTGGGATGCCTTCCTTGAAGGCGAAAAGCACACGGACAAACACTTGGCAGAACGCAAGGCCGGCGGCTACAACGACCCCGTCATCCAGCGCATCAAGGCCGATACCCAGCCCTTCGATTGCCACGGCCCCGCTGGCACCGTGGTTTTGTGGCACACCAAAATTTTGCACATGGCTGGGCAGAATTCATCCACCGACGTCATCCGCCAAGCGACCATCTACGGTTTCCTCAAAACGCCAGCATCCCTCCCCGACCCACTCGTAGTGGACAACACCAACGGCGACATCTGGCGGGATTGGTCCGACAAAGTCCGCGCCATCAATGGATAGCGACGACCCTCAAGAGTCCAGCGGTTCGACGGCGACCACGGCACCGGAATTCGATGAGGCGCGGGCAGCGTCGGAAACCGCCTGCACCCAGTAGCCACTCTCCGCGTCACAGACCGGTTTTTCACCGCGCTCCGCAGCGGCGACGAAATCCTCGATCATCGGCAGATCGAACAGCTTCTCCTGCAGCGGCTCCACCTCAATCCTCTCAGTTCTATCGGGCAGTTCCAGAATCAGGTGATCCGCCGTCAACTCCAGCGGGTCGATCAGTATCCTGCCGCCATCGCCGTCGATCTGGGCAAAGTCGCGACGCGGTGGCGAGGTCAGGATCGTCGAGTGCATGCCGATCCCGCCACCCTCGAAGCGCACGATCAAGGCGTCGGTGTCATCGACGGGCCAGTCGTGGTCAACCGCGTCGATCACGGCGCTCACCGACTGCGGCCGACCAGCGAAGTTCAACAGCACTTCGATGCGATGAGACGCCATTTCCATCAGGGCACCGCCGATGTCCGGTTCGATCCGCCAATCCCCCGCTTTCGGATCCCAGCGC
The DNA here is from genome assembly GCA_009841115.1 of Gemmatimonadota bacterium. Classification (GTDB taxonomy): domain Bacteria; phylum Latescibacterota; class UBA2968; order UBA8231; family UBA8231. Next base: position 4,017 of record VXML01000080.1, on the reverse strand, counting down.
CCGCTGTAATGGGTGCGTGCGAAAACGACCCGGCCGATGCGGCCCGCAGCGATCAACCGCTTGGCCGCGACCACTTGCGGACAGGTGCGCCGACGGTAGGCGACCCCCAAGGTCACGCCGTGAGCCCGGCACGCGGTGATCATTTCGCGACACTCGGCCGCGTTTCTCGCCATCGGCTTCTCGCACAGTACGTGCTTTCCGTGCTCCGCCGCCAGACAGGTGTAGTCGCAATGGGTATCGGTCGGCGTCGATACGATGACAGCCTCCACCTGATCGTCGCGCACCAACTCCGCCGCCGAGCTATACGCACGCGGACCACCAAATCGCGCCGCGAATGCCCTAGCGGCCTCAAGGTCGCGACGGCAGACGGCGACGAGGTCGGTTTGTTCCGAAGTTATCAGGCTCGGCCCGAACGAATTTTCGGCTATGGAGCCGCAGCCAATAATGCCAAATTTCACGGTGAAGTCCTTTCCCGGCGAGGCGGAGGCCCGTCTCCCCGTCTCATGGTTCAGCGCTCAACTCCCTCGCCCATCTGCGCCGTGGCGGTCAGCTCTTCCCACTTCGTCTCCCCAAAGCTGACGTTGTACTCCATGTTGAAAAGCAGCCGGTCTTCGGCGAAGCGGAAAGTCAGCAGAGGGCGGAAGGGCGTCTCGTAGAAGCAGAGCCTTGCGTTGTAGGTGTCGTCCGCGCTCCATGCGCCACTGGCGGCGATCGGTTGAGAATGGTCGCTGGTGAATGAGGTGCTACCCTCCACCCAGGCCCCGTGGCCGATGCGGATCGGATGCTCGACGCCAGACGCGTCCTCGACAGTCACCAGCGTTTCCTCCCCGCCGAAAGCAAAGGTGACCGCCCGTAGGTTGCGCTCGTTGGGCGCAAACACAAACCTCCGCCCCGAATGTTTGTCGGCCAGCGCAGAGGTGGACAGCCCTTCTTGCGGCGCAAGGGACAGGCCCCTCAGCCGCTCGGCCAGCGGGCCGTTATCGACCGGTGGCAGAGCTTCATTCTCCATCACCGGCAGCAGGTGATCCCAGACCAGATCGAGCACCTGCTGCATGTCGCTCACGCCAGCGGTGATGGCCACCACTGCGTCTTGGTCGGGCATGACGATGCAGTACTGGCCGAAGGCACCGTCGCCCCGGTAGGCATTGTGCCGACAGCGCCAGAACTGGTAGCCGTAACCCTGGTCCCAGTCGCTGTCGGGGTCGCTGCCATTCGCGGTCTGCAGGGCGGTGGCCTCCGCCACCCACCACTCCGGGAGCAGCCGCTGGCCATCCCACATCCCCCGCTGTAGCAGCAACTGGCCGAAGCGGGCGATATCCTCGGTGCGAATTTTCAGTCCCCAGCCGCCAACGTTATAGCCCTCGCCATTGCTCTGCCAGATGGCACCCTCGATCCCCAGGGGCGCGAAGAGCCGCGGTGTCAGGTAGTCAATCAGGGTCCCGCCCGTCAGCCGCTGAACCATCAAGCCGGCCATGTAGGTGGCTCCCGTGTTATAGACGAAGTGGGTCCCGGGCTTGAGGCCCACCGGCACGGCGAGAAAGGACTCAGCCCAAGTGTCCCTCTCGGTTGACCAGAAGGCGTCGGCCTGCTCCTTCAGATGACCGGTGTTCATGCGCAGCAGATCCCGCACGCGCATCGTCGCAAGGTTTTCGTCCGGCTCGGCAGGGGCTTCCTCGGGAAAGTGGTCGAGGACCAGCTCGTCGAGGCTCATCAGCCCTTCCTCGACCGCCAGCCCCACCGCTGTGGAGGTGAAGCTCTTGCTCAGAGAGTAGAGGCGATGGGGACTAGCGGGGTTGTAGGGGTACCACCAGCCCTCGGCCACCACTTTCCCTCCGCGCAGCAGCATGAAGCTGTGCAGGGCATCGATTGAATCCTCGGCCGCATCGACGAAGCCGAGAATGGCCTGACTGGAGATACCCTGAGCCTCGGGGGTACTGCGCTCAAGGGCGGCGACTGGCTGGTTGGCGTAAAGCATCAGCATAAACAGCAGGAGAAAGGCGCGAAACATGAGCAAAATCCTGGAAAGAGTGGGAATTATATACTTAATACCACTACACTGAGCGGTGTCCAATTCGAGACAAAAAACAAGGAGCCAAGAGATTTTTGACCTCTCTTAAGCCCTTCGATAATCCTTTACCGCTTTATCGCCCTTCCGATAGTTGCAAAGCGAATGAACTACTTGCAGATTTTCAATATCATTACTCCCTCCGCGAGAAAAAGGAATAATATGGTCAACTTGGATTTTTTCCCAATCCGGCCTACCCGTCGATAGCATCGGCAATTCGCACCCACATAGAGCACAACGCCCCGCTTGCCGCTCAAATAATTTCCACCTGTACCTCCGACACTTGCGTCGCTCTACCCTTCGCTCAAACTCAAGCTCAAACTCAAGCTCAGACTCTCTTTCCCGATAGTATCGGCTCAACTCGCGCACAAAATAAGACCGCCATTCGGGAGCAATCCCGTCATAAATCGCTTCTATATGCCTAACGGCCTCGTTCATATCTTCATACCTAAAATAGAAAGAATAGACAAAGGCAAGAACCCTCCTCCCTATGATAATCCCAAGAGAGCGGTTAGTAGTAAATCTTGTTCATCTCGACGAACTGACACATCTCTCTAAGCAACAAAAAGATACGACCTCGACACAGCTTGCTAACAGCCTCAAGCGGCAGATTTGTCGTCACGATAGTAAAACGCAGATTCGCATAACGATTATCAATAAGTTGATATAGCGTCTCTTTCGCCCAATCTGTTTCTTTTTTCATCGCCAAATTGCCAATCATAGCAATCGGCCATTCGCACGGTGGATCAAATATCTCACAGGTCTTTTTCGACCACTGATTGTCCGGGTCAAAGCTATCACGCAACGCATCAAGCCAAGCAGTAGTCTCAATAAAACGTCCCGGCTTTTGGAATCTCAGCATAAGCGTGTTGAAAATTATCGCACCTAATAGAGCTTTCCCTTCCTTGTTGTTCCCATACAAAAACAAGCCTCGCTCAGGAATCCGAGGTGTAATCAAATACTTCTCAGCAATGCGTATAGCTCCCTCAGCCCCCGGTCGTGGCTGGCCATCGGGAAAATTAGGCGAAAGATCATCAAAAAACTTCCAGCGATACGACTCATCAAGTCCCGTATCGTCGAAAAGTTGATTGACCCTCCTAAGCCGTTGTCGCAAAGACCAGCAGGGACACCACCTGTTATTGTGGTCATCGTCCCAATAGCGATACGGATACCTGCCGCCGCAGAAGCAATCGACTTTGCACAAACAGCACTTGAGTTGACCATGACTCCCTTGACTGACATGATCGTCGTAATAAATACCATCACCGTTACATATAGAGCAATTCATAAAACCCCCCATTCAAGAGACACAAAACCAAAACTGGTCAACGCCTACCACTCAACACAGGGGCGGCTCCCACTATTCATGCGCGGGGGCCGCCCCTTTTTATCCCACAACAAACGAAAGGACTATTATGAAGAATCCTTCCTGAACAGACAAGACAGAAGATTGAAGAGGACCGGTCTCTTCTGCTTTCTGCTGCTTTGCAATTAAAAGAGCAAGAATCGACCGATAACAAAGAGTAATACCACGTCTCTTGTTGTCGGATCAATCTCTATTCTCCATCCTCCGTATCATTTCTTCGACCATCATAATTCTCCCGCGTTTTAAGTAAATGGACGCCGGAGAACCAGAACAAAAACCGGAGGTAGATCAATAAACAGCCCGCCGCCGAATACTTAGCACCACCAGCCCCCAAGAAAGAACAAGGAGCAGAAGATTTTTGGGAAAGCGAAGTAATCAAGAGGTTAAGTTGCATAGAAGATTGAACCTTCGTAAATTTTAAAGCGTAACAAAAAGCCCCGCGACTTCCTTTACAGGAGACTGCGGGGCTTATCCCGTCTGAGGCGTTTGTCGAGAACGCACATCAGATTGGAGACATTTCACCTTCTTCTCTAAGAGACCGTTTTAAAACTCCGTTATGCTGCGAGTCTTCTGAGTATGAGATGGA
>VXML01000061.1 GCA_009841115.1 Gemmatimonadota bacterium | reverse complement strand
GCATAGTGTGCAGCAACTTTGAAGAGTCGTTGACGTTCTATCGAGACAAACTGGGGTTTGAGATGGTGCTCGACATCGACATCCCCGAAGACCTAGCGACGGGGATTGGACTGGCACCGCAAGGCTTCAGACAGGTGCGCCTGCAGGCGGGTGAGACGCTAATCAAGCTGATGGATATCGCCGCGCCGCCGCCGCAGCGGACTTCCCAATTTGCCGCTGGGGTGCGCTGGCTCACCTTCTTCGTCGCCGACGTGCAGGCCGAGTGCGCCGCATTGCAGGCCAAAGGCGTGGAATTCCTGTCCGAGCCTATGGCCGCCCCGGATACGCCGGGCGTCGTCTGTACTCTGGATCCCGACGGAATTCTCATCGAGCTAGTCCAGCGATGAAGATAGCAGACATTCGCACGATCCCTCTCGTGGGAGCCACGCCCGACGGTGGCTGGGAGCAGGGGTACGATCCCGGCGACAACCTGCATACGCTCTTGGAGATCATCACCGACGAAGGGGCTACCGGTCTGGGGTCCGTCTTTACCTCCACCCGCTTAGTGTCGGGGTCGCTCTCAATGCTGCGCCCCATGCTGATTGGAGAGTCCATTGAGCCAGCGCGAGTCGCCGAGAAATTGCATCAGGCCACCTTCTGGCAGGGCCGGGGTGGTGCCGTCACCCACGCCATTTCCGGCATTGACATCGCCTTGTGGGACCTCTTTGGCAAGATCACATCCCAGCCCATTTCGCGCCTTTTGGGCGGGCGCTACCGAGATCGCATCAAGCCGTATGGATCGCTCATCATGGCCGAGCCAGACGAATTGAAGCCAAGGCTTCAGGCCGCAATGGACCGAGGATTCCGCGCGATCAAGATGGGCTGGGGACCCTTTGGTCGCGTGTCGAGAACGCTTGACGAAAGCATCGTCAGCACTGCCCGCGAGACCGTCGGCCCGGATATCGAGCTAATGGTCGATGCGGGGGGCTCCGACCAGTACTGGCCGCACGGCTACAAATGGGCGATCGAAACCGCCCGCATGCTCGTCAACTACGATGTCACCTGGTTTGAGGAAGCCCTGCGCCCCGACGATATCGAAGGATACATCAAACTCACCGAGCACGCGCCCCTGCCGATTACGGGTTGCGAGGTGCTGACGCGCCGGCAATCCTTCCTTCCGTGGATCGAGCGCCACGCGGTTGACTACATCCAACCCGACGTCACCAAGGTCGGCGGCCTCACCGAGGAGTTCCGCATCGCGATGTACGCCTACGACCACTCGATTCTCTTCGTTCCCCACGGCTGGAACACTGCGGTCGGACTGGCGGCCGACTTGCAGCTAGTGGCGGCTGTGCCGACCGCCCGTTGGGTAGAATACATCACCCCGTCCCCCTATATTGAGGATCTCGTCAGCGCGCCCTTTTCCCTCGACGAGGAAGGCTTCCTGACCATCTCTGACCAGCCTGGTTTGGGTGTTGTTTGGAATGACGAAGGGATTGAAAGGCACTCGGGGATGAGGCTCACCCCTTCAACTCTGTAGCGGCGCGTACAGATCGCTAAATCGCCAATGGGCATCCTCGACCGATTCTCCCTCCTCGACCGCAAGGCGCTGGTCACCGGCGGCGGCTCTGGCATTGGGAAGGCCCTCGCCGTCGCCCTCGCCGAAGCGGGCGCGGACGTGGCCATTGCCGACATTGACTCCGCTGGTGCCGCTGATACCTGTGCTCGGATTGAAAACCTTGATCGCCAGACCTTAGCCATTGACGCGGATGTCACCGCCAAGGACCAAGTCGAAAACATGGTCGATACCGTTCTCGCCGCTTGGGGACAGTTGGACATCGGCGTCAATAGCGCTGGGATTGCCTTGCGCGGCCCCATCGAGGACATCAGTGAGGCCGACTGGGACCGGGTACTCGACCTCGACCTCAAGGCCGTTTTTCTCTGCTGTCAGGCCGAGGGCCGGGCCATGCTGCAACGAGGCTCCGGCTCGATCATCAACGTCGTCTCGATCTCGTCCCATGTCGTCAACCGTCCCCAACTGCACGGCCACTACAACGCGGCCAAGGCAGGTGCCTACCAGCTAACTAGAGTGTGCGCTGCAGAGTGGGCCGCGCGCGGCGTCCGCGTCAATTCCATCAGCCCCGGTCACACGCTCACCCCCATGACCGCGCACGCCGAAGACGACATGAAAAACGCTTGGCTCGCCAACACGCCGATGGGCCGTCTAGGCGTCCCTACCGACTATCAGGGAGCCGTCGTCTTTCTCGCTTCGGACGCCTCTTCGTACGCGACCGGCCACGACTTGGTCGTCGATGGCGGGTACACGCTCTGGTGAGCTATTGCCGCAGAATGAGCTTGCGCGTCAAGATGCCCTCGTTTGTTAATCCACCACATTCGGTGGAGGCTCGGGCCAGAATCCCAGATTATGCTGCACGTCGCCTTGTTCGTTCACGAACATGGTCACGTGGCAGTTGGTCGTCTTGCGTCCATTCGGCCAAGTATAGCCTTCGCCGCTATTGACTTCGTAGCTGACCTGAGGCTGGGCTCGGTTGGCATCCGCCGTTACATCTGAAACGACCAGCGACGACGGCTGAAAGTCGCTGCAGATGTACCTGCGCTTAGAGGTACGCCACCAGTGCAAGTCTTCCCCGAACACGGTCGTGTGCGAACTCAACATCTTGGCGTCTCGCCCGTTGATCTCAGTCTGCATCCTCAGCTCTCCGACGAAGGTGACCGATCCGGTCGCCACATCTTCAACCCACAGTCCCCACCACTTCCCGCGGGCGTCCAACTCGCTTGGCCCCTCGCGCAATTCGAACCGATAGGCCTGCCCCTCGATCCACTCGAACGGGTACATGATCCGATAACCCCCGCTTTCCGGGTTGTTGGGTTCAAGCAACCCGTCGGTCTTGCCGCCATTTGCGCCCCAGATCGCGTAGTTGATGACCTTTCCTTGCAGTTCCTTGCGGAAGAGGCCGTTAGACTGAAATCCGGCATACCCTAGACCGATCTCCTTGGTGGAGTTGACCAAGTAGAATTGGTGGGCGTAGTAGTGAAGAAGGCCCTCTTGGCTCAGGCTCTCCGGTGGATCGACCACAGACATGAACGTCCACTCTAAGCTCTCGTATTCGCCCTCCGGGAATGTGTAGTGAGAGTATGTCTGCCCCACGTTCCACTTCCCTCGGTCCCGGTTGACAGAGAAGTGGGCCAAGATCCTCTGCACGTCGGCGGCTTCCGCGACATGGGTGGTATCGGTCGATAGCGTTTCGCCGCCCTTGGTCCACTGCTGGAAGTCGTACCCGGGGTTCGGGTACGCCGTCAGTATCGTCTTTCCAGGGAGCCCTGTGATGCTGGTCACGGAGCCTCCGTTGCTGGGAACCCTGCTGGGAACCCAATTTTCGACGATCACGCGTATGCCAGCAGAGCAGTTATTTCCGGCCCTCTCGCCGCTCTTCCTATCCACACAGGCCCCGTAGTAGTAGGGACCTGGAATAGAGGGGGCCGTCAGGCTAATCGACACCGCACTGGTGGCCGAAGCGTCCAGGACATCTATTGAGTCCGTACCCACTTTTGTATCACTGGTATTAACCGTCGCGTTGTTGGAGCGATAGTAGTGCAGCATCGTCGCCGCGGCCTGCTCGTTGCCTTGGTTATGCACGGTGGCATGCAAGGTGAATGCCTGCTTCGGCGTCAGCACGCTGTCACTGACCGAAGGAGACTGGACGATCAGGTCTGGTCCCTCCGTACCCTCAAACTGGCCGAACAGGTCGCAAAGGGCACAGTCGTCGTCCGTGGCCTTGCCCGCCGAATGCGGTCCCTCCGACACCACCAACTCCACCGGAGCCATACCCGACTCAACCCGAAAAGCCGAATCCACATAGGGAACCAACCCACTACCCGAAACGACCAGCCCATACACCTGCGCACCTTCTCCATCCGACCCGCCGACACCAGACGCGCTAGACCAAACAGAAGTAGCTCCGGCAGCCGAGACACCCGCTTGCCCGTCAAGCAGCACCATCCGACCCGTCTGGCTCTCCACCCCCACCGTCATTCGGTAGATGTATATCCCCGCTCCTGCCGCACGACCCGCCCCATCCACCGCGTGCCACGTCGCCGTGTGAAAGCCCGCCGGTCGCTCTTCCTCGACCAGCGTCGCAATGTGCTGCCCCAACAGATTGAACACCTCCAGCCGCACCTGAGCCGAAGCCGCCAGTTGATAGGGAATGGTCGTCGAGGGATTAAATGGATTGGGATAATTCGGTCCCAATGCGAACTGCTCTGGCAGCGCCCTGCCCGTCAAGGAGGCTAACGGCAGCGCGAAATGCCCCGTGCCATCGGTCAGTGCGCGAGCAATTGCCCCCTGCCGCCGGTCGCTCAAATCGAAGATTCGCACCTGCGCATCGGCGACGGGCTCCCCAGACTCCAGCCGTACCCGACCTTCAAGCAGCGGCTCCGCCGACACGGAGACGCTTAAAACTAACCCGACGAACCAGCCGATTGTTGCTTTCATAGCGTCAAATTCTTTGGGTTATGCACTTCCAAGGTAAGAGGGTTTATCGGCATTTACTCGTTTTTGACCTACTGGCCGAATCGTTACCGCACGCTTGAACTCGTCTCAGTCGAAGGTCGTTTTCTGTTCGGGGTTTGTACGTTCGGCAGAACCGCCTGCTTGGAAGTGCATCGCGTCATCCGTTGGGTCGTATCGGACGTTTGAGTTCAGGATCTTGGGTGAGTCTTTGCCCGGGAACGCCACCTCGGGTGAGTAATAGCTCGTGAACGCCACCGGTTTAACTCCATCGCCCGAGGGCCTCTTAACGCTGACATGCCACTCGGGTATGTCAATGGGCCTTATGGGCGAGCCGTAGATCTCCACGGTGGTGTATATTGATGGCGGGCTAATCACAGCCGTGCCATTCAAGTATGGGAACTTCAGCGACCCGATCCACGTCGTCTCGTCACGGGCCTTGTCTGTAATCCACACGCCGAACCATTCGCCATCAGCCTCGGAGCCATCCGGCGCGAAGCGCACCCGATAGTCGCCCGCGCCCCAATCGTAGGTGCGCCTGACTCCTATAAAGTCACCCTCGTGACCGGACGATTGAGTCCACCCCTCTGCCGCGTCCGCGACCTTGGCATTTGCTAAGTCCCGTGTTCCCCATCGTGAGAAGACTAGGCCCTTTCCTCGCCTCCCTTTAACGTGGTTGAGGTCTTGGATATCGGTCTGAAGCCCAAAGTAGAAACCGACATCCGAGAGATAGCTGTTGCATAGCATCAGGTACAGGCCGTGTTTGTCCGAGAAGTCGCCGGGATCGTTATGGAGGGTGAAATCTATCTCCAACTCCCTGATTTGGAGCTTGTTGCTTGAGGGATAACTGTCCCGATACCAGTCCCACTGAATGCTTGCCATGTGTTGTGGGGGCCAGGTGAGCCGGGTTAAGTCCGGGCTATCCCCCTCGACAATCACGCGTACGCCAGAGGAACAGTTGTTGGGTCCGCTGACGCTGACCACACAGGCCCCATAGTAGTAGGTACCGGGAGCGGATGGAGCTATCAGACTGATCGACTCGTTCCTGATTCCGGAAAGGGCAAGGCTGTCCAGCGCGTCGGTGCCCACTTGCGTATCCTGCGTGGAAATCCTCGCGTCTGAAGAGCGGTAGTACGACAGGACGAGGTCTTGGGATTTCTCGGTCCCTTGGTTTCGCACCCTCGCCCTTAGTGTGAACACCTGTCCCGTCGTCAGGCTGGTTTGGCTGATCGAGGAAACAATCAGATCCTCTTCTTCCGTCGCCTCCTGCCCGCTCACCGTGATCTTCACAGCCGAGGAGCAGTTGTTATCGGTATTGCTCTCGTCACTGACGCTGGCCACACACGCGCCATAATATATCTCCGGCACTCCACCCGTTGGCGCGGTCAACTCAATCGACACCGCACTGGTGGCCGAAGCGTCCAGTGCATCTATTTCGTCCGTACCCACTTCCGTGTTACTGGAAGTAATCGTCGCATTGTTGGAGCGATAGTAGTGCAGCGTCGTCGCCGCGGCCTGCTGGTCGCCTTGGTTATGCACGGTGACCTGCAAGGTGAACTCCTGCCCCGGCATCAGCTTGACGGCACTGGCCGAAGGCGATTGAACGATCAGGTCTGGTCCTCCCTCGCTGGCCGTGCTATCCGTTGCCGCCGCTTCTTCCGTTGCCTCCTGCCCGCTCACCGTAATCCTCACAGCCGAGGAGCAGTTGTTATCCGTATTGCTCTCGCCACTGACGCTAGCCACACACGCGCCGTAGTAGATTGCCCTCTCTGCACTTACACCCGTTGGCGCGGTCAACGCAATCGACTGTGCACTGGTGGCCAAGGCATCCAAGGAATCTACTACGCCGGTACCCACTTCCGCGTCACTAGCAGTAATCGTCGCATTGTTGGAGCGATAGTAGTGCAGCATCGTCGCCGCGGCCTGCGCGTCGCCTTGGTTATGCACGGTGACATTCAAGGTGAA
>VXML01000017.1 GCA_009841115.1 Gemmatimonadota bacterium | reverse complement strand
TTGAGCTTGTAGGGCATGACCAGCCAGTACGAGTCGTTGATCCAGGCGCGGTAGCCGTGGTCGAGTTTGGCCGCTAGCGTGTCGGGGTCGCTGATTTCCTTCTCAGCAACGAAGGCGCGGCCCTCTTTGCTGTGGATGTTCATCAGCACCGTCAGATCGTCTTGCTCAAAGCGGATGTCCCCCGTCCACTTGTCCCACACGTGCAAGCGGAAACCGAAAAAGCGCCAAGTGATGTAGCGCGTGGCGTCCCAGTTGGCGCGGCCACCCATCGCAGCCATGACTTCGTCGGCTAGGGCGATGGCCTTGGGATCGGAACCAGCGACGTTGAAGCCGGGGGCCGGGGGATTGTCGGCGGCGTGGGCTAGGCCGATGCAAAAAAAGACTAGGAGTAAGCGCAACATAGGGATCCTTGCGGTTGTGGGTGGCTGGAGCGCGAAGAGTCTGCCGACTTCTTACGAATGCTGAGGTAGAACCTCGGGTAGTAATTTCTCTAACTCGGCCAACGGGGCCTCCAAAGTCTGGATGGCCTCGGTCCAGAACTGAGTGTCTTCGAGGTCGCGGCCCAAGGCACGGCGGGCTACGCCCTCGGCGGTATCGCTGCCGGTGAGGCGGAGAAATTCCTCGTAGCGGGGGAGAAAGTCGGCCCCCTCTTGTTTAAACATTGAATATAGGCCGCGGCTAAGTAGAAAGCCGAAGGTATAAGGAAAGTTGTAGAAGGTCACGCCGGTGATGTAGAAGTGGAGTTTTGAGGCCCAGAAGTAAGGGTCTTCGCCCCCCTGTGCGAGCGCGTCGCCGAAGACGTCGCGCTGGGTTTCGATCATCAGTTCTTTGAGGCGGCTGACCGTGAGTTCGCCGTCGGCGCGTTCCTCGTAGAGCTTTTTCTCGAACTGGTAGCGCACGGGGATGTCGAGCAGGAAGATCGCGCCGTGGCCGATTTCTTGGTCGAGAGCGCTGGCCTTTTGGGCCGGGCTGAAGGAAGGGTCGGCGAGGATGCCTTCGGTAAGGATCATTTCGCCGAAGGTAGAGGCCGACTCGGCCAGCGTCATCGGGTCGAATTGGGCGTAGGTGCGCATGTCACGCATGATGTAGTTGTGGAAGGCGTGGCCGATCTCGTGGGCGAGCGTGAGCACATCGCCGAGGGTGTCGTTGTAGGTCATATAGACGCGGGACTCGCGGGTCAACAGCGAACCCGTACAGAAGGCACCAGGCCGCTTGCCGGGGCGAGGTGAGTGCTCGATCCATTGGCGTTCATAGACTTGGTTGAGGAACTCGCCTAGGCGTGGGTAGGCCGCCGCAAAGGAGCGGGCGACGAGGTCCGTGCCTTCTTCCCAAGAAAGCTGCCCTTGATCGGGCAGCGGCAGCGGCGCACCCAGATCGTACCAAGCGACGCCTTCGATGCCCATGAGCTGCGACTTGAGGGCGAGAATGCGGCGCGGCAGTTCGATTTGCTCGGCAATAGCCGCGAACATCGCGTCGAGGGTCTTGGGCGAGATTGACGCTTGGAAGCGAGCGACATCGAGAAAGTGGTCCACGCCGCGATGCTGGTTGAGGGTCAGCCGCGTTCCCGAGATGGCGTTGAGCGCGGCGGCGGCGACATCTTCCATGCTTTCCCAAGCTCGGTTGCCGCCATCAAAGGCGGCTTGGCGCACTCGTCGGTCGGGATCTTCCATAAGGGCGCGGCGCTGCGACATGGGGCGGCGCTCGGTGCGGCCGTCGGGAAACGCCATGTCGAATTCGAGCTTGCCGGAGATCGAGTCGTAGAGACGGCCCCAAGCGTGGAGACCGTCAACGCCGAGGTCGGCCGAGAGCATTTCCTTTTCCGGACTCATGGTGCGCTGCGCGTCTTCGCGCTGGCGGCGAAGGAAGTGGTCGCAGTTGGCTAAGGCGGGCCGCTGGGCGAACTTGGCAAAAATTTCGTCCGAGGCGTCCTTGAGCGCGCGCAGGAGTTCGACATCGAGTTTTTCGCTCTCGGCCGCTAGCAGGGCAAAGGCGGCCTCCTCGCGGGCGTAGTCTTCATTGCGGGCGTCCGCCGCAGTGAGGCAGCCGAGGTAGGAACCTAGATGGGAGAGGCGGTCAGTCAGACCTTCAGTCAGGAGGAATACGGCCTCCCAAGTGTCGGCATTGTTCTCGGCAAGCGGTGCTAGGGCGGCGGCTTGTTCGCGTGCCGTTGCAATGTCCCTTTGCAGTTCATCCTTGAATTGCCGCATGGCCGGGCCATCAAATTCAGCGAAATAGCTCGTCAGGTCCCAGTCCATGGCTGCTGGAGTGGTGGTCATAGGGCGCTTTCCTTGTTGTGATATAAGTGTCGGCTAAAAATAACAGTGACCTCTGGTACAAAGGCAAATTGGTCACTAAATGATGGTCTCTCTATATTGGTCACTTCCATCCCGTCCGCTTATTTGCAGGAGGTTCACGATGCTCAAGTGCGCAACTTCCCTGTGGTCGGCTGACTTGGCCAATCTCGCGGCTGATATCCGGCGCGTCGCACCCTATTCGGAGCGCTTCCACCTCGACGTGGCCGATGGCCATTATGCGCCGACCATGCTGTTTTTCCCAGACCTAGTGGCGGCACTGCGGCCGCATACGGATCGACCCTTTGAAATGCACCTGATGACCACCGACCCGGCCGCGTGGATCGACCCCTTTGCCGAGGCGGGAGCCGCCGCCATTATCATCTGCTTTGACTCGACCGCTGACCCGGGTGCCGTGCTGGAGGCGATTAAGGCAAGGGGACTTCAGGCCGGGGTCTCGCTTTTGTTGGAAGAGGATCTCGATTTGCTCGATCCCTATTGGACGCTACTAGATGTGTTGACGCTGCTGAACACGGCTGCCGGGATCAAGGGTGCCGATATGGACCCGCAGGCACCCGCTAGGATTCGCCGGGCTAGGGATGAGATCGACCGGCGCGGCTTGGCGACCGTGGTGGAGGCTGATGGCGGGATCCGCCGCCACACTGTGCCGCAGATCGCGCGAGCTGGTGCCGATTATATCGTCCCTGGCTCGCTGATGTTTAAAGAGGACCCAAGCGCGATGCGTGCGTGGTTGGCCGGGCTTGGGTAGGTTGGTTAGTTCGTTTCGCTCCCAATCAGTTCCGCGACGTACCTGATCCGTTCGACCACTGCTTCGAGCACCTCGTCTTCCTCAACGCCCGTCTTTATATCGATGGGCACGTTCATCGTCCCTGAGTACGGATACGGCTCTCTTTCGTCAAGGTCAATGACTCTAGGCGGTTCTTTTTGTCGAAGTGGTTCAAGTGCTTGTCTGAGTCTCTCAATGTTAGCATTAGGCCAAAATATGAGCCAGACCGGCGTCTCTCGATGATTTGCTCATAAATAAAAAGAAACGCCGAACCATGCGTGTACTCGTTCCTTTCCAAACCATATGTATTGACCTATGAGATCCTGTTCTATATAGGGGCTCCGTTTATCCTGATGCACAAACCCACCTTCTTTTGCTTTCTCGGTAGCCTTGTCAACGAGGCTGTTTAGGCTAAGTATGCGCCTTGGGAATTTTGGGCCGAGTTCGTCTGGATTCAGCGGTAGGAATGCCTCGCTATCCATTCGCTCGCAGAGTCCCTGCAATTGTTGGATGTCGCATAGAAGCGAAGTCTCCGCGTTTTCCTCGGCTGCTGAGGTTTCCATCCTGCCAAGTAGCTCTCTCCAACTAGCCAACAATAGGTACCGATTTTGACCGGCGATGGCACTCCTAATTTGTGCTGTTGTGATAGTTTCACCTAAACTGATGCAATTCGATGTATCCACCTGCTCCCGCAACTTGGTCCAAAGACTTACTAATCTATTTTCTGGCGCGACGAACAAAAGTGCTGATGGCCTGTCTTCTGGTAGGCGTTTTAGGTACTCAACAGGCTGATTCGGGGTGAGTCCTGCCCCGAATTTAGCCTCAATCAGTACATGTTCTATGCCATCGTCGTCACGAGCTGCGAGGTCTGGGCGTTGTGTCGTCAGTCATTAGTGAATCTTCACGAATGAGTAATCAATTTTCTGCTACCAGTTGCTCCGCTAGAGCGTTGACAACGAGTAAGGCGATGGCGTCGCCAGCTTCCGGGTGCGCGACTATGGCGTCAGCGGAACTGGGCGCGGGAATATCCATGCCAGAGCGGGCCATACCCTCTAGATGAATGGCAAGAGCCTCGGCAGCCATTTCTCTCGCCTCCTCAAGGGTGCCGCCGGCCGTGATACAGCCAGGCAGATCGGGGAAACTCACTCCGTAGTCGCTGTCTGATTCCTTGTGGACCAAGCCGATGTACGTTTGTTCCATAGCGATCTCCTCATCGCAATCTAAGTCCGGCTTGTTTTTCAATGCTCCGAAGGGTACCAGCCGGAATATCTCGCCGCGGATGCGGAACGGTCACGCGGCCACGCTTTTCAGGATGCTTTAAGTGGTAATGCGATCCGCGAATGCGGTCTATTTCCCAACCGTCCGCACGTAGTCGCCTCAAAACTGTCCGGCTGTCCATAGCGATCAGTATTCGCGTTTCCTCTACCCCTCCTTACAGCAACTTGCAGCCTTCCAGCTCTTTGGTGCTCAGACGGATGCCGCCGGCGCGTAGCCCGCGCACGGGATATTCGCTGATGGGGAAGACCTCGTTGAGCTTGCGGAGGCGCGGCTTGGGCTTGTAGTCGAGGGCGATCTGTTTGTCGGAGTCGGTGGTCAGCTTGAGCACTTTGCAATCGGCGGGCACGAGATCGTAGCTGCGGCCCAAGATGAACTTGTCGATTGTGCAGCGCTTGATGTAGGAGGCACCGGCTTTGTCCTTATAGACGACGGTGAAGACTAGGTCCTTATCGACCAAGCCGCAGTGGAGCAAGCCCTTGCCGACGAAGAGTTTGTCCGGCGCTTGGATGACCGAGTAGGTACCGTCCTTGCGGATGGCGAGTACCGAGTCGTAGAGCGATACGTCGCAGATGGCGGTGCCGCCGATTTGATGGCCGAGATAGCCGGTCTTTTTGTCGTAGCGGAGCTTGAGGTTGCGGTTGGCAGCCGAGCGCGCATCGACTCTTTCGATTTCTACGATTTCGGTGCAGCGCGGAAACTGGCTGCGGTAGCGGTCGACGAGATCTTGGATAAAGGCAATGGTATAGGGAATAATGCCATCCAAATGCTTCTTGATCTGGCGCAGTCGGGCGCGGATTTCCTTCATCTCCTTTTCAGCGCGATTGATGTCGTAGCGCGAGATGCGGCGGATCGGGATCTTGAGCAGGGTTTCGATATCGTCGTCGGTAATATCGCGTTTGAGCTGCGGGGCAAAGGGCCAAAGCCCAGTGCGCACGGCTAAGGCGACTTCGTCCGTGGTGGTCTGCTCCTCAATGGCCTTATAGATGCGGTTTTCGATAAAAATTTGTTCGAGGGTCTTGGCGTGGAGCTTGTCGTTGAGTTGCTCGGCTTCGAGGTGCAGCTCGGCCTTGAGGGTATCGACGAGGCGATCGACGTTGTGTTGTAAGACTTCAGTGGCGCTCATGACTTGCGGGCGATTGTGTTCGTTGATCAGCATCAGGTTGGCTGAAATCGACAGCTCGCAGTCGGTGAAGGCGTAGAGTGCATCCACGACCTCCTCGGTGTAGGTGCCACGCGGCAGCTTGATCTCGATCTCGACGTTTTCGGCCGTGTAGTCGGAGATGGTGCCGATTTTGATTTTGTTCTTGCGCGCAGCGTCTTCAATGGAGGCGATGAGTTGTTCGGTGGTGGTGCCGAAGGGCAGTTCGCGGATGACGATGCGCTTGGGGTCGGCGGTGTCGAGCCGGGCGCGGACTAAAACTTTGCCATTGCCGTCGTTGTAGGCGGAAAAATCGGCTAGGCCGCCGGTGGGGAAATCAGGGTGGAGTTGGAAGGGACGGTCTTGCAAATAGGCGATTTGGGCTTCTAACAGTTCAATGAGATTATGCGGCAGTATCTTGGTCGCTAGGGTGACGGCAATGCCTTCGGCACCTTGGGCCAACAGCACCGGAATTTTGGCGGGGAAAACCACTGGCTCCTGATTGCGACCGTCGTAGGAATCGACGTAGTCGGTCAGTGCCTTGTTGAAGAGCACCTGTTTGGCCAGTGGTGTGAGCCGACACTCGATATAGCGGGCGGCGGCGGCTTCGTCGCCCGTGTAGATGTTGCCGAAGTTGCCCTGTTTTTCGATGAAGAGGTCCTTGTTGGCCAACAACACGAGCGCGCCGTAGATCGACTGGTCGCCGTGCGGGTGGTACTGCATGGTCTGCCCTACTACATTGGCGACCTTGTGGAATTTGCCATCGTCGATCTTGTTCAGCGCGTGGAGGATGCGGCGTTGGACGGGTTTGAGCCCGTCGTCAATGTGCGGAATCGCGCGGTCCCTGATGGAGTAGGAAGCGTATTCGAGGAAGTAGTTGTTGTAGAGACTGTCGATATAGGCCATTAGACTAGATGCTCCATAATGTAGTCGCGGCGGTTGGGGGTGTTCTTACCCATGTAGAAGGAGAGGGTCTCGGGGACGGTGTCGAGAGAGCGGACGCCGACTTTGACCAACCGCATGTCGCCGTTGATGAACTGTCCAAACTCCTTGGGGGAAATCTCGCCAAGGCCCTTGAAACGGGTGACTTCCGCGGTGCCTTTGAGCTTCTTTTCGGAGCGTTGGCGATCGCGCTCATCGTAGCAGTAGTAGGTCTCTTGTTTGTTGCGCACTCGGAAGAGCGGGGTTTCGAGGATATAGACGTGACCTGAGGTGACTAGCTCTTCGAAATAGGTGAGGAAGAAGGTCATCAGGATATTGCGGATGTGGAAGCCGTCAACGTCCGCGTCGGTAGCCATGACGACTTGGTTGTAGCGCAGGTTGCCGACGTCTTCTTCGATCCCGAGGGCCATCATCATATTGTAGAGCTCTTCGTTTTTGTAGATGGAGGCGCGGGTCTTGCCATAAAGGTTTTGCGGCATGCCCCTGAGGGTGAAGATGGCTTGGGTCTCGGGGTCGCGCGAGGAGACAATCGAGCCAGCGGCCGATTGCCCTTCGGCGAGGAAGATCGTCGATTCCTCGCCGCGCTTCTTGTCGCCTTTGTGGTACTTGCAGTCCTTGAGCTGGGGAATTTTGATCTCGATGCGGCGCGCTGCTTCCTTGGCTTCCTTTTTAACCGCGTTTAGCTCCTTGCGCAGCTTTTCGTTGTAGGTGATGCGCGCTTCGAGCTTTTGCGCGGTCTCGCGATTCTTGTGGAGGAAATCGACGATGGCTTCGCGGGTCTCGTTGACGATCCAGCCGCGGATGTCGGTATTGCCCAGCTTGTTTTTGGTCTGCGACTCAAAAACCGGCTCCTTGACCTTGACGGCGACGACGCCAAAGGCCCCATCGCGCACATCGACGCCGTTAAAGGATTTCTTGTAAAACTCGTTGACGCCTTTGAGCACGCCCTCGCGGAACGCGCTCTGGTGAGTGCCACCGTCGGCCGTGTACTGGCCGTTGACAAAGGAGCGGTAGGACTCGCCGTAGCTATCGACGTGCGTGAAGGCAAATTCGAGGTACTGGCCCTTGTGGTAAGCGGGTGGATAGAGAACCGAACCGCCGGCCTCGCTTTTGAGGAGGTCAAGCAGTCCCTGTTTGGACTCGAATTTTTGGCGGTTGAAATACAGGCGCAGGCCTCGGTTGAGGCAGGCGTAGTTCCACAGCCGGCGCTCGACGAATTCGTGGTTGAAGGCGTGTTCGCCAAAGATGTCTGGATCGGGCAAAAACTCGACGTACGTGCCGTCGGGCTCGTTGGGCACGCGGCTTTTCTTTTGCTTTTTTAGCTCGCCGCGCTCAAAGAGCACTTCGGCGCACCGACCGTCTCGGTAGGAGCGGACGACGAAGTGGGCCGAAAGCGCGTTGACGGCCTTGGTGCCGACGCCGTTGAGCCCCACGCTGAACTGGAAGACGTCGTCGTTGTATTTGGCACCTGTGTTAATGACCGAGACGCACTCTACTACTTTGCCGAGGGGAATGCCGCGGCCGTAGTCGCGGACTTGGACTCGCTCTTGGTCGATCTCGACGTCGATCTGCTTGCCACAGCCCATGATGAACTCATCGACGGCATTGTCGATGACCTCCTTGAGCAATACGTAGATGCCGTCGTCGGGATCGGCACCTGAGCCGAGGCGGCCAATGTACATGCCGGTCCGCAGGCGGATGTGCTCAAGTGAAGAGAGGGTTTTGATCTTGCTTTCGTCGTATGTGGCCTTGCCGTTGGCGTGGCCGTTGGTCAGAGTCTTGGCCATTGCTTCCATAAGAGGTTTATAAGTAGAACGAGCCGCGATTCCTGGGGGAGGGACGCGCGCCCGGCGGACAATGGGAGACTTAAAATGCAGGAGAGAGCAGAAGCATCGGAGGGGAGCAGGAAGGGGAGACGCTCTCCTTGGTGCGGCTACTAATCTAAGCAATTCTCCACTTGCTTAATATAGTGAACATATATGCAGTTGTCAATCATATGCGGGTGTGGGTAATACGTCAGTTTGAATATAAATTTTTTGAAGTTACAAGAAAAATCCCCGTGCCGAATCTATCAGCGTAGGGGTTTTTACCATATAAATAAGCGGACAAGTCTATAGCACGCTTTTGTTTTTATGCACACGTGTTATATTTTGATTTTTTAGAGTGAGTTCAAACTGACGCACTACCCGGGTGCGGATAGCCGCGGTGCCGTAGCTGCTTTTTTCGTATCCCTTGGCCGACAATGGTGTTGCGGAGGCGATACGCTTGGGCGTATCGCCCGGTTGGAGCAGAGACTATTGTCAAAAGAAGTCTTATTGTGTAAATCGCTTAATTACAATAACTTAAAAAAACAAAAATGACGATTCAGTTATATGGCGTACTTCTTGGCACGTTTTTCGCTTTTGTTCCCGCTGAAGCCTCAGCCGTGCTTCAAATCATCAGCAGTATTTAAGACATGGAAGCAAACAGAACGGCCGGCTGTTGCTGCCATTGCTGCTGTGTCGCATCTCAACCGGCTACAAAACGGATGACTGATCGAGCCAAGGAGGAAAGCCTATGAAGCTCAAAATCGTATCGAATCAGTTCACAGGGTATATGGCACCGGCGATGATAAATAGTGGCGGTTGCTGCTGCTGTTGCCACTGTCATTGTTGCACTCTCGTACACAAGATAGTGATATAGCCCGCGAGATCGCCGGTAGCGGTGCCGCTGCCACTGCCACTGCCATTCTTGCAGTCTCTCATCTCAAGTAACCCAACTAATGGCTTCAAGCCAAGGAGGACGCACTATGAAACTCAGAATCGTATCGAATCAGTTTAATAGCCATATCTCGCCAGCAAAGACCAATGGTTGCTGCTGCTGCCACTGTCATTGCACCGTCATAACTATGAGCCCCTAAAATAAGGACTGCTATTATACATCTCCGTAATGCTCTGTTATTACGGCTGAGGCTGTTTTGATTCGCCCTGCCCGTAGCAGTCTATGATTGATACGGGCAGGCACTTAAACCAGAAAAGAGGATGTTCATGAGAACCAAGACCGAACCCATTGTTGCTGAACATCATTTCGTACTCAATCCCTCACTCAAGTTCATTTTTTGTGGTGAAGATGAGATCTTGGTGCTACACGGTGTGAGATCACAATTCAACCAAACTATCCGGGACGAGGGGAGAAGTCATCTTCTAGGTCGGGTGCTCCGTCGTTTGGCCTCGCCAGCTTCTCTACGCGATCTCCAAGAACAAAAAGTAGTTGAAGAAGACGAACTTGAAGATGTAGAAGAGCTACTCTCTACTTTGGCCTCTCAAGGGTTTATTTCTTCAGCCGATGAGAGCCCTATTGCAAGCTATTTGAATGCCATCACAGGTGAAAACCAGATATTCGACAACATTTGTCTTGGTCTCGTAGGAGCCGGTTATATAGGCAGCCGTGTAGCGGAAGAACTCGCGAAGATTGGAGTCGGCCATATGCAAGTGCTGGATGATCGACAAGTCGAAAACGTCGCAGTTGATCAGGCTCAGTTTAACCTACCTCAGACTTACATAGAAAAAGGACGGTCGTATGTTGAGTGCTTGGAATCTCATCTGTCAGAACTCGGTTACAATCGTTTCAAGGCGATCAAAGAACCCTATCATAATCAAGGAGCCATAGAAAATCTGTTTAGCGATTCAAACTTCGTTGTCGTCACCTCTGAAGTATTCTCTTCTCATCTCTTCCATACCATGGATCTTACGGCTCTTTCTGCCGAAAAGCCATGGATGTCTGCATTCATAGACGGAAGCGAATCCTGCATCGGTCCCATTTATGTGCCGGGTGAAACGTGCTGCTACAACGAATTTGAAATCCAATCGGAAGCGACCTTATCTATTCAGAACAGCGAGTACTATACCTATAAAGAGGAAATGAGCAAGAATGGTATCTACAGTCATCAATTTGCGTTTCCGCCCTATGCCAGCATAGCCGCCGGTTTTGTGGCAAGCACCGTCTCATCTTTTCTCCTGTCTGGAAAATCTTCCTTGATAGGCCGATGCCTACGAATCAACTTTGAAAAGCCCTATGTCGATTACGAAGAAATTCTGAAACTGCCCAGATCGCCTGTATCTGTCGGTATGAGAAATGGGTATAGACACTTGTTTCTCTAAACAGCTCGTTAGATTGGATACTGCCCAATTCAAAGCAGATCCTGTCAATCTAGTATAACTCACTAAACGGAGTGCAAAATGACTGCCGAATCTTCTCATATTGCTTCAGATTCTCTATTGAAAAACCTTCAGATGTTTCTGGAATTGCCAATTATACCTTCGCCTCACAGTATTGACTTAAGCCACTCGGCGGCTTCGGATTATCTTTATCGACAAGCTAGGGCAAAACCGCATGTGGCCGAATTGTACCACGAAAATTCAAAATTGAATCCTCACTCAACTCTCCAGATTCCCTCTGATGCCTCAACGCTTGAACAGGTGCGCCGGTGGTTCTTTGAAACCGCCTATCGCGTTGATGAAGAAATCTTGATTGCCGACGGCTCTGGGTTGAGAATCCCTTATGACCAACTTCCTGATTGGCTCCAAGGCCCACTGAACCACTTTTCCAAACCAAGCTCTCTGACCGATTTGCTCTATGCTGCTGACCTGCTCGTGTTGAATGATGGAGTACTCTTCCGCGTAGTCCCAGAGTTAGACTATTTATGGGTTGAGCGTAAAGTGGAAAATGAAGCCACGCTTTTGCCCGACCTTTTCTGGAGGTCGTCGCCCGTGCGCCTTGAAGAGTATTCGACCATGTTAATCGTCATCGCCTGCCCTTGGAGGTACATGCTTATATATGGCCCCCGAGGCTATCGCCACACTTTGCTCGATATTGGGCGACTGCTGGGATATTTGCAGCATCAGTACTCATCCTCCGGCTACCCGGCTACCGTCCATCAAGACTTCCTCGATACAAAAGCAGACGAATTCGTACAAGCCGACGGCGTGGAACGGTCCGTTTACGCCCTTCTTACCTTCTCACCTATTAACGCGGATAAATAGAAAATGGCAATCGGTGAAAGAAAGTCCACTGCGGTAGAAATACCGGATTCCCTACCTCATTCAGAGTCTACTACTGCTATAGAGCCAGCACTTCTGCAAGAGTTGAAAGGATTCAATTCTCAAGAGCAGCTAGTTTTATGTGAACTTATAAAGCGTACCAAACGGGATAGATCGGTCAATGGACCTGTAGATGAATTAGCTGTTGTAGTAAATGGACTAAGAGATTTCTCGACAGAAGACGAATGGTTGTTTTTTCTAAAACTGAATGAAAAAATTGCACCGAATCTACACAAAGAATTCGTTGGAGCGAAGAAAATTAAACTGGAGACAATGTTTCCTACTGTGACCAAATCTATATCGGAAATAATCAACAGTCGTACCTCAGTCCGAGATTTCAATGGGTCAGCTCTATCGCTCGAAAAGCTAAGTACACTGTTGGGGCAATCTTGTGGTGTACGGGGTACCATGTTTTCATATAATCGCCGCGACGTTGCGCTACGCAATTTCCCAACTGCAGGCGGGTTACAATGTACTGAGTTATATCTAGTGGTTAATGGAGTATCCGATCTCCCGCAAGGATTATACCACTACAATCCAACGCAAAATTGCTTAGAACTAATTGAGAAAGGCAACTTTCGGTGGCGTGTGGTCAATTGTTGTCCTAATCATGAATGGTTATCCGAAGCGAGTATCGTCATTTTCATTGCCCCTGATATATCGAGGCTTACGTGGAAATATGGTACTTATAGATCATATCGATTGGCTCACCTTGAAACCGGAGCAGCGAGTCAGAACCTGCATCTTGTTGCTACAGCACTCGGATTGGGCTCATGCATGGTATTTGGCTTTGACGATGAACGCGCAGATTCTTTATTAGGACTGGATGGACGTAGAGAATTTACAACCTTAGTGGTTGCTGTTGGAAATAAAGTAGATAAAGGGGCACTTCTACGAAAAACTACCAGTAGAAGCGATAGCATTTCAACTGATTAAGGATTTAATGCAATGACCTTTTTGAGCAAGGCTATTTGGCTCCGCAGTTTCGTCGCGCTCTGGATAGTCGAGTGCAAATTATTCTTACGTCAACCTACTTCTGCCTTTTTTACATTTGTACTGCCCATCTGTTTTTTCTCACTGTTCGGATCTATATTTGGAGAAGCTCCACTATGGGATCGGCCCGATGTACGATACATTGATTTCTATGCCCCGGCACTCATGGCTGCATATATCGGCCAAACTGGGCTGGTCAACCTCACTAACTCCTTGTCTGAATATCGTCTGCTCGGCATCCTCAAGCGCTATGTTGTCAGCCCGCTTTCGCTTGGATTCTACCTCTGTGTCCACATTATAATGCAGACAGTCGTATTTACTGTTTCTGCTTTGAGTTTATTCGTGGTCGCAGAGAGTGTTTTTGATCTTCATTTTCGCGGGCATTTGATAGTTGTCCTTTTTGTGGGGATAATCTGCATCGCTTGCTTTTTTGCTTTGGGTTTCTTAGTAAATAGTATTTCCAAATCTCCAAGAAGCACTCAAGCTCTGTGCCAATTTTTATTTCTTACCATGTTTTTTATGTCAGGTGCTACTTTCCCTCGGCAAATGTTTCCAGATTGGCTACGGACTTTGAGCTGGGGCTCCCCTTTGACCCATGTCGTTATAGCCTTCTCTGGTGTATGGCTCGGGGATCCGATATCTCAGCACGTAAAGTCATTACTATTTCTTACGGTCATAACTGTGCTATCTTATCTAATCTCTACTCGAACATTCAAATGGGAGGTGTAGATCCATTATGGTCTCTCTAAAGTTGGATTACAATTACGTAAACTCTTATCGAGAATTTTTGCCTAACGTTATGAGCAAAAAAGGAGGTAAAGCAATCCAAGAAATGCTCTCTTGGTACTTCCCTAATGGTCCAATCCAATTTTCGACTAATTATAACGGCGGAGCTGGAATTTCTCAAGCTGTAGTGGCAAATAGTGAGCACTGGAACACAGATCAAGTCATGAGTCAGATTCTCGGTCTGCCATCACTTAACTTTGACTTGAAATCTTCTGTGATAGCAGGTGGTAAAGGCTTTGGACTTGCGTCTTCTTTTTTGTCCGGTCTAGGAGAAAGCGTTGAAAGGCTGTCAGGAGCGTTTGCTTTCTTCAAAAAGGACTTAGAAATATGTGCCGGATCCTATAGCTCACTACAGAAAGCCGGTCAAAATGCTATTTCTCCAGAAGAACTTCCCTTGTTTGCAGACGAACAATACGCCTCCCCTGACTTTTTTTTTCAACCCTTTACTCACGACACCGAATTTAACTGGATCAAAGGACATCGGCTCATCAGCCAAGAAGACATCTGGATTCCTTTACAGCTCGTACTCTTCTTTTATATTCCGTCTATTGAGGAGACGCGAATCGGCTATTCATCGTCATCTGGAATGGCTTCGCATATAGATGAACCTCTAGCTATTATTGCGGGAGTGACGGAACTCTTTGAGCGCGATGCATTAATGGTATCTTGGTATGCAAATATCCCTCTACATCGAGTAGAAGCCGATAGGCCACTTTCTTCTAGGGAGACTAACAGAGCCTTAGAACATATCAAGTATCGGGACAGCGATGTAGATTTCTGGTTACACGACGTTGGCTTTTTCAATTTGCCCTGCATCTCGGCAACTCAACGGGTACCGTACTACAAAAAATTTGCCTATCAGGCTGGAGCGGCAGTGGCTTTGGATGGAGAAGAAGCATTCACCCAAGCCTTATTAGAATATGGACAGTCCGAACTGCAATTGAAATGTGCTATGTTAGCACCTCAAAGACAATTGTATAGAGGTGTTGAGGTTATATTTGATGCTCCTCCAGACAAATCTCTGGCCGAGATGAGTACATTCTTGGAGACCATTGGATATTATGGATATGCTGAGAATGCCGAACGCCTAGAGAAATTTTTTCGTAGCGATGATACCGTGGTTCTGTCGGAATTGCCAAAGGCAAGATTTAGGGATTCAGAAAGGCAATTAGGGTATCTCAAAGAGGTTCTTCAACAGTACAATATAGACCCTATTATCATTGATTGTACCCATGAACAGATGTCTCAGGTAAAGGTTATCAAAGCATTCATTCCTGAGTTAGTACAGCCGCATGTCAGTGCACATCCCTATTTAGGACATCCTCGTATTTACGAACTACCCATGAAAATGGGACTGAAAGATAAGCCTCTCACATTTAAAGAGCTCAAGCTAGGGCCTGTCCCTTTTCCTTAAGCTTCGTTGAGAACCATGTTTTGTCTTGTTTTTGTCTTGGCATATCCGGGCATCCTTTATGCAGTATATACATGTTTATATCTGATGAGTAGTTCGGCATTGTTCGAAAAAATGCTGAACACAAGATTGGATCGCTATGACTTTATCGTACCTTTGGTATCTCTTGCGGCTGTCTTGGCGCTGATTCTGAGTATATGTGATTCAACTATCCATATATTGGCCTCCGCCTTTGAATGGCCTATATGGTTCGACTTGCCAATATACTTGTCACTCGGCATTGCGATTTTTATTGGCGTGAGTGGGGGAGTGGCTTTTTATTTTTTTGAGATCATTATATCGCAGGCATGGCTAAAACTGCGGATGGGAAACAACCCGACGGCAAGGCAATGGATGTTTGGGGAGACCAGACGTATTGTGAATCAGGGACAAAGATTACCTATAGGTATATTATTGGGTTTCGTTCTTAGTGAATCTTTTTTAGAGGAGGTACTATGGAGATGCTACTTAATTTCTTATACAACTGATATCTTAAATATGCCTGCACAATACGCGATCGCTATTTCTTCCATAGCATTTGGAATGAATCACATAGCCTATGGTTTGGCAAATGTGCTCTCTAAAACCTTGTTCGGTGCAATCTTGAGCCTCCTATATCTCGCCTCCGATAGCCTTTTGCCGTGCATATTGTGCCATCAGGTCTTCAATCTTATGGTTTTTAAAATTCGCATCGAATGGAAATCATGACTTCAATGTCGAGTAGCTCACCTCCGGCCAATACAAGCGGTGATCAAATCCCCATTATACAGGTAAGTAACTTATGCAAAAGTTACGACGGGTTCGCCGCCGTTCAAAACGCAAATTTTACCGTATATCCACAACAAGTTTTTTGCCTAGTAGGACCCAACGGAGCAGGTAAAACATCTATCATAGATTGCATCGTAGGCTTAAAAAAGCCCGACGCTGGAGACATTCACTTGTTTGGCGAAAGCATCCCCGATCTGCGGCGGCGCAAGGACATATGCAGTAAAATTGGCATTCAATTTCAAGAAGACTCTCTTTATAATGACATTCGAGTCAGAGAGGCACTAGGCCTTTATGCAAAAATGTATCAGGATCCGGTTAATCCTGACGATTTAATCGACGTTTTTGAGCTGCAACGTCAGCAGAAAACCGCCTATAAAGATCTGTCGGGAGGAGAAAAGCGCAGGCTGCTCATTGCCATTGCCTTAGTGGGCAAACCTGTACTGCTGATCCTCGATGAACCGTCGAGTAACTTGGATCCGCACCTACGTCGGCAACTCTGGGATGTACTAAACCAGTACCGTCGCCAAGGTCTCACCATTGTCATGACTACCCACAACATGCAAGAAGCCCAGCAGTACAGCGATGTGGTCTGCGTGATGAGCAAGAGCCAAATCATTGCCTCGGGTTCAGTGCCGCAACTGCTCGAAAAGTTTCAGTTAAACCTCAAAGTAGAGGTGGAAACCGAAGTCAATCCCAAAATTTTGGCAGACTGTCCTGGAGTAACCCACATCGACGGCAGCTCCCAAGGCACGTGTATATATGGTAAGGATGAGGTGTTTAAGAATGCAGTTATAGACCGTCTTAACAGCTTGAACATACATCGATTTTCCGTAAAAACCGCGGATCTTGAAGATGTGTATCTATTCGCCACAGGAAGCCGATATATGCGCTATGGTCAAAAAAACGCAAGAAATGATCGAAGCATCGAATCAGAGGCTCTTTTCGTCGAGGGCCAAGAGCTTCTTCAGCAGGCAATTGACACCTCCAATCCCGACCAATTATACGAGGCACAGAAACTGTTCGACCGTGTTCGCCAAAACGGTAATTACGAGATATTTGCCCTGTATTACCTGGCTTTGTGCGAATATCGTCTCGCCACGCTTTTTGCGGCCGCTCCCGGGGAGCAGGCCGAGTGCATTAATCGAACCATAGAGCATCTCAAAGAGGCCATTGAGTTGGAAGACAACTTCAGCGACGCCTATGCCCTCTTAGCTAGTGCCTATGGCCAGAAACTAAGCCTAAAGCCTCATTTGGGTATGGCGTTAGGCCCTGAGACTAAAAGGGTTCTTGAAAAATCCAAGCGACTCGATGGCAACAATCCCCGCGTCGTCCTAACAGACGGAATGAGCGACTATTATACTCCTACTATGTTCGGCGGCGACAAGAAGCGAGCCATCTCTAAGATGGAGCAGGCCCTTGGGTTGTTCGCTAAAGAGGAAGTCCGCGATGCCTTGCAACCCTCTTGGGGCTACGACGAAGCCTGCGCCCACTTGGGCATCATGCGTCAAGAGAGCGGAGACATTGAGGGGGCAAGGGAAGCCTTTGTCAAAGCCCTTGACGTGAATCCCAACAACGGCTGGGTGAAATCCCAGTTGTTACCGGGATTGGATAGTTAGTCGCAGTGGATAAAAGATGTACAGTTCACTGCCGCGTCAGTTGCAGATGCTCTGGAAATCGTCCCCGACAATAGGTACACACCTGCGAAAAAAATGAGTTGACAAAGCTTTTAATAACTCTATTTTATAGAGAACTCTGCATTAATTGAAGAGCTTTTATCATCAGAAAAGGCCGTCGTCCCGTTGCCCTCGGGGCGACGGCCCACACAAGGAGGATTGCTCATGGACCCCAAAGTGACGCAGAAACTCGAAGAGGACGTGTCCTTTGTCCGCCAGGTGGTGGAGCAGAGGGATGAGGACCAGTACCGCGCGCTGGGGATCACCGTCCTGTGGGCGGTGATCATCGCCGTCGGATACACTCTGAACGATTTCGCCGTGGAATACTCGCCCTTGTTCTGGACCGTCGCCCCCGTGGCTGGTTTCTTGGTCAGCTATGGCCTCGGTGTCTGGCAGGGAAGAAAACAGGGAGTCCGCATGTCGGGGCTGAGGAGGAGACATGCTCTGCACTGGGGCACCATCTTCTTCGCAGGAGTGGCGGTGATTTCCATCGCTCTCTCCCACCGTATCGACGGTCGGGTCATCGGGCAGCTTTTCGCCCTCATCTCCGGTGTTGTATTCTTTCTAGGCGGGCTGCACTTGGACCGGCGCACCCTCTGGCCGGGGATTCTGCTCATCTGCGGGTCGGTCGCGATCGACCACATCCAGCCCTACCCTTGGACTACAGTCGGGTGGGCCACCGCCGTTGGCCTAGTGGTCAGCGCTCTATGGATGAAACCGAAGGATGAGTAAGGGAAGGATGAAGAAGTCCTCGCAGCCGGCTGAAGTCACCTCCAAGGGTCTGGTGGGGCTGGACAAGCTGCTGGAACATCGCAGCCGACTTGGAGCCTGCGTGCTGTTGGCCGGCGTGGACTCCATGACCTTCACCAGCCTGAAGCAGCTCCTCAAGGAAACGGACGGCAATCTGGGAGCGCACCTGCGCAAGCTGGAGGACGCCGAGTATCTCAGCGTGTCCAAGCGTTTCGAGAACCGCAAGCCGGTGACTTGGTACCGCCTAACCAAAAAGGGTGCCAAGGCCCTGCAGAACCATCTCGAAGCCCTGCAGACGGTGATCCGGGGGGCGAGGTCGTGAGATGCAGGTGCGAGTGATCGCTCTCCTTTTTAGCATCTGTTTCTCTTTGCCGACCTTGGCGCAGAGCACGGCTTTCGTCCAAGGACAGGTCGTCGATGAAACAGAACGACCAATGGCCTTCGTCAACGTACAAATCATCGACACCACCGATGGCGCAGTAACAGGACGCGACGGCCGCTTTGCTTTTTCCACTCAGCACCTTGGCCCACGCGACCTGAGTGCCTCCTTCATCGGCTTTGAACCTTCCCGGCATACTCTGCATTTGACTGCGGGCGATACCACAACGGTGAGCTTAGTGCTGCGGCGCATCCTCATTGAACTTGGTGAAACCGTCGTCACTGTTAGTACCTATACCACCGGGGAAGATGAAACCGTTACCTTGGCCCCCTTAGATGTGGTTACAACACCTGGGGCTTCCGCCGATATTTTTCGCGCGTTCAAAACCTTTCCCGGCGTAGCAACCGTAGATGACGGTGCCGGGCTTTTTGTCCGGGGGGGCGATGTGAGTGAGACCGTCATCTTGCTCGATCAAGCTACGGTGGTGCATCCCTACAAATACGAATCGCCCACTGGCGGAGTATTCGGCACGATTCCTCCCTTTATGGTGAAGGGTACGGCCTTTTCCACCGGCGGATTCTCCGCCCGCTACGGCAATGCGCTTTCTGCGGTACTGGCAATGGAGAGCCTAGACATGCCCCTGCAACGGAGCTATACGCTTGGCTTGGGCCTTGCTGCCGGTGCTGTGGGCCTCGACTTGCCTCTTGTTGACGATAAGCTCGGCCTGCGCTTTACGGGGAATCGCAGCTTTACCGATCTCCTGTTCCGCATCAACGGCCACCGCGACAAATTCATTACCACTCCACGAGGGCACGACGGGAACCTCAATCTGATCTACCAATATTCGCCTACCGGACGCCTCCAGCTCTTCAGCTTCGACGCGAGTGACGAGATCGGCGTACAGGTTGCAGAGCCTTCGTTTGACGGTCTTTATCAGAACAGCACTGATAGAGCCTTGCACAATGTTCAGTGGACGGATGTATGGGCCGATTGGTTCATACAAACCAGTGCTTCGCTCAACCAGTACAAGACCCGGCGGCAATTGGGCAACCTAGACTTGGCTCCCCGCGACTGGACCGGCAAAATTCGCACGGACTGGGAACGCGTCCTCGGTGGTTTCGGAATCTTGCGCCTCGGTGCTGAAATGGAGCACGCTGACAATCGCTTTGTGGGCAGCATTCCTCAAGGCGATATTCTCGACCCCGAGGCAGAGGTTTTTGAACTCGACACCTCCTACAGTGCCCGGCGTACAGGTGCCTACTTTGAGGCCGATTTCAAACCCGTGCGCCGTATCGTCGCCAATGTCGGTATGCGCGCCGACCACCACAATCTAGCCGGCGATTTTGTCATCGATCCGCGCCTGTCTGCACGATACCAGTTCTCAGAAGACACAAATGCTCGGCTCGCTTGGGGCATCTATCACCAATTCCCCGCCCCATTTGAATACAATCCCACCAGCGGCAACCCCAATTTGGGCCCTCAACGCGCCCAACACTGGATAGGCGGCCTGCACCACGAACGCGGGGAACTCCTAGTACGGCTAGAGGCTTACTACAAACCCTACCGCAATCTGGTGCTGGATGACGCCGACCTGAATCTTGCAAATGCAGGTAGCGGACGAGCCTCTGGAGTTGACTTCTTTTGCAAGTACGGTGCTTTTCTCAATACGCGCTTGAGTGGGTGGATGGCCTACAGTCTGCTGCGGTCGCGCCGAGTGCAGGTGCGCCATCTAGAGTTTGATATGCTCCGCGAAGAAGCCCCTTCGCCGTTTGATATCACGCACAATCTGACCTTGGTCACAAAAATGCAGATCGTCCGCACCCTCAGCGGCGGCCTGACTCTGGGATACGCCACTGGCCGCCCCATCACGCCAGTCGTCGGTGCCATTCCCGTAGTAGAGAAAAGCTACTACCTGCCCGTGGAAGGACCCGTCGGCTCGGAACGGCTGCCGTCCTTTCAACAGATAAATGGGCAGTTGAGTTATGTGCATTTCTTTGGCTCTGGGCACCAAGCGGTCTTCTACTTGGCGGTCAACAATCTGCTCAGCCGCGCAAATGTACTAGACTATGATTACAGCATCGACTATACTCAGCGCCAGCCTCGCACCACTCTCTTTCGCCGGTCCATTTACTTTGGCACCAGTGTCTCCTTGAACTATTAACCTTCACCTTCACTAGAAGAGGCTATTTATGTTACACTTTCTGCTCTCGCTCGTTTGCATTATCTCAGTCACCTATCCCACCCTCGCCCAATCGGCCGACAGTCTGATCATCAGTGGAAGACAGATGCTGCAAGCCGGTGAAAGTGCGAATGACCTCGACGCTATGTATGCAGCTAGGGCGACGTTCGAGCGCACTCTAGCCGATACGAGCCTGTCTGCGTGGGGTCACTACTATATCGCTTTGGCCGATTACCGCATTGCCGGCCTATTAGAGGGAGAAAGCAAAGATCCCTCTGAACACCTCAATGCCGCTGTCGAGCACTTGAAAAAGGCTACCGAGATTGATCCACAAGCAGCCGAAGCCTATGCCCTGCTGTCGAGCGTGTACGGGTGGCAAATCGGCCTTAGTCCTATGAAAACTATGATTTTGGGCCCCAGAGTAGGAAAGGCCATCCAAAAAGCCAAGCAACTCGCCCCCGACAATCCGCGCGTGGTATTAAGCGCGGCCATCAGCGATTTTAATACCCCCGAAATGTTTGGTGGAAGCAAAGAAAAGGGCCTGCAAGGACTCCAGCGCGCCGCCGAACTCTTTGCCCAAGAAGAGCCAACCGATCCCATCCAGCCAGCATGGGGGCACAGGGAAGCCTACGCTTGGCTCGGCATCGCTTACCAAAATCGAGGTGAGCTAGAGCCGGCGCGAGTGGCCTTTGAAAAGGCGCTTGAAATCGATCCAGATTTTGGTTGGGTCAAGGACTGGCTGCTGCCCGAATTGGAAAAAGCCCGTTCGCCGGATGCGCCGTGAGCAAACGACCGCCAGCTAGCTGGACTGAGTTGCGAGGAGCGCTAACTAGTTTTGGAGGAAGATCTGCTGCCTCGGGGTCGTCTCCGACCGTGTCGGCGTCCTCGGCCGTTGCGTTTGGCGCGGATGTCGTCCAAGTCGGGTGCAGTGCCTTCCCAATGCGCGTGGATGCGGTTGGCGTTGAGCAGGCGCTTGAGGTCGTGGAGGTCGCGGTCGCCGACCAAGGTCAGGGCCATGCCCGCCCGGCCCATGCGCCCGGCCCGGCCCGTGCGATGGGTGTAGATTTCGGCGTTAAAGGGAAAGTCGTAGTTGATGACGTGGGTGACGTGCGAAAAATCCAAGCCGCGTCCGGCCACGTCCGTGGCGACCATAAAGCGGATCTTCTGCTGGCGGAAGCGACGGAAGATGGAGGTGCGCCGCTCTTGGTCTAGCCCGCCGTGGATGATGTCAACCGAGCGGACGCGCCTTTGTAGGTCGCGGAATAAGTCGGATGCTTTGTCGCGCGAGTTGCAGAAGATGATGCCTTGTTGGATTTCTTGGTCCTCAATGTAATCCACGAGTGCGTCACTGCGACGGCGGGAGACGTGGAGGAAGTGATGGGCGAGTGATTGAGGTGCCCGCTGGTCGCGGTTGAGATGGATGCGCTCGGGCGACTTGAGATATTGTTGGGTCAACCGCTCTATCTCCGGCGGCATGGTAGCGGAAAAAAGCAGAGTTTGGTGTTCCTGCATGATGCAGGACAAGATAAAGTCCACATCTTCGATAAACCCCATCTTGAGCATCTCATCGGCCTCGTCGAGGACCACGGTTTTGACGTGGGTAAGGTCGAGGCTGTGATTCCATATAAAGTCGATGAGGCGGCCGGGCGTGGCCACAAGCACGTGAACGCCGTGGTTGATCTTGGCCTTTTGGATGTCCATGTCAAAGCCGCCGTAGATGGCAAACGGCACCACACCTGAGCGCTTGGCGATTTCGTCCACCTCTTGGACGTATTGGAGCGCCAACTCGCGGGTGGGGACCAAGATGAGGGATTGGATGGCGTTGAGCGACGCATCTGTGGCTTGGATTAGGGGGATGGCACAAGCGCCGGTCTTGCCAGAGCCGGTTTCGGCTAGGCCCATGACGTCTTTGCCGGCGATAATGTGGGGAATGGTTTGTTCCTGGATGGGCGTCATGTCTTCGTAGCCCATCTCGTCGAGTGCTCTGAGGATGTAGGGTGCTAGATCAAGCTCGGTAAACTGCATAAATCCTATCTATTGGGTTGAAAGGGCGGGAAATGCGTACGGCGGGACGCCAGCGAATGCGCGTTAATCATTATAGGTTATAAACTTAGGGAAAAAAGCTAAATGTGCAATAGGCCGCGTTGCGCGGAAGCGGCTGAGGCTTAATTTGTAACCCAAAAGATAAGGAGATAAAAGATGGCAGACGTGCGGGTGCGCATTGCGCCTTCGCCGACCGGCCCCATGCACGTAGGGACTGCGTATCAAGCGCTGTTCGACTGGGTGTGGGCGCGGCAAAACAAAGGGCAGTTTGTGCTGCGCATCGAGGATACCGACCAAGCGCGGTCGCAAAAAAAATACGAAGATGAACTCATGCAGTCGCTGCGGTGGTTGGGGCTGGCGTGGGATGAAGGCCCCGATGTGGGTGGCCCCTACGGCCCGTATCGGCAGAGCGAGCGCTTGTCTATCTACGCGGAGTACGCCGCGAAATTGGTGGCTAGTGGGCACGCCTATCCCTGCTTTTGTACGAGTGAGCGGCTGGCCGCACTGCGGAAGGAGCAGCAGGAGCGCAGGGAGCATGTCGGCTACGATGGACATTGCCGGGGGCTGGCTGCCAAAGAGGTAGAAGCCAAGATACAGGCGGAGTGTGCGCACGTGATCCGGCTGGAGATGCCGAAGGAGGGAGCATGTGTAGTCGAGGACATGCTTCGGGGGCCGATTTCCCTGGAGTGGGGGAACATGGACGACCAGGTGCTGATGAAGTCCGATGGCTTTCCGACCTACCACTTGGCCGTGGTAGTAGATGATCACTTGATGCGGATTAGCCATGTGATTCGAGGGGAGGAGTGGATCACTTCCACGCCCAAGCACCTCAGGCTGTACGAGGCTTTTGGCTGGACGCCACCGACGTACATGCACCTGCCGTTGCTGCTCAATCCCGACGGCTCCAAGATGTCGAAGCGGCGGAATCCGACCTCGGTGGAGTACTATCGCCGCGCTGGCTATGTGCCGCAGGCCCTGCTCAATTACTTGGTGCTGATGGCCTATCCGCCGGTCGGGGACGAAAAGTTCACCGTGGAGCAGTTAGCAGAGCATTTCGACCCGGCGAAGATCAATTTGGGCGGCTCCATTTTTGACATAGACAAGCTGGGCTGGCTCAATGGACGCTATCTGCGCGAGGATCGGACACCGGAGGCCCTGTTGGCGGACCTAAAGGACTGGCTGCTCAACGACGAATACGTGGGGCAGATGTTGCCGTTTATGCAGCAGCGGCTTGAGACGCTGGGAGATTTTGTGCCGCGTGTGGCATTTTTCTTTGCCCGGCAGGTGGAGCCAAAGGCCGAGGATTTGGTGCCGAAAAAGCGGGACGCCGCCGAGGTGGCGCGGATGTTGCAAACAGCCGTGTGGGCCTTGGACGAGGTGGTGGAGTGGGACAAGGACGGCGTGGCCGAGGCCGTGCGCCGGGTGGCCGCGCATTGGGAGTGGCCGGTCCGCGACGTGACTGTACCGCTGATTGTCGCGCTGACTGGCGAGCGGGTGGGGCCGCCGCTTTTTGAATCCGCCACGCTCTTGGGGCCAGAATTGACGCGGATGCGGCTGTTGGATGCCATGAAGGCGTTGGGTGGGTTGTCTAAGAAACAGGCGAGCCGGCTGGAGAAGGGGTGGAGGCGGTAAGACGGGTTGTGTGGGTTGCTGTGTAGCGCGGTCTCTACTGCAACGTGTATTGGCTAGTGACGGTCGAGCCGGACCGGTGCTTGGTCGCCTTCGCGGATGCTGTAGGACTGATTCATTTCGAGGCCGGTAAACAGTTGCTGTGCGCCCGTGGCTGGCCAGGTGACTTCGACGGTTTCGATGGCTGTGGCTTGTCCCAGACCGATCTCCTGTTGCAGACTCGACCCGCCGAAGCTGGCTCCCGTGCCGACGGTGGCGTAGATGTTCCTCTTTCCCTCAGCAGTTGCGACCTCTATCCTGATGCGTGCTCCCAAGGCGGCGCGATTGGATTGTACTCCTTCCAACAGGAGCGTGATCCAGTGGTTGCCGTGCCCGGGGTTTGCAAAGAGGACATTCTGGAACACGTCTCCGGTATAGGCCCCGCCCATAACTGCATAGATATCTTGGTCGCCGTCGTTGTCGTAGTCGCCAAAGGCCACGCCGTGCCCCTTTTGCAGATGGCCGAAGCCGCCGGAGGTGGTAACGTCCTCGAAAAAGCGCCCGCCGGCATTGCGGAACATGCGGTTGGGCATGACCGAGCGCAGCGAAGGCGATCCCGTGCCAGCGTAAAAATCCAGCCAACCGTCGTTGTCGAGGTCGCCGAAATCGCAACCCATCGTATAGAGCACTTTGTCAACGCCCGCTTCCGCACTACGCTCGGCAAAGGTCCCGTCGCCGTTGTTGCGGTACAGGCGAGGACGTTCGGCCGCGGTCTCCAGCCCCAGATAGTCGGCGGCTACATCGCCGGCGTTGGCCTCGTAATGGTACCCCGAGACAAAGATGTCCAGCCAGCCGTCGTTGTCGTAGTCCCAGAACCAAACCGGGAAGCTGCCTAGGGGTTCGGTCACGCCTGCTTCCTTGCTCTTGTCGGTGAAGGTCCACCCGCCGAATTCGTTGGCACCGTCGTTGGCGAAGAGGAAATTGGTTCCAGTGAGCCGCGAGACGTACAGGTCAATTAGGCCATCGTTGTTGTAATCGCCCCAAGCGGCCCCCTTTACATAGCCGACGACGGCGACCCCTGTTGCCTCGGCCACCTCGGCAAACTGCAAATCCTCTGCCCGCCCGTTGCTGTGAAAA
Organism: Gemmatimonadota bacterium; assembly: GCA_009841115.1. Taxonomy (GTDB): domain Bacteria; phylum Latescibacterota; class UBA2968; order UBA8231; family UBA8231. The sequence continues at coordinate 187,838 of VXML01000017.1, read as the reverse complement.
AGTTCACACCGATGGATCCGGCCTCCGTACGACTCGTTGCCAACGAAAAGGTCCAGCCAGCCGTCGTTGTCGTAGTCACCCCAGGCGGCTGTCTGCGTCGGGTGGAAGGTGAGCAGGCCGACTTGCTCGGTGACGTCGGCAAAGGTCCCGTTGCCGTTGTTGTGCAATAGCGAGTTGGGATGCAGGCCGTCGTCTTCCCACCAGCCCCCGCGCAAAACCAACACGTCCGCATAGCCGTTGTTGTCGTAGTCGGCGTGGACAATTTGCAACCCGCCGACGATCCCGGTCAGGCCGGCTGCTGCGGTCCGTTCTGCAAAGGTCCTATTGCCGAGGTTGGCGAAATAGCGGATTTGGTCGTTGAGGCCCCAGGACGAGACCATGATATCCAGATGGCCATCGCCGTCGAAGTAGTCCATGATGCTGCCGCCGGCCATGGAGACCAAATCCAAGCCCAGCGCCGGTGCCACATCGGCGAAGCGCTTGATATCGTGGTCGGAGACAAAAACCTCGGGAGGGACGAGCCATTGCGCTGGCACTTGTTCGGGGTACATGCCCAAGGTCATATAGGCAATGTTCAAGAGCCAGCGAACGGTCAGGTCGTCTGGGTGATCTGATAAATACGCGGTGAATTCTGCCAGTGCCGACCGCGACCCTCGCTCAATGGTGTGGACTCCGTCGCCGCCAATCGGCAAAAGACACGAGGCCGTTGAGTGTCGAGCGAGACAGTTTTCTTGCTCCCCGAGGCGCATATAGGACAGTCCCAGCAGGACGCGCACATCCGGGGTTAGTTTGAGATTGATTTGTTGGAGCTGCGGCTGGAGCTTTTCGAACTCGTCAATGGCTGCTTGGCTCTGGCCGGCGCGCAACAACTCCCGCGCCAGATAGGCATTGGCTCGCAGGCGGGCGGCGGTATCGGATGGTTGCGGCAAGGTTTTGAGGTATTCTACTCGCGCCGAATTGATATAGGTATTAATGGCGGGGTTCAAATTCTGCGCGATCTCCGCCAAGCGGGTGGCCATGTGCTTCGTGCTAGGGGCTTGGTAGGGCACCGGCGGCTCTGTGGCACAAGATAGCGCGACAAGAGCCACGCCCAGCATAGATCTCATGTTACGGTTCTCCGCGCAGCCGCTTGAAGCGCGCCAGAGCCTGCACGGCGCGTAGGGAGTCGCCGAGCGCCCGGTAGGCCAAGGCCAAGCCGTAATGGGCGCGGGCATAGCTTGAATCCGTCGCCAGTGCCGTGCGAAAGTGGTCCAATGCCTCCTCGGCTGCTCCTTCGCGCAGCGCCACACCTCCAAGGCCGTGGTAGGCGTCCGCGTATCCTTCCTGGTGATCGAGCGCTGCGGTGAACGCCTTGCGTGCTTGCGCCAATTCCCCCTTGGCAAAATGGGCGTTGCCGAGGTTGTACCAAGCGAGGGCGTACTCTTCGTCCAGTGCCAGCGCCTGGCGGAAGGCGGCGATGGCTTCGTCCAAGCGGTCGAGGCGGGCGTAGGCATTGCCCAGATTGTGCCAGGCCGGCGCATGGGTGGGGTTGATCGTTAGCGCGCGCTGGAAGGACGTCGCTGCTTCGCTTGCCACGCCCAGTCGAGCATAGATCCGGCCCATTTCAAAGAGTGCCATAGCATCGTGCGGGTTGCCGTCCAGTATGGTTTTCCATCGGAGGATGTCCCCAGAGTGCGCGTCAATGCGGTTGAAGGCGCGCAGGGCCGCGTCGCTTTCCTTGGCCTTGCCTTGTTTCTGGTAGGTCTGGGATAGGTTGTAATAGGCTTGTGGGTCGAGCATATCGAGGTGAATGGCACGGCGCAGGGCTTGGGCCGCTGGCTCGTATTGCCCCAGCTTGGTGCGGGCAACCCCCAGCCAGTTAAATGCCGCCGCGGCCGTCGAATCCGCGGCAATGGCCGCCTCAAAGCTCGCCGCGGCCTCCTCGTACCTTCCCAAGCGGAGGTGTGCCCGCCCCAAGCCGATCCGGGGAGCGACCGCTGTTGGTTGCAAATTTACGGCTTGTTCAAGGAGGGCCGCGGCCTTTTCACACTGCCCCAGTTTGAGACAGTACACATCGCCCAGCGCGGTGTACGCCAAGATATATTTAGAGTCGCTAGCAATGGCCTGTTCCAACGCCGCCGCGGCCTCTTGATACGCACCTTCTTGACCGAAGGCCGCGCCGATGTTGTAGTGCGAGGGAGCGTGGTCTGGCTCGCTTAAAAGCGCCTGCTGGTAGGCTTGACGGGCTTCTGCAAAGCGTTGCTGCCGCAGATAGACGGCCCCCAGCCCCCGGTGCGCGTCCGCACAATCGGCGCATCCCTGCGCGACCCTTTGGTATGCTTGTGCAGCTTGATCTAATTCGCCTCGCTTAAACAGGATGTTGCCGATCCCCACCTGCGCTCCGGTGTGGGTGGAATCCAACGCCAAAGCTCGGCGAAAGGACTGTAGGGCCTCGGGGTAGCGCGCTTGTTCGTGGTACACTTGGCCGAGTGCGTAATGGGCCTCGGCGTCCGTCGGATCTTCTGCGGTCTGGCGCTGATAGCGGACCTCCCGCTCGCCTAGGCTCTCTTCGGCGGGCGTACATCCGTAGAGCAGGGCTAGCAGGTAGATAGCGACCCAGTAGCGGACGCCTATCCTTTTCCACGGATTACTCATGCTCAGCCGGAGGAGGGAGGTTCTTCTATCTGGTGGATTTGGTCGATGGGCACTTGTACGAGCGTCTGCACGATTCCACTGGGCCAGCGGAGCTGGACGCGATCCACCTGTTTGCGCTGGCCCAAGCCGAAGTACACCCGCAGATCGTTTTGCGAGAGATAGCTGCTGCCGCTGCGCACTTCCTCGACCTGCACCAAATCGCCGCTTACAACCCGGATCACTGCCCCGATCCCGTCCCGGTTGCTGACCCGGCCGATGGTCTTAAAGGCGATCCAGTGGTTGCGCTGGCCGCTGTCGTTGCGCAGCAAAAACGCCCGCTGGTTGTTGTTGGAGACAAAAGCATCCAGATCGCCGTCGTTGTCGTAGTCGGCAAAGGCCGCGCCCCGGCCGACTCCGCCTAGGCTTGTAGTGGGCACCAGCGCAAACCGCCCGCCCCCGTCGTTGGCAAAGAGCTGGTCCGGCTGCGGATAAGACGCGGCTTGATCGAATGCCTGTACTTCTGGATGGACGTGGCCATTGGCTAGGTAGAGGTCTAGGTCGCCGTCGTTGTCGTAGTCGAAAAAATCCGTGCCAAACGTCAGGGTAGAAAGCGTAGGCTCACCCAACCCCGACGGAAAGCTCAGGTCGGCAAAGGTGCCGTCGCTATCGTTGCGATAGAAGCGGCAACTCTCCCATTGGAAGTTGCAGACTACGAGGTCCAAGTCTCCGTCCCGGTCACAGTCGCCAAAGTCCGTGCCCATGCCAGCCTCGGGGCGTGCGCTCTCGCTGAGTGCCACCCCCGCGCTCAATCCCACTTCGGCGAACCGCGTTGCGCCGTCGTTGCGGAAGAGGAAATTGGCCTTCATGTCGTTGGCCACATAGAGGTCCGCGTCGCCGTCGCCGTCATAGTCGCCAAAGACGACGCCTAATTGGCGGCCGGCCTCGCTGTACACGCCGGCTGGCCGGGTAATATCGGCGAATTTCCCGCCCAGATCGTTGCGGAAGAGGGAGCCGGATTCTCCTTTGTACTGAGTGGGGGCGCAATAGACTGGGATCTCTCCTTGGCGACACCCTTCGTCGTACGCAAGGTCAACGAAGACGTTGTTAGCTACATAGAGGTCTAGATCGCCGTCGTTGTCGATGTCGGCAAACGCCGCGCTAGTGCTCAGGCGGGGATCGCCGACCCCGGCGTCGGCGGTTTGATCGGCAAAGGTACCGTCGCCCTGATTATGATACAGGACGTTGGGGCCGAAGTTGGTCACGTACAGGTCCACGTGTCCGTCGTTGTCGATGTCTCCGACGCAGGCACCCATACCATAGCCCGGATGGCCCGTCCGCGTTTGCGCCGTCGCATCCGCAAAGGTGCCGTCGCCTCGGTTGCGATAGAACGCGTTGGTCGGGACGCCCTCGGCGACAAAACCCGGCAGCGGCGCGCTGTTGACTGCATAGAGGTCTTGGTCGCCGTCGTTGTCGTAGTCGAGGAAGGCCGCGCCCGACCCATAGGTTTCCACGTAGTAGTAGCGTCCGCTCGCTCCATTCTGATGGTGGAATTCAATGCCCGCCTCTTGTGCTACCTCGACAAATGCTGGTCCGATCTCTGGGTCTGTTGGTCCGCATCCTGCACTGACCACGACGAGCAGCGCCCACAAAGACAAAAACGCGGCCACGGGACTAGTAGGAAACGGGGGAATTGAGATGAACGTGGATTGCCTCGACGAGTGATGTCATGGGCTAGCGGGGCTGGCGTCTAGTTTGCCCAACTGCTTTTCAAACACCACAACCCGATCGGCGTATTGATTCCTGAGCCGGGTGAATAAGGAATCGAAGAGGGTCTTTTCTTGTCGCTTTTGTACCCACCACCGCGCCCGCGAAGCCGCCTGTGCAAAGGGCGTGGGACGTGGGGGAATGCGCTCCCGCACCTCGAATATCGAATAGCCTTCGTCGAGGGCCACAGGACCGGTGAGCACTCCCACCGGCGCGGCGGCCACCGAATCGTAGAAAGCACCGAAAACCCGCCGCTCGGAAGGGTGGTTGTGGATGTGGTATTGCCCGTGCCCGCCCTCGGCATCCGTGCGGAGCGTGTGGCGGGCGGCCAGCTTTTCTAGGGGTTCGCCAGCGCGGACCCGTTGCAAGAGTTGTTCCGCTTCGGCGCGGGTCGCCACCAACACCTCCGCCACCTGAATCTCTTCCAGTTCCATAAATTGTTGCGGATGGTCGTCGTAGTACTGGCGAGCCATGGCGCTATCGACTTCGGTCCGCTCTACGACTTCCTCTCTGCGGAGAGCTTCGAGCAGCAGCGATTTTTTCTTATCCTGCAACCAGGCTGCTATGGTCGAATCTTGATCCAAGCCTTCCTGCAACGCCGCTTGATAGACGAGGGTGCGCGGCAAGAGGTCCCGGTGGATGAAGTCGGCAATTCCGCTGCTGTCGAAGGAAACTGAGCGGATGAACCAGTAGGCGTTGTAGGTTTCGGCAAAATCCAGCAGCGTTACCTGCCCGCCCTTGAAGCGGCAGAGGATCACTTCCTGTTCTTCGGGACCTAACAACATCCCGCGGCCGTCGGATTCGGCCATTCTATCGACTAGTAGCTGAATCGCCTCGCCATCTAGCTGGGCGTCTAGTCGCTCTTTGAGCTGTGCGATCAAGTCATTCCAGCGGGTGCGAAACTCATTCCAGTACTGCTCGCGCAAGAAGGCCGCTCGGTAGTGCGTAGGTGCTGGGCCTTGGGACAGTACCTTGAAAATCTCGTAGTGTTCCCCCACCAGTAAGGGCTGACTCAAGTCTTCGACCTGTAGGTCGAATATCTGCTCTCCCACTTCTAAAGGCAGACCCATCTCCTCCAAGTTGCCGCGTCCGTACCAGGCATCAATCGCCCCGCCGTGGGCGGCTGTCGGCGCGATAGAATACCTGCGGGCCACCTCGGCAAAATTCCACCCCTGCTCCAAGTCGCGCATGGCCTTTTGGGCTTCTGCCTCGCTGGCGGTGCGGATATGGGCCAAGCGCAACATCCGATTCCACTTGCTGGTCGCAAAACCCTGCCGCATACCTTCTACTGCGAGATCTACATCCGCGAGAATGGTCCGCACGGCGTACTCATCGACCAGTTTCTTGCGCCGTTCCCGATCCCATTGACGCATGAACTCCACTGTCTGATCTAGCTGCTGCTCCTGCGCCGCGAGGAGCATCAACTTCATGTCGATCATCGTCTGCAAGTAGAAGCGCCACGCCTGGAGGCCCTCTTCGGGGTCGCGGTAGTTGGCGGTGGATTCTTCGCGGAACTGGCGCAGGTCTGCGAGTTCGATTTCTTCGTCGCCTACCCTAGCGACCACATCGCTATCTACTTGTGGCCCGCAGCCACTCCACCACAGCGACGCGACGACTCCTACAACGGCCCGAGCGAGCACCGTTAGAGTTCCTCGGCGCGGCGTTGCTTGGCCAAGTACACTTCGCGCGTAAATGGGTAGGCGATGTCGATGGTCTCCACCGGCTGATCGCGGTAGTCGAAGCGCAGTACCATCTCTGGGATCCGCACTTCGAACGCTTCGACATCGTTAGCTAGCGGGGCAAAGGAGATGAAGCCTTCGCGCTCTTGGCCGCTGAAGATCATCTCGTCTTCTGGATACATGGTGCGGGTCAGCAGGTCGCGCCGCTCGCGGAAGGGAAGGAAGGTATTGCCCGCATAGCCTATGGCATACGGGGCGAAGTACTCGTCTAGCGCCAGCCGGGTGAAGGCTTGGTAACGTCGGCCATTGGCGCTGGCGATCTCTATGGCGTAGGGATTGAGCCACACCTTGGGGTAGGCGTAGTTCTTTACCTTGAGCAGAAAGACCGTAAAGCGGATGGGATGTTCCTCTTCCCACCCCGGCTTCCAGTCGCCATAAGTGTAGGGATTGACCGGCGCGAGATAGGGGTTGGGATCGTGAAAGCCCTCCGGCCGCTGCGAGTGGCCGCTTAGCTGCCGATTGAGCATGGCCACGGTCAGCGGCAACAAGCTCACCTCCAAGCGGTTTTTGACGAAGGTGATGCTGTGGTCGTCGCGGACGACGAAATCCGCTCCCGCCAAATCAGTGGCCGGCAATATAGGGCCGGCAAAGTGGCGATAGCCCAATTTGTGTCCGCAGCCTGCGGCGAGCAGGGCGGCGCAGAGCAGACAGCCTATCCATGTTTTCATTGCGTTTGACTCTTTCGTTTAATAGATCACGGCGACGGGCTGTAACCGCACCGCTCGCCCCTGATCCGTTTCTACTTCCACACGCGCTAGGTACACGCCTGGACGGACTAGCTGCCCGGTTGCGTCCCGACCGTCCCAGTGGACCGCATGGCGTCCTGCGCCCTGCACGCTGGGCGGTGCTTGCCATACCGGTCGGCCGTCGAGAGCGTAGAGGCCGACTTGCACTTGGGACGATTCCCGCACCCGGAAAAGGGTGTATTGTATGGACAACAGGTCGTTTACGCCATCGCCTTGGGGGGTAAATGCGCCGTTACCTGCCTCGACGTCTCCCAACACCCCGCCCGTGGAGGCGGCAGACGCCACGACGAGTAACTGGTTGGAACCTAGCTCCGCGCTGGCGTCTCCTCCTTCGACGCGCTGCAACAAGCTCGGTTCGTGGCGGTTGAAGACCTCGCCGCCAAATTCGCCGGCCTCGCCGTACAGCACGGCTTCGAGGCCGATGCGCAGCCGCTGATCGCCGCTCGGGTGCAAGGGGCGAGGCAAGAACACGACAAAGCCGCTTGCTTCGCGCAGCAGGCTATCCGGCTCTACGGCGCTGAGCGGATCGCCCATCTCCAAATAGCGAAATGTGGCTTCCGCTGGTGCTGAGATGCGCACGGCGTCGCAGCCGATGCGGTCCGCGCTGGCAAATTCTACGCCTAAGTCGTATGTGAATGGGGTTCTCGCGCCCGCTGGGACGCGCACTTGTCCACCTTGAGGGTGAGGTTCCTCCGCGAGGACGATCTCGCCGACGACCCGGTCGGCTAGCAGGGGCGCGATCTCGATTTGCAGGGAATCGAGGCGGGCAAATTCCCACAGCCCGTCCGTTTCTAACTGCACGCGCAATTGGAAGTACTGGCCCCACGGCAGGCGCGGATGCTGGCCCGAACCCTCCAACGGCAGCGACCAGAAGCTCCAGTTTTGCAGGTCTTCGGCCACCGGACCGCGAAAGCCGACCGCTATGGTTGCGCCGCGCGTCTCTAGCGGTATCAGTCGATCCCATTGCTTCTTGGTTACCTCTACGTGGGCACCCAGATCGTCAAAGCCGAAATAAGCCGTTGGGGTGTCGTCGCGCCCGGTGCGGATTTCCACTTGGGCGCGGGTTGGGCCGTCAGACGGCAGCAGTTGGTCCCCGTCCTTGCGCCATTTGCTCACTGCTAAGCGCACTTGCCCGAAGTTGACCTCCCGTCCCAAATCTATGACCTGCGACTCATAGGTCGCCTGCGGAGCGAAACCCCGACCGTAGATTTCCATCTCGGCAAAGGCCGAGCGCGTGACAATGGGGTCGCCGTACAGGGTAAATCCATCGGGAATGGCGATTAAGCGGAAGAAGCGGAGATATTGGGTGGGAAACGCGATTTCGGTCATCACGTCGGCATTGCGCTCCTCGTAGCCGAGGGGGATGGCCAGCGGGCAGCACGGCCCATCGCCCCGCCAGACGAACCCGCGCGCCAGCTCCTCTTGCATAATGCCGGTCTCGGCTTTGGCGGCCGTCAGACTATAGGACTTGAGGATGTAATTGGGCCTGAAAGGCTCGTCGCTTTCGGGGCTGACGCCTTCGGGAGGGAAAAAGACAAAGCGCTCTACGGGAACTTGGGTGCCCAAGTCTATGGTATAGAAAATGCCAGCTAAGTCCCGCCGCTCTATGTATGTGGTTGGATCCCCATCGACGAAGAGAAAACTTTCCGTGGCTTGGTATAGTCTGTCGTGGTTGATGTCCGTCCAGAAGCGCGGGTGGCCGGAGCGGAATTGCGGGTCGGTGGGAAAGCGCCAGCGCTGCCAAGGGCCGAGCTGCGGCAAGATGTTTTCGCTCGGGTCGAGTTCAAAGGGCTGGAGTGCGTGGGAAGCGGCTGCGTCGTCTAGCATCAGGCTGAAGTCCGCCACGTCCGCCGGCGAAACGCCACCCTGCCCGCCGAACTGCCACCACTCTTGGGCAGCCCCGGGGCTATAAACGCCCATCAGCACAACACAGGCTAGGATTGCACCTTTAAGAATTTTCAGACGGCTTCTCACCTGCTAGTCTCCGCAAGATGCTCTCCGTCGCCCGAACGGGCGACGCAAATGATTAAGGGGAAGGGGCACACGCGCCCCTTCCCCTCGGAACAGATACTGCTGAACTGCTACTTGAGGCGTTCGGACATGCTGTTTTTGATGTGGCCCCAAGTGTCGTTTTCCACGTTAGTCTCCGTTGCCGCCAGCGCCCAGAAGTCGGGCATCTGCGAAGCGTCGACGTCCTGAGACTGGCTGCCATCATTGATGTACATGGAGTGCTTGCGTCCACCGCCGGGGCGGTCGGCGTCGAGCGGGCGATAGCCGAGGTGGATTACGTCGTCCTCGGCGAACGTGTGCCGCGTGCTCTCGGCTTCGCTCAGGCCCCAGATGTCCCACAGGGCACCCCGCCACTCATAGGTGTACTCAACCGGGCCAACCGTCAGATTCTCGGCACCCGCTGGCAGGACAGTCCACGCAGCCTCGAAAAACTCCGGCTCCACTCCCCACAGCAGCTCTGTGGAGTCGATGAACTCTAGCTGGCTGTAGAAGAAGCAGGTCTGGTTGGGCAACAGGGACTCGCCAGCCGGCGGGAAAATGCGAATGTGCCAGCGCTGGCCATTGGCGATCTGCTCGAGGTCGGAACCGAGGATATTACCGCCGAGGTGGTCGGCGTCCACGGTTATCTGCAAGCAGTCGTCTTTCCACCACTCCTTGACGGGCGAATCGTACTTGAGGGTGTCATCGACAAAGCGCGCAAAGCCGTACCACTTGTTGTCTGGCTCCGCCGACCAAGCATTGAGGATGGTGAAGTCGTAGTCCGACAACTCGACGAAATCGCTGGCTCGGTCGAAGAAATCGGGCTGATTGAGGGCGAGAGCCGGGTCGTACCAACCCCAGTCGTCGTCGTTGCCGTCGATGGTGATGGCCGCCGGATCGGGCACCTGAGGATAGAACACGGTCACGCCTACGTGGGCAAAAGCAGCCGTGCTCAATAGGCACGCCAGCCCAAAAGACAGGGCGAAAAAGCCAAACTTTCTCATGCTATACGCTCCTTGATTAGAAAATATGGAGAAAGGAAAAGGAATATGGGAAGTGTCGTTCAACAAGCTGTGCAACCTCCTTTCAGGATGAGGTGATTTTACATTATAAACAATAAAATATAGATAGGCGAAACAAATTTGCCGCAAAAAAATCTGTTTTTTGCAAGCGCGACAGCGCGGTTCTGACTTGGTAGGCAGTGGGAACGGGGCGTATATTGTCAGCCGATGACGCTCGCTGGCCTAGGCGGGCTTTTCCTCATTAGGAGATGTATCATGAGGCTGACAACCCTTTGGAGCAGAGGGCCGATCTTGCTGTTGTGGTGCGCGTTTGTACTCTCGGAGTCCGCGGCTTTCGCCCAGCTATCTACGGGCTTTCGGCCAGTTGAGGAACCCGGAATTCGCGGGGTGCGCATCCATCCCGGTGCCTTGGCACCCAACCGGCGCAAGTGGTACTTGCCGCAGAACCTGTACTACGAGTATCAGTGGCGCGGCTGGGAGTACAGCAACTACGCGCGCGACAACTATGAGCGCTACGTCAACATTCTGCTCGAAGGCACCCGCAACTACAACCTCTTCGGCCAGTACATCAATCGCGGCTGGGTTATATACGACTGGACTGAAACCAGTCCCCTGCGCCAGGGCAGCGCCCTTTTGAAGGGCACCCGCTTTGGCCGATGGTTCGACAGCCTCGTCATCTCGTCGGCCAGCCACGGCCAGTTCCACACCTCTCTGACGGTGGGCGACGCCATCCGCACGACGCTCACCCCCTTGACTTTTTCCAAGCCCACGTTCAACGGGTTGCAGTGGGATTTTCTCGCCGACAAGTACGCGCTGACTCTCCTTGGCTCGCGGCTCAACGCGCCGGGGTTTACCGCGCTCAACGAGGCGGGGGGAGCTTCGGCGATCGAAAACACGACCCGCCTGCTCGGCGCGCGCGGCGTAGCTCAAGTGGGCGATTTCGCCAAGCTGGGCCTGACGTGGGTCAATGTGTCCAATACCAGCAGCGAGTTGAGCCTCGGCGACAACTCGCTCAAGGGCCTGCTGACCGGCCCGCAGAACACGGGCAATGTCGAACGGGTCATCATCCGCATTGCCGACGATTCGCCCGAATCCGAGGAAACTGGGGCCTCGTTTTTCGTCGATCAGGTGATCATCGACGGGGAGCTGCACCCGGAGATCGTGCCCTTGGTACGCGGTGGCGTGCGGCGCGAGGGCATTTTGGAAGTGAGCGGCTCGGACGTAATTGAGCTTATCTACGACATTCGCAACGACTTTAGTCCCACCGAAAAAGTGGGCACTTTCCGCGAGGCCAAGAAGCTCGAATTCGAGCTGGTGGTATCCAACGACTATCGCATAGAGATCGCCTCTAATCTCCAGACCAATGCCCGGGGCGAGCAGGTTTTCTTGCCGGTGGCCCAGGCCCGCGACGAGATCACCGATGGCTCCAATCAGACCTTTGTGCGCTTTGCCTACGGCCTGCCAACTGGGCACGAGGTGATCGGTATGGACTTGGAACTGATCAACCTCGCCCACTTTGACTTGCGGGCCGAATGGGCCCTCAACCGCCGCTTCCGCCGCTTTCCCAATCAGAACTTCCGCAAGCTGCCCGCGTACAAGGAAACGGCCGAAGCCGGGTACGTTACGGCCTCGTACCAGCGCTACCCCTTCTTTGCGTACGGCGAGATGTTCACCATAGATCCCGATTACAGCACCACGGCCTTTATCGCCGACCCGGGTGGGGTCATCGACTACGCCAGCGAGACCCAAAACCTCTTTGAGTTTGTCGATGACAACGACGACCAAGATCGCTACACTGACTGGCAGCGCTATCGCCAGAGTCAAGGGTTTGGCGGCCAAGGCGGCTCGCAGGGCCGCGACACGGAGATTTTTCCCGGGCTGGACGAGAACAACGATTTTATCTCCGACTTCAACCAAAACCAGAACAGCCGCCCAGATTACGTCGAGCCTTTCCTGCGCTATCAGGTCGATCCGCCAGAGTTTCTCTTTGGCATGGACATGAACAACAACACGATTATCGACCGCTTTGAGGACGACCGCCTGCCCGACTACCCCTACGAGCGCGACCATCGCGGGTACAACGCGTACGGGGGATTAAAAATCACCGAGAGTTCCCGGCTGACTGTTGGCCGGCTCGCCGAGCACCAACTGAGCAGCGACCGCGAGAGCCGCTCGTTTTACGGGCTGCTAACCGTGGAAAAATCCTATCCTGGGCTAGACATATCCCTTTTTGAACACGCCAAACTAGTGGCCGACAACTTGCCCGAGGACCGCATCGTCTGGCGCGACCCCATCGGCCTGACGGATTTTGCCGATCCGCTCGACAACCAAGATACCTTTGTCAATGTGCTGTACTTGCAGGCCCGCTACTTTCGCATTGCCAACCTGAACGTCGAAGGCAAGCTGAAGTACGAGCGCTTCAACCAGCTCGGTGAGCAGGCCAGCCTCAAGCGCGACCGTTCGTTTTTGGGCCTGATTAACAAGGCCGATTACGCCATTCGTCCCAGCAGCCGCCTCGCTCTCTATCCCAAGTGGAAGAGCATGTACGAGCGAGAAACGCCCACCGCGCTGGTCGGTTTGGAATCCAACGAACTGACTGAGAGCTTTTTCTTTTTAGGCCAGTACGCGCTCCTGCCGAAGACGCTTTTGGACTTCGGCGTTGAATTTAGCCTCTTCGAGAACTTAGTCGAGCGTCCGGCCGAGGCGTCGCCGAGCTATATTGATGACTTCCGCAGCCTCGTGTTTTCGGCCCTGCTGACCAATGTGTCGTCCTATCAAGGGTACGAGCTGACCATGAACGCGGGCTTCCTGCTAGAGCGCCAGTTCTTCGCGGAGCAAACCCAGAAGCAATCGATCGTCTTCGTCCGCATCTTTGCCGCCACCGGCGGGATATAATCCTTGCGACCCCCAGCGGCCCGAGTTTTCACGCCTAAAGCGCTGATCCTCGGCTGCCTGTTCACGTTTTTCGTGGCCGCGGGCGACTCGTATGGGGTCTTCTATCTGCGCGGCTCGTACATGACGCTCGGGACCAGTACGGTTGGTGCCCTGTTCTTGCTCTTTTTTCTCGCTGGCTTAATCAACCCGCTGCTCAAGCTGGTCCATCCGCGAGCGGGGCTAAACCGCGGCGAGTTGCTGCTCATCTACATAATGATGGTCATGGCCTCGCCCCTGCCGGTGTTTTTTGCCGCTCGGTTCATCGGCACGATCCTCACCCCCTTTTACTATGCCACGCCGGAAAACGACTGGCACACGCTCATCCAGCCCCACATAGCGGACTGGTTGCAGCCGCGCGACCTCGCGGTCATGTGGCCTTTTTACGAGGGCTTGGAGCAGGGCCAGTCCATCCCGTGGGCCGGCTGGCTGCCGATGTTTTTGCGCTGGGCACCACTCGTGTGGGCTTTGTTCTTGGCGATGATTGCCGCGATGGCGATTCTGCGCAAGCAGTGGAACGACTATGAGCGGCTGACCTATCCGCTGGTCCAGGTGCCGATGGCTCTCACCGAACAGGACGCCGGAGGGGACCGCATTGCCCCATTCTTCAAAAATCCGGTGATGTGGACCGGCTTTGCCGTGCCGGCCATCTGGGGCACCCTGCACGGGCTACACAACTACTTCCCGGAGACCGTGCCCATTGCCACCAACGTCGATCCCATCCACTTCATCCTGCCCATCTTCGACAACCTGTCCGAACTGCAATTCAAATTTCGCTTCAACATTTTGGGCTTTTTCTACTTTCTCAAGACCGAAATCGCCTTCAGTCTGTGGTTTTTCAACCTCTTCGCCAACGCCTTGCGCACCACATTTGCCGTCTTAGGCGTCACTAGTTCGGAGATGCTGGGGGGTGGGCACTCGATCATCGACCCGATCCTCGTCCACCAGTCGATGGGCGGCATGTTGGTGCTGTTTCTGTTTGGCCTGTTCGCGGCCCGTAAGCACCTGTGGGCGGTCTGCCGCAAGGCCCTGTGGGGAGACTCAACGGTGGATGATTCCGGCGAAATTCTCTCCTACCGGACGGCTGTACTCATCTTGCTGGGCAGCAGCGCAGTGATGGTCGCGTGGCTCGCGCTAGCGGGCCTGCCCGTCTGGGTCGTCCTAGCCTTTTTATTTATCACTTTTGCGCTTTTTGTAGGGTTTACTCGCCTAATCGCCGAAGGGGGGCTTTCGGACGGTTCGGTCCCGGTCGGCCCGGCGGCCATCGTCGTCTCCGCCGTTGGCTCGTCGGCCATCGGTGCCCAGGGCATGGTCGTGCTGGCGACGACCTTTTTCTGGACGAATGGGCGCAGTTTCGCCATGACGTCAGCCGCCAACAGTCTCAAGCTGGGCGAGGGGTTCGGCGGTTCCAAACGCCCGCTGTTCTGGACGATGCTCTTGGCTATGGCCGTCGGGATGGTTTCGTCAATGTGGGTGGTTATGGAACTGGGCTATTCGTACGGGGCGCTCAATCTGAAAATACCTGGGGGTAAACACGGATTTTACGACTATGCCGCTGGCTTGATTCGCACGCCGAGCGAACCGCATTTGTGGGGTTGGATCAACACCGGGATTGGAGCGGGTGTAATGCTGCTTTTGATGCTGGCGCGCTGGTACTACGTCTGGTGGCCCCTCCATCCCCTCGGCTACCCCATTGGCCCGACCGGGATTATGGATCACCTGTGGTTCGACATGTTCTTGGCGTGGCTAATCAAGGTGTCGGTGCTGCGCTACGGTGGCGTGGCACTCTACCGCAAGACGCGCCCCTTTTTCATGGGTATGATTGCCGGGCACATCGTGCCGGGGGGCCTTTTCCTGTTCGTCGATCACTTTACCGGCATGGTCGGCAATGTGATTTTCTGGGGTTGAGGTTCTGGGTGAAAACGGGCTATATTTCGCAGTAAAGTGAGGAAATTATTTTGCGCGCGTTCAGATCGCTGTTTTGTGCTTCTAGGGCGCTGGTCGGGGTCGCGTGGTTGGCGGCGGCCGCGGTGGGCGAGGTGCGGCAGTGGGAATTGGGCGGTGCGGGCCGCTCTTGGAAGGACGACGAGCTAAATTCCACGGCCATCAGCTTTGATGCCGCCGGGGCCATTCAGTTGGTGGGTTTTAATCCCAACGACAACATCGTCCGGCAGCTAAGATGGACCGAGGGCTTTCCCTTGGACTTCGTCAGTGAGGTGGCCGAGGCGCGGGTGTGGGACAACGTGCCCTTTAAGCAGACGAATGTTCCGCTCGTCGATGGCGACTTGCAGACCTCCAGCGAAAATCGCTTCAAGGAATTCGGGGTGCTGCAAGCGGGCCGGACCTTTTTCTTTGACTTGGGCACGCGCTTCCCCGTCAATCGCATCTCATTTTTCCCGCGCCCGGAGGGGGCCGACAGCCGCGGGAGGCCCTTTGCCGACGACTTTATTCGCGGCTATAAAGTTCAGGTCAGCGACGGCGTGAGCTTCACGCCGGAAAATCTGCCGGTGTACAACCTGCTGACCCAAGTGGATTTTACCACGGAAAGCGTGGCGCAAATCCCCTTTCCCTTGCAATTCGTCCGCTACATCCAACTCAACGTGACCTCGACTAATCCCTTTGAGATCGCCGAGTTCGAGGTGTACGGAGCGGGCTTTCCGCCGGGGGGGCGCTATCGGTCCAAGATCATCGACTTAGGCGAAGTGGCCAACTTCAGCCGCCTGCTGTGGACGACTGAGACCTTGCGCCAGCAAGAAGGCCGCATCGACGTCGAGCCAATGGCCGACGCAGACATCTCCATTCGCATGCGCACGGGCCGCGACGATACACCGCAGGTGTTCTACGAAATCGTCAATGTTTTCACCGGCGATGTGCAGGAAGTCTCAGAGAGCGACTACGGCCGGCTGGGCCTGAACGTGCGCGGCCCGGTCGAAGACGACCAAGTCAACTGGAGCGAGTGGTCGCCGCCCTTTGCCGAGTCCGGCCAGCGGATTGAGCTGCCTAGCCCGCGTCGTTTCTTCCAGCTCGAAATCGCACTCACCAGCCACTCCATCCTCGACGGCATACGGGTCAACTCGCTGGTGGTCGAGCACTCTATCCCGCCGCTGGCCCAGCAGCTAATAGGGGAAATCTCCGCGCTGGAAACCCCCCGGCCCTTGGGCAACAAGCCCCGAGTGCCGGCCGGCGAACTCTCGACGTTTGCCTACGACATCCGCGCCGACATCAGCGAGACGGATGTGGGCTTTGACGCCTTGGAGATTCTCACGCCCGCTAGGCCGCAGTTCAGGGAAATGTTCATAGGCGATCCGCCCGTCGCCACCGCGCCCGACAGCGTCGTCGAGGGCGAGCGGAGCCTGAAGCTATTCTTTCCCAGCCAACGGCTGACGCACCAATCGCCGAGTGCGTTGCGCGTCGTTTTCGACGCCGAAGTTTTCGTTCAATCCACATTCTTTCGCGCCCGAGTCTTCGACACTCAAAGCGACGAGGCTCCGCAGCAGGTCCTGCCCGGAGATGCCAACCCCACGGTCCTGACCAATGACTTGCGCGTGCTGACCACGGCCGCTTCGGCGCGCAACCTGCTGCCATTTTTTGCCGTGCAGCCGGCCGTGGTAACGCCCAATGGCGACGGGATCAACGAAAGTGTGCGCATTTCCTGTACTTTGGTCCAGCTCCAGCAACCCGTGCAGTTGACCGTGCGGATTTTTTCGCTTGGCGGCCAGCGGGTGCGCACCTTGTTTGCCGGCGCGCGCGGCAGCGGCTCTTTTGTGTGGGAATGGGACGGTCTCGACGATAGCGGCAACCCGGTGCCCGTGGGGATCTACCTCGCCGAGGTGACTGCCGATGCCGAGCGCGAGCGCTTCACGCGCCTCGGTGCAGTGGGCGTTGCCTATTGAAGTGGTCGGTGGTCAGTGGTCAGTGGTCAGTCTCTTGGGGTTGGGACGGATCACTAACCACTGGTCACTGGCCACTAATAACGAAAAGGAGAGGCTATGCAGCGCATTCTGTTCCTCCTATTCGCGGGTTTGAGTTTGGCGGCCCTCGTGTTGGCGGCGTACGCTCAGACTCGGAGCGCCGATCTGGAAGTGTACCGAGTGGATCGCAGAGCCGAGTGGCAGCAGTGGACCTTTCCGGCCGGTACCCTCGCAATTTCCCCAACCGGCTCGGTGACTCCCGCCGAATTCAAGGGCGTGCACAACGCCGCGGTCAATGCAGATGAATTCACCCACGAACTGGTGAGCGGCAAAGAGGTGCGCGGTGGCGCGTGGAAGGCTGGCACCAATCTCTCAACGGCCGGCCGGGCTATAGACGGTCGCGCCCAGACCTTTTGGCAACCCGACCCGGACGCTGCCTTAGAGGACTGGTGGATCGAGATCAACCTAGGAAGGGCTGTACTCGTGTCGGAGATTCGCCTCATTTTCCCCGATCAAGAGGGCGCGCGGCCCTTCCGCGAGTTTCGCGTCTTTGGGTCTGAGGGACGCCGCGTGACGCGCCAAGACATATTCTCTTTTCACCTGATAGGTGGCACCACCAAGCCCATTGACGAGACTGAGGTGGTTTACGACGTAAAGCCGCTAGTCAGGGAGGTGACGCGGGTGCAGGGCGCGCGCGAGGAGGGCACTGGGGACACTACCTATGACCTGCTGCAATTCATAAGGATTTTGGTAGATGCCAAGACGCCAGACGCCGCCCTTGCCGAGGTGGAAGTGTACACGCTCGGAGAAAACATTGCCTTACAGACCTTAGAGCGCGGCGGTGCGATTCAGGAGCGCTCGGGTCGGGGCTTTCCCTTCAAGATGGCCGACGGCAACGCCAATACCGATTGGGGAGCACGGCGGGAGCGCGGTCAAGATCCCATTGCTTGGGACTGGGACTTGGGCGCGCTGTTTTGGGTGGACCGGATCGTGATGCGCACTTCGGACTTTCTTCTCCGCACGCTGACGTACGGCTCCAACCTGCCCCAGATTCGCACCCATAGCTTGAGCGTTTCCAACGGTCGCCGCACCCTGACGGGTGAAGTCGATTTCGACCAGCTCTTCGTCGGCGATACAGATGCCTTGCTCGCGTCCTCGACCGAGTTCCCCGGCCAATTGACGTATCTTTTTGAGCCGCGCCCCGTGCGCTTTATCGCGGCCGAATGGGTTGGCGGCGGAGGCTCGCAGTCCAGCTTCCAGTACCAGAGCGGCTTTTTGATCGAGACGCTGATGTTTGCGGTGGGCCACGTGGCCCAAGTGGAGATGAGTTCGGACTTCATCGACTTGGGGAAAATCGCCGGCGACAACCGGGCGAAGGTGATCAAATCTCTGCTGTGGGAAGCCGACCTGCCTCCGGGCGCGCGCATTCAGGCGCGCACTCGCTCGGGCAACGAACTACAAGAAAATTTTCGCTACTTCCGCAAGGATGGCACCGAGGTAACGGCCGAGCAGTTCGACCAAATGCCGAAAGCGCTACGCGGCGAGACCCAGAGCACTATCGGCATTGGCGAGGACTGGAGCGAGTGGAGCAACTTTTACCAGCGCTCCGGCGAGCAGTTTCTGTCTCCCAGCCCGCGCCGCTTCGTCCAAGTCCAGCTCATCCTCAGCTCAGACCGTCCGACCACCGCGCCGACTATACACGCCTTGGAGATTGAATTTACCGACGCCTTTCTCGCCGGAGTCACCGGCGAGGTGCTGCCGCGCACGGCCGAGGCGGGTATGCGCCAGCTTTTTTCGTTCCACATCACGCCGGAGTTTGCGTCGCGTAACCCCGGGTTTAACCGCATCCTGCTGCAAACCCCGTCGCCCGCTGACCCCGACTCGCTCGCTCTCACTATAGGCGGTGCCGAAGCCGAGCCAGCCGCGGTGCGCGTCGCTGGCGATTCGCTGCTCGTGGAACTGCCGCGCACAGTGCGGCGCGAGGAAGTTGCGCTGACGTTTAGTACGGTCGTAGAGCGCAATGCCACGCTCTTTCGGGCCTTCATCGGCCACGAGGGGCAGCTAGCGGTGTGGCAGCCGGTCGATCCGATGCGCCGCGCCGCTACTACTGTGTATTTGCCCAGCGTCCCGGGCACTGACCAGTTGATCGCCAACCTCGCGGTGCAATCGTTCATCAGCCCCAATGGGGATGGGATTGGCGACGTTGCGGAAATCCGCTTCCACGTCTTGAAAACGGACGCGCCGGCCCAAGTGCAGATTTACACCCTCGATGGCCGACTCGTCCGCACCCTTGAGGGCCAGCGCCAGCCCGACCAGTCCTACCTCTACAATTGGACCGGCCAAGACCAAGACGAGCGCGTAGTTCCTCCGGGTTCGTACCTGTGCCGGGTGGAGGTGGAGGCCCAAGCTGGGGCCGCGAGCCAGCATCGCATTATCAGCGTGGCGTACTAGGCTGCGACGTGCCCATAAGCGGCTATTAACTCAGTCGGCTAACCAACGCGAGGAAAGATATGACGATGGCTAGCAACATGTACGCGCATTGTTGCGGTCTGTTCAGGACATTCCTTTTAAGTCTAGTCCTGGCCTTCTCCCTAACCAGCCTCGCGTCTGCCCATGTAGGCGTCACGGTCCCCTTCGTCGAGGTGCCTGATCCTACGGCGATAACCATAGATGGCGACGATGGCGACTGGGCCTTTTTCGATTCTCGTCTGGCGCTGGAGCGGGAGGGATTCTTCGACCGCGAATCAGACTACGTCGATACGGCCGACTTCGACTTCACCATCTACACCGCTTGGAGTCCACCTCCCGACAATAGCTGGTACTGCTTCGCCCGGATCAGTGACGATACCCTCAAGATTGAAAATGAAGACCCGCTCAAGTGGTGGCGGGACGATACGCTGTCGATTACCGTGGATTCCGACCACTCCGGCGGCAGTATCTACGGGTTCACTCGCGAGGAACTAGTCAACGGCCAACGCTACTACGCCCGGGTGTTGCCGTTGAAGCACCCGCGCCTGCCCCACGGTCAAGCTGGCTTTCTCGACCAGCACCACGATCCCTTCTTGGAGGAGTTCCTGTGGGCGATGCACAAACCCCACTTCGACATTGCTTGGACGATGCGCCCGCCCGACGCGGCCAACGGCACTTTGCACGTCGAATATACCTTTGAGTGGAAAGCGGCTTTGTGGGACGTGCTGGGGTCGAGTCCCGAAGAGAGCCAACGGCACGTTTTTGCGCCGGGGCAGATACTGCACATGGGGTTCCGGCTGCTCGATGCCGACCGGCCGGGGTCGGGGCGCAAGCATTCGATGTACATTCTAGGGGGCCATCAGCATCAGGACCGCAACGCCGACCGGATGCCCGATTTTCGCACCATTACTTTAGATGAGGCGCAAAACTGGCGTATGCCTGCGGAGCAGGACGCGGTGCAACCGTCCTCTGCGGATGGTAAATGAGCTACGCGGCATACTTAAAAAAGGAGCGATTTCGATGATTATTGATACCCATACCCATTTCTACGATCCGTTCAGGGCCCAAGGCGTGCCTTGGCCGGAAAAAGACGATGAGATTCTCTATCGGCGCGCGCTGCCCGAAGACTACAAGGCCCTAGCTGTGCCCGAGGGTGTAACGGGTACGGTCATGGTCGAGTGCAGCCCGTGGGTTGAGGACAATCAATGGGTGCTCGACTTGGCTGCCGCCGACCCATTCATCGTGGGTTTGGTCGGCCACCTCGAGCCTGACGACCCGGAGTTTGCCGCACATTTGGAGCGCTTTGCCGCCGACCCGGTTTTCGTCGGCATCCGCGCCCGCGTAGATGTAGCGGAAAGTCACGGCTTGGCGGCCGCTGAGATGCTAGTAGCCCATGATCTGGAACTGGACACGGGTTTACACGAGGGCGTGCCCGCGCTGGCGGCGCGCTTTCCCGAGTTGCGCATCGTCGTAAACCACATCGGTGGCATTCCCATCGACGGCGGCCCGCCCGATCCGGCGCAGCTAGAATTGATGCGTCAGGCCGCGGCTCATCCGCAGGTTTACTGCAAGGTGTCGGGGCTGATGGATTTGCGCAGCCAAGTCAAGCCAGCGCCGACGGATGTGGACTTTTACGTTCCGGTGCTCGACGCACTATGGGATATGTTCGGAGAGGACCGGCTGATTTACGGCAGCGACTGGCCAGTATCCGACCGCAGTGGCCGCGAGTACGCAGACATACAACGCTTGGTGATGACGTATTTTACCGCGCGCGGCGAAGAGGCGACGGAGAAATATTTTTGGCGCAATGCCAAAGCCGCCTATAAGTGGATCGACCGCGTTGGCTAATGCGAGAATTTATTGAATTGAAGGAGGGATTTATGTCCAATATCCAAATTCCCATTCGCTATTACAAGGATTATCCTGGCGGGTACGACTATGGGTACGAGACTCTGACCCTAAAGTTCGCCGAGTGCGCCTTTCTGTTGGTGGATGTCGATGGGCGCTCGCCCAATCCAACGACCAAGAACTTCATTGCTCCGGCTTTGCAAGCCGCCCGCAGCAGTGGGATGCTGGTCAACTACGTCCACAACGACCTGCGCCTAGTGGCCGATCCCGGCAACATCGTGGGTGAGATCTGGGGCAAGACCAAGGGAGGTAGCGGCGGCAACGGCATTGCGAGTTGGGCGCGGCAAGAATACAAACCCGAATACCTCGACTACGTGGCTCCCCGCGAGGGCGAGCGCAATTTCCCCAAGTGGATATGGAGCGGCTTTCACGACACCTTCTTGGACCAGCACTTGCGCAGCTATGGTATTAAGACGCTGTTCGTGGTTGGCTACAGCCGGCGGGCCTGCTTGCACTACACCTGCGCCGAAGCCGTAGGGCGGAATTACCGCGTCATTCTCTTGCGCGATTGCTCCAATGCTCCTGGTACGATCGAGATGCCAGACACGCTAGACGACAGCCTGCCGGAAGGTGGTTGGATTAACCGGATTACGCTGCGCAACTTTGAACATCTGATTGGTTATACCACCACGGCTGAGGAATTCATCGCGGCGTGCCAGCAGGTAGAGCAAGAAACTCGTCGCTAGCGTTTGCTGATTTGAACATAATTGGGCCTTGGAGAAGGCCGGCGTCTGGCTGGTAGCCGATTACATTACCGGGCATACGGGCAGCTTTCTGACGCAGATTTGACTAGGAGATATGCACATGAATAACACATGGTGCCGCATTGCGGTTTGCGTCTTTTTCTGCATGTCATCGAGTGCTTTCGCCGCTTCTGCACAGGAGACGAGTTTTGTGCTCGTGGCTTTGGAGCAGTTGCGCGATCGCATGGAGCGGGACGATAAGGGAGCGTTGGATGAGTTTGTCGCGGATGTAAGCACCGCGTCTGGATTGTCGGCTGCTGTGAGCCGGGATTCTTTGATCTCACTGTTGCGGGACTTAAAGACTCATTGCAAGAAATCTACAGCCCTCGGCGAACAGCTTTTTGCACTGCACGGGGAGCATTTTTCTGAGCGCGAGGCCAAGGCGTACTTGGTGCGGGTCGTGGATATGGCTGGCGATCTGTTAAAGAAAGAAGAGAACGTTGGGCTGGAGCCGCTGATTGCGAGGGCGGCGAGCAAAAGCAAGCTGCTCAAATTTCAAGCGTTGGATTATACAGTGGCGCTGCTGATTCCAT
This sequence comes from Gemmatimonadota bacterium, assembly GCA_009841115.1. GTDB lineage: Bacteria > Latescibacterota > UBA2968 > UBA8231 > UBA8231. Next base: position 165,470 of record VXML01000017.1, on the reverse strand, counting down.
TTGTCGGATCGTCGGTGGCGGAAGAGCCGGTCGAGGATGAGGGCGCGGTAAGCGCCCTACCCGGAACCTTTAAGGTGTTGGTGAGGACTCGTAACAGTGAGGGCTTGTCTGAGCAGGTTGATCAATTGGTTCAGATGTACAGTCAAGTAAGAGACGACGCTTTCTTCAGGATATTTAATATCCCTCCGAATACTAGGGCTAAGAGAAAGCTTCTTACCCTGCATGAGTCAGTCCGACCGGCTCTCTTGGACGAGTTCAAACGGTTCGACCGTGTCCGCTGGACCCAAGATCCTTCGGCTAAAGACATTCGCTACATCTTGGATTACGTTGTAAGCGGGTACATGGCTGGCAAGGATAACTCCGGACGACTTGTGTTACAGACCAACTTGCAGTTGATAGTGCAGGATGTGCTCAAGGACGAAGTGGTGTTAGAGAAGACACTTGTCATCCTCAAGGACTTCAGGTCGGACGATGATTCCATTCTCGATGATTTTTACCAAGAGGCAGCTCTCACTGTGGCGCAAGAAGTGTCGCCGTTGTTTGATTAAAAACGCTCATATCCGTCGCTGAGTGCGAAAAGAGATTGATATGCACCGGTCCTCAACCGAAACCAAGAGACTGGCCGTCTGCCTATTCCTTTCGGCTCTCCTGCATTTGGCTGTGGTCTTGTTGACTCCTTCCACACCTGATCCGCAACCGGCCCTTCAGGTGGTTTTTCGTCCGCCGCCGCGTACACTGGAAATGAGGGCCTTTGATCCTACGAGACCCGCTTTGCACGAGCGGCAAATGCAGCGGCTGGTCGTCAAGGGTGCGCCATTGCAGCTTGCTCAGGAACCCGCCGAATCCGTTCCTCTTGGCGAGATTGCAGAGCAACTGCCGCCCGAGGCGCGCGACGACATGGCTCACTTGGAAAAGAGGATGCAGATAGAGTGGTCTGACTATGTGAACATCGACTCCTTGCTCTTGGCACGCATGGCCGCCGAAGGAGACTTTCGCGAGGGCTACGCGCGCTTTCCCCTATCTATAGGCGCAGACCGCGACCGGGCGTTGGAGGTGATAGAGCGGGCGATTGAGGCGATGGGCGGTAGGAAGCGCCTGCTCGCAATAAAAGAAATGAGCGCGATGGTGTGGATAGAGGTCAACTTAAAGGAGCTAAGAATGCCTTCTTGGCAAAATGGTGTTCCTCTGTCGGTGATCTCAGTGAACCCCTATCTGTACCCGGTGGCGACTTGGCACTACGAAGGCTGGGGGAATCACGCGGTAGCTAAAAAGAAAAAATACAAAGTAGAGGTTTCGTTTGACCCGGCGGTCCCCAACCCGTCTTATGTGAGCAAAAATCCCGAGCGACAACCGAGAATATTCGAGACGCTCTTTAACGATCGCTGGAGTCAGTATGGAAGCAACCTGCCTCCTAATTTAGCCGCAATGCGCCACCGGGGTGAAGAGGTCCGTTGGCATTTCATCGACCGCTTCTTAGGCGAGGGCGTGGCCTTGGATTACTTGGGACAAGAGCGCAGTCGAGACGGGACTTGCTTTGAGGTCGTGCTGGTCGATGACCGGAAGTACGGGCACTATTTTGAGGCGCTCTTTGACTGTCGCACGGCACTCCTATCCGTTACCAGAGAGAAGCTGACGCCCCAAGAAGAGCAATGGTTTAGACAAGCCAATCCCAAGGTCAATCCGCCGACTTGGATCACGGTTTACGATCGCTACCAAGAAGTGCAAGGCGTGTTGACGCCCCATCGCTGGGAACGGACGGAGGGGTGGAATACCATTTCTGTATATTTGCAATGGGCGTATAATGACGCGGAGCCGTCAACAGCCGAACCCGTTCGATAGGAAGTATCCTTGCACAGTACAAAAGGAAGGTTAGTGCGATGAAAATACGCGATAATGTGAGCGGCGTCCCCGGTATTATCTATGATATCTACTGTCGTGTACTTAGCAAGGAGGTAGATGCGTGAATAATACATGGTGCTGCATTGCTGTTTGCGTTTTTTTCTGCATGTCATCGAGTGCTTTCGCTGTTCCTGTACAAGAAACAGGTTTTGTGCTCGTGGCCTTGGAGCAGTTGCGCGACCGCATGGAGCGGGACGACAAGGGAACGTTGGATGAGTTCGTCGCGGATGTCAGTACCGCGTCTGGATTGTCGGCTGCCGCGAGTCGGGATTCTTTGGTCTCGTTGTTACGGGACCTAAAGACTCATTGCAAGAAATCTACGGCCCTCGGCGAACAGCTCTTTGCGCTGCACGGGGAACATTTTTCTGAGCGCGATGCCAAGGCGTATTTGGTGCGGGTCGTGGATATGGCTGGCGATCTGTTAAAGAAAGAAGAGAACGTTGGGCTGGAGCCGCTGATTGCGAGGGCGGCGAGTAAAAGCAAGTTGCTCAAGTTTCAAGCGTTGGATTATACCGCGGCGCTGCTGATTCCGTTTGTCGGGTCGCCGGTGGTGGAGGAGCTGGTCGAGGAGGAGAGCGTGGTAAATGCTCCGACTGGAACCTTTAAGGTGTTAGTGAAGACGCGCAATAGTGGGGACTTGCAGGCCGTTCTCGATCAAGGTCTTATATTGTCTGGCCGATCTGGCCACCATCGAATAGATATAGACAGTGTGATAAACGATGTGGTCTTTTCTAAGATACTTAAGGTCGCTTCGTCTCAGACTACAAAAAAGAAAATTCTCCTCGCAATGCATGAGTCCATTCGACCAGTCCTCTTGGACGAACTCAAACAGTTCCGTCGCGTCCATTGGACCACGGATATCGCATCTGTCAAGGACGCCCGCTATACTTTGGATTACTTGGCAGACTGGTACTCATTCCGCAAGGATAATGACCAGCAACAATTCAAGCTACAGACCTCCGTGCAGTTGGTAATGAAAGATATGCTTGAAGACAAAGAGTTACTGAATAAGTGGCTCGTCGTTAATGCAGCCTTCGAGATGGACAAGGCACCTATTATCGATGATTTTTACCAAGAAGTAGCTCGCAGTGTGGCGCAAGAAGTGTTCGGCTGTTTGCTTGAAAACGGTCGTCTGCGTCGCTGAGTACGAAAGGAGATCGCTATGCAGTGGTCCACAACCGAAACCAAGCGAGTGGCTGTCTGCCTATTCCTCTCGGCCCTTCTGCATCTGGCTGTAGTCTTGTTGACTCCTACTATGCCGGACTCGCAACCGGCCCTTCAGGTGGTTTTTCGTCTGCCGCCGCACACACTGGAAACGAGGGTCTTTGATCCCACGAAACCCGCTTTGCACGAGCGGCAAATGCAGCGCTTGGTTGTCAAGGGTGCTCCACGACAGCTTGCTCAGGAACCTGCCGAATCCGTTCCTCTTGACGAGATTGCAGAGCAATTGCCGCCCGAGGGACGCGACGCCATGGCTCACCTCGAAAAGAGGATACGGATAGAGCGGTCTGGCGATGTGAATATCGACTCCTTGCTCTTGGCGTTTGTGGCCGCCGAAGGAAACTTTCGCGAGGACTACGTGCGCTTTCCCCTAGCCAAGATGGGTGCAGACCGCGACCGGGCCTTGGAGGTGGTAGAGCGGGCGATTGAAGCTATGGGCGGTAGGCAGCGTCTGCTCGAAATACGAGCAATGAGTGCGATGGTGTGGTTAGAGTCCAATGTAAGAGATTTGAAAAGGCCTTCTTGCCAAGGTGGTGTTTGCCTAAAGGTGGCCCCAGTGACCCCTTATCTGTATCCGGTGGCGACTTGGCACTACGAGGGATGGGGGAATCACGCGGTATCCAAAAAAGAAAAGTACAAGGTAGAGGTTTCGTTCGACCCGGCGGTCTCCAACCCGTCTTATGTGAGCAAAAATCCCTCCATCCGGGAGCGGGGTACATTCGAGGCGCTCTTTGAAAATCGCTGGGGGCGGTATAGAGACACCCTGCCTCCTGATTTGGCCGCAAAGCGCCACCGGGGAGAAGAGGTCCGCTGGCATTTCATCGACCGCTTTATGGGCGAGGGCGTGGCCTTGGATTATCTCGAGCAGGAGCGCCATAAGGACGGGACTTGCCATGATGTCTTGCTGGTAGATGACCGGAAGTTCGGGCACTATTTTGAGGCGCTCTTTGACTGTCGCACGGCGCTCTTGGCCGAGACCAGAGAAAAGCTAACGCCCCAAGAAGAGCAATGGTTCAAGCAAGCCAATCCCAACTTTCTGCCGCCGACTTGGATCACTACTTACAATAGCTACCAAGAAGTGCAAGGCGTGTTGACGCCCCATTGCTGGGAACGGACGCTGGATATGCCGGGGGGGCGTACCAGCCAAAGACACTCGACCAGCCATATACACTTGCAATGGGCGTATAATGGCGCGGAGCTTTCAACAGCCGAACCCACCCTCTGATCTTCACAGCCCATAAGAAAAATTAGGGCGATGAAAATACGCGATATTGATACTATTCTAATCGACTCGCCGGGCCGCAAATGGACGATTGTGCGGGTCTTTACAGACGAAGGTCTAGTGGGCTTGGGCGAGGCCACGTATTCGCAAAAGGAGCCGGTGGTCGTAGCCGCGGTCGAGCATCTCAAACAGGAATTGATCGGCGAAGACCCCTCGCGCATCGAGTACTTGTGGCACAAGCTCTATTTGCGCTCTTCGCTGAGCGGCATCTGGCGCATGGCGGGTCCCGTGTGGATGAGCGCCATGAGCGGCATTGACCAAGCGCTGTGGGACATCAAGGGCAAGGTGGCGAACTTGCCGGTGGTCGAACTGTTGGGCGGCAAGTTTCGCGACCGGGTCGAGGTCTATACGCACTTTGGCGGTGCCACGCCCGAGGATTCGGCGCAAATGGCGCGGGAAAAGGTAGAAGAGGGGTACACCGCGCTCAAAGGTGGAGCGCGGTCGCGGAGTGGGGCCGACTTCGGTCAATACGCGGACGACGGCCATCCGACAGAGACGGCAGCGCACTTCGCCGCAGTGCGAGAAGCGGTGGGGCCGGATGTCAAGCTGTTGATCGATTGCCACGGCCGCTTCACAGTGGCCCAGTGCATTCGCTTGGCCCGCGCCATAGAGTCGTCCGATCTCTACGTGTTTGAAGACCCCGTGCCGCCGGAAGACCTGCATGCCTATCCAAAAGTGCGGCGGGAAATCTCCATTCCGGTCATGGGCAGCGAGCGGCTCAACACCAAGAGCCACTACCGCCAATTGTTGGATCTAGACGGAATCGACGTAGCGCAACCGGACCTGATGTACGCTGGTGGGATTACCGAGGTGCGCAAAATCGCGGCCATTGCTGATACCTTTCACGTTCCCATATCACCGCACAACACCAAAGGCCCAGTCGGCATCATAGCAGCCGCGCATTTGATGGCCTCCATACCGAATGTGGCCCCCATGGAGTTTGTCACCGGCATTGCGTGGCGGGACGAGATCATCACCGAGCCGCTGCAGGTGGAGGACAGTTGCATTGTGTTGCCGGACGGGCCGGGTTTTGGGATTGAGCTGGACATGGATGGGGTGGAAAAGCACCGCTGGCGAGTGGGCGATCCACACTGAAGCAGCCATGAAAAGCATTGCGATTGTGGGCACGGCTCTGATAGTCTGCGTCCCATGGACGTGCTGTGCCGCCGCCGAGCCGCTTGCCCCCTTCGTCGATGTGGCCGCCCAACTCGGTCTGACCCGCGTCCACACGAGCGGCAGCTTGGCAAAGGGCTATATCCCCGAGGCCAAAGGCGGCGGTACGGCCGCGCTCGATTTTGACCGCGATGGCGACCAAGACCTGTACTGGGTCAATGGCGAAGGCGGCGGCCATGCGCTCTATCGCAACGACGGCGACCATTTTTTCGATGTAGGCGAGGCGCTTGGGATTGCGGGCCGTGGCTGGGGTATGGGCGCGACTAGCGCAGATTTTGACAACGATGGGGACCAGGACCTGTACGCGACCCAATTGCGGGAGAATCTGCTCTACCGCAACGATGGCGATCGCTTTGCCGAGGTGGCCACAGCGGCTGGCGTGGCCACCTCTCATTGGAGCACGGGCGCAGCTTGGGCTGACTACGACCGCGACGGCGATCTCGATCTATACGTGGCGAGCTATGCGGTATTCGATTCGACTGAGGTTGAACGTTTGGGCGCGCAATGGAAGGGGGTGGAGGTCTTCGTCGGCCCGAGGGGATTGGTGGGAGCTGCGGATGTGTTTTATCGCAACGACGGCGACGAGTTTATCGACATCACTGCTTGGGCGCTCCTCAACCACCCTTCCCCGGGCTACGGGTTAGGCGTCCTATTTGCGGATGCGGATGCCGACGGCTGGCCTGACTTATTCGTGGCCAATGACTCCAGTCCGAACTTTTTTTATCGCAATCGCGGCGATGGCCGCTTTACCGACCACTCTCTCCCAGCCCGCTTAGCCTATGGCCGCAGCGGACAAATCCAAGCGAGCATGGGGATAGCTTGGGGCGACTACGACAACGACGGCCACCCCGATTTGCTCGCCACGCATTTTGAAGACGAGTACAATACTCTCTATCGCAACGAAGGCGATGGCACCTTTGCGGATGTCAGCGCGGAAGCTGCCTTGGGGCGTGCGGGATGGGTGTACGTGGGCTTTGGCGCGGGTTTTTTCGACTATGACCACGATGGCGACCTCGATCTGTGGGTGGCAAACGGACACGTGTATCCGCAGATCGACCGCGCTGGCAGCGGCAGTGCGTACGCCCAGCCCAATCATCTTTTTGCCAATGTTGGCGACGGAACGTTTAAGCAGGTCGCGCTCGGCTCCGAAGTGCCCCGCGTCAGCCGAGGAGCCAACGTGTTCGACTTTGACAACGACGGCGACTTGGATGTTTTCGTGGCCAATCTCGACGATCGGCCCTCGCTGTTGCGCAACGATGTGGGTAACCGGCGGAATTGGCTGGGCCTGCGCTTGGTCGGGACGCGCGGCAACCGCGATGGCATTGGTGCCCGAGCGCGACTGGTCGCTGGCGAGCGGACGCAGATCCGCGATCTCGTCTGCGGCAGCAGTTTTCTGTCCAGCGAGGACCGCCGCCTTCACTTTGGGCTAGGGCGCGTCAGGCGGGTCGATACGCTCGAAGTGCGCTGGCCCGATCAGCACCGCGAAATTTTTATCGACCTGCCGGTCAATCGGTACTTGACGATAGAAGAGAGAAACAGCGATTAGTGACCTGTTCCCATTCACCACAGGGGTAAAGAAACATGCGCTTCTTAAATGTTTGTCCATTGATCGCGGCACTATTGGCGGCTAGCCCAGCGACCGCCGAACTATCGCTTCACCAGCTCAGCGATGCGGTATATGTGTTGCAAGGTGGTGGCGGCAATGTCGGGGTTTGCGTCGGCGACGACGGCATTCTTTTGGTGGATGACAAATTGGCGTCGCAGGCCGATGCGGTTCGCGCTGCGCTAGCCCGTTTTGACGGCCAGCCCGAGTACATCTTCAACACGCATTTCCACGGCGATCACATCGGCGGCAATCGCGCCTTTGGCCAGCACGCGACGATTTTGGCCCACGTCAATGTCCGCAAACGCTTGGCGATGGGCGGTGAATTTGGCAAGCGGCACATTGAACCCGAGCCGGTGGTTGCCTTGCCAGAGATTGCGTTTGAGCAGTCGGCGTCTGTGTTCTTCAACGGCGAAGAAATCCGCGCCGTTCACTTTCCCCGCGCCCATACCGATGGGGACATTGCCGTATTCTTTGTCAACGCCCAGATCGCCCATCTCGGCGACCTGTTCTTCAATGGTATCTTTCCCTTTGTCGATCTAGAGTACGGCGGCGACGTCGAGACTCTGACGCAACACATTGCCGCGCTCATCGACCAGCTTCCCACGGACGCGAAAATCATCCCCGGGCACGGCCCGGTCGCTACGCTCGACGACTTGAAGGCTTATCACCGCATGTTGGTGGAGACTACGGATAGCGTGCGCACGAGCCGAGCCGCGGGCATGTCGCTCGACCAGATCAGCGCCGAGGGACTCGACGATCAATGGGCGTCGTGGGCGTGGTCTTTCGTGCCAGCGCGGCGCTGGATCGAAACGGTCTATTGGAGCTTCGAAGCGGGGGCGGGGAGCGATTGATGAGAAGCTGTTGACGCGCTCTACGCCGAGGGTTTCTCCGAGAAAAATCCGGCTATCCGACCTCTTTTATCGCTCTTGACAGCGGAGGTGGGGCGTTCCATAATTAGGCGCGAACTTAGCGATCACTAATTAATAAGCGAGGAGGTTTTTCCTTGAAAGATTTTGCATACTGCGCCCCCAGCACATTGCGCGAGGCCGTGGCCCTTAAGGCCGAGAAGGGCGAGGCCGCCCGCGTCCTTGCTGGTGGCACCGACTTGCTCGTCCAGTTGCGCGGGAAGCGCTTTGCGCCCGACTGCATCATCGACATCAAGAACGTCCCCGAGGCCAACGAGCTTTCCTACGGCCCTCGCCGGGGTTTGGTCATCGGCGCGGGCGTGTCCTGCTGGCGCATGTACAATGACCCCGAAATCGTCGCGCGATACCCTGGGCTCATCGATTCGGCTGCCATTATCGGCGGCATCCAGATACAGGGCCGCGCTACCTTTGGTGGCAATTTGTGCAACGCATCTCCGAGTGCGGACACGATCCCCAGCCTGATTACCCACTCGGCCGTGTGCCACATCGCTGGGCCGGACGGCAGGCGCCAAGTCGCGGTAGAGGATTTTTGCACCGCTCCAGGCCGCAGCGTGCTCGCGCCCGGTGAGATCTTGGTTTCTCTCCAGATTCCGATCGCCAGGAAGAACACGGGCTCGCACTACCAGCGCTTCATTCCGCGCAACGAGATGGACATCGCCGTCGTCGGAGTGTCCTCCCATGTCACCTTGGCCAATCGCGGCAAGGAGTTTAAGGCCGCGCGCATTGCGCTCGCCGCGGTCGGCCCTACGCCGATTTTCGCGCGCGAGGCCGGCGATAGCCTAGCGGGCCAAGCCGTTTCAGACGAGGCCATTGACGCGGCGGCTACCGCAGCCCAGAGTGCGGCTCGCCCGATTTCCGATATGCGCGGCCCAGCCGAGTACCGCACCCATCTCGTCGGGGTGCTGGTCAAGCGCACCCTCGCAGGTGCTGTCGCGCGGGCCCGCGGCCAGTTCGTCGCCAACGCCGTGCAGGAAGCGGCCGGATAGAAGGTATTAGAAGTTGCACCGACCATTTGGTCGGCGGAAAACACTCTGCACCGACCATGCGGTCGGCGATAGAAGATTCTCACTCGCCGCAACAAGCGGCCCAAATTCGGAGTTAAGGTACATGAGCAAAATACACGTCCAAACCACGATCAATGGGGAGCCGACCGAGTTTCTCTGCGAGCCGCGCCAAAGCCTGCTCGAAGTATTGCGCGAGACGCTCGGCTTTACTGGCACCAAGGAAGGCTGCAACGACGGCAACTGCGGCGCGTGTTCCATCGTCGTTGATGGCGTCCTCGTCGATTCTTGTCTGATGCTGGCCGTCGAGGCCGATGGCAAACAGATCGGCACGGTCGAGGGCCTTGCCAGCCCGGATAGCCTGCACCCGGTGCAGCAGAAGTTCCTCGAACACGCCGCGCTGCAATGCGGCATCTGCACGCCGGGCTTTTTGGTGGCTTCCAAAGCTCTACTCGACCACAACCCCAATCCTTCCGAGCACGAAGTGCGGCACTGGCTGGCCGGCAACTTGTGCCGCTGCACGGGCTACGACAAGATCGTCCGCGCCGTCCTCGACGCGGCTGAGGAAGTGCGCCAAAGCGCCTGAACCCAACGAGGAGGAACGCCATGCCTGCCAACAACGGTTACAAAGTCATCGGCACCCGCCCCATTCGCCACGACGGCGTGGACAAGGTCACTGGGCGCGCCATTTACGGCGCCGACACCCGGTTGGCCGGCTTGCTCTACGGACAGGTACTGCGCTCGCCCCACGCCCATGCGCGCATCAAGTCCATAGACACGTCTAAAGCCGCGGCCCTGCCTGGGGTCAAGGCCGTCCTCACGGGCACTGATCTGCCCGATGCCGGCGACCAGATGGTCGATCTCGGCGAAGGCCCGGCCCGGCTCAAATACCTGCGCGACAACGTGCTGGCCACGGATAAGGCCCTGTACAGCGGGCACCCAGTCGCCGCGGTTGCTGCCACTAGCGTCCACATTGCCGAAGAGGCGCTTGACCTGATTGAAGTCGAGTACGAGGAACTAGAGGCCGTGCTCGATGTGCGCGAGGCCATGCAGGAGGGCGCGCCTCAACTCCACGACGACATGACCACCCAAGAGTTTGGGGAAGACACTGGTCGCAAGAGTAACCTCGCTACCCACTTCGAGCACCGGCTCGGCGACCCGGAAAGGGCCTTTGCCGAGGCCGACGTGGTCGTGGAGCGCGAGTTTCAGACCGCTACTGTGCATCAAGGGTACATCGAGCCGCACAACGCCACGGCGAGTTGGAACGCCGATGGCCAGCTGACGATTTGGACTAGCACCCAAGGTTCGTTCACTGCGCGCGCCCAAGTCGGCGCGGTCTTGGACATGCCTATTTCGAGGATCAAGGTCGTGCCGCAAGAGATCGGCGGCGGTTTTGGCGGCAAAATTCCGATTTACTTGGAGCCGGTTGCCGCCCTGCTTTCCAAGGCGAGCGGCCAACCCGTCAAGATGATTATGACCCGGCCAGCCGTCTTCGAGAGCACCGGCCCGACTCCTGGGTCGTACGTCAAGATCAAGATGGGTGCTGACAAAAGCGGCAAGATCGTGGCCGCCGACGCCTATATCGCCTTTGAGTCCGGGGCGTATCCCGGCGGCTTGGTCGGCGCGGCTGCCATGTGCGTGTTTTCGTGCTACGACATACCCGATGGCCGGATCGACTGCTATGACGTAGTGGTCAACAAGCCGCGGAGTTTTGCGTATCGCGCCCCAGGTTCGACGCAGGTGGCCTTCGCCACCGAGCACGTGGTCGATTTGCTGGCCGCCGAATTGGGGATGGAGCCGCTGGAGATCCGGCTAAAAAATACCGCGACGACCGGCACCCGCCGCATTGACGGCGTGGTGTATCCGAAGATGGGCTGCAAGGAGGTGTTGGAAGCCATCCGCGACTCAGAGCACTACCAGAGTTCAGCGCCCACTGGCCCCAACGGAGGGCGTGGCATCTCGGTCGGCTATTGGTTCAACGTCGGGCTCAAGTCCTCCTGCACGGCCAGCGTCAACGCAGACGGCACGGTTAGCTTAGTCGAGGGTTCGACCGACATCGGCGGCACGCGCACATCGGTCGCCATGCAGTTTGCCGAGACCTTGGGCCTGCGGGCCGAAGACGTCAAACCGCAAGTGGCCGACACGGATTCGATTGGCCACACGGACGTAACCGGCGGCAGTCGCGTGACGTACGCCACTGGCTGGGCTGCGTACAAGGCCGCTCTCGACGTGCAAGATCAGCTCTGCGAGCGCGCGGCCCAACTGTGGGAAGTCGAAGTAAGCCAAGTCGAGTTTGACGATGGCGTCTTCCGTTCCGGCGACAACGAGTTGACCTTTAAGGAACTAGCTGGCCGCCTCGAAGAGACCGGCGGTCCGGTCATTGGCCGCGCTACCGTGGACCCAGACTCGGGCGTCGGCGGCTCCTTTGCGGCCAATATCGCCGATGTCGAGGTGGATCCCGAGACCGGCAAGGTGGATATTTTGCGCTTCACGGTCGTCCAAGACGCGGGTCGGGCCATTCACCCGGCGTACGTCGAGGGCCAGATGCAGGGCGGCTCGGTGCAAGGCATTGGTTGGGCGCTCAACGAGGAGTACTTCTACAGTGGAGACGGCCACCTCGACAACTCCAGCTTTCTCGACTACCGGATTCCGACCAGCCTCGATCTGCCGATGATTGAGACCATCATCGTCGAAGTCCCCAATCCGGGCCATCCCTATGGCGTGCGCGGCGTTGGCGAGGCCAACATCGCTCCGCCGCCCGCGGCCATTGCCGCGGCCATTGAGAATGCCGTTGGCGTGCGGCCGCAGGAATTGCCCATGAAGCCCGACCGCATTGTCGCTGCGTTGCAGGCGCACGAGGAACGGGCCGCGCAGGCTGCCGGCGGTTAGCCCATCATGCCCGTAGCTTGGATTCCCTCGCTGATGCAGAAGCTGACTGCTGGCCAGCAGCAAGTAGAGGTAGAGGGCGCGACCGTGCGCGAAGTCGTTGCCGCGCTCGACGCCCGCTACCCCGGCTTCAAGGAGCGGGTGCTCGATGGCGACCGCATCAAAACCGAGATTGCCGTGGCGGTGGATGGCGAAGTGGTCGCGGCTGGGCTAAGGGCTAAGGTGGGGCCGCAAAGCGAGGTCCATTTCCTGCCGGCTATATCGGGGGGCGCGGGTTAGTCAGCCATACGGATGCAATACAAAGGGCCGGTACTCCAACAAGAGTATCGGCCCCTTTCTTTTTTCACCCACTTTTGGACAGTTTCAGCGCCTTCCCGTCGAGCCAAAGCCGCCGCTGCCGCGCTCCGTTTCGGCAAGTGCCTCGACCTCGATCCACTCGCCGCGCGTCACCGGCGCGAAGATGAGTTGGGCGATGCGCTCGCCTGGGTCGATGTGCTGGTCCTCGGCCGAAAGGTTGACCATGATGACGCCGACTTCGCCTCGGTAGTCGGCGTCGATCGTACCCGGGGCGTTGAGCAGCGTTAGGCCGCGCTTGAGGGCCAAGCCACTGCGCGGCCTGACCTGTGCCTCGTACCCTGGGGGAATTTCGAGGAACAGGCCCGTGGGAATGAGGCCACGCTCGCCGGGTGCTAGCACCACTTCTTCTGATAACGCGGCGCGCAAGTCGAGGCCGGCACTGTGCGCTGTCTCATAGGTGGGCAGTGGTTGGTCTCCCTTGTTGATCACTTTTACTTGAATAGTCATAGAACTTCAGGCGTCGCCTCGCGCCGCTCGCGCCAGCGCTGTTGAAGGCCCCGCATGTACACCGCCCCCAGCACATAGGAGACTGAGGCGATGAGGCTGAGTAAGCCGGCGAGAAATACGATCAGCATGCGCTGGGGTTTGGCCTTGATTTCGGGCGGCGTGGCCGGGTCGAGTATCTGCACGGTCGAAGTGGCGTCCTTAGCCTCGATCAGGGCTTGGGCCTCCTGTTGCAGCAGGACCAGCAAAAGGGACGTCTGCACGAGGACATCCTTTTCGAGGTCTGCGTACTCTTGGGCCACGCTCGGGATCTGCTTCAGCGGCAGGAAGAGGTTTTCGTCCAGTTGTAGTCGCAGTGCTTTGTTTGGCCGCAAGCCGTTGTCGGTGGGGCTGGGGCCATCGCGCAAGAAAGCGAGGGTCCCCAGCCGCAGGTCAATTTCGCGCTCGAGCTGTTTGACCTTGTCGTGGTTGGGACCTAGCCCCGACTGAATGAGCCGTTGGCGCTCAATTCCGAGTTCCATTACGGCGGTCTGCATTGAGGTGGCCGTCAGGATCACGGCGCGGGATTGATCCGCGATCGAAATGGCATTGTGCTCGGACTGGAACTGTTCCAGCAGCTTCATCTTGTCCTCTAGCTTTTTATCTTCTTCTTGCAAAAGCCCGCGGATAAAGTCCAAGCGGTCGGAGGCCGTCTTATGCGAGAACCGCTTGTTGGTGCTATCGAGCAGGGCGATGTAGTAATTGGCCATGTCGGCGGCCATTTGCGGGTCTTCGTCTAGGACTGATACCGCAAGCATGCCCTCTTCGGTCATGGCGGCCGTGGTATTGTCGGCGAGGGTCTCAATCGCGTCAGTCAGAGTGCGGGCCTCGTAGCGCTGCATCAAACCGAATTTCTCGACCATCCGCCGCCGCGTCGTCACGCTCCCGATGGTGGCGAGAGAAATGTCAGATGGCGTGCCCCTCTCCCCGAGGCGCAAGGCGGGTATGGGTAAGGACGCGAGCATGCTGGAAAAACCAAAACTCTGCTTCTTCTCTTGGGGGGGCAGAATTTGCACGGTGGCCTCGTATTCCTTTGGCAAGAGGAAGCTGAGGCCACCGGCCAAGACGCAGATGGCCAAGGTGCCGCCGATGATCAGCCATCGGCCCGCGTGCAGTGCCGTTAGCAGATCGATGATGTCGATTTCTTTTTTCTGGGTATTCATTCAGTAGTGCTCCTTGGGATTCTTATGCTAGAAAAAAGCCCCCTTCAACAAGGCCGCGAGGGTCAGAATATTGAAGATGGTGGGAATAGTCTCTCGGGTGAGTGCCCAGTAATCGATGCGCTCCTTCTGGGGCACCCATATTTCGTCGCCGACCTCGACTAGCAGGTTGTCTTTGAGTTTCTCGCGGACGCCCGTGCGCGCTCGGACTAGGCGGGCATTGCGTTTGTCGGCGTCGTACAAGTACCCGCCGGCCTTGGTTATGTAGTAGCGCACTTTGCGGTCTGGCTCGTAGCCGATCAGCCCGGCCCGTTGCACTTGGCCACTGACGTTGATGGTGTGCCGCTGCATGGGGAAAAAGATCACATCGCCGTTGGCGAGTAAGATGTTTTGCTGCTCGTCGCCATCGACAAACAACCGCTCGAAATCGACAGCGACCCGCCCCTTTTCCTCGCGGGTTTTGGTCTTGAGATAAGCCCGATCCTCGATGTTCATGTCGGTGAGGCCCGCCACCTCGCTCTGTCTCTTTAGCTGCTCTAGCTGAGGGTCTTTCTCGGCCCGTACCTTGGTGCGGATTACTCGGGCACCGATGAGAGACGCCTCATCGGTTAGGCCGCCGGCCGCGGCCACCACGTCCTTGATGCGGGTAACGCCGGGTTCGATGCGGTAGCGGCCTTGGAACTTGACCTCGCCAGAGATCACGACCGTGTGCGTGGACTGCCACAGCGATTGCGCGCGGATAAAGATCGCGTCGTTGGGGCGCAGCTCAACGTGGCGGATGGTCTCGTAGTTCAGTTCCTCCAGCGTCTCTTTGGTGCCGCCTAGCTCAACGACTTCGGCCTGCTCGGTTCCCTCCTGAAAGCGCCAGAGCTCGGCGCTGATCAGCGGTTTGGAGCGGTTCAAGCCCTTGGCCAATGTCACGAGGTCCCCGAGGGTGTCTCCGGGTAGGAACTCGTATTCGCCCTCTTCATTGACCGCGCCGAAGATGGACACCGAATGCTTGCGAAACGAGACGTGGACCATGTCGCCCATGCGCACGTATGGGTTGTGCGCGAGGTCGCCGGTGGCGAGGAACATATCGAGATCCACGCGCTCGCTGGTGCCGTCGCGGTGGATCAGTTGGATGGAGCGCCGGCCTGTGTTGCGGTTAGTGGCTTCACCGGCATCTTGGTCCTGCAACGCGACCAGTTGCGATCGGCCCCTAAAGCCGCCAGCCTGTTTGATTATATCTAAAACCCGCGTAGTCGGGTGGATAGTGAAGCTGCCCTCGTTCAGCACCGCACCGGTGACGTACGCGGTGAAGAAGCGCATACTCACGAGGGAGATGCTGATGTTCACGTTAGGATACTTGTTTTGGACTGCGGTTGAGAGACGCTCTTTGGCTGCGGTCAGAGACAGGCCCGAAATGTGAAACGAGCCGACGGTGGGGATGAGAACGTAGCCTTCTGGATTGATCTGCAAGGTGTAGGGCTGGTCGAATTCGCCCCAGATGTAGAGTTGCAATACGTCGTTGGGGCCGACGATATATGTGTCCGGGTCTATATCGCGATCCTGACCGATGCGCGTCTTATCCGCGCCTAAGCTGCCGGGCAGGCTCGCCTTACTGGAGGTCACATCCTGATTTAGGGTCGGTAGATCGGACGCGGAAAGGGGCTGTAGTTTGACTTCTTCTTCGCCCAGCTTGATCAGGCTTTCCAAGCTTTGGGCGCTCACTGGCCCTGCTAGCCCGCAAAAGACGAGGGCGCAAGCAAGGGCAAAAATACTCGTTGGCATAGTTCCTCCTATTTACCTAATTGCGCTGATATAGCCTTCCTAAATCATCCATAAGATAATCCGCAGATGGCGCAGATGGACGCAGAGTGACGATCCGCATCTCGAATCGTTCAGGTCATTCAGGACTGCTATAGCATTTCCCATAATATCGATGTTTTCACGGCAGTTTGCCCAAATAGCGCGCCCAATTGGCCGCGGCCTCCTCCGCAGTGAACCCAATGAGTTCAGCTAGTTTGGCGGCGACTGCTGCCACCCGTGCTGGATGGCCCGCGGCCCCGCCGATGGGCACGGGCGCGTCCGTTTCCAACAGCAGCAACTCGCGGTCGATTTCCGCGACCACGGCTTGGGTCTGCGGGTCGCACAGGACGGATGGGCCGACGGACACGTAGATCCGCTCTGCGCGGCAGATCCGCACGAGTTTTTTGGACTGAGTGAACCAGTGTAGCTGGGCGTTGAGCTTAGTGCGGCGGCTAAATTCCACGGCCCGCTCTAAGGTTTGTCGCTGGGCGCGACGCGAGTGCAGGTTGATCGGCTTGCTGCACTGTGCTGCTAGGTCGAGTTGCTGCGAGAGGATGTCCTGCTGCTGGGCCTGCTGCTCCGGGCTGGCCGCCCATTTGTAATCGAGGCCGGCCTCGCCGAGGACATCGGCCTCGGGCAGATGCGCCGCCAGATAGGCGAGTCCTTCGGCGAGTTCTGCGTCTGTGGCTTGGGTAATCCACGCCGGATGCAAGCCCAGCCCGGCGAGCACCTGATCTGGATACCGCCGCTTGAGCGCGAGCACCGCGCGCATGGAGCTGGCACTTTCGCTGACGGCGACGACCTGCCCTACCCCAGCTTGGACGGCTGCCGCGAGCACGGCGTCGGCATCGGCGAATTGGTCGAGATGACAATGGCTATCGACGAGCATCTAGACCAGCCCTGCGGTCTCGTCGCAGCCGAGCATCAAGTTGAGGCACTGTACGGCATTGCCCGACGCTCCTTTGCCGAGGTTGTCGAGCCGCCCGACCAAAATCAATCCCCGCTCGGGGTCGCCCCAGACCGATAGTTCGACGAAGTTGGTATGGCTCAATCCCGTTAGGTCGAGGAATTTGTCGTCGCGCAACGCAACGGCTTGGGGCGCGACCACCTTTACAAAGGGACAGTCCGCGTAGTACTCGCGCCAGACTTCGTACACGGCTTCGCGATTGACGTGGGGACGGGCGAAAAATTCCGTGGGCACTGGCGTGCTTACTACCATGCCGCAGAACGAATGATCGACGGACGGCACAAAGAGCGGCTGCTTTTCGCACCCGCTGAATTTCCAGATTTCGGGCAAGTGCTTGTGCGCGCCGTCGAGGCCGTACAGGCAGAAAGGCTTGTGCTCGCCTTCCCCTTCGTATTCGGCGATCATTGACCGCCCCCCGCCGGAATAGCCGGACACTGCGTTGATGGTCAGCGGCGCGGCGGACTGGAGCAACTCCTGCAAGATGAGGGGCCGGACGGCGAGAAGGAAGCCGACGGGATAACAACCGCAATTGGCGACTTGCTGCGCGCGGCGAATTCGTTCTTTGTGCGCGGGTGAAATCTCGGGCAGTCCATAGACCCATTCGGAATGGACCCGGCGCGCCGTGCTCGTGTCGATGACCTTGGTCTGCGGGTTTTCGAGCAAGGCGAGGGCCTCGGCTGCCGCGTCGTCGGGCAGGCAGAGAACGCACAAGTCCGCGCGGTTGACAAATTCGGCCCGCGCGTGCGGATCCCGGCGATGCTCCGGTGGAATGAGCAACACCTCCACATCCTCGCGCCCGGCTAGCATCTGGCGAATGCGCAGTCCGGTCGTCCCCTCTTGGCCGTCTATGTAAACCGCAGGTTTTTTCATGTGCGAATTATCTTTGGTCCGTATCGCGCAATTCCAACTTCTTGACCCGCTGCAACGCATCTTCAAGCAAGTCCCTATTGGTGGCGATCAGATCGGCTATGACGCCGGTGAGAAACATCTGAAATCCGGCCAACAACAAAATCGCCGCCAAGATAAGCGACTGCACGTGCAGCATCCCTTCGTCAGTAAAAAATAAGAAGTAGAGAAAGCGCACGCCGAGGCCAAAACCCGCGACAAAGGTCAAAATACCGCATAGGGAAAATATCTTGAGCGCGGCGTAGCGCGCATAGGTGCGCAAACTGATCTCCCCGGATTTGAAGACGAACTTGCCGATGTTGGAAAAGAGGCGCGACTCGCGCGTCTTGGGGTTGGTGCGGACCGCGACAGAAATCACGGCCAAATTCTTGTATCCGGCCTCGATCACGTGTTCGGCCGTGTGGTCGAAATTGGTAAAGGTCGAAAGCTGGAGCGCGCACTCGCGGCTAAAGGCGCGAAAGCCGCTGGCCACATCCGGCACCTGTAGGCCGGCGAGGCGGCTAATCACCCGGCTGCCCAAGTTTTGTAGGTAACGCTTGAGGGCGGAGAAATGGGCAATGGCCTGCGTCTGCCGGTCGCCGATGACCATGTCGGCCTGACCGCCTAAGATGGGCGCGACTAACTTGTCGATGTCGCCGCCGTAGTACTGGTTGTCGCCATCGGTGTTGACGATGATGTCGGCTCCCAGCCGCAGGCATTCGTCAAAACCGGCCTTAAAGGCCTGGCCCAGTCCTCGGTTGTGCGGAAAGCGGATTACGTGATCCGCGCCGCACTCGCGAGCCACCGCGCTGGTGAGGTCGCTGGAGCCGTCGTCGATGACCAAAATTTCGACTTGATCAATGCCGGGCACTTGGCGCGGGATGTCGCGGATTACAGCGGGCAGGGTCTGCTCTTCGTCAAAGCAGGGAATCTGCACGATTAACTTCATTCATTCATCCCCAGCTTTCCTGCCGGATCTGCTTTTTGTCCAACCCGTGCTCCTGCAAGAGCGCGACCATGTTTTCGACGAAGCGCGGCTCGGGAGTCTCGCCTTTGGCTCTAGCGGCCTTGCGCTCGTACGGCGTGATGCCCGGACCGCAGCTATAGGCCATCACCTTGGAGGGGTCGGGCGCGACTTCGCGCAAAAGTTCCCCGGAGATGCGCCCTTGGCGGGCACCGCGAATGCCGCTTGGATCTTCGCGGGTGATGCAGTGGATGACTTCGAGTTTGTCGGGGTACTGTGCCCGCAACTCCTCGAATTCCTCGAAGTAAATGACGTCGCCGCGCGTCTTGTTGCTAAACAGCAAGGTGTGACGGAGCGGGTCGCTGCGATGCAGGCTTTCCACGATCAGGCTCCTATTGGGCACGATGCCGCTGCCGGCGCACACGTGGACAATGTGGTCGGTGCGCTCGCAGACATCGGCGGGGAAAGTGTAGGCTCCGGTAAAGCCGCTGATGACTAGCTGCCGGCCCTCTTGGATGTAGTACGTCAACAGCGGCGACAAAAGCGGCGGGTACGGCGTCTCGCCGCTCTCGTAGCGCTCTTCTTTGATCGTGATGGCGAGGTGCTCTTCGTGCGGTGCCGAGGCCATAGAATAAGCCCGCGGCTTTTCCCGCTGCCCCTTTTGATCTTCTAAATAGGCGGTGAAGTGTTCCAACTCGCCAAACTGATGCGGATCAATGGTGCAGAAGTGGCCGGCTTGGTATTCGATCGGCCCGTCGCCAGCGGACATAAAGAGCGTGGTGGTGTCTGGGGTGTCGCGGCGCACGTGGACGACCTCTACCTCCATCTCCCGAACTCTCCGCCTTGGCGTACGCGCGGTTTGCGCTGAGGTGCTCATGCTAGTGCTTTCTGTCCAAGTGCGCTTTCATCTTTTCGATCAGAGCATCGTCGTCTTCAGACGAAGCCACCATCTCGCCGAATGCTTCGGCTGTTAGCTCCACTTCCTCCAGGAAGTGCTTGTCGGCCGGTCAGGGAAATACGTAGTCGCCGATGCGTTGCTGTTGGTGCGCCCGCGCCTTGTCGGCAATGCGCGCCAGCCAGGGGATATCGCCGATGATCATTCCTCGGGCTCGGGGCTTAAAGTCGAGAGTGTTCCACTCGCTCATAGGGTTCCTCCGCTTGATGACAAACAAAGCTGCAACCGGCTCCTGAACTCGGCTGCACTTGGGTCTGTACTCAGGTCTTGGGACAGCATGGCCGCGCATTGTCGCAGCCGCGCATAGGGCCTTTTCCAGTGTTGGCGCAGGGCCTGAGCGTGCGGCTCGCCGTCGAGGACTGCGCACAACAGGGCTGCGCTGTTTAAAAGAAAAAAAATGCGGTGATAATTGAGTGCCCGCGCACTGTCGCTGCGCCCGGATTCCTCGGCGTATAAATGCGCTGCGGGCGCGTCCAGTAGCGAGCGCATGCGCCCGTCTTGCCGGCCGCTGCCCATACTTGAAGTATACTGCGTCAAGCGCCGTTCCGTCCAGTCCCAACCAATTTTGGCAAATTCGAGGAAGTAAATGCGCGTGCCCCCCGGCTCGACGATTGCGTTGCGCGCGTTGTAATCTACGCTGCCCAGTGAAGCTGGCCGCGCCGCTAGCCAATCGTGCATGGTTTCGAGCAGCGGTCGCAGCCCAGCGTCTAAGGACCGCTGGAGACGGCGGCATAGCTGTTCGATGCCAGCGTGCGCTCGTTCTCCCGCCTCGTCCCAAGCGGCGGCAAGCGCCGCGCGGTTGGCGCTCGGCACTACCCTCGGTTCTAATTGGTCGGCGCGTTGAGAGAACGCGCGCTCAATGGCGCACAGCCCGCGTATGGCCTGTATAGTCGTCGCACGGTCCCCGTCCTGAATGGCGTCGTCGAGGGTGCGATCGCCGACCCATTGCAAGAAGATGCAGTGCGCTTCCCGATCGATACCCAGCACGGCCGGCACCGGACAACCCGCTCTGTGCAAGAAGCCGAGCACGTCGCGTTCGACCTCCAACAGGTCGTAAGCCGTGCCCTGCGTCAGCCTGCCAAAGAGTTGATGCTTGACCACGACCTTGCGGCCGTCTGCGTCCTCAATGCGCCAGACCCCTTCGGCGAGCGGAGCGATCGCGCGGACGGGTGGATGACCCGCGCGCACATAGGCTGCGGTCGCCGCGCTGCCGACGAGACTCATGGTTGACTGAAGACGATGATTTGGGCGACGACTTTGCCGGCTTGGTTGTTGAAGTCTGGGTTTTCGTTCATGGCCAAGAAGAGCACCCCCGCGCGATCGGCAATAAAGTCGTAGCGGCTGCCCACGGCAAAGGTCGGCCCGTCGTCGCCGATGCGGGCTATGAGTGTGCCGACATTGGCCCCAGGCAGGAGATACCCCTCGCCAGCCGGCAAGTTGTACAAGCCATCAGCTCCGCACCAGGCGATTTGGTTGCGCATGTCCGGCGACCAAGTTTCCTCCGCGTCGATGACGACCCGCTGGCCGCTCTCTAGCCGGATCAAGCTGTCTTGCCATTGCGGACTAGGCCGCACCGTACGCATAATTGTTACAGCCACAGCACCTTCTCGCTATCTAATTTAGTTAAAGCGCGTATTGCGAATTCAATGGCGCTAAAGAAATCCTCCGGCCCCAAAGAGTCAAGCGCGGCTCTGCACCAGCGGCGCATTGCCCTCCTCGGCCTCGGCGTGGAAAACCGCGCGCTGGCTCGTTTTCTTCACGCGCGCCAGATTCCCTTTGCCGTGTGCGACGCCCGCGACCCGACCATTCCGGTGGAGGGCGTGCAACAGTGGCGCATCGGCGAAGGCTACCTCGACGACCTGACCGACTTCGATCTGCTGTTCCGCACGCCGGGCCTGCCGACGCTGGACCCGCGATTGTGTGCGGCGCGGCGTTGCGGCGTCGAAGTGTCGAGTCAGACGCGCCTCTTTTTGCAGCTATGCCCCGCGCCAGTGATCGGAATCACCGGTACTAAGGGCAAAGGCACTACGACCGCGCTGCTACATGCGCTCTTGGCTACCGACTCTACAGTGAGGGTGTTCAGCGGCGGCAACATCGGCCGACCGCCGCTCGAATTCCTTGACGAGCTGAAGCCAACCGACCGAGTCGTCCTAGAGCTGTCTAGTTTCCAATTGCAGGACCTCGACCAAAGTCCCCACATCGCCGTGGTCCTTTCCGTCACCGAAGATCACCTCGACTATCACGCCGACCGCGCCGAGTACGTCGCCGCCAAAAAGCCCGTGTGCCGCTACCAAACGTCCGGCGATATTCTCATTGTCAATCGGGACTGTCCTACGGCTCGGACCTTTGTTGACGAGAGTCCTGCCGCCCTTTGGTCCTTTAGCACAACTGCTCCGAGCATTCCGGGCGCGTGGATTGCCGACGGCCAGTTGTGGGCCTGCTGCTCTGGGACGCAGCCGACCGCTATTTGTCCGGTAGAAGACATTCCTCTGCGGGGACGGCACAATTGGAGCAATGTCGCCGCTGCGGTAGCTGGTGCGTTGGCCTTTGGTGCGCCAGCGATCCATTTTGCCGAGGCCATTCGATCCTTTGCCGGCCTTCCCCATCGCCTCGAATGCGTTGCCGAGCGCGATGGCGTTACCTATTACAACGACTCATTGGCCACAACGGTCGATGCTGCCTGTGCTGCCATCCGCGCCTTTGACGCGCCTCTGCTGTTGATCGCGGGCGGCGCTTCCAAAGGGGCCGATTTCAGTGCCTTGGGCACTGCGATTGCCGAGGCCAATGTCCGCGCCGTGCTGCTCGTCGGCCAAGAGGCTCTGCGCATTGCCGCCGCTGTACAGCGGGCGGGTGCTGGCGAGATCGTCCACTGTTGCCGCGACCTAGCGCAAGCCTTGGACACCGCCCGCCGCTTGGCGCAAGCGGGCGACGTGGTACTGCTTTCGCCGGCCTGCGCCAGCTTCGATCAGTTTGCCAGTTACGCCGAGCGCGGCGACCTGTTCAAGCGGCTGGTCGGCACCGTCGGCGTTGTATGAGCCGCCCGATGTTTTTTACTTTATTTGTCGAAGCCTTCTCACCTGATCCACCAAGAGACGAAAATGTCCATAGCGATGACCCGCGAGCAAGAACGCGACTTTGCCGAGCAGGGCTTTATCGTCCTCGAACACTTTCTAACGTCTGAGGAACTGGCCCGGCTCTCGGCGGCCGCCGATGAAGTGGTCGCACGTATTCAAAAGGAGCAGGGCTTGGCGGCGGAGACGCATTTTCAGGTGCGCAACGCTCTGGCGCAGCACGATGCCTTTCTCGACTTGGTGGATCATCCGCGAATGCTGCCGCTGGTGGTCGATGCTATCGGCTGGAACATCCAGATCCGGACGACGCATCTCGACTACCGCCCGCCGTACCCGCGCGACATGCAGCCCGGGACTGTGGGCAGCGGACGGGGGGCCGATCAGGAGGCCGGCTATCGCAATGTCGTGTGGCATCCCGACTTAGCTAGTCCCGAGCTTTTCATCGGGCCTTCGCTCGATGGGCGCTTGCCGTTTATGGAGCTCAAGGTCTTCTACGTTCTCTTCGACATGACCGAATCCAATTGCGGCAACCTGTGGCTGGTGCCGGGCAGCTATAAGCGATGCCCTCAAGAGTTGCGCGACATGAAGAATCAAGTGCCGGCGGAACAGGCGCTGGAATTGCGGCTCCCGGCCGGCTCGGCCGTGCTGTGGCGCACGGCAACGTGGCATTGCGTTGGCCCCAATCAGTCGCCGCGGACGCGCAAGATCATGCACGTGGGCTACCACTACCGCTGGCTACGCCCGACCGACTACATCCAGCAGGATCCGGCGCTACTGGCGCGCTGCTCGCCGATTCGCCAGCAGCTTTTGGGTGCTCTGCCCAGCGGCGGCAATCCGCTGGGGGAAAACCCAGAGGTTGCGCCATCGTCCCAGTATTGGCTGACCAAAGACGCCGATGACGTGCCGCTGCGCGCTTGGGCCGAAGCGCGGGCGAGCGCGAAAACACCCTAACGATATGGAATAGAACAATGAGCGACCGACCCAATTTGTTGTTTATCATGCCCGACCAGATGCGCCACGACTTTCTCAGTTGTTACGGTGCCCCCCACGTTTCCACGCCCAACATTGATCGCATTGCCGCTGAGGGCATCCGCTACGACCAAGCCTATAGCTTGCATCCGGTCTGCGTACCGGCGCGTTGTTCGCTGCTCACTGGCCTCAATGCTTGGCGCAATCACGTGCTGACCAACGGCAACCACCTGCGACCGGACCACGCTGCGTGCGGCATCCGCACTTGGGCGGAGATGTTGACCGATCACGGCTACCTCACTTCGGCCATTGGCAAGATGCACTTCTACCCGTGGGAAGCCTCTTTTGGCTTCCAACATCGCATCGCCTGCGAGGACAAGGTGTGGGTCAACATCCAAGACGACTACTGGCACTATTTGCAACAGCGCGGCCACCGCAAGTACATGGGCAAGGAGCACGAAGGATACGACGAGCAGCGCGGCGCTTGCGTGTCGCTTTTGCCCTGGGATTGCTACTGGGATTACTTCGTCGGCGAGGAGGCGGCGCGCTTCATCCGCGAGTACGATGACGAGCGGCCCTTTGCCTGCATGGTGGGATTTCCTGGCCCGCACGATCCCTACGACCCCACGCCGGAATTTCTGGCCAAAGTAGATGTCGATAAAATTCCCGATCCCGCCCCCGGCGATCCCATCCACCGCGATGTCCGCGAGGGCATCCATCCCCGGCCTCGGCCGGGTGCGCCGATCTGGACTCCAGAGACCGAAGGTCCCTATACCGAGGAGCAGAAGCGCACGGTGCGCGCCCACTATTCGGCCCTCATCTTACAGATAGATCACGAGGTCGGCCAAATCCTCGCGGCCTTGGAGGAAAGCGGCCGTCTCGACAACACCATCGTCATCTTCTCCTCAGATCACGGCGACTTGGTTGGGGATCACGGTGTAAACGCCAAGGGCAATTTCTACGAGGGTAGCTGCCACGTGCCCATGCTAGTGCGCCAGCCGGGCGGTGCTACCGGTGAGGTGCGCGACGATCTGGTTTGCCTCACGGATGTCACCGCTACCCTGTTAGCCGCGTCTGGCCACGGCGTGCCGGAGTACATGGACGCTAGGCCCCTGCCCGGTTTGGGCTTGGCCGGTGATGCGCCGCGCGACATCCTCATCGGCGGCTTGCAATCCGGCTGGATGGCTTACGACGGACGGCACAAGTTAGTGAAATACGGCAATGGTGCGACTGGGCTTTTCGATTTGCAGGAAGATCCCCAAGAACAGCACAATCTCGCCGAGTCCGCAACGCACGCGGCTGAATACCGGCACTTGGACGCTGCGCTCTGGCGCGAAATCATGCGCTCCGTGCAGGCTTCACACTCCTACAATTTGGTAGATGCCTCTGAAAGTGGTCCGCTGTGGGCCGATAAGGTGTTCGGTGCGACGGGGTGGGAGCGAGTCTATCCGCACAGTTCAGTTAAGAGGAGATAGGCGCAGTCGTAGATGGGCATCATGCGCTGAAACCACGACCCATCTAATCCAACGCCGTCGGCAGCAGCGCCTGATTGTAGCCGACGATTAGGCGAGTGCCGCAGCGAAACGCGGGTGCCCGGAGCTTACCAGAACGCCCCAACAGAAGCTGGAGCAATTCCTCATCCGCGGGCCGTTGCGCTACCAAGTCGAAGCGGAGGACGCGCTGTCCTTGGGCGACGAACAGCTCGGTCGCGTCCTCGAGCAGGGCGAGGGCCGCCGTGCCTGCGACCGGTTCTTTGGTCGCGCTCTGCACGATGCCGTCGGCAATGTTGTTCTGCACAAGAAACTCTTGTGCGCGCTTGCAGCTCGTTCAGCCGGGGCGGTGGTAGCGCCATTCCAAGGTTTGGACCATTGTTCAGGTTCCCTCAGATGTTGTAGTGCAGCCCACACTCTTTGTGGTCGTCTGGGCCGTCGGCTTGTTCGTTGAACCAACGCCAGCGACCGTTGCGCTTGGGTTCGTCGGGCCGGATCGGAGTGGAGCAGATGATGCAGCCAAAGCTCGGGTAGCCTTGGCCGTAGAGCGGATGCACCGGCAAGTCGTTTGCTCGCGTAAACTCCATCAGTTCTTCTTCGCTCCAATCGACCAATGGATTGAGCTTGAGTATTTTGCGCCGGGTGCTGTACTCGTCGATTAAGGCCGCCTTCTTGGCCGTCTGCTGGCGATGCGCGGACTGGTCCCAGCGCTGCCCTGAAATCCAGCAGTCGGCGGTCTGCAACAGCGCGTTGTTGGGCCATTCTTTCCGCACTTGGCAGCAGTGTTCCTGTTTTTCCTTGGAGTCGAAAAACAAGTACTCGCCGTGGCGCGCGACCATCCGCTCGACATCGCCGCGCTTGGGCTGGACGACTTCGAAGTGGCAGCCATAGCGCGCTCTGACTTCCTCCATAAAGGCGTACGTCTCGGGGTGGAGCCGGTGGGTGTCGATGGTGGCAAAGCGCAAGTTCAGCCCCATGGACGTCGCCATGTGGATCATTGCAACGCCGGTGTACTGGAAGCTGGTGTTGATCACAGCCCGGTCGGGAAAGGTCTCGCTGGCCCAGCGCAAAAGATCCTCGGCGGGCATCTGCTCCAAGGCTAGGTCGCGGAGGTATTCTACTAGCTGCTGATTTCGCTCTTCGCTGGACGAGGGCGCTAGGGTCTTTTGGTCTGCGGTCATGGCGGTCATAGACTTTATAATGTAAGGATAAGAGCAGATTGGAAAAATAGATCGCCGAAGTCCGCATCGCGTGCAAGACTGGATGGCACGCCCGCGCTTAGTTTGCCCTTGCCATTGTTTCAATGCCAAGAGAGTTTTTTTCAAGGTTGAGTTTAGGAATTAGGAATTGAGAATTGGGTGGGGAATTCCTAATTCCTAATTCTTATTTCCTAATTGTTTACGTAAGACATGAACGCGCAAAAACTGCTAGAATCAGCCGACGCAACCGCGACCGCGCGAATTGCCGCCGTCCTGCCCGCTGAGGAGGAGGTGCTCATCCGCGCCTCGACGGATTTGGCTGCCGACGGGCACTTTGGCCGCCAGTGGCTGGTGGCTACCGAGCATCGCGTTCTCGTCGTGCCCGCTCAGAGCGAGATCGTCGATATTCCACTCGCCGCGCTGGCCGAGGTGCGCACTGACGCGATTGTCGGCGGCGGTCAGTTGGAAATTGAGCGAGTGGATGCGCCGACCTTGTCGCTGAGCTACACCAGCTCGGAGGCCGAAAAGATGTCCGAGGTGGCGCGGGGTTTGGAGCAGTTGCGTCAGGGCCAGCCGTTTGTCGTCAATGGGCACTTGGACCGGACCCGCTGCGAGCGCTGCGACCGACTCTTGCCAGAGAAAAACGGCATCTGTCCGGCGTGTATCAAAAAGCTGGCGACCCTCAAGCGCATTGCCAGCTATCTCGGTCCGTACAAGCTGAAAGCGGGCGTCTTGGCCTTCGCCTCCATTGCTACCACGGCCGCGGAGTTAGCTCCACCGCTGATTACAAAGCGCATTGTCGATGAGGTGTTGGTCCCGGTGGAGGGCCAGGCCACGGGGTTTGACGAGCGCATCCACCTCTTGGGCCTATTCGTCGTGGCCTTGATCGGCGTCCGCTTCTCGGCGTGGGTGGCCGAATGGGCCCACGGCTGGATTGCGACCTGGCTCGGCGCGCAGATCACCGCGGATATTCGCTCAAACCTCTATCGCCGGCTGGAGATGCTGTCCTTGCAGTTTTACGACAAGCGCAAGGTCGGCTCCCTCATCTCGCGGGCTACCCGCGACGCTGGCATGTTGCAGGACTTCCTCGTCGATGGTCTGCCCTATATCGTCATCAACGGCCTGATGGTTTTCGGCATCCTCGGATTTTTGTTTTGGATGAGTTGGTCGTTGAGCCTATACGTGTTGATACCTGTGCCACTGATCATGCTGTGGGGGGTGGTCTTTTGGCGGCGGCTGCGCGGATTTTTCGTCAAGTGGGGCCAGGTCTGGTCTGGCCTGACCGAGCGCACGGTGGAGACGCTTTCCGGCATCCGCGTGGTCAAGGCGTTTGCCCAAGAGGGCCGGGAAATAGCGGCCTTTGCCAAGCCCAACGGCAGGCTGCGCGAAGTCGCCGAAAAGACCGCGGTAAATCGCGGCGTGTTCTTCGCCACCATCACATTCTTGACGGGTTTGGGCGTTTTGGTCGTCTGGCTGCTCGGAGGGCTGCAAGTCCTCGGCGGCAAGATGACCTTGGGAACGCTGCTGGCTTTTTACTCGTATATGTGGCTGTTCTACGGCCCCTTGGAGTGGTTTGGCCAAGTCAATTCCTGGATGTCGCGGGCCTTTGCCGGAGCCGAGCGCATCTTCGAGGTCATCGACACTCAGCCCGAGGCGTACGAGGATCCGACCGCAAAGCGGGTGCCGCGCATGAAAGGGGGCATTCGCTTCGAGGGCGTCACCTTTGGCTACGACAAAAGTAAGCCCGTGCTGAAGGATTTTAACTTGGACATCCAGCCGGGCGAGATGATCGGCTTGGTGGGCAAGTCCGGGGTCGGTAAGACGACGACTGTCAACCTCATCGCTCGTTTCTACGACGTCGACTATGGGTCCATTGAGATCGATGGAATTGACATCCGCAAAATCCACCTGCGCGACTTGCGCTCGCAGATCGGCATCGTGCTGCAGGAGCCAGTACTCTTTTCCGGCACCATTGCCGAGAACATCGGCTACGGCCGGCCTGGCTCCTCCTTTGCGGACATTATGGCGGCCGCGCGCGCTGCCAACGCCCACAACTTCATCATGGCCAAGCCCGACGGCTATGAGACCCAGGTCGGGGAGAAGGGGGCCGGGCTTTCGGGCGGGGAGCGCCAGCGCGTCTCCATTGCCCGCGCCATCCTCCACAACCCGCGCGTACTGATCCTCGACGAAGCGACTGCCTCAGTCGATGTGGAGACCGAGTTGCAGATTCAGGAGGCGATTCAGCGGCTCGTCGAGGGGCGCACCACCGTGGCCATTGCCCACCGGCTTTCGACTCTGCGCAATGCCGACCGGCTGATGGTCCTCGACGACGGACGCATCGTCGAGTCGGGAACGCACGCCGAGCTTATGGCGAAGCAGGGGACCTTTTACGAGTTGGTCAATTTGCAAAGAGAAGTGGCCGAGATCATCGCCATTCGGGAATAGACCATGTCCACCTTTTTGGAAAATCTGCCGCACGCCGTCGAGGCCAAAGTCGAATCGCGCAAAGATCGCGAGGAGCCAGTCCTGATCCAGGTTGCCACGGATATGGCTGGCGAGGACCGCTTTGAGCAGCGCTGGTTGGTCGTAACGTCGAAGCGTCTGATGGTCCTCGATCCCAACGGCGCGAGCGGCGACGTGGAGTTTTCGCTGCAAGCGGTCAAGTCCGCCCGCATTGAGGCGCTAGTCGGCGGCGGGCGCTTGGAATTGGAGCGCGAAGAAGGCGCACCGGCTCATTTGTATTACTCCAATTCACTGGCGGCCAAATTCGCCGAGGTGGCCGAGGGCATCGAACAGCTCAAAAAGGGCCAAGACCTCAACCTGCCCCACGAGCTGGACCGCACGCACTGCGAGCAATGCGGTCGCCGCCTGCCCGAAGTCGGCGGGATATGCCCGGTCTGCATCGCCAAATTCGATACTTTTAAGCGCCTGATCGGCTACATGCTGCCCTATCGGCTCCAGCTAGCCTTGTTGCTGGGCCTGACCGTGTTGTCCTCGCTGCTGGAGTTGGCTCCACCCTATATCGTCAAGCATCTCATCGACGACGTGCTCGTCCCCGGCACGGAAGCCAACCTGCTCTACTGGCTGGTCGGCGGCCTTTTTGTCATCGGCATCGTTGAGTGGTGCGTCGGCGTGGTGCGCCGCTGGCTCAACGTCCGGGTCGGCTTCCGCGCTATCGAGCACTTGCGCACGGATTTGTTCAAGGCGCTCCAGTATTTGCCCTTGCGCTTCTACGACAAGCGCAAGGTCGGCGCGTTGATCTCCCGCATGAACAACGACTCGGAAATGGTCGAAGACTATCTGCTCTTTGACATGCCCTATATCGTCTCCAATGCCGCGATGATCGTCGGCATCTTGGGGCTGCTGTTCTACATGAACTGGGAGCTGACCCTGTACGTGCTGGCCCCGGTGCCGCCGATCATTATTGGCTCAAGCCTGATCTGGAATCGCCTGCAGCGCTTCTGGGGTCGCTGGTCGGCGCGCTGGTCGCGGCTTACTACGCATCTCAACGAGTCGATTTCCGGCATCCGCGTGGTCAAGGCTTTCGCGCAAGAGCACCGCGAGTCCGAGCGCTTTGATCAGCGCAACCACGCCCTGCGCCAAATCAGCGTCAGTGCCGAGCGTTCGTGGTTGGTCTTCTTCATGGTGACCAACTTCTTTATGAGTTTTGGCGGATTCTTCGTGTGGTATTTCGGCGGTCAGCAGATCGTTGGCGGCGACCTGTCGCTAGGGGAACTGATGGCCTTTATCGCCTATTTGTGGATGCTCTACCACCCGCTCAAGTGGTTTGGCGACTTCTACAGCTTCATGGTGCGGGCCTTCGCCGGTGCCGAGCGCATCTTTGAGATCGTCGATGCGCCCTCCGAGCCGTTTGACCATCCTAACGCCCAGCGCGTCCCCGCGCTTGAGGGCGCGGTTTCCTTTGAGGGCGCGGCCTTTGGCTACGATCCGGGCAAGATCGTCCTGCGCGACCTCGACTTGGTGGTGCAGCCGGGCGAGATGATCGGTCTGGTGGGCAAGTCCGGGACGGGCAAGAGTACGCTGATCAATCTAATCACGCGCTTTTACGATGTCTCGCACGGCCGTCTCGCCATTGATGGGGTCGATATCCGCCGCATCTCCCTGCGCGACCTGCGCTCGCAAATCGGCATGGTGGCCCAGCAGTCGTTTTTGTTCAACGGCACGATTGCCGAAAACATCGCCTACGGCAAGCCCGGTGCCACGTTCGACGAGATTTTGCGCGCGGCCCGCGCAGCCAACGCCCACGAGTTCATCGTCAAAAAGCCGGACGGTTATGACATGGTCGTTGGGGAGCAGGGCGACAAACTCGCTGGCGGCGAGAAGCAGCGCATTTCCATTGCGCGGGCCATTCTCCACGACCCGAGGATCCTGATCTTGGACGAGGCTACTTCGTCGCTCGACACGCCGACTGAGAAAAAGATTCAAGAGGCGATTCAGCGGCTGGTCAAAGGCCGCACGACTTTTGCCATTGCCCATAGGCTTTCGACCTTGCGCAGCGCGGATCGCCTCGTGGTGCTCGACGCGGGCAAAATAGCCGAAGTTGGCACGCACGAAGAACTGATGGCGCGCGAGGGCATTTTCTACAATCTGGTAAAGACCCAACGCGAGACATCCGCGGTCATGGCCACTAGCGGCTAGTGAGGAACGACGCAATGACAGATAACGGAAAATTAGCAATTACCCCGATTTCCGTGACTCACCCCGAGCACGTCGAAATTGACAAGCTGCGTCTCTTCCGCGAGCCGGCTTGGATCTTGCGCTTGACTATCGACGGCGACCGCTCGTATCTGAAGGTGAAGGTCGTGCGCGCCGCGCCGCTGTCGCATCCAACCCGCTATATCTGCCTCCTCGACGCCAAAGACGAGGAGATCTGCATGATCGACGATCTCACCCAACTCGACTTAGAGGCGCGTGCCTTGATTGAGGAAGAGCTGGACCGCCGCTATTTGACGGCGGCGATTCAGCGGGTCAATGCGGTGCGCAACGAATACGGCACCTCTTATTGGGACGTGCAGACCGATCGCGGCCCGCGCGAGTTCGTTGTCCAGAACGTCTCGGAAAACGCCCAATGGCTCGGCGACCACCGGCTGCTGATTATCGATGTCGATGGCAACCGCTTTGAAATTCCGCGCCTCGACGAATTGGACAAGAAAAGTTTAGCCGCGGTTGAACAGGTCGTCTGACTAGCGCTCGCCGTTGCAGTATGCCGATCAGCCCCGCAAAGGGGCTGGTTTTTTTAGCCCAGCACAAAACAAGCTGGCCTTGTCGCCAGCGGCCATCTTCTCCTATCTTCAGAGTGTTCAGCATTCCTTGCAGATCCCGCTTAGTCGGGTCATCTGCTGAATACAATAGCCGATACCCGGCGAAGGGTCGCTCCCTTCTGCCTTGGCAAATAGGTAGAGACATCGCTGCACTCTGCAGGGAATGTTGAACATGGCCCGGCCCCTCCGGGGGCCGCCTGTTCCCCTTCTCCGAAGGAGAGGGGTCATATGTCGCACCTGAAGGTGCGGTGAAAGCCAAGGCGACTTGTTCATTATCATCCGATCCGCTGTCTAGGGCAGAAGTCTTTGTTAGGCCGCTCTGCATGTGCGTCTTGCTCTGACTTGGGCAACCCGCCTTCTAACCGATTGAGGATACCGTGAAAAAGGTCCGTCACCCCGTTAATCTGTACCGAGTCGAGGGACACCCCATGTTGTTCGTCTTTGGGGAGACTATTATGGCTGCGCTCCAATACTACAGCCCCCAACTCGCCGACGAGCGAGCGTACTACGGGGCCTCGATGGGCTGGTCGTTCTTTTTGGACGCCGAGGAGCGAATGCCAATCGGCCTGCCCGCCGACGAGTTGCTCCACCGCAACCTGTACTATCTCTACGGAATTGAGCGCCGCGAGGTGCGCCGCGATAATTTTGCCGATCTACGGCAGGCGATTGAAGAGTTGATCGCCGCAGACCGAGTGCTGCTCGCTTGGGTGGATGCCCGCGATGTGAGCGATGCGGCCTTTCGCTACAATCGCGTCCCCGGTGCCAGCGAAGCCATGCTCATCTACGGGTGCAATCAAGCGACGAATATGTTGACGATTTTGGTTAATCCGCAGGGCTTTGTAGGGCAGGTACCACTCTCTCGTCTGCCCGGGATGTTGCCCGAATTGGTGGTGTACGACTACGCGGTGCCAGAGGGCCTCGACCCTTATCCGGTTGAGAAAATGGAACAGGTGCTCTTGGATGATGTACGGGAGATGCTCGCGGGCAACAAGGTCGGCCGGGTAGAGACGGGCCTACCGGCCGCGCAGCGCTTTGTCGAGGAGATAGAGCGTCAGATTGAGCGGGACGAAGAGAGTATGCGCGTTTGGATGCGGGAGGTGTTCTGCCATATATCCCTACTCGGCCCGCAGCGCCAGCGACTAGACGACAATTTGCGGCGGCTAGCGGCGGCAACCGGCTCGGGTGCTCTGTTGGCTGCAGCCGATACTTTCGGGGAGATAGGTCGGCGTTGGGATACGACGCGCAAATTATTCTTCAAAGGGGCGTGCAATGACCCGGCGTTTATGCTGAAGCGCATCCGCGAGTACGTCCAGAGCCTGCTGAGCCTAGAGGAGGCGCAGGCTCGTTTCCTGTTGCAGTGGCTATAGCAGGTCCGTTGGGACTTTGCTTGGAACTGTGATACGCAATCGTTAGTTTGCTTCTATGGACGGAGTATTCGCCGCCAGCGGCGAAAGACCTTCACCCCCACAAAGGAACCGCCATGGAAGCTCCCCAAGCAGAAATGAGCGTCGTCGGCCGCATGTTGCGCGTCTTCTACGCTCCATCCGAGACCTTTGAGGCCGTAAGCGAGCAGCGCAGTGCCGCCGACTGGCTGGTGCCGACTTTTATAGTCGCGGCGGTGATCTTCTTCTCTACGTATTTAACCTCGCCTATCTACGTGGCTGAGGCGATGGAGCAGATACGGGAACAGACGCCCGCGGAACAGCCCAGTGTGGAGGGCACTGGAGACGTCATACGGATCAGCGGGCTAATTGCCGCGCCAGTTATGACGTTTGTCATGCTCTTTATCGGTGCTGCGATCTACCTCTTGGTAGGCAAATTGCTCGGCGGCCTGCTCGGCTATGGCCATTGCTTGGCCCTCGTCGCGTACACGTCGCTGATTTCCATTCTCCAGCACATTGTCAAGACGCCGCTGGTCTTGGCCAATGAGACGATGGATGTGCAAATAGGACTGGGGATGTTCATCTCCGAGGAGGCCCAGCAAAGTTTCGGGGGCCACTTATTGTCCCTCATCGATCCCTTTGTCGTCTGGATGATCGTCATCGCCGGCCTCGGGCTGTCTATCGTCGGGCAGATAGAGCGCAGCCGCGCCTATGCAGGCGTTGCGGCTATCACGCTGATCTTCCTCTCTATCGGCGCATTCTTCAGCACCCTCGGACCTGGAGGCTGAGGTGGCAGCCAAGAAGCACCGCCTGCTGAAGGGCCTCGTCTTCTTGCTCTTGGCCGGTTCGGTTGGAGCTGCGGTCTATTTCAACTTGCGGCAGGAAAAGGCCGAAGAGACCTATGCCACTGTGCTCGTCGAGCGGGGCGCGGTCGTCGATAAGCTGGCTGAAACGGGCCGCATTGAGTTGGTGCGGACTGTGGAGGTCAAATCGACGATTGCCGGCGAAATCCGCGATTTGCCCATAGAGGCTGGCGCGTGGGTGGAGACAGGTGAGTTGATGGCCGTCATTGAGCCAGATCCCAATCAATCGCTGCAATTGTATCAGAAGCGCTCGAGCGTGGAGCAGGGCAAAATTGACCTAGCGGAGCAGGAGCGGAACTTTGAGCGTCAGAAGGCCCTGTTCGACCGCAAGATGATACCGGCTAAGCAGTTTGAGGAAGCTGAGGTGCGCCTGACGCGCGCCCGCACTAGCCTACGCTTGGCCCAACTCGAACTCGAAATGCTCGAAACCAAGGCCAACCTACAGCGCACCCAGCTTGCGGAAGATCAAGTCGCGCTCGACGAGGTGCGCGTCCTCGCCCCGATTGATGGCATTGTCATCCGCCGCGACGTAGAGGTGGGCGAGGTGGTGTCCTCTGGGCTGTCGTCGTATTCCGGGGGAACGGTGCTCTTTGAGATCGGCGACCCCAGCCAACTGATTGTGCGCGGCGACATCGCGGAAATCGATATTGGCCGAGTGGAGATCGACCAAGACGTGGACATCATCGTGGATGCATATCCCGACACCACGTATCGCGGTCGGGTGCGCTGGATTGCGCCGGTGGGTCAGCAGAAGCAGGGCAGCACTATCGTCACCTTTGACACAGAGATTGAGATTACCGACCACGCGCCGCGCCTGCGCCAGGGCATGTCCTGCGACATCGATATTCTCTTTGCGCGGCGCGACAGCGCGGTGTACCTGCCGGTCGAGCGGGCGCTGGAGGTTTTTGACGACGAGGACGGAGAAGACGAGCGCGGCGAGAGCCCGCGCGGCCGCTTTGTCGCGTATATCGCCGAGTCGCCGGATTCGCTAGCTGCCGCCCCGGACAGCACGCACTCGGACAGTACGCTGCAACTGCCCCTCAGCACTTTCGCCGAGGTGGAATTGGCCATCGGCATTGAGACCTCGACCCGCCTCGAAATCCTCTCCGGCCTCGCCAGCGGCGACCGCGTCGCCGAAGACCCAAGCCTCATTCGCAGCAAACTGGAGGAGGACGAAAAGAAGAACGGGGATGAGGAGAAGGATGAGGAGGAAAACGAGGAACGCTGAGCATGACTTTGCTCGAACCTCTCTTTGCCGGTTTGGGTCAGCTTCGGGCGCACAAGCTGCGCTCGTTGCTGACGCTGTTGGGCATTGTTATTGGCGTGGCGGCCATTATTGCGGTGGTGTCGCTTGGGGAGGGATTGCGCCGCGAGGTGATCTCTCAGTTCATCTTTAGCGGCGGGGCGGGCATGATCGAGGTGGAGCCGCCGCGCCAGTGGGTGCGCAAGGATGGCCGCTGGGTGCGCCGCCCTTGGGAGGAGTACCTGACTGAGGCCGATATGGCGGCCATGCAGCGGGAAATCGACGGGCTGCACGCGCTCGTGCCCCAGATTCACGGCAGCGCCGCACTACAGCGCGGCAAAACCACCGTGGATGCGAGCTATACGGGCACTTCCGCTGCTTTCAACGAAGGCTTCAACTGGCCCGTACTCGGCGGCCGGCCCCTGAACGCGGACGACTTGCGTCTCGCTCGCAAGGTCTGCCTGCTCGGCGACGATGTGTATGGAAACCTCTTTCAGGGGGCCAACCCGCTGGGCAAGGAGATCCTGCTCAACGGCGACCGTTACGTGGTCGTTGGCGTGCTCGACGAGCGCGTCCGCTTTGGCCGCAGTGACGGCGACATAGTGTTGGTTCCGTACACCACGGCCCAAAAGCGGCTGCGAGGAGAGGATCACTTCTCGGAATTCACGCTCTTCGTCGAGGATTTGGATGCCGTCGAACGGGTCGTCGCTGCGGTGCGCCGCGTCCTCCGGCGGCACCACGAGCACGGCGACGAGTTTAGGATCGAGACTAGCCAAGGAGAGATAGACGACGCCAATGAGTTCTTCCGCGTCCTGCAGCAGGTGGGCGGTGGGATTGCGGGGATTTCGCTGTTGGTGGGCGGCATTGGCATTATGAACATCTTGCTGGTGTCGGTGGCCGAGCGCACCCGCGAGATTGGCATCCGCAAGGCCCTCGGGGCCAAGCCGCGCCACATCCTTGGCCAGTTCCTCGCCGAGTCCGTCGTATTGAGTATGGTCGGTGGCCTGTTGGGCATTCTCAGTGGCTTGGGCTTGGGCTTGGGGGCGGCCTTTGTCATTCAGCAGCTCGCGCCCGGCGCGCCTTTTACCAGCATTGTCTCGGCTGAGTCCGTGCTCTGGGCCGTCGGCTTTTCATCGGCGGTCGGCATTTTCTTCGGCGTCTATCCCGCCTTTCGCGCTGCCCGGCTCGACCCGGTAGAAGCGCTGCGTCGCACGTGATCTTCCTCGAATCCATCCGCATTGCCCTCGGGCAAATATGGGTCAACAAGCTGCGCACGGCGCTGACCTTGCTGGGCATGATGATTGGAGTCGGCGCGGTCGTTGGCATCGTGTCCATTGGCGAGGGGATGCGACAGTTCGTCATCGACGAGTTCGGCAAGTTAGGTGGGGCGCAGTTCGTGATGATCTCGCCGCAATACATGCAGCTCAAGGACGGCCGCTGGGTCCCCAACCCCCGCTCTAAGCCTTTGACCATGGACGACTTGGCCGTAGTCGAGCAATCCTCCGACCGCTTAGCCGCGGTCCTGCCTTCTATGAATAGTGGAGCCAATCTGCGCTATCGCAAGGCCAGCTACCAGACCAGTGCGGCTGGGACCTTGCCCGAGTTCTCCGAGGTGTACAACTGGGAGGTCGCCGAGGGACGCTTTCTGATCAACGCCGACTTGGACAAGCTGCGCCGGGTCTGCGTGATTGGGCAAGAGGTGCGCGAGGAGTTGTTTGGCTTGGCCCCCTTCTTGGGCCGCGAGCTCAAGCTCAATGGCCAGCGCTTTACGGTCGTCGGCCTCATGGAAGATCGCCAGACCTTTGGCGAGAACTGGGGCGATCAAGTGCTGGTGCCGGTGACGACGGCTCAGCGAAGACTCGCTGGCAACAAGTACATCCAAGCCATGGTAGCCCACGCCAAAGAGCAAGAAGACGTGCCCCACATTACCGAGGCTATTGAAGAGGCGCTCAAAAAGCGCCACGGCCCGGAGGCGAGCTATCAGATCATCAGCGGCCGCAGCATCCTAGAGCAGGTCGAGCAGACCATTTTGCTGTTGAAGTTGGTCGTAGGTGGGATTGCGGGGATTTCGCTTTTGGTCGGCGGCATTGGCATTATGAACATTTTGCTGGTGTCGGTGGCCGAGCGCACCCGCGAGATTGGCATCCGCAAGGCCCTCGGCGCCAAGCCGGTGACGCTGCTGTGGCAATTCGTGATCGAGGCGATGGCTCTGAGCTTGACAGGGGGAGCGCTCGGGGTGGCTGCGGGCTATGGGTTGGGCGAGGGCATTGCGCGCGTCATTTCCCATTACAGCGAGTTGAACTTTCCCAGCATTGTTTCGCCGGAGGCCACGCTGTTCGTGCTGGCCCTGTCCATTGCGATTGGTCTTTTCTTTGGCATCTATCCGGCGGCCCGCGCTGCCCGGCTCGACCCGGTGGATGCTTTGCGCTCGGAGTGATGTCGTGCTGATCGAACTGAATGGCATTAGCAAGGTTTATGTGCGCGGCACCGAAGAGGTGCATGCCTTGCGCTCGGTGGACTTGGCGATTGATGACAATGAATACGTCTCGCTGATGGGGCCTTCTGGCTCGGGCAAATCCACGTTGATGAACATCTTAGGCTGCTTGGATTCGCCTACGGAGGGGACGTATCGCTTGAACGGCACGGATGTGTCGCGCATGAATGCCAACGAGCTGGCCGAAGTGCGCAACAGCCGCGTTGGCTTCATCTTCCAGACTTTCAATTTGCTGCCGCGCGCGTCGGCCCTGCAAAACGTCGAGCTACCGCTGATTTACAATGGCCAGCGCCGCAAGGTGCGCCGTGCCCGGGCGATTCAGGCGCTGGAGCGGGTTGGTTTGGCCGACCGCATGACGCACCGCCCGGCCGAACTGTCCGGCGGCCAATGTCAGCGGGTGGCCATTGCCCGCGCCTTGGCCAACGGGCCGTCGCTGCTGTTGGCCGACGAGCCGACCGGCAACCTCGACTCTAGCACCGGCGAGGAGATCATGCTTCTCTTTGACGCCCTGCACGAGGAGGGTAATACCGTGCTGTTGGTGACCCATGATCCGGTTATTGCCCTACAGGCCGAGCGGCTGATTCGCATCCACGACGGTCGGATTGCTTCTGACGAGCAGTTGGCGTAGTGATCTTGCACTGATCCTTGTCAATGACCTCCGCTTCATTGACACGATTTTCGTGTTACACTATTCTTGTGTTATAGAAACTGTCACGGACCGTCCCCGGTCCTTTGGCACCTATATTCTGTAGACACTGGAGGCTTAGCATGAAGAACATCACCATCACTCTACCGGAGGATGTCGCCCGGTGGCTGCGGATCAAGGCCGCCGAAAACGAGCGCAGCGTCTCCAAATGGCTGGCCGAACTGCTGGAAAGTATGCAGCGTCAGGAGGACGAGTACGAGGTTGCAATGGAACGCTACTTGGAGATGAAGCCACGCAAGATTAACTGGCTGCACGGCCGCAGGCCAACGCGTGAGGAATTGTATGACCGTCCCGGTCTTCGTTGACACCAATGTCTTCGTTTACCGCCACGATAGTTCGGATCCATCAAAGCAGGCTTGCGCCGAGCAATGGATCAGACTACTTGTGCACAGCCGTTCCGGTCGTCTGAGCTTTCAGGTACTCCAAGAACTCTACGTGAGCCTCACGCACGAGCAACGGCTGAATTTCGACCGGTCGGAGGCCCAAGAGATCATCAAGGTGCTCGCAACGTGGCAGCCGGTAGCCGCTGACCTAGCGATGCTGAACCGAGCTTGGGTCTTGCAGGACCGCTTTACCTTGTCTTGGTGGGACGCGCTCATCATCGCCGCCGCGCAGACCTGCGAGTGCAAGGTTCTGCTGACCGAGGATCTGCAAGACGGCCAAGAGTTCGGCGCGGTTCAGGTGG
Source organism: Gemmatimonadota bacterium (assembly GCA_009841115.1). Lineage (GTDB taxonomy): Bacteria > Latescibacterota > UBA2968 > UBA8231 > UBA8231. The sequence goes on along the minus strand of VXML01000017.1, from coordinate 126,530 downwards.
TCAATCCGTTTGCCGCGTCGGACCGGACGCCGGAAGAGATACTGGCAGCCTTGGCGTCGTGAGCGTTTGATCGTCGCGCGGCCTCGCCCTCATGTCGGTCGAGATGCCCTGTGACCGACGACACGGGTCGATGCCAGTTAAATTGACACACTTTCCGCGTTCCACTATTCTTGCGCGCTAGAGACCACCGCAGACTGTCTCCGGTCTTGGTTACACGGCCCTAGTGGCGCGGAGAAATCAATGAAAATCGTCGGGTACAGCGACCGTTTCAGCGTGCGGCCCGGGCAGGCTATACGTTTCATGGTCAGCAGCGAAGCGCCCGCGTACCGCGCCCAACTCGTGCGCCTGCGGCATACGGACGCCAATCCCCAAGGGCCCGGCTGCAAAATCGAAGCGCTCGCATCCTCGATCAGCGGCGAGTACCCGGGACAGTACCAGGCCATCCACAGCGGCTCGTACGCGGCCGTGCCGCACCATCCTTTGTTGAATTGCCCCAATGGGTTTACCCTGCGGGCGTGGATTTACCCCACCACGCCGCAAAAGGGCCTGCAAGGGTTGCTGACCAAGTTGTCCGGCCAATCGGGCTATGGCCTCTTTATCGCCGAGGACGGGTCGCTGGCCCTGTGGATCGGCGATGGGACGCGGCTGGAAAAAGTGAGCACTGGCGTGGCCCTGAACCCAGCGCAATGGCACTGCATCGCCGCCAGCTACGACGCGGCCACTGGCGAAGTCTGTCTCTACCAGGAATTGCAGTCCAACTGGCCAGTGGACCGTGCCCAAGCAAGGGTTTGCAAAACCATCAGCCCCCTAACTGTGGGGGGAAACGAGGAGGATTTGCTGATGGCTGCCGCATCGGGGCCGGTGGCCGCCCACCACTTCAATGGCAAGATCGACAATCCACGGCTCTACGGCCGCGCGCTCTCCACGGCGGAGGCCGACGCCGACACCCCGATCGCCAACTGGGACTTTTCCCTGGATATCGGCTCGGAAATAGTGCGCGACACCGAGGCCAACCAACTCCACGGCCGCACGGTAAACCTGCCGACCCGGGCTGTGACCGGGCACAATTGGACTGGCGACGAGGCGGATTTCAAAGTCGCTCCCAGCCAGTACGGGGCTATTCACTTCCACGACGACGGTCTCGAAGACGCCCAGTGGGATGCCGCCTTTGAGTGGACTGTGCCCTCAGACTGGCCGAGCGGCGTGTACGCGGCCCACTTGACCAGCGCCGACGCCGAGGATTACCTGCCCTTTATCGTCGTCCCCGCAAAGGCCCAAGCCCGCATCGCTTTCTTGGTCCCCACGCTCACGTACCTGGTCTATGCCAACCAGCGCTTTAACGATCCGATCCGCGCCATGCTGGATTTGCGCGAAAGCAGCGACGCCGCTCCACAAGACCAGTACATGCAGGAGCAGCGGCTCTTGAGTTGTTACGACCTGCACAGCGACGGCACGGGTGTCTGCTATTCGTCGCGCTGGCGGCCGATCGTCAATTTTCGTCCTCTGTACCGCATGCCCTCCCGCTCCTTGGCCGCGCACTGGCCGCGCTTGCTCAACGCCGATCTCCATCTGCTCGACTGGCTGGACACCAAGGGCTTTGCCTACGATGTGATCACCGACGACGAGTTGCACTGCGAAGGCAGCGAGTTGTTGGAGCCGTACCAGGTGATCCTCACCGGTACTCATCCAGAGTACTGGACGGCGTCCATGCTCAAAGGGTTGGAATCGTACCAGGCGGAGGGCGGCCGCCTGATGTACCTAGGTGGCAACGGCTTCTACTGGATCGCCTCCTTTGACCCCCAGCGTCCGCACATCGTCGAAGTCAGGCGCTGGCGAGGCTCGCGCGCTTGGGAGGCCGCCCCCGGCGAGCATTTTCACAGCACCACGGGCGAGATAGGGGGCCTCTGGCGCTTTCGCAACCGAGCACCGCAAAAAATGGTCGGCGTTGGTTTTACCTCCCAGGGCGGAGGCCGCAACCGCCCCTATAAACGGCAGCCGGACAGTTTGGACCCGAGGGCGGCCTTTATCTTTGAGGGTGTGGCCCCCGAGGAATTGATCGGCGACTTTCCCGCCTTGGTCTTGGAACACGGCGCTGGCGGCTTTGAGATTGACCGGATGGACCGCGACTTGGGGACGCCCGATCACGCCCTCTTGCTCGCTTCGGCCGAGGGCTTCACGGATCTGTACCAGGTGGCCATTGAGGATCAGTTGGTATCGGCCCCCAATACCGGCGGCAGCCAGAACCCCCTAGTGCGGTCCGACATGGTGTACTTTGAAGGCCCCAAGGGCGGCGCAGTATTTTCGGTGGGCTCTATTAGCTGGTGCAGTTGCCTTTCGTACAACCGCGGCGACAACAATGTCTCTCGCATCACCGAGAACGTGTTGCGCCGCTTTGCAGAAATGGATTGATATGGCGGAAGAAGATCCTCTGATCCGCAACCCGGCCAAGGAAATTCTCCGGAGCGGTGGTCCGCTGTTTGGCTTCAATGTCTTTGAGTCGTTGCGTCCTTCGGTGATCAAGATCGCAGCCCAGGCGGGGTACAATATGCTGTTGGTCGAAAACGAGCACGTGATCCACAACGACGAGACCTTGACCAACTTCTTGGTCATGGCTCGGGACAACGGCCTTTCTCCAGCGGTGACGGTATTGGTGCCTGAGCGTCCCTTTGTATCGCGGCTGCTCGATGCGGGCGCGCTGGGGATCTGCCTCTCCCACGCCGAAGAGCCCGAGCATGTCGCGGCGCTGGCGCGCTGGATGAAATACGCGCCGGATGGGGAGAGAGGGCTGGCTATGGGTGCCAATGTGGAGTACGCCGCTGGCGAAGCGGCCCGTTATTGCCGCGAGGCCAACGAGGCCACGATGCTCATTCTCAAGATCGAGTCTTGGCGCGGCGTGGAGAACGCCGAGGCCATGCTCGCCAACGAATGGGTAGATGCGGTGGTGTTTGGTCCCGGCGACTTGGCGGCGACCATGGGCTTTCACGGCGATTGGGAACACCCGGAAGTGGTGCGGGCCATGGAGCGCGTCATCGAGATCGCCCTGGCTAGGGGGATCGCCACCGAGCCGGTGATTTATCCGCGCAACCGCCAGGAGTACCTGGACCAGCGACGGGCTGGCATCCAGTTGGTGGGTCGCTTCCGCCACAGCGAATACGACCTGCTCCGCGACGGCGCGGTGCAGGCTTTTTCCATGTACCGAGAGGATGCAGATGACCACTAAAATTGCGGTTGGGATCACCCGGGATTTCTTCGACGCGGAGGGGAATTTCGACTTGCCCGGTCCTGGGCTGGAACTGTTCGACGAAATGCCCGAGGTACAGTACCAGATATTGGCTGAGCGGAGCGCGGAAATCGCCCCCGAGCAAGTGCGCGGCTGCGATGCGGTCATCTCGGCCGGGTCGCGCTGGAGCGAGCGCTCCTTGGTTGGCAACGACCAGCTCGTGGCCGTGCTTTTCACCGGCGTCGGGTACGACCACATCGATGTCGAGGCCCTGACCCGGGCCAATGCAATGCTCTGCACGGCCCCCGACGCTGTGCGCCGGCCCATGGCCTGCACCATCATCACCTTTATTCTGGCCTTGGCCACGCGCCTGATCAACAAGGATCGGATCACCCGCGAGGGGCGTTGGGCCGACCAGCGCCTCTACCGCGGCGAAGGGCTGACTGGCAAGACGCTCGGTTCCATTGGCGTGGGCAATATCGGGCACGAGATGTTCCTGATGGCCAAGCCTTTTGGCATGAGGCATTTGGGCTGCGATCCCAAGCTGAGCGAGGAGGATGTGGCCGATGTGGACGTGGAATTGGTCGATATGGATACCCTGCTGGCCGAATCCGACTTCGTCAGCATCAGCGTCCCGCTCAGCGAGCAGACGCGCCACCTGATCGGCGAGCGGGAATTGAACTTGATGAAGCCGACGGCGTACCTGATTAATACCTCGCGGGGCCCCGTCGTCGATGAGCAAGCCCTGATACGAATTCTGCAGAGCGGGCGCATTCGCGGCGCTGGGCTGGATGTATTTGAGCAGGAGCCCGTCGATACGGACAATCCCTTCCTCAAAATGGACAACGTCGTGGTCGCGCCGCACTCCCTGTGCCACACTGACGAGTACTACATGCAGACTTGGAGGGGCCGACTCCGGCAGGTGGCGCGAATTGGGCGCGGCGAAATTCCCGAGCACGTGGTCAACAGGGAGGTGTTGGAAAAGCCCGAGTTGCAGGCAAAGCTCGAGCGGTTGCAAAGGCGGTGATTGTGATGGACAAAATCAAAATGGGCGTAATCGGCTGCCGAGTTGGCAGGACTTGGGTGGCAGGTGCCCACGTCGGCGAAGATACCATTGCCTGGGCGGTCGCCGATCTGGATCGAGATTTGGCGCGCCAAGTCGCCGAGGCGAACGATGTCCCCAGAGTCTATGGCGACTATCGAGAGCTACTTGCCGATGACGAGGTTGAAGCCGTTGGAGTCGCCACTGCACCCGATGTGCGGAAGCCAATGGTCATTGAGGCGCTGGAGGCGGGAAAGCACGTGTTGGTGCAGAAGCCGCACGGTCGCCATGCCGCAGATGTCGAGGAGATCAATGCCGTTGCAGCAAGCACGGGGAAAACGCTCGTGTATTCCTACTTCATGCGGCACCAAGCGGAGAACAAAGAGAGCCGGCAAATGATCGCCGCTGGCAGGATTGGGCGCGCGTACCATGCGCGCGTCCACTACCACTATCGCGAACGGGGGGTCAATTACGAGCCGCCGCCGGGCAGAAGCTGGCTATATCGGTGGGGTCTTAAGGGTGGTGCATTGGGCCAACATGGTTCGCACTACCTCGATCAGGCCTGGTTTTTACTGGGTTGTCCGCAACCCGAATGGGCCTTTGCCGTCAGCCATAGCGCGTTTCCGACAACCCTAGAAGTAGAGCGCCACGCCGAGGATTACATGAGTTTTCTGGTGGGGTGCGTCGGCGGTGTGACAATTCAGATGGATACTTCATCGGTCATTTCCACTTGGGTGGATCGGGCGTGGGATTTGCGCTTACGCGTCTTGGGTACGAATGGCACCATTGAGGTGGAATCCACTTCGCTGCCCGAGGGCAAGAGACGTTCGGGGACGCGCCGGTTGCTGGGTGCCATCTACACGGAAGGCGACGATTCCGCTGGTGAATTTGTGGAACACGGCGACGGCGATTTCAACGCGGAGATCCGCGATTTTGCCGGCGCGATTCGCGGTGCCCAGCCGCCCGATGTCTCTCCTGCCGAGGCGCTGACCTTCATGAAGTTGCTGGACGCGATTTACGCGAGCGCGGAAACTGGCGAAAAGGTGTTGATCGACCATTAACAACCAATAAGAAGGGATACCTCCATGTTTGTCGTCCGTGTATTAGCATCAATCGTCTTTGTCTTTCTCCCTCTTTCCGCTACAGCCCAGATTACCCTTTCTCCCGACGATTTACGCCTGTCTTTGGGCATGACTTGGGAACAAGAAATCGCCACAGTCCTTAGCAGCCTAGAAGACACCGGCTTCGACATCGGCTCTGCCGGTGCCGATCAGTCCTCAGACCTCACCGGATCCATCTCCAACAGCATACTTGCCTTTGTCCGCAGTTCGGTCATCTCCTTGGAGCAGGCCCCCGACGCCGCTAGCTTTCCCGACGCCGATTACTCCGTCCATAACATTCTTACTGCGCCTAACGCCACGGGTGGAACGGACGAGATTGAGACGTACCACTATTTCCAGCGTAGTCCTGTGGGCGATGTCCTCATCGGTGCCGAAGGCCCGGCCGGCCAAGTCTCCTTCCCGCTTATCGATATCGGAACGCCTTGGCCGCTGGAATTTGGCAAAAGTTGGACCGTTGAAAACTTCTCTTTGGACCAGACCATAGCCCCAGGGATCACAAGTTCCGGCCTGTACGACTATCAGTACGCGGTGGATGCTTGGGGCGAGATTCGGCTACCGGCGGGCACCTTCGATTGCCTGCGCGTCCACCAGACCGGCACTGGCGTCTTTACTTTCGCGGGTAACGCTCAGCTCGCGTCTTTGGGTGAAGTGACAGCCGAGATAGATGCCTATGCTTGGTATGCCCGTGGAATTGGGGCCGTCGCCATGGTGGTAGAGACGAAGCAGACTTTCGCCAGCGGCACCCTCCCGCCGAGTACGAACACCCAAATCGCCCGCCTCACCGAAATATCCATCCCGGTCACCGCGATAGCTGTCGAGAGTTGGGGAGCACTCAAGCAAAAGTTTGCCGAATAGATTTGATTCGCTATTTCCACTTTGTTTGCACGTGTGGATAGTCGCGCAGCCGTTGGTCGGCACTGATCAGCACTAGACTGTGCATCCGCGCGGTGGCGACGATCATTTGATCGGCCGGGTCTTTGTGGAAGGGTGCAGGCAAATGCGCCGATTCGAGGGCGATATCCACCGAAAGGGGCAGAAGCTCTATAAACGGGGCTTGGGTGGCGTGCGCTACCCACTGGCGCACAGGCATAGATAATTGCAAAAGCCCCTTGGACGCTTTTTTTGCCACTTCCCAAGGGCTGATCGCCGCTAGTCCAAAGGGCAGGTGATCCGGCTCTAGCAGCATCGCCCTTATTGGGTCGGGCAGTTTTTCCGGTGCCTCCAAGGCCCAGATCCACGCATGGGTGTCGAGCAAGTACTTCACTGGCAGGCTTCCCAATCATCCTCGCCGAGAGGCTCATCCCAACCGGGCTGGTACGCGACAGTACCGCGGAGCGAGCCGAAGAAGGATTGGGGGTCGGGTTTAGTCTCTGGCTCGGGAGGGACGACGCGCGCTACGACCTTGCCGCGATTGGTCAACTCCACGGTTTGGTATTTGGTGCCGACTTCGCGGACGACTTGGGTGCATTTGGCTTTGAATTCGCTGATGGACATCTGCATGGTCTCAACTCCTGACTATATAGTCATTTTATATGACCATATTAAAGTACACGCCTCTTCTTGTCAATGGAGTCGTATTCAGTAGGGGAATGAGTTCTGGGAATGGATTGAAACGACCTAGCGTCGTCTAGCGCTCGGCAGCTTCTGACGGTACCCCCGTCGGCGCTGGCCCACCCGTCGCCCAATCCAACAGCTCGACAGTGTGGACGACCGGTACTTCGGCGCGGGCGGCGATTTGTTCCATGCAGCCGATGTTGCCCGCCGCTACAATCTGCGGCGCAACGCTGGCGATGTGCTCGACTTTGCGCGCTTGTAGCTGTTGCGCCAAGTCGGGGCGCAGCATGTTGTACGTGCCCGCGCTGCCGCAGCAGATATGGCCTTCGGGCACTTCGACGACCTCAAAGCCCGCGGCCTGCAGCAGTTGCCTCGGCGGCTCGGTGACGTGCTGGCCGTGTTGGAGCGAACAGGCGTCGTGGTAGGCTACCTTCAGGGCCGGTGCGCGATCGGCCTTGCCCAACCCCAGTTGCGCCACCACCTCGGAAACGTCCCGCACCCACTCCACCACCGCCTTGGCCTTGTCGGCCCACTGCGGATCGTGGCGGAAGATGTGGTCGTATTCTTTGATGGCCGTGCCGCATCCCGACGTGTTGAGCACAATCGCGTCCAAGTCCGCTTTTAGTTCGCGATGCCAAACCTCAATAGTGTGCTGCATTAGCTTGAGACTGCGCTTGCGCTCGCCCATGTGGAAAGTCAGCGCGCCGCAACAGCCCATATCCGGCGGAATGACTACCTCGGCCCCCAACCGAGTCAGCAGCCGCACGGTCGCGTCGTTGATCTGCGGTCCCAGCACCTGTTGGACGCATCCGGTGAGCAGGGCCACGCGCATCCGACGCGTGCCCTCGGCGGGCACGACCCCGGGCCGGGCTACAGAAGCCGGTCGCGGCAATCGCTTGGGTGCCATAGCTAACAGCGGTCGCATGACGCGGGGCATTAGGAAGGAGAACGCGCGGCCTATCCAGGACATTCTGAGCGCCAAGCGCGTGCGGCTGGGGTAGGGCAGCATCCGCGTCAGCATGGCGCGCAGCAGGCGGTCCATCAATGGCCGCTTGACGAGTTGGTCTAGCCGTGGCCGAGCCGTTTCCAAGAGGAGCGAGTAATCTACGCCGCTCGGGCAGGTGGTCTCGCACGCGAGGCAGCCGAGGCAGTTGTCGATGTGCTCGACCGTTTGGCGGCTCGGGGGGACGTCCTCTTCGAGAACGCTTTTGATGAGGTAAATGCGGCCGCGCGGGCCTTCGAGTTCGTTGCCGGTGAGCAGGTAGGTGGGGCAGGTAGCATTGCAAAAGCCGCAGTGGACGCAGGCGCGCAAGACCTTTTCAGACGCCTCGACTTCTGGGTCTTGGAGTAGATGGGGGGGAATGGTCGTGCGCATAGGTCAGCTCAGTTCGTCCCGCAGCCAGCGCGCTAGGGCCTTGTCGGGTGCGCTAATTTCTGCGAGCGATGTGTAGTAGTAGGATTCCCAGCCGTCTTCTGGCAGGCCGGTGAACAGCATTAGGTTTAGGGGGTAGTTCTCGGAATCCGTGCAGCGGCGGAAGTCGTCGCGGAAGAGAAAGGTCGGCTTGCCGAGGGCAATGGCTGCCCCCAACTCTACCATCACCCCCTCGTCCGGCGGCGTCCCGTTGACAATGGCGAAGATCGCGTCGGCCTCGACTACGTCGCGCAAGTCGGCTTGGCCGACTTGGTAGGCCCAGCCCGGCGCGGAAAAATCGACTTGGTTGTTGCGAGCAAAAGGCTCCCAGACCTCAGCCCCCAATGCCTCTAAGGCAGAGACGAACTGGGGTAGGAGCCGCTCCTTCCATTGAGCCGAGAATCCATACGGGCTGGCGAGATACAGGGTCTTTTTCATACGCATGCTCCGGCGTTGTGCATTATACGCCCTATATTCTGTCTATATTCAGTACAACGCAAATGCTCAGTACATGCAAAACGAGGCGTCACTTCATGGCAAAGCCGTCCTGCATCCTCCGCGAGCACATCCCACTCGCTCCGCTCACTACTATGGGCCTCGGCGGTCCTGCGCGCTACTTGGCCGAGTGCACCTCCCTAGACGAGATGCGCGCCTGCTTGACGTGGGCGGCGGCTGAGGGCCTTTCTGTGCAAGTATTAGGCGGCGGCAGCAACGTGCTCTTTGCCGATGCGGGATACAGCGGTTTGGTGCTCAAAGTGGGACTCAGCGGCGTGGTGTTCAATGGCGCGACTGTCGAGGTTGGGGCTGGGGAGGACTGGGATGGCTTTGTGCAGTGTTGCGTGGAGCGCGGCTTGGCCGGTGTGGAGTGTCTGTCGGGTATCCCTGGGTCGGTGGGTGCGACGCCGATCCAAAACGTGGGTGCGTATGGCCAAGAGGTAAAAGACACCATCGTGGAAGTGCGGGCGCTCGACCGGCAGACCTTGGAGGAAATTGCGTTTGCTCCCGCTGAATGCGGCTTTGCCTACCGCCAGAGCCGCTTTAAGGGAGCCGACCGCGACCGCTTTATTGTGACCTCGGTGACGTATCGCTTGGATGATAGTGGCCAGCCGCAAATCCGCTATCCAGAGCTGCGCCGGCACGTGGATGATGAGCGCCCGACCTTGGCTACTGTGCGCGACGCTGTGCTGGCGCTCCGCCGCAGCAAGTCCATGGTCATCGACCCGCAAGACCCGAACTCCCGCTCTGTCGGCTCTTTCTTCTTGAATCCTGTCATTGATGCGGAGGCCTTTGCAGCATTAAAGGATCGCTATCCCAATGTCCCGAGCTTTCCCGATTCGGCTGGCGTCAAGGTTCCGGCTGCTTGGCTCGTCGAGCAAGCGGGATTTCACAAGGGGCTGCAAAGGGGCGACGTTGGGATTTCGGAGCGACACGCGTTGGCCTTGGTCAATCGCGGTGGGACGACTGGCGAAGTTCTCGCTTTGGCCGGTGAGATTCGGGAGGGGGTGGAGCAGACCTTTGGGATTCGGTTGGAGCGGGAGCCGGTGTTGGTGGAGAGTTAGACTGCTGCTAGGCGTAAAATTGGCGGTTCATTCACGGAATTTCTCTAAAAAACCGTGAATGAAACCCATTTTTACCGGTTCATTCACGGATATTTGCCAATATACCGTGAATGTGTTGCTCAGAAATCACAGTCCAGACGATATGCTCGACACCGCTATCTAACGAACTATGGATGATGTTGGGTGATCAATGCCTTGCCGATCCTAATCTGGCCAAAGACGCCATGACATTTATCACGACCGTCGCCGAAGGGCTTACTCATCGGCTGCGGTGTTCAGGACGCCACGGGAGCGCCTTTCTCCACTCTTGCCTTGATGCGTTTGAGAATATCTTTCGCAACCTCAAAGACTTCAACCGGTGGGCGGACCTTCTCGCCGGTACTCTGTTGCAGGGCAACGATGAGGGGGGCCAAAGCACTGGATTTTGCCCTGTCACTAGACAGGATTTCAACGAGGTCTCGCTCTGAGGCACCGGTTGCGATCAAATCGGGCACAATTTTTTGCATATCGTCCATCATTGATTCGTCGTCAGATACGAACACGTCATACGCTGAGCGGAACGCGTCCATGGCGGACCGACGTTTTTCTTGGAGCATCAGCGCCCGCGTCCGCACACACCTTGTTCGCCATTTAAGCAGAGTTTTTACGTTTCTGGCGAGCAAGATTTCGGGTCTTCGTTCAAGTGCCTCGCACGTGTGCAAAGCTTCTTTCGCACGGCCCATTTGGATGTGTATCATACCCCCTATGGCCAGAGCGCAAGCGACCTGTAGTTGGAGGTTGGATTCGTTGCTGTCGCCAAATTGTGAGATTACTCTGTCACAGGCTTCAATCTCCGCTTCTAACTCGCCACGTTGGCTTTGCGCCTTGCCCTTTTTGAGCATAGCGCAAGCGACCATAGCTTGGAAGCCAGATTCGTTGCTGTCGCCAAATTGTGAGATTACTTCGTCGTAGGTTTTAATCGCGGCTTCGAGCTCGCCGCGTTTCTTTTGCGCATCGCCCTTGTATGACAGAGCGTGAGCGACCTCTAGTTGGAGTTGAGGTTCGTTGCTGTCGCTAAATTGTGAGATTACTTCGTCGCAGGTTTTAATCGCGGCTTCGAGCTCGCCGCATTGTACTTGCACGAAACTTTTTTCGGCCAGAGCGTGAGCGACCCGTAGTTGGAGGTTGGATTCGTTGCTGTCGCCAAAACGTGATATTGCTTCGTCATAGGTTTTAATCGCGGCTTCGAGCTCGCCGCATTGTACTTGCATGGTGCCCTTTAGGACCAGAGCCCAAGCGATCTCTTCTTGGAGTTGAGGTTTGTTACTGTCGCCAAAACGTGAGATTACTTCGTCGTAGGTTTTAATCGCGGCTTCGAGCTCGCCGCATTGTACTTGCACGAAGCTTTTTTTCGTCAAAGCCCAAGTGACCTTTAGTTGAAGATAGGCTTTATCGCTGTTGCCAAAACGTTCGATCACTTTGTTGTAGGCTTCAATTGCCGCCTCGGACTCTTCGCGTTTCTCGTGCGCTGACGCTTTCTCAAACAGTTGTTTGACACTCTCGATGTTGGTTACTGCGGCAGGAATGGATGTCTGATCAATGCCTAGATGTTCCATATATGCTCTTTTAATGCCCTCGCGAATCATCGGTGATCGCGTCGCTTCCGCATTTAGCTTGTCGAACATCTGAGCAAGTTCGGAGGCGCTATAGAACACCTTCATGAAGTGGATCAAGTTTGCAACGAAGGCTGCTTCGTCGCGCTCGCGTCGCAGCTTATAGTAGATGCTGTAGAGACGTTCCGCTGCGGCGTACTGCCGCTTCTTGCCGCTTCCCTCCACACTGACTATACCCCGGTCAACGAGACGTCCAAGCATGGTAGATACGGTTCGAACATCCATGCGAGCACGGGCCGTGATATCTAACGTGGCCGCCGGTCGCCAAAAATCGATCACCGCGAGATACACGCGGCGTTCACTCTTGGGCAAGGCCTCCAGATGGCTACGGAAATAATCGGTGTGCTCGTCAATCAACTTCACTAGGTCTTCCATCAACTGGTTCAAGGAGCGGTGCTGCGCGAAGCCGGCGACGATAACTAGGAGGCGGGGATTGCCGCCGGTCAGGATTTCGAGAGGCCTAATCTCGCGCTCGCTTACGGCGTCGCCGCTGACGACTTGCCACAGGTCACGACAAGCTTCGGTTTTAAGAGGTTTCAACTTGACGACTTTTAATAGCTTAAGGAACGGCTGTCCCACGTCATCCAGACCCTTAAGGCGACTCGTGGCAGTGGCAAGCAACATGATCTGGGGCTCCGACTGCAATGCATCGCGTAGCTCCCGGCCAAAATCTTTGTCCACGTTTTCACAGAGTTCCTGTAGGTTCTCGACCATGAGGACGAGTTTTTTGCCCAGTCGATCCGCGGCCTCCAATACAGCGGCACGGGCGTGGTCCGCGAGCGTTTGTCGGCGATAGGCAAGGTCGGCGTGCGTCTCTCTCAACTTATCAGTGGGTCGCGAAACGAGTTCACTCTCTGGATAGGCCAGATCGGCATGCGCCTTTCGCAACTCCTCAGCGAGTACGGGATCGTGCTTAGTGCTTTCCCGCGCAAGGTAGAACAAGGTATCGAGCCAGAAATCGACGATATTGAATATCTCGTGACTCTCTTCCATGAACCGAATTGGCAAAAGACACGCGGAGAGTTTGTCGTCGGTTCTTATCTCCGCCGCGACTCGAGCTAGTAGCATGGTTTTTCCCTGACCACGGGACGCGACGACTAGCGCGTGCTGGTACTTGCACACCCCACTGAGGACCTTAAGCACGATTTCGAGTTCGTGTTTCCTGACCACGAACTGCTCTTTCACCTCATCGTCGGGTTGGAACGTTCCCGGATTGAACTTGCGAATTCGTTGATCGGACTTGTTCATTGCGTATCTCCCAGTGATTCGTCTTCAGAACAGCGGTCTTCGAGGGGTCTGTAATGGTCTCGGAAGCGTGCCGACCACCAATCCTTCAGTAAGCACGATGGGGTCAGGCTCTCCAGTTAGATTGGTTCGTGGTTTCCGCAAGAAACACGTACCTGTCTTCCCAAAGAGCCTGTGATGAGCAAAGTATCTGGTCGTTCGCCCTCAGTCAAGTCGAAAGCGGTGTATCGGGTTAAGAATTAGTCGTCGTATAATCGAGCACTGATTGCTCGCGGTAGCCTGACGGTGTGGCTGGACGATTCGCTGTGGCGGCAGTGGTATGATCAGCGTCCGTGCCAACGGGGTGCCCAGTTTGTGTATTCGGATCCAACGATTGAATGGATGTTGACGATGCGGGTGTTGTTTGGGTTGCTGTTGCGGCAGACGCAGGGGTTTATCCAATCGCTGTTGGACTTGATGGGGTTGGCCGTGGCCGTGCCGGACTACTCGACCTTGCCGCGTCGCCACGGGTCCTTGGCGGTGGTGTTGCCGAGCAAGTGTCTGGATCAACCGATGCACTTGGTGGTCGATTCGACGGGCTTGAAAATCTATGAGGAGGGCGAGTGGAAAGTGCGCCAACACGGCTGGACGAAACGGCGCACGTGGCGCAAACTGCATGTGGGGGTCAACCAGGCCACCGGCGAGGTGGTCGCTCAGACGTTGACATCCCATCGGATCGATGATGCCTCGCAGGTTGCTCCTCTGTTGAGCCAAGTCGACGAGGCGATGGGGGCGGTAGGCGGGATGGGGCCTATGACAAACAGAAGGTGTTCGACGCGTTGGCCACGCCGCCGAGTGAGCCCTCGATTCGGCCGATCATTGCGCTGCGCAAAGACGCTACAATCCAACAGCATGGTAACTGCAAGGCCCCCCGTTGGCGCGGAATGAGATCCTTCGAGCCATTCGACAAAAAGGACGCAAGGGGTGGAAACAGGCCAGTGGCTATCATCGACGCTCGTTGGCGGAAACGCAGATCGCTATAAGCACCTCATCGGCTACAAGCTGAAGGCACGTAGCTTTGCCAACCAGCAGGTCGAAAGTCGGTTGAGCTGTGCGATCCTCAATCGAATGATCCATTTGGGCAAACCCCAGTCGTATCGAGTAAAAAAATCAACTGAACAAAAAACAACATTCGACAAGGATACCCGAGACATGATTCATGCAACAACGCCCGAATCGGTTGTTAGCTTGGCCTAGTTACGCGTGGTGAAACTAAAAAAGAAACACTATTTTCAGGCCAACTCGTCATCGGCTTTCGCAGTCAGCACTAGGTCAGCTCAAGGTGCTGGCTGTCCTTTTCACAAGTTCCACTCAACCTTTCATGAAGGTATTTTCTACAAAATGGGATACACGAATTCCAGTATTGATGTGCGTATTCTATGTCAAATGACACACCACCAAAAAGTGATTTATTTTCGAGAGAATTCGAGCTAATTCCGTGTCGTTCAAGCAGGTTTTTTATTTCAGATTCTGATTTATCGATAACAGGTAAATGATAAGCAATACCGTATTCTCCAACAAAATCAGCGGTCAGCTTTGCAAAATCACTCCTTTGTTCAATATAGATATCACGGTCTGATTGGTACCCTGAGTACCCACACGCTATTTTTTTTATCTCGTATTTCAAGGAATATGTAATTGCTTCACAATGCGCTGCAAGTGCGAGCGTAATAGGGTATACAACATGAGCGGTATTGGTTTTTTCTATTCCCAGCTTTCGTATGATGTATGTAGATCCGTCTATGGCTCTCTGTGGGTCGATATGCTCTGGAAAAGCCGTGAGTAGTTCCTTGTGGCGTATCTCTGGTGCTGAATCTCCCTGCCGACCAGCTACCTCTAAGGCCCCTGCTTGAAATGTAAATAGTTTCACATAATTCTTTTTGAGTGCCATTTCAACAGTTGCCGCAGAAGAATCTCTGCCACCCGAGTACAAAACCAAAACATCTGGCGTCATTGCGTTCATTTTACACCTCTGGAAATATGAGTGATTAGCCCGCGATCTGGAATTGAACCAAAAGACGGCTTGGTATATGAAGCAGCGCATCCGCGCCGCGATGGCTACCTTTAGAATCCATAGGAATCAAACCAACGGCGGCGATCCATATCGGGGGAGAAAGCCAATGGATCGCCGACATGCCCAGTCGAGCACCATCCCAAAGGAGGCAGAACAGGATAGGGAGATTGGGTGTCGTGTGGCATAGGGAAGCGCACCCGGCACCGCAATCCTGTTCTGCCTCAACAGCCAATCTTAGGGACGTTCTAGTCGATGAAGAAACTTCACTAGGATTTTTTTCAACTCTTCTCGGGTCGCTGGATACTTCATGAAATCATCATCTCCATCTGTGAGGATCAGTTCAAAACGATCGGCACGATTTGGATCCTCCACATGTCTCAAAACTAGTTCAGACTGATTGGCACTATCTGGATCTTCCACAGGTTTCAATTCTAGACGGGGAGCTTTTTCTCGCATGATCGTTCCTCGGATTTTTGGTTAGGAATGAGGCGGTGGGAGGGGGAGTAGTTGCGTCATCCCTTGTTAACCAAGGTTGGCACGGTTCTTGCTAAGCTAATTTGATAGTTTGATCACTCCTTCCACGGCTTGGATAGAAATCGGAAAAGCAGCCGATCCATCTGGTCCTGACACTCATCTGGATAGCAAAAAGCCAAAGCGAGATTTCGCCAGCGGTCTAGGTCCTGCTCGCGAGCTTCTAGCTCCTGACGCAGATCGTAATTTTCTCGCAGCAAGCATTCAATGAGCTGGCGAGTTCTTGCTGTTTGATCGGTGATGGACACTGTCTATAAATTCCCTTTGCGCCTGCGCTCCGGCAACTATCTTGAGAGAAAGTATAAGATACAACGAACTCGATGTCAACAGCCTTTTCCTTCTTGTGTGTGCAATGGAGTTTTCTAGGTCGGTTGGCGGGGTCCCGCCATGGAAAGCTAGAGTGGCCCCTTTTACTATAGTTGGGCCACTCTCTGCTTAAAGGTAGCTCCCTACCAATAGCTCAGCGCGTCCTCAAAAATCCCCGCTAGTTCCTCAGCATTCGCCGCTCGCGGCGAGAGCTTGGTCACCCGGTGTTGTGGCAGCGTGCCTTCGACGAGGGCCGGGATGTGCTGGCTGCCGTAGCCGAGCGCGCTGAGGCCGTTGGGTGCGTTGAGTTGGCGCATCAGCGAGACGATGCGGTCGGCTAAGACCGCGCCCGCGTCCTCGTCTTGCGCTCCGCTGCAATCGGCCCCTAAGACCTCGGCTGCCCGCAGATGCCGCTGGGGGCAAGTCGGCGCGGTAAAGCGGAAGACCGCCGGCGAGTTGACGATCACGGCAAACCCGTGTGGTACCAGCGGGTAATGGATGGCGTATCCCTCGGGCACATAGCTTTCCACCATGCCAGCCACTGGATAGGACATGCCGTGCGGCAAGTGGACGCCGGCGTTGCCGAAGCCAATGCCAGCGAGGGCCGCGGCCAAGCACATGGCGCTGCGGGCCTCGTCGTCGCTGGGGTCGGCCACGGCGCGGGGCAAAAATTGCTCCACCAACCGCAAAGCCTCCAGCGCCCACAAGTCGCTGATGGGATTCGAGCCTTGGTAGGCCGGTCGCAGTTGGGGCCGATCGGGTCGGGGCCGCTGGTCAAACGGCAGGGCGGTGTACGACTCCAAGGCGTGCGAGAGCACGTCGAGGCCGGTTGAAGCGGCCACCTGCGGCGGCATGGAGCGCGTGTTGTCTGGATCGACGATGCCCAAGGTCGGGCGCATGTAGCGGTGGGCCATGCCGGTCTTGGCCTTCATCTCGACGAAATCGAAAATCGCCACGCCCGTGGTCTCGCTGCCGGTGCCAGCGGTGGTGGGAACGGCGATTAGCGGCTTGAGCGGGCCGGGCACTGGCTCACCCCGGCCAATGGGCGCGTTGACGTAGGTGAGGAAATCGGCCGGGTACGTGGTGTACACGTTGGCCGCTTTGGCCGTGTCCATCACCGACCCGCCGCCGATGGCGACAAACCCGTCAAACCCTTGTTGGGCGAATGCAATCGCCGCCTTGAACGAGGCGTCGGTCGGCTCGACGCGCACTTGGTCGAACAGCGCGTACTCGACGCCCGCCTCTGCAATGGCTGCCAAGGCCGTCTGCACCGGAGTTTGTTCGCGCAAGTTTGGGTCGGTCAATACCATGACCCGCTGCAGGCCCCGGTCTTTGAGATCCATGCCGATCTCCTTGGTAGTGCCCGGGCCGAAGCGGATGTTGGAGGTGGCGATTTCGTAGGCAGTGTCGAGAAGCATAGGGCGTCGTCCTTTCGGGCGGGGAATATAGGCTTGACTTGGAGAGGGAGGCAAGGTCTAGTTAAAAGGAGTTTGACAATGGGAGATCGTCGTGGTTGAACGAGCGAATATGACGCATGAGGAAGTGGAGGAAGGGCAGCGGTTGGCCTTGGATTTTGGCAAGTTACAGCGGGCCGCGGCCTGTGGTGAGGGGTTGGTGCCGGTGGTGGCGCAGGATGTGGATAGCGGCGAGGTGCTGATCGTGGGGTACGCCAATGAAGAGGCGCTGAACTATACGCGGCGCGAGGGCGTGGCCGCATTTTGGAGCACGTCGCGCAACGAGTTGTGGGTCAAAGGCGCGACCTCGGGCAATGTGCTCGAACTGGTCGAAATCCGCGTCAACTGCGAGCAAAATTCGCTGTTGTATCGCGTCCGGCTCAAAGGGGAGGGGGCCTGCCACACGTTGGATGCAGATGGTCGGGCGCGGTTGGGGTGTTACTACCGGCGGCTCGTGGGGGATCGGCTCGAGCCGGTTTGAATTCTAACTGACGTTACGCATTGTAGAGGGCGGTTTGAAACCGCCCCCTACAATCGTTCAAATCATGCCGGATTGCTATATTTTTGCGGATAGGAGGAACAGGCGATGGCTAATGCCGTGATTGTCGTGGATATGCAGAACGGCTTTATGCGTCCAGACGGGACGCTCTACTGCGGGGACCACGCGCGGGAGATCATCCCGCGAATCGCCGCGCGGATCGAGCGCGAAAAGGCCGCTGGGGCCTCGCTGTTTTTTACCCAAGACAGCCATACTGCAGACGACCGCGAGTTCGAGATGTTTCCTCCGCATTGCATCGAAGGCAGCGAAGAGGAGCACATTGTCGACGAACTAGCGCCGTTAGCCCAAGACGCGCGGATCGTCAAAAAGCGGCGCTACAGTGCCTTTTTCGAGACCGAGTTAGCCGCGATGTTGGATGAGTTAGCGCCGGACAAGGTCGTGGTGATGGGCGATTGCACGGATATTTGCGTCCTGCACACTGTGGCCGGGTTGCGCAACCGCGACTATCCGGTCGAAGTCCCGGCCGATTGCGTGGCCAGCTTTGATCCCCAACAGCACGAATGGGCCTTGGGGCATATAGAGAAAATTCTCGGGGCACAGGTCACCAACCGCTGATGGTAGAGCGCGACCTATACGCGCCCTCGGCGGCGACGCTGGCGGGCGACAACGCGGATATTTACTTCCGCCGCAGTTGCGACATCCTCGCGGTCGAGCAGCTCAATCCGGTCGTGGCGATGGAGGTGTTTACTCGGCGGCGCGCTCTGCTCTGCGGTATGCGCGAGGCGCAGGCTCTCTTGCGGCAGGTGCTCGGCGAGGAGGCGGAGGTGTGGAGCTTGGATGAAGGGGATTGGATCGAGTCGCGCGAAGTTGTATTGTGGATCCGTGCGCCCTACCGGCAGTTCGGTCTGTACGAGACGGCGCTGTTGGGAATGCTCAGCAGCGAGACGGGGTGGGCCACGGCTGCGGCGGAGTGCGTGGCTGCGGCCGATGGGGTGCCGATCATCAGCTTTGGCGCTCGGCACATCCACCCGGAGGTCAGCGCCCGGATGGAATACGCGGCCATCGTCGGGGGGTGCGTTGGATGTGCGACTCCGCAGGGGGCCGCCCTAGCTGGTATTGAGGCAACCGGAACCATGCCCCACGCCTTGATCTTGTGCCTCGGCGACACGCTCAAAGCAGCCGAGGCATTTGACCGCCACATCGACGCTGAGGTCGAGCGCATCGCGTTGGTTGACACCTTTAAGGACGAAGCCGAAGAAAGCCTGCGGCTGGCAGAAGCCCTAGGCGAGAAGCTGTGGGGCGTGCGGCTGGACACTCCCAGCGAGCGCGGCCGCGTCACAGCCGAGTTGGTCGCGGAGGTGCGCGCGCGGCTCGACCAAGCCGGGCATAGCCATGTAAAGATCGCGGTCTCCGGCGGCTTGGACGCCGAGCGGATTGGCTATTTCCGGGAGGCTGGGGCACCGGTGGACGCCTTTGGCGTTGGCAGCGCGATCAGTTCCGCCTCGGCGATAGATTTTACCGCGGATATCAAGGAAGTAGACGGCCGGCCCGTGGCCAAGCGGGGACGAATACCGGGACTTACTGAAAATCCCCGACTCAAGCGATTAGAACTCTAAAAGGAGCGTATTATGAGCACATACGATTTTGGCAGTGGACGCACGGATCCCGGCTCGTTTCCCACGGAGGCACTGGCCGAGGCGGCGAGTATAGCCGTGCGCGAGTTAGGCGCGGAGTTGGTGCGCTATCCGGGAGACATGGGCCATCAGGGCTTGCGCGAGGTCATGGCTATGCGCGAATCCAAGCGCGAGGGCATCGACGTGTCCGCGGACCACATCGCGCTGATGAACGGCTCCATGCAGGCAGTTACGCTGGTAGCCGAGGCGCTGATGGAAGGGCCGGGGGATGTGATCGTCACCGAGGAACTGACGTATTCCGGGACGATTGGCGCGTACAAGGGGTTGGGGGCTGAGTTGGTCGGGGTGCCGCTCGACGAGCAGGGCATGCGCGTCGATGCGCTGGCCGACGTTTTGGCGGATTTGCGCCGCAAGGGCACCCCGCCGCGCTTTATTTACACCTTGGCGACCTACCAGAATCCCACCGGCTCGGTCATGCCGAGGCAGCGCCGCCTCGAACTGCTCGAAGTGGCGCGCTACTACGATACCATTGTGGTAGAAGACAACTGCTACGGCGATGTGCATTTTGAGGGGCCAGAAGAGCCGGCGCTCTACGCGCTCGACGACAGCCCCGATGTCCTGTACATCGGCTCGCTGTCCAAAATTTTGGGGCCCGGCGTGCGGTTGGGTTATTTGTTGGCCCGGCCGCCCATGCTGGGGCGGATCCTCGACCGCCGCTACGACGGGGGCAACAGCTTGCTGGCGGCTGCTAGCTGCGCGGCTTTGTTCCGCGACCGGCTGTGGCAGCACTTGGCCGAGACCAATGCCATTCTCAAGGAAAAGCGCGACGCAGTCTTCGCCGGCCTCGAAGAGAACGCGGGCGATCTGTGCACGTGGTCGCGGCCGGTGGGCGGCATGTTCATTTGGATTGAGTTCCCCGAAGATGTGGATCGCGATCGCCTCATGGCCCTGTGCGCCGAGCGCGGCATTGTGGTGGCGCGGGGGCAGGGCTTCCACATCCGGCGCGAGGACGTGCCGGCCATACGCCTCGCCTTTGGCTTTGCTTCGCTGGAGGCGGTCCGCGAGGGCGTGCCGCTGTTGGCCGAGTGCATCCACCAGGCGCGGGTCCCCGTGATGGCCTGATGGGTCTGCCCGCAATCGCCTTGGTGCAGATGGAGGTCAAGCCCGGGCGGCCCGACCTGAACGCGGAGCGGATGCTGGCCTTTATCGCGCAGGCGCGAGAGGCCGGCGCTGAGGTCGTGGTGTTTTCCGAGTTGTGCATCAGCGGCTATATCCTCGGCGACTTGTGGGAGATGGACGCTTACGTAGAGGATTTTGCTGCGTATAGCGACGAGATTTGTCGGGCTAGCACTGGGTTGATCGTGATCTTTGGCAACGTGGCGGTGGACCCCGTCCACAAGGGGCAGGATGGACGACAGCGCAAGTACAATGCCGTCTATGTGTGCGCCAACGGCGAATACGCGGTGCGCGAAGCCGTGCCCGCTGGCCTGCCCTGCGACGTCCACCCCAAGACCCTGCATCCCAATTACCGATTTTTTGACGACGACCGGCACTTCTTCTCATTGCGCCACTTAGCTGAGGCCGAGGGGCGGCCGCTGGAGGACTGGCTGCATCCGTACAAGGTGCGGCTCCAGGACGGGCGGTCTTTTAGCTTTGGCGTGCAACTGTGCGAGGACATGTGGTGCGAAGACTACTGTCACAGCGGCGAGCCCCTCGACACGCTCGCGCTGTATCGCCGCCGTGGCGCTGAGGCCGTATTTAACCTCTCGTCCTCGCCCTTTACTTGGCAGAAAAGCGACAAGCGGAACCGCGTGGTGAGCCAGATACTGGCGCGCTCGCCCCTGCCGTTTTTCTACGTCAACCAAGTTGGGGCGCAGAACAACGGCAAGAACATTATTGTCTTTGACGGCGATAGCACGGCGTACGACTCCAATGGGGACATTGCGTGCCGCGCGCGTCCGTGGCGGGAACAGCTCGTGCTCACGGGCCGCGGCGAGGTCGCGCCGCCCCAAAGCGAGATCGAAGCTCAGTATGCGGGTATCCTCACTGGGCTGCGGCACTTGGACGACGTGCGCGGTGCGGAGAGCAAGTTCCTGATTGCAACGAGCGGCGGCGTGGACTCCAGCGTGGTCTGCTGTCTGCTGGAGCGCGCCTTTGGCCCGGAGCGCGTGTTTGCGGTCAACATGCCGACGCGTTTTAACGCCGCTGTGACCCAAGACAATGCCCGTTCGCTGTGCGCTGCGCTGGGCGTTGATTACCTTTGCTGCCCAATTGAATCGCTGTACGAGGCTGTAGCCGCGCTCGTGCAGGGCGCGGAATTTTCCGTGGGCCAGGGCGAGTACACTCGGTTGGTGGATGAGAACGTACAGGCGCGCATCCGCTTTGCCGATGTGCTCTCCGGCTTAGCGGCCAAATACGGACTCGTGTTCACGTCCAACGGCAACAAGACCGAGGTCGCCTTGGGCTATGCCACGCTCTACGGGGACGTCAGCGGCGCAGTGGCTCCGATTGCCGACCTGTACAAGGTGCAGGTCTTCGCGCTGGCGCGCTTTCTCAATGAGGATGTTTATGGCCGCGTTGTAGTGCCGGAGAATTTGCTTGACGGCTCGGTTGTGCCCAGTGCCGAGCTGTCTGAGGCCCAAGATGTGACGCAGGGCTTGGGCGATCCGATCAAGTATGGATACCACGACGCTGTGCTGCGGCAGTTCATCGAATACCGGCGGCACAGCAGCGATTTGTTGCAGTGGTTTATAAAGGGCGTGTTGCTAGAGAAGTTGGAATGGGACGACGAGGCGCGCTTTCGCGCGTACTTCCCGGACGCGCGTAGCTGGATCGAAGATCTCGAATGGGTGGAGCGCCAAGTGCGGATCAACTATTTCAAGCGGATTCAAGCGCCGCCAGTCATCGTTTTGAGCAAGCGCGCCTTTGGCTTTGATTTGCGCGAGACCCAACAGCCTCCGTACGCGCCGCGTCGATGTGAACAGTTAAAGGCCGAGGCCCTGAAGGTGCGGATTTGAATGGCATTTCAACAGTGAAGGAGCTTGTATCATGACCGACCCGATCCTGCTCACCGACGAGCAGATGCGCGAGTTTATCGTCAATGGCTATTTGGTCTTTGAGCCGACCGTGCCCGAGGGGACGCACGAGGCGTGCTATGAGCGGCTCAACCAAATCATCGACTCCGAGTTAAACCCGGGTAACAATATCCTGCCGCGCGTGCCCGCTATGCGCCACGTGCTCAACTCGCCCGAGGTGCGCGGCGCGCTCATCAGCGTCTTAGGCCCGAACTACTTGGAGCATCCGCACCGCTACTGCCATCCCCTCAAGCCGGTGGAGAAACTCGTGCCCGAGGCCGAGGCCGAAGAAAGGCTGCGCCGGAACTGCCATCAGGATGGGTACACGCCGATGGGTCATCCGCGCCAGCACTATCTGCGCTATGCGCGGATCATGTACTATCCGCAGGATTCGCCGGTCGAGTTGGGGCCGACGCACGTGATTCCGGGCACGCAGTTCAATCGGGGACTGACGGACGAGGACCGGGCGCGCGCCTTGCCATTGGCCGGTCGGGCCGGCACGGTGTCGCTGACGCACTTCGATGTGGGTCACGCGGCTGGCGTCAGCCTGCTGCCGAGGCATCGGCACATGATTAAGTTCATCTACATGCGAGCCTCCGAGCCGACGGCACCGACTTGGGACTGCAAAAGCATGCACTGGCAGAAGCCCCAACGCATTGAGTCTCCCTACGATTTGGAACTGGCTTGGGCGCACACTTGGGACTGGCTGTGCGGCAAGCGGGATCGCTACGATAGCTGGCCACAGGCCACTGGAGACGTGGCGGCTCTCATTGCTCAGCTCGACGTAGAGGTGGACTTAGCGCAGCGGCTGGCGGCGGCACAGCAATTGGCTGGATTCGGCGTTGATGCGGCTGCAGCCGTGCCAGTGCTCGTCGAGTGTTTGGGCACTGATCACCAAGCCATGCGCGCGGCCGCGACTTACGCGCTGGGCGCGATCGGCGAGCCGACGGTCGCGCTGCTGGCCAAAGCGTTGCGCGCAGCAGGTCGCGAGGCCGACCAACATGAGGCACCGCCCGCTTGGAACGAGGGGGCGACTAACATGGAAGATGCGGCGCAGGCTTTAGCAGCGGTTGGCGAACCCGCGGTCGAGGCGCTTTGTGAGTTGCTGGCGGACGAAAGCGAATGGACTCAAGTCAACGCCGCCTTTGCCCTCGGCGAGATGGATTCGCACGCGGCAGCAGCAGTCCCGGCGTTGACGCGGAGCCTTGAAGATGGCTCGCATCGCTTAGTGCGCACGGCCCTCGTCGCGCTGGGCAATATTGCGCAAGGCGTACCAGTGGAAGCCTTGGGGCGAATGCTCTCGGCCGATCATCCAAATTGGCAGGAGGAAGCTGGCCGCCGCTGGGTACCCCGCGACCAAGTGCGGACCAACGCGGCAATAGCGTGCGCCCAGCTTGGCCAAGCCGCCGCTCCGTTAGAATCCCAGCTTTTCAGGGCGCTCGACGATTCTTGCGGCCACGTAGGCGCGTTCGCGCTCAGTGCCCTGCAGCAGATTGGTTCGCCCACAGCCACGCAGGCCGCGATGGATTACCTGTACTCGCAGCGTTGGGACGCGGCTATCGATGGTGAGCGGCAGTTTTGAGCTGACAGAATCGGATTTTTGCTTTTGGGGATAGTTTGAAAAATTAACGTTTCTGGGATGGTTTTTGCCAAGGGAAAATGTAAAGATCTTGGCTTGAATTTAAGGTCAAGGATCACCCGAGGGGATACATTGAAATCCGGGGATACTTTTATTTTAGAGGCTCGAACCCGTTATGTTTGCAAGTTGGATTGACTCATTCTGAAAGAATAAAGAGTATGGATGTAAATGAGTATAAACGCCGTGAGAGAAAGAAAGTTATATCTGGTCACAAGGGTACGATAAAAGGCATTCTTAGAGGGAAATTTGGTTCTCGCTGTTGGGGATGTGGACAGGAGAAAGATAAGTTACAAGTAGATCATATTAATCCTGTTTTTGGTGGTGGAGGAGACAGAAGGAAAGTGAAAATGGGGAATGCTGCATTACTTTTTTTCAAATCCAGGATCACCCGACATATTCCCCCTCTCTTTCTTCAATTTTTTTAAGAGCAATTTTCAAGGATTTTTGGGGAATTAGGAATGGTGGTGTGTCGGTGGTCTGTGACTATTGACTTTGGACTTAATGAAGATCAACCAGCATCGAGACATTGCCCTTTCTGGTCACCTTCGCTATGAACGGGGGTTGATTCTCTTTGAGGAAACGAGCTATCCGGGGAAGCGCCTTGACGAATATATCGGCCATTTCGCTGCCCTGACAATCTCGGGCAGTAAGTGTAAACATGGCTACGTTATTAGCCTTGACGGCTAGGCGCTCAGACGTTCGATATCTGATTCTGAGATCCTTAGTGAGAACGACCCATTTTCTATTGCCGACCTCCTGAGCCAACGTTCGTCTTCAGTGTCAGCGGGGAACAGGTCGTCGTGAACATGGACCTTAGCGCCCTCTTGCTTGAGGGCGTCGGCAATCGTCTTCTTCCCTAGAGAACGGTCGATGAAGAAAACAAGTGGCTCAGGCTGCTCGGGTGTATAATTCACAGCGGATCGCTTCTTCGATCTCGAGCGTCGGGCGGCCATAGTCGTCCGCTAATGCACCGATTGCTTCCCCAGCCTTGTAGCGTTCGGCAATAATAGCTGTAGGAATTCCAGTGCCTACGAGCACCGGGCGACCAAAAGATATGCGAGGATCAATGACGATTGCCTTGGGTTCTTCTATAAATTGTTGGCCTAGGCGCTTGCGAGTGAAAGGGTATAGCCTCCGAGCATAACCAGCCGAATCTCTATCAATACGCCGCAGATGTGCCTGCAACAGGTTCCGAAGTACCAGTTGCCCAGCCTGAGAGACATTGATGAGTTGACCGTATTCCTCGACAAAGAGGTCCAAGCCGTCGGTTTCGAGCTTGTGGTATGCGAGAGGGAGATCGGACTTTAGTTCTTCTTTGATGAAATCGATGGCAATCCTGACCTTGTGCAGTGATATGCGATGGTCGCGGCGAATGGCATCAAGTACGTGGATTTCGACCAGATTGATAAAGGATAGAAGATTCTGGCTATCGTCTGGTAGCTCGATTACAGGTTGGAAGAATTGGTCCCCCCCGCTAGTGGGATACTTGCGGCCTCGCACCCAAGAGCGAAGGGTAGTCTCAGGAATGCGCAGGTAGTGAGCAGCCTCGGGAATGCTGTAACAGGGCATTGCGCGTATATCATCTGTTGCGATAGATCCCATATCGGAAAGTCCTTTAGCCAAGAGACGCTTTAATATACATAGATAACGCAATCGTCGCTCAGGGCGTCTTGCGCACGCCTTGGAGGAAGATGCGCATGATGGTATCGACCATCGCCTCGACGCTTAGCCCCCTTGAGTGGATCATCACCGAGCGCACCATGTCGCGGAGGATAGCGGCTTCGACCTTTGGGTGATCGACGGAGAAGACGCCCGCTTCAGCGCCGTTTTGTAGGACGGATTCGATTGCTGCGAGTTGGATGCGCCGTTCCTCGCGCCAGCGCTTGCGGTTTTCGCCCCTGCCGCCTTCGCTTTTGCCGTCCTCGTGCGACATCAAGCGAAAGAAGAAGCGGTTCTGGCTGAAGAAGGAGACGATGGCGTGGACCATCCGACGGAGTTCGTCTTCGGGATTCTGCTGGCGATTGGCCTTGCGCTGGAGTTGCTCGTTGAGCCGCCGGATGCCTTCAAAGACCACGGCAAAGTACAGCTCTTCCTTGTCGGCAAAGTACTTGTAGATCGTCCCCTTGCCGACGCCGGCCTGATGGGCAATGTCGTCCATGAGCACTTCGTCGAAGCGCTTGGCCGAGAAGAGGCGGGCCGCCTCTTCAAGAATGAGCTTTCTGCGATCTATTTTGGCCATGGTATGAAATTTTACGCTGCATCCACAGCAGCGTACACCTTGCCTTTTTTCGTCAACCAAGCCACATCTTCCCGTTCGGCGTGCTCCTTGATCTCCCGCAGGAGTTGAATCGTTTCAGATTCATAGCACGGCTCACTCGGGTCATCGGCTGGGACGACCATTTCGACCTCTACCGCAACCACAAACTTATCAGTCTGAATTAGCCGCGTTCGCTTGATTCGTTGTCCGGGAATGCGCATGGTCTAATCTCCATTAAAAAATATACGCCGTCACAAGCGATCCTAGGGCCTATTCTCAAGAAACACATACCGTTCCATTCTCGCCAGTTCGTCGTCATCGACGTATTTTCCGATTTCTCGTCTCCATTGTGCCATGCTCTTGTAGGGTCGGTATTCCTCAAACTCGTGCGCCATGCGCTTGCCGACTCCGGGGATTGTGAGGAAATCCGCTTCGCTAGCCGTGTTTAGTTCAAGCGGCACGAAGACGTACTGTTCCATTCTCGCCAGTTCGTCGTCATCGACGTATTTTCCGATTTCTCGTCTCCATTGTGCCATGCTCTTGTAGGGCCGGTATTCCTCAAACTCGTGCGCCATGCGCTTGCCGACTCCCGGCACTAGTTTCATCTTGGCGTCGCTGGCGGTATTGAGGTTGATCGGGAGGAAGAGATTGACATACAGTTCGGCTTGGACCGAGTCTGCCAAGGTCGAATCCAAATAGGCGTCGAACGCTTCCATGCCGATAAAAGGTCTCCGTTTTATGATCCCCTCGGCTAACGCCGAATCGAGTTGCGCTAGGGCTAACAGTTGTTCGACGCCAGCTCGGTTGGGGTTGAGGACTGTTTCGTTTTTGCCGACCTGTCCTTGGGCATTACTACCGTAGAGGCAGATGGTTAGAACTGCTACTGAAATGATGCGCTGCATTGATTAATTCTCCTTTGTTCGCTCCCGGATCAGCGCCGGGTGTTGGTAAGTATAAAGAAACCCAATCAGGCCTAGCTGGACTAGTGCTCCAGGTGCCAATGCTGGCATGGCGCCGCTCAATGCTTGAAAAAGAAGTTCCAACCCGCTCAGCGTCGGGTGCATTTCCAATTCAAATTCCATATTGGAACTAAGATGGAACCAGAGGCCGACCATGCCGCCTAAGACAAAAGCCAGCATGGTCAAGCGGAATAGGCGCAGGATGATCGCGCCCCGGTAAAGTAGCCGCGCCGCCACTAAGACCAAGCCGAACGCTAACAACGCTAGAGGTATCTGTTGACGCCATTCTTCAAAATGATCAAGCAGCAGTAATTCGGTGCCTAGTCCTATGGTACCTATGACAAAAATCAGTAGGATACCTCGCCGCAAAGAAACGACTCCACCGTCTCTTTTGCTATCGGCCATTATTTAGCGTTCAACGTTTCGTTGAAGAAGCTAATTGTGCGTTCCCAAGCCAGTTTGGCGGCTGCTTCGTCGTAGCGGGGCGTGGTGTCGTTGTGGAAGCCGTGGTTGACGCCTGGGTACATGTGCATTGCATAGTCGATGTCGGCTTCTTTTAGCGCGACCTGGTACGCCGGCCAGCCGACGTTGATTCTCTCATCTAGTTCGGCATAGTGGATCAGTAACCGCGCCTTGATTTTGGGCACATCTTCAGCCGCTGGTTGCCGACCGTAAAAGGGCACGGCTGCTGAGATTACTTCTGGGATGCGCACGGCTAGCTCGTTGGACATGCCACCGCCAAAGCAGAAGCCGACGACGCCCACTTTGCCACTACAGGCAGGATGCGCTTTGAGGTATTGGGCGGCCGCAATGAAGTCTTGCGTTACTTTCTCTGAGTCGAGTTGTCGTTGCAGCGCACGCCCTTCGTCGTCCGTGCCTGGATAGCCGCCCAGCGGTGCCAGCGCATCCGGGGCCAAGGCGAGAAAACCGGCTGTGGCTACGCGGCGCGCGACGTCTTCGACATAGGGGTTTAGCCCTCTGTTTTCGTGAATGACGAGGACGCCTGGGATTTTGCTTCCCTCGTCAGTCACGGGCTGCACGAGGGCGGCGCGCGTCTGTTCGTGTCCCTGCGGGGAAGGATAGGACACGTACTCGGTGGCAATGCGTTCGTCATCTGCGGCTACTTGCTGAGCAAAGGCGTAGTTGGGCGTGAGACTGTCCAACAGCGCAGTAGCTGTCAGCCCGCCGATGGCAAAACGGGCCGCATCATCGAGAAACTGGCGGCGGTCAATGTCGCCGTGGACATAGCGATCGTACAGCTTGAGCAGTTGTGGATCGTATTCAGCAGCGGTTTTCCGTTCCATGGTTATCTCCTATTAGTTAGAGACGACAATTCGCATAGTGGAAATGTTAGTCACGCTTTGTTCCACTGTAAAAAGCGGCGGCGCACTTCCGCGAGACGGCGCTCCTTGCTATCTACCATTTCCGCTAAGAAAGTGCGACAGTTTTGCTCGCGTTGCTCGTCGCGCGGCGCGTGGTCTAACAGGCCCTTTTGCGGGTTGTAAATGAGGCGGTGGTCTTCATTCCCATTGCTATAGTAGATCTTGTTGATGATGCGGCGCGTGGTCGTATCCTTGATGCGCCGCTGAGAGGGATTGCCGCCTTCGAGGCAAATGAAAATGAGTAGGTTAATGGCGCGGAATTGCGCTTCGGGTACTTGGTTCGTTTCGACGATTTGGTGGTGGATCTCATCGAGGTCGTCGGCGTGGACATTGCTGACTAGCGTGTGCCCGGCGTCGCCTAGAGCGAAGAAGGCGCGTAGGTCGTCTCCCCACAGATAGGTCGGGGGCGGATGGTCGCTCAATTCGTTGGAAATGACACAGGACTTGGTTGCTCCAATGGAGGACACTTCTCCCGGTAGCGCGGTGACAAAGGGAAGGTCGGCTCCGACAAAACTGAGCAGGGCGTGCATGGTGGTGGTCTTGCCGATGCCTCCGGGACCTGAACCGGTGATATAGGAAGCTCCACGCCAGATGTGGGAGGCTAAGAAGGCGGCCAATTCCAAATCGACGGTCTGCACGTCGATGAGATCGATAAGCGAACGAGTGCGTTCGCCGTCCTCGGGATTATCCAACTTTTGCAGGTATTCTAGATCGGTTGCCATCATTACGGCCTTTAGCGGTGGTGTTGGGCGAAGAAATCGAATATGGACGGCAGTGAGACTTCGACGACGGTGGGGAAGTCGAAATCGAGAAAACCGCCGTGGTCGTATCCTGCTAAAACCTGTGTTATGTGGGGAGCGCCCGTGCGCTTGACAAAGGTTTCAATGGCGGCAAACTGAGGTTTCATGCGTGGAAAAAGGAAGTCTTTGTCGCCAATAATCCAATAGGTGGGCAACTCGCGCAACGCTTCCAGTGCATCGGGATTCCAGGGACTGGCGATTGGTGCTACGGCTGCGTAAAAATCGGGCTTGTCGCTGGCTAAACGCAGCGTTCCTGCGGCTCCCATAGAGTGGCCGACGCCGTAGATGCGCTTGGTATCGATCGGCCACTGGTGTTGCACTTGTGCTACTACGTCGAGGATGTCCTGCTGGCCTGCGGCGCGATAGCCGACTTGTCCCCGACCATAGGGACAGACGACGATCCAGCCCTTTTCCTCGGCGCGTTCCTCCAGTGTATAGCGTTCAAATAGCACTGTTTCATCTTCGCCGCCGCCGTGCAGGGCGACGACCAGTGGGACGGGGGCGTTATCCTGCCAAGAGTTGGGTACGTACACTTCGTAGAATTGTTCAGACTGATCTACATTGCTCCAGTACGAGAGCCTGAGATGGCCTCGCTGCGAATGCAGAGCGGAATGTCCTTGCCGGACCGATTGCAATGCAGCGCCGATTCGCTCGACCAATGCCGTGCGCAGTTTTTGAGTGTCAGCACCATTGTCGATCTGGCGCCCCTGCCGGATGAGTGCGGCGATGACAAAGTGGTCGCGGGGGTCTATTTGTAGATTATTTAGCTCGTTTTCCAATTTGCCGACAGCAGGAGGTGTGCGCAGTTCGGTGGGGAAGTGTATCTCTGGGCGCATGGGCTTGTCGGCGATTATTAGCTCATCAAAGCGCATATCGTTTTCCCAGACGCCGGTGCGCAGAGACGCTCGGTCGAGGCCGACTTTATCGGTAATGACGTCGTAATTGAGCGAGCCATTTACCTGTAGGGTGCCCTCTGTATGCGCTGGAATAGGTAGGCCCTGTTCGCCGTAGTTGAGCGTGCCGAGAAATCCGCCGTTGCGATAGATCTCAATCCCTGTTCCCGTTCCAACAAAGGCGACATGGGTCCACTGCCAAGGCTCGATTAAGACGGGCTGTTCGTCCGTAGTGAATTCTTCGCCTAGACGCAGGATCAACGGCAAAGCGCCGCGTGGCAACTGACGCTGAGTGACCTGTTGAAAGCCGACGCGCCAAAGCCAGGGATGCTCTTCGCTTTGGGTTACAAAGTTGAGTACATCGCCGTGCCGGTAACGCTGAGAGGTCCATTCTAATTTGATCCAGAACTGGATGGAGAACGTGCCATCGCCGACCACATCGCGCGCATCTTCATAGCGCAAGGCGTCCAGGCGCGATAGGCGCACTGCTTTGTCCGATACTCCATCAACTTGCTCTGCTTGGCGCAGGAGTTTAAATGCCGCTGCGCCAGATTGACTGATAAATCCCTGCGAGTCTTGGCGGTCAAAAGACCAGTGCATAGGAGCCGCTTCCTCTCCCCATAGATAGTTTGTGCCAGTGAGGATCAGAATGGCGAAAAATAGTGGGTACATGCGCTTCTCCAATTGGTCGAGATATAGTCACGCGGGTGGAATCAATCGTTCGTAGCGATAGATTTCCGGCTTCTCCGCACGCAATCGCAGATAATCCTCTCGGTCGATGGCGTACTCTTCCTTGTCGCAATCGGCATCCCATTTGGGGACGTAGTGGGCACGACGGCCCTGGTGGGACATGCCCATTTTTTGCAGCGCTCGGCCAGAAGTTAGGTTGTCCTTCAGGTGCGACGCCTCCATCCGCTCAAGGCCGAGTTCCTCAAAGCCGAAAGCCACGGTGGTGCGGCCAGCTTCGGTGGCGTAGCCCTTGCCCCAGAATGGCCGACCGTACCAATAGCCCATGCCGGCCCGGCTTTCATTGCCGCCAATACCGATGAAGCCGACTAGCACTTGGCTTGCTCGCTCCTCCACGGCGAAGTTCAACGACCCTCCGACGTCGTAGCTAGGTTGGTGTTTGGCGATCCAGCGCCGGGCCATGTCCTCGCTGTAGGGATACTTTACTGCAACCAGTGTGGAGGCTACTTCCTCGTCGCCGACTAGGCGGTTGACCTCGGCACAGTCCGCCAGTGCAAAGGGACGCAGCAGCCGCCGCGCCGACCTCAGCACGGGGTACTCGGCGGAGACCTTTCTCATCCAGCCTCGAGGATGGAGCCTTCGCGTTGTGTGCGTTCGTAGAGGCGAGCGAATTCTTCTGAGCCGTCGTCTTGGCGCAGTTCGAAGCGATGGCCGCGAATCCTTCCCTCCTGGTACCCCATTAGGGATTCTATATTGGGGAAGCCCACTGAGTACAGCGTGCCGCCTCCGGGTAGAGTCGTGACCCCGAGAACCCTCGGCTTTTCTCTCGGCGGTCTGTTGACTAGGCGCTCGAGTTCCTCCTCCCGCACATCTACTCCCAGACCCGGTCCTTCTGGGACCGGAGAGCATCCCTCGATGACGGGAATGCGAGTCGCCGCCAGATCCTCGACGTAGTTGTCGTCGAGCGTGATGGTATGGGCGACCTTTGGCAGAACGGCTCCCAAGTGCAGGGCGAAGGCCGTGACCAAAGTTCCGCCCGTGAGCTGAATGACCGAGGGGATGTTTGCCTTGGAGTAGGCAAAGCCGCGATGCAGGGCGTCACCGAAACCGCCGCAGTACTCGCCGATGATATAGCCGTCGGCGAGTCCGTGCAGCATCTCCTGCATACCTCCGAGCGGCGGCACGTGCATATAGAGGGGAAGGTCTGTCTTCTCCCGCAGCCGTCGCCAACCGTCGATGTCGGATAGAACCAAGGGGTCTTCCACGCAGCCGACTACCCAAGACTTCTCCAGCCGCTTGAGGATCGGTAGGACTACGCCGAGAGAGCGATTGTGGTTGAAGTCGTACTGAATGCGAAAGCTATCGGGAGCGGTTTGCTCCACGGCCTCGTTTTGCTCAAACACGTCGTAGTGGTGGCAGGTGTGCATTTTGAACAGCATGTAGCCTTGGTCAACGGCGCGCTGTACCTCCCGGCTCAGCACGTCAGGGGGCGAAGGACGCGTCCACGCAGCGACTGCGACTCGGTCTCGCACCTTCGTCCCCATCAGCTTGTAGGCGGGGATTTCGAGGTACTTGCCCATGGCGTCGTAGAGCGCTGCCGACAGCCCCAAGCACCACTGGCTGAGGCCGATGTTGAGATCGTGGTTGATAAAATCAAAGGGATTGCGTCCGATCAGCGGCTCGACGACCGACTTGTCGGGCGCGTAGCAGCGGTACTCGCCGTAGCCGACGATCCCGTTGTCGAGGCTGACTTTGAAAACTACGCGCTGGTGCAGTGCTGACAGGAATGGTGGATAGTCGGGTACCTCTGGTAGGATTTCTGGTTCGATACAATAGACGTCGATATCGTCGATTTTCATCCGTGTCTTCTCCTCATTCGTAAGCCAGGTTTTGCGCCTGCATCATGCCGATCATGTAGCCGAAGGCGAAGATTTTCCCCAGCATGCCGTAGCCACGGGTCGTCTCCGCATCTTCGGATCCCATGGTCGGGGCGTGGTCGGGGCGGATGGGTCCGACGAAGCCGGCGCGAGAGTAGATTTCCAGCATCCGCGCCATATCTGTGGGGCCGTCGTCGTGAAAGGTTTCGGTAAACCGCGTTCCCGCGGTGCCCTCGACGTCGCGGTAGTGAATAAAATGAACCTTGCCCTGCTCGGTGAACTCCCGCGCCACTGAGTAGATATCCTCGCCCATGGCCTTGAAGTTGCCTTGGCAGAACGTGACGCCGTTGCTGGGACTCGGCGCGATGTTGATCAGGCGGCGGTACGCGTCGGCGCTGACCATGATTTGGGCGGACTCCCGATAGGGCGAGATCGGCGGGTCGTTAGGGTGGTAGCCCATGCGGACATTGGCCTTTTCGGCGACGGGAATGATGCGTTCGAGCAGCCAAGTCAGGTTGTCCCAGAGTTCTTCCTCGGTTTGAGGCTCTGCCAAAGGTGGCTCTTGGTGCGACTCTGCATAGTCGAATTGCGAGGAGATGGCACCACCGCGCGTTGGCACCCAATCGGTGCGCGCGCCGCCCGCGCCGAGGTTGTAGCACAACACGGGAATGCCGACTTGGCCCATGGCCTCCACCGCGGCGATAAAGTCCAACAGTTCCTCATCGCGGCCCGGAGCCCCTCGGCGGATGTGTTGGGAGCGGGTGGGCGTCATGGTCTCGTACACGGGGATCGAAAATCCCGCCTCGGCCCATTCTTTCTGCTGCTGGCGCATGGCCGCGGCGTACTGATCGCGGCCTATTTCTTCGAGGGGTGGCGACGTCACGCAGCCGGTGACGCCCATTTCTCGGCATATTTTCACCCGCTCGGGTTGCTCGCGCGGGCTGCGGCCTAGGGTCATTGACAGCTTGAATATCCCTTGGCGCATGGGTTTTCCTTTCGCTTGGTGATGATGCGGGTGTTACGCACGGACTTCTTTCTTAAGGTAGGAGATGCTTCGCTGCGCCCAGCATGACAGATGCTGGCTTTGACGATGCCTAAATTAGCGGACCTATTTTGTTATCGTCTATAGCTCCTCACACCATTTCCTCGACCAAGGCTCGACTAGCCGGGTCCAGACGCCGATAGTCGGGAATCTCGTAGCGGTTGCCGTCGGCGTCTTGTACTATGACTCGCCCGCCGCCCAAAAGGCGCACATCGCTATTTCGGTGGCTGGAATAGATATCAAAGGCGCGCGGTCCGCGGTCGGTTTCTACCTCCCAGCGCGGCACTCGGTTGGTCATTGTAACCTTGGCGATGCGCTGGATGCGCGGCGTGAAATAGGCCCGCTCCAATTCGTCTTCCACGGCTTGGCGGCTGTCCCGATCTAGGGCGTCGAGCCGCGCCAGCGAGCCAATCTCCTTGCCTTTGCGGTCTTGGACGACGATAAAGCAGTCGTCGCGGCTCAGGGGAAAAGCCCGTTTGACCCGGACCCTCGAATAGGTCTGATCCCCGGCCAACTCTAGATTCAAGTCCTCGAAAGCATCGACGAAAAACCGCGCTTTGTCTGGGTCGAGATAAGTGATTTCAGCGGCTAATTTATGGTGCTGCTGCATGATTTTACCAAGCTCTCAGTTTAGACATTTCGGTTTGCATGCGGCACAGGTTGGCGTAGATGCCGTCCTGCGCTATCAGTTCGTCGTGGGTGCCGATCTCGGCGAGTTTGCCTTTGTCGAGAATGAGCAGGCGGTGGGCGTTTTTGAGGGTCGATAAGCGATGGGCGATGGCAAAGGTGGTGCGCCCTTGGACGAGCCGCTCCAACGCTTCCTGAATCTGCGCTTCGGTCTGGGTATCGACGTTGGAGGTGGCTTCGTCGAGGATGAGGATGCGCGGGTCGCGCAAAATGGCCCGGGCAATGGACAGCCGCTGCCGCTCGCCCCCGGATACGCGGGTGCCGCGCTCGCCGACCATGGTGTCGTACCCGTCGGGCATGTTCATGATGAAGTCGTGCGCATTGGCAGCTTTGGCCGCGGCCACGGTCTGTTCGAGGGAAGCTTCAGGATGGCCGTAGGCAATGTTGTCGGCGACCGTGCCGTTGAAGAGAAACGGATCCTGCAAGACCACGCCGATCTGTTCGCGCAGCGATTGGAGGTTCACTTGGCGGGTGTCGTGGCCGTCGATGAGGATGGCTCCCTCCTGCGGCTCGTAGAAGCGGCAGATGAGGTTGATTAGGGTGCTCTTGCCCGCGCCGCTGTGGCCAGCTAGGCCGATCATCTCGCCCGGCTCGACGGTGAAATTCAAATCTTCAATGACCGGTTTGTCTTCTTCATAGCCAAAGTGGACGCCGCGAAATTCGACCCGGCCCTCGATGGGCGGCATGATCATCGCTTCGGGCTGGTCGATTACCTCTGGGTGCGTATCGAGCACGTCAAAGACGCGCTCGGCTGAGGTAGCGGCGCGCTGGAAGCGGTGGTTGAGGCGGCACAAGCTCTCCACCGGTCCGTAGAAGCGATACATGTAACTGGTAAAGGCGACAAAGGCCCCCAGCGTCAGCTCCCCGGCCAAAATATCGCGGCCGCCGACCCACCAGATGATGATGGTGCCGACCGAGGTTATAAAGGCCATGACAGGGCCGAACAGGCTGCGCATCCACGCCACCCGCAGCTCTCCTTGCAGCAGGTCTAAGCTGCGGCCCTCGAATTTGCCCACTTCCCGCTGTTCCTGGGCAAATGCCTTGACCACGCGCACCCCTGGGATGGTATCGGCCAGTAGGGCGCTCAGGCTGGCCCAGCGACGCCACAATGGCCGGTAGATGGCGTGCAGCTTGCGACCAAAGCGCATCGTCGCCCACACCAGTAGAGGAGTCGGTAGCAACACGAGGGCCGCTAGCCCGGGGTTAAGTGCAAAGAGGATGATGCAAATGATGACCAAGGTAAGCACATCGCGGATGGCTTCTTGCAGGCCGTCGCTGATAAAATCCTGCAAGCGGCCCACGTCTTGGGTGACGCTGGCCATGATGCGCCCGGTCTCGTTTTTGTTGTAATAACTAAGCGACAGCGCGTGGAGGTGGGTGTACACCTCGTTGCGCAGGCCGTAGGTGACGCGCTGGCCAATGCGGGCCATGATATAGCTGCGCAGTCCCGACAAGCCGCTGACGGTTATGTTCATCGCTATCAACAAGCCCACCAGCCAGGCCAGCGCTGCGACGGGATCGTCTGCGGACACCGGCAAAAGAGCCAGCAGGTCAAAGCTCGTCCCTGCGCTCATAGACGCGGCGGCACCGACATTCAAGACATCGTCGATGAGAATGCCCAGCAGCAGCGGCTGGCCTAGGCCAATGGTCGTGGCCGCGACCATGAGCAGCAGGCTCAGGGTAATGAGCTTCCAATGCGGCTTGGCATAGCCCAACAGCCGGAACAGCAACTTGCCCTTTTCTAGGCAGGCTGGGCATACGCCGTAGTAGCGCGGAATGACTTGGCCGCAGCGGTCGCAGCGCTTGCGCCCGGCTCGTGCTCCGGCCAACCGCCCGTGGAGCATTTGGCCGTCGGGTTCGGTCGGTTGGGCTTGCTTGACCAAACGCTCGACTTGGTTGGGCAGTTCGGACAGCGCGGGCACCAAGCTCTTGGAGAATACGGCCATGGTCGCGCCCCGCTCCTCGGTGCGCACCTTGAGGGCCGCGGTGCCCCAATCCTCGCGCACCTCCACGCCCTTTATTTCGTTAAGGGGCAAGCAGACCACATCGGGCGGTCCACCGCCGTCGGGGCTGAGGGCCACTAGATGGTCGGCGGTGGCCATGAGCCACGCCTCGCCATACTGGCCGTCGAGCTTAATGTCTGTGGGTACCGCTAGGCGAAGTTCTTCGTCAGGGCCTACTACTTCGGCCAGTTCGCGCCGCACCTGCAGCGGCACGGGGGTGCGAAAAGGCGACGCGGCGCGTTCAGTTTCCGTCATGCTTGCCCCTTATTGCGCGACACTAGTTGCATCGGTCGCGTTGACCGTGCTGTGCGATGCGCGCATCACCCGCTTGCACCACAGCGCCAGATCGTCTAACAGCGAATAGAGCGTTGGGGCCAGCATCAGGGTTAGCACCGTCGAGGTGGCCAAGCCACTGGCTACTACCAAGCCCACCGGACCCCAGCGGCGGGCAAAGCCCTCGGACGTGCCATAGACCATTGGCAGCACGATCGGCATCAGGTTGAGGATGGTGGTAAAGGCGGTCATTAGGATGGGCCGGAGCCGGTGCTGGCCGCCGAGACAGATTGCCTCGCGCCGCGACAGCCCGCTCGCCCGCAGATGATTTATATGGGAGATCAGCACAATGCCGTTGTTGACGACAATGCCGAAGAGGATCAAAAGCCCCAAGGCACCGTTGTTGTCAAAGGGCACGTCGAGGATATATAGCCCCAAAGCCACGCCGACCAGGGAGAAGGGAATGGCGAAGATGATGGTGAAGGGATGGATCAGGGACTCGAAGAGCGAGGCCATAATCAGGTAGATCAGCAGGATGGCAAAAATAGCGGTGAAGTTGTTGTCGCTGGCTTCCTCTTGCTCCCAGCGCGCTGCCCGGCCTAAATCCCAAGTGTAGCCGGGAGGTAGCTGCATCCCTTCCATCATCTGGGTGATCGGTCCCATCAGCGCACGAGCGGCGTTGCGGTCTTCGGTGTTGGCGAAGACGGTGACGTTGAGCATCCGATTCTCGCGCCTGAGATCGCGAGGGCCGCGGCCAAGCTGGAAGTCGGCCAGCGACGCAAGTTGGACCGAGTTGCCGTCACGGGTCTCGTAGCTACTGTTTTTGAGTTGGTCGAGGGAGGTGCGATCGCCCTCGTTGAGTTGCATGACGATGTCGATTTCGCGGTCGTCGCTTTTGAAGCCGCTAGTGCGGCGGGTACCCAAGGCTGAGGAGATGCCTTGGGCGACCTCGCGCGGCGACAGCCCATGGCCGAGTGCCTGAGCGCGGTTGATTTCGACGCGGACTTCGTCTTCGCCGTCTTCGAGGCTGCTATCGACGTCTTGGACCCCGGGTAGTTGTTCGAGGCCGGCTTTGACGTCCTCCATCAGCACGGCTAGGACTTCTGGGTCGCGGCCGTGGAGCTGGACTTCGACGCCGAGTTGGTTGCCGGTCCAACTGCGCGAGCGGCCCATTTTGTACGTGTACCCCACCTTCTCTGGCAGTAGCTGCTTGATCGCGTTGCCCGCCTCCATGGATGAGAGTCGGCCCTCGTCGGCATCGACGAGATATGCGCGGATACTGCCTCGGCGCTGACTAAACCTCGTCATGAGCGATTGGATGTCGAGCGAATCCTTTTTCGCTAGCAGTATTTCTTCGATCTGATAGAAATGCTCGCGGACCTCTTCGAGGCTGTAGCTGCGATCGATGACCACCGACATATCCACCCGGCGCTCTGGGGTCCAGGGGGTGCCGCGTTGTTCGATCTGGTCGTAGAGGTAATAGCCGGTACCGGTCAGTGCTACCGTGGCCAGCAGGGCGACCCAGCGGTGGTCGAGCGTCCAGTTGAGCAAACGGCCGTACGAGGAGCGCAGGCCGTGGCGTGAGCAGTACCAGCCGAGTACGGCTCCAGCCAGCGCAGCGAGCGCGCAGCCGAGGATAGTCTGCCACTGCATCCCACCGATTGAGGTGGCGATCAGCCCGGACCAGCGGACCCACCAAGCCTGCAATCCGCTCCAGCCAAGGTCGCTGATCTGCCAGTAGGCAATGCCTACCACGACTGCTACCACCAGTAGCTTGAGCCAACGGTCAAAGCGCTCGACCCCGGCGCGCAGCAGCCGCGAGGACACCAGCGGGATCAGCGACAACGAGACGATCATCGACACCATCACGGCGAGGCATATCGCGATCCCGGCGTCTTTCATCCACGCGGCCGAGCGGCCATCGGAGAGGAAGAAGAAGGGCACGAAGACGCAGATCGTCGTCAGCGCCGAGGCTAGGACGGCCATGCCGACTTCGCGGCTGCCGGCGTGGGCGGCCTCGTCGGCGTCGAGACCGTCTTCTTGGCGGCGTCGAAAGATGCTCTCCAGCACCAC
The DNA here is from genome assembly GCA_009841115.1 of Gemmatimonadota bacterium. GTDB lineage: Bacteria > Latescibacterota > UBA2968 > UBA8231 > UBA8231. Next base: position 87,603 of record VXML01000017.1, on the reverse strand, counting down.
CACCGCCGGATCGACCAACATCCCCACTGCCAGCATCAGCCCCATCATCGAGACCATATTGAGGGTGATGGTTGATTCAAAGACCTCGCGGGCGACGTACATGCCGATAAAGACGCACAGCGCCGAGGTGGGGATGGCGAGGGCGATGACGATGGTCGAGCGGATGTTGCGCAGGAAGAGGAAGATGATAGTCATCGCCAAAAACGCGCCGAGTAGCGCCGAATTGAGGAGCGTACCGGCTTCTTTGAGCACGGACTCGGCGCGATTGCGGTCGATGAAGAGTTCGAGTTTGCCATCGTATTCGTCCTCAATCGCCTGCAACTCAGCGACGACGACCTCGCCGACATCTACTACGTTGGCGGTGGAGGCTTTGAAAATTTCTAGCTCTAGCGCATCGGTGCCGTTGAGCCGCTCGTAGCTGCGCTTTTCGGGATAGCCGTAGTTGATCTCGCCGATGTCGCTGAGCCGGAACTGACCGCCCATAAGCGGCATGCTGGCGATGTCCTCGGCGCGGGTGAACTCGCCGACGGCGCGGGCCATGTAGCGCTGGTCGCCGTCCATGACCCGGCCCAGCGAAATGTTGGTGTTGTTCTCGTTGAGCTGCCAGCCGAGCGAGCCCAGCGATATGTTGTGGGTCTGCAAGCGCTCTTGGTCCAGCTCGACGATGAGCTGTTTTTCCTCAAAGTCGTCGATGACCACGTTGACGACGCCGTTGAGCCGCAACAGCCGTGGCTCAATGACTTTCTGGATTACGTCGAGTAGGCGGTCGCCGTCGCCGCGCCAAGTCAGATTGGCGTCTATAATGGCGCGCTGGTCGGACTGCCAGCGGCGCAGGCTGACGCGATCGACGTCTGAGGGCAGGAGCGCGCGGGCTTGGTCGAGTTTTTCGCGCATTTCCATGTTGGCCAAGTCCATGTCGGTGCCGGCCTTGAAGTCAACGCGTACCTCGCCCTGATTGCGCCCCGAACTCGAACTAATGCGGTCGATGTTGTTGAGCGTGCCCAGCGTCTGCTCCAGTGGCAGGACTACCAAGCGCTCGATCTCTTCGGGGGAAGCATTGTTGTACTGGACGCGGGCCGTGATCCCGGAAGAGGAAATGCTCGGCAACTGCTCTATGGGCAAGCGGTCTAAGGCGACCACACCTACCACCAAGGCGCAGATGGTAATCATCAGGGTGGTCACGGGCCGTTTGAGCGAAAATTCAGATAGGTTCATAACTAACCTCGTGGTTAGTGGTTAGTGGTTAGTGGGCAGGCCCCCCAGCACACCCGGGGGTGGTTGGGACTGGTCACTGATCACTGGTCACTGGCCACTATCTTTAAGTGCTGCGATCCATCAGGGTATAGACCACGGGGATGAGCACCAGAGTCAGCAGGGTGGATACCAACAGCCCGCCGATGACGGTAATGGCCATGGGCGTGCGGATCTCGGCCCCCTCGCCCAGCCCCAAGGCCATGGGCAACAGCCCGAGGATAGTAGTCGAGGTCGTCATTAGAATTGGCCGGAAGCGCACTGTGCCGGCGCGCAGCACTGCGGCGAATTTTTCCATGCCCTCGTCGCGGCGCAGACGGTTGATGTAATCGACGAGCACAATGGCGTTGTTGACGACAATGCCGGCGAGCATGATCAGGCCAATGAGCACGACCACGCTGATGGTGGTGCCGGTCGCGAGCAGGCCGAGGGCGCTGCCGATCAGCCCCAAGGGAATGGTGAACATGATGACCAGCGGGTGCAAAAGCGATTCAAATTGCGAGGCCATCACCAGATAGACCAAGAATACGGCCAACAGCAGGGCGAATTTCATGCTGTCAAAGGAGCGGACCATTTCCTCGTTTTGGCCGCCGATCGACACGGAGAATCCTTCGGGCAGGGGCAAGTCGGCGAGGGTGGTTTCTATTTCCTCTGCTACGCCGCCTAGGTCGCGCCCGTCGAGGTTGGCCGAGATGACGGCGACGCGCTCTTGGTCGAGGCGGCGGATCTCGGCGGGGCCATCAACGGCTCGCACGTCGGCGACCGATTCGAGCGCGACTGGTACGGGGTAGGAGGCTGGGCTGATGACCATCTGCCTGAGGTCGGCGACGGTTTGGCGCTCCTCGTCTAGGGCGCGGACCCGGATATCGACCTTGCGGTCGCGGCGCGCCAACTCGGTGGCGACGTCGCCTTGCAGCTTGTTGCGCAACAGCTCGCCGATATTCTGCACGGTGGTGCCCAACTCGGCGACGCGCAGGCGGTCGAAGAAGATCTGGACTTCAGGTTGGCCACCGGCCGTACTAGAGCGGATGTCGGTTAGCCCGGGAATGGTGTGCATGCGCTCGACTGCTTCGCTAGCCAATAGATCGAGGGTGCTTAGACTGTAGCCGCGGATTTCCACCTCTACCGGGGTGCGGAAGGAAAAATAAGCAGGGCGCGAGAATTTGTATTTCAGTTCGGGGATATTTCCGAGAAGATCCCGCACTGCTTCGATGGCCGCCTCTTCGCTGATCTCTGGCGCGAGCCGCACGTGGAGGTGGGCGGTGTGCTCCTTTTTGTCCGCAGCCGTGCCGCCGGCTTGGGCGCTGCTGCCGACGAGGGAAAAGACCGAAGCGATTCCATCGAGACCGCGCACCTGCCGGTCAATGGCGGCGACTTGGATGGCGGTCTGCTCCAGCGGGGTGCCAGCGCGCCATTCCAAATCGACGAGGAATTCGCCTTGGCTCATCTCCGGGATCAACTCCAGCCCCAAGCCACGCGCCCGTTCGAGGACTAAGGCCCCTATCGCGATAAAGATGGCGATGACGATCAGGCGGCGACGCAACGCCCAACTCAAAAGGAGCGGGTACGCTTTGTTGAGCGTGTTGAAGACGAGGTCGAAAAGCCAGTACAGGGGGAAGAGCAGGGTGGAGAAGACGCGGCCGGCACCGCGAGCTATGGCGCGGATTAGGCGGATGAGTAGCGCGGGGCCTTGGAGGCCGCGTTTGGGGCCAATCTCTTCCCGCTCGGCAATCATGCTTTCGAGGTTTAGCGACGAGAGCATGGGGATCAGCATCAAGGCGACTATGAGGGAGGCGACCAGCGAATAGGTAACGGTCAGGGCTTGATCGCGGAAGAGTTGGCCGGCGACGCCCTCGACGAAGACGATGGGCAAAAACACGCAGATGGTGGTGGTGGTGGCGGCGATGACGGCGCGTCCGACTTCGCTGGCACCGCGCACGGCCGCGGCTAAGACGTTAAGTCCTTGGTCGCGGTAGCGCTGCACGCTTTCTAAGACTACGATGGAGTTGTCAACCAGCATCCCGACCCCCAAAGCCAGCCCGCCCAGCGACATGATGTTGAGGCTTACGTCCGAGCCGAACATTAGGAAAAAGGTCGCCACCACCGAGAGAGGGATCGAGAGGCTGATGATGGCGGTGCTTTTGAGGTCGCGGAGGAAGAGAAAGAGCACGATGACGGCGAGGATGCCGCCGATGATGGCAGTGTTGAGCACCTCGTCAACGGCCTGCTGGATGAAGGTCGCCTGATTGAAGACCACTTCCATGCCGCTGTCTTGGAGTAGTGTGGCATTCTCGGCGAGAAATTCGTCCAAGCGCTCCTGGACTGCCGCGCTGACTTGGACGGTGTTGGCGTCGCCTTCCTTGAAGACCGAGACCTCGACGCCCTCGCGGCCGTTGATGCGGGTTACGAGGTCGCGCTCGCGGTGGCCGCGGAAGACGCGACCTACGTCCTTGAGCTTGATCGGTGCGCGATCGATCTGACCGACGACGATTTCGCCAATCTCGTCGATGCCCTGGAACTCGTTGAGAGTGCGGACGAGGAACTCGGCCTCGCCGTCCTTGAGCATCCCGCCGGTCAGGTTGACGTTTTCCGCGGCGAGGCGGCTGGTGACTTGGTTGATCGAGATGCCGAGATAAGCTAGGCGCTGGGCTTCAACCTCGACTTGAATTTCTTCTTCGAGGCCGCCGTTGATCCTGACGGCCGCTACGCCTTCGAGGCTTTCGAGGTCGGGGCGCAGCCGCTCTTCGGCGATGCGCCGCATCTCCATCAGGCTCAAATTGCCGTAAAACGCCAAGCGCATTATGGGATCGAGCGAGGGGTCGAAGCGCAAGAGGATGGGCTTGTCGGCGTCGCGCGGCAGGTTGGACAAATCGAGCTTCTCGCGGATGTCGAGCGAGGCAAAGTCCATGTTGGTGCCCCAGCCGAATTCGACTACTACATCGGAGATGCCCGGCCGCGAAATCGACGAGACGCGGACCACGTTGCTGACCACGCCGACCAAGCCTTCGACCGGCTCGGAAATGAGGCGCTCGATTTCGAGGGGAGCCACGCCCTCGTATTCGGTGCGGACGGTGATGGTGGGATAGGTGATGTCCGGCAGGAGGTTGACGGCTAGGCGCGAAAAACCCACGCCGCCGAAGGCGATAATCGCCACCATCAGCATCGCCACCGTGACGCGGCGGCGAGTGGAAAATTCGACGAGTTTCACTGGCCTCTACCTCTACCTTCGCCCCTACCCCTACCTTGCCAGCCCCCGCCGCCCTGCTCGCGCATTGCGCGCAGAGCTTGGCGCAAGCTGTCGGGCAGAGGCTTACCTTGGCGGCGGTACTCGGCGATGACTTGGCGCAAGCTGTCGGACAGGCCGCCACCCTGCCAGCCGCCCCTAGCTCCGGGTGGACCGAAGCCTCCGCCTCGGGGGCCAGCGGAGGCTGAGGCGGCCAATTCCTCCGGGGTCGGGAGGCCTTCGCCGGCCAGTCGCACGGCCGCACCGTCCTTGAGGCCCTCGTGGCCAATGGTCACTACTTGGTCTCCTTCTTTGAGGCCGGAGACGATCTCGACTTTATCGTCCTCGACAAAGCCCAACTCGACGGCGACTCGGCGCACCGTGCTGTTCTCGATGAGGAATACGTCGTCCTCGTCGGTTTCGAGGATTAGGGCCTTCTTGGGGACGATCAAGGTCTGGGGCCGCCGCTCGGTAATAATGCGCACCGTGGCGAACATCCCCGGTTTGAGAATGCCGTCGCTGGCGACTTCGAGGGTGACCTTGACGGTGCCACTGGCGGGATCGACCTCTGGGCTAATCATGCGAATGCGGCCGCGGAAGCTCGTGTCGGGCAGGGCTTCGACCGCGATAGTGGCCTCTTGGCCAGGGTGCAACTGGTACATGCGCTGCTCGGGCGCGAAGATGCGTACCAACAGCGGGTCGCGGTCGGCGATGACGAAAACTTCTTGATTGCCGCGCACTAGGTCGCCCACTTCGACTAACCGCTGGGTGACGACGCCGGTAATCGGCGCGGTAACGTCTGCGTACGCGAGATTGAGCTGGGCTTCTTCGAGGGCGATCTTGGCGTTGTCCAAGCGGAGGTGAGCCGCATCGTATTCGGATTGGCTGACCATGCTGCGCTCGTACAGCGTCTTGATGCGGTCGTAGTTGGTGCTGGCGTCGGCAAAAGCCTGTTCGGCTTGGCGCAAGTTTAGGCTCAGTTCATCCTTGTTGAGGCGGATCATCACTTGGCCTTGGCGCACTAGGTCGCCCTCTTCGGCAGCGAGTTCCTCAAGTAAGCCGGTCGTGCGCGCCAAGACGCTGACGCGGCGCTCGGCTTCGAGGCGGGAATACGTCTCGATGTAGGCGCTCATGTCGCCGCGAGTGACCTGCTCGCCTTTGACTGGAATGGCTGCTGCTTCGCGCCCGCCCCAACCGCCGCGCTGGAAACCCTGTGCGGCTTCCTCCTCCTCTCCGCAGCCTAGTGCGAGGAGCAAGACGCTGCCGATGTACAGCATTTGGCGAACTGTCATCTGGAACTGGCCTTGGTTGTATGTGTTTTGTCCACGGGATTCCTTTCTTTGGTGTGTGTCGTCCAAACAAGTATAGACGAGGCTTTGATCCCTGTCAACAGAACTGACTGGTCAGTTCTGGTTAGCTATATCATCATATTAGACCATCGATAGATTCTATTCATTCCCGTTCGTTTTCATTTTTTTCGCTGCCATTCATGCCAATGCTGCCATTCATGCCAATAGTAAACGCTCGTGCGAGCATCTCTGCTGCGGACTGCCGTAAAGTGTCTCGTTCACCTTTGCAGGCCACGGCCACAGCCCCTATAATTGGGCCGTATGCAAAAGACTCAAACCGAAACAGGAGCGACATAATGAAACAGCTCCTCGTGGTCTTGACGGCCCTTGCGCTAGTAGCTTGTGGCCGAGAACCACCTGCTGACCTCATCCCCGCCCGCATTGTCAATGTGCGCGACTTCGGTGCCGATGGGGTGGCTGTCGTGCTCAAAGGGGACGATGTGCCGCCGTTGCCCATCATCATCGGCCACTGCGAGGCGCGGGCGTTAGTCAGAGCTATGCAGGACGAGGACTTCCCGCGCCCGCTGGCGTACGATCTGTTGGAAGCGATGCTGGAGAAGCTGCAAGGCGAGGTGCAGCACCTCGTCGTCCACAGCATCAAGGACGACACCTTTCACGCCAACTTGTACATTGAAACCGAGGCTGGCGAGTGGGTGCTCGACTGTCGGCCCAGCGACGGCATGGTGCTGGTGACGCGCCTCGGCGCGCCGATCTATTTACGGCCGCAGCTTTTTGAACCCAAAGATCTAAGCCCACAGATATAACTAAGTGGCGAGTAGCCAGTGATTAGTGGTTAGCAGAGTGGGGACTAACCACTGGCCACTAACCACTAACCACTAACCAAGGAGAGTGCTGTGGCCTATCGCGTTGGCCTCGTGGGCACGGGTGGTATCGCCCGCGCTCACGGCAAGGCCTGCCAGCAGATTGCCGAAGCCGAACTCGTCGCCATCTGCGACGTGTCCGCCGAACAGCTAGCGCGCTACGGCGAGGAGTTTGGCGTTGCAGCGCGTTATACCGAACTCGACGCCATGCTCCGCGAGGCCGAGCTGGACATTGCCATCATCTGCACTTGGGGTGCTTTTCACGCGGAGACCGGGATTCGGATCTGCGATTCGAGGCGGGTAAAAGCCGTGCTCTGCGAAAAGCCCTTCACCCAAAACGCGGCCGAGGCAGCGGCCTTTGTCGCGGCTGGCAGGAGAAACCGCGTCCTCGTGGCCGAGGCGTTTAAGTTCCGCCATCACCCCATGCACTTGCGGGCCAAGGCCATGCTCGACGCCGGTGAGATCGGCGACTTGGTCGGCGTGCGGAGCACGTTTTGCACTAGTTCGGGTGCCTCGCTCCAAGAGCGCACGCCCGAGTCTAATTGGCGTTTCAACAAGGCCAAAGGCGGCGGCAGTATCTACGACTTGGCCTGTTACAACGTTCACCACGCGCGGTTCATATTTGGCGAGGAGCCGAAGCGGGTGTTTGCCGCACAGCAGTTGGGCTTGGAGACCGACGATGCCGCGTCGATCATACTCGTCTTTTCCGGGGGGCGCACCGCGCAGATTTCCGTGGGTTTTAATACGTTCAGTTCGCAGTACGCGGAGATTTCCGGGCATCGCGGGATGCTGCGGCTAGATCAAGTGTGGAACAACGAGAATCGGGCCGTGACCGTAGAGCATCGCACGCCGAGTGGGGTGGAAGTCGTCGAATTCCCGCCCTGCTTTCAGTTTGCATTGCAGTTGCAGCATCTGTGCGAGTGCTTGGCTGAGGAGCGGGAGCATCGGATCACGACGGAGCACAGCGTCGCGCAGATGCGGGTGCTGGACGCGGTGAAGGAGTCTATGGAGACGGGGCGGACGGTGGAATTGTCCAATAGCTAGCAAAGAGGAGGTAGCGCGTGAAAGTTGGAATAATTGGGCACACGGGCCGCGGCAACTACGGCCACTATCTCGACATGGCGTTTGTCGGAGTGGAAGGCGCGGAGATTGTGGCGTTGGCCGATCCCGATGAGGAGGGACGCCAAGCCACTGTTGCCAAGACCGGAGCACCCAAGGGATATGCCGATTACGTGCAGATGTTAGAGGAGGAGAAGCCAGATATCGCGGTGGTGGCATCGCGGGAGATAGGCGATCACTTGGCGTTGGTGCTCAACTGCGTGGAGCGGGGGGCGCATGTGTACCTCGAAAAGCCAGTGGCCGCTTCGGTCGCCCAGGTTGACCAGATGATCGCAGCGCGCGATAAGGCTGGAGTGACGGTGGTGGTGGCGCATCCATGGCGGGGGCATCCACCAATCCAGCGGGTGGCGATTCCGGCGATTAAGGCGGGGAAAATCGGCGAGCCGCGGCTGTGTCGGATTTATGGGATGGGCGGCGCGCACGGAGGGGATCAACTGTTTTTGGACTTGTATCCGCATTTCTTTGACTTTCTCTGGCAGTTGTTTGGTGCGCCGCTGTGGTGCCATGCGCATCTGACGCAGGACGGGCGGAGTGCGACGCCGGCGGATGTAAAGGAAGGCGTCGAAGGGATGGGCTTGGTGGCTGGGGACGGGATCAAGGCGTACTACGAGTTTCCGGGCGGCGTGGCTGCTGATTTTGAGTCGTATCGGGGGGATGGGAAGGAGAATCCCTATCGCATCGACATTCACGGGACTGAAGGAACTTTGTCGCTGCCTGGGCCTATGGTCAATCTGCCGGATATTTACTATCACCCGTTGGTCAATCCCGGGCTGATCGGCGACCCGCGCTGGGAGGTCGTGCCCTCGTCCCCGCCGCCGGACGAGCACAAGTGGCTTAACGCGCATCGCCGCATGGCGGGGTCTATGATCAACATGATCGAAGGCCGCGACCCGGAGTGGGAGCTGGTAGAGCTGGAGAATGCGCGGCTCTATCTGGAGATGGCGATGATGGCTCACGCCTCGCATATGGCTGGTGCGCGAGTAGGGTTGCCGCTGGCGAGTACGGCGAATCCGTTTGACGAGTGGAAATAGCCGGCCTCAATCCCCGTTGTGTGCCTCGACCAACCATTCGATAGCAGCGATCTGGCCTTGGCGGGCGTAATCGGCCGCTTCGCCGAGAATGCGGGCGGCCTCCTGCGGAGCGTGAAAGCCCATGGAATTTTCCGCAGCCACGAAATCGAGCCGCCACTGCGCCTTGCGCTGCAAGGCTAGGGCTGTTGCTAGGTCGTCGTCTTCGGCACCGGCAGCGCGGGCCGCGGCCATGGCGTCGAGTTGGTCCATGAGCGCGGCACCGGCTCGTTGCAGGAGGTCGAAATTGCGCTGCTGGATCGCGTCGGCTCGGGCGGCGAGTTCGGCCTCAGAGAAAGAGTGGCAGACCTGACAGGCGCGGTTGATGTTCAGCAGAGGGCTGCGCACCCAGTGATCGGAGATTTTGGTGGCTCCATCGCGCATATAGGGCATGTGGCAGTCCGCGCAGGAGACGCCGCTACGCGCGTGGATGCCTTGGCTCCAGAGTTCAAATTCCGGGTGTTGCGCCTTGAGGACTTTCGCGCCCGTCTCTTTGTGGACGTAGTCGTAAAACTCGCTCCCATCGTCTAGGGTCATGGCGTCCCAAAACGCTTCCATTTCCTCTACCTTGAGCCCGTTGCCCCAGGGAAAAGTCAGTTTCGCCCCGCTGCCGCAGTAGTATTCGACGTGGCACTGACCGCAGGTGAACGAGCGCATCTCGTTGCGGCTCGCACTCGCGTTGGGGTCGTAGGGGTGGTCGCGGCTTCCACGTCGCCAGCGTTCCAGCGATGGCAGGTGCGGGACCGGGGCGTCGGATGCGGCCAGCATTTGGATGCCTTGGATAAACCCGGGCCGGGTGATGCGCAACTGCATGGTCGCTGGGTCGTGGCAATCGACGCACGATACTGGATGGGCGTGTCCGGTGTCGTGCAGCATTTGGTTTAGCTCGCCATAGGAATAGGCGTAGGATTGCTCAAAGCCCGCAATGGCGTCGCCGTCGCCAAGCTGCCGGTAGAGGGGCATGATGGAGGCGTGGCAGTGCAGGCAGGAGCCGGACTGGGGCTTGGATTGCCGCTCGGTTTGCTCTTGGTCGTAGAGCATGTAGGCGTGGCCGCGGCGGTCGCGGTAGTCGAGCGAGAACGCGTACCCGAGGAACATTCGCCTAAGCCAAGGGTCGCGTTCGATTTTCTGCGCGGGCAGGGCCTCGCTGCCGCCGTGTCCGCCGAAGCGCGTGCGAGTCGCCTCGGCCGTGCGCTTGTAGCTGTCGTATTGTCGCGGCCAGTTGATGCCCCAATGGGCCGGGTCGGTGTCGTCCTCTCCGATTTCGACGAGGCGCACCGGGCCGCGCCGCGCTTCGGCCTTGCGTTCGTATATGTTGACCAATAGCCCGGTGATGAGTGCACTGGCCAGGGCCACTAAGGCCAAAAGGACGATGGCTTTATAGGGTATTTTGCGAGACATAAGCTACTCGTCGTTATAGGTGATCTCTGGGCCGCCCAAGCCCACCCACTCTCCGTGACCAACTGTACGGTGGCAGTGTACGCAGCGCACGGCTTCGGTAGCGACGATTTGGTGGACGAAGGCGCTGTGACACGCGAGGCAGTTTTGCTGTAAGATGCGGGCGTTTTTCTCGTTGATAAAGATCGGCTCGGGGAAGTTTTGAAATGTAAAGGCTGTAGAGTGATTCCAGCCGTTTTCGGCCTTGGCCAGATACTTGCTCAAGAAACTGCGCGGCAGATGGCAATCGACGCAAGTAGCTACAGCGTGGTGACTGGATTTGCGATAGGAATCTAGCTGGGGCCGCATGATGTGGCAGTTGGCACACGCGTCTGGGTTTGTGCTGAAGTAGGAAAGGCCCTCTCCGTAGTGAAAGGTAAAGGCTCCCACTCCGATTAGGGCTGCTAGCCACAATAGGCCGAGCCACAGATAGGGACTTGTTGGACGCATGAATGATTTTTCTGCCGCCTTGTAGGTCGCTTGCCGAGCCGGTATCTTGGGTTACAAAAAAATAATACATGGACCGACATAATGGACAGGATGGGGACCAGGATGGGCAGGATTAGGACAGGATGGGCAGGATTAAAGGAATGATGAGGGGGGTGCGTTGGAGCGGGATGGACAGATGCGCTGGGTTTTTGTGCTGCTGATTGGCCTGTGGACGGGAGACGCGGCCGCTCAACCTCGGTACGTGGATGTAGCCGCGGCTGCTGGCATTGCATTCGAGCACCGCAACGGGGCTGAAGGGCAGAAGCAATTGCCCGAGACGATGGGGTCGGGCGTGGCTTTTTTTGACTATGACGACGACGGCTGGCTCGACCTGTACTGGGTCAATGTCGCGGGTCCGGCCGCGCTCTATCGCAACGAAGGGGATGGCCGTTTTGCCGAGCGGACGCAGGCTGCTGGCGTGGAAAATTCCGGGTGCGGCATGGGCGTGGTGGCCGCTGACTATGACAACGACGGTGACTCAGATCTGTACATCACCTGTTACGGGGCGAACATCCTCTACCGCAATCGCGGCGACGGTCGTTTTGCCGATGTCACGGCCACAGCCGGCGTGGGCGACGAGGGCTTTGGCACGGGCGCGGCCTTTGGCGATTGGGATCTGGACGGCGATTTGGACCTGTACGTGGCCAATTATCTGGACTTCCGCGCCGACCCGGACCGCGCTTGTTTTCGCCAGGATAGCATCCGGGTTTATTGCGCGCCGTGGACCTATGCGCCCGAAGGGGATGCGTTCTATCGCAACGATGGCGACCGCTTCGCCGAGGTCGGCGCGGAAATGGGCTTTGCTGCGGGCCGGGCGCGGGAGTTGGGTGCGGTTTTTTCCGATTGGGATTTGGACGGCGACTTGGACCTGTTTGCCGCGGGCGATGGCACGCCCAATTTGCTATACCAAAACGAGGGCGGCTTCTTCGCGGAAATGGGTTTGATCGCCGGGGTTTCCTACAATAGCCAGGGCCAATCCGAAGCCGGCATGGGCGTGGCCGCAGGCGATTACGACAACGACGGGGCCTTTGATTTTTTTGTGACGAATTTCTACTTGGAGACCAATACCTTGTACCACAACGAGGGCGAGGGATTTTTCCGCGACCGGACGACGGACGCCAAATTGGGTAAGGCCTCGCTGGCGTACCTATCTTGGGGCACGGCTTTCTTCGACTGGGATCTCGACGGCGACGAGGATCTTTTCGTGGCCAATGGCCACATCGACGACAACGTAGAACTTTTCACCGAGACTACGTACGCGCAGCCCAATCAATTGTTCAGAAACGACGGTGCTGCTGGATTTGCCGAGGTCAGCGCTGCGGCCGGGCTTGGTGCTGTGCGGTCGAGCCGAGGGATGGCCTTGGGCGATTGCGACAATGACGGCGACCTCGATATTGCGGTGTCCCACATCAATGCGCGTTCCTCGCTTTTGCGCAACGACATGGACGGCGAGCGCAACTACTTGGCCGTCCGCACGGTAGGCGTGGAGAGCAATCGCGACGGCGTCGGCTCTCGCATCCGCGTGCGCGCTGGGTCTCGGGTGCAAGTGCGGGAGGTGCGGCGCGGCGGCAGCTATCTGTCGAGTCACGATCCGCGCGTCTTTTTTGGTCTCGGCACCAGCGCGCAGGCTGACGAAGTGGAGATTCGCTGGCTTAGCGGTAAGATGCAACGGTTCGAGGGAGTGCTGGCCGGACAGGTGTTGACTGCGGAGGAGCCGCGATGATTAGGGCTTCGTGCCTAGCGCTGCTGCTGATCGGCTGCCAAGAGCCGGAGCCGCCTTCGGCGACAGGGCGCGCGTATTTCCAGCAGGGGCTTGAACACGCCCAAGGCGGGCGCTTCCACGCAGCCATTGCCGCGTACAAGCAAGCGGCTGCGCAGATGCCCGACGCGCCCCAAGTCCACTATAATCTGGCCAATGCCTATTTTTTGACCGATGCCCTCGACCAAGCCGAGGTTGCGTACCAAAAGGCCATAGCACTCAAGCCCGATTACGCAGACGCTTATTACCAACTCGGTGCCGTGTACATTCGGGAAAAAAAGTACGAAGCGGCTTACGCGCCGCTCGGCAAGGCATTGGAAAGCGACCCCGGGCACATTTCCGCGTACGATGCCTTGGGTCTGCTGCACATTCGGCAGGGTGCATACCAAGAGGCCGCTGATCTGTACGAGCGCGCCTTGCAAGTGGATTCGACGCACTATGAACTGTGGTACCATCTCGGCCAAGTCCACGTCAAGCGCGGCGAGCGCGAGGCAGCGAAAACGGCGTTTACCCAGGCGATTCGCGTGGACACGACCCAAGCGGGTGCGTACGCGGGCTTGGGTGCTCTGTATGTGGAGGGTCGGAGCTACGAAGAGGCAGAGGATCTTTTGCTGCGGGCCGTTGCGCTGCGTCCGTTTTGGGCGCGTCCGCACTACGACTTGGGACAGGTTTATCTGCGCTTGGGCGAGCGGGAAAAAGGCCGCGAGGTGTTGGAGCGATTTGCGCGCCTCGAAGAAGAGGAAAAGATGATCAAGAGCTTGGAGTTTACGCTGTTGAGCGAGGCCGAGGACGCGCGGCGCCACTACGACTTGGGCGTGCTCTACGGCCAGCGCCGCCAATTCGCCAAGGCCGCGGCGCGCTACCACCGCGCCCTTGAGCTCGACTCGACCTTTGCCGCGGCCTATGTGAACTTGGGCAACATCTATTTGCGCGGAGAGCAATTCTCCGCGGCCCAGCAGCTTTTTGCCCAAGCGCTCGCCGCGGATTCGATGCACGCCAATGCGTACAATAGCCTCGGCAATCTGCACCTGATGCGCCGGGAGTTTGCGGCCGCAGCAGAGGCATTTGCCAACGCGGTGCGCTTGGCCCCGGATGATCCGGGCTTCCGCGAAAATTTGGAGATCGCTCGGGGGTTGGAGGCGGGCGAGGCGCGTAGACAATAGCGCGAGGTAGTGGGATTAGGCGGCGGCCAGTTCTTTCATCGCTGCGACGAACGCATCCAGTTCATAGGGTATTGTGTATATGTTCGGACAAATGCGGACCGCTCCGGGATAACCCGGCGGCACGGTGAAGATCTTGTATTTGTCGTACAGGGCGTTGGTAACGTCTGCGGGATCTTGTCCCTTGATGCCAACGGTGGAAATGGCGCACGAGCGGTGGGCCTCGCGGGGCGTGTGGACGACGATGTTGGGCACGTCGATCAGGCGATCGACCCAGTAGTTTTTGATGTAGCGCAAGCGCGCTTCTTTGCGCTCCAAGCCGATGGTTTGGTTAAAGCGGATGGCCTCGGCTAAGGCTAGTTGCAAGTAAGCCGGATACGTGCCGATGTGGGCGAACTTGTGAATCGAGTCCGAGGCGTACCCTCCGTCGCCGAACAGCGGCCACACCTTCTCGATGTTTTCCTTTTTGATGTACAGTATGCCCGTGCCCAGCGGTGCCAGCATCCACTTGTGCAGACTCGCTCCGTAGTAATCGCAGTGTAGGTCGGGGATTTTGTCGGCTAGATGGGCAAAGGAGTGGGCACCATCGACGATGACTTCCACTCCCCGTTCGTGGGCCATGTCGCAGATTTCGCGCACGGGCAGCACTTGGCCGGTCAAATAGACGATATGGGAGACGAGGATCACTTTGGTGCGCGGCGTAATGGCCTTTTTGTAGGCCGCGACGATCTCGTCGTTGCTCATAGAGGTGATGGGCAGGTCGAGCACCTTGTTGACTATGCCTTCGCGGGCGGCGCGCTGCTCAAACGCGACCTTCATGCTGCCGTATTCGTAGGTTCCCCACAGGGCCTCGTCCCTAGGTTGTAGCTTCAGCCCCATGATGACGATGTTGAGTGATTCGGTCGTGTTGCGCGTCAGGAGGATTTCTTCGTCCGAGCAACCGGCAAAGTGCGCTAGCAATTGGTGCATCTCGCGGGTGTCGTCCACCAGCTTGCGCCGCATGTAAAACGAGGGAATCTCGTTGATGGCGCGGGCATTTTTGCACACCTCGTCGATCCCGGCTTCTGGCTGCGGGCTGAAATATCCGTTCTCGAAGTTGATAAACTGGGGCGACAAATTGAATGCCCCGCGCACGCTGTACCAGAATTGCTCGTCCTGTGCACTGGCTTCTGGAGAGGCTTGGCCGAGACGTTCAGTGGCGGCGTGGACTTTTTGCAGGCTGTTGGAGGCCCATATGGACGCCGCTGCTGCGCCGAGCGTGAGGTTGCCTGCCTTTCTAAAAAAGTCCCTTCTCGAATCTGCCATTTCCGTGCTCCGCGTGTTGTGACTAGTCATTGGTAGAAGCTAGGGGGCCAAGAGCCGCGTGGCGGCGTCTTCAGGGCTGAGGTGGGGGATGGAGCGGTTGAGGAAGGTTTCGAGGAGTTGGGTCGGCGTTAGGTCGGTGGTGTCAATGGCGAATTTGCGACTGATCCAAGAGGCCCGCACCTCTTGCTCGAAACGATCTAGTATTTCTGGAACGTCTTCGGCGGGGACCAATGAGTGAGGGTGCGGGGCTGCGGCCATGCGGACGCGGATTGTTTCGGGTGCGGCGTACAGATGGACGAGTATGGTGTCGTCGGGCATGTCCGGCTCGTATTCGCGGATGTCGATGTCAATGCCTGGGTAGTAGTATTTGGGGCCGTACACCTTTTCCTCGATGTGGAAGCCGCCCAACAAGATGTCTCGGTAGCGGTGCAGCAAGCGTACGTGATAGACGATCTGGAACCGCTGGAACCGCTCCTTGATGGCCGGCAGCATGGCCAGCATGGCTAGCTGCTCCTCGTCGCTGAGGTGATAGGCGTCGGGGATGGTAAAATGATCGTCGAGGTGGTGGCTAATTCCGCGACTCAGCCCCCATTGATGCACCTGATTGATGAGGGTGCTGACGCCTGAGTATTCGCAGCCGACGGCAATGACGCGCATGAGCATATCCTTTGGAATATCGTGAACCGAGATGCAACACTATACTGGCCTCACAATCCCCTGTCAAATTTGTCGCCGAAGAAAGAGCATAGAAGTAATTGGCACTGTATATTGACGATTATTTTTTAGCTTTAGTACTCAACCTCTTAGAAAGGAAATCCCATGGCAGATTTGAAAGTAGCGGTCATTGGCTGTGGCGGCCACGCCCAGTCGCACTTCCGCATGATTGCCGACGAGCCACGCCTGCGCTTGGTGAGTATCGCCGAGCTGGACGAGGAACGGCTGGGCAAGAATCAGGCTGAATGGGGGCCAGAACGCGCCTTTGCCGACTATCGGGAGATGCTCGATGTCTGCCAGCCGGACGTGGTACACGTGGTCACCATGCCCGGCCACTTGCTGCCCATTGTGCTCGATTGCTTGGAGCGCGGGCTGCATACCTCAGTGGAGAAAGCGCCGGGCATGACCGTGGCCGAGACCGAGCAAATGGCGCAAGCGGCCCAGCAGAGCCAAGGCAAGGCGCTGGTGTCTTTTAACCGGCGTTACTTTCCCCAAGTGCTAGCTGTGCGGCAGCGCATTCAGGCGGCTGGCGGCGCGGTGCATTGCGCTGCCACGTACAATAAGCCGGTGACCCTGTTGGGGCCGGCGGCACCCGACCCAGTGATATGCGACGCCATTCACCACGTCGATCTGCTGCGCTGGCTGGCTGGCCGCAGCGCCGAGGAAGCGGCCATTCCGGTGGAGGTGCAGGGGATGGTGCAGGACGGCGAGCGGCCTGGGTGTCATCGGCACAACGCCGTGGTGCGTTTCGATACGGGCACCTTCGGCACTATGATGAGCCACTACGGCGTGGGCTACCGCATTCAGCGGGCTGAGGTACACGGCGAAGATTTGTCGGTTTATCTGGATATGACCCGGGGGCCGCAGGTGGAGGGCTATGACAACGGGCAAGCCTTTACCGTAGAGGCCGAGGAGATCGAAGCAATGGGCGGAGTCGGCTTCAACGAGGTCGTCCACTTTGTCGATTGCATTCTGGAGGATCGCACGCCGTGGTCGAATTTGGACGATGCCGTGCATACCATGCGTTTGTGCGAGGCCGTTCGCAGAGGGCATCAGGGGGTTTTGTAGAGGTTAGATGAATATATCTCGCACCGGCAGGGTCCAGTTCGGCACTACTGCGCCGCCGTCGAGTACGTCGTCAGTGGTCAGAATGCGGATGTCGCTCCGCGAGTGATACAGAGCAACCGTTTGGGTGCTTGGATTGATGACCACGACCAAACGGGTGCCAGCGTCGAGCCAGTCGGCGATCTTGTCCTGGACCTCGGCGTGGGTATCTCCCGGTGAGATGACCTCGGCCGCCAGGTCGGGGGCACCGGGCCAGAAGCCCTCTGTTTGGCCTACCTCTTCGACCCGCTCGCGCCGGATGAAGGCCGCATCTGGGGCCCGCACTACATCGGGATCTTCGGCCAGTTTGAAGCCGGTTTCGGCCGCATAGACGGCACCTAGTTGATTGGCCCGGACGAACTGGTCCAAAGGTGTGGTGAAATTGAGCACGATTCTGCCGTGTTGGTGGCCGGCTGGACTCATTTTTACCAATTCTCCTCGGACCAGTTCATAGCGGAAGCCATCGTCCTTCATCTGTAACAGCTCGTCGGCGGTGATCAAATCGGTGGTCGTCATGGGAATCTCCACAAGGGCAGATAGGGGAAGGAATCTCCCGGAAAAAGCAAGGGCCACTCCGAAAAGCGGCCCTTGAGCCGACAGCACGCTGCCGGCGGGTATCTACATAGAACTTACAGCGGAGGCGAACCACTTACAAGAGTTATTCTTCTAGCTCTAGGTTGGTCGCCAAGTTGTACATGCAAGAGTCAAAATTCTCCTTCCTTATATCCTCCTTGCAATATCCATGCCAAGGCGGCAGCACAGCGGAGAGGACGGGATCGGGCGGGATTAGACTGTATCGGATACAACTCAGGAATGGGACCTTTAGGGACTAGACCGACCCGGAAGTCCAAAACGTGAGCCAAGTGAAGGAACGGACATTTCAATCCATTTGAAAACGGCCATGCGGCATCGGCAAATTGGGCATCGAAGTGGACACGGCGACGGCTAAAAGGCATACTTAAACGCTATTGAGACCTTAAATTGAATACTCTTCCACTTTCAATATGCCCCTACTTTGCTACCTGTCGATCCTAGCCCTCGTCGCCTGTCAGGAACCTCCCAACGACCACCAACCGCGTCCAACCGATGCGGCGCTCGCAAGTCGCCGGCACCAAGGTCCCTATACGACCGCCATAGCAGCCGCGAAGCGCGCCGTAGAACGCGATCCCAATTCTGCGGTAGCCCACCGCAATCTAGCCGATGCTTACGCACGCGACAGCAAGATGACCGAGGCCCTAGAAGCCTACCAACAAGCCATCGCGCTGCAACCCGATTACGCCAAGGCGCAGACTGAACTGGCCATTGTGCTGACTCGCCTCAATCGCCATGCCGAGGCTCTCGCCCTGTTAGAGGAGGTTACGCGCGCGACTCCGGATTACGCTTGGGCGCAGATGGCGCTCGGGCTGCTGTACTTTCGCCAAGCCCAGTACGAGCAGGCCGTTGCCGCGTATGGTCGCGCCGTCGCCCTGCAAGACGACTACGGCGAGGCGTGGTACAACCTCGGCGAGGCCCATCTCAAGCTCAACGACTACGCTGCCGCCGAAGCGGCGTATGCCCGCGCCCTAGCCGCCGATTCGACCGTGGCCAAGTACCACTATGGCCTCGGCACAGCCTTGTACAAGCGCCGCGAGTACGCCGCGGCTATCGTTGAATTGCAGCGCGCCGTGGCGCTCGATTCGCTGTTTGCGCGGGCCCGTTTCAGTCTCGGCAATGCCCTGTTGCGCAGTGGCCAGCAAGAGGAAGGACGCCGCCAGTTGGCCTTGTATAACGAACTGGAAAAGCAGGAAAAGCTCCTCGCCGGCCTGCGCACTACCCTGATCCGCACGCCCGACAAGACTGAGCTGTACCACAAGATAGGCGCGCTATACGGCCAGCGCGGACAGTACGAAGAAGCGCGCCTGTACTATTTACAGGCCCTAGACCGCAACCCCAATTTCGCGCCCTCGTACCACAACTTGGGCAACCTGTATTTGCGCCGTCGCCAAGTGCCCGAGGCCATGTCCCTGTTCCGCCAAGCCCTGCGCGCCGATTCTACGTATGTGCTCGCGCATCTCGCGCTCGGCAATGCCCTGATGATGCAAGAAGCATTTGTCCAAGCGCTGGCAAGCTATGAGCGGGGCTTGCACTTTGAGCCGGACAATGCCCGCTTACAGCGCGGTGCGGCCCTCGCCCGCAAGTTCAACGCCGCAAGCCAAACGCAGGACTAACTGTGGTCTTGCTACTCCTCGCATTAGTGGCCGCTAGCGTCAGCGCCCAGTCCGCCCCTCATTTCGTCGAGGTGACTCGCGCCGCCGGCATTGACTTCCGCTATGTAAACGGCGCGAGCGGTCGGAAGTACATGCCCGAAGCCATTGGCTCGGGCGCGGCGTTCTTCGACGCCGATGGCGATGGCTTCCTCGATCTGTACATCGTCAATGGCACGGCCCTGCCGGGCTATGACGGTCCACCTGGTACAAATGCCCACTACCGCAACGAGGGCGACGGTACCTTCGCGGATGTTACGGAGGCGACGCGCACTGGCGATGCAGGGTACGGCATGGGGGCTGCGGTCGGCGATGCGGATAACGATGGCAGCCCCGATTTGTACGTGACCAACTACGGACCCAACGTCTTCTATCACAACGAGGGTCGTGGCGGTACCTTTGCCGATATGACGGACCGGACCGGCCTCGGCGACCCGGGTTGGGGAACTCATACGGCCTTTGCCGACTACGACCGCGATGGCGACTTGGATCTCTACGTGGCCAATTACATGGAGTTCGACTTGGACGCGAACAAGGAGTGCTTTACGGGCGCGGTGCGCTCGATCTGCGGCCCCCTCGCGTACCCCGGCCAGTCTGGAGTGCTCTATCGCAACGACGGCGATCTCGCGTTTGCTAATGTGACGCGCGCGGCGGGCTTGTTCAACAACGATGGGAGACAACTGGCCGCGGTGTTTGGCGATTGCGACGACGATGGCGACCCGGACCTATTCATTGCCAATGATCGGCAGCCCAATTTTCTCTTCCTCAACAACGGCGACGGCACCTTTGTAGAGCATGGCATTGTCGCCGGGGTGGCGTACAATGAGGAAGGGTACGCTGAGTCGGCTATGGGCGCGGACTTTGGCGACTACGACAACGACGGTCGGCTCGACATCATCCTCGCTACCTTCCAGTGGCTACCCAATACGCTCTACCACAACGACGGCGGCGGCTTTTTCAGCGACTTGACGTTTGCCGCCCATCTCGGCGCGCCGAGCGTGCCCTACTTGGGTATGGCTGCGGTCTTTTTCGACTGCGACAACGACGGCCTCCTCGACGTCTTTGTTACCAACGGCCATCTCGATGAAAATGTGCGTGAGTTCGATCCGGACACGACCTATCCGCAGCAAAACCAGCTATTCCGCAATCAGGGCGATGGGACCTTTGCCGATGTGAGCAATGCTAGCGGCCCAGGGATGCTCGTCGAGCGCGTCAGCCACGGTGCTGCTTTGGGCGATTACGACAACGATGGCGACGTCGATATCTTCGTGTCGGATTCGGACGCGCCCCACTGCACCTTGTTGCGCAACGACTACAGTGGTCATAACTATCTGACGGTCGAAGCTGTAGGAACCCAAAGCAATCGCGACGGACTCGGCACCAAAATCCGGGCCGTGGCGGGCGATCTCGTGCAAAAGCGCGAAATCCGCCGCAGCTACGGATACATGGGTAGCAGCGACGTGCGCCTAACGCTGGGCTTGGGTCGCCATGTCCAAGTAGATTCACTGCAAGTTTTTTGGCCCAGCGGCGCGGTGCAGACTCTCTTAAACGTGGCGGCCAATCAACACATTGTCATTGAGGAAACTATTGAAGAATAACGGAGAAATTTGTCGTATGAAGTTGAGAACAATCGTCCTGATCGCGCTCGTGGCTTGTGGGACAGAACCTGAGCCTACTTACGTCGCCCGCATTGGTGAAACCACTCTATCAAAGGAAGACTTTAAGGAGCGAGCGCAAAAGTTGATGGAAACGGGCTACAAGCACTTCGAGGAAATGAATGCGGATGCCAAGCTAGCGCTGCTCAACGGCGTGATCGCCCGCGAACTGTTGGTGCGCGAAGGGCTGCGCCTCGGCCTGGACCGCGAGCCGAGTATTGCCCGCGAAGTCGAGCGCACCGAGCAAAGGGCTGTGATGAACAAACTGTACGAGGAAGAGGCCCTGCTCGGAGATTACACATCAACCGAAGAGGAACTGCGGGCTTTCGCCAAAGAGCGCGAATACGATGTCGAGGTCTTGAGCCGGCAGATCGTCTGCGCCACCGAAGAAGAGGCGCTGGAAGTACTAACGGCCCTGCAAGAGGGCTCTCCGTTTGAGTCGCTGGTGCCCATCTATTCAACGGAGACCATTCAGCGGCGCTTTGGCCCGGCTGGCCAGTTGGGGTGGTTCAAGATGGGCCACATGCTGCCCGAGTTGATGGAACCGCTGCGGACGATGGACGAGGGCCAACTTTATCCGCATCCGGTGAAGACCCAAATAGGCTATCACGTCTTCCGACTCGACAAAAGGCGGCACGTGGATTTTGCGGCCCAGCGCGAGTGGTTGCAAGAAAAAGCGCGCGTGCAAAAGCGGGCCGACGATATGGAACAATACGTCCATCGCCTGCGCCGCGAATACGAGCTAGAGGCCCACGACGAGGGTTTAAAAGCCTTGACCGCGCCCGATGGGGAAGAGCAAGTGCTCTTTAGCTGGCGCGGCGGCCAACTGACCACGGTCGCGTACTGGGCCAACCTAGAAGCGAGCCACAGCCGGCTCGACAGTGCCGCCCGCTACAAGGCGGCCGAGAACTTGGCGGGGGTGCAGATTATGATGGCGGAGGGCCGCAAGCTGCAATACGACCGCGATCCCGAGGTGCGCGAGCCGGTGGAGCAAAAGCGCGATGCGCTCATCGTCGAGTGGCTCTATCGCACCGAGGGCAGGGAGGTGGCGCGCCAACAGCCTATCACCGAAGAGGACATTCGCGCGTACTACGATGCCAACGTCGAGATGTTTACCCGTACTGACGGCGAAGTTGCGGATCTATCCTTGGTCTATAACAGCATTAAAACCCTGCTGAGGCAGCAGGCGGCGACCAAGGCCATGGACGCCTTTATCGCGCGGCTCCGCGAGCAATACAGCGAAGATATCGAAATAAATACTGAAACGCTAGCCGAAGTTAGCTTACAGGTCCTTGCCCAGCCCGGCGAAGACGCTGATAAAGGTGAATAGTTTGGCCGATGCAGGGGCTGAGTCGAGGTCTTCGCGAGTCCAGCGCAGCCCGACGTTGGTAGTAAGCGCATACCCCTGATAGGCCGATTGGTTGGCGATTTGGCCGGCCAGCACCAGCGTGGTGCCGTCTTCTAGAAACCCCTCGGGCTGCTCGCCCAGATTGTTGGCGATTTCGTATTCGACGCCCGCGGTAAAGCTCATGTTGCGGTTGATCTCGCGGCCAGCTAGCAGCGAGAAAATCTCCGTTAGATCGGACGTTTGCAACGCGCCCTTGTCCGCAGGCACCCGATTGCTGTATAGCTGTTTCCAGTTCAAGGTCAAATCCCAAGAGCGCAGGTGGAGTGGATACTGGGCCTTGTTGATCACGCCGAGGAAACGCTGGTTGCTCAGGTCTTCAGCCGCCGTTCCCAATTGCGTGTATTGCTCGTGTTTGAACTTGGTGGTAAACGAAATGTAGCGGTCGTAGCGCACGTCTATATACGTGGTGTTGACGAACGCATCGCGCGCCACGAGCTGGTCGCGGATAAAGCGCGATTCCCCGAATGTGCCGGGCGTATCAACCCACAAAAAGACGTCCTCGGGAATGTCGTCTGCGACCTTGCGCGGATT
Organism: Gemmatimonadota bacterium; assembly: GCA_009841115.1. GTDB lineage: Bacteria > Latescibacterota > UBA2968 > UBA8231 > UBA8231. The sequence continues at coordinate 64,968 of VXML01000017.1, read as the reverse complement.
GACGATCAGCCGCAATTGTAGGTTGTAGCGCGGGAACTTTTCGCTCGCGGTCAAGAGCAGGTACGTGGTCGCGTTTTCGCGAGCGGTTTTTAGCAGGCGCTCGTCGAGCCGACCGGCCATGAGGTTTATGTCCGGCGCTATTTCAACGCCTACATATGTGTTGTATCCCCGGTGCCCGCGCTTGTAGGGATAGTCCGCTTCGGAGTCGTCTTCAAAGCGGTCGATGACTCCGTTGTTGTTCATGTCCATGCCAAAGAGAAAGTCGGGGGGATCGACCTCGAAGCGCAGAAAAGGCTCGGCGTAGTCGGGTATGCGGTTGAAGTTGCGGTTGAAATCCGAGAGATCGTCGTTGTTTTCGTCGATCCCGGGGAAGACCGCGCTGTCGGTCAGCAGGCCGATCCCCTGGCGGGTGTTGACGCGCGGGCCGTGGTAGCGCCGGGTCCAGTCGGGCAATTCGTCTTGATCGTCGTTGTCATCGACGAATTCGTACACACTTTGTTGCTCGTTGCCGTAGTACACCTCGCCTTCGGAGTTAGGGATAAAGGCTTGGGTTGAGTACTCCGCGTCCATGCTAAATGCCTCGGCGAAAACCGTCCACGGGTAATGTCGTTTCTGAGCTGTCAAGTAAAAGGCTTCGGCGGTGTTGGTGGCTAGAGCTTGTTCGCGAATGAAGTTTTCGTTGGGAAAGCGGCGGTACTGGAAGTTCCGCACGTATTCCCCTCTCAGGTCAAAACCGGCGACATCGTTAATCGACAGGTCAAAGCCGAGCAGCCGGTTGCCAGTGGGCAGGCCGTAGCGAAAGGTGTGAAAGGCTTGGTTGGCGCCGTCCTTGACGTTGCCCGGTGCGCGCAACACGGTCAGGAACACAGGTGCGCCGAGTTGGTTGGTCTGTTTGTTGGAAGCGACTTCTACTTTGTAATCGTTGGCCAGCACTAGGCCGATCTCCACGTGCTCAATTTCGCGGAAGTCGTCGATTTCGTCGTCAACCGTGGGCGCGAAATCTTCGATGTTGAACGTGAGGGTTATTACGTCGGTGCCGCTCGCTTCAATCACGCCGCGGCGGCGGAAGCCGCCTTCCACCACGGGATCGATGTCGTCGGTGTGCTCGACGCCATTGGCGAAAATGCGCCAGCGCGATAGCAGGGCACCGCCTTCGCCGTCTTCGGGCGAGTCGTCGGAAATGCGAACGATGATCGAGCGGACAAAGTCATTGTTCATCGGCCCGCTGAGCTGGCCTTTGAGCGAATTGTCGCCAAAGGGAATGTTGGAGTTCATATGGGCGGCGTTGACAAACGTTAGGCCGACATTGGAGAAGTCGCCGATGCTGACTTGGCCTTTGGCGGCCCACATGTTGGTGAACGTGCTGAACTTCACGCCGGCCTCGCCAGCGACGCCGGCGACGACGCCGGTGTTGTTGATGCGCGAGGTGAGCAGAGTCAGGGCGTATTTGTCCGACATCATGTCCCACTGCACGCCGTCGAAGCGCGGCTTGGAAAAGGTGAGCGGCGTCAGGGTCGTGCGGATGCCGTCGCCCACCATCAGCGAGGAGTGGAACTGCCCGGAGTGGCTGGAGGAGATGAGGACGTTGCTAAACCACGAGCTGAAGCGCGGGCTTTTGAAGATGCTGCTGCCGCTGGCCGTGGGGTAGTCCTCGGTCCAGTTGTACACCCGCCAACCTTGGCTGATATAAGAGCCGTAGATATCGTAAAAGGGCGACCCTTCTAAGAAGACGTCGTTGTAGCGTTGGTAGGGGTTGCGCGCGTAGTTGGAGTACTGGTCTTGCCGCCAGTCGTAGAGTTCGTACAGGCGCTGTGGCTGGTACCACTTGCGCACTGAAGGGACGAGGGTTGAGGGTGCGACTTCAGTGGCTGAAGTGTAATAGGGATTGTCAAATCCGGTGGCGCGTTGGGCCGCAGACGGCTGCGGCGTCCCGAGGAGCAAACCACAATACAGCAATAGTATCGTTAGACGTGTCACGTCCTCCCTCCTGTTTAGTGTTTAGTGGTCAGTGACCAGTGATCAGACCCAACCCTTCCCAGGGAGCGGTGGGGACTGGCCACTGGCCACTGACCACTAAACACTGTCATCACTCGGTTGCTTTTCTTGACGCTCGAAGGTGAAATCTAAGATGTTGGCGCTCGTCTTGGCGTGCTCAATTTTCATGGAGACGAGGTTTCCTTGCTCGTCGAGGTCTATGTGGATGTTCTCGCACAACTTGCGGGTCTCGACGACGGGTTGCGCGGTGAACTCGATAAATGCGGTGTCCGTATCTTCAAAGTAGTTGATCTTCATGTTCTTCTATTTGTTTGTTACTTCCGATGTATCGCTAATATACGACGTGAACGTACTGCTGGACGACTTCGTCTTTAGGATCGGTTTGCAACTCGACATGTACTATGTAGATACCCGGCGGCACGAGCCCACCGTTGTGCTGCCCGTCCCAAGCGTACGTCGCACGGGCACCGCGCGGAGTGGCGTTTTTCAATTCGGTGACTAGGCGGCCATCGAGGGAAAAGACGCGCACATGTGGCTGCTTGTCAGTCTTGACGACGGTGAAACTCAGCTCGTACAGGTCGTTGACTGCGTCGCCATTGGGCGTGAACAGCTCGGAGTGACGCAAGTTGCGGATTAGCGATACGCCCTGTACCACCTCGGGCACAAACACTTGATCGGCTCCCAATTCCGCTGGCACGACGCCCTGTGCGTTGTCTTCTTGACTGGAGTTAAAGACGAAGGTCTCAAAGACCGTCGGGCTGGCGAAAACTCGCGTTGCAAACGCTATGTTGACGGAGTCGCGTTTTACCACCGGCGGCGGTAGTTGCACCCACAGGGAATCGCCGCGCAACGAGCTGTTCGCCTCCACCTGCTGACCCCCCACCCATGTCGCAATCAATTCGGCATCCGCACTGCCCGGCGGCAAGGCGATCAGCACTTGGTCGAACCCAGGGTCGCGGCTGTTGAACGCCTGCGGCTTAATGGTATAGCGAAATTCGGTCAGCGAATCGAGCCCGGCTTCGCGTGGCCACACCGAGCCGCTCAAGCCAGCAACAATGACCGGATCATTGGCCACAACCCGCAGCGAGCGCAGCACCGGCGACACGTCTAGATCATCGCTGTATAGGCGAATGCGCGTGCGCAAGTAGCGCCGCGGCGAAGGCGACTGAAAGCTCTGGCCGGAAAAGCGATGCGGCTGACTCCAAGTGCTCCAAGTCGCATCTCGCACTCTTTCTTGCACAATATCGCCGCGATAGCGCTTGCGCGCCGCTTCATAGGCTTCCTTGGTGACTTCATTGCCATTGGCGAGAAAGTAGCGCGTAACTTCGGTAAAGCCATTGCCCGTCTGGGTCTGGACTTCTAAGCGCGTACCCAGCGGCAGGTCGGCATCCCACTCAATGCGCCGGATGCTGCGCGCCGCACCCAAGTCGAGGTCGTCGGACTCTAACTCGACGCGCTCGGGATAGCCCTCGCGGTGAAAGGCAAAAAGCTGCAAGGCATTGGCGTCGCGCCCGTAGAAGCCGATTACGCGCCAGAGGATGAGGCGCGTGTCGCGCGTGGGAAATTGGAAATCGTTGAAGGGATAGCTGGTGCGCACTTCGGACAGCAGCTCGTATTCAAACGGCCCTTCGGCCGTCGGGTCGGCCGTGTTGCTCGGACTGCCGTCGGATGTGAGGATATCGAACATGGGAAAGCCGCCCACCGCGCCCTGCTGGTAGCCGTAGAGCCACGGGCTGCGGCCGCCGATGAGCGGCACAAAGATGATCCGGTCGATGCGGAACACGTTGCCAAAGTCGATCACCGACCAGACGCCATCGTCGCGCCAATCGCGATCCCCAGAAGAGGCTTGGATGCTCCACAGCCGTCGTCCTAAGTCCGCATCCACGAGGAATTCCGCGCCGCTGGCCTTGCCGCAGCCATCGCACTCGCGGGCCCTTGAGGTCCACGTCTTGCCGCCCCATGACTTCTCGCCCTTTTCCTCGCGCACTTCGGTAAACACCCGGGTCGGGAGGTTGAAGCCAATGCCATCTACCTCGATTTCGGCGAGGGCGGCACCAGCGGTTTGACCGGCCGCTTCAAAGCGCACAAAGCGGAGGATAGAAAAATCCAAGCTGTCGCTTTTTACCAAGAACTCCCCTCTGGGCATTCCGCTGGCAGGAGGCTTATTGGCGGTTCTGAGATCGAACTCTACCACCTGCTTGGTGTTGTTATTGACCGGGCGACCGACGCGCTCAAACGCGATTTGCTTACCCGGCGCGCCCGCAACCTGGATGCCTGGGCTGATGTGGACCGAAAAGAACTCAAAGGGACGGGCGTCCTCGGTTTGGGGAAAGATCAAGCGGATCTTACGGGCGACGACTGCGCGGTCCAAATCGACCTCTAGCCACCACTTCTGGAGTGGATCGTCTAAGTCGGGCTGCCAATAGGTGTTGTGGTCTTGGTCGGTCACTAATCCGGCTTGGGCTTGATTGGAGGGCGCGCGCACCGGCAAGAGGCCGTAGTCGCCAATGGTAACGGAGGAAAATTCGTTGGCATTGGCGACCGCGTTAAACGTCGTGCCAAAACGCTTAACAGCGACCCCGGTAGCGCCAATTTGGACCAGCCCGGCCGGATGATTCCACGCCGCAAAGTCCGTCCCCTCAAAAACAATGTCTTGGGCGTATAGGGCGGAGTGAACGACGAGGAAAAGCAGTAAAGGGAGTTTTTTAGCAGTGATTTTGCTCTGATACTGCCGTTTGAGACTGATATGGATGAGATAGCGTCTAAGCATCGGCTTTTCTCCGCAGCACTGGTCAATAGGCGACGGCGACCGCATACGTCTGCGTCTCCACGCCCAAATCGATCTCGACTTCTATCTGCACTAAGTAGAGGCCGGGAGGCACCAACTCCCCATCTGTGCCCGTGCCGTCCCAAGTCGGCGCGTAGGAGCCGGCTTGAGACGTGGCGCTGAGCAGAGTAGCGACGCGGCGTCCGGCGAGGTCGCGCACTGCCATCGTAGTTGGCGCTCCGTTGACGCCAAACAGATCAAAGGCAGCGACGACGATGTCGTTGGCTCCGTCGCCATTGGGCGTTAAGACTGGCGAAGACAGCCGCAGCGCGCCCAAGACGCTCAACTCTTCCTCGCTGGCTACCACTTGGATGCTGTTGCTGGCGACATCTGCGCGCGCATCGCCCGATTCAATCGACTGGGGCAGGAGGGCGGCCTGTGGATCGCGGTTAACCAATTGCCCTTCTAAAAAGAGCGACGCTTGGTAGATCGCACTGCGGTAGCGCACGCGAAACGACGTGTCTGAGACAAAAATTTGCGGAAAAGTGAAGCTGAATTTATTGGGTGTGGCGACAAAGGAAAAATCCACGCCTTCCTGCGCGGGCATTTCGTCAATTTCCAAGCCGAGAAAACGCGCGCCCGGAGGCACGTCTAATTCGATTGCGTCAAACCCCACGCGGCCGCTGGTGGCGAAAACTGTGCGAATGTCATAGACAAACGTAGTATCTACGCCCAGTGGGACCTTGGGGTCGGGCAGTGGCCCAGCGAGCGAGACCTCGGCCAGCACGCTGTCGGCCAACAGAGGCGACACCTCAAAGGCCACGCTGTCTAGCACGCCAAAGGCAAAGGGCTGCTCCGTGGCGATCTCAAAGCGAAACTGGAAGAACGCCCCCCCATCGGCCGAGCGCACTTCGTCTCCCGACTCCACGTAGGCAATGGACCAAGGCGTCCAATTCTCAATATCCTCCCCTCGACGCCCTTGGAACCCAGGCGCGCGTTGGTAGGCGGCGTGCACGACCGCTGGCGCGTCTTCGTAGGTCGAGCGGTCCACTTTGAGAAGGCGGCTGAGTTCGTCAAAAATAAAGTGATCTATTGGATCGTCGTCCGTGCCGGAGCGCGTCTGGATGACGAGCTGTACGGGGGCCGCGGGGTCTTCGACGATGCTGCCGGAACTCGTCTGCCGGTAGCGAGTGAAGTGCCAAGTAACGCGACCGAGACTCACCGGCTCGCCAAAGGACTTGACTTGCGACAAGTAGCGCGCCACTTGGGGATAGCCGCGGCCAAAGGCCTGTATCTCGGCGAGGAGGCCCAGCGACGTAACGCCGCCGAACTTGAAGCGCAAAAAGCGCGTAAAGCGCAGGGGCGGCCGCAGCGACACAATGCTCTGGTTGTTGGAAAAGGTGCTGCCGACTAGCTCGTCGAGCGGGTGGTAGCCGGGCGACCCGAGCGCGACGGCCTCATCCTCGAAAATGAGCCAGTCCGTGGGCGTGTTGGTGCGCGTCACTTCGTAACCCACGGGGAAGACGTTGCGCTGGCGTCTGTTGTCGTCGGTAAAGCCGCTTTGGGGCGGGAAGAAGACGAGGCTGTCGAGGGCGATGGGCACGCCTAAGTCGAGCGTATAGAACACCGCGGCATTGGGCCGTCCGTCGATGCGCGGTGGATGGACGAAAGAGGCGGTCAGCTCGTCGCCATCTATGAGGCCGCGCATCACCGCTCCGTTGCCTCCCCACATGCGCGGATTCCATCCCACGAGTTGGTTGTTGATCTCCATCCGGTCCGGGTCTTTAGCAAAGGACCAAGAGTAGTCAAAGATGTTGACCTGAGCGGCAACACCTGTTGCGCGCACCAACCCGCGCAGCACGTTGCGCCCCGGGGGCACGGCCCGAGGCTGGACGGCCCCGGAGCGCACGGAGTCGTCGAGGGCGATCCAGCGCTCGGCTACGTCGGCCCAGGGTTCGCCACTTGAGCCGACGACCCATGACGACGCCTGTCCCCAAGCCGCCCCAGCATACAACAGCAGTGACACTAGCGAGAAAGCGGTCAATACGCCACTCCTATAAGTTGCGTCGCAGTGGTCGAGGCGATATCCGAGCTTACTCCGATCCGACATAGGTATAGGCCGGGCGCGACCCTTGCGCCGCTCCCATCTCGTCCGTCCCAGGTTTCGCGATAGACTCCCGCGGCTCGGGGCACGGCAATTAGCTCTCGCACTCGGTGGCCGGAAAGGTCAAAAATTTCGATAGTTAGCGGCACCTCGCCGGCAAATTGCGCCAGCACTGCGGCGACTTCGACTTCGTCGTTGACCCCATCGCCGTTGGGCGTGAGCACGGCGGTCGAGAGGAGGGCTTCGACCGAGGGCGTGGCGCTTGTGGCGAAGATATGAATGGATCCCGTACCCACCTCGGCACTGGCATTGCCGGCCACAATCGGATGCGGCGGCACGTCGCCGTCGCCGAGCAAAAAGGCGTTCAGCGGCGTATGGTACTCCAGCAACCGCAGCCTAAAGGTCAACCGCATGGGCTGGTTGTTTTGGCGCGTCACTGGTGGGAAAAAGACGTGGAAGCCCTCGGCGATAGACTCGACCTCGACGTCTGCGACCTCGACGAGGGGATCACCCATTTGCAGCCGCTCAAACACGGGTGGCGGAAAGGCGGTGAGCTTGAGGCCGCGAAAGCCCGCTAGATCGTCTTCGTCGAATTGGGTGAGGATGTCGCAGACAAAGGAGGTATCGACTCCGCTCGGAACGGCTAATACACCGCTGACGGGATGGGGATCGGAGGCCAGCGCGACTTCGCCGACGGCTGTGCTGACCAGTTCGGGCGAAAATTCCACTACCAAGCTATCGAGGCGCATGGTGCTCGCGGCATGTCCGTTGAAAAAGACGCGGAACTGCAAGAATTCGCGCGGGCTTGGCAGCTCCAATGGCATAACTACCGTAGCCGACGAATCGAGTTGCAGGGGTGGGGTCCAAGAACTCCAATTCTCCACGTCTTCGCGGATGTCGGCCTGCACAAAGTCGCGCGCTGGCCCGACCTCGGCCAACGGCAGCGAGAGATATTCGGTCCGAGTTACTTCTCCCAGCACGGCTCCGGTGGTTGGATCGCGGCGGTACAGGGCGCGTCTGGGCAGATTGTTGTACTCGGACAGGGACACTTCTTCGCGGACGCCCGTGTCGCGGTCGCGGCGAAAGTAGGCTATGGGCGTGTCGTCCATGCCGCTGCGGAGCTGCAAGCGCATGATTGCGGTGTCGCCTACTGCGGCACGGCTCAGCCGCTCGGCCCGCACCATGAGCCGCCCGAAATTCACGGGCCGCCCAAAGGAATGGAGCTGCGAGACATAGCTGGACACGGGCACGAATCCCTCTCCGTACACTGCGAATTCCGCGAGGTTGAAGGGATTGCGCGAGAGCACCTTGAGTTGGAGAAAGCGCCCTTGCACTCCATCGAAGGAAAGCTCGACCACTGGATCCTTGTTGCCCTCGACGCGGCTCAGCAGGTGATAGACGGGCCGCCTGATCTCGTCGAACTGCTCGCCGTCGCTCACCCGCAGTTCAAATGCCTTGATGAACCAATCTAGCTCGCCGGGTGCTGGTGCAAACCGCACGCGTTCTATGGGAAAAGGAGCGCCGAGATCCCAGAAAAACGTGGCCCCCGCTTGGTTGCGCGCCGTTCTGAATGCGCCTTCGGACGAACTGGAAGGGTCGCCGTCAACGAGTTGCAGGGGGCCGTTTACCTGATTGAAGGGGCCGTCGTTGGACCAAGTGCGCGGCTGCCCGGGCTTGGTGAAGTCGCTGGGGCTGCCGTTGAGCCAAGTCTGACCTGCGGCTCGCAGCAATTCCATTAGGTTCTGGCCGCTGCGCAGTTCCAGCGGTTGTAGCGCACCCTCTACCCCAACGGTTCCGTTTTGGATGTCCGCCTGCGAGGCCCACGACAAGCCACCGCGGCCGATGTGGTATGTTTCCACCTCGGCTAGCCCCAGTCGCACCCCCAGCCCTAACAACATGCAGACAGCGGCGAATCGGCCAAGCGGAAGGGAGCAGGGGGGCCGCATGATTATTAGTTCAGTGGAACCGCGCTGTGGGGCGCGTTCCCCTTGAGTACCTCGCGCTTGAAAGAAACGCTGAGGTCAATGGTCTCCACGGGTTCGTTGTCGAAATTAAAGCGGATGGCGATATCGGCGATTTCCACTTGAATGCGCTGTATTTCATCGTCCAAACGGGGAAAGACGATGTACCCTTCCTCGTCGCGGCCGCTGAAGATAAAGGCATCGGTGAACATGGTTTGCTTGAGAATGTCGGTGCGCGCCCTGAATTCGATTCGGCCTTGGCCGGAGTTGGCCTGCCAATACGATCGGTAGTATTCGTACAGCTCGGCATAGCTCAAGGCGCGGTAGATTTGATTGTTGGCCGCTTTGATCGTGGCTTTGAGAGGGTCAATAACGACCTTGGGGAACTGGTAATTGGCGACGCCTAGTTTCATCACCAAAAAGCGGGAAGGCGTCCAGTCGTCGCCGGGCGCGACCCAATCGCCAAAGGTATAGGGATTGACTGCGGCAGCACCGCCGGTCGAGGCTTGGGGAAATTGCCGGTTGAGTTCGGCGTCGGTCATGGGTCTTAGGGTGATGGCCAGCCGCTCGAGCGCGTAGGTGACGGAGCCGTCGTCGTTGACGGTCATGCCCTCGGCCTGTTGGGGCGTGGGCTGCAGGGGTTGGGGGAAATAGCGCCCACAGCCGCTGACGAGGAAGATGAGTACCGCAATCCATACGCGCATGTTGCGTCCTCTAAGACAGCTTCGCTCGCTTGGCGACACCGGTGAAGTCGAAGCGATGTTCAAGTTCGCGGAAGTCGATGTTGATAATCTCCCAGCCATCTGCGCCGAGTTTGTTCAAGTACTGATCGACTTCTGAGCGGTCCTTGCCTTTGAAGATGCCGCCACCGGCAATATCCTTTGAATCAATAATCATGTATTCCCATGCACTCATTATGCTTACTCCTCTGATGGCATCGTCTGAAGCTGTTCGGCATATGCAACAAAAGATACGCTCCTTCTTTTAGAAAAGAGCGTATCGGATAGGCAGAAATTCCGGTCCTGTTACACGATATAGGGAAGAGGCCCTACGGAGTCGTCAGTGGACAGGATGCCCAGCTAGCTAATTCGCGCCTCTAAGGGGAATTGTGCTGGGTGTGAGATGGAGCGGCTCCACGACGGCATTCCGACGCGGAGTCGCTCCGAGATGTTAAGGTTTAGCGGCGGAAAGAATCCTTGATCTGCGCCCAAGTTGACTCTTCCACGGACGTTGCAGCGGCGTACTCGCCGGTGCGCAGCAGCAGGGCATGAGCGTAGTACTGCCGCGCTGAGCCTTCGGGGCCGCGCGTGGTCATGTCGTTGACTACTGAAGAGGCGCGGTCGCCGTCGTCTCCCGTTGGCTCGCTGTCCTCAGCCCACAGGTTGAAGGCTATGCCCGCGCCGTCTTCCCCGGCGACGGCATCCAACTGGAAGGTCTCGCTGGCCGAGGGCCCGCCGTCTTCCATGAACCGCTTGACTTCGTAGTTCCACTCGTAATACGTGGTCCCACCGGCGTCCCACACTTCAGCGGCCCAGGCTTCGGGCGGATCGACGCGGACGGCGAACTCGATGACCTCGTTGTTTTCCAGCCAGCCTTCTGGGCCAGTCCAGCGATAGCGCACGTTCTGCGGCGGGACCATGTCGCCCGGGCGGGCGATGTATTCCATGACCCAACCAGTGCCGAATTCGCGACCGTGATCCGTTGGATCGAGGGCGAACTCAATCATGTCGGCGTGCCATTGCTCGACGTTGGTGCCCCAGTGGCAGAGGACGTCGTCGACAATTTCCATGTGCACGTACCAGCGGTTGACATCGCCGCCCTTCCAACCCATGAGGGTGGTGACGTTGTAGTCATCGCGCTCGGGTAGGGGACGATCCGCTTCGTCGCGCCACTCATCCATGGTGAGGGTGTACTCGGGATCGAACCAGCCCCAGTCGCTGGCGTCGCCATCGGCGGTCATGGAACTGGGATCGGGGACTTCGAGCATGTAAAACTCAAAGCCGAGCCGGCCGTTGCGATTCTCGAGGGCCGGCGGATCGTTGAATTGAGCGTTTGCGGCTCCGATTAAGGCTAGGCCAAAGCCGCATGCGATCAGTAACTTCATACTTGCTCTCCTTTCAATAGTTTGAGCGAACTTGCAGCCTTTGCAAGTTTTATGATCGGCCAAATATACAATCACCAGCTATGCGACACAAACCAAAATTTAACCGCAATTTTCGGCCTAAAGTGGACATGGTGACGGCCAAGAGACATACTTAAACGGCAGTCAGAATCCGAAAATTTGGCAAGGAAATTGGGCAGATGGAAGCTAGGCGCGTGGGTTTGGTCGGGTCGCAAAGCCGGGCCAGCAGGTAGCGTGCTATGGACGCCGCGAGGAAATCTGCGGAGCGCGCCGGAATTAGCGTGCGCGCCATGCTCGTGGGAGCCGTGCTGTGCGGTGCAATTGCCGTGGGTCTGCCGTACGGGGAATTCGTTCTCAACGGCACGCAGCTCGGGCTGAATTCCTCGACGCCAGCCGCTTTTTTCCTGCTCTTTTTGCTAGTAGCCCTCGTGCAGCCGCTGATTGGTCTGGTGCGGCGGGACTGGCTTTTTAGCCGCGCCGAGCTGTTGAGTATTGCGGTGATGATGATGATTACTACCGCCATTGCCGCGCGGGGTTTCATCAGCATTGCCGTGCCGATTCTGACCGGCATCTTCTACTTTGCCAGCCCGGAAAACAACTGGGAGGAGCTGCTCCTCCCGCACGTCCCCACTTGGCTCATTCCCTACGATGCCCAAGCCATTCAAGGTTTTTACGAGGGCCTGCCGGAAGGTGTGGCGATTCCTTGGGGCGTTTGGCTGGAGCCGCTTTTGTGGTGGCTACTGTTTATGGCTGCGTTCTACGTGGTCGTCGTGTGTTCGATGGTCATCTTGCGGCGGCAGTGGATGGACCATGAGCGGTTGCTCTATCCCCTGACGCAAGTGCCGCTGGGCATGGTGGAGGACGCGGCGACGCCTTCGCGCGTCAAACCCTTTCTGAAAAATCCCGCGATGTGGCTGGGGCTGGCTGTGCCGTTTGTCCTGCACGGGGTCAATGCCTTGAGCCACTATTACGAGTTCATCGGCCGCATCAATTTTGCTTACTCGATGCCGCTGGCCCATGACGCGGTGCGGTTTTACTTGCGCTTCGACTGCATGTGGATGGGACTGGCCTATCTGGTCAATGCTAACATCACCTTCAGCCTGTGGTTCTTCTACTTGTTGGTCAAAGCCGAGGAGGTGCTCTTCACCCGCATCGGCATCTTGAGCACCGAAAATCTCGACATCTTCAGCCACACTTTTGAGGGGCCGACCATGGGCCTGCTGAGCCACCAGACCATGGGCGCGATGATCGTCATGGTGATTTTGGGGCTGTGGACGGCGCGCGTCCATATATGGCATGTTGTGCAGCACCTCTGGCGACGGGAGGGACGGTCCGATGGCGAGGAACTGATGTCGTATCGCACGGCTGTCCTCGGCGTTGCGTTGGGACTCGTGGTCATGTCGCTGTGGTTGTGGCGCTCTGGGATACCGCTGTGGGCAGTCTTTATCTATTTGTTTGGGGCGTTTGTCATTTTTTTAGCCCTGACGCGGATGATTGTCGAGGCCGGCTTGGCCGCGGCTGTCCAGGGCATGTCGGGCTGCGGCTTTCTCATCTCCAGCGTCGGCTCTTCGTCTCTTGGGGTGGCCGGGGTGTTGGCCACGGGCATGACGCTCGCTTGGGCTGGCGATCTGCTGGTGTTTATGATGGCTCCTTGTGCCAACGGCATTCGCATGTTGCACGGTCTGAGCCGCTACAAGCGCCGCATCCTCGCGATGATTGGACTGGCCATGGCCATTGGCCTTGTGGGTGGGGTTTGCACGATCCTCGTACTGAGCTACCACTACGGCGCGAACAACTACCACGGCTCGTGGGCGTGGTTTGCCAAGGAGCCGTTTCGCGTGGCGCAAAACTTTGCGCTCAATCCGACTGGCCCCAATTGGGATGGCTGGCTGTGGAACGGAGTCGGCGCGGCGATTATGGCACTGTTGATCTGGGCGCGACACCACCTTTTGTGGTGGCCCTTCCATCCGCTGGGTTATTTGGCCAGTGGCACTTGGATCCTCAATAGTGTCTGGTTTAGCATTTTCCTCGCGTGGCTGGTCAAGGCACTCGTGCTGAAGTACACTGGGCCGAATGGGTACAAGGCGACGCGGTGGTTTTTTCTCGGCATGGTGCTGGGGCAGTTCGTCGCCGGGGGATTCTGGATGGTCGTCGATGGGTTTACGGGTATGACCGGGAATAGGATTCGGATGTTTTGAAAAATATACGTTGGCTTTTTGTGCTGTTGTTCGTCGCTCTTGGTGGACGGATTCTTGCGGAACCTTTTGACGATCCGCACGTAACCGTTTTGGTCTTTACCAAAACCGCTGGTTTCCGCCACGATTCCATTCCCGACGGTATTGCCGCTATCCAGACCTTGGGACGGGAAAATGGTTTTGCCGTCGAGGCCACCGAGGACGCGGGGCGTTTTACCGATGAGGGATTGTCGCCGTATCGGGCGGTGATTTTTCTCAATACGACCGGCGATGTCCTGGCTGCGGACCAAGAGCGGGCCTTTGAGCGCTACATTCGCAGCGGCGGTGGTTTTGTGGGCATCCACTCTGCGGCTGATACCGAATACGACTGGGCTTGGTACGGCGACTTGGTGGGAGCTTATTTCGACAGCCATCCGGCCATTCAACAGGGCCAGATCCACGTGGCCGACCGAGTTCATCCGGCCACCAGCCATTTGTCCGCGCGCTGGCAGCGGCGCGACGAGTGGTACAACTACCGCCGCAATCCCCGTGGACGAGTTCACGTCTTGGCCACCGTGGACGAAGGCAGTTACAACGGCGGCAATCACGGTTTTGACCACCCCATTGCTTGGTGCCACGACTACGACGGCGGCCGCTCTTGGTACACCGGCGGCGGCCACACCCGCGAAAGCTATGGCGAGCCTTTGTTTATGCAGCACATTCTCGGCGGCATCGAGTACGCCACTGGAGTGACTGCGGCCGATTGCGGGGCCACGTTGGATACCAATTTTGCAAAGGTCGTCCTCGATGACGAGGCTGAAAATCCCATCGACTTGGCCGTGGCTTCCGACGGGCGTGTGTTTTTCATAGAGCGCAAGGGGGAGCTGAACGTATATCGGCCCGACCTTGGATTGACTCGCTTGGCCGGACAGTTAGCGGTCTCAACCGACTTTGAGGACGGCCTGTTGGGTATTGCCCTAGATCCAGATTTTGTCCGCAATAATTGGCTCTACTTGTTTTATTCGCCACACGGCGAAGAGGCCAAGCAGCATGTATCTCGTTTTGAGTTAGATGGCGATGAACTGGTTTTGGATTCCGAAGTCGTGTTGCTGGAAATTCCTACCCAGCGGCGCGCGTGCTGCCATTCGGGTGGGGCGTTGGCGTTTGGCCCGGACGGTAACCTGTATATCGGCGTTGGCGATAATACCAATCCCTTTGATTCGGACGGGTTCAGTCCGTTGGACGAGCGTCCGGATCGGAGCGATTGGGACGCCCAGCGCACGGCGGCCAATAGTGCGGATCTGCGCGGCAAAATTCTGCGCATCAAACCGCAGGCCGACGGCGGCTACAGTATTCCCCCGGGGAATTTGTTCGCCGAGGCCGAAGAAGGCCGGCCCGAGACCTACGTCATGGGCGTGCGCAATCCCTTCCGGCTGTCGATCGACCGCAAGAGCGGCTGGCTCTACTGGGGCGATGTGGGTCCCGACGCCCGCCAAGCCGACCCGCAGCGGGGGCCGATTGGTCTGGACGAGTGGAATCAGGCGCGGGCGGCGGGCAATTTTGGTTGGCCCTACTGCATTGGCGACAACCAGCCCTATGTTGACTACGATTTTGCCACCGAAAGCTCCGGGATGCCCTTTGATTGCGGGGCACTGAGGAACTTGTCGCCCAACAATACGGGCCTGCAATCGCTGCCTCCGGCGCAGGCGGCGTGGGTCTGGTATCCGTATGGCACCTCGTCCGCGTTTCCCGAAATCACCGCTGACAGCGGCCGCACGGCGTTGGCTGGCCCGGTGTACTACTACGATGCTGCGGCGGGTAGCAGGAAGCTGCCGGCGTACTACGACGGCACGCTCTTTATGTACGAGTGGGCGAGCAATTGGATTAAAGAGGTCAAGTTGGACGAAGACGGGCACATCCTCAAGATCAATCCCTTTTTGGACAGCATGGAATTCATCCGGCCCATTTCCATGCAGTTTGGTCCCGACGGCTCGCTGTACGTGTTGGAGTGGGGTAGCGGCTTTTGGGGCGACAACGATGACGCCCGCGTGGTGCGGATTGACTATGTGCGGGGTACGCGAGCGCCGGTACCTCGCATTGAAGCCGCGCCTACTAACGGTGCTGCGCCGTTAGAAGTGCATTTCTCGGGAAGCGATTCCTTTGATCCCGATCCAGGGTCGATGCTAGACTACGCTTGGGATTTTACTGGCGATGGCGAGATTGACGCGACGGGGTCAGAGGTGGTCTTCACCTACGAGGTAAGCGGCGACTATGTTGCCCAGCTAACGGTTTCCGACGCCGAGGGCAATCAGGGCGTGGCGCAAGTGTCGGTCTCGGTCGGCAATACCGTCCCCGAGGTGGAGATTGTGCGGCCTCCGGATGGCGGTTTTTTTAGCTGGGGAGAAGTCGTCGATTTTGAAGTCCGGGTCTTTGATCCAGAGGACGGGACCGCTGACTGCGCTCGGGTGGTATTGCAAGCGTTTATCGGTCACGACGAGCACAGTCATCCCCTTGAGGAATACGGCGTTTGCAGTGGTAGTTTCCAGACCGAGGCAGGGCACGGCGGCGACGGCGACGATTTGTTTTATACGATTGAGGCACGCTATACGGACTTGGGCACGGAGTCGGTGGCTCCTTTGACCGGTAGAGCGGGCCACATTCTGCAACCCAAGCGCAAGCAAGCCGAGCACTATACGCGCCAGAGTGGAGTGCTGTTAGAAACGACCGGAGACGAGGCTGGCGGCGGGCAGAATATCGGCTTTATTGCGCACGGCGACTGGATTTCCTTTGCGCCTATGAATCTGGAAGGCATTGAGTCGCTCAATTATAGGGTGGCTTCGGCCGGGTTGGGAGGGCGCATTGAAGTGCGCGTTGATTCGCTGAAGGGGCCGCCGATTAGCACAGTGCGCGTGGGCAGTACGGGGGACTGGCAAGTTTATACGGACCTAGAGGCACCTATTGCGGACCCGGGCGGCACTCACGAGTTATTTTTCGTCTTTATACGCAATCCGGGTGACGACGGCTTGTTCAACATCAATTGGATTGATTTCCAAGGACCGGGGGTGTCCCGTCCCCTAGCCACCGCAGTGGTGGCTGAGTCGAGTTCACAAGGGGCGCTGCCCGGTCAGGCCGTCCTGTATCCGCCCTATCCGAATCCCTTTAATCCGACGGTACAGATTCGCTTTGTGCTTCCCGAACGCATGGCAGTGCGGTTGGAGGTTTTCGATATCTTAGGGCAGCGGGTGGACGTCGTGGTCAATGAGTTGCTGGACGGTGGAAGCCACGCGATGCGGTTTGATAGAGCCGATTTGGCGAGTGGAGTCTATATCGCGCGTTTGGCGACGCCGGGTGGGGTCTTGGTGCGGCGGATGGTGTTGTTGCGCTAGCTTTGCTGTAAAAAGCTCAAATAGGAGGAAGAATGCCTTCCGTTTCAAAGAGTAAATTGAGAGCTAACATGTTTCGCATCTTTCACGAGATTGAAGAAACCGGCGAAGAATGGATCGTTACAGATCACAATCGCCCTGTTCTGCGCATTCAGCCGATTGTGCAAAAAAAGACCGTGGAAGAGCTGTTTGGAGCGATTCAGGGTAAAATCGTCTATTGCGCAGATATCAATACGCCGATCACCGACGAATGGGGAGCGCTCTCGTGATCGTCTTAGACACCTTGGCATATGCAGTAGTTCGCCAAGTTTTTCGCGGAGAATTTCCATGAAATACGCAGCTACCCTGTCGGCGGTCCTATGCTGTCTGGCCATCCCGGTTTCGGCCCAAATAGTCCACGTGTGGGATCTGGCCGATACTGCTCAGACGGGCCAGTTCACAGTGTACAACCCGGACGTCAATGATGCCGAATTCGGCACTCCTATTACCGCCGGCGATCTCGATGGCGACGGGCGCGACGATCTGGTGATTTCGGCCATGGCCGGCGATGGGCCCGCCAATGATCGCTCCAATGCTGGCGAAGTGGCCATTTGCTTCGACACCATACCTTCGGGGGGTGGCTTGGACTTGGCCGCTGATCCCGGCGATGTGGTCACTCTATATGGCGAGGCCCGGCGCGACCTTTTCGGTATTAAGACCCATGTGGCCGACCTTATGGGCGACGGGCGCGCCGATCTTTTGGTGGGTGCTTTTTACGCCGATGCTCCCGAGCGCACCGACGCCGGTAAGCTCTATATTTTTTCAGCCGAACTCATCGCTCAGTTGCGGGATGCAGGGAGGCGCTTGGATTTGGCGCAACGGCCTTGGCCGGAGGGGTTGATTACCGTTATCGGCGCTGAGCGCGACAACCGCTTGGGGGTGTGGATGACCGCTGGGGATTTCGATGGCGATGGTCACCGGGATGCGGTGGTGGGTGCTGACCGGGCCTCGGGGGCGGCGGGGGCTGTTGAGGCGGGACGGGTGTACGTTCTCTACGGACCGCTAGATTCGGGCGCCACTATCGATTTGGCGGTTGCGGAACACCCCTTGAGTATCATCTACGGCGTCGATGCCTTAGACCATGCTGGTTCGACCGTGGCCGCTGGCGACTTTGATGGGGACGGGTACGACGACATCGCCATTGGCGCGGCGGCTTTCGGCACCTTGCGCAATGCGTACCATCGCACCGGCGGCGCTGGGGATGGCCCGGAAAACCAGCGCGAAAACGCCGGGGAAATGTACGTGGTGTACGGCGGTCCTCAGCGTCCCGCGGCCATTGATTTAGCCGGGGATCCGCCTACCGATCTGACCGTCATTTACGGTGCCGATGGCGGCGGAGGTTCGCCCGACCGGCTGGGCGAGGAAATCGTTTTGGCC
Organism: Gemmatimonadota bacterium; assembly: GCA_009841115.1. GTDB lineage: Bacteria > Latescibacterota > UBA2968 > UBA8231 > UBA8231. The sequence goes on along the minus strand of VXML01000017.1, from coordinate 47,046 downwards.
GATATCGACGGCAATGGCGTCCAAGACCTATTCATCGGCGCGTACCGGGCCGACGGTCCGGGCAATAGCCGCGCCGACGCTGGTGAGGTGTACGTGGTGTATGGCGGTCCCGAGCGGCGCGGACAGCGGCTGGATATGGCTGCGCCGTCGGCCGACATTACTGTTATCTATGGTGCCCGCCCCGATGCCATTACTGGCGATGCCTTAGCTGCCGGCGATATCCACGGCGACGGGTACGACGACCTCTTTGTCGGCGTGCCCGGAGACGAGGGGCCGCTCAAGCGGCGCTTTGCTGGCGGTTTCGCAGTGTTGGCTGGCGGTCCCGATTTGCCCCACGAGATTGACTTGGCCGACCCCGCAGTACCTGTCGTGTGGATCGAAGCACCCGACCCGATCGATTTTTCGGCCTATTGGGGAGCTAGCGGCGATATGGATGGCGACGGGCGGATGGACGCCATCCCCAACGGCATGGCCGGCGACGGGCCTGACAATCGACGCGAAAACGCGGGGGAAGCTCACATCATCAGCGGTGCCGCACTGTCCCAATATTTGCCCGGCGTGGTCGTCTCCACGGCCGTGGAAGAGGTGGAACAAGCCACCCCCGACAAGGCCGCTCTGTTGGCCAATTACCCCAATCCGTTCAACAGTTTCACGCGAATTCCCTTCGTGCTGCCGGTTGAGGCGGATTATGCCTTGGCTATTTACGGGGTCGATGGCCAATTGGTGCGCCAACTGACTGTAGGCCGGGGGGCGGGTCGCTACCTAGCCGGGTGGGATGCCCGCAACGACCGAGGGCGTTTGGTGGCCTCCGGGGTCTATTGGGCGCGTTTGCGCGTGGGCTCCCGACTGTACCAGCGGCCGCTGATGCACATCAGATAGGCTCTTTCTCTATACTAAAAAATCTTGACAATATACTGGATAGTGGGGAAATACGTATTCTAATCAGTATGCAATCTAGGCCGTCTGGAGAGAGATCGCGGAGCATGGGACCGAGCCTGCCGAGGTCGAGGCCGAGTTGGAGGAGTATCTGAAGGAGTTGGATTTATGAGGCGCAACTGTCCTGTCACTGGGGATACAGCAAAGGTAGTCGAGTCCGCAGATCGGATTATCGTCGAGCATTCAAAGCTCGGACGGTACACGCTCGACACGAATGCGCTTTCTGAGCTTGAAGCCGATGCCGGGGTCAGAGAGCGAATGGCCCATTGGATCGCCGAATCCCACTCACTAGGTGGCGACATCCCAAACCTCACCATTGAGCACGTTCACCTCTTTGAACGCCTAGCGGATTTAGAGGCGGCGATTGCGGAATGGCATGAGCGGCGCGAAGGCATGAAGAGCGCTGACTACGAACGACTTTGGAGAAAACTCAGACTCGAATGGAACTACAACAGCAATCACATTGAGGGGAATACGCTGACTTACCACGAGACCGAATTACTGCTCATTCACGGTCGCACGGCTGGCGGGCACCCGATGCGAGACTACGAAGAGATGAAGGCGCACGATGTTGCGATCGACTATACGCGATCACTCGCTGGAGAGGAACGGATTATTGGGGAGAGCGATATAAGGCAGCTAAACCAAATCCTCCTCAAAGAGCCATTCTGGAGCTACGCAGAGACACCGGATGGCCAACCAACGCAGAAGCGCATTATTCCGGGCCAATACAAGACACAGCCGAATCACGTGCGGACGGCGACTGGAGAACTCCATCGATACGCCGAACCCGAAGAAACGCCCCAATTAATGGAGGAATGGACCCGTGACTTTCGGCGTGACCTGGAGCGGAATGCCTATCCTCTGCCGTTGTTTCTGGCCGAATCTCACTGGCGTTTCTTGTGCATCCATCCGTTCGACGATGGGAACGGGCGCACTGCGCGGCTACTTGCTAACTACGCTTTGTTTCGGTATAACCTGCCGCCTATTGTGATCAAGAGCGAAGACCGGGATCGCTATATCGGTGGGCTCCAGAACGCCGATGTAGGTCGCATATTGTCCCTTGCCCAGTTCATGCTGGAAAACGTCTTATGGTCGCTTGAATTGGCGATTCGGGCTGCGAAGGGAGAATCGATTCGCGAACCGGATGATATGGATAAAGAAATGGATGTCTTTATTGAAAAGAGAAGATTGTCGGCACCGAATAACTCTGACGTTGAAGTGCTGGATCAGGTATTCCTCCGTCATGTTAGTCCAATTATCGAGAAGCTGGACAGGCTATGCGAACGGCAAGGCACTGAGTTGTTTAGCAGTTACAGCCCGCACAAATACGTAGTACCTAGTAGGGGCGGTCGCGTATCTGGTGGCGTACTCGGAACCGACCAATGGGAAGGGACAAAGAAACATTACTTAGTGGGGCCGGGCTTTGAACTCAGCGATGCGCAGCAAGTAGAGATAGGAACAGAGTACCATTTTTACGGATACGCAGGGGTAGGGAACCAAGGTTTCGACTTGACCCTGTCTATTGTGTGGAAACTAGGGAGCGAAAGATTCTCGTTTGAGGCTGCGATTAACGGAAATCTCCTCACGGCTATAGGCCACCGCGTCCCTTATTCGGAACTCGACGATCGAGATGCTGAAGTGGATCTCACAGTCGAGGCGATATGTCGTTGCATGATGGATGAAATCGACAGTTGGTCACAGAGGCCGGAATAGGAGCGATGACGGGCGTAGTGCCGACTTGCCAAAATCACTATTGTAAATAACAACACATCAAGATTTCAGGACAGCAGCCAACGTCTGAATCTACTAAACAAGGTCCTATAAAAATGCCTGAACAGTCACCGCATAGAGAACGTATGAGAGGCATAATCATCCTTTCGCCGATAGTTCTTGCTGGTTTCGCTTTTTGGATGGTACACGAGCAGCTATTGCCAGCGAGCGATCTCAAGTGGATTCTTCCTGTCTGCCTATCGTTCAGTCTTTTGGGATTCGCTGTCGACAGGTTGGTCTCGATAAAGTTACCTGGTGTAGAGGCGCGACTTGCCGAAGTAAAGACTGCGACGGCTAGAGCTTATGCTTCAGTAGCCGAGGTGGAGAAACTTAAAGATGGCCTGCTGGACTTAGCCGAGAAATTAGCACGTCAGCAAGCCGTATCAGTTATGAAGGCTAACCGGTTCGTCGGAGATGACCATCTTACGGAAAGAATTCGATCAATTTCCGAACTGAAGAGGACTCTTGATAAGCTCGGTGTGCTTGATGATAAAGTCGGAAATATATTAAACGAGGTAACACCGTACGTCCGTGATGACCTGAACCATGAACTAAGAGACGCCGTTACTGAAAGCGCAAGGACAAACAACGCGGCTCGCCGAGATCTAAATGAACTAAGAGCAGAATTTGATAAATTCATCCACGCATATGAGGTAGGCAAAACGGCCCAACGAGTTGAGATTTACCTTCGAGATCATGAAGTCGAGATGACGGATGCAATCCATAAAGCGTTCAATCGCCTTGATGCCTTCCTTGGCGAAGGCCGTTACTTGGACCTAGATGGAAATGTTGTCATTATCTTTCCAAATCCCACTACATCTCCATCCCTCCGATGAAAAGGAGAGATGCATGCTACACGATGTTGTTTCTGCTATCTATCAGGGTGGCTACCTAGTCGAGCTAGAGTTCGATGACGGCCAGCGCGGAACTGTTGATTTCACAAAGTATTTGGAGAGGCAAGGTGTATTTGAGCAATTCAGGGATCTTGAGTTTTTCCGGAGCTTCGCTATCAACAAGGAGCTTGGCGTTTTGACGTGGGACAACGAGATCGACATAGCACCGGAGACCTGGTATGCGAAGGTTACGGGGACTCATCTTCCTGCATGGATGAATCCGGAGAAAGAGCCTCGGAAGAACTAGGAGGAAGAATGCCTTCCAATCTGAGAGGGGAAGACTTGGAAATTCGTAATTGGTTTGGGGCAACATGAATGATGAATCTCAGGTTTTACATTGACCCAGAAACGGGTTCCCCGCACATTCATGGACATGGCGTCGAAGAGCATGAAGTTGAAGATGTTTTGATGTGGCCTGGTGAAGATAGACCTGGACGAGAAGGATCGCGTATTGCAATCGGACAGACTCGTGGCGGACGCTATCTCCGCGTGATCTATGTGCCGGACCCCGAGCCGGACCATGTCTTTGTCGTCACTGCATACGAATTGAAGGGCAAACCGCTCGCCGCATATCGGAGGCGAATGAGAAGGAGAGGAAGATGAAAAATGTGACCAGGTTTCCAGACGGCTGGAACGAGGAACGCGTCCAACGTCTCCTCCAGTATTATGAATCGCAAACGGAGGAAGAGGCCGTGTCGGAAGATGAGTCCGTTTGGGAGGACACAACGCAAACGGTGATGGAAATCCCCAATGCGTTGGTTCCCTCAGTGAGAGCCCTTCTATCGCAACACGCCGAGTGAATTATCCAACTGTTGAGCAAAGTACGTGAACCTGCTGGCGAACGATTATGCTACACGACGTTGTTTCTGTTACCTATCAGGGTGGCTACCTAATCGAGGTGCCTGATGGCCTCTGCGCCAACGGCATCCGCAACTTCATAACTGACGTTACGCAGTGCCCTACTCGGCTTTGTCTAACAGGTGCCTAAAGGCTTCGAGGCTGTGCACCTGTATGGCCGCGCGAAACAACTGCTTGAGGCGCTGCACATCGTCAATGGCCCCAAGGCGGGCGGCCAACGGATCCGACGCGGCCAGCCCAAAGCGAATCTCTAGCACGTCGAGCAGATCTTCAACGGCGCGTTCTCGGCTTCCTTGCTCAATGCCTTGCTCAATGCCTTCTTCTCGACCCTGCTTGATGGCCTTTTCCGTGAAATACTGCACTACCGACGATTCGTACATGGTCGCCTCCGCGATGATGGTCATTATTGTTTCATATTCATACACTAATCCACCCAAAATGGCAAGATCGGCCAAGTAATTGACCTTGCGAGTCTCGTCCATCGGCACCGCTTGCGCTTGGTGGACACACTGACGCAACCACGCCTCGGCATCCACTCCCACTGGCCGCTGCATCAACGGTGCAAACGGCAGCAAGCTAATGTCAGTTCATAACTCAATCTCAAGGCTGCGTCGGTTCCAATCCCAACAGCACGATCAAGAACGAACGCACCCAATAGGCGCTGTTCATGTAGGGGTTTTCGGCAGAGGGCCAGTTTTTCCAGTAGGTTTGGTTGTGGGGAATGCGGTGGAACCACTGGAGCAGGGGGATGGCCGGCAATTCGGCTAGCCAGATTTCAAGGGCTTGGCGAAACAGTGGCACGAGCGCTGGATCGTCGGGTGCGGTCTGGCCCATCTGATCGACTAAGTGGTCGAAGTCCGCGTTGCGCCAGCGCCAGAAATACGGAGTGGCCGTGCCGGTGGGCTGGACGTAGCGGCTGTGGTAGAGCCGCAGGGTGAAGTACGGGTCGCGCACTGAGCCGCCGTTGCCCATGACAAAGGCGCGGGCCGTGCCCTGAGTCATGCGGGTATAGGCGTCGGAGAACATGCGGAAGGAGGCGTCGAAACCCGCGCGGCGCAGTTGCTCGACGAGCACGGGCGTGAAGTCCTGGAAGAGAGAGGGAAAGACGACGACGGGGATCCTCAGGCGCTCGCCGTCCCGCTGCCACATGCCTTCCGCATCTCTGCTCCAGCCCTTGCGCTCCATGATGGCTGCGGTCTGGGCTAGGTCGTGTTTTCCCACGGGATACTTTGCTAGCAGATCCTGCACTTGGTTGATGTAGTGCATCAGCGGTGGGAAGTGGGGGAACGGCAAAAGGGTGTACTCGCCGGCTCCTTGCCAGCCGATGGCCACGAGTTGCTCGCGGTCGATGGCGTGGTTTACGGCCCAACGCATGTCTGGGTCGTCGAAGGGCGGCTCTAGGTTGTTGAAGCCGAGGGCTGGCGGCCACCAGTCCCGATAGCCATAGGGTAGTTGGCGGCCCGACCACGTGGTGACGTTGGGGTTTTGGTCGAGGAGGGTCTTGATGTTGGAGGGCCGCAAGTCGATGCACTGGTCCATCTGGTTGGCGAGGATGAGTTGAACCCACTTGTTCTCGTCGCCTTGGGGCAGGTAGATAATGCGCTCGACCCTTGGCAGGCGCTGAAAGCCGATTTGGGCGGCCCACCAGTCTTCGCGCAGATCCCAGAGCCGCTGCTGAGGCTCGGAGAGGGCGAGGCGATAGGGGCCACTGACGACCGGCAGGCCGCGCGCCAAGTCGAGGTTTTTGAACGAGGTTGGATCCTCGCCCTCCCAGATGTGCTTGGGCACGATGTGGATGCCGTTGCCGAAGTTGTAGGTAAAATAGGAGAATACAAAGCGGGGGTTGGGCGCTTTGAGTACAAACCGCGCCGTCAGCGAATCCGGGACTTCGACTGCGGCGACCCAAGTGTCCATGTCGGTGGAAAAGGCCAGCTCTGGGGCGTGGGCCTTGAGCATGTCAACGGTGAACTTGAGGTCGTGGGCGGTCCAAGGCCGCCCGTCACTCCATCGCACCCCTTGGCGGATGTGGATCGTCACTTCTGTGTAGTCTGCGTTGTACTCGTGGCTTGTGGCGATCCAGGGTATGATGTGGTCTTTTTCTACATACGCGTTGTAGAAGTAAAGTGGCTCAAACAGGTAGTCGAAGCCCGGGGATTGGGTGCCGACGATAAAGGGATTGAACGAGTCGTAGTCCCGCATCTGCGGCAGGCCGAGGATGAGGGTGCGGTTGCGGGGGACGTGCGTTATGCCCCCTTCGTCGAAGCCACAGGAAGCAAGTGCCAAGCTGCCGAGCAAGCCATAGGCGGCGAGTTTTGTCTTTTGGAGGAATTTTCTCATACTTTCTCGAGCATGTGGGCGCTTGCAAAGGGTGCGCAACATCCGAATAATAGAGGGACGACTTACATGGCGATGATAAGGATCTTTTTGCTTATGGCAGCACTGCACAGCGCGAATGTAGCCCTAGCGGAGACCGAGGTCAAAGGCCGGCCAGCCTTGGTACTCGACGACCGGCTGGTCGTGCTCCCGCGCGGCACCACGGGCAATCGCGCCAAAGCTATAGAGGCTGCGGCGGGCGCTGTTGAACGAACGAATGCAGACATAGAGATGGAAGTCGATGCGCTATTTATCGAATAAGTTTTGCGGTGTGCTGGCCCTATTGTCGATGGGGTGCAGCGGGGACGAGACCATCGTCGCGCGGGTCGGCGAGGTGGAGATTGAGCAGGCGGAGTTTGAGGCTTTTGTCGAGCGCCTACCGCCGGGATTGCGCAGCTCTAAGGAAGGACGCGCAGCCGACCGGGAGCACTTGCAGTCGATGATCGACGAGGAGCTGATGTTCACCGAGGCTCGCTCGCTTGGGATCGACACCAGTTTGGCGGTTGCGCACCAGCTCCGCGAAATGGTGCGGCAGCGCCTCGTGGAGCGCTATCGCGCCCAAGTCATTGTGCCGCAGGTGGAGATCACAGGCGAAGATGTCGAGCGCGCCTTTGTGGAGATGGGGTTTGACCGCGAGCGGCTCTTCAGCCGCATCTTGGTGCGCACTCGCGAGGAGCTAGAGGCGGTCGGGCGCGACTTGCGCAAGGGCCAGCCCTTTGAGGAAGTAGCCGCGCGCTTTGCCGCCAATGATCTCTTCGCCGCGCAAGGCGATGGCGTGGTCGGCTGGATCGGGCGCACGCAAGCTGCACGGCGGTTTTCCATCCCGCCCGCCGTCTTTGTAGGTTTACCCGTTGGACAGGTCGCCGAGCCAGTCGGACTAGCCGGCGGCTATCAAATCTTCCGCTTTATCGAGGATCGCCCGACCGCGCTCGTCGATTACAGCGAGGACGTGGCCGAGCGGCTGCGCAAGGAACGGACGCGGGAGAAGGAGGAAGAGGAGTTTGAACGCCTCCGCGTCCGCTACGACGTGCGCCTAGATCCAGAAGGTGAGGCCATCTTGCTTCAGAGTTTGGACCGGCCCCTGACGACGGACGAGTTGAATCACCCCTTCTACGCGTACGAAGGCGGCACGATCAGCGTGGCCGAGGGTTTGGGCAGCCTGCAGGCGGTTGGAGCACAGGGAGTATTGCAGGACAAGGCCCAAGCTGCCGAGCGGATCGGACGCTTGCTGCTGCCGGTGCGGCTCTTCGAGGCCGAGGCACGCAAGCGCGGCTGGACTGAGGAGGCGGCCTTTGTCGAGTGGCGCGAGCACCAGCGCCGGGCACTGATTCTTAACCAGCTTTTCCAACAGGCCACGGCCGGGGCCGCGCCTAGCGAGGACGAGATCAGAGCGCATTACGAGGCCCACAAGGACCGCTACCGCACCCAAGAGGCCGTGATCGTCCACGAGTTGTGGACCGCGGAGGAAGAGGACGCTGCGGCTTTGCGCGCCGAGTGGGAGGCTGGTGCGCCCATCGCCGATTTGCTCGACCGGCCCGGCGTGCGCTCGCACGCTGGCGTCGAGGGGCACGGGGTGCGCGAGCACGGTTGGGAGATGCGCCTAGTGCGCCTGTACGAGCCGCGCTATCCCGAACTGGTAAAAGCGGCCTTTGCCGCTGAGGTCGGCGCGCTCGTCGGCCCGCTAGAGAGCATGAACGGGTACGCGGTGTTCCGGGTGCTGCGGCGGGAGGGCGGCCAGATCCAGCCCTTTGCCGAGGCGCGCCGCCGGGCAGCCGCGAGCTTGCGCCGCCAGCGAGAAAACGAGCGGATTGGCGCGTTTATCCGCCAGTTGCAGGATAAGTACAAGGACCAAGTCGTCGTTTTGGTGGATTGGTAGGGGCTATCTTGACAGCCCTAGGGTTTGGCCCTACCTAATAGTTTTTGTCTCCACTTATGCACAGATCCTAGGCATGAGGAACTTCCGCGATGCGCTTTTTCAACACGGCTGGTCCGGTCAAGGCTCAAGATCACTACCACGTCCCGCCGTTGGACCGCTTGGCTCTCGACGAGGTGCTGACCCTCATTCAGCAAAAAAAATACTTCGTCCTCCACGCGCCGCGCCAGACGGGCAAAACCTCTTCGCTGCTGGCCCTGCGCGACCTGCTCAACGCCGAAGGGCATTACCGCTGTGTGTACGTCAACGTGGAAGGCGGGCAAGCCCTGCGCGAGGATGTGGAACAGGTCACGCAGGTTATCTTGGGCGAACTGGCTTCTCGGGCGCGCTTGACGCTGGGCGACGAATTTCTAACCCAGACGTGGGCGACCATCTTCGCCGAGTTTGGACCGGGGGCCTTGCGCGAGGCCCTGACTCGCTGGGCCGAGGCCAGTCCCAAGCCGCTAGTGCTGCTGATCGACGAAATCGATTCCTTGATTGGGGATTCGCTGTTGGCGGTGCTGCGTCAGTTGCGCGCTGGCTACGATTTGCGGCCGGAGGGCTTTCCGCAAAGCTTGGTGTTGTGCGGAGTGCGGGATGTGCGCGATTACCGGATTCACTCGACGGCCGAGAATGCGATGATCGCCGGCGGCAGCGCGTTCAACATCAAGGCCGAATCGCTGCGACTGGGCGATTTCAGTGCCGAGGAGGTGCAGACCCTGTTGGCACAACACACGGCCGAGACGGGCCAAGTGTTCACGGACGACGCGCTGGAGACGATCTGGGAACAGACCCAAGGGCAGCCGTGGCTAGTCAACGCCTTAGCCTACGAAACCTGCTTTAAGAGCGAGGTTGGACGAAACCGGAGCCATCCGGTGGTAGCTGAGGCCCTCCTCGCTGCGCAAGAGCAACTCATCCTCCGCCGCGAGACGCATCTGGATCAGTTGGCCGACAAGCTCAAGGAGGAGCGGGTGCGGCGCGTGGTTGAGCCGCTGCTGAGCGGCGGCGAACAACGCCACTTTGCCGATCGCGATTTAGAGTACGTGCGGGATTTGGGTTTGATTGCTCAGGATCGTCCGTTGCGCGTGGCCAATCCGATCTACGCCGAGGTAGTGCCGCGCGAACTGACGTGGGTGGTACAAGAGGAGTTTGAGCAAGAAACGACGTGGTATGTAGATGCCGAGGGTGGCTTGGACGTGGGCAAGCTGCTGTCGGCCTTCCAAGCCTTTTTCCGCCAGCACTCGGAGCACTGGGTTGAGCGATTCCAGTACAAAGAAGCGGGGCCGCAGCTTTTGCTTCAGGCGTTTTTGCAGCGCATTGTGAATAGCGGCGGGCGGATTGAGCGAGAGTATGGGTTGGGCCGAGGACGGACGGATTTGCTCATTGTATGGCCGCAGGGCGAACAGACGCGCAAGGTAGTAGTTGAGTGCAAAATTTTGCACAAGAGCTTGGAGCAGACGGTTGCCGAGGGGGTGGAACAGACAGTGGGGTACATGGATCGCTGCGGAGCTGAAGCGGGGTATCTGGTGATTTTTGACCGGCGCGAAAACAGGCGTTGGGCCGACAAATTGTTCCATTGCTGCCAGGTAGCGGATAGCGGGGTGGCGATTGAGGTGTGGGGGATGTGAACGTACCCCGCCCCTTCCGCATCGGCTAGGGTTTTATCACATTTGTAGGAAAGGGTTCGGGGAGATAGGTGTTCCGGGGCGGTTGGGGCGGGCCGCCAGCAAGCGAGGGAGAACGCGGAACTATGAAGAGCCACTTCGCCGTGCAGATCCTCGTCGGCCTAGTGCTGAGTTGGGCATTGGCCGAGGCCCAGTCGGGCTATCGGATCGCCGGTGACGAAGTCGTAGTCGAGCGGGGCAGCCACTGGCAGCAGTGGTCCATTCCCACCCATCTGGCACGCATCCACGAGGACGGCTCGGTGCGGGCGCATTCGCTGCGGACGGTCTTCAACGTCCTAGACGATCCCGGATTCAAGCGTCCGATCGTCATCAGCAAGCCCGACCCGCGCATCGGCACCATCGACAGCACCATGCAGTTTGACGTGTTTGGCGAGCCGATACGGAATACGCTCAACGAGTTGGTTTTCGACTATTGGGTGCGGCCGGGGATCAGCCGGGTGGGGTCCAATCCGCGGCTCGCGGCCAACATTCTCGACGGCGATCCGACCACGTTCTGGGAGCCCGACCCGCGCGATCCCATTGAGCAGTGGTGGATTGAGGTGGACTTGGGGCGGGTGGTGCCGGTGGAGCGGCTCAAGCTCCAATTCGTCGATGAGTCGCTGGGAGATCCCTTCCTGCGCTTTATTATGCTGCTGTCGGACCGGCAGAGCGCGCTGTTGCACGAGCCGAATAGCCGCATCGGCTTCCAGCTCTTCATCCCACAAGATGCGCCCAATACCACGCAGCGCGAATACATCTTCGAGAGCGAGCACACCAGCCCCGAACTGTCCCCGGCCACTGGCGTGGTCAGCGACAAAAAGCTCGTGGAGAGCTTGCACCGCTCGCCCGAGTGGACTGGGCGAAAGATCGAGACGATCCGCATCGTCATCACGGATACGCGCGGCGGGCGGGCCGGACAGATTGATCAAGAGGCGTGGGAGGCCCTGCCGGAAGCGGAGCGCGGGGATATCGTCTATTTTGCGCGCGACGTGGCCGGCCGCGAAGAACCGGTGGACGAAGCCACCTATCAGGCCCTGGAAGAGCAGCGCCAGGGGCGACGGGATTACTACCGCCGCGAGCTACCGCGTCTAGCCGAGGTCGAAGCGCACGGCTGGGGCGACAACTTGGGCATCAACCTGATTGAAAACGGCGGCTCGTACGTGCTGACGACCGATGGGACCAATACGCTGCTTGCGTTCGACGGCGACGCCGGCACTGGATTCTCACACCAGATCCGCAACCCGAAAAACCCCACTGCCAACGTGCTAACCATAGATGTGGGGGGCATTGTGCGCTTGGCCCAGACTCGCTTAGTGGGCAGCAGCCGGGGCTACATCATGCGCGCCTCCACGGGCGAGCGCGACGCCCAGGGCAATCTCAAGTGGCAGCGCATCAGCCCGGAGGAACGCGAGCGCAATATCTTCACCGGCAACTTTCGCGACATTGCCGACATTCAGGACCCACCAGTTTTGACTCGCTTCCTCGACATGGTCACCATCGGTCACGTGCCGCCGGGATTTAGGGCCACCGGCCCGGGCGGTACCGGCCACATGAACCAGTTCTGGTCGTATCAGACTGAGCTCATGCTGCTCGCTGAAGGGCCGCCGGCCGAGGTGGTGCTGGAGTCGGATCTAATCGAGTTGCCGGGGTTGGTGGCCTTGGGCGAGGTTCACTGGGAAGCGAACACGCCCCCAGGCACGGATGTGGAGATCCGCACCCGCACCGGCGACCAGCTTTTGCAGCAGATCCGCTATTTCGACAAAACTGGCAATCAGAAGACCGCGGACGAGTACAGGACGCTGGCCGGCTTTCTGAAGGGGCCTTCGGACACGACCGTGGTAGTGGGGCCGGGTTGGAGTCCGTGGAGCCAGCGCTACTTACAGCTTGGAGACTTGGCTACTTCGCCGGGCCTGCGGCGCTTCATGCAGATCCAAGCGCGCCTCAAAAGCAGCGGCGAAAACGCGGCAGCCCTGCAGCGCATTGCGGTCGCGTTCCACCAGCCAGTGGCGCAGCATTTGCGGGCCGAGGTGTGGCCGACCACTGCCGAGGCTGGGGTGCTCGACACCTTTGCGCTCTACGTGCAGCCCAACTTTTTGCAGCAGCCGGCCAATGTGCGCAGCCCGGGCTTCGACCAATTGATCTTGCACGCAGAGCCGTCGTTTGCGCTGAAGTTCGTCGATGCGGCTATGGGCACCGAGGCCGAGTTGTTGGCCGGTACGCCGCTGCGGTGGGATGACGAACTGGGGGTACACTCCGAGGGCGACTCGCTGTGGTTGGAGTTTCCGCAGACCGTGCAGGGCGCGCCGGACGATGTACTCACGCCTGTGTACTACCGGTCGGTCCTGCCCGGCGACGAGGTGCCCACCGGATTGGATCGCAACCTGTTGACCTTTACCTCGCACAGCCTCTTGCCGGATGCCGAGCGGGGTGCTGTGCGCTACTTTCAGCGGCTGGCAGACGGCAGTTTGGCCGAAGTAGATGCCGCGGCCTACGAAGCGCTTAGCGCGGACGAGCAGGGGCCGGTGCGCTACTTCCGCAAAGTGGTCGGGCTGGGCGATCAGGTGCCGTTTGACGCGGCTGGCGACAGCCTCGACGAGCGGAGCTATGGTCGGCTGGGCAGTCAGCGGGGATGGATAGTGGGCCGCGGTCGGCTGTTGCGCGTGCGCTTTGCTGGGCGGGTGTACCTGCAAGGGACGCGGATGCAGGTCGCCGTGCGGCAGAGTCAGCCGGCGACGCCTTGGCAGGTGGCCGACGGGGGCGACGCGACCGCCCTGAGTCCTTCCAAGAGCCTGTCGATTGGCGCGCAGGGGGCGCGGGCCACCATCGACGATATTGCCATCGCGCCTAATCCGTTTACCCCCAATGGCGACGGGATCAACGAGACTGCGGAGATAGGTTTTTCTCTGTTCCGCGTGCAGGCCGCGCGGCCGTTGACCGTCCACCTGTACACGCTGGCCGGACGGCGGGTGCGGGAGCTAGCGGGGTTGGCGACTGGCGGGCCGCAGCAGTTTGGGTGGGATGGAAAGGACGAGGCCGGGCAGGTGGTGCCGCCGGGGTTGTACTTGTGTCAGATTACAGTAGAGGCGGATGCAGAAGGGGTTGGAGGGACGACCCGCACTCGCCTTATAGCCGTTGCATATTGAGAAGTGGCCAGTGGTTAGTGGTCAGTGGTCAGTCCCTCCGCAACCCCATCCGGGCGGGGTGGAGACTGGCCACTAACCACTGATCACCGGCCACTAAAGGAGGTTGTCGTGAGACCAAAGACCGGTATTTATTGCGGTCTCCTAATGTTGTGGAGCGCGGTCGGTGCGCCGGCTGTTGCGCAGGGCCAGTACGGGACGCGCTTGGGCTTGCAGCTCGGCGACCAGACTAGTCTTGCGCCCCAAGGCCCCGGAGTGGCCCTGAACGCGCTCGATCCGGCCGTGCGCCGCTGGTACGTGCCGCAGGAGCTGTACAGCGAGTATCATTGGCGGCAGTGGGAATACACCAACTATGCACGCAATCCTTATGAGCGCTATGTGGAAACGACTTTGGAGGGCGATTACTTCTACGATCTGTACGGCAATTTCCTCACGCGCGGCTGGCTGATTTTCAACAACTCGCAGAGCAAGCCCCAGCAGTTTGGCAACGTGCTGTTCAAGTCCTCCCGCTTCCAGAGTTGGTTTTCCGAAGTCGTGGTGGCGCAAGACAACAAGGGCCAGTACTTCTACACCTTGACGGCGAGCAGCCGCCTGCGCTCGGTGCTGTCGCCGATGGTGTTTGCCAAGGCCCGCATGGACGGCGTGCAGTTCGATCTGGCTACTGACCGCTACGAAGCGACCTTTTTGTTTTCGCGGCTGAGCAATCCCGGCGGCGGCTCGACCGGGGACCGCGAGGTGCTGCGGACGAACAACACCATCTTGGCAGGTGGACGGTTGGGGGCCCAGCTCGGCGACTTTGCCGAAGTCGCGCTGCACACGGCCAATGCCCACCAGTCGCACACCTTGCTCGACAAGCAGGCCGGCAATCCATTCGCTGGCTCGCTGACCATCGGGCAGAACAAAACCATCTCGCTCGTCAAGCTCGTGCTGCGCGATGACTCGCCCGAAGACGGCGTGGGCGGTGCGGCCTTTTTCCCCGATGCGTCGGACGTGCAGATCACCTATCGCGATGGCTCGGAGGAATCGGGCAAAGCCATTGGCTTTGAGCCGATCATCGAGGGTGGCTTCTTGCAGCAGGGTTTTGTCGCTGCCAACGGGCCAGAGGAGATGCGGCTGGTGTACGATTTTGACAGTCCAGACTTTGTTGATCGGGCCCGTTTTGCCAAGGACGAAATCGCCAAGGTCGAATTCCTGCTGACGCTGGGCAACGACTATCAGGTCTGGATGACCTCGGACCGCCAGATCAATCTCGATGGCCAGGAGGTTTTGCTGCTCGTCGCGCAGGCCGAGGGCAATGTCCAAGACATCACCAACTTGCAGACCATCCGCTTTGAGTACGGCCTGCCGACGGCGACCCACATCTTTGGTGGCAGCGTCGAGTTGCAGGATCTGCGGGGCTTTGACTTGTACGGCGAATACGATCTGAGTTGGAGTTATCGGAAGTACCCCAACGTGCTAACGGAAACCCACGAGGCGTTTTCTGGGATCGGCGGCCGGCGGTCGGCACCCGCTTGGATGGTCAACGTGTCCAAGAAGGCCGCGCCCTATTTCGCCTTCGGCGAGTTTTACAGCATGGACCCGCGCTACAACACTCAGACCTTTATCACCTCGGGCACCGGGGAATTTGACTACGACAACGAGCGCAGTTTGGTCGATTTGGTCGATGACAACGACGATCAGGACAAATTCCCGGACAACGTGCGCTTCGACTTTCTCAGCGGCGATCAGCAGGTCTTTCCGGGCTGGGATCAAAACAACGACTTCGTGCCCGACTTCAACCAAAACGACACGTTCGTGCGCTCGAATACCGAGCCGGATTACGAGGAGGCCTTTCTGCGGTTTTACGTCGATCGGCCCGAGTTTCTCTTTGGCGTCGATATGAACAACAACTTTTGGGTCGATCAATACGAAAACGACGAGGAGCCGGATTATCCGTATCGCCGGGATCACCGGGGATTCAATGTCCACCTCGGGGCCGATATCACGCCGCGGGCGCGCTTGGTGGTGGGTGCGCTGCGCGAGGGGCTGATTTCCTCGGCGCGCAAAAATGAGAGCAACTACCTGATGTTCACCTACGAGCGCAATGAGCCGAGGCTGGGCCGCTTGCGGGTATTCGAGATGAGCAAGTTGGTCCAGGACGATATCCCCAACCCGCTGTTGCAGTGGGCGCCGGACAATACGCTGCGCGGCGGCGAGCTGACCAAGGTCGAGGATCCGCTGTTGGCGCGCGATACTTGGGTCAATCAGCTCTTTGTCGGCCACAATTTACAGGTGGCGGCGCTCTTTTTGACCACCAAGATGCACTGGCTCCACTTCGAGCAGCAGATGGAAAAGGCCCAGCGGGAGCAATACGGCTTGGCACCTTCTGACTTCTTCTTTGGCCTGATCAACAAAGCGAGCTACCGCCTCCAGCTCGGGGCGTGGTCGTTGGAGCCGCGCTGGAAGAGCGAGTTCCGCAAGCAGAGCCGCAGCTTGCTGTCGCTCAACAGCCACACCAGTCTGATGGAGCTGTTTTCGGGCTTGGTGGAGACGCAGGTATTGCAGGTGACCAAGCTCCAGGCCGGGGTGGAGTACGCGATCTTCAACGATTTCGACGCCGATGCCAACGACTTCGACGCGGTGACTGTAGCCGTCCAGTTTAGCAATGAATCCAACTACCTTGGCTATAAGCTCCGCGCTTTGGTCGGCACGAAAGTGGAGCGCAAGCAATTTACCGGGCAGGAGGCGCGGACGACCAACGAATCTTTTGTGACGATTTACGCGGGGCTGAATTAGATCCGCAGATGGACGCAGATGGACGCAGATGGACGCAGAATAGTAGAAACAAGACGATATGCACATCGAATCGTTCAAGTCATTCAGGACTACTATATTGGCCCGGCGACCGTGGGTGGTCCTGATCGCGCTCACTATTGGTCTCCATGCGTGCGATAGTAGGTCAAAAGGGGAACAGCACTACTGGGCGGGCCACGCATACCAAGAGCAGGGCATGACGGCCAACGCCCTGCGCGAGTACCGGAGTGCGGTCGCGGCAGGGGTCGATTCTCCCGCCGCTTATTACGCGCTCGGCGCGCTCTATGGCGAAAAGGACGAGCACGGCAAGGCCATTGCCGCGTACCGCGAGCTGTTGGTGCGCTGGCCCGGAGAAAGTCGAGCGCAGGAGTTGCTGGCGGCTCGCTATATAGCAGCCGGGCAACCAGCCGCAGCCGTCAGCCTCTACCGGACCCTGCTCAATCGAGGGGGCGATCCCGCCGTATTGCTCGGTCGCCTAGGCGACGCGCAGAGCTTGAGCGGCGACTTGCAGAGTGCAGCCCAGTCCTACGGCGACTTGCTGGTGCTGCGTCCCGACAGCAGCCGGGCCCGGTACCAGCTAGCGCGCATTTACGAGGCCGAAGGCCGGCCCGAACCAGCGATTGCAGCCTACGTCGAACTGTTGGCGCAAAAGCCCTATGAGCGGCAAGCGGCCTTGGGGCTGGCGAATCTTCTCATTGAGCTGGACCGCCGCAGCGGCGAACTGGGCAGCGCTAGGGCAGAGGGCTGGTGGCGGCAGCAAGGACTGGTCGGGGAGGAAGCCATGAAAAAGGCAGAAGGGCAGCTCGAGGCCGCGCTAGTAGAAAATCCCGGTTCAAGCGCCGACTTGTGGGGGCTGGGCAAGCTGCTGTTCTGGCAGGGGCGCTACCAAGAGGCCCTCACTTGTGTCGCTAAGCTAGCTGAGACCACCCCAGACGACTACCGGGTGCATTTCTTCCTGAGCAAGCTTCACGGGTTGCTGGGCGAGGAAGAGGCCGCACGGGAAGCGTTTGCCCAGTACCAGCGCCAAGAGCAGCGCGCCAAAGTCGCTGCGCGCGTGCAAACCGAGAGGGACGTGTTGCTGAAACAATTGTCGGGGGAAATACCATGAGAGCCGCGTTGCTGATTGGGGTTCTAACTGCGTGCTTGGTGCAGCCACTAGCGGCCCGACAAGTCCTACTCATCGGACAGGACGGGCAAATCTCGTGGACCGGGCGGGTCGAAGGGGACGAGGGCATTTCGACGATCCAGCCCGAGCACCGCTCCTTTCTCGACCCCAACGTCACCGAAATAGGCTATGCGCCGGCCGATTTGATCGAGTTTAGAAGCGCGGATTTTCCGGGCAGCATTCTGCCGCGGCGAGTGGGTGCCGAGCAGAATTTGGCCGCAGAGGTGCTGGGTCGAGGTGGCTCGTTGCGCGCACCGACCGTCTTCGACCTGACCGCTTTGCAACTCCAGGTGATTTTCGAGGACATGCTCGCGGTCGACCCGACCGGGCAGGCATTCGAGCGCAAAGAAGACGACATCTTGGGGACCCAGCTCATTCTCGACTTAGGCGCGCGCTTTGGGGTCAACCGGCTGCGCTTTTTTCCGCGCAACACGATCTTTCCCTCGCCCGGCACCCCCTTTCAAAACGACTTTTTGAAAAACTTTGAAGTAGAGATCAACGACGGCTTGGTGCTGACCAGCTCGGGCAACCCGATCTGGGAGACTTATGTCGTGCGCAATGACAACAGCGACCGGATCACCGAAGTGCTCATCGATCCGCCGCGCTACATTCGCTTCATCCGCCTGCGGGCCACGTCGGCCATTCCCTTTGAGATCGAAAAGCTCCAGGTCTTTGGTGAGGGATTTTTTCCGACGGCGCGCTACATATCGCCGATCATCGACATGGGCAGCCCGGCCAATTGGGGCCTCATCCGCACTTTGCAGCAGCAAGTAGGCGCTGCGGACCTGGCCGACATGCAGTTGCGCACCCGCAGCGGCCACGACCCCAGTCCCTTGGCGTACACCCGCAAGCAGGTGGCCCTGCAAGACGCCCCTGAGATCCCGTCGTCCGTGGACAATCCGGACGAGCCGCTGCTGCGCAAGGAGTACTTAAAGCTGCCCGAGCGCGGGCGTCAGGGCGACGATTGGGAGCGCGGCTCAGTGCGCGACGACTTGGCAAACTGGAGTCCGTGGACTTCGCCTTATGCGCTGGAAGAGTTGGCCGCGGGCACGCAGATTCTCTCGCCCGGTCCCAGCCGCTATTTCCAATTCCGCGTAGAATTCCAGAGCCAGCACTTGGAGGCGAGCCACATTCTCCAGCAGATCGCGCTCGAGTTTTCCGCGCCGCCGCTGGCCGACGCCCTCGTTGGCGAGATCTTTCCCCGCGAGGTGCCGGCTGCTGCAGACGTGCCCTTTGTGTACGCGGTGCGGGCGGAGATGGAGAGCGATTACGTGCAGGGCTTCAACAGCTTTGAGGTGTTTACGCCGAGTCGCGTGGGCCGCGTCGAGCGAATCGAGATCATCGACGCCAGCGGCGAGCAGGTGCTTGACCACGCTTTTGCAGTCACCGATGGAGTCACAACTGAAGGCGAGGTCGCCATCACCGCCATTGACGACCAGCGCTTTGCCGTGAGTTTCCCGGCCATAAACCAGCACGATGCCGTGCTGAAAATTCACTTCGCCAGCCGAGTGCTGGCCTTTAGCACCCGCTTTGGTGGCCGCGCCTTGCTGCTAGAGGAGGATGCCTTTCAGGGCATTACCTCGGGCAACGCGGCCCTTTTGGCGGAAGGCGACGTGGCGACCGAATCGGGGACGACCGTGCTGAGCCGCGCGGTGAATGAGGGCAGCTTGATCGGCAATTTCGCCCTCGGCAGCGAAGTCTTGACGCCCAATGGGGACGGCGTGAACGATGTCCTCGACGTGAACTTCGAGGTGCTGGCGGTCATCGGCAAAGCGCGGATTGTGATCGACTTGTGGGATTTAGGGGGCCGGCGGGTGCGCCGCCTCTTTGATGCCGAGGGGCAAAACGGCGTGTACGACGCCGTGCATTGGGACGGCACAGACGAACAGGGCCAGCGCGTCGCTCCCGGCATCTACTTGGTACGGATCGAGGTGCAAGGGGATGCGCGCAGCGGGCAGACGATGCGGCCCTTGGGCGTGGCGTACTGAACGAAAGGAGACGTCGTGCTGAATCGAATAGAGCGAATGATTTGGCTGAGCGCCGTGCTGGCTGTGGCTTGGAGCGCCAGCGCGTGGGGCCGCGGCGAGTTCCGCCTCGGCGGCGCGGACGGCAATTCTTGGCAAGCCCTGGTCGCCGAGCAGACGACTGCGTACGTGCTGCTCGACGCCGACGGCGGCATCGTCGAGGAAGTGACCATTGGCGCGGTCGCCGAAGAGGTTAGTGTGCGCTTCAACACCGCGGGCGTCGATACGTTGATCGACTTTGCCGACGGCGGCCTGCGCCCAGTGTACATCGACCCGAACGACAATCTGGCGCTGTCGCTCAAGGAGCGCCGAGGACACTTTTACACGGCCAGCATTTACGGCCATACGCACTTGGTAACCGATTCCCAACCCTTGCAGTTTCTCATCGACGGCGATCCGACGACCGCCATGCTAGTGCGGGTGCCCGAGCCGCCGCGCTTGGCTGGCCGCAACAACCCCGGAGTGGTCAAAAACAACGTCATGCACTTGGGGGCCGAGTTGCCCATCAACCGCATCCGCTTCTTTCCCCGGCCTGGGTTTGAGGACAATTACTTGGCGTGGTACGAAATCGGCGTGGCCGACCACACCGGGCCGTTTTGGGACAGCAACTTCGACCGCAGCCAGCGCGGCAAGCGTTGGTACATGGTTATCGACGCGGCCTTGGGTGCGCCCAACGATCCGGCCTTTGACATCTTGGCGCGCAATCGCGAGAGCCTCGACGTGGTGGTGGATTTGCGCTTTCCCACCCGCGACCTCAAGTGGATTGCCATCCGTCCACTTGACCCCGAACGCGACTGGGAAATCGCCGAGTTAGAAATCTATGGCGAGGGCTTTGTGACTCGGACGACCTACCGCACCCCGATCATGGATTTTGGCCGCGAGATCGCCTGGAGCAAAATTCGCTGGCAAGGCGAAGTGCCCGAGGGAACCCAGCTTTTGCTCCGCACCCGCACGGGCAACACGCCGCAGCCCAACATCTACCGGACCATCGGCCCAACCGGGACCCTCGAAGTATCGACCCTCGACGACTACCTGACCCAGCTCGACCGTCGGCGGTGGAACGACGTGGAATTGGGCTACGACCTAGAAAATTGGAGCCCGTGGTCCGCGCCCTATGAGTTCGCGGCTGGGCGGCGGCAGGTCGAGTTGCCAGCGGATTTGTGGCAGGACGGTACGCCCGTGCTTTCGCCGAGTCCGGCGCGCTACTTCCAGCTAGAGGCCATCCTGTTCGCCAGCGGCGACGCGGCTCCGCGCATCGACGACATGTCCCTGCTGTTTTCCGAGGATCCAGTGGCCCAAGAGGTGCTTGGGGAGATCTGGCCGATCGCCACGCAGAGCTTCGCGGCTGAGACCTTTACCTATGTGGTGCGCCCGGTCTTGCGCGCCAGCGACTTGGGATTTGACCGGCTGGAGATTTTTACCCAGATCCCGGTCGAGCGGGTCCATTCTGTGCTCATTGACGGCGAGGAGATCAGCGACCGCTTCCCGCCCGAGATTGAGGACGACCGCCTAATCGTCTCGTTTGATCGTTTGGTAGGGCCGCGCGACAATGAGAAGCGGATTGAGGTGGTTTTCGACGCCAAGGTCTTGCGCTTTGGCGCGGACTTCAGAAGCTGGGTGTACGACAGCGCCGAACCCGAGCTCAAGCAGCAGGTCGCTCCGGGCAATGCGACATTCCGCTTTAGTGGTGACGTAGTATCGGTGCGCACGCCCATGGGCGGCGGCCTCATCAGCAGCGTGCAGGCCACGCCAGCGACCTTTACGCCCAACGGCGACGGCGTCAACGACCACGTCGCGATCGCATACGAATTGCGCGATTTGGAGAGCCTGCGGCAGATCCGCTTGCGGATATACGACCTGTCCGGTCGCATAGTGCGCCAAATTGCGAATAACACCGGCAGCGGCAGTTTTGCCCAAACTTGGAATGGGCGCGATGAAGAAGGCGCACTCGTGCCGCCCGGCATGTACCTCTATCAGCTCGATTGGGACACCGATAAGGGCCGCGAAGTGGCCAACGGTGTGGTGGGTGTGGCGTACTAGGCTGGAGAAATGGATTTGACTAGGGCCATTCACTGTAAGAAGCTGTCTGTAAACTTCTGGCGGACGTTTGCCTGCTGCGCCGCATTGCTCGTCCTTGCCGACGGAGCCTACGGTAGCCGCTTGGGATGGCGACAGGACGTAGCGCAAAGCCCGGAGGTGTACCTCGACGCGCTAGACCCGGCCATGCGGCGCTGGTACGTGCCGCAGGTGATGTTCGCCGAATACCCGTGGCGGCAGTGGGAGTACACCAACCGCGCGCGGCTGCCGTATCAGCGCTATGTGAACATCGACTTGGAGGGCGATTACTTCTACGATCTGTACGGGAACTACCTGACCCAGGGGTGGCTGATCTTCAATACGGCGCAGCGGCGGCCCGAGGAAGCTGGTAGCTCCTTGTTCAAGACCGAGCGGTTTGCGCGGTGGTTCAACGAGTTGGTCATTGCCGGCGATCACAAGGGTCAATATCACTACGCGCTGACGGCGAGCAACAACCTGCGGACGACTTTGACGCCGCTGTCGTTGTCCAAGCCGCGCCTGAACGGCATGCAGATCGACCTCGCTACCGACAAATACCAACTGACCTTTCTCCACTCGCTGATCACTGGCCCGCGCGGCTTGCAGGTGGAAGAGAGCCGCTTTACGGACGCGACTTCCCTCGTGGGGGGACGATTCACGGCCCAGCTAGGGGATTTCGTGGAGTTGGGTCTGCACGCGGTCAATGCCCACCAGACCAACAGCGAGTCGGATCAGCTAATAGAGACTCTGTACAAAGGCGGGCTGAACAAGCAGCAAAACGCGACCATCTCGCAGATCGCGATCGCTTTGCGGGATGACTCGCCGGAAGATGGCACTGGCGGTGCCGCGTTCTTCCCCGATGCCTCGGACGTGATTATCACCTACCGCGACGGCACGGTGGAGTCGGGCCGCGACATCCGCTTTGGCCCGGTGATTAGCGGCGGCTTAGAGCGGCAAGGGTTTCTCACCGCGGATGGCGACGGGCAGATTAGCTTGCTCTACGATTTTGACAGCGCGTCGTTTGTCAACCGCGCTTCGGCCGATAAGTCCGAGATTGTGGCGGTGGAATTTCGCCTCGTGCTGGCCAACGACTACCAGATCTGGATGAGTTCGGACCAGCAGTTGGGAGAGGGCGGCGGCTTTGTAACGGTCGGTCGGCCATCGAGCTCGTTCACTTGGACGGGCGAGCGCTCTATCAGCTTGGGCGACGTATTCGGGGCGGATGTGGATGACCCAGTTTTCTTGCTGGTGGCGCAGGCCGAGGGCAATGTGCAGGACATATCCAATCTGCGCACGGTCCGCTTTGACTACGGGCTACCGACGGCTACGACAATCGCCGGGGCCACGCTCAAGATGGAAGATGTGCTCGGCTTTGATCTATACGGCGAATACGACCTGAACTGGAATTTCCGCAAGTATCCCAACGTCGCCGAGGAGACGCACACTTCCTCGGCGGGAATTGGCGACCGGCCCAGCGCGCCGGCGTGGATGGCGAACCTGAGCAAGCACTTGGGGCGGCTGTCGCTGTTTGGGGAAGTGTATTCGATTGACCCGCGCTACAACACTCAGTCTTTTGTCACCACGACCTCGGGCCTCGATTACGCCCGGCAGGGCAACCGCTTTGACTTAGTGGAAGACAACGACGATCAAGACCGCTTCCCAGATGGGTTTCGCGCGGATTTTTTGGTCGATGACCGCTTGGTCTTCCCCGGATGGGACCTCAACAACGATTTAGTGCCCGATTTCAACCAAAACGACAACCGGGTCAAGGCCAACTCCATTCCGGATTACGAGGAGCCGTTCCTCCGCTTCTTGGTCGATCGGCCGGAGTTTCTCTTCGGCGTGGATATGAACCACAACTTCTGGGTCGATCTATACGAAAACGACACGGAGCCGGACTACCCCTATCGCCGCGATCAACAAGGCTTCAACGTCTATGGGGGCATCGACCTGAGTCGGCACTGGCAGCTCAGGGTGGGGGCCTTGCGCGAGGAGCAGATTTCAGCGGACCGCAAAAACCACAGCACGTATTTGCAGCTAGGGTACGAGCGGGTGTGGCCGCGGGTGGGTCGGGTGCGGCTGTTTGAGATGAGCCAGTTGGTACAAGACGACATTCCCGATCCAATTTTGCAGTGGCAGCCAGACAACACGCTGCGCGGCGGCAAGCTCGTACACATCGTCGATCCGCTGCTGGCGCGCGATGCTTGGGTCCACCAGCTATTCGTCGGCCACAGCCTGACGAGCGACGCGCTGTTGGTGATGAGCAAGCTGAATGGGGTGTTCTTCGCGCAGCGGCAGCGCGATGCGTCGGACTTTTTCTTTGGCTTGATCAACAAGGCCAGCTATCGCCGCACTTGGCGCGGGCTGACCCTATCGCCGCGCTGGAAGAGCGAGTGGCGCCAGCAGAGCCGGTCGCTGTTTGACCAAGAGGAGCGCACGACGCTGATGGAACTTTTTTCGCTGCTTTTGGAAACGCAGCTTTTGCAGGCCACGCGGCTCCAAGCCGGCGTCGAGTACGCGCTGTTCAACGACTTCGACCGCGATGCGGAGGATTTCGACTCCCTGAGCTGGGCCTTGCAGTTGGCGACCGAGTCGGCCTATTTGGGCTATCGGATCCAGGCGTTGGTCGGTTTTGTGGTAGAGCGCAAGGCGTTTGCGGAGGCCAAGGCCGAAACGACGACCGAAACATTTGTTACACTATACGCTGGTTTGCAATAGTAGTTGTATTTGACGGGTCATTTAACTAAATTTGCAAATTGCTCGTTCATTTGCGATTTAGTTTTTCATCATCCACCTACCCAAGGAGGTAGAGCTATGAAGCGTCTTTTTACCTGTGGCCTGACGGCAATCGCGCTATTGGCTTTTGCGCTAGCCGCCGGGGCACACGAACCTCCAGGCGAGGTCTTCCTCGCCGTGCAGTTCCCCGATGCGAATGTGCCGAACATCGACGGATTTGACGACGATTGGTCGGCTATACCGCTCGAAGTGTACGCCATTCCCAGTTCGAAGCTCTTTTCGGTGCACGGTTTTGCTGGCGACGACGTGCCGCGCGGCGGCATGGATCCGGCTTCGATGCAGATCCGCCACATTTTGGGTTGGAATGACTCGCGCAACGAGCTGTACGTGACCACGCGGATTTTCGACAACAAGCACACGATCACCCGCCAGGACTTAGGCTCCTATTGGTGGGACGACAGCATTGAGATCGAGTTCAATCCGCGTCACGACTACTTGCCCAAGCCCGAAGACGTGGTGACGCACCACAAGTATTCGTTCGCATTCCCGCCGCTCAACGGCAATTTCGGCCCGGCCCTGCAAACGGCTGCGGTCAGTAGCGCCGACGTCGAGAATCCGACGCTGTTGGCCAATGGCAGCCGTTGGTACTACTGCACCTATAGCTTCGAGGGCGAGGAGTACGGCGAGAGCACGTACATCTACGAGTTCCGCACGATCGCCATTGATTCGTATCCCAAGCCCACCGAGGAGAACATCACGGAAGATCAGGTGATTGAGCACGATCTGACCGCGGGTGAGGTGATCGGCTTCTCGATTTTCGTCAGCGACGTGGACGACAGCGCCGGCGACGCCGACAACCGCGTCGGCATGTGGGCGACGACCCCGACGAGTTGTTGCCACTCTTCGCAGGACCTGCTGATCTCCCCGATGGACGACACCATTGATTGGGGCGAGCCGACTGCGGTCGAGGCACAG
This sequence comes from Gemmatimonadota bacterium, assembly GCA_009841115.1. Taxonomy (GTDB): domain Bacteria; phylum Latescibacterota; class UBA2968; order UBA8231; family UBA8231. The sequence continues at coordinate 21,749 of VXML01000017.1, read as the reverse complement.
AGTTGGGGCCGGATTAAGTACCAGTACCAGCAGTAATACCCGGTTCCACACCCTTTGCAAAGAAAGCCCGCTTGCCCTTGTGGCAGGCGGGCTTTTTGCGTCTTACAGCCCGAGCAGGCCGCGGGCGTTCTCGCCGAGAATGAGGCGCTTGTCGTCGTCGCTAATGGCTGCGGTGATGATCTTGCCGAGCTGTGGGCGGGGGTCCATCAAGGGCGTATCCGAGCCGAAGAGCACGCGGTCGGCCCCGGCCTTGGCCACCAGCTCTTCAATGACGCCTGGGGTACGGAAGGTCGAGCAGGTTTCGAGGAAGTAGTTGGGCAGGCGCTGGGCCGCGGCAATGGCTTGGCTGCGATACGGCTCGATGTTGCCGGAGTGGCCGGCGACGAAGCGGGCGTTGGGGAAGCGCTCGGCTGCGCGGCCAAACTGGGCGGGCGCGGCCGTTGGCTCGCCGCCGGTGTGCGCAATGACCGCGAGGCCGCGCTCAGCGGCAAAGCCGTAGATTGGATCCCAAGCCGGATCGTCGAGTGGAAAGGGCGTATAGGGCGGGTAGATTTTAATCGCCCGGAACCCGAGTTCGTCGATGGCCCGCTCCAACTCGGGCTGCACGGTGTCGGGGCAGGTGGGGCACACATAGGCAAAGCCAATGAAGCGGTCGGGGTGGCGGGCGACGAAAGCTGCGGTCTGGTCGTTGCCGGGTTTGCCGTCGGGATGGAAGATGTCGAAGACGCAGCTTTTGTCGATGCCCACTGCATCCATGGCGCGCAACATCTCGGCCGGATCATCGACCATGTCGAGGGAGTCCCAGCGGCCCACGTGGCCGTGAAAGTCGATAATCATATGCTCCCTCCGAGAATGCGCTCTAGATTGCCCGCGGTCAAAGCCGCGAGCGCGTCGTCGTCAATGGCCAAGTGGTGCAGGTAAAAGAGCATCGGTCCCATGGCGTAGCGCGGATAATAGGACCCGTAGAGGAAGCGCTCCACGCCAAATTCGCCGATCAGGGACTCGACACCGCCCAGATTCTCAAAGCGGCTTAGCTCCATCGACGCACGGGGCAGTGCCCTGAGCAGAGGGCGCAAGGCGAGGGAATGCACGTAGTGCGCGCCGAGGAGCACTGTTTGTAAATCTGGGAAGCGGCGCAAGGTCTCCACGACTTCGGCGACTGGGGTATCGGCCAGCGAGATCCACAGGGGGATGCGCTCGGCCGCCAGCCAAGCGAGCAACTCGCCGTAGATCCAGTCGGCAAAGGGGACGCGGCTCGCCTCGGTGTTGTGCAGGCGGACGCTGGAGACCTCGCCTGCGGCGTGGAGCGCACGCAGTTGCACCAAAGAGTCTGTACTCGGTCCGGCGACCCATTGGGGGACGAGTCCGTTGCCACACCAAGCGCGCAGGGCTTCGTTGCCCTCAATCGCGCTGAGGGTTTCGCCTTGGAGATGGTAGATCAGGCCGCGCTCTACGCCGTGGCGCTGCATCTCCGCCCGCAAGCCGGCTACATCGGCAAACGGCGAGGGTCGGTCGTGGCAGTGGCCGACGCCGATGTTGGCGTCGAAGACTGGGACGTGGGCGCGGAAGCTCAACTGCCCGCTGTTTTGCTGTGATGCCATGGGATTTAGTCGATGTTTTCGCGCTTTTTGACGATGTCTTTGTATTCGAAGTACGGGGCCAATTCGATCAGGTCAATGGTCTCGGGGTCGAGTCGCTGGCGAATGGCGTCTGGAAAAGGGCGGCGCTGGCCGGTGAGCATGTGCTGGACGTTGTAGCGCAGAATGAGGAAGCGGCGGTCGCGGTCGCGAGGCTTCCAGGTGAGCGCGCCGTGCGTGAGGTGCTCGGGCATGATGACCACATCGCCAGCGCGGGCACAGACATTGTGGACGCCCGGGGGCACGGTGTCGGCGACGTAGTCCCTGTCCTCGTCGTCTTCGGCTCCTGGATAAAACATCGCTCGGGGCCGGGCAAAGTGGGCCTTGTGCGAGCCGGGCAAGATGATGAGGCCGCCATCGCCGGGGAAGACATCGCTCAAGTAAAAAAAGAAAATAAAGTCCGTGCAGCGGACCTTGCCGTCTTCGATGTAATAGCGCCGCACATCGGGCTGTTTGGACGGTCGCCATCCGGCGTGCAGGTAGTGGAAGCCGTGGCCGTGGCGGTTGTAGCCGAGGGTGCCGCCGTTGAGGCGCGGCCGACAGTCGGTGAGTTCCATGAGGATCGGCCAAGTCGTTGGATGCCGAGTGAGCACTTCGAGGCTTTTGTCAAAGGCAAAGCCGTGCTGATAGCCGGTGAGGTCGCGGCGCTCGAGATCCGCGCCGAATTCGGGCGGCCACTCTTCGGGCGGCATGTTGATATAGCGGTCGGCTGCCGCTTGCGCGGGCGCGAGTTCCTCTGGGCTGAGCACGTTGCGCAAGTGGAGGTAGCCGGTTAAGTCGAAGTAGTAACGTTGGTCGGGTGTCATCATGGGGTTGGGCTTTTGTTTGGGAGGGATAAGATAGCCGTTTCAACAGCGCCGTTCAAGTGCATCTCACTGGAACACGATCCCGCCTAGATAATTATTTTGCATTCCGGTCACATAGTCGATGAGCACCCAAGTCTCCGCTACGACGGCCTTACCTAGAACCAGTCCTAAGAAGAAGAGCTTGAGGCGATTGAAGAGCGTCAGTCCTCCGTATTTGAGCACTGTGCTTTTGATGAACTAGGCGATGAAGACGCTGAACCACATCTTGCCGAAGACGCAACTGACCGGAAACCCCAGCGAGTGGAAGGGCCACCACAGAAATCGATACTTCAGAGAAAGAGATTTAGAAGAAGCAAAATGAAGCTGCAAAGAATAAAAAGAGTGTTCCGTGATGGTATTCACCTGACAGTTGTCCATTGAATTGAGCGGTGGTCAAGACCGCCCCTGCTTGGGTATTTAAGAAGGAACGACCAAGCACCTTCCAACCCCAAGGAGGCCGTAATGACCACCACCAAGAAGATAGCAAGAAGGAAGCTTTCTCTGCTACAGTTGGCGCAAGAAATGAACAACATAAGCAAAGCCTGTCGGCTGATGGGCTACTCTCGGCAACAGTTTTACGAGATCCGTCGCAACTACCAAACCTATGGCGCGGAGGGCCTGATCGATCGCTTGCCAGGTGCCCGAGGGCCGCATCCGAACCGGGTCAGCCCCGAAGTGGAGCAGGCCATCTTGGCGCACTGCTTGGAATACCCCACCCAGGGCTGCCTGCGCGTTGCCCAAGAGTTGGCCTTGCAAGGCGTTCAGGTCAGCGCCGGCGGGGTGCGCGGCGTGTGGAGCCGGCATCATCTGTTGTCCAAACATGAACGCCTGTTGCGCTTAGAGCAACACACCCAACAGCAGCGCGTCAAGTTGAGCGATCAGCAGATCCGACTCCTAGAGCGATTCAGTCCCGAGTTCCGGGATCGCCACATCCAGACCCACTATACCGGCGAGCTACTCGGCGTCGACACCTTTTACGTGGGCACCCTCAAAGGAGTAGGACGGGTCTACATGCAGGCGGCCATTGACTGCCACAGCCGCTATGCCTGGGCGCGGCTGTATACCAACAAGCTGCCGGTGACCGCCGTGCAATTGCTCAACAACCACGTCTTGCCCACCTTTGACAAACATCGGGCTGCCATACAGGCGATCCTCTCCGACAACGGCCGGGAATTCTGTGGTCGCCCAGATCGGCATCCCTACGAACTGTTCCTACAGCTAGAAGGGATCGAGCACCGCACCACTAAGATCAACAGTCCCCAGACCAACGGCTTCGTCGAGCGGTTGCACCGAACCATCCTCGATGAACACTTCCGCATCGTCGGACGAAAAACGTGGTATGAATCCGTTGACCAGATGCAGAAAGATTTGGATGCTTATCTGGTCAAATACAACCAGAAGCGCCCGCATCAGGGCCGCAACATGAACGGCATGACCCCACTGCAGGCGTTCAAAAAAGGACTCACAACAAAACCCCAGGACAAGGGCGAAGCCGTGGAGAAAAAAACAGCCTGAACAACATACACCCCAGCAGGGAATGTGTCAGGTAATTACCATCACTGTACAAAAAGAGAGATCATAGGTGGTTATTATTTGGTAGATAGAAGGCATATAGATTTAACTTTAAGAATGATCTGGATCTTTAGCAGCGGATTCTAAATCTTTTAAAAACATTAGAGATAATTCCGATTCCCCTTCAGAACCTACTTGCATCCAATCTATCTCTCTAATAATTCTTTTCTTCTTAACGTGATCCTTTCCAAAAACTGTTTCATAAGAGAGACTCAATCTACAACTTTCCAAAAAATAATGCCAAGTGGTCGGATTAGATTTATAATCAATACTGACCTCTTCTCCAGATAAAATCTCAGGTACCGCAAACCCAGTCTGATTGAAATCTAAAATCTTCCCATTCAAAACTATTTCTCCTTTTAAGTTATGACAACTACCTTTACCAATATTCTTAATGACCAATTGTCTATTCTTCTCCAAAAGAACCAAATAAGGAGAGTGATTTAATCTAAAATTCTTTCTCGAATAATGAAATACAACAAGAAAACTAAACAAAGATACTGTAAACATTAAAGATGCTATAATAGGCATAAAAATAGAATGCTCAAAAATTCCCATTATTTAACCTCCAAGATTGTCTTCAAAAGATTCTTTAGAGAGATGAGAGGAGATTTCAAGGCAATCTAAGTGCACAGTGAATCGCCTATTCCACATGGCTGTCTCTTCGCTTTGATTTACCTATACAATCAAACCCACGGGGTGGCCCCGTCAACCTCTGTAACTCAGCACGAGCTAGGCGATGTTTTCGCGTTTTTTGACGATGTCTTTGTATTCGAAGTACGGGGCCAATTCGATCAGATCAATCGTCTCAGGGTCGAGCCGCTGGCGAATGGCGTCTGGAACGGGGCGGCGCTGACGGGTGATCATGTGCTGGACGGTGTGGCGCAGAATGAGGAAGCGGCGGTCGCGGTCGCGAGGCTTCCAGGTGAGCGCGCCGTGCGTGAGGTGCTCGGGCATGATGACCACATCGCCAGCGCGGGCACAGACATTGTGGACGCCCGGGGGCACGGTGTCGGCGACGTAGTCCCTGTCCTCGTCGTCTTCGGCTCCTGGATAAAACATTGCTCGGGGCCGGTCGAAGTGGGCCTTGTGCGAGCCGGGCAAGACGATGAGGCCGCCATCGCCAGGGAAGACATCGCTCAGGTAAAAAAAGAAAATAAAATCCGTGCAGCGGACCTTGCCGTCTTCGAGGTAATAGCGCCGCACATCGGGCTGTTTGGACGGCTGCCATCCGGCGTGCAGGTAGTGGAAGCCGTGGCCGTGGCGGTTATAGCCGAGGGTGCCGCCGGTGAAGCGCGGCCGGCGGTCGGTGAGTTCCATGAGGATCGGCCAAGTCGTCGGATGCCGGGTGAGCACTTCGAGGCTTTTGTCAAAGGCAAAGCCGTGCTGATAGCCGGTGATAGTACTGCGCTCGAGGTCTGCGCCCAATTCGGGCGGCCACTCTTCGGGCGGCATGTTGATGTAGCGGTCGGCTGCCGCTTGCGCGGGCGCGAGCTCCTCCGGGCTGAGCACGTCGCGCAAGTGGAGGTAGCCGGTCAGATCGAAGAAGTAGCGTTGCTCGGGCGTCATCCTAGTGTTTGGCCTTTGGTTGGGCGGATAAGATAGCCGTTTCAACAGCGCCGTTCAAGCGCACTTTACTGGAACACGATCCCGCCTAGATAATTGTTTTGCATGCCGGTTATATAGTCGATGAGTACCCACGTCCCCGCTACGACGGCCTCGCCTAGAACCAGTCCCAAGAAGAAGGGCTTGAGGCGATTGAAGAGCGTCAGGCCGCCGTATTTGAGCACTGTGCTCTTGATGAGCCAGGCGATAAAGACGCTGAACCACATCTTGCCAAAGACGCAACTGACCGGAAACCCCAGCGAGTGGAAGGGCCACCACAGAAACCGGTACTGGACCGCCATCAGTCCGCCCATGATAGCTGCGCCGGTGCCGATGTGTAGCCACGTACTCGGCCGCGGCTCGAACGGATTGAGAATGCTCTTCTCCATAAAGCGATAGGGGTACTGCGCGACGTTGTTGAAGTAAAATCGCGACAGATTGATGGCCCCGTACTCATAGCCCAGATAGAGGGTCAAGACAACGACGCAGCCGAGCGTCAGGACGATCACCGCGACCGTGGCACCAAAGAGGCGGCGGCGATGGGGCAGGGTGATCTCGGTGACGAGTTTGAGGCCATTGGCGCAGGCGCTCATCATTAGGATCAAGGTATCTACGCTCCAGGCATAGCTCAGGGCCATGCCGGCCATGCCCTTAGTGCCCAACACGGTGCCTCCGACATTGGCGACGACGAAGTCCGGTCCGTTGGTCGGCGGAAACATGGACGCGACCCCGCCTTGGGCGACGACGCGGGCGATGGTCATGAATCCGACGAAGGCACCAAAGAGCAGCAGGGGAACAAAGAGCAGCGGAATGCCCGATTGCCAGAGCCAGACGCCCATCGTCAGGAAGCTGATGATGGCTCCCCACACGGCGACGCGGTAGGACATGATTTCATCCGCGTCGGTTACGTCCGGTGCGCCGAGAAAAGCCTTGCGCAGCACGTCCCTGATGTGCCTTCTGCCCACCCACAGCGACCCCAGCACCAAGACGATCATGCCGCCCATGGCTTGGTGGATGATGATTGGGTCGGTGTACTGGCTGTACGCTCCCATCGTCTCATCCTTACCTCCCCAAGCCAACACCCCGAGCAGGCCCCGCTGCACCACGTTTACGAGATGAAAAAAACTCAGACCCAAGGCGATGTTTTGCGGCACGAAGTAGGAAAAGCCCACCATCGACAAGCTCAGGTACATCCTCAGGGACGCCATGCCGCGAAAGACCGGGATGCTGTCGAGCGAGAGGCTGACTGAAGGGACGACCACAAAGTAGTTGTGCAAGGCGTTGATCGAGGCGAGGACAAAGGGCAGAGAAAAGCCCAGCCACATAAATCCACTGCGGAACAGGGGTTTGATGGTCCGTCCGCGGCCGTCGTCGGCGATCATGGCTAAGGGAAGCTGGACCATGGGATAGGCTAGGCGCTCGCGCTCTACCCATTGTCGCCGCACGATCACCATTAGGCAGACCATCGCCAGGAAGAGAGCTAGGCCGAATACGGCCCAGTAGAGCAGCGGTGCTGCCCAGATCGCCCACGGCACGGACCCCGTGGGATCGCCTTCGTAAAAGCCCCAGATGGCGTCGCGGCTTTGGGGCACTGGCCAATCGGGCATATAGGGCTGGACGATCTCGGCCCAACCGTTTTCCGGTGTGGCGTAGTAATAGGCCCCGGTGATGACCGGCAGGAGTTGCGCGGGCAGGCCGCGGCTCGACAGGGTGTTGGCCAGCAGGATGAGGAAGAAGGCCACGGCCAGTTCGCCGCGCTGCAAGGGTAGGGACGGGTGCAGCAGCCGTAAGAGCGGGTTTAAGAGGAGGACTAGCACAAAAAAGAGAAAGATCGCCGCAGGGGTCAGGTTCCACACGGCCAGCCCGGAGCCCTTGACGATCATATCGTTGTAGGTCGAGCCGAGACCGATGCAAACGGCACCGAGTAGCCCGACGATCAGGGCCTTGGGCGTGCATCCCTTTATCGTCGGTGGAGAGCGCTTTAGCAACATGTTCCTCCCGAGTTTTGCCTTCCCCTTGACAATGCCCACAGCCGCGCACGACTTTCCGCATACACAACAGGAGACCCTATTATGGAAAAAGTACCGCTTTGCGTCGTCGGCTGCGGCGGCATGGGCCATCGCCACATCTTGGCCTATAAGGTGTTAGAAGACAGCGGCATCGGCAATGTAGAATTGGTAGCTGTCTGCGACGTGAACCGAGCGAACGCCGAGTTTGCCGCCCGCGAGGTACAGCGGCTGTTCGGGCGCGAGCCGCTGATTTTTACGGATATGGACTCGATGCTCAAGCGCGATGATATCCTAGCCGTCGATGTGGTTACCGATGTCTCCGTGCACCACCAAGTGGCCGTGCCAGCTCTGTTAGCCGGCAAGCACGCGCTGGTGGAAAAGCCCCTCGGCATTACCATGCGCGCCTGCCAAGCCATGATCGATGCCGCCCACACCGGCAATGCCGTGCTGGCCACGGCCGAAAACTACCGCCGCGACCCGCCCAACCGCTTGGCGCGGGCCATCGTCGAGTCCGGCCTGTTAGGGGATCCCTTTTTGATGATACAGGCGTCAGCCGGTGGCAGCGACAGGATAACCATTACGCCTTGGCGCCATCTCAAGGAAAAGGGGGCCATTGGCTTGGACATGGGCGTCCACTACGGCGACATCATCCAATACTACATGGGGGACTACGCGCACGTCTTCGGCGGCGGCTTCATCGTCGAGCCGGTGCGGCGCAGGCCAGAAGGGTACGACGATCACCCCCTCGAATCCTACCGCGAGCGGGCCAAAACCTACCCCGAGAGTGTAGAGGCCACAGGCGAGGATTCTGTCGTCGCGCTGTACAGGATGCAGTCCGGTGCGCTGGCGCAGCTCGTGTTGGTGGCAGGCCGCGGTGGTCGGGGTTGGGAGCGCAGCGTTCACGGCCGCTGGGGCGCGCTCTATGCTCCCGGCGACCGCAATGGCCGGGCCGCAGTGCTGCGCTTGGAAGGCAAGGAGCTAAAGGGCCGCGAAATCCTCTCGCTCCTGCCGGATTTTCACCTCGACGAGATCACCGAGCGCCTCTTTGGTGCCGACGGCGTAGAATACGATCCTTCCGCAACATCCTTCTACGAGATCGACTCCCGGCACTTAGCCATTGAGTACCACGACTTTGCCCAAGCCATACTCACCGGCGGCCAACCCGAAGTGGATGGTTTTGGCGGGATGCAGGCCGTCGCGGCGATTGTGGGGGCCTATGAGTCGGCGCACGCCGGGCGTTCGCTGTCCATGGAGGAGATTATGGGCGGGGCCGTGCGGGCCTATCAGCAGGACATTGACGAAGCGCTTGGGCTGGACTAAAGGGTCGTCACCATGACCCAAAACGGCTGACTGCCCACTTCGTAATCCGCGATGGGCTGTAGGGCACCGCTGGTTGCATCGACTTGGTAACAGGTCATGCGGTCGGCGGCTTCTCCAGCGCAGTACAGATACGTGCCGGTTGGGTCGATGTTGAACGAGCGCGGGCTGGCTGGCACTGGGTAGTGCCCAAACGGGCTGAGCGCGCCGTCGGCGTCGATATTATAGCCGACGATGCTATCGTGGCCGCGATTGGATGCGTAGCACCACTGGCCGTTGGGATGGACTTCGACGTGGGCGGTGTGCCCGCCTTCGGTATAGTCCTCGGGCAGGGTCGAAATGTCTTGGAAGATGGAGAGGGTGCCGCGCTCGGGGTCGAAGCGGTGGGCGGTGACTGTGTTGCCCTGCTCGTTGACGATGTACGCGACATCGCCGAGCGGGCGGAAGCAGATGTGCCGGGGGCCAGGCTCTCCTTCCGGTGGAGCCAGCACGGGCGGGTCGTTGGGCGAGAGTTGGCCGGTGCTGGCGTCGAAGCGGAACTGGCTGGTCTTGTTGTTGGGGTAGACGTGGGGCACAAAGACAAAGCGCTCGTCCTCGGTCAGCAGGATGGCGTGTGCCTTGGGGCCCGTGTCGATGCGCTGGACGAGGTCGCCGATGGCTCCGTCGTCGTCCAAACGGTGGACTGTGACGCCGCCACCGGTGTAATAAGCGGTAAGGAGAAAGCGACCGGCGGGATCGGTAATGAGGTGAGCGGGGGTGTTGAGGCCGGTGTCCACCTTGTTGATCAGGGTCAACTCACCCGATGCGGTGTCGAGGTGGAAGCTGGCGAGGGTTGAGTCCCCGACGTGGCCGTCGTAGAGCACGGGGCGCGACGGGTGCAAAAAGAGCGCGCCCGATGGGCCGTGCGCCGGACTGGTGGCGCGCAGTTCCAGCGCGCCCGATTGGGGGTCGAGGTCGTAGAGCTTGATGGCTTCGTCGCCGGTGAGCGAGACGAAGACGACGGGTTGGGCTTGTGCGGTCATTGAGGTTTGCTCCTTTGAGGTTTTGCGTGGATAAGATAGCGGATTACTGTGGTGGGATTGCCGGTGGCTCCGAGGAAGTCAGTGGAGCCAGAGCCGTTCTAACACATGCACATACCTCCTGCCAATCGCGATCCGACAGATGGCCGACAAGCTCAGGGTGAGTGGCAGGCGGCAAAGTGGCGAAAAAACTGCGAAAAACTGAGGGTATCCGCAAACCAGCCTGCGACCAATCCTGCAATACGTAATCCGTAGGACCAAGAGTTGCAGTCTGGCTCGTAATCAGGCCGACGACCACATCGGGCCGCGAGGCATGATAAACTGGAGAGGAGATGACTAATGTCGGCCGGCGTTTGATCCCCGTTACACCAGGGAAGTCAAGCACCACTATGTCGCCCGGATTAAACAAGATCTTCTTCCTCCGGGTAGAGTTTCGCCGCATACTGTAAGGCGACGGCGGTTAAGTCGCTTTGATCTTGTTCGCTCCAGGTGTCACTTCGTTCCACAACAACCACTTCGGACTGTGCCAGCTCTTGTAAAATGAGTGCTGCGAGACGAAACTGCTCGCTCGGTGGTAGGGCACGAACGGTTTCGGTAAAGACTTCTTGTGCGGTCGCGGTCATGTTGACTTCTCCTAGAAGTGCTTCTCTTATTAAAACGGTTATTGCGTAGTTAGATTATCGATTTAGTTCATTCCGCCATTCTTGTATTTTCTTGAAAACGGCATTAAACTGTTTTTTCTCAGTACGCGACAACTCAAATAATATATTACCCAATGGATAGTCATCATTGACAGAAATAGGACTATTAATAGAAATCGTCTCAAAAATAGCCTCGATATCTTCTTTACCTTTACGATTACGATCTGTATCTAATGGCCATTCACCATTATGCTTCCAGTAATCGGCCGAGGCATCAACTATTTTCGCGAAAGTATTACCATTTTCGTGTTTCGGCTCCTTTGACAGCGCATCTTTTTTCTCTTTTTTCAAATCCCCACGCACTACTGTTATATATTGTTGAAGCACAACAAAACCAAGTCCTACAATGTGCTCTATGCTCTCAAAAATGCTCTCGTCTATATGACTATTCTCTATTAGATCGTATAATTTATCAATTCTCTCATCGATTATATTTATTAATTGACTAGTCAGTCCTTTTTGGAAATCAATCATATACAAATCTGTAAGAGAACCTGTATGTAATTCTATCTCACCCATCTAGATATCTCTCGGATAAAGTTGTCAGGGGCGAAGCCCAACGTGCGCGTAGGCTGCCGCACTACCAGAAAAAAAAGACAAATCAGAACTCCGGATTATCGTTATTCTGATTTTAATTGTTTCTCCAGCCTCTCCATAGTCTCTTTAAGTGATTTTTCTCTCAGGGGTTCGAGTGCGGCTGTTAGTGTCTCGGCAAAATAGCGACGATCTTTAACCAACTCGCGATACTCGTGCGCTTCGGCAGAAAGCCCAACTTTGTCGAGGATGAAGGCAATATCGTCGTAGAGCTTGATATTCTCCGACATTACCGTCTCCAAGATGGTGAATAGCGGCTTCTGTGCAGGATCTGTAGCGAGCGATTTTTGCAGGTGGTCAGCCGCCGTACGATAATCTCCTTGGGGACGGAAAAGAGAAGGAAGAACAAAGTTGGCTCCGCCATTGTGAGTATTCGCTAATACCCGTGCCCTCACATAGTCGAAACACGCCTCCTTAACCTTTACGTATTCTGCTAGCGCCTTCTCGGATTGGCCTTGCTTTAGCAGGGAATCCGCCCGCACCGTCGTCCTGATAATAATCGTCTCTTCTTCGTCATCGTGCGAGCCGCCAAGGACCGGGGTTGCGATCCCGATTGCAGTAACGATTAATACTATGAACCTCATACTCTAGACCTCTTCCGTAATAAAGTCATGTGTTTCCCCCGAACATTTTTTCGATCTCCGGCTTGCCCATGCTGTCGAAGTCGTCGGGGACTTTGATCTGTCCGGCCATAAAACCCAACTGACGAGATGCCGCCGTTTGGTCGGCTCACTTGCGGACGAGGGTTTTGAGGTAGCCCCTCGATCTGCTCCAGAAGAAACGCACCGGGATGAGTGGCAATTCGATTTGTAGATAATTTCACCGTCGCGCTCGTTCCGCTGCTTCGTAAGCGCTGTCGTGAGGTCCGACAGCTATTGCCCGACCCATACCGTTCTCCATCACCATGAAGACGAAGCGGAAATTGCGACTCAAACGCACTGAGTATAGACGATTGCCGATCCGCAGTTGCTCCAGGTTCCGCCCGGGAGTCAACTCGCCAGCGCATAGTTCGTCGATAACTCGTGCCAATTCCTCTTGCATCCGTTGATCTAGACGATTGGCCATTTTGGCGAACTTGCGGCTCGGCGTTTCAAATCCGGTAATCCGCACCTGTCGTGGGGGCATGGCCTATGGATTTTCCATTGACGCCATGAATTCTGAGCCGCTGGCGCATGTTCCGCCCGTGCTTGGAGCGAGTGCCCCGTCGTGGATCATTATGGCCCAGCGAAGCTCTTGAAGCGACGCAACGAGATATTCAAACAGCTTGTCTAGACGTTCCAATGCTGCGAAGACCTCGGCTCCATATGCTTCTACGCCCCCTGTCCGCTGCAAGGCGTCCCGGACATCGCGCAGTTCTTTTCTTTCCTTGCGGAAGTATTCCTCGCTTTTCTCCAACTCGGGTACTGCGATATCGTCAGGGTCCATTTCACGGCCTGGAGGAAAATCTTCAGCCGCTTTCTGGAATCGCTCCTGAAAGGCGGTGCAGACATCAACTACGGCATCGTGGCGTTTGCGAAAATTCTCGGCCAATACCTTTATAGCGCTTTGCAATTCGCCCCTGTTCTGGTTCTTAGGCAGGTGTACGAGCCAGTTCCGGCTTAGCGCTTCCGATTGTTTAGAAGGCCGCGCCAACCAGATCAATGTTCCGGCGACGTTGCGGACCGTTTCGCCACTGAATTCAGCGGTCTGTTGTTGAGTGACCATGCTCAAACTCGCTTTCCGAAATCCACTATTCCACTTTCAGGCTAAATTAACGATGCGGGGTCCAGTCTCGCCAGCCTCTCCGTTATTCTCTCGTTGAAGCGGTGGGTAAGGTCGGGAGATAATCGGCGATTGCTCAGGGCGCGACAAGAAGCTATACTACCCACCCCATCAATCCACCCAGCCCGCATTTCCCCATGCCCACTCCCCAACGCCAGACGACGATCATCGTGCTCTTCAGTGCGTTGACGGTCCTCGCCAGCATGGGGATCCGCCAGTCGTTTGGCCTCTTTCTACAGCCGATTAGCGACAGCTTGGATTTGGGGCGCGAAGTATTTAGCCTAGCTATAGCGCTGCAAAACGTGGTCTTCGGCCTGCCACTGTTCGGAATAGTTGCCGACCGCTATGGGGCGCGGTGGGTCGTGCTGGGAGGCGCGCTGCTCTATGCGGCCGGGTGCCTGTTGGTGCCGGCTAGCAGCGGTCCGCTCGGTTTGTATCTGACGCTGGGTCTCATCATCGGGTTGGGGCTCGGTAGTACGACGTATGTGGTCGTGCTGGGGGCCGTCGCCCGCGTCGTCCATCCGGCAAATCGCAGCACGGTGTTTGGCATCGTCACCGCGGCCGGTTCGTTTGGGACCTTTGCCTTGGTGCCAGGGTTGCAGTGGGTGATTGTCCACGCGGGTTGGCAGGCATCCTTTGTAGTCAGCGCAGCCCTAATCGGCTGGGTTGTGCTGTTGGCCTTTGGCTTTCCGCGGCATCCTAGCACACATGCGGCCCGGCCGCACGGCGAGGGCACGCTGCTGCAAGCGCTGCTCAGGGCGCGGGGCCATTCGGGCTATTGGCTGCTCAACGCGGGGTTTTTCGTCTGCGGCTTCCACGTCGCCTTTATCGCCACGCACCTGCCGTCGTTCCTCACCGACGGTGGCCTGTCGCGCATGATCGGGGCCACGGCGTTGTCGCTGATTGGCCTGTGCAACATCTTCGGCTCGTCTTTGTTCGGCTGGCTGGGCGACCGCTACCGCAAGAAGTATTTGTTGAGTGCGCTCTACTTCAGCCGCGCCGTGGTCATCGGCTTGTTTCTCTTCGTCCCTTTGACCAGCTTTTCCGCTCTGCTCTTCGGCGGCCTAATCGGCTTCTTGTGGCTGGCGACTGTGCCGTTGACCAGCGGGACGGTGGCGCAGATATTCGGGGCGCGCTACTTGTCAACGCTGTACGGGATTGTCTTTTTCAGTCATCAGGCCGGTAGTTTCTTGGGCGTCTGGTTAGCTGGCCTGCTCTATGATTCGACTGGGTCGTACGATTCGGTCTGGTGGCTGGCGATAGCCCTCGGCGTGGTGGCTGCGCTGCTCCACCTTCCGATTGCCGACCGGCCGCTTCAATCCTCAAACGCATAGGACTGTGCTATGGCTGCTAGTTTTAAGGATTTGACTGGATTTTTCAGGGAAATTGGCGCTGCCGACGTGGGGCATACCAACAAGACGTACTTGGCCCACTGCATTGGCGTGCACGGCGATATGAAGAAGTGGGGAGGCGACGATGTGATGTGCCGCGCCGCGCTCTTTCACTCTATATACGGCACTGAGATTTTCCAAGATTTTACCCTGCCTGTCGAGCGCCGCGCTGACGTGCGGGCACTCATCGGCGAGCGGGCCGAATACTTGGCGTACGTCAATTGCGCGATGGTGCGCGATACCTTCGACGACGCCGTGGAGCAGCACGGTGCTCCCTACGTGATCCAAGACCGTCTAACCGGCGATTCTATCGAGATGAACGAGCAGGACTTCAACGACCTAGTGACGATCCACTTGTGCGACTGGCTGGAGCAGGTGGCGCGGTGGGGCCAATGGGACTATCGCCGCGACGCATTTGAGCGCATGGCGCAACGCTTGGGCGGCATTGCCGAGGAGCGGTTTGCCGAGGTTTTCGCGGGTCGCCTCAAATAGATACTGAAAACAGCTTGGCTTTGTATAGGTGAAAGCGGAGGCCGACGTTTTCGCCTGCGAGGGTTGATAGGTCGGTTTGGCCCCGCCAGCGCGCGGCCTCAGCGATGGAATCTCCCGTGAGGGGTTCGGCCTCGGCGAGTGAAAAGCCGGGGTAAGCTTCTACGGGTTGGGGTGGCGTGTGAATGGTCTGGACGATTTCGGCCTTGATCCAGCCGTCTGGAGCCGTGCGAAAGTTGAGCAGCAACTCGCGCCCGGAGCACGGTCGCTCGATGAGCGTGACTCGCCCCTCGCCTTTGGCCTCTATTCCCGCGAGCCGATCCGGTTCCCAGCAGGCCCAGCGAAATTCCCCATCCTCGGGGTACGACTCAGCGCCGCGGCGGAGGAAGTCGTGGCGGCGTTGATAACCCCTAAAAGGCAGCCGCCAAGTGCCGTTGGCGGCGATGAGATTCGGGCTGGCGTAGAGTTGGCCGTACGTTCCCCCTTCATAGGCTCGGTCGATGATGGGCTGGCGAAAGGGCCGGATCCATTGGTGGTTATCGCGGCTGACCGCGAGCTGGACATCGACCGTAGAGGCGATTCGATGGTATATCGACGGAAACATCAGGTAGCGCGGCTGCGTGCCGGGATACGGCGTGTAGCAGGGATTGTAGATGTCGTCGTCAAGCGCGTCCAAGGGGTCGGGCAGGAGGCAGGGGTGCGGGTCGGCCAGCGATTCAAATTGCGGACCTGAGGCGCGGCGAACCAAGCGCCGGCGGTCGATATGGCCGCGCAGGTACGCCACGTATTGCTCTTGGTGGGGATCGTACACGCAGAGGTTGTGGGTGTCTAGCTGGGTTGCGCCGGCGTCGAAGACAGGTGCGCTGAGGTTGTGCCAGTGGATGCCGTCGGGAGAGGTCGCGCCGAGGAGTTGCTGCCGGATCTCAATCCCCTGGGCCTTTTCCCCGGCCGACACATCGCCCAAGTCGCGGGCTGCGAGCAGGGCTTTGTAGCGTGCGGAGTCCATTTCCGGGTCGGGCTGGCCGTTGCGGAAGTAGTTCGCTCCTGGGCCGACGGCTTTGTAGCGCTCGGCCGCCGGGGCGCTGGGGTCGATGAACACCCAGCCGAGGGGATGGTCGCGGCCCGCGCAGATGATGTTATTGCGGGTAGAGCCTTCGTACTCGCACAAGCCCAACTCCGGCCGCTGCCAAGTAAAGCCGTCGTCGCTTTCGGCATAGCAGACATACGAGCGCGTGATGTCGTCCAAGCGTTGCACGCCGTACCAGAGGCGGTAGCGCCCTCCGTCGTGCAGCATGGCGTTGGTGTGGAGATTGGCTCCTTGTTCCCAAGGGCGCTCCTTGTGGAAGAAGACCTCGGATTTGCGCGCCAGTTCGGGCGCGAGTTCAATGCCTTGGGGCGGATCCTGGGACCAGACGGTGCCGTCGTCTTCGAGCTTGCGATGGGAAGGCCAGATGCCGTACCAGTCGAGAAAGGGCGTGAGTTGGGGCTGCATGGAGATCTATCCTTGGGTGAGATCGTTGAGGAGGACCAATTCGCCGCCGCTTTCGGCCGAGGCATTGGCTCCTAAGACGGCGGCTAGGCTGTTGAGGGAAGGGACGTATGGACTGCGTGTCATGGAAGGGTCGCCGGCTTGAACCGCGGCGATAAAGGCGCGGGCTTGGGTGAAGAAAGCACCGCGAGATTGCGGTTCTTCTTTGGCCTCCCACACTACCTCGCCGTTTTCCGTCACTTTTTGTGGACTCCATTCGATGATCGAGTCGTCGCTGATGACGAGGATTTCGCGCTTGGAGTAAGCGACGTTGCTCATTACCCGCGAGACGCTGGCGTTGGCGGTTATACGTCCCTTGAAGCGGTAGTTGACGTTGTACACGTGGGGCAGGTTCATCGGCTCGATGCGCTCGTCGGGCAGGGATTCGACGTAGAAGGCCGAGACTGCCTCGATGTCGCCGAGCAAGTAGCGCAACAGATCGACGCTGTGGATGGTGTTTTCGACGAAGGAGCCGCCGCAGAGTTCGTAGCGGCTGGTCCAATAGCGGATCGGCTGACCGCTGTAGAAGTTTTGGATTTGGGCGTGGCGCGGCGTGCGCTGCTGCAATAGCTCCAAGGTCGGCGCGGAAGAAGGCTCGTAGCGAGAGACGAAACCGACCTGGGATACGATGCCGGCTTTTTCTATTGCGGCGTTGAATTCGGCGACTTGCCCTAGGTCGAGGGTCTGCGGCTTTTCGACGAACAGGGCGACGCCTTGGTCTGCGGCGATGAGTACTTCGTCGGTGTGTGCCGTCGGTGGAATGCACAGGTACACGGCGTCGAGTTCCTGCTCTGCGAACATCTGGTGGTGATCCGTATAGGTCGAGTGAGGCTTGTAGATGGCCGCTTGTTCCTGGAGGGTTTCGTCGCTTTTGTCGCAGAATGCTTGGAAGACGACTTGGCCTTCCTCGGCGAGGGCAGCTAACGCCGGGAGGTGTGCCCTTTGGGTGATCCAACCGAGGCCGATGCAGCCGACGCGGACAGGTTTCATGTGCTATTCCTTCTCAAGGGGTGAGTGCTTCGATGCGGGCGATGAGTTCGGGTGATAGGTAGCGGCCGTCGGAAACAGCCGTGGAGACTTCGAGTTCGTCTAGCGTTGCAGCGCCGGTGAGCAGCACGGAGACTTGGGGATCTGACAGCAAGTAGCGCAGGCCGTGGTCGGGCATGTCGCCGGGTTCGTCGGCGAGCAGGGCTTCGACTTTTTCGAGTTTGGGATAGAGTTCGGCAAAGCGGCCGACCTCCTTCCAAGCGTCGCGCTTGGAGCCGAGCAGGCCGGCGTGCAGCGGCGAGGCGAGGATGATGGCGACGTCGCGGCCGGCCGCGGTGGGCAGGAGGATTTCCTTGGCCGTCTGCACCAGCAGGTCGTATTTGAGAAAGGTGATCACCGAGACGAAGGCGTCGGTCTCGGCGAGGACATCGCGCATTAGCACGAGGTCTGAACCGGTCAGGCCGATGTGTTGTGCGAGTCCTTGGTCGCGGATTTCGAGCATGGCCTCTAGGGCGCGCTCCCGGCCGAAGATGCCCTCCCAGCCCGCCTGCTCGGCTTCGTGGAGTTGCAACAGATCGACCGAGTCGCGCTGCAAGCGCAGGAGGCTGGCTTCAAACCCTCGCCACACGGTGTCGCGGGTGTAGTCGAAGGGCGCGGGATAATAGCCTACCTTGGTCGCCAGATAATAGGGCGCGTCAACGCCTTTGAGGGCGTGGCCGAGGACCTTTTCGCTGCGGCCTTGGCCGTAGAGCGGGGCCGTGTCGAAGTAATTGATGCCCAATTCGAGGGCGCGCTCGACCATGGCGACTCCGTGTGCCACTGGCAGGAGGCCGTATTCCGGGCGTCCGTAAAACCAAGACCCACCCATGGCGATTTCGCTGACTTGCCAGTTTGTTTTGCCGAATCGTCGGTATCGCACGTGCGCTCCGCTGTTGGGGCTAAATGGAATGAGGTAACTTAGACACAGCGGCGGCTGGCCGCCACTTTTCTACTCACCTGGAGACAGCGATGCGCTACAGCTATATGGTAATCGACTTTGCGGATCTCGGGGGCGATTTCGCCGCTGGGTTGGACTTCATTCGGGACTGCGGGTACGAGGGCGTCGAGTTGAACCTGACGCCTGCGGTGCTCGGTCAATTAGATGCGATTGAGCGCTCGGTGGAGGCGTGCGGCTTGGTGGTGCCGTCGTTTTTGACCGGGGCTGCCTATGCCGAGGGACTGTGCTTGAGTGTGGCTGATCCAAGCCGACGCGCCGGTGCCGTCGCTAGGCTGCGGGAGTACCTGCCGATTGCCCAGCGTTTTAACGCCATTCTCGTCGTCGGGCTTTTGCAGGGCTTGCGCGAAGACGAGCCGGATGTCGAGGTGGCCAACGAGCGCATTGCGGCTGGTCTGCGCGAAGTGGGTTTGGCCGCGCAAGACGCTGGCGTGGACTTAGTCGTCGAGCCGATCAATCACTTGCAAGTGGGGTTTAACAATTCCGTCGGTGAGGTGCGCGCCCTGATTGAGCGCATTGGCGTGTCGGCTTTTAGGCCGATGGTCGATACGATTCACATGAACATTGAAGAAAAGTCGTTGACCCAGCCCATTTTCGACTGCGGCGACGCGCTGCGACACGTCCACTTGTGCGAGAGCAATGGCGGCGTGCTGGGCAGCGGTCACCTCGACTTCAAGGCCGTGCTCGCGACCTTGGACGCCATTGGCTACGCGGGTTTTGCCTCGGTCAAGGTCTATCGCCAAGCCAGTTTGCTCGAAGCTGCACCTGCGAGCTTGGCGCACTTGCGCGGATTAGGCGGCTAGCGGGCTGCCCAATATCCGACGAATACGGCGGGAATACCCAGCAACAGTTGCAGGCCAATGTGGACTAAGGCGGCTGGAACTTGACCTGCGCGCAGTATGGTAGCGGTCTCGTAGGCCACGGATGAAAAGGTGGTGAAGCCGCCGAGGATGCCGACGAAGAGGAATAGGCGGAGTTGGGGGCTGAGGTACTGACGCTCTTCGGCTAGGCCACCCAAAAAGCCAATGGCTAGGCAGCCGACTACGTTGACCACGAGGGTGGCGTAGAG
This sequence comes from Gemmatimonadota bacterium, assembly GCA_009841115.1. Lineage (GTDB taxonomy): Bacteria > Latescibacterota > UBA2968 > UBA8231 > UBA8231. The sequence goes on along the minus strand of VXML01000017.1, from coordinate 2,231 downwards.
TGGGGTGCCCAACAGGCGCAGGGTTCCCAAGGAGACCAAGTAGCGCAACACGGCTCCGATGAAGCCGCCGCAGCCTACCATAAGAATGCGATCCATGATTTGCTAGAACTTCCCTCCATCTTGACAATGTGTTTCAACCTTGCGACTCTCAAATATAGGGGCTTGCAGACGCTCTCTGAACTGATTTGGGTAAAAAGAAAAAGGCGCAAGGGCGATGAGAACCTTTAGTGATGAAGAACTGATCGACTTGTTCAATCGGCAACTCCCCGACTTGCTGGACCGCCGCCCGGACCTTGAGCCGCTGATTTACCAAGGGTTCTTGGGTGCGTTTGCCCGCCGCGAAGAAGTGGCCGTGGTGCTGAAGGAACTGCGGGAGTTGCGGACCGAGATGAACCAACGCTTTGAGCAAGTCGATGCACGTATAGATGTGTTTCGCAAGGAAGTAGATCAACGCTTTGATGAAGTTTCGCAAGCCATTGACCGACTGGGTTCGCGCTGAGGTATCCGCAACGAGAGCGTGTTTCGGCGCACTATGGCGGCCCTGTTGGAGGAATCTTTTGGTGCCAAGGTCGAGGAGCGCGTCATTGCCGGCGAACAATTCGACGTGGTCATTGTCGATGCCGATCAGCACGTCCTCGTCGAAATCGCCGCTAGTGTGGGGGCCACCATCCAAGAGCGGCTGGAGCGCAAACGTCGCCTATACACCGAGGCTACTGGAGTGGCTCCGGCGCGGGTCCTACTCGCCACTGCAGATATTTATAGCTATCGGGCGCAATCCTTGCGCGAGGCGGGCATCGAAGTAATTGAACCTGCAGAAGCCGACTGAGCCGGAAGGATGAAGCCGCTGCCTACCAGTAGAATGCGATCCATGGCGTGCTAACAACGGCATCGTCGTTTGTGCGGGCAAGCATGAGGGTAGTGTCTCAGTTTGAAATCTACATCCCTCGGCTCGACTATCCCCATCCCTACTTATGGGACTAGCTCTCTTCCAAGCGTACGCTCTAGTCGTTCGTCGATTTGCGAGACTTTTTGCTGGGTGCGCTCTAGTCGCTCATCAATCTGATTTACTCTCAAGGCTAAGGCAGCAAATCGGTTGTCCATCTTGTCGGTTAGTTCGTCGATGGCCGTCTTGATTTACTCCCGAACGACGCCCTGAACTTCCTCTTTCACAATGCCCCGAATCGCGTTGAGGTCTTTCTTAGTTAGGTTAATGATGTCCTGCGCCGTGACCGTTAAGATCATCAGCTAAATGCTGATGCCAGTGCGGGACAACAGCCTTGCCGCTGCCGTAAGGATACGGCGGGTAGTCTCGCGGCTGTTCTCGGGGTACCGTTTTCGGATCCTTAATCACGACGAGTAAAGGCCGGGCGGCAGACATATCAACCGTGTACCCGAAATCTGCCAGCGCAGCGGCATCAAGGGTTGTTATCGATCCACCCACCCACTCGGAGAGATCGGGCGGGTAGGGGCTGTCAACATGTCCAAGTAAATATTGTTGCCACCAAGTAAGCCTAGATCCCATTATAGAATTTGTCCATACCCCGTACTCGCTCAAATTGGAGGGGTGTTCCACTATCCAATGGCTCCCATCAGAGGGCACATAATCCGCCAATTGTGGGGGTGCTGCCGCTTCCCAAACCGCGTACATGCTTGGGAAACTTTCTTCATTGCTAGGGGGCGCTAGTCCAAGACAATGCCCTATTTCGTGTATCGCAATACTTGTCATTATGGCCGCATCCCATTTGTTAGCTTGTTTCTCGAATAGAGGGGCATTATTGGGCAAGTAGATAAAACGCACAAGTGGCAAACCTACATCTTGGGTAAAAAGTGGTTTCGTCCGTATTACTCCTTCATACGACGCCACTACCCCTACCCAAGAATTGGGCGGTGTCCGTTCACCAAGCCGAAGCACAATCACTATGTCATCAACAAAAAGGTCATCAATAGGGGAAGCGATATAATCCCAACCGGGCACTAATTCAAGACGAGTAACACGGCTATCTTGTAGCCCTTCAGTTATGATCGTTTCCCACTTTCGGGCCGCATTTTCTACAGCTTGGACGAAATGAGAGGGATAATCAACTTCCCAGAGAAGGGTAATGTTAAACGGTTCTGGCGAATCGTCCGCAGAAATCGGCTTGGCATACTCGAAGGGGTCTAAGTTTGTTCCGATGTAGGTTTCGGTTTCGGTTATGGTTTCGGTTTCGGTTATGGTTTCGGTTTCGGTTATG